>NZ_RYZZ01000001.1 GCF_003989135.1 Peribacillus cavernae
CATGTCCACAGGGGCTGTCACCGTCTTTGAAGGCCGTCCCGGGCGTCGCTTTACTTTTTCCATCCGCTTCACTTCACCGGTGAGTCGATGGTATTTGAGTCGGGTAGCCACATGTTGTTCCAATTGGGCGGCGGCGGCGTCTTCGTGGCAATGGTACTCGATCCCACTCCAAGTTTTGATGGATTTTTCGATCTTCGATCCTTCGTTGGACACGTCACGATTTATTTTCTTCTGCTTCCGCTGATCCAAGGCGGATGAGTGCACCACGGCGAACCGATAGGTTCGATCATACAATTCAGTGTTCATTCCTTGAATTCGGTAGATGGCCGAATTCTTCTTGTCAGAGAGCGTACCAACTTGAGCCCAGTCGGCTTCGTTTTCAAAGGCCGTCTCTTTTAATTTTTTGCATAAGCCGAAGTTTTCCGGGAAACGGCTAATGAACGGGCGATCGCTGAAGATTTTTAGATTTTCTTCCGTAACCATGGCGGAGTCTGCGATGGTGATCATAGATTGAAGCGTTTCTGACGGAAGGAGATCTTTCATCTGAAGGGCCATGTCTCCATTCCACTTTTTATCCGATGTGTTTCCATCCATCCATGACATCGGCGAAGATCGGGAAGCCCTGAACGCTGCCCAAGCCAAACATCAGCTGTTTTAAATCCGGTCGGCGCTCCTTACTGTGTCCGAAGGTAATCCGGAGAGAGTCCTCTTCAGAATATGCTGTCTCATAGGCTCCCTGGAGGGAGAGACTCGTCGTATCAAAATGGGCTTGGTCAAGGAGAATCCCTTCCTTCTCCAGAGCTTCAAAGGCAATGCCGTGATAAATGCCTGGAAGATCACTCTTGGCGAGCTTTTCCAAAGCCCGCCCCAAGCGGTCATCGTTAAAGTCATCGGCTTGCCAAGACTTGTCAAATAGATTGGAAATGTCCACACTTTTATAAAAATCATTGACACGATAAAGGGGTTCCCGCTTTTACCAACAGGTTAATGACCAATGCTTTAATGGCTTCACCGGGGGACATTTCAGCCCGGTTTGGATCCCAGGAAACACGGTCGTTAATATGCTTCACCACATTCAGTTCATCGCAAAAATGAGCAATGACGGAGGAAGAACGGGCATAGATTATTTGAGCTTCCTCAATTGTAATGGACATGCAGATCACCTCATTTAGGAAGTTATTCTAAATGATTCGATCCTCGGTTTCTTTAATCCTTTTTTGTGACAATCAATATCAATTTTCGTCAATTTATGACATGCGGAAGATGGGCTACATATTTAAAATAATAGCTATTCATGAATTTAAGTATGCTACAATCCCTACTTGTCATAGAGGAAAGCATAATCATTCTAATGCGGCGTGTGCGAAATCATTCCTGCAACTTCGAATTCATGCCCCCAAAAAAGAATATATTCTTACATAAAATAAAACAATATGTATATCCTTTTAAATTTAATTTCAGTCAGGGGGTGTATGTAGTTTTGCAAATCGAAAAAAATGAGAAAAGACTATTCATCTTTGCTCTTCTTGTGATAGCTTTATATCTCTCACCGCTAATACTTCTTGGTGAAAATGCTCATATCCGTGTACATGATAATTTGGATTCCAATTTGGCCTGGTATAAGGTGCTGAAAGAAAGCAATGAAATCTTTGGTTCCATTAACTCGAGACTCCCGCAAATAAGTAATGGAATGCCGAGAAATACATTCAGTACTGAGTTCAGCGTTATTGTTTGGCTGTATACCCTGTTCCCAACCATGGCTGCCTACACTATTAGCCAGGCACTTACAAGAGTCATTGCTTTTCTTGGAATGTATTTACTTCTTAAAAAGCATTTCCTGCCGGACAAACAATTGGCGTGGATTCGGGTAGGAACATCCCTGGCCTTTGCCCTGACTCCTTTTTGGCCATCGGGAATGCTCAGCACTCTTGGGATGCCACTTGCTCTCTGGGCATTTTTAAATATACGAATTGGTGAAAGACACTGGAGAAACTATCTGGTACTTACTTTGCTGCCGCTGTATTCGAGCATCGTGCTCGGCTTTTTCTTTTTTCTCTTTGCTATGGGAGTTTTGTGGGTAACAGATATTATCAGGGGGAAAGGCTGGAATTTAAGATTTTTTCTATCAATTGTTTATATGACGCTAATTTTTTGTCTCGTTGAGTACCGCCTGGTGTTTTCATTCATTTTCGATTTTGAACCAAACAGCAGGGATGAGTATTTTCATGCAAAATTACCCCTTTGGAGGGTAATCCGGTTGATCGTTCGAAACTTTGTCCTGGGTCATGTGCATGTCATGACTGTCCATGCTCTTGTCATCCTTCCAATTACTGTTTTTACCTTTTATGTCATTATTACAAAAAAACTGTGGAGACAAGAAAAAGTTTTTGTATTTTTGTTTGCGTTGAACTTTATCCTTTCAACATGGTACGCCTTTTGGTTTTATGAAGGCTGGCTTCCTTTAACTGAAAGGTTTCATTTTTTGGATACTTTCAACTTTGCCAGGTTTCACTTTTTAAGACCGATGATTATCTATGTTAGCTTTGCCCTTGCGTTAAGAATCATTTTTACCTATTGTGAATTCACAAAAAGAACATTATCCATTTTTATGGCAGCCCAAATTCTTTTATTAGCGGCCTTTAATGAAGAAATTATCAATCAAAATTCGCCATCTGTAAAAGAGTTTTATGCAGAAAGGCTTTTTCAGAATATTAAAGAGCATATAGCACTTCCCCAAGAAGATTACCGCGTTGCAAATATCGGCATTCATCCGGCAATTGCCCAATTTAACGGGTTTTACACACTGGATACATATAATAATTTTTATCCGTTAAGTTATAAACACCAATTTCGGAAAATTATTGAAAATGAATTGACCAAGAGTAAAGCGATTCGGATCTATTTTGATGAATGGGGCGGACGATGCTACATCTTTACCTCGGAGCTGGGGAAGCATTACATGTATAAAAAGGATTCCAAGAAAAGGCTGAAGAATCTTGAACTAAATATGGAACCGTTTAAAAAACTTGGCGGCAAATATATTTTCTCAGCTGTGCCGATTGATAATGCAACAGAGAATCATTTAAAGCTTGATAAAATTTTTACAGAAAAAAGTGCCGCATGGAAAATCTATTTATATAAAGTCATGGAGGATGAAGGTAGCAAAAAAACACTTTAAATCCCAACCTTCAAATTGATGGCAAAAATAATAAGACTTCATACCATAAATGTATCGACAATATGGAGATGATCTTATGGTTAAATGGATTGACGTATCTACAAGCAAACGTCAATTAAAACTTTATGATGCCAGCAGGTTGTTAAAGACATACCCAATTGCTGTTGGGAAAATATTAACCCCAACACCTAGTGGAAACTATAAAATAATCAATAAACAACCCAATCCTGGAGGCCCGTTCGGAGTGCTATGGATGGGTTTGTCAAAACCTCATTACGGGATACACGGTACTAACAATCCTTCTTCGATTGGTAAAATTGTGTCACGCGGCTGTATTAGAATGCATAACCATCAAGTTTTAGAACTTTCATCTTTGGTTCCTATAGGAACAAACGTTTATATTCATAAGTAAGATTTTAATAAAAAGGTTAATTGTAACTATGGCTCAGGCTCATTCTACCACAACAAAACGCACTTTTAAACACCTCAGCGAAACAGAGAGAGGCGAAATCTCTGCTTATCAGAAATCAGGGCTAACAGGGCCATTCTCCTGTCTTATGAAGATAAGATGCCACAGGTATTCAAAAGCATCACCGCGGACAACGGGTCTGAATTTAGTGGCCTGGCAGGACTGGGAACAGACAAAGAAATCGTTGTCTACTTTTCACACCCTTACGCCTCCTATGAGCGTGGAACCAACGAGCGACACAACGGGCTCATTCGCCGATTCATCAAGAAAGGACAACTGATTCACCGATGACAAGATTGAGCAAGTAGAATCCTGGCTTAATCAGCTGCCAAGGAAAATCCTAGACTATCAGACACCGGATGAGGCGTTCGCGCAATGTTTGGAGCCTAAACAGAATAGGTTTGGGTATGCATTGTAAATATTCTTGTTCTTTACGTGTAATCATGACTGCTTCTTTAATTCCCTGTGCATACTGTAAGATGATCAAAAGGATAACCCTTTACGCTCCACCTTTTTTCCTTCTTTTCTTCCAACGTTGGAATCTTCCTTTCTGCTGTCTGATCCTACTTCTTCATTCAGCGAAAATGTGGGACTAATTTGTTTTGGCAATCAGTCGTAAGAATCTAGCATCTTCTATTCCTTTAGTCAGAGTTTCCATTAGTTGTTTGATTTGTTGCTCTGCCCAAATCTCGAGACCCAGGGTATTGCGAAACTGACTGTAATATTGAGGTTGATAATAAGACATGTGATTATGATAGGGAGGCACCTTTTACCCTTTCTTATATTGAGTATATTCAGTTTTATCTTATGTTCCTCAATAATTCCAAGGACTAGACAATTGCCTATCTACCCCAAAATTTAATTTTAGTAAATGATTATACCATAAAAAACTAATGAAGAAATAAGTAATAGAAAGTGTAATATATGCTGGCTTATTTAAATAGTATACCGAAATAATAATCAATGGAGAAACATTTGGTTACTCATTGGATTTTTTTCAGTTTTATATGGGATTGTCTGTTGAACCACGTTTTATAAAACAAAATAATGATTGTAAGGAAAATCAAGTATATGGCAGCTCCTGCAAAAAATTTAGGCAACGATGACAGAATATACCCTCCGCTATACGCCACAAATAGCGTAGGGGGTACTTTTCCGATTGCAGTCGCAGAGATATAAGTCAGAAAAGCCATGCCGGTTACACCTGAATATATATTAACCACTGGCGGAGGAATAACAGGGACTATTCTAGCAATAAAAATGGCAATAAAACCATTTTTCTCGATCATTTGGTGAAACTTATCGATTCCTTTAAACTTTTTCAAATGGACATTAAAAAAACCAGTCAAAAAATAGCGCGCAAGCAAAAAATAGATGAAAGATGCAGCTACGCTTCCAAACCAGTTGATCATTGACCCGGTAAACAGTCCATATTTAGCGCCCATAAGGGCCGAAAATAAAGTAAAAGGAATAATCGGGATTGTTGCAATAATCGCTGAGAATAGAAACATAAGGGGAAGATGAGTTTTGTCATTTTCCTGAATCCAATGCAGAATCTGTTCTCTATTTATAAAACCGATAAAGATGACCAACAAGTAACCGACTATAATAAACCATTTTTTCATCTCTTAACTCCCTGAGTAACTGATAATAATAAGAAGAGCTTGTCTTATATTAAAGATTTCTTGCATACAATAATTCCTCAATGATTTGCGATGGAATTTTCTCGATAATGTTATGATGATATTCGTTAATCCTGTCTTGATAACTTTCGAGAAGGGTGTTGCTCTGAAAGAAAGGATATAATTGATCCTCTAATGATTGATTGTCATTTTTCCACTGCTTCAATTGAAAGATAAGCCCTGATTTTTCAAGCATCTGCACATTGATTTCTTCTTGTCCCGGCAATGCATGATAGATAAAAATTAGTTTTCGTTTAAACAGGCATTCACTTATTGTAACACCGCCAGGTTTCGTCACGATCGCGTCCATTTTGTCGTAGAGTTCATTCATTTTTTCTCTGCTCTCAATATACCCAATCGGAGTAATGTTGTTTTTTTGCAGGTTTGTTATCATTTGATATAAAGCTTGATTTGTACCGCACAACACATAAAAATGAAAACTTTTATTGGTTCCTATTTTCTTAACTAAATCGTTGATTGCTCCTACGCCTAGATTTCCTCCGGTAATTAAAATGGATAAAGGAGAAAAAGCAGCAACGGGTTTTGAATGATCTGCCTGTTTGTTAATTTTATGATGGATGGGAATGCCGGTTAAAAAAATTTGGCCTTCTTTTAATCCTTTTTGCTGCAAAAAATCTTTCATGTGATTTGTGGGAACGAAGTGGTAATCGATATGTTGTATCCCCCAGACACTATGAATGAAATAATCGGTATATACATTGATAACTGGTACGCTTATCTCTTTTTTTTCCTTTAAATAATTTAACATATAGGATGGAAGGCCATGGGTGCATACAATGACATCCGGTTTTTTCTCCGATAACAGTTTTCTCATATATCGTAAAAACAAAATTTCATAAAGCCTAAATCGTTTTTTCTCATCGACGTTTTTATAGACACTGCTGCGGTATACCCGGCTGTATAGCCCTGGAAAAGCATGAATCCATTTAAGATAAGTATTCGACACCAGTGCTTCCACTTTGCCAAAACTATAGGAAAGAATATCAACCTTTTCACATTTTATATAAGGTTGATTTTTCTGTATCCCGTCCATTAATGCTTTTGCAACCTGATGATGGCCTGATGGAATTTGTAAAAAAGGTAAGAACAATATGGTTTTATTTGCTGATTGTTGCTCCATTCGTCACCTCTACTAGAATTAATACTGATTGCCTCTTTATTAATTTTCTTTATTTTTGTTTTTCCTATTCTTACTAATGTATAGGTAATAATACCCATATCATAAGTGCCATCAATTACCGTAAGAATAAAGAGATTTTTCATGTATAATCTTAGTGGGGGTGAAACAAATGAAAATACTATTATTTACAGCTTTATTTATGCTCCTGCTTTATTTAATTAATCGGGCATATAAGAATACAAAGGATATCGTGATCAATAGAATAGAAATAAATCCAAATCAGGGACTCGGGACTAATCCCGTATTAAATATATTGCAGCTTTCAGATCTGCATCTTGAAAACATCTCTATTTCCCCGGCTGAGCTTTATGAAAAGTTGAAAAACGAAAAGATTGATTTGATTGCCTTGACAGGTGACTTCCTCGACCGTAAACGTACGATCCCAAAGCTTGCTCCATATTTAAAAGTGTTAAATCAATTAAATGCTAAACATGGCATGTACGCTGTATTCGGTAATCATGATTATGTTTTACGCGGAGATAATTTTCAACAGCTAAAAGAAACACTGGAACATCACGGCTGCACAGTTATGCAAAATGAAAGCACAGTCATTCATGTGAATGGACTACCGGTAAACATTATAGGTATCGATGATTTCAGTACGGGACGCAGTAATTTGACGGCATCTTATGCAGGCATGCACAACGGAACGAATTTAGTGTTAACCCATGACCCTAATATTGTCCTTCATATGGATAAAAACCATTTTGACTACTTGTTAGCAGGCCATTTCCATGGCGGGCAGATTTGTTATCCAAAAGCGTATCACCTTGTGAAAATGGGGAAACTCGTAAAAATGAACATTATTAAAGGAATGCACATGCAGGATGGAAAACCTTTTTATATTAATGAGGGACTGGGCCAAACCGGAGTAAACATCCGTATTGGGAGCCGGCCTGAGATCACATTGCACCAATTATCAGTATCATCAGCTGAAAAACAATCATTATCTGCAATGTAAGGACTGTTAACGTTTTTGTTAACAGTCCTTTTTATTTCTCTATATCTTATATAGTTCCGATAATTTATCTTTGGACATAAATAAATAACCGGGTGGAGACTGTTTCAGTATTGTTTTGATTGAAGGTCCTTTGGCAGAAAGGAACATAATCGGTAAAAAGGTTGCCCACTTAAGCCATTTATAAACCGGATGAGATATGCCTATTACTTCAAAACCGAGACGTTCACAGCATTTGTTTAAAGAGGTGATACCGATGATCCCTTTTATTTCATGGTAATTCTTATGATTTCTAATATATAATTCAATCCCTGGCAATGACCTTTGAACGCTTTGATAAATGATTTTCCCTTTTCTTATTTCACTGTTAATATGCTTTAATTCATTCAACAATCTCACATTATGCAAGTGAATTTTGACTAATGTATCATTTCTCTTAATATAGGTACCGTCTGAGAGCATGACATCCCTCCCCTTATAGCATGTAAGACGAACCCTGAAAATATTGTCCATTGAATGCATATCATGAAGATAAGTAAGCCGGGTAAATCTGTAGTATAACGGGTCAAAAAAGTTCCAAATCGATAAAAAATACCCTCTCATAATTCTACTTCCTTTAGTTTTTTTTGTTTAAAATAATCCATGCTATACTAATTTTAATGTCGCCATTAATGGTAAATGGTCTGATGCTTTCTTGTCTAAAGTAATTACTTTTGATTCTATTGCCTTCATTTCTTTAGTAACAAAAATATAGTCCAGTCTTCTAAATGGACGCGTGGATGGAAATGTATAACCTCGTTGATTTCCGCGATTATGTTCTGTCCATACGTCAGTTAAACTTTGCGTAACTTTTCTCCAGGTTCTTGACTGAGGACTCATATTCCAGTCCCCCATAACAAAGGCAGGACCTTCACATTTGACAATTTCATTTAGGATAAAAGTTGATTGTTTTTTATGAAGAAAAGGTGCAAGGCTTAGATGGGTAACAAAAGCTGTTACTTCCTGCTGTCCCACATTCACTTTGGCTTCCAGCAATGCCCGGTTTTCCATTACCCTGGGTAAAAAATCAAAGGGATGATTATGAGATTTGACTATGGGAAAACGTGAAAGCAATGCATTTCCAAATTGGCGGTGGTTCTTCGTTCCTAGAGTTTCGATGGTAACGGCAGGGCCGTATACATATTCCATATTCAACTCGTTTGCCAAATAAAGCGCCTGATCCATAAAATTACTTCTTTCCGAGAAATATCTATCTACTTCATTTAAGCCAATAATATCCGCATTAGTGGTTTTGATGATGTTACTAATTCGTTGTAAATTTAATTTTCTATCTACCCCTCTTCCTTGGTGTATATTAAAAGTCAAAACCTTTAGATGCATGTTGCCCACCTACTTTGCTCCTTGTCGGAAAATGAACTCTCGGGTCGTGAAAAATTTCTTCTATATCTTTTCCTGGCTTGAAAACTTTATAATTGCCATTTCCTCCTAAGTAAAAATCAAGCTGTTGCATATTTTACAGGGCATACAAAGTCTCCCGAAGTATTGGAGCAACTTAAAGTAATTCAAAAAGTTATCATGAAATCTTTATTTTAAGAAAACATTATAGGGGATAGAGATAATTCACAGGAGACCATTGAGAAGGGTGAATAGAATTGGCAAATATAATCAATCAAAATGAGTTACATGAAAAGCCGGTCATCATGCTAGTGGTCGATACCTTAATGGATTCACCTTTGCAAGAAGCTGTAAAAACTGGTAGGGCTCCTGCGTTGAAGTTTTTAATGGATAAGGGACAATACTTTCCAGATCTGGTTGCTCCCTTTCCGACTATGTCAGTGAACGTGGATACGACCCTTCTCACAGGAACTTATTGTAATGAGCATGGTCTGCCCGGTTTAGTCTGGTTCAATAAAAAAGAAAAACGCCTTATTAATTATGGCAGCCATTACCGGGAGCTATGGAAGCTTGGACTCGGACAAGCGATAGAGGATTTATTGTTCAATTTGAATGAGAGGCATATTAGTCATAAAGTAGTAACCATACATGAGGAGTTAGAGAATAGGGGCAGGAAATCCGCCTCGATCAATGCACTAGTTTATCGGGGTAATACATCATACCATTTAAAATTGCCAAAATTACTAACAGGGTTCACAAAAATAAAAAAAAACCGTACAACCAAAGCTTCTAAATTTGTATGGCTCGTGGGATAAAGCATTGGAACAAAATAAATGGATCACATTAGGGGATAATGGTCAGGCCTGGGTAGGCTCCAAACGCAAGGAAGCCATTATTGATTTGCGAAAATCGCTTAGTTCGTATCGAATTATGAAATTAAGGAAAGGGTTAGTCGCAACCGATCAAATTGTGCTCGCAGTTAATGATAGAATGGCTTATATTTACACATTTGATCTAACGAATGTACCACTTCATGATCTTGCACGAATATTGCAAAAGGATAAGCGAATCGATGTAATCGCATGGAAAAAAGGCCAACAAATCGAGGTAAGATCAGGGGAACTCGAGGGTGAGTTTCTCTTTCAACCAGATGGTGAGTATTATGATCAGTATGGGCAATCATGGTCTCTTAATGGTGACGAAAATTTATTAAATCTCACGTTATGCGATAGGGAAATAAAATATGGGGTTTACCCAGATGCCTTAGCCAGAATACATAGCAGTTTATATTCTCATGAAGGTGATTTTCTGATTGTAAGCGCCAAACCAGGTCATGAAATAATTGGGGAAGGGTCGCCGACCCATGTTGGGGGCGCAGGACATGGAGGTTTGCACGAACAAGATACCTTAGTCCCAATGATCATAACAGGTACCGACTCAAATCCTTCCCATTTACGAATGGTCGATTTAAAGAAATGGATTTTATCATTAATTGAATGAAGCACTTACATGGGTTGCTACTATTATGTATCGGCGTAATTTTTCTACTGAAGAATCGAACGAATAATTCCAGGTCGTGATACATTGGCGAAAAAACAGGAACTCAGATAACTGGAAACTAAACCGGTTAATTTTGTTTAAAATAGGTTTATTCTCTGATTAACGGATCTTATGCGACTGATTCCCTCTTCCAGTTCAAGACCACAAGGATAGTTTTAAGTACTACTTTTTCTTTTCGAATATTTGAAACACTCTAAATCGCGACCTTCAAATTGATGGCAAAAATAATAAGACTTCATACCATAAATGTATCGACAATATGGAGATGATCTTATGGTGAAATGGATTGATGTATCTACAAGCAAACGTCAATTAAAACTTTATGATGCCAGCAGGCTGTTAAAGACATACCCAATTGCTGTTGAGAAAATATTAACCCCAACACCTAGTGGAAACTATAAAATAATCAATAAACAACCCAATCCTGGAGGCCCGTTCGGAGTGCTATGGATGGGTTTGTCAAAACCTCATTACGGGATACACGGTACTAACAATCCTTCTTCGATTGGTAAAATTGTGTCACGCGGCTGTATTAGAATGCATAACCATCAAGTTTTAGAACTTTCATCTTTGGTTCCTATAGGAACAAACGTTTATACACGAAAAAAAGATGGTGCTAGGTTACAAACGATTTCTAAATATGCGTATGACCTCGTTAGCAACATCAGCCTAAAACATTTGACCTAAATTGAACTGTTCCTACCTCGTTTCCTTCTTCATCAATAAGGAGATGTCCATGAACCTTAATTAACTTGTTAAACATTTCCTGCATGTTACTGGCTATAATAACAACAGGTTCAAGTTGCCCTGACGCTCCGTTGACAACTACAGTGTACCTATTTCTTTTCTTGTGTACTAAAACCATAAGAAGAATATCCTCCTTTATTACAGTGTGTCTTATCTTCTAATTATAAAGGTTAACAGCAAACAGTAGTGTTAATTCGTCATACAAAAATTGACAGAAAGCGTGCGGAAATTGTCAGACAAAATCGGTATATTTGAATTCAACTTGTAAAAACGTCCATTAATGATATGTTAATTTGCTAACAGATCGGGAATTAAAGAAGTTAAATTATAAAGTGTAAGGCATCCGAATAAGGGTGTTTTTTTCATGGCAAAAGGGACTCCCCCTCTGCTTGTAGTTCCTCATTGAAGAAGATATGTATAAAATTGTAATATTCGAGTTTAAGTAAAATGTCAGTGAATACACCCAATTAAACAAAAACCAGCAACCACGGTACCCAAGATGGTCCCTTGTCTGCAAAGATGTTATCATGTCCTCGCCATCCGACAATACATGTATATGTAATTATCGCTTCTAATATCACGAGTTTCGGAATGTTCAACTAGTAAGGAATAGCCTAAAAAGCGTTATAATCGGTTGTTTAGGATTATGCGGTAAAAACCCTTGTTCACTACAGACAACCCTTCCGAAACTTTTTCTAATTCTGAGATAGGTTGCGAAGTATTGCGGTTATTGCTTTATGCCGTTCCAAACTGGGTTGGAGTCCATAATTCGAAGGGTAAATATCTTTAAAACACATTGTAAATTTTCCCAATAGATTGGTTAAAGAATATAAGGAGTGTTCTTTACCTGAAACAAATGATGCAGTATCGTCCTACTGACGACATAAAAAAGCCAGTAAAACTGATGCTGACTTTTGGTTTTATTTTTTTTCTCACTTTGAGCTTAGAGATCAACGTCAACGTCCTGGTCTTGATCCGTCTCTTGATCTTGTTCTGAATCTTGATCCTGGTCAGCTTCCGCATCTGCGTTCGAACGGGAATTTGAACGTACGCGAGCGTTTGAATCAGAATCTACATCGATATCAAGATCGATTTTGGAGTTACCTGAGTTGCAGATTTTCGCAATGTTCTTATTTTTGTCTTCGTTTTTCACTTTATTTTCGGAATCAACTTGATTATCATTGTCAATGTCTATATCATTATCAAAATCATTCTCTACTGCATCAAAGCGAACATCTGCTTTAGCATTAGAACCGCCGTTACCTCTACTCTTGCCATTACTTTTATCCATTGAAGTTCCTCCTTTCTTTTTTTATAAGACCACTATATTCAGATTCTAAAATTAGGAATGGACGAACAATATAGGGTAATTGTGTAATTTTATTTATATCTACTTTGAAAATATAGTCCTTCTGACCGCGAAAATTTTCCGTATAAAATAGTTCGTTCTTTAGTAGAATGTTTATTGAAGTTAAATTTGAGTAGCTAAACCCCTGCTTAGCTATTCTCCAACCCCATTTAACTTCAAAAAAGTCGTCACTTTTATAATTTTGTCGTCTGTTTTCTAGTTTTATCGCCACTTAACGTAAATTTCAAAAATAGCTCTTAAATCCGGTTAATCGCTCATATAAACTGTAATTCTTTATCTCATTATATATAGATATAAAATTCCCGATCCGGTCAAAAATCAAAAAGTCCAAAACTGGAGCATCTACATTTATTAGCCATGAAAAAACCCCTGTCTGCATGCAGACAGGGGTTCAACACTGATTTAATCAGCCTTCTAATAATAATTGTTCCGGATCTTCAAGCAATGCTTTTAAGGTTACAAGGAAACCGACTGCTTCTTTTCCGTCAACGATGCGGTGGTCATAAGATAATGCGAGATACATCATCGGTCTGTTTTCCATTTTTTCGTTGTCGATGGCAACCGGCCGTACCTGGATTTTGTGCATTCCGAGAATACCGACTTGCGGTGCGTTCAAGATTGGGGTGGAAAGCAATGATCCAAATGTTCCACCGTTCGTGATTGTAAAAGTGCCGCCCTGAAGGTCAGAAAGTGCTAATTTATTGTTTCGCGCTTTAACAGCAAGATCGCCAATTGAGCGTTCAATATCTGCGAATCCTTTTCTGTCAGCATCTCTGACAACCGGTACTACTAATCCTTCCTCAGTAGAAACGGCTACTCCGATATCGTAGAAATTTTTCTTAACGATCTCGGTACCCTGGATCTCGGCATTCAATAACGGATATTTCTTGAGTGCTCCGATGACCGCTTTTGTAAAGAATGACATAAAGCCAAGCTTCACTTCGTGTTGTTTAAAGAAGCCATCTTTACGGCGCTTACGCAATTCCATGATTGCCGTCATATCTACTTCGTTAAAGGTTGTGAGCATAGCAGCCGTTTGTTGTACCTCAACCAGGCGTTTTGCGATGGTTTGGCGGCGGCGTGACATTTTAATTACTTCTACTCTGCCGTCTTCCCCGGCAGGCGCAGCTGCCGCAGGTTTAGCAGGCTGTGCGGAAGGGGCTGCCTTCTGCTGAGCTGGCGCCTTGCTTGCTGCCTCCACGTCTTGCTTGCGTACTCTGCCAAGAGGGTCCGTAACAGCAATCTCGCTTAAATCAATTCCCTTTTCACGTGCAAGCTTTCTGGCAGCCGGGGAAGCGATCGTTTTTTGTCCGTTTGAATTTTCCACTTCTTCTTTCGCTTCAGCTTGTTTAGTATCACTTGGTGCCGGTGCAGCCTTTTCTGCCGCTTTAGGTGCTTTTTCCTGTTGAGCTGGTTCTGCTTGCTTTGGGGCTTCCGCCTGAGGAGCCGCTCCACCTGCTGTGCCGCTTTCATCTACAACTGCAATTGCCTGTCCAACTTGAACCGTATCTCCTTCTTCAGCAAGAAGTTCCTTTATTGTACCTGAATGATCAGAGATGATTTCAACATTTACTTTATCTGTTTCAAGTTCAAGGATATAGTCGCCTTTTTCTACATGTTCGCCAGCTTGTTTCAACCATTGGGCGACGGTTCCTTCGGATATCGATTCCGCTAATTCTGGCACTTTTACTTCAGCCATCTTACTTTTCCCCCTCCATCGTCTTCGTAATTGCTTCATTCATGATTCGTTGCTGATCCATCTTATGAACTAGTGGATCTCCTTCCGCAGGACTGGATCTGCGTTTTCTGCCAAAATAAGAAACAGTCAGCCCATTTGGTGCCGCAGCATTTATTCTTGGTTCAACGAAGGACCATGCCCCCATATTTTTAGGCTCTTCTTGAACCCAGACAACTTCTTTTAAGTTTGGATATTTATTAAGCAGATCGCAAATTCCTTTAAACGGGAACGGATATATTTCTTCGATACTTATGATTTTCAACCACTCAAGATCTTTCTCAGAAGCTGCCTTTTCTCTCAATTCCACAGCAATTTTACCCGTACAGAAAACCACCCGTTCTACTGCTTCCGGTTTTCCGCCAGGCGTTTCAATGATTGATTGGAATTCTCCTTCGCTGAATTCAGAAACCCCGGATGCCATGGATTGATTTCGAAGCATACTCTTCGGAGTCATGATCACAAGCGGGCGTACTTCATCCAGCTCGAGGATTTTTGCCTGTCTTCTGAGAATATGGAAGTACTGTGCCGCCGAGCTCAGGTTTGCGACAGTCCAGTTATTTTCCGCAGCCAGTGATAAGTACCGTTCGAGACGGGCGCTTGAGTGTTCTGGACCCTGGCCCTCATAGCCATGTGGGAGCAACATCACAAGACCTGATTTTTGGCCCCATTTAGCGCGTCCTGCAGAGATGAATTGATCAAAAATAACCTGTCCTGTATTCGCAAAATCGCCGAATTGAGCTTCCCAGAGTACCAGTGTTTCTGGTGCGAACACATTATAGCCGTATTCGAATCCAAGAACAGCGGTTTCAGTTAATGGGCTGTTATGCACGGCAAAGGAAGCATTGACATTCTCCAGCGTATGAAGCGGGGAATATGTCTTCCCATTTTCACTGTCATGAAGTACGATATTACGCTGTGCAAATGTTCCGCGTTCAGAATCCTGCCCTGTTAACCGAATTGGGGTTCCATCTATCAATATAGAAGCAAACGCCATTATTTCAGCATGGGCCCAATCAATTTTTCCATTATCGCCAAAGGAATCAAGACGGCGGGATAGGATGCGTCCAAGCTTTTTATTAACGGTAAAGCCTTCAGGCCATTTCAATAAGTTTTCATTAATTGCTGTCAACTCTTCTGTTGAAACGGCGGTATCAAGTTTTGGCAGTCCATGTCCAACCGTTTCCGGAGGATTCAATTCATGGGGTTCCTCTGGTTTGATTCCAGACACCTTATTATAAGCTTCTGAAAGTCTAGTCTCTACCTGTTCTTCGATCGCCGCGATTTCTTCTTTGGTAATCTCTCCAGCCTGAAGAAGTCTTTCCGCATAAATTTCTTTTACCGTACGGTGCTTATGAACCAGGGCATACATCTGCGGCTGGGTAACCAGCGGTTCATCCATTTCGTTATGACCGAAACGTCTGTAGCCGATTAAGTCAATCAGAAAGTCCTTCTTGAACTTTGTACGATATTGATGAGCAAGCGAAACGGCAGCCAAACATGCTTCCAAATCATCCGCATTGACATGTACAATCGGAATTTCGAAGCCTTTTGCCGGATCGCTCGCATATTTAGTTGAACGTGAATCTTCACTCTCTGTCGTAAAACCGATCGTATTATTTGCAATGATATGGATGGCCCCGCCTACTTGGTAACCTTTTAATCTGCTTAAATTAAGCGTTTCAGCTGTAATACCTTCCCCAGGGAACGCGGCGTCACCATGAATTAAGATAGAAAGCGACCTTTCAACGTCTTGTTTAGGAAACCCGGATTGCTTTCTGTCATCCTGGGCCGCACGGGTATATCCTTCAACAATCGGACCGACTACTTCCAAATGGCTAGGGTTATTTGCAAGGGTCAGCCTCGCTTTTTGTGTGTTTTCTTTTGTAATTTGTTTATCGAGTCCTAAATGGTATTTTACGTCGCCTGTCCAGCCATAGTTAATCCCAATTGAACCCTCAGAAGGGACTAGATCTGTATTAGGGGAATGCTGGAATTCAGAGAAAACCACTTCATAAGGTTTGCTCAGTACATGTGCCAACACATTTAAACGTCCCCTGTGAGCCATTGCGATGTTAACGTCTGGTGTACCGTTTTGGACAGTTTTTGATATAATTTCATCAAGAACCGGCACTAATGCATCAAGACCTTCAATCGAAAAACGCTTTTGGCCTACGTACGTACGATGCAGGAATTTTTCAAAACCTTCTACCTCATTTAATCGTTTTAATAATAAAGCTTTCTTTTCTGTCGAAATCTCCGGAGATATTTTTCCTGATTCAACCATATCTTTCAGCCATCTTCTTTCCTCAAGATCATTTACCTGAGAAAATTCAAAAGCAATTTTTTTAGTATAGCGTTCTTTCAAATATTGTATTTCTTCATAAGCGTTTTCCACATTTGCCGGCGCATCCGACCAAATCAGATCTGCCGATATATTTTTCAAATCTTCAACTGTCAACCCGTAATTTTCCAGATGAAGGAGATCAGTATCGAGCGGCACTTCATTTAACGGATAAATATCAGCAGCAAGATGTCCGTATGTACGAATATTCTCAGCTAGCTTTACTGCAGCCATTACTTTCTTTACAGAAATTGAATCGCCCTTTAAAGCAGGCAATTGCTGCTGAACCGGAGCTCCGGTCTGTGGGCTTCCCGTAAGAATCTCTTCCGATGGAGGTCCATAGGTTTCAAAAAAAGTTTTTAGTTCCGGATCGACTTCATCCGGATTGGTTTGGTATAAATCGAATTGTTCCATGACGTACCCAAGGTTAGGACCGGAAAAAACTTTCCATGGGTCATATGCCTTAGCATCATTGTTGGTCATTTCTGTAAACCCCCAACTGTTCGTAGAATTTTGATATCTTCGTTCTACCTTAAAATAAGTAATGCCCTTTTTTTTTTAACTATTTTAAGCAAACTATACAAAAATAGTTATTTTATTAAAAGATTATTAAAATTCTAAGCATAAAACGTTTACAGATGTTATATTACCATGTTTGTGAAGAAATATCCAAAGGTTATCACTGTAATAATTGTGAAAAATGGAGGTGATTTACGGGTTATTGCACGAAAAAAGGACAAAACCACATCTTTTTAACTATTTGCTGTGCTTTTTACCACTTTATCAATAAAAAGGGACTGACAAGAAGTGCGTCGTCCCTTGAACGTACATCGTTTTTTAATGAATAATAAAATATACTATATTCCTATCGCCGCTGGTTTCGAAAATCCGGTTTTCTCAATGATTTTCTCTATTTCTGCAACCGCCGCCTGGATGGAATCGGCATCCACAAAGAAAAACCCACCCTCATATGAATTTTCTTTATGTGAATAACGGGGGTCATAATAATCAACAAAGAGGATGTTGATCAGTTGTTCATAATTTTCGCTTTTAACAGCATGATACAGGTTTTCCAAAGTTTGTTTGTTTTTAATTCGTCTTTCAATTTTTTGCAGACTTTCCCACACTCTGTCTTTAAACCATGAACATTCTTTATACGGGGTGACATATTCCTGGTATGTGCGCTCGATTCGCTTCTCCATCGATGCACATACACTGATATGAATTCCTTCTTCCTTTGCTTTAAGAAGAAAATCGGGCTGAGTAGCACGGCCGATTCGTTTGCTTTCAGCCTCCATTAAAAAAAAGTCCTTAGACTGGATCGATGATAACCCGTCGAAAAGCAAGGAATCAAAAATTTTCTGGTTGTGCGGCTTTTCTTCTCCAAAATCCCCAAAAACGGAACCGCGGTGTTTCGCAATCCCTTCAAGGTCAAGAATAGGGTAACCCTTTTGTTTCAGACCGTGGAGAATCAATGTTTTGCCGACCCCGGTCATCCCGTGAAGGACAATGGCTTTCCCTTGCACGAGATCCGGTGTTTTTTCGAGGATCCTTTCACGATAAGCGCGGTAGCCGCCGGCAATTCTAGAAACCTCAATGCCTGACAAAGTCGCAAAGGCAGCCATGGATTGGCTTCTGCTGCCGCCTCGCCAGCAAAACAAGACAGGTTCCTTGCCGCTCTCCTGTACCCTCTTTATTTCACCAAGCAGGCCAGGAAGCTTTGGAGAGACGATCTGCATGGCTCTCCATTTTGCCGCTTCTGATCCTGATTGTTTATAAATTGTGCCTATTTCCGTTCTTTCCTCATTTGTAAACAGCGGAAGGTTTTTCGCATGGGGAATCGAGCCTTCTTCAAACTCAATCGGAGAGCGTACATCGATTGCAATGGAATCGGGTTTCTGGATAAATTCATCAATGGATAATTCTTTCAATGACATTGCCTCCTTCTTCATATCTTATTATAGTCAAACAATGCATTTATACAAACAAGAAAAAGAAGCGGAAGCCGCTTCTTCTCTTTATTTATTAACATTGAAATAGCGTGCTTCAGGATGCGCAAAGACAATCGCTGACACGGATGCCTCTGGTTCCATCATGAAGCCCTCAGTCAGCTTGACGCCGATTTCCTCTGGTTTCAGCAAACGGAACAGCTTTGCCTGGTCTTCCAAATCAGGGCACGCCGGATAACCGAACGAATATCTTTGTCCTGTATACTTCGCAGCAAACCGCTCCTTCATCGTCATTTCCATTGAATCACCAATTCCCAGGGCATCTCTCATCAACTGGTGCATCCGTTCGGCAAAGCCTTCCGCCGTTTCCAGCGCAAGAGCGGATATAGCATGGCTTTTCAAGAAATCTCCATCACGTTTCCATTGTTCTGCTAAAGCGCGGATTCCATTCCCTGCCGTCACGACAAACATTCCAACATAATCCATTTCACCCGATGAGACTGATTTGACATAGTCTGCTAAACAGAGGTAAGGACTGGTTTCCTGACGGGGAAAGTCGAAGGTCTCCAATACCTCATCCGTTTTTTCAGGATGATAGACCAGGACTTTGTTGCCCTCACTCTGGGCAGGAAAAAACTGATAGACGCCGTTCAAAGAATAATCCTTATTCTCTCTAAGGAAAGCTGCAAGTTCATCAGTTAAATTATGCAGCGATATAGTTCTTTCGTCTCCCTGCTTCAATAACTGATCCACTTTGCCTTTCAAGCCAAGGTGGTGCCCAAGCAGCATTTGTTTGTTGACATAAGGCAATATAACTTCAAATGGATAATCCTTAAGTACATGGCGTTTTAGGTCTGCTGGTTTCTTTACCGGAACATCGGTTAAAACAGGTGCTGCTGATTTCTTTACTTCAGGTTTTACAATAAGAGCCGCTGCCACGGCGTTGGCTGCAGCAACCTTTCGTTTTGCATTCAAAGCCTCCAAATGCGCTTCCTTTTTTTCCTCGTCATGGAGGATATTTGCGGTAGCCAATCCATCCATCGCATCTTTGGCGTAAAGGACAGGACCTTGGTATTCTGGAGCTATCTTAAAATCGGTAAACTTTCGCGATAACGCAGCTCCGCCAACCAGGATCGGTGTATCGATACCAGTCTGTTTTAAATCCTGTGCCGTCAGTACCATTTGCTGCGCTGACTTTACTAATAAACCCGAAAGGCCTACTACTGTCGGTTTGTGGGCGCGGACGGCTTCAATAATTTGCTGGGAGTTGATTTTGATGCCCAAATCAATCACTTCATATCCATTATTGGAGAGGATGATATCGACTAAATTTTTTCCGATATCATGAACATCCCCTTTCACCGTAGCCAATAAGACTTTTCCTTTTTTAGCGCTATCGGATTCGTTTTCCATCAAGGGCTCAAGATAGGAAACGGCTGCTTTCATCGCTTCGGCACTTTGAAGTACCTCCGCGACAATGAGCTGATTATCATTGAATAATCTGCCCACCTCAGCCATTCCGTCCATAAGCGGACCGTTTATGATTCCAAGCGGTTCATCGCCTCTTTGCAGGGCGGCTTGAAGATCGACTATAAGCCCTTCCTTTGTACCCTCGATGATATAATTAGCCAGCCTTTCCTCTAGAGGCAGCAAGGCAATGTTCTCCTTCTTCTCCACTTTCTTACCACGATAAAACTCGGTGAATGTCTGCAGTGTTTCCTTTGATGTTTCAAAAAGCAGCGCCTCAGCGAGTTTTATTTCTTCTTCGGGGATCGAAGCGAATCGTTCAAGCTTCTCAGTGTTGACGATCGCATAATCAAGCCCCGCCTTTGTACAGTGATACAAATACACAGCATTCAATATTTCTCTTCCCCGTGATGGAAGCCCGAATGATACATTTGAAATGCCTAAAATCGTCAAGCATTCCGGGAACGTCTCTTTGATAGCCTGGATTCCTTTTACCGTTTCTAGAGCCGCGCCAATATACTGCTCGTCACCGGTGCCGACCGGGAAAACAAGCGGATCAAATATCAGGTCTTCCCGGTTCAGCCCGTATTTATTTACGAGAAGATCGACAGAGCGTGAAGCGATTTCCAGCTTGCGCTCAGCATCGACAGCCATGCCCGTTTCGTCAATCGTACCGACTACGACGGCACCCCCGTATTGATGGAGGAGCGGGACAATTTTCTCAAACCGCTCTTCCCCGTCCTCCAAATTAATTGAATTGATGATTGCCTTTCCCTGGGAGTGCTTTAGAGCTACTTCTAATACCGCTTCATCGGTTGTATCGATCACCAGCGGCACCTTTACCTTTTTGACAACCTCCTGGACGAACTCTTTCATATTGCCAAACTCATCATCATCCGGATCTGCCAAACATATATCAATGACGTGAGCCCCTTTTTTAACCTGGGCTCTTGCAATCTCCGCTGCAGACTCGAAATGCTTATCGCGGATTAATTGCTTGAATTTACGTGAACCGATCACATTCGTCCGTTCCCCGACGAACAGAGGGCGCATCGAATCATCATATAGAAGCGGCTCAATTCCCGATACGGCATGCTGATGGGTCGTTTGCGACAGCACGCGTGGACGGATTTCCTGTAACACAGTGGACAGCTCTTTAATATGCATTGGAGTCGTTCCACAGCAGCCGCCGATAATATTCACCCAGCCTTTTTCCGCGAATTGAAGCATTTTCCCGGCCAGCGACTCAGGTGTCTCATGGTAATGGCCTTCTTCATCAGGGAGACCGGCATTCGGGTAGCAGCTGACACCAGAGTCAGATAGTTCCGAAAGACTTCTGATATGGTCAGTCATGAATTCGGGGCCTGTCGCACAATTCAAACCGACGGCGAGCGGCTTCATGTGCTCGCAAGATAGGTAAAAAGCTTCGATCGACTGCCCGGCAAGCGTCGTACCCATTGGTTCAATCGTTCCGGAAATGATAATCGGAAGCTCTGTCCCTGTTAAGGAGAAAGCATTTTTTATTCCGGTGTAAGCGGCTTTAACATTCAGCATATCCTGGCTTGTTTCAACAAGGAGCAGGTCACATCCCCCATCGATTAAGCCTCTGGCCTGTTCTTCGTATGATGCTGATAATACGTCAAAAGTTGTTCCGCCTGTCACGGATAGGGTCTTTGTTGTCGGCCCCATTGATCCCGCCACAAACCTAGGCCACGTTTCTGAAGAATACTTATCACAGGCTGCTCTTGCCAGCTCTGCTGATCTTTTGTTCAGCTCATACGCCAAAGAGCCTAAATCGTATTCATCCAATACGATATCGGTAGCCCCGAACGTGTTTGTTTCAATGATATCGGACCCGGCTTTTAAATAAGCTTCATGTATGGATTGAATAACTTCCGGAGCTGTTATTGATAAATATTCATTGCACCCTTCGAACTCCTCTCCACCGAAATCTTCAGGCTTTAGATCGGCTGCCTGAATCATCGTCCCCATCGCACCATCGAGGATGAGGATCTTCTCTAACATTTGTTCCTTAAGCTGTCTTTTAGTCATGTGCTGTCACCTCTGCAAATCGTTCGCTGTCGATTTTTCTAATATACTGAGAAAGCTCTGCCGTCATTTCGTAACGTAAAAATGGCGTTATTAAATAAATCCCTTTGAATTTTTCCATCACCGCATCGACTAAATTCCTTGCAATCGCAATCCCCTCAGTCCTTGCCTTGACTGGATCGCTTCCCGCTGCTGCCATAGCTCTCCTTACATCGTCAGGAAGTTTAATGCCTGGTATCTCATTATGAATAAATTCGGCATTCCGGGAGCTTGTGAGCGGCATGATTCCGATAAAAACCGGAGTCCGCAAATGCTTCGTAGCTTCGTACACTTCCTCAATTTGGTCTAACGAGTATACTGGCTGGGTCAAAAAGGATTGGGCACCGCATGCGATTTTCTTCTCCAGCCGCTGCACTGCTTTATGGATATAACGGACATTAGGATTGAAGGCGGCTGCAATTTTAAAATTAGAACGCTTGCCCAGACTCTGCCCGGAATAGGACAAGCCCTCATTGAACTGTTTCACAAGGCTGATTAAATCTAGCGATGAGAGGTCATAAACGGAAGTAGCCCCCGGGAAGTCACCGATTTTCGAAGGATCTCCGGTCACGATAAGCAATTCTTCCAAGCCAAGCGTTTGCAGGCCCATCAAGTGTGACTGCAAACCGATTAAATTGCGGTCGCGGCAGGTAATATGGATGAGCGGGTTGGTACCGACTTGGTTTTTTAACATGGTACCGACTGCTATATTGCTGATTCTTGGCGTTGCAAGCGAATTATCAGCCAATGTAATTGAATCCACCCCTGCATCATGCAACACCTGTGCACCGGCCAAAAACGTTTCAATCCCTAGTTTTTTAGGCGGATCCAATTCCACAAGTATCGTTCTTTCTGTTTTAGCTTTTTCATGCAGACCGATTGTTGTATCATTATCGTTTATTTCAATAATTTCAATATGACGAGCTTTAATTTCTTTCTCTTTGATTGGCTGGAGGTCGCCAAGCGCCTGTTTCACTGCTTTAATATGTTTTGGAGTGGTTCCGCAACAACCGCCAATAATCCTGGCCCCCTGCTCCCGAAGCTTCAGGGCACTTGAACCGAAATAGTCGGGCACCGCTTCATAGACCAATCGTCCGTCTACATAGTCAGGCAGGCTTGCATTCGGGTACACAGCAATGTATGCGTGTTTGGGAAGCGGCACTTCTTCAAGGGATCGTATCATATGATGCGGCCCTAACCGGCAGTTCACCCCGACTACATCGGCTCCCAATTCTCCGAGTCTCTGAAATGCTTCATTCAGATGAATCCCATTTTGTAAATAGCCGATCTCGTGCATCGACACATTGGCAATAATCGGCAGCCCTGTCTCATTACGGGCGAGTTGCAGCACCGTCTCAAGTTCCTCTATATCGTAGTATGTTTCTAAGATCAAACCATCCGGTTGTTCCATCAGCTGGCTGTACAGTTGCTCCCTGAAGCTTCTTTTAATTTCTTCAAGGCTCAAATCTGATTTACGGATGCTCCTTGACGCTCCGATCGTTCCAAAAACGAATGCCTTCTTCTTTGCTGCCTTCCTCGCTATGGAAATTCCTTTTCTATTAATGGTGCTTACCTCATCCTCAAGCCCATAGCGCTTCAGTTTATAGTAGTTTGCACCATATGTATTGGATTGGAGAATGTTTGCCCCCGCATCCAAGTAGGCCGAATGGATGGTTTCAATACGCTCAGGTTCGCTAATGTTCAGCTCCTCATAGCAATTATCAATTCCGTTTGAATATAAAAGGGTGCCCATTGCCCCATCACCTATTAGTATGCTTGTCTTTACTTCCTCACGAAAATCCATCATGCACCCCTCCTAGACACAGTAACAAGTCGAAACCTGAAATTTTCTTATCGAGAAAAAAGGCCTTCTTTCAAGAAGAAGGCCTTTTTTCACATTCTCCTCATCTATCAAGCTCTAGCTTGCTGGATTTAGCACCTTGGCGGTAAGCCGGTTGCTGAGGCTTCAAAGGGCCAGTCCCTCCACCTCTCTCGATAAGATACTATAAAGTTGTTTGCATATTCTAAATTTAATAATTACTACTTTACATGATGAAAAGGTGAATTTCAATACTTTCTTGAAGATTTCATATTTATTCCTTTAAATTGTTGATCTTGTGCATGGTTTCAAAGATTCCATTTTGGTGAATATAAACATATCAGAAATAACCATGAGGAGGAGCCTAAATGCTTGGAACACTCGCAAAGCAGTTTCGAAAACCGGAGGGTATTTTGGGCAAATTAGCCGGCAAGATTATGTTTTTTGAAAACCGGAAGATTAATCGCTGGACAATCGATCGGCTTACGGTCAAACCGGGCGATTATGTATTGGAAGTCGGTTTTGGCCCCGGATACGCTATTGAGGAAATGTTCCAGAAGCAGCGGAACCTGAAAATAGATGGCATCGATATTTCGGACACCATGGTCCAGGACGCCCATGACCGAAATGAAAAAGCGATCGTCAATGGCCGTCTGAAGCTCTACGAAGGAGAAATCGAGGATTATAATCAAGAGTTATACCGATATGACAAGGTCTTGTCGGTTAATAACTATCCATTATGGAAGAATAAAAAGAAATCATTGGTGCGTATCCATCAACTGATGAAAGACGGCGGCAAAATCGCCATCACCGTTCAGCCGCGTGAAGAAGATGCCTCCCGCGAAAAGACATTTTTCCATGCCTTCCAGATTGAGCAGGATTTATTTTATGTAGGCTTCCGCGATATTTCGGTAAAATTCAAAAAAGTAAAACCTGAGTTAACCGTCTGTGTAACGGGGATCTGCAGAAAGAAACATATCTGACGAACAAAAAAGGCCCAGACCTTTCCAACAACATGGAAACAGAAAGTTATCCAAGCCGCTATTTGAGTAGATCAGACTGTGCTTTACATACTTGACAGCGAATCTCTTCTTTGCTCTGCTTTACTTTTCCATACATCAGCAAGTTCTGTTACGCCAAGCAATTTATCCAGGCCTTCCAATCCATCCTTGCCGTGAAAATAAACTTCATTTCCATACAGTACGCTTACCCTGTCCTGCATCCGTTGCACCAGTTCGATACTATCACTGTTATTGAGAGTCCCTTCTTCAAGAACCCTGGCAAAATAGCCGGTAAATGATGTCTCAATAACCTTTTTCAAAAAATCAGGCTCGCCATTAAAATAAGAGATCGTTGCGCAGGGGATTCGCCCCTGGGTAATCTGGACAAGACATTCACCTATTTTGAAGATGTCACCTATGTATACTTGCTTTTCTTTCATTCCGGCGACCGTGATATTCTCGCCAAAAGCCGGCACAGGCAGTTTTCTTCCCCAGAGTTCTTCCCACATCGCATAATGCTCATATGGATAAAAGCAGATCACCCTGTCAGGGCCACCGTGACTTTTCCTGTTGCCTATCCCGTCTCCTTTGATTTCTTTCTTTGTAACCAAGGAGCTTTTTACCATCTTTTTATCCATCGCTGTGTCAAGCTGAAGTCCTGAGAAGACTCGCAACTGTGGTTTCCCTATCTGAAACGAAATGATTTTACCAGTTAAAGCCATTACTTTCTCCCCTTTTCTCCAATGATTTTTACTTTTTATTATACTAAACTAGACGATAGCTTTCTACCAGCCAGCCTTTCGGTTTCGTGACAGATGTGAAATCTTGTGGTATTATAAATATAGATATGTAAAACAAGAAAAGCCGTAAATGTGGCAGCATTTACGGCCTTACGATAGACGGGTCCCTCCAGAGGGGGGTCGGCCTATAATGTATGAATAGACCTCTCCCTCATTTTTTTGCTGGCAAGGGAGGTCTATTTTTTATTTTGGTAAGACAAAATGGCAATCACAACTGTTGCAAAGGAAAACATCGCCATTAAGGCTTCAAAAATGGTCACAAGCATCACCCCCTTTCCCGGGGCTAGCCGACCTCCCATAAGGATTCTTCTATCGTATCTTTATTATAGCATAATATAGCCTATTTTTCGAACACCCGTTCTGTTTTTCTGAAATAATGACTTTTGTACTAATTTTTATCTTTTTTACCACTACTTAAAGCACAAAATCTTCTGAAAATAGTTGCCATCAGAAAAAAAGGTATGCTAAAATAAAAACACAATATATAGTTGATATCCTACCACGTTCGCCTATATATTGATTTCCAAAAGTAAGATTTCCTCTTCTTTCGCTCTTTTAAAAAGGGCGTTTTTTTTCGCCTATTTTCCTGTTTGAAAAATACTAAACTAAAGTGTGAGAGAGTGGAAACTGATATTTGTTAAATTGGCCTAATACAAGCTACAATAAATATCTATTGTTCTCAAGCGTTCATATTGAACAGTTCAGATTATTGCAAATTGATGCATAAAGAAAGGAATGGGACAGTCTTGTTCAAGGAATTTAAAAAGTTCATCATGCGGGGAAATGTACTCGATCTGGCGGTAGGCGTTGTTATCGGTGCTGCCTTTAGTAAAATTGTTGATTCAACAGTGAATGATATATTGATGCCGCCAATTGGTCTTATTATCGGTAAAGTTGATTTTAGCAATCTATACATTAATTTGTCAGGAAAGGACTACAGTTCGCTTGCCGATGCCCAGGAAGCGGGAGCCGCTACGATTAATTACGGTCTTTTCCTTACTAATATCATTAACTTTTTAATTATTACCTTCGTGATCTTCCTGATTGTCAAACAGGTGAATCGTTATCACAACAAAGCAGAACCTAAAACTGCCGTTACGAAAAAATGCCCCGAGTGTATCTCGGACATTCCAATTTCAGCGAGGCGGTGCCCGGCCTGCACGACTTATTTACCTGAGACTGAAAATGAGTGGACTACTTAAGAAAAGCGCAAGCGCTTTGTTCAAAGGAACGTCGACTAAGATCCGCGACGTCCTGTGGCAAACGTCGATGTCAGCGCATCCTGCACAAGTCCAACCAGCATAAGACGAGCATCTGATGGGGAGCGGTTTTCTCCCCATCAGATGATTAGCTAGACCATAGAGGCCGACTAAGATCGCCACGCCCTTATGTCTTCGTCGGGGCTAGGCTGCTTGCGCTAGACACCAGTCACATTGAAAAAGTTATACTTTTTCTTAAAAGCTGGAAAAAATCCTTCGCATCACAGTTCCCGCCTTTTATGGCTTTTTTTCGCCAGCGTGTACTCGGCGTACCGTAAGCCAAGGCCGCAAATGGTCAACCATGCGCCGCCAGCCGCAAAACCTGCAATGACATCACTTGGATAATGAACTCCTAAATAAATCCTGCTTATTCCGATAAGCAATATTGCCACTACGCATAAACCCACACAAATCCAATCAAGATATAGACGCCTGGACACTTTAACGAGAACAATGGCCAGCGATCCATACAAGATAAACGAACCCATGGAATGGCCGCTTGGAAAACTGAATCCGTGTTCAATAATAATCGGCAATATATCGGGTCTTTCTCTTCTAAAAATCGATTTTAACACAATATTAAAAATCGATCCTAGCCCGGAAGAAACTATTAAAAAAATTGCATACCTTTTTTTATGTAAAACCGCCAAAATAAGCGAAGCCACGATTACTGCGCTTCCAAGCCACCTGATCGATCCGAAGAATGTCAGGAATTTCATGAACGATGTCAGCTTGTCGGAAATAAGCCCCTGAATAAATTGAATAATCGTATTGTCAAACCGGTCCAGTTCATTTTCTCTCAGTTCTTCAACCAAGCCTATGAATATGACAATATAAGAGACCAATAACACTGCTATGAATGAAAAGTAAATAATTGTTTTGTATTTCAGCAAAATCACCCCAGACAAAACCTATTAGGAATCGGTTTTCTTTAGAAATATACCTCAATTCTGCTTTAATAAACAAGAATTTATGCTTTTCCTGTTTGCCGGATGATCCAATTCCTCTTAACGTGAAAAAACTAGAGCGGAGAAAAGGATCTTTGCCCGCTCTGGCTCATTTTAGGAATCAAGCTTCTTTCTTTTTGGAAGCAGGTTTTTTTCGTGTCGTTTTTTTCTTGGTAGCTGGCTTTGTTCTGTCGATAGATGCTTGCAACGCGGCCATTAAATCGGTTACATTGGAAACAGCCGGCTCCTTTTCTTTGGCAGAAACGGTTTTCTTGCCTGTCTTTTTGGATTCGATAAGGTCTAACAGGGCCGTCCGATACTCATCGTGATATTTATCCGGTTCAAATTCGGTCGTTAATTGGTCAATCAGCAAAACGGCTGTGTCGAGTTCTTTCTTTGTAATATTTTCTCCTGTTGGGATATTGGGGACATCGGCTGAAGGCCGGACTTCATCAGGGAAATGGATCGTTTCCATGAGCAGTGTATTTTCGACAACCCGGATGATGGCAAGCTGTTCTTTCGACCTGATTATAATTTTTGCGATCCCTACCTTCTTCGAATCCTCAAGGGCCTTCCGAAGTAGGGAGTATGCTTTAACACCGCCTTCATTAGGAGACATGTAATAACTTTTGTTAAAATAGATCGGATCGATTTCTTCCATTTTTACAAAATCGACAATTTCGACAGCTTTATCTTCATTTTCTTTTCGCAACTGCTCCAATTCCTCATCTTCGAGCACGACGAATTTCCCTTTCGCATATTCATAAGCTCGCACGATATCATCTTTACCCACTTCTTTTCCACAGACAGGGCAGACCTTTTCATACTTAATCGGGGAATGGCATTCCTTATGGAGCGTTCTTAGCGAAATGTCTTTATTTTCAGTGGCTGCATGAAGCTTGATCGGGATATTTACCAACCCAAAGCTGATGCTGCCTTTCCACATCGTATGCATAATTTCACCTTCTTTCTCTTCGCTTTAAAATAAGTTATACGCATATTTTTTCTCTCCCGCTTTAAAATAACACCTATAAACAATTGGTAATAAGAATAGCGGAAGCGCCTGCTCGGCCCTGACAAGCATAAGAGAGATCCCGAAAGATTCTGCGATAGAAAGAGTGATTTTATGAAACCAATGCTTCCCACCTATCATGAGACGGCACCAAAAGGAAAACCTTGGGGCTATGAAGTAAAGTATGACGGCTTCCGGGCCATCCTTGTGATTGAAGCAAATAAGGTAGAGCTGACAAGCCGGAACGGGAAGGATCTGTTGCCGGCATTTCCGGAAATCGAACGTTTTGTAAATAAGATAAAACCTAAGCTGAGCAAGCATTTACCTGTTCAATTCGATGGCGAGCTTGTCTGGCTTGCCAACCCTTTAAAAGCGGATTTCATGCATCTTCAGTGGAGAGGGCGCTTGCGCATAAAAAAGCCAATTGAAAAGGCATCTCTTCTTTCCCCTGTCTGTTTTATGGCTTTTGACCTCCTTATGCATAAAGGAAAGAGCTTCCATTTAGTGAAATATCACGAACGAAAAAAACAGCTTGAAACACTATGCGGGCTTTTAGAAATTCCGCTTCTTCCGAGTCCAGCCAATGAAGCAATCATTCAATATGTCCCTGTTTATAAAAACTTTACCGAGCTTTTCGAAAATGTGGTCCTGCATGATGGAGAAGGAATAGTCGCGAAGCACGAAAACAGTTTTTGGGAAGAGGGGAAAAGGACACCGCAGTGGGTAAAGACTAAAAATTGGCGAACGGTTGCCTGCTTTATTTCAGCGATGAATAAAGAAAACAGTTATTTTACCTTAGCAGTCTACAAAGCCGGCAGTCCGGTAAACATCGGGCAAATGAAAAATGGAATTGACAAAAGGGAAAGAGCAATTCTGCAGCAAATCATTATGCAAAACGCTTCTTCAGGGGATGAAAACAATTTTTATATCCATCCCTCGATCTGTCTTGCCGTCAATTATCTGCATGCGTATGACGAAGCAGAGTTGCGCGAATCGCAATTCAAAGAGTTTTTAACAGCAACTAAACCAGAGGAATGTACATGGGAAAGGTTTACTGGGAGCCAGTTCGCCTTTCCAGCAGGCATTTCGGTTACATCTGCCGATAAGCCTGTCTGGAAATCGGGGAACGAAGTGATAACGAAAATTGAATACATGCAATATTTGCGTGAAGTATCTTCCTGGTTTCTGCCGCATCTAACGGACAAAGGACTGACAACGATCAGATATCCGCACGGGACGATGAACGATGAACGCTTTTTTCAAAAAAATCGTCCGGAGTATGCCCCAGAATTCGTAAAATCCTATTTTGAGCATGATAATGATTATATTTTATGCAATGATATCCAAACGCTTATCTGGCTCGGCAATCAACTAGCAATCGAGTTTCATACACCATTCCAAAGAGCGGGAAAGACCGACCCAGACGAAATCGTTCTTGATTTGGATCCGCCTTCACCTGAGTTATTTCAGCTTGCAGTAAAGGCAGCTGTTGAGATCAAAAAAGTGCTTGATTCCATCAAAATGAAGGCATTTATCAAAACTTCCGGGAACAAAGGCCTGCAAATTCATATACCCTTGCCGGCTGATACATTCGGCTATCAGGACACGCGAATATTCACCGACTTTCTTGGTGATTTTCTGATAGGCGCATTCCCTGATGATTTTACCGTCGAGCGCCTTAAAAAAAACAGGTACAACCGCCTGTATCTTGACTTTGTCCAGCATAGTGAAGGAAAGACGATCATCTCCCCTTATTCAGCCCGCGGAAACGATTTTGCCGGTGTCGCCACGCCATTATACTGGGATGAGGTAACCGGAGATTTATCGATAAAGGATCACACTGTTTTGACGGTTCCGAAACGGATCAGAAGCCTTGGCTGCCCTTTTTCCGGATATGAAAAAGCGAGAAATGAACAGCCTTTCGAGGAAGTTATCCGGTTTCTAAAGCAGAGATAGATTTACAAAAAGATAGCCGGTCTGCTTTAAGCAGGACCGGCTTTTAGAATTACTTATCGCGTAAGTAATTCTGAACCTCTTTTTGGAATGCGGAATATACGCTTATTTCATTTTCGAATTTTTCTTGATTGGTCACTTTAAAATTCTGTTCATCACCGAGATCGATGTCAATTGCTGCTTTGTATTCATAGGTTCCATTGCCAATTAAATCAATCTTATATTGCTCTTTTTCCTGGTCATGACGAACAATACATTTTACCTGCCCGCCGTCATTATAAACAGAAATTTCTTTTTCCGGTTCATTCAGGCCGTTCAGACAGGTGACAATGCTTGAAGCCGACATCGCGGTTCCACAGGCATTCGTGAAACCAACGCCTCTTTCAAAGGTGCGGACAAAAATATGCCCCTTCTCGATCGGCTTAACGAAACTCACGTTGACACCATCAGGAAATAAATGATTGGGTCCATTCACTTCCTTCGCCAGAGTTTCCTGGACGTCGGAAGCGAGAACTTCTTCCGTTACAATCGAAATCAAATGTGGATTCGGGACAGCAAGCGCTGTAAATGAAAGCGAATTGGAAAGTCCAGGAAGCCTGCCGTTCAGCAGCGTCTCGTTTTCCATTTCAAGCGGCAGGTCTTTCACATGGAAAGATACCGGTGAGATTTCCACCATATAAGTAGGAATGCCCTGATAAATATCTTCTGTCTTCCCCACTGCAAGATTCGCTTTCATCGTTTCGATTACCAAATTGTCTCTGCCAAGCATTTCATCGACAAAACGTGCTACACAGCGGAGGCCATTCCCACACATCGATGCCTCTGAGCCATCTGCATTAAAAACGCGCATTCTCGCATCGCATGTTTCACTTTTCATCACAAAAAGAATTCCATCTGCGCCAAGTGTGTTGTTCCGGTTACAAAGAGCCAACGCAAGATTCTTCCGATCCTCTTCCGTAAAGGAGATATCCTTTGTTAGTTCATCGATTATTAAAAAGTCATTTCCCGATCCGTGGCATTTTAACAATTCTACATTCACGCAAATCACTTCTCCTATGTCCCTGCAATCTTTTTTAGATTATAACAGTTTGCAGGTTATTATACTATTCTAATAAAGATATTGCACCCTTAAAGGAGTTGTGGCCATGTAGATGAAATAAACAACGCAAAAAAAGCCATTCCTTGTAAACAATTCCGTACTATAGCACGGACATCTACTAGAACAACTTTCTTTACTTTAGCTTATACCTGTAAAACAAAGTAGGCTAAAAAAAGTGCCGCTATTATATACAACACAATTGAAACCTGTTTTGCCTTGCCAAGAATAAGCTTCAAGAAAGGATACACTATAAATCCAACGGCCATTCCGTCGGCAATGCTTGATGTGAATGGAATCATCACGATGATCAGGATTGCCGGAATGCTTTCAGATAAATCACTGAAATCGAGATGCTTGATTTTTTCAAGCATTAACATTCCGATAATGATCAAGATCGGAGCAATCGCGCTGTCCGGGATGATCTTAATCAGCGGAATAAACAGCAAGGACATGATGAATAGAATCCCGGTGACAACCGAAGTGAATCCGGTCCGGCCTCCAGAAGCAATCCCGGCTGCTGTTTCTACCGTTGCAACAGTAGGACTTGAACCGAAAATTCCGGATAAGAAAACAGATAAACCGGTTGCCCGGAATGCCTTTTGAAATCGTTCGGGGCGGTTAATGCTGTTAACGAATCCCTGAACAAGCCCGATATTTTCAAAAACAAGGACCATTGACATCGAAAATACAGCCATCCAGAACTCGAATGTTCCGATTTCTTTAAAGGACATCGAAAAGAAAACATCTTTATATGCTCCGATCTCAAGACCGCCAAATGACATCACCGAAAAATCGATCATTCCAAACAAAAGAGCAATAATGCAGCCTGCTAGTATCGTAATCAAAAAGCCGCCCTGTACGTTTCTGATAAACAAGGCCAGTGCAACCAGCAAAGTCAAAACAGAAACGATCACATCGGGGTCACCAAGATCGCCAAGAGCTATTATCGATGTATCCCCTCTTGTAATCAAGCCGCCTTTTTCCAGCCCGAGAAACATTAAAAATAAGCCCAGTCCAACGGTAATGGCTTCTTTAAGCGAGGCAGGGATCGATTCGTTGAGCACCCTTGAAAAAGGACTGAATGCGATAAGAAGAAAAATGATCCCTGATACAAAGACAGCACCGAGCGCCGATTGCCAGGACAATCCCATGCTGCCAACCATCGTATAGGCAAACAGCGCATTGATTCCCATTCCGGGTACAAGGATAATCGGCACATTGGCCCAAAACCCAACCAGGATGCAGCTAATCGCCGAAAGCAAGATGGTCGCAAGGATCGCTCCGTCAAGCGGTAAACCAGCTTCTGACAGAATCATCGAGTTAACGGCTACGATATAAACAATCGTGAAATAGCTGACAGATCCGGCAAGGATCTCACGCTTTACGGTCGATCCGCTTTCGGATAGCAAAAATGTTTTTTCCAAAAATGACTTGTTCATGTTGTGTCCTTATTTAATTGTATCCCTCGCCCACCCGTTTGTTTCAGTGACAAACCACACTATGTGATTGTAACAAAAATTCTTTCAATATCAAGTTTCCAATAAAGGAGTGCTTTCATTCAGAAATCCCGCAGTTTTTTTTATTTGGCTCTGTTAAATAAATCTGTTGATCTATTGCTATTGTTTATGTAACAATTGGAATTTCATTACTTTTATCCTCAAATTTTTACAGAAAAAAAGATTAGCGAGTATTAACAACATCAAACTTCTTTCCATTAAAACAGGCTGACTCAAAAAGTCGTTGTAAACGACTTTCTCGAGTCGGCCTCCGCCTTCATCACCCCGATGAAGGACTTTTCCCTCGCTCATTTTCCTTACTTGGTCCTTCATAGCCCCGATGAAGGACTTTTCCCTCGCTCATTTTCCTTATTTGGTCCTTTATAGCCCCGATGAAGGACTTTTCCCTCGCTCATTTTCCTTATTTGGTCCTTCATAGCCCCGATGAAGGACTTTTCCCTCGCTCATTTTCCTTATTTGGTCCTTCATAGCCCCGATGAAGGACTTTTCCCTCGCTCATTTTCCTTATTTGGTCCTTCATTACCTCGAGGAAGGACAGTTATTTTGTTTCCTGCTTTGGATAACCATTAACAACCAGATCCAGTTTTCCCGTTTCAGGCGAAATGACGAGGCCGTGGACCGGTACATCTTCCGGAATTAACGGGTGATTCTTGATCGTTTGGACACTGTTTTTCACGCTTTCTGACACATCATCAAAACCTTGCAGCCAAATATTTAAGTCAATTCCAGAATTTTTGAGGGTTTTAATCGTTTCAGAAGATATGCCCCGCTTCGTCATTTTTTCAAGCATAGCATCGGGATTAATGGAAGACATGCCGCAATCATGGTGCCCTACAACAAATACCTCGTCCGCTTTCAGTTCATATATCGCGACAAGGATGCTTTGCATCGCGCTTCCAAACGGATCCGTCAGGATAGCTCCCGCGGTTTTTACATGTTTCATATCCCCGTTTTTTAGGTTCATGGCTTTCGGAAGCAATTCGACCAGCCTTGTATCCATACAGCTCAACACAACCATCTTTTTTTCAGGGTATTTATCTGTTTGATATTTGCCAAATTCTTCTTCTTGTACAAATCTGTCATTAAACTCGAGAATGTCAGTAAGCAACGCCATTTTCATCACCACAATTATATGTATTTTTAGAAAAGCGAAGCTCCTTGTATGTCAGTGCTCACACCTTTCTAATTGTTTAAAATTATAGCAGATATTCGATTCGATTGCTTAACGAAAACTTGCATTTAGTTGGATCGGTGATGGAAGGCAGAAGCACAAAAACCGAAAACGGCAATTTTTTCTTCAACTTTTGCCTGATCATCAAAGCTAAGAATCGGTGTGTTCATTTCCTTGAATCTAGTGCCCCATTCTAGAGGCATCCATCCTTTCCGTAAGGAGACAATGTGTTTGCCTCCTTCTGTTTCGATATCAAAGTTATGGAGCAGCCCGCCCACGTTTATGGGCATCCAAGCCTGTCCTTCTGCCGTGTAAATCATTCCTTTCAAACGGATGATCGATTCCTTTAAGCTTTCTCTATAATGACCAACCAGCCTCCCAGTATTATCCTTCATATAAATGACAGTTTTGATGCCCCATTTCATCTTATACTCAGCGAGCACCTCACCTTCTCCATTGGTTAACAGATATCGCTTTGGCAAAACCAGCGAAAAGGAATTTGGTATCATCCACATAAACCAGTGCATATTTAGATCTCTTATTTCGCCAAGCAAGGAACCGTTCGGGTGAAATAGAAGCACCCTTAATGTCGGCGCCGGCAGGAATGTCAGTAAGACATCTTTTGTTGCTAGCGGAGAAACATTGGTCATCATGACGTTGTCGGGCGGCAAATCTTTCATTCTGTTTTCATAAGTCCGCGAAACGCAGAATTGTGCAATGCTCAAAAATAAAAAAGGAAGGGTTATAGCAATGATATTTCCTTCAAATACATTACAAACATGGAGGACGAAAAAGATAACGGCAATAATTAGTGTGAGCCAGGAGACATGAAAGCACCTTCTGGCGGTTCTCTCATAATAAGTACGGATATTCATCTTCTACTCCTTTGTTGTTATCTATATGGTGGGTTCTATCATTTTTCATGAAAATCTGTCTACTGAAAGTTTCTGCTTACTTAAGCATATTCCTTTTCGAAATGAATAGAATGGGCAGCCATAATATTCCTGATAAAATTTGCAGATTCTATCAATCCAGTGACGTTTCCAACTTGTGATATCATTGAGCATATATTGAATGGAAAGGAAAAGGACAATGAATGATTTTTACATAGCGACGAAGGAAATCCAGATTTCTTATGCAGATACAGATATGATGGGAGTCATCTATCACGGCAATTATGTGAAATGGCTCGAGTTTGGCAGAACGCAGCTAATCGAGGATGCGGGCTACGATTATCTCGAAATGGAAAAAGCCGGCTATTATGCACCTGTTTATAACCTGGAAATCACTTATAAAAAGTCGATCACTCTTGGAGACAGGGTTTTTGTAAAAACGTGGATCGAAGAAAATCCCGGACTGCGCACGGTATACGGTTTTGAAATCGTGAACGGAAAAGATGAGGTTTGTGCAGAAGGAACAACCACACATATTATTGTGACTAAAGATTCGTTCAGGCCTGTTGCCTTTAAAAAGGTCTTTCCTGAGTGGTTTCAAAAATACGAAGAAATCAAGAAAAAATAATGCTGAAACAGAAATAGCCCTGCCAACCAGTTTGGCAGGGTATTGCTGTTTTCCGTTTATGTCTACAAGGATTATATAATGCGGAAAATCAGCGGAATACGGTACTCTTTTCCTTCATAAGCTTTGACCGCGGCAATGATCGTGAAAATGACACCGGCAAGGCCGAGGACTGGCAGTATCAAGAAACCGATGACCACAAAGCACAAGACTGTTGCCACGATCCCGTATATCGTATAGGAAATCAGGAAATTCAAATATTCCCTTCCATGAAAATCGATAAAGCTGGATTCTTCTTTTTTAATCAGCCAGATAATCAGCGGCCCTATAAAAGCCGTAAAAAAGCTAGCGATATAGATGAGTGCGGCCAGTAACTTTTCATCTTTGTTTAACATAGAAATGCCCTCTCCTTTCACTTCCTCTTTACTATATGTATGTCCGCAGAACTCGTTTCATTTAAATAAAATTCCCTTGGTTTTTGCACATTTTCATCTTTTACATGCATACATTTGTGTTAACTGACTGTCCTTTATGTGAAAAGAGGTGAAATTTTGCTAAGTGAATTGCAAGCGTTCGTTCTCGGTTTGATTCAGGGCCTGACCGAATTTCTGCCGATATCAAGCACGGGGCACTTATATTTGGGGCGCCATATGTTTAATTTGGACGAGGCAGGCATTTTTTTGGATACGATGCTCCATATCGGGACGCTGCTGGCACTGATCGTTGTTTATAAAGCGGAATTATTTTCGCTGATCAAAAAGCCTTTTTCGAAATTGACACTGCTGCTTATTGCCGGTACGATCCCCGCGGTTTTTGCAGGTGTATTACTGAGTGATTGGTTTGACGAGTTGTCAAAAACAGGAGTGACTATTGGCTGGGAGTTCCTTGTTACTGGTTTTATCCTCTGGTTTGCGGATGGCATTAAATCCGGCCGCAAATCAATTCAGGACATTTCCGTCAAGGATGCTTTCATAATCGGTACCTTTCAAGCAGCAGCGATCATGCCAGCCCTGTCACGCTCTGGTCTTACAATCGCGGCTGGCCTGTTCTGCAAACTGGATCGGTCAACGGCCGCGTATTTTTCTTTCTTGCTGTCAATTCCAGCGATTACAGGAGGGATCGTGTTTCAAATGAAGTCCGTCCTGAGCGGAAATGTGGAGTATATTTCCTTCTCTTCCTTGCTTGTTGCAACCCTTTCTGCCGCTATTTTCGGTTATATCGCCGTCGTCTGGATGATCGGTTTCCTCCAAAAAAAATCACTGAAAATTTTTTCGGTGTATGTTTGGGCCCTCGGCAGCCTGATTTTGCTGCTTCAGGTAACCGGGGTATTTTAAGCAATCACAGATACAAAGCAAAAGAACCTGGAAAGGACGATTTGGTGATGCCGCACAACCCTTTTAATGATTTCAAGCAAAGCCATCGCTGACGATGACAAACGGCCAAATTGTGCTCGAAAAAAAGTAGGAATTTGACGAAAAAAAAGCTTAAAAAACCTATTTTCAATTTGCTTTTTTTTTAGTATTATACGTTCGTAAGAGTTATTTTTTCTTTCAGAGGAGACTTGACTTTTCTTACTGTCCAGTGCCGACGTCGCCACAGGGCGTGATGATTTTATTCTGCCAGCGCCTAGCTTCTCGAGGGGGCTGAACAAGGCGCTTCCGCTTTTCTTGAAATAAAAATAGGGAAGGCAAATGGTGCGCCACCGGTTTCCGGTTCTAGTGGGTTCGATTCCCACCCCGAAATTTTTTGATGCATGACTTGAAAAATTTCGTGGTGGGCAGAGAGAACGCATGAAGACTGCCCTCAAGACGGAGGGAAGGAAATGTTAAAAAAGAGAGAATTGGCAGATTGTAATCCTCTTTATGAGTTAATGAAGCATCCAGATGTCTTCCCTTTTGTGCGGCATAAAACCGATTCATATGAGGAATATCTATTTGTAACAAAGCAAACGATTGAAGCAGAAGAAGTGGGAGAATTAATTTCCCGGACGATTACAGATGAATGGGGCTCGCCGATTGGCACGATTTCATTGTATGACATAGAAGATAAAGCTGGATTTCTGGGCACATGGCTTGGAAAGGCTTACCACGGAAAAGGTTATAACTCACCGGCCAAGGAAGCTTTTTTCAATGAACTCTTTTTCGAGCTTGACATCGAATCGATATTCATGAGAATCCGCAAGCAAAATCTCCGCTCTATTCATGCGGCAGAAAAACTGCCTTATGCGATCAAAGTAAACGAAACCCGCCAAAATCTGTATGATAAACCGAACCAGAATGGCGAAATCTTTGATTTATATGAAATCCCGAAGGATCTGTATAACCTGTACATTTTAAGACAGAACCACAGCCAGGACGATTCCGAACATCTGATGGAAGCATAATCAACGGGCCGGAGCATAAGCGCCGGCCCGTTATCGTGAAAAATCCCATCCTCTATTTATCCAAAATGCGGGGGAAGCATGATTGAAACCTTTGTGCCAATCCCCTCTGTGCTTTCGATGTTGATTTGTCCTTTATGATTTTCGATGATTTGATAGGAGGTCATTAATCCCAGGCCGGTCCCTTTCTCTTTGGTAGAGTAAAACGGTTCGCCTAACTTTGGCAAGAGTTCTTTAGGGACACCGCAGCCATTGTCCCGAATTTCGACACAAATAAAATCCTTCTCCGAAAATATCGTGACATGGACAATTCCGTTTTCATCGATTGCATCAAGGGCATTTTGAATAATATTAACAAATACCTGTTTCAAAGAGTTCTCGTCCCCGATTATCCCTGGCACTTCTGCGGTTTCAAGGGTAATTTCCTTATTGTTAAAGAGCGCTTCAGCACGTACAAGCTGGACGACCTGTTTGACGATATCATCAATCTTAAGAACTTGCATTTTTTCACTATGCGGCTTTGCCATCGATAAAAACTCAGTAATAATGGTTTCGATTCTATTCAATTCATTTAAAATGATAGCTGTGTAGGCTGGGTTATAATTCTGTAAGCCTGAAGACAATAGCTGCATGAAACCTTTAATTGGCGTTAACGGGTTACGTATTTCATGAGCGACTGCAGCAGCCATCTGACCGATGACGGCCAGTTTTTCCGATTTGCGGAGCAATTCATCCGTTTCCATCCGTTGCTGGACATCCCTTGAGATAGAGATGAGCTCCCTGACCTGCCCGCTTTCTTCATCCAAAACCGCTTTCAGTCCCGTTTCCAGCCATACGTAATCCCCGTCTTTTTTCTTGCAGCGATAGGTTCCTCTTATTGGTATCAATTCAGAGATTACTTTTTGATAGTTTCTTCGGACGACATTCAGGTCATCCGGGTGAATGAAGTCGTGCGGTTTTCTACCGAGCAGCTCCTCCGCTTCATATCCTAATATCCCCTTGATCGAAGGGGAAATATAAAGATAGGTACTGTCGGGCTTATGGAGGATGATCATATCCGAAGAATGCTCTGCAAGCAACCGGTACTTTTCTTCCCGTTTGCGCAATGTCTGTTCGATCAATAGCTTTTCAGTCAAATCAATCAACTGCCCAAGGTAAAAATTGTCGCCCGTTAGGGAATCATGAATATAAGACATGTTTAGTATCGCTGTCTTGACTTGTCCGTCCCTGGTAATATATCTCTTTACAACTTCATAATCCTTTCTTTTTCCCTCCATCAGTTCATTAAAGAGCAGATCATCATTCTCATTATCCTCCGGCAAGGAAAAGTCCCTGAGCGCCAGGTTTTTTAGTTCCTTTGCTGAATAAAATAAAATGGTTTCCTGTATTTTAAATCACAGATAACCTGTGGGATTCTCGATTGATAGAACACTTCTGCAAACAATTTCGATTTGACCATAAAACCTCCATACAGAAACTGCGAAAATCAGTATATTCCATATTTCTCATTATTATAGTAACATATCTTGATGTCTTGTAATTATCATCCAGTGAAATTTTTCTCTATATTCGAACCAAGAACAAAAAGAAAGTGCGGGACCCTTCTGTTAGATACAATGCAAGAGATTTCGGTGGTCAAGTAAATCGCTGCTTCTCAATCATATCTTTCCAGGCAGCCCGCGCCTTATTTATTGCTGACCTTCGATAAACTCTGCGTAAAGATTGCGGAGCACATATGTTTTATAGAGCTTCAGCTTTCGCCCCTCGATCGGATGCCTCGTCATTCCCGCATCTCTTAGCTGCCTGATGAACCAGCCCTTGGAATAGATGTGTGCCATACTCTCTCCCCCTTATCTCTTTGTTCTTTCATAATATGAATGGAGAGAGTACTTCATAACAGATTCATAAATTCAGTTCGCTTTTAGGAACAGACTGAAAATTAATCGATATTTTCCAGATGGTTTCAGTAGCACCGTTTCCGTTAATTTGTTATCCTAATGAATCTAGGAGTATTACATTCTTGCAGGAGGTTTCACATTTGTTCACAGATTTCTTAACAGTAGATGGCTGGTTGCATTTAGGTATTTCAGTTGGTGTTTTTGCTTTATTTATCGGATTACGGAAGGTTTTCACTACATATGTATTCAAATTCTTTCTGCGCTTTGCGGAAAGAAGAAACATCAACACAGCCGCCAATATTATGCTGGCTTTGGAAAAACCATTCCGCTGGCTGATCGTCTTAATTGGCATCTTTATAGCGCTGCATTATTTTCCGTTTGAGCCTATTTCTGATACAACTGAAAAAAAGCTGTTTCGCTCAACATTCATCGTTTTGGCTTCTTGGAGTTTGATGAATCTAAGTTCTATAGCAACGCTTTTGTTTCCGAAAATCATTAAAAAGTTAGACATGGATGTCGACCAAATAATCATGCCTTTTATTACAAAGATAATAAATGTTATCATCTTTGCACTAGCCGTTAGTATTATTGCCGAAGAATGGGGCTTTAACGTAAACGGATTCGTGGCGGGATTAGGTCTTGGCGGTTTGGCTTTTGCCCTGGCAGCTAAAGAAACATTGAGCAACCTGTTTGGCGGGATCGTCATTGTCACCGAAAAGCCCTTCACGATCGGGGACTGGATTAAGACACCCAGTGTCGAAGGAACCGTTGAAGATATCACCTTCCGCAGCACCAAAATACGTACCTTTGCTCAGGCATTAGTAACGGTCCCAAACTCTACCTTATCGAATGAACCGATTATTAACTGGTCAAAAATGGGCAAACGCCAGATCGCCTTTCACTTGGGATTATCCTATGACACTCCCAAAAAGAAACTGGAACAGGTAATCACCCGGATTGAAGACATGCTTATCCGTCATGACCAAATCCATCCCGATACGATTCTCGTTAAGTTTGACCAGTTCAATGATTCAAGTCTTGACGTGTACCTATACTTCTTCACTAACCTAACAGATTTTGCAGGGCACTTAAACATCAAGGAAGACATCAACTTTCAAATCATGGAGATCTTAGAAGAAGAGAATGTATCAATTGCCTTCCCAACCCGGACACTGATCGTCCAATCAGATTCCATGGAAAATAAACCGGAGCTCGAAAACGCCCGGGGGCTATATTAAGCTGCCTTCCGAATAAGGCAGCTTTTTTATAGAAGAATTAAATTTCACTTATAAATGGTTTTCTATAATACATGGGTATGGCAAGTTGGGTTATTAGTACAGCTTATTGAGACCTTACCAGGTGGAAGGCAATGGTATAGTCTGCTTTTAGAATTGTACGGAGGGCCTTTGTGCTGATTCCATTAATGTGGGAAAAACTCACCCTGAAGATTTATTTAATCGGTTCAGTCGTTTGGTGTGCAGGGATTTTATTCCTTGGTTTTGCAGACAACCTCCCTGTTTATTTTGTCGGCGTATTAATTGTCGCCATTGGAGTACCAGTTTCTTGTTTAATCAATCATGAATTCAGTGTTTGACTTTTTTATTGGACAGTTTGAACCCATTTTTTTCAACCTTGCACATTGGATTTAGCCTTTCTTTGTGTCCGCCAAAAATTTACTGTAAGAACAAGAAGCAAAACAGGTACGAATCCCGCTATCCTCCATCCATTCTCAGTTCCGATGAAATAATAAGCAATCGGAAGAAAAGTCACAAAGCTAAAGAAAAGGGAGACCCACGATTTTTTATACAAACCATAGAAAAACAAAAGGACCGAAATCACAAATGTTACTTGCCATAGAAAAACAATCCAATTGAAAGTGCCCATTCCCTTGATCCCTTCTTGAAACCGATTTTCCCTATACAAATGCTATGCAGAATGCAATTTGTAAGTATTTGTCGCAAGTTCAAAAATTCTAAAAAATTCCCATTCCTAAAATATGTGATATATTTCTTGTTGAAATCATTATCACTTTGTTAGGAGATTGATAAATGACATTAGAAAATTTAATTGCTCAATTTATTTTGACTAAATCCCAAGTTCCCAAACATGCTAATGTATTACTGGATTTTCTAAAAACAGAATACATTTTAGGGAAAATGCCAATTGAACAGTATCGCCGTTTATTAGGTGAACTTGATAAACGCGGAGCTGAAAAACCGTAACCAAAATCTGCGGCAGCCGAATATTAGATTGTCTCTTTATTTTGGTTAGAACAGTCCTATATATTCTCACCAATCAGTCCTAAGATGTTTTCATAATAAGAAGGCCCATGCGGCACAAATTCATTCTTACTGACAGACTTGTTAATTGTGGCCTTTTTTCCAACTGCATCGATTTCAAATCCTTGCACTTTGATCTCATTTATCCGCCCAAAACAGAGTTTTTTGAAGTCATCAAACTCGGCTCTCACAATCCCTGACACTTCTTCTGGTTGAAGTTCAATGTCTTCCGTTCTATTTTGAGATTGATATAAAAACACGTTAGCTAATTCTTTATCGATAAAGTCATCTCTTACAACGCTATACTCTATTACATCCAATGGCACGAGTTCGTCAAAGGCTACGTCAATACCGAGTTCTTCTTTAACCTCTCTTATTCCATCAAAAATTAATTCATCGGCTAATAAATGAACGGCGGCGGTAATATCTAAAAGGTTTGGATAATCCTTTTTTTTCTGACTGCGAATTTGAAAATAAATGTAGTCGACATCCTCTTCTTTACTGACAAACCAGCAATGAAATGTTTCATGCCAGTGTCAAGTTTATGAACTTCTTCCCGTGTAGCAACACCGATTGGTCTTCGATTGTCATCAAAAATTCTGATTCGTTCATCTTCCATCTGTATCTCCCTTTTCATGGGTCTGCTTATTTATTTATCGACAAATAGATCGAGAATAATAAACCCTCCAAATATCCAACTTATCGTACTTTTTTATGTGGGAATAACTCATTCATAAACTTATCTAACAGCCATATGACAAAAAAATAGGCTTGAAAAACCTTTTAATTTTTTAACTATAAACTATCGATAAGGCTGATAACATTGAGAAGAGGGATATTTCAGCAATGCTCCTTTTTTCTACATACAAAAGTCTTTTGTTTTAATGAATATACCACAAACAGGAATAAGGCCGTAAGTACAAATGCCAGACCTCCAATAAAACCGAGTGTTCGATTATCGACTGCTTCTAGAAGGAGGCCTGACCCAAACATGGATAATCCAATTAATGTATTAGAGATTGCAGTCAGTAATCCGAACACGAGGCCCAGGTGTTCCTGAGGTGTTTCCTTCATAACAATCGAGTCGATGCAGGCATTTCCAATACCCGATACAAAAGAGATCAGCACATAAGTAAGAAAAGCAATAAGCGCAATATGGATCTTGCTCAATATAACGATAAATATGCCTTCCGCCAGTAAAGCTGCCAAACCGGAAATTAAAAGATGCTGATGAATACGCTGCGTTACGATAAAACTGAGCACCAAACCGAGCCCGATAGCTCCATAAAAAAAACCGACTCCCATGTTTCCAAGTCCGAACTCCTGAACTGCATAGACACTAATGAGTACATTATCAATCCCGTTAAAAACCGGCACGATCATTTCAAAGAGACAAACAATATAGAACGGGCTCGAGGCAAGCATTAATTTTCTGATCGTTTTGATAGAATAGAATGCATCAGACCCAGCCCTTTGTTTATTGTTACCTCGTGCATGCTCACTTTTTTGGATTACCGAAAGAGGAAGGAGGATAACAGCAGCGAGTAAAAAGGATATGCCATTTAACCAAAACGCCATATCCGGGCCAAAGAAATAGGTAACAATGCCTCCGGAAAATGAACCTCCGATTAAAACTAAGCCAAGCATAATCTGTTCTAAACTATTGATTTTGATGATGGTGTCTTTCTTGACCAGCAGTGGAATCAAGGACTTTCGTGCCGGGGCATAGATCGCTTCCCCTGCTCCTAAAACAAATGTGCTTAGATAAATCAGCCAAATATGAGTCTCGTCATTTACAAATACAAAAGATATGGCAAAAGCAATTCTCGATAAGTCCGTTATAATCAAGATTTTCTTTCTTGAAAGCCGGTCTGCCAGCAACCCCCCGTACGGACCGAACAGTAAAAAAGGTACGACACGGATGGCCAGAGCAGCACCTACAGCAAATCCTGAACCTGTCAATTCCAGCAGCAGGGCCAATAAGGCAACCTGGCTAAAACGATCCCCAATCCCATTGATAATCCCCGCCAAAAAGAGCCTTAGATAGTGCTTCTCATGCTGGAATATCTGCAATACACTGGTCACAAAATCACCTGCTTACGATTTTTATAAACATCCAATTAGTTAACCATCTAATTAGATTGCCAAAAAAATTTGTACTTTAGTTGACAATCCACAGTTCTGGTGGATTCATTTCATACTGATTATTTTCGCGGTACACAAAGTGGTTCATTACCAATTCTCTTCTTAATGTTGCATAATCCTCATGGAATTGTGCCAGGTAATGATTGATTTCCCTTTCATCATAGGTAACACCCATTTCCAGTCCTTTAACAATGTGTGCAAGTGCGACAATTTTCTTTTTGCGCTGGGCCGGGAGCTGTTTTAACTTCCCATCCAGGGTAAAGAAATTATTAATAACCCGGTTCCGTTCCGATTCATTAGTTTTCAGCTCATCGTTTTTGGATGGTTCAGTAACCATATTAACGATAGCAAGAGCACTATTTTCAAGATTTTTAACATTTAATGAAAAATAAATTGTATTCTTTTCACGTTTCTCTTTAACCAAACCGATGTCACGAAGCTTGGCCATATGATGGGTGATCGTCGGCGGCTTTAATCCAAGCTTTCCGGCTATCGCCTGACCATGCATCGGACTGTGCCGCAACAGGGCAAGAATGCGGATTCTCGTTGGATCACCCAGCGTTTTATGAAATTTAACCAATCTGCTTAACTGCAAAGTAATAGCCCCCTAATTAGCCGTTTATCTAATTTGATAATAATCTAACCTATAGAGCAAAGCAACCTTATTATTAAAAATTTTTTTAGACAAGTGATTATAAAACAACAGATGATTTACTATTTCCCAAATAGAATTTGACGTCCCCGATCCCTTGAGAGAAGCTTGCTCAGGTAAAAGCCCATCAGTTGCACCAGAAAGTGATACAAACCAACTGTTTTGATCATAACAAGCAGAAAGTTGTTGCAAAAAGAGATCCTTTTGCTGCATATAATCTCCTCCACTCGTAATGTGGAAATTATTTTATTGCGATATATATTTCAATTTCTCCATTCGGATAATATTTTTCATAATCAAACGTATAAGCTCGTTTTAATGTACCTGCTTCTTCTAAACTCCAAATCCTGCTCCAGGCTTTAAGTATTCCTTGTTCATCAGTTGTATCTACACTGAATATTTTGTAATGCTCCGTATTTGGTATTTCTATAAAGGATGTCCCATTATCTTCAATACCAACACCTAATGAATAGTTTCCTTTATAGTCAGTCTCATAATCATAATAAACACCATATATACTATTTTGATGTTGTGTCAGACTGCGGGAGGCTTTTTCCCACATAGTTTTGATCTTTTCCATCGTTTTCTCGTCATTAAAATTATTTGTTCTAATGCTGTTAATTAAATATAATTGCATAATAAATCAGTCCTTTTATATGGATATTTGGTTAATCCTAACATATCAAGAACGAAAAACATTTCACAACCTTATAGCAATTCTCTATATCATACCGGTAATCCTAAAAGTTACAGCTGCTATCTAGCTGCTATCTACGTTTTGATTAAAAAGGACAATTAATTAATCTTGTATTTGCTTAATTTTTTAGCCAGGTTAATAACCTTACAATTTGAAACGGTTCATTCCAAGCAATAATAAAACTAAAGAGAAAAAATGCGACAACGGATAAAAACTTTGTTTTACCTTTTTCTCTTTTAAACATAGCTCCAAAACTTAATAACAAACCGATAAATAAAAAACCAAATCCTGATGCTATTAGTGCTTCAAAAGAGTTTGGAAAAAAGGATGCAAAGACAAAGAGAAGTACACCAATGACTGCAAATATAATAGATAAATTACTCAGCCTTTTCATAGGACACTCCTTTTAACTAATTATACCAATTTTTAGTTGAAGCTTGAAATACTGCAATAGGTATTATTTTAATGGATAAGGGCAACGCTCCGCCCTACTCTACTAGCTTTTTCTTATTTTTAACATCGAATTGGCATTTGTCTGAAATTCATAGTTGACTTTCACTTCTTCTACGGAACAGCCATTTTCTTCGAGGTAACTCACCAATTGATCTAGATGCTTATATCGTTTTCCTCCTAAATCCACTAAAGGAAAAATACGAATTTCCTCTTTGGAAACCCTCAATAACTCATTTAGCGTTGTCAGATGAAATTGATAATCTAATCGATCAGCATACATAAATAGAAAATTGGATATTAAGGATGAATACAAAAAAGTGTTTATTATTGGAATTTGGAGTTACCGCTTTGGTATGCTCAAGCATAGAAACTAGTTCGCCAATTTTTCCTGTGTAATTTTCTTTTCTTATAATTCGGTAATCAATCATTTCTTTCACCTCCACTTTATGGTATTTTTAAGAATACCATAAAGTGGAATAAAAAGCAGACTGAAAATTTACAAATTTTAATGATATAATAATGAAATACTCGAATTGTAAGTTCAATTTGGTCAAGTGGTGTTTCTGGAAGTTTTCCTCTTTTCGCCTTCTCTGGCGAAAAGATAGGCTAAATTCAAAATACTACTGATTTACCGATTTAACAGAATTATCTATAATTAGTATACTTAATATGAGACAGAGGTGAAGAATCATGTTTTGGACCCCGTTATTTGAAAATGATGTACCAGTAGTACCTTTCCGCCCTTAGTGGAGTAAAGGTGACTACTTCTCTCCGTTAGGGGCATGTATTGTCCTAAACTTAAATACGGAGGGTACAAAATGAAAAACACCTGGTTAGGTTCGATTTATTTAGCTTTAGCTGCCAGCATTTGGGGTGGTATGTATGTCGTTGTTAAGGTTGTAGTATCGGTTATACCGCCATTGGAACTGGTTTGGATGCGGTATTTAGTGGCTATTTTAGCACTTCTTATTATTGGCCTGGCAAAAAGTTAATCATAGCCATCGGAATAATCGGCAATACTATTTCGATTGTTATGCAGGAAATTGGTACGAACTTATCTTCGGCACAAACGGGAGCAATTATTACGTCCTCAACACCAGCGTTTATGGTTATCTTTGCCCGGCTCTTGCTTAAGGAACGGTTAAACTTTAAAAAGGGAATATCTGTTGGGTTAGCGACAGCAGGAGTATTCCTTATTGTTGGAAACGGTCAGATCGATGTGTCCAACCAACTTGGCGGCATTTCGCTGCTTATTGCTGCCTTAACATGGGCTCTGATGTCAGTACTCTTAAAACGCGTTCCAAGTCACTATTCTCCACTTGTAGTGACTGCCTATTCTATCTTAGTTGCGATCATTACACTAACACCTTTTGTTGTGGGACATTTAGATGAAATGAATATCTCTCAACTGCGTCATCCTACTATTTGGGGTGGAGTCTTATATTTGGGAATTGTTTCAACAGCTTGTGCATTTATCCTGTGGAATCGCGGATTACAATTGATGAATGCAACAAGTGGAGGGTTATTGTTCTTTCTTCAACCTTTAGTTGGCTCATTACTTGGGTGGCTTATCCTTGGAGAAAATATAGGCGGAATGTTTTGGATAAGATCAATTTTAATTCTTATGGGTGTTTTATTGGTTATCCAAGAAAAACAAGATTAACAGAAATAAAGCCTTTGGAAACGCTAAGTCCAAAGGCTTTTTTAAAAACACTATGTTAAGAAAGAACTTCTATTCCAAACAGCCGAATGCCTTTAACTGCTTATATCTATTGACAGCAAGAATTCCTTTCCAATATATCCTAGCAGCTTCGAAATTTTCTGGATAACTCCCCCAGCTCCAGGAAATATCCCACATTCCTTCTTCAGACATTTGTTCAATATACAAATTCAGATTTTTTTCAACTAGTGGACCAAACCTTGTACATAGTGGATGCTCAGGAGTATCAATAAAATCTAAAGGGAGAGCTTTATAGCCTTTTGTCCAAGTGGAAACATCCTTATCCACGCATTGCTCCGCGAGGACCATTATTTTTTCAGCAACACTTTTCAATGAATATTGAGTCTTAGCTTCAAAAGCGGCTGTGCCGTTTTATTATTTTGATTAATTGCTGGAAGTTGTTAATTTCATGTTGGTCCATTTCAGTCTTATTCATTAGATAATTTACTGCTTCCATCAATATTTGCCCTGCTGCCCATGTTGCCATAGGAGATGAGTGTGGTAACCAAAAATCTGGCTCTATACCATTTCCAAAGCCGCCATCCTCATTTTGATACGTTCTTAACTGGATTAAAACACTCATGAGATACAATATAAATCTTCATTTCTTGTAATGATTGGCACCACTTAATAAATTCTTCCGCCAGAGCAACAAATTCAGTTTCCGACAAAAGATTTATTCCGGTAGACCAGAACTGGTCCGGAACGCCTTCTGCCATTTCAAAGCCTGGAAAGTCTGCGGCAATTGTTTTAGGTGCAAGCAGCCTGTCACAGGGCAGTGTCTTGCCTTCCCGTCGAAGCGATAACATCCTTGGTGATACCCACGGGTGGACAATGATTCATGTATGGTGCCTCCTCAAGATAGCTCCCCTTCGTACCATTTCCGGAGTTGATTAATATGAGCCTGGTGGTATCTGTTATGATCGGCGATATGCCAGATTCCCCAGCGGATCGTTGCTTTGTCTTCATTTTCATAATCCACAGTTTGATTCAAATGCGAGTCAGTTAACTGATAAGATAGAGACTTAAACTTATCGAACACTTCATCATACTCAGCAATAAGGGTTTCTACTGAGATTCCCTGTATCAATGGGATTCCATTATTTTCATCCAGCATCGGCCCATACTTTTCTTCCAGAAATTCAGGTATTTGCTCTCCCTTTATTCTATAAAACCAATTCAGGTCTACATATGCCAAATGTCTAATTAATTGCGCCGTACTGTTATATTGCAAGTTTGGACCTTTATAATCCAGCTCTTCCTGGGACATACCGGCAACAATAGATTTTAACCGCCTATAATTGCCATCGAACATCGAAAACAGCATGCCCACTACCGGGTCCATTCCCGGTTCACCTTTTACATCGAGAATCATTAATCTCACCTCTATTAAAATTTTTTTGTAACCTGGCCAATTGTAAAATAAGAGATTCTAAATCTACCGGATTGCACATATCCTTTAATACGGAGGAAGTGAATTCTATGATCAAAAAAAACAGACCACCTAAAATTTTTATTTCACTATTCAACTTTGTCCTTATAGGGATGATAGCCATTTTTTCAACAACTGCTCTGCTAGTCACGTCTCCTTTGAATCTAAGTTCTAAGACGGTACATGACACCTTCGGAAATTCTTCGATGAATCAGGTATTGATGAGCATTTTAAACAGTGAGAACCACTATTTTTACAAAGAACTAAGCACGGAGTCGCCATCATTTCTTCAGTTAGCTTTTGAATCATTAACAAATCTTCAATTACATGATACCCGAACCTTGCTTGGCAGGGAACTGCCGGGGCTATCGATTTACAATACAGAGATCGCAGTGGCAGGAAAAGGGACCAATATTACCAATTTGCCAATTGAATCGGGGCCGCCTTCAGAAATTTATCTAAAAGAAAGAGAGATTGCTGATAACTTAAAACAAAACGATAGCCCAAGAAAAGAAAAATCATTGGTTACGCCGAAGGAAAAAACAGTTTATATTTATCATTCACATAGCTGGGAATCATACCTTCCGCTTATTAAAGGGGCAAAAAAGGCTGATGAAGCAGTAAGTACTGATCAAAGAGCAAATGTCATTGCTGTCGGGGATAAACTAGAGGAAGAGTTAAATAATAAAGGAATAGGTGTAGAACACAGCACCGAAAAAATAGCTGACTACAATACGGCCTACAGTTTATCACGTGAAAAGGTCCAGGAAGCAATGGCGTCAAATAAAGACTTGAAAATATTAATCGATATTCATAGAGATTCACAACCGAGAAGAATTACAACAACAACTATAAAAGGAACAGACTATGCAAGGCTGTTTTTCATTGTTGGAAAAGAACATAAGAACTTTGAAAAGAATTTAGAGTATGCAAAAGAAATAAATAAGAAAATTGAAGAGAAATATCCTGGTCTTAGCCGCGGCGTTTTTATCAAAGGAAAAAGTGAAGGAAATGGCATCTATAATCAGGACATTGCTGATAGAGCATTGTTAATAGAATTTGGCGGCGTGGAGAATAACCTGACCGAACTTTCCAATTCAGTAAAAGCTTTTTCAGAATCTTTTAGTGATATTTACTGGAAAGCTGAGGAGGTGAATGGATGAAATCGGTATGAAACATCCTTGTAAATTATATTTACAAACTCATCATTTCATTTCCATCTTTCCAAAAATGAATCTATAATCTTCGGGAAGGCCTTATAAAATATATGTAAAATGTTTATATACACTTATCAGGGAGCTTTATATGAAATTGTGCGTATTCGTGACCTGTATAATGGTTCCTATCGATTTATTTAAAGTTCAAAATCGAACAACATATCATAAAACAAAAGACGCTACATAAAATGAAAGAAGATGACTTGAGCTCGCCCATCGAGATGTGCAAATACCCCCAAGCCATGGAAAGTTAATTGAAATTTCGTTCTCCTTAATTTAACTGCCTTTATTCCAACTCTTATCTAAACGTCCTTTCAATCACTACAATCATTCATAACTTCTTTCCTATTTAAACCCATACAGACAATGATATCAGGGGAAATTGGACGATGAATCAAATTAACAGATGTAAAAAAAAGATTGTTATGGTACAATTTTACTATTCAAAGGAGGATAGTCTTAAGATGAATATGTCGATTTCTCAAATCAAGAAGCAAGCCAGAACATCATTAAAAGGACAATGGGGAGTAGCTGTTTTACTAACGTTTATTTTGTTCTTACTCACTACGATCTTGCCATCGTTAGTTGAAATCATCATTAGTGGTGGGTTTACGAATTGGTCTTCGCAAACACAAATACCAATTGCAGCGGACATACTTAATATTGTAATTACGATTGCCTTAATTCCATTATCTACTTCCGCTTACTGGTTTTATCTTACTCTATCAAGATTAGAAGGGCCGCAAATTTCCCAGGTGTTTGCCATCTATAAGGATGGAAGAACCTCTTTTAAAGTAATCGGTGCATCGATTCTAGTTGCTATTTTCGTATTTTTATGGTCTTTATTGCTCATTATTCCAGGTATTATAAAATCGTTATCCTACTCGCAGACATTTTTCCTGCTTCGAGATCACCCGGAATTTACCGTACTTGAAGCAATAACCGAGAGCAAAAACAGAATGAAGGGCTACAAATGGAAATTCTTTTTAATGAACTTAAGCTTTATCGGATGGGGTATACTTTGTGTGATTACATTAGGAATCGGTATCTTGTGGCTCGCTCCTTATATCGCAACTTCCATGGCGACATTCTATAACGAGCTGATCTATACAAACGATGATACAGATAATGAAGAAAATGATTTGTGAACGGAAGAAAGGGCAGATTCCGACTAATCTATCTTGCCATTAACAGAAGAAGTTATTAATTCTGAGTCATTTTCTATAAGGGAAGCCAGGATAGGAATCCTCACTTCAACGTAGACGAATGTTCCTGTTCTCCATAGCACATAAACCTCTAGGTTAGAAGAAGCGTAGGCAATAGGCCTACGCTCTTTCATTGTGTTTATAGAACGTTGGCGCCTACAATAGAGAAGGAATTTCAATGAAATGAAAATTATATTCTCCGTTTAACGTTTTTGAGTACTACTTTACTGCGGGGAATACTTGGCATGCTGAACATGCTGAAACTTAAATCCTGGTCAGGAATTTCATAATCCATTCGATTTGCTAGATAATCAAGACTCACTTTCATGACTTCCATGGTGACCCACTCACCGGCACAGCGATGTCCCATAAAGTAATCGCCACCACCCTGTGGGATGAAGTCAAAAGGGCTTCCTTCCCATTTGGCAAACCGATCAGGGCTGAACATATCATGATTTTCCCAAATTTCAGGGTCATGATTTGTTCCATAAAGATCCAGCAAAGTTAATGTGTCTTCTTCAAATTTATAGCCATTCCATGTAAAATCTTTTTTTACCAGTGCTGCGACAAAGGGGAAAAATGGATAAAAACGGCGAACTTCCTGTAAAAACATCTGAGCATATTTTTCATCGCCGGATTTAAGTTTCTCCCTTTCCTTCGGATAATGATGAACTGCTAATGCAATGAAATTGATATATATAGCGATCGCCACAATCGGTCTCAAGATATTGATCACTTCCACGGCAACTGTCTCTGTATTTAGAAAATTCCCTTCCAGATCGCGATGCCAGGCAAATCTGTGTAATATGGTATCTTCAGGGAGATTCACTTTCCCATCACGAACTCTATCAATGAGTTCTCCGATCCACTTTTCTACATGATTTCGGGCATTTCTCCCTAGCCAATGAGCTGGACCAACTACAGCCGCCGACTCGAACATCGCCGCCAAATCTTTTGTCAGCTTCTTGACTTCGTCTTCTTGTACCGGTACACCTGCCCACTGGCAGGCTGTCCTGCACATAATTTCCTGCGCTTCTTTATAAAGAATAACCTTATCCATCTGTCCCCATTTTTCAACTGCTGCCTCCCACTGTTTTTTTGTAATATCGGTCAGTTTTTCAAGTTGGTCAGGGGACATGATCGACATAAACATTTCCTTGCGATGCTTATGGGCCTGTTCATCTAACGCCTGAACACCGTTCTTGCCAAACAATGTTTGGATCGCCCGGTTTGGCGCTGCATCTTTCCTTTTGAATTTCTCAGTGTCATAAAAAACTTCTGCAGCTTCCTTTCCTCCCATGCAGATAGCTTTCTTTCCAAGCAATCGGGTCTCGAAAATATCAGAATTAAAACTGTGGCGTCTGTTCGAAATGTACATATATCCTTCTCTTATAAGGCTTAAACTATGGTCTATTCCTTCTTCCCGCGGCATTTGATTTGTATCTGACATATGAACCATCTCCATTTTTCATGAGTAATGGTCTTATTCTTTGTAAATTTTTCTCTGTTTACTCTCAAAAGAACTTTGACCTTAGTTAAAGGTGTAGCAGCAGCCGGATCTTTAAGTTAAGCACCGGTAGTTCAATAACAGTTATATTGAACACTCATAAACATTCTTCAATTACAACTTCTTCAGCACCATATTGCGGACTAGTTTTTAACCCCTCGATAACATTTTGCTGTCTTTGCAAGGAATAATTTTGATTTAATTTCCATTTCCCCTCGATCTTATTTATCTTAATCTCAAAACCAACAATCCCATTCATTAAACCATCTGTAAATTTGTCATCAAGTTCGGCTTTCCACGGAATTGGCATCGACGATTCATAAAAGTTGACCGTTTTCTCAATCATATTTTTCATTTTTTGCTTGTCTTCTATTATCCTACATTCCCCATATATATGAACAGCTACATAATTCCAGGTAGGTACTGTATTTTCATATCATTTCTCCGATCTTTAATTCGTAGTCAATCCCAAATATTTGGCCGTTCCAAACCAGCCTGGCGTATATATTGTAAAAACTGTCCCGCATGTACTGCATCGTGGTAGGCTATCCGCAACAGCATGTCACCTAAATAGCGCTGATACCCGACATCACTTCTATCAACGAGTCTTAAATGCAACTCCTCTGGATGGAGAGACTGTACATACGCGATAAAATCATTGAAGTAAGGCTCCGATAATTCGGCTTCCCGTTTGACGGAAGAAATCGGTTCTTGCTCAAATGGAGCGGGTTCTTCTATTTTAAGAGATCCATTATTAAGTAAAACCATATGGTAATGATAGCTTGCACCCCAAACGTGACGGATCATTTCCCCAAAAGACAGTGCCTCCTCGTCAGGCTGCCAGGTGATCCATTCATCAGGAAGTGACTCCCATAATTTTACCGAGCGCCGGCGTGTTTCTTTCAAATTCATTACGATGATGTCTATTTCATTCATTATAAATCCTCCTCGTTTCTTTCGACAAGCTAATTGTAATATAAATCCATTTAGGGTATCATCGAAATATGAATGTATATCCTGATATCTCATATATTGCAAAGTTAATAGCCGAACCTGCCAGGGCGAAAATCCTCGATTGCTTAATGAACGGTCAGGCCCTTCCAGCTGGCGAATTGGCATACATCGCCCAGGTTTCGCATCCAACCGTCAGTTCTCATCTCGCGAAACTGGTCGATGGGAAGCTGCTTATTTCTGAGCAACACGGCAGGCACCGCTACTTTCGGCTGGCAAGTCAAGAGGTAGCCGAAGTTCTTGAAAAAATAGGGACAATTGCACCACCTGTTCAAATCCGCTCATTACGGCAGTCAGTCAACTCAGGACAATTGCGATATGCCCGGACCTGTTATGATCATCTTGCAGGAGAACTTGGTGTCAAAATAACCGATGCCCTGCTTGATCGCGGGATTATAACACTTACAAAAGAAGAATATCTTGTTACAGAACAGGGGAAGAAGTGGTTTTCTGCATTTGGAATCAATCTTGAGGAAGCCGCCAACACAAGGAGGATATTTGCAAAGCCTTGTCTTGATTGGAGTGAACGGCGCTATCACATCTCCGGATGGCTGGGAGAGGCCATTGCGGTTCGTTTTTTCGAACAGGGCTGGATTAATAAGGAATCCAATAATCGGGCCGTTCATCTTACCGAAAAAGGAAAGAGAGCTTTGAGAGACGAGTTTGATATTATGTAGGATTTGGTCAAATCAGGAGCATGAACACTCTTTCAAGAGTGTTCATGCTCCTTTATAATCAAAATATCTTAACCTGGATGAACCTTCACTAAAATTAGGTTTACACCAGCCCGATTAAACTATAAACGCCTGTTGGAATTACATTCTGAATTTGCGGAGTACCCGGAAGTGCATCCATCGTAAAAGAAAGTGCACCAAGTGCAATGCTTCCGGGAATCAGCCGTTTTGGAATATTGGCTTCCCAAAAAAGACTGGCCGCACCTCCGTATTCATAAAATTCAAAAATCTTAACCTGGAAATTCCCTTCTACTTCTGTCAGAAGGATGAAGAAATCTGTTTTTCCTTACAAAAAGCTGGCAAGATTGAATCAGGCGGGATGCTCAAGGCAGAACAAAAAGGAGTTTTTTGTTTATCTGCCAGGCATCCCCCTGACTATCACTTTTTCACTTATTTCAGCTTATACATTTACTTTTCCGTAACGGCGAACACGCAACAGGGCCTGTTCCCGGTGGCCGGCAAAGTTTTCAAGATTACATAGACGTTCCGCATATTCTCCGATTACGGCGCTGGCTTCCGGTGTGCACTCCTGATAGGTACATGTTTTCAGAAACTTTCCGACCCACAGGCCGCCCGTATAACGGGCCGCACCTTTCGTAGGCAAGGTATGATTGGTTCCAATTACTTTGTCACCATACGCAACATTGGTTTCCGGTCCGAGGAACAAAGCTCCGTAATTGGTCAGCTTCTCCAGGAAATAACGCGGGTTTTCCGCCAACACCTCGACGTGTTCATAGGCCAATTTATCCGCTTCAATGACGGCTTCTTCCAGGGAATCTACTAGAATAATTGACCCGTTCTCTTCCCAGGCTGTCCGCGCCACCTCAGCGGTAGCCAATGTCTCCAATTGCCTTTCAATTTCTTTTATCGTTTCGTGAGCTAATGATTCAGATGTTGTAATCAGCACTCCTGGTGAGGTGGGTCCATGCTCTGCTTGTCCGAGGATGTCGGTTGCTACCATTTCAGCATCGGCTGTCTCATCCGCAATGATCAACACTTCAGTCGGTCCAGCGAGAAGATCAATGCCCACCCGGCCAAACAGCTGGCGTTTTGCTTCGGCCACGTAGGCATTTCCCGGACCAACCAGCATATCGACAGCGTCGATTGTTTCTGTGCCAAGCGCCATCGCCGCCATTGCTTGTACCCCGCCCAAAATGTAGATTTCATCTGCACCGGCTAAAGCCATGGCTGCTACCGTTGCTGCTGGAATTTCCCCATTTATAGGCGGTGTGCACCCGATGACCCGTTTCACACCCGCTACTTTAGCAGTCAATATGCTCATGTGTGCAGAGGCGACCATTGGATATCTGCCGCCCGGGACGTAGCAACCGACACTTTCAACCGGTATGTTTTTATGTCCTAAGATCACTCCAGGAAGAGTCTCCACTTCAATATCACGAATCGCCTCTCTTTGGGTTTTTGCAAAACCGTGAATCTGTTCTTGTGCAAACTTAATATCCTGAATGGTTTCTTCAGGTACCGTTTTTATGACTTCTTCAATCTGTTCTGGTGAAAGCCTGAAGTTTTCAGGGGACCACTTATCAAATTGCTCTGAATAATTGCGAACGGCATGATCTCCGTTTTCCTCAATATCCCCGAGCAAACTTTTCACCGTCTCATACACTTTTGCTTCTAGTGTAGCAATCTCTTCCTTGCTCTTCCCTGTTTTTAAAAATTTCGCCACGCTTTACACACCCTCTCGTTTAATATCGGGCTGTTAACATTTTTTTGCGGGTATAAAATTCCACGCCGTCACGTCCATTGGCATGCAAGTCTCCATAAAACGACTTCTTGTATCCGGAAAACGGGAAGAAGGCCATTGGTGCCGGAACTCCCATATTGATCCCAAGCATCCCTGCGTCGATTTCATCACGGAACTGGCGTACAGCTTTAGCACTGTCGGTAAACAGACACGCACCATTGGCAAATTCAGACTGATTGGTTATATTGATAGCTTCGGTTAAATCGTTAGCCCGAACAATCGATAGCACCGGCGCAAAAATTTCGTCATTCCAAATCTCCATTCCTGGTTTCACCTGATCAAAAATAGTGGGGCCGACAAAGTAACCTTGCCCATTGATCGCTTCATCATTACGTCCGTCTCTTACAAGCTGGGCTCCCTCTGCTTCGCCTTTTTCAATGTATTGGATTGTTCGTGCTTTATGCGAATCTCTAATAACCGGACCGAGAAAAACACCTTTATCCAGGCCGTTGCCGATCTTTATTTCTTCTGCTGCCTTTACTAACGCATCAACCAATTTGTCCCCAATATCACCAACCGCGACAACAACCGCGCAAGCCATGCAACGCTCACCGGCAGAACCAAAGGCTGCACCAAGAATGTTCGTCACTGTAAGATCAAGATCGGCATCAGGTAAAACGATGGTATGGTTTTTTGCACCTGCAAGAGCTTGAACACGTTTTCCGTTGGCCGCTGCATTTTTGTACACATATTCTGCAACTGGCTGAGAACCTACGAAGGAGACTGCTTTCACTTGTTCATGATCAAGAATTCCATTGACCACATCATGAGCTCCATGTACAACGTTCAGAACACCATCCGGCAGACCTGCTTCTTGGAATAGCTCGGCTAAGCGGCTTGCAAGCAGCGGTGTGCGTTCAGAGGGTTTTAAAATAAACGTATTTCCGCAAGCAATCGCCAGCGGGAACATCCAGCAAGGAACCATCATTGGGAAATTAAACGGTGTAATCCCGCCGACTACTCCAATCGGATATCGATACATACCCGATTCAATTCCTGTTGCAATGTCCGGAAGCTGTGATCCCATCATTAGAGTTGGTGCCCCAGCGGCAAACTCCACGCATTCAATGCCGCGAAGAACCTCTCCATATGCTTCATCGTAGCTTTTTCCATTCTCACGGGTAATAAGACGGGCTAATTCATCCCAATGGTCCACAAGTAATTGCTGATAACGAAACAAAACACGGCTCCGCTTTGGGACAGCAACATTTTTCCATGTATGAAATGCTTCTTCCGCCACAGCTACTGCTCGATCTAAATCCTCGCGATTAGAGATGGGAACATGAGCAAGCGCTTCCCCTGTAGCCGGGTTTGGCACTACTTCAGTCTTTTCAGAAGTGGAAGCAACCCACTTGCCTCCAATAAAATTTTTAAGTGTTTGTATTTCTGTTGTAATAGACATTTTCATTCTCCTTTTCTATTTATCTGGTAAATTAATTATGATTGAATCGTCGACTTGCTGACAGTAAAGTCATAGTTGTAACAACGGTGGTATAGATCCACAATTTCTTGAAAGGAAGGAACTCTAGGATTATTTGCCGGGCTGCCGCTTGCCAGCGCATCTGTTGCCATTTTTTCAACCACCTGCTTGAACCTTTCTTCGTCCACGCCCCATGTTTTCATGTTCGGGATGTTTAGATCCAAGCACAGTTTTTTAATTTCATTAATGGTCACATCTGCCAGTTCTTCACTTGTCAACGCTTTCAAATTTGGTGAAATCATCCGCCCTATAGCTGCTAACGAGTCAAGCGCTTGTTCTTTAGTGAATTCAAGTACTGCAGGAAGCAGCATTGCATTTGAAACACCATGGGGCACATGAAACAAAGCCCCAATCGGGCGCGACATTCCATGAACCAGTGTAACAGAGGCATTGGTAAAAGCAAGGCCGGCTTGCATGGCAGCAATGGCCATTTCCCCTCTCGCCTCCAGATCTTCCCCGTTCTCATAAACGGCTCTTAAATGGTTTGTTATTGCTTCGATCGCAGAAAGTGCCAGTGTGTCCGTTAACGGCTGAGATAACCGTGATAGATAAGCTTCGATTGCATGGCAGAGAGCGTCAATCCCGGTTGCTGCCGTCACGTGCTGAGGCGTTGAAATCGTAAGGGATGAATCAACAATGGCTACACACGGAAGAAACGATGGATGTTTAATCATCATCTTAATATCTTCTTTAGTGTTCGTGATTATCGTCACATTCGTTACTTCCGAGCCTGTACCGGCTGTTGTCGGAATCGCTATTAGTGGCAGGGGGGCCTTCTCAATCGGAGTTCTGCCTCCCACATAATCGCCAATATACCCGCCGTTTGTTGCCAGCACCGCTACCGCTTTGGCCGCATCTATACAGCTGCCGCCTCCTACAGCCACGATGACATCACATTGCTCATTTAAACAAAGCTTTAGTGCTTCAGCGATATGTAAATCTGTTGGTTCAGTATTCACATCGAGATATGAACTGTATCGAACATTGGACTTCTCGAAATATTGTTTACAAATTTTTACATGACCTACTTTTTCCATGACACGATCACTGATCAAAAATACCTTTTTTCCGTGAGATACTACTTGCTCCCCGAGCTGAGTTAAGGAATTTTGACCATAAAGAACTGTTTTGGGCATACAAAACTCTGAAAATTCTTTCATAATTTTCCCTCCTTGAATTTCCTTTCATTTTCAAAGATGCAAGAAGCGTGCCACAGATAAAATTTTGTTATACATGACTTTTCAACATGCAAAGGTGTCCGAATTCGCAGACAATAGTAAGTTATGTGTGTACATTCATACGGACACTCAGCCGGATAAACCATGTTTTTTTAGCTTTTCATAAAGAGTAGAACGCTGGATTCCCAGGTTCCTAGCGGCGGCCGCTTTGTTTCCATTTACTTCTTCAAGCGCCTTAATAATTGCTTCTTTTTCACTAATCAATATCCGATCTTTTACTTCCTCTAATGTCTTTTTGGTGTCAGTGGAAATCTCGGCGGTTTTTGCCGCATGATTAGGAAATATTACTTCGGTATGAAATTGGGCAGGTAAATCTTCTTTAGAAATCTCCTGGTCTTCTACTAAACTCACCAGCATTTCAATCGTGTTAACAAGTTCGCGGACATTGCCCGGCCAGTGATACTCTTTTAGAAGCTCCATCGCCTCTAAAGTGAAGACCTTCTGAGGCATACCAAACCGCTGGCAAAATCCCTGCATGTGATGCGTCAGCAAAACCGGAATATCGTCTTTTCTTTCACGCAATGGAGGAATATTCATCCGGATAATATTAAGGCGATAGTACAGATCCTCTCGAAATGTTCCTTCCCCCACCATTTTTTCAAGAGCCTGGTTGGTTGCCGCTACAATTCGTACGTCCACCTGTTGCCTTTTTACCCCTCCAACCCTTTCCACTTCCCGGTCCTGTAATACCCGAAGTATTTTCGATTGCATAAGGAGCGGCATGTCCCCTATTTCATCAAGGAACAAAGTCCCTTTATTAGCCTGTTCAAACTTGCCAGGCTTGCCTCCCTTACGTGCTCCTGTAAATGAACCTTCTTCATAGCCAAATAACTCCGACTCAAGCAATGGCTCTGGAATCGCTGCACAATTCACACTGACAAATGGTCCTTCTGCAAAAGGACTTAATTGATGAATCGCCTGTGCAAATAACTCCTTACCTGTACCGCTTTCCCCAGTGATCAAGACGGTAGAAGGAGTGTTGGCTGCTTTTTTGGTCATTTTTTTTACAGAGTGAATCGATTCACTATCTCCAATGATTTGTTCAAAATGACTATCCATTTTTAAATGACCAGGGTTTGACACGGCAGGTTCGGTGACTTTTCTTGATAATTCTTGCATCCGGCCGAGGATATTATAGAGCTCCGTTACACCTTCAAAAATAAGCATGCCAATGACGCCGATGATCTTTCCCTCTTTCTGGATGGGAATGCGATGAACGACCATATCCTGTCCCTGAATTCGTTGAACGTAGCCCTTTTCCTCGATACCTGTTTCACCAACGATATGTAATCTTGTATTTTCGATGATGTCTGTTACATGTTTTCCAATAACATCCTCACGCTTCTTGCCGATGAAACGGCAGTACGCATCATTGAATTCTTGAATAACACCATTTATGTCAATTACAGCAATACCTTCGTAGGCGCTTTCTAGAATAATGCTTAACGTTTCAGCCGTATGAAGCGTTTCTTGCAGTTGCCGCAAATGGTAAGAATAGGAATGGAGAATATCGGTTCTCGTTAATATCCCAACCAAGCATCCCTTGTCATCTACAACAGGTAGACGACCGACTTTTATTTGCCAGGCATTAGCGATGGAGTCATCAGACCCGACAGTAACGATTGAACGCTTCATGACTTTCTCAACAGTTGCATTTGGCGAGTTCCCTTCAACAAATAACTTCATCAAACGCGACTTTGTGAGTAGACCAATCACATGGCGATCTTGTGAAATCACGGGTAATCCATCAATGCCATGCAAATCTAGTAAATGGACTGCCTCTCTTAAGGTTTGATCTGGCTGTACTGTAATCGGAGAAGGGGTCATCCATTTATGAACGGGCTCTTCATTTTTTACCTCTTCATAATTGATGGCTGTATCTTTATTAAAATCCTGAAGCATTACCCGACCTCCTTCTGAATGATCAATGTGGTTGAAATCATTATATACAAAATTTTTCAAAATGTCTGTCTCTCGATACACATGCAGGAAAATCCGACACTTTTTCTTATAAGCACAAGAGTAAGATATTAATCCCTCGATTCCTCCCTAATGTGTTATAATTCTCTCATTGTGAACCCCTCCACCTAAATCAAAGATTAAGATGGAGCTTGCGCCGCTTCGGCTTTTGGTTAAAAAAAACATATATAGAGGTACATAGATGAACGTCACTTACAAAAGGTCAGAAAAGTTACGCCAGTTTTTCATTATTTTACTTCCGATATTAATTACCCAGCTTGGTTTATATTCGATGAATTTTTTCGATATCATGATGTCAGGCAAATATAGCACAGACGATGTTGCCGGAGTATCGATTGGAAGCTCGATCTGGGTCCCCGTGTATACCGGTTTAAGCGGGATTCTGTTGGCGATTACCCCGATTGTATCTCAGCTTATTGGCGCAAGGGAAAAAAAATCTGTTCCATACTCTATCATTCAGGGAGTCTATTTGGCAGTTGTGATGGCTATTTTGATTATCATCATTGGTTCGATTGTATTAAATCCGATTTTAAACGGAATGGACCTTGCCCCGAAGGTACATCAGGTTGCCCATGATTACCTTGTCGCTCTGTCATTGGGAATGATTCCTTTATTTATTTATAATGTGCTGCGTTCTTTTATTGATTCACTCGGCCAAACAAGGATTTCAATGATCATCACCCTCCTTTCACTGCCGGTTAATGTCCTGTTCAATTATCTGCTTATTTATGGAAAGTTTGGGTTTCCTGAGCTTGGCGGCGTTGGCTCTGGCTATGCGACAGCGATTACCTATTGGGTCATCACTTTCATTGCCTTCTTTGTGATTATCAACATACATCCATTTGCGGATTACAAGATTTTCAAGACTTTTTATAAAGTTTCCTTCAAGGAATGGGCTTCTTTATTAAAGATCGGGGTGCCGATCGGATTCTCGATTTTTTTTGAAACAAGCATTTTCGCTGCTGTCACTCTCTTGATGAGCGGGTTTGATACCATCACGATCGCTTCTCATCAAATTGCGATGAATTTTGCTTCATTTCTGTATATGATGCCTTTAAGCATTTCGATGGCGCTTACGATTCTTGTCGGTTTCGAGGTAGGAGCAAGACGACTGAAGGATGCCCGGGAATACGGTTTGATTGGAATCTTTATGGCGGTTTGCATGTCATTGCTTTGTGCACTTGTCATTTTCCTTTTCAGAGAACCGGTTGCTTCGATTTATACTGAGGACGCAAAAGTAATGAAGCTTACGGCCCATTTTTTAATCTATGCACTATTTTTCCAGCTTTCTGATGCAGTCGCGGCCCCGATTCAGGGAACGTTGCGCGGTTATAAGGATGTGAACTTCACATTTCTAATGAGCTTACTTTCTTATTGGGTTATCGGTCTGCCAACCGGTTATCTGTTTGCCAATCTTACTGACCTCGGAGCATCCGGCTATTGGATCGGCCTGATCACGGGCCTCGCCGTTGGTGCTCTTGGTCTTTTAAGCCGATTGATATATGTGCAAAGAGTTAAATTTCCGAAGCAATATGGATATAATGAATAGTCTTGCATAATAAAAAATAACGTGCGCAGTGCACGTTATTTTTTATTCCTGATGAATTTTATTCAATACGTCTGTTCCTCCGGTAACTGGAATGACACTTCCCGTTATAAAATCAGATTTTTCGTCGCAGAGGAAGCTGATGACCCTGGCCAGATCCTCACCCGTTCCCGGCCTTCCAATAGGGACAGCCGCGTCCTTTTGCTGATTTGCCGCATCGATACTGCTTTCTTTCCACTCACCAATAATATCACCTGGACAAACCATATTTACAGTAATGCCATTTTGCGCTTCTTCAAGGGCGAGTGTTTTCGTCAGTGAGGTCAAGCCGCTTTTCGCCGCTGCAAAAGCCGAGCGATAGATCCATCCCGGCGCAGTGTCACTTCGCTCAAAACCAAAGGTTACGATCCGGCCCCACTTCTGGCTCCGCATATAGGGAATTACTTGCTTCGCCATATAGAAAAAACCATTTAAATTCCCGCTTATTAAATAATTCCATTCTTCGCTGGTGTATTCGATCATCGTTTTTCGTTCATGTATATACGGACCCGCATTATGGATGAGAATATCAATTTTGCCGAATGTATGCAGCACTGTGCCGACTGCTTGTATGCATTCGGCTTCATCCGCCGCATCCCCTTGGACTGCAATGCAGTTGACCCCGTATAATTTCTGGAGTTCATTGATAAGTACTTCTGCTTCTGATTTGCTCTTTCGATACGTAACAGCGATAGATATTCCCGATTGTGCCAGCATTATCGCTGTTTTCCGGCCAATGCCCGTTGCCCCGCCTGTAATCATAGCTATCTTTTCCTTCACAGAAAATTACCTCTTTATTCGTGACTTTATTTTATTATACATAATTTTCTTGCATTCTCTATCTTAAAGCTATTCTCGATTGCTTTTCTTTAACCGATAGGCTGGAGGCTGCATAGGATAAAACATCAATTTATGATGCCGGTTGGGAACCAAAGATAACGTATTATGGATCTTTAAGAAAATAGAAGAGAGGAATGCAATATGTTTCCCTGGAATATGCTTTTCCCTTTTCAAAAAAATGACAGTAACAACATTAAAAATATGCAGCCTGACGAAATTCAATCATTTATCGATCAATTATTTTCCCAGGTAATTCCCGGTAATATGCAACAAATGATGGAACAGCATCAGTCAGGAGCACCCTTTCAGAGCGCACAGCAGAACGTTCAAGGCAACAAGGCTAATCAATATCCGCTAAATGCTGAAATATTTGAAACACATTCAGAAGTATATGTACGGATTCCGATACAAAGTCCTGAAATGGTTAAACAGGCAAAGATCTATCATACATCTAATCAATCGATCATTGAAGGCATACCAGCCCCAGAAGATAAACATGTGTTTACTCTGCCGGCCATTGTCAAGAAGAAAGGTGCCTCGGCGAGATATAAAGAAAAGACATTAGAAATAAAGCTACTGAAAAACTTTGATTTTCAGTACTCCCAAATCGACGTATCCGAAGTATGAGCGATACGTTTTTTGTTCTTTATAACTTGACTTGTACTTCTTGTGAATGGCCTCTTTACGATATGTATCCGTTTGGTGGGAAAATTCACAAGAAGCAGATGACCCGAATGTCAACTTCAATCTAGAAAGGAATAATTCGGGGAGTTTAAGCCATAATAGTAAAAGACCAAACCGAAAGACGGCTTGGTCTCGAAAAGAAATATTTTATTATTTTCCAATGAACATTTGAGTCCAGTAGTCTCCTGAAGCTACATGCCCCACTCCAATGTGTGTGAAGTTGGCATTCATGATGTTTTCGCGGTGGCCCTGGCTGTTCATCCAACCTTGTACAACTTCTTGTGGTGACTTTTGACCCATGGCGATGTTTTCACCTGCATGGCTGTAGCTAATGCCGAATTTTTTCATCATATCAAACGGAGAACCGTAAGTTGGGCTGTTATGGTCGAAGTAGTTTTTGTCTTTCATATCCTGTGATTTGATTCCTGCTACTTTGCTAAGCTCATTGTCAATTTGAAGAGCTTTCAGGCCTTGTTTTGCACGCTCTGCATTTGTAAGTTCAACAACCTGTTTCTCAAATTGGCTTACTTCAGAGCTAGTAGGTGCGGCAGTATTATCTGCTGCTGGTTTTTGCTCTGCTGGCTGCTGTGCAGCCGGCTTTTGTGCTGCTGGTTGTTGTGGCTGTTCAGCTTGCTCTTGCGGTTGTGCAACTGGCTTTTGTGATTGTTCAGTCTGTTTCTGTGGTTGTGCAGCCGGCTTTTGTGGTTGTTCAGCTGGTTGTTGTACTTGCTGCTTCGGTACATTATATTTTGATAGATATTGGTTTACTAGTTTTTCAGCCTCTTGTTGATTAGAAACCTGGAAAATAACAGGTTTTACTTGATAGTCTATAGTAGAAGCATCAGCTTGCTTTACTCCTGCCCCTGATAAGATGACAGCTGCGGCAGCTGCGGCTGAGAAAAACATTTTCTTTTTCATATTCTAATTCCTCCCGTAAATTCTTAGTTTGTTTCGTGCAAAATCATCATAACATGCGTTTTTCGTAATATTAGGACCATGTATTTCCATTGCAGTTTATTGCTTTTTAATTAGGGTAAAAGAACGAAATGTAAATCTATAAAATTATCAAGAAATCTCGTAAAAGTACGGTTCAATGGTAGAATGGCGTAATTTTCGTGTTCTCTCTTAATTTACCTGCTTCTGGTAGCCATGTCCCTGTATTTCCATTTACCTACTAGTAATGAAGTATTGACAATGGTTTCTGATAGGCCACCTTTGTAACATATGTTACTTCGGTATTACAATTGTTAACTAGATTACTAAGATATTTACTTTCTATTTATTGCACAAAAAAGAACCCAGTTTGCCAACAGGGCCCTTCTTTAATATATCGCCTATTAATGTTGATGGGAGGATTCTTTTGCTTCCTCCTCATTATGGTCACTATGATCCATTTGCCCGCTGCCTTTCTTCTCAGGAGCGCTCGGCTCACCGACGATAAATTCCTTTTTCGGCATCGTATGCATCCTTTTCGCCGTAACATGGGCATAGACATAATACGTTCCTTCTTCAGAGAAGGCCTTCTCAAGCTTATAAATCCCATCATCTCCGTTTACAGCTTCAAGTTTTTCGTGTTTATCGCTTTGTGAACGCCATATTTCAAATGTGACCTCATCGGCATCCGTCACTTTCTCATCTCCATAAGTAACCTTTGCTTCAAAACTGACTGGTTCATCTAGCTTCGCCTTTTCTGGCTGCACAGTAAAATCGACATTCAGCATCTTTGGCATTTCTTCCTTTTGCTCGCTTGTGGCACAGCCGCCCAAAAGAGCAAGCACCGCGAGCGTGAGTATCAGCCATTTCCTCATCCCAATTGACCCCTTTTAATCATTTATCCTATTTTATTGCAAATAATATAGATTGTGAATACTAGCAACTAAATTAGAAAAATCCTTAAACAGAATCCTTCCCTAGAGTCCTTCCATCGTCCTTACATATATTGAAATCAATTCTGCCTTTTCACGTTCCGATAAATCCGAAGAAATCACTCGTTTTACGCTGCTGAAAAACTTTTCGAATTTATGCTTTCGAGTTCGCGGATGTGCATTCTCATCAAGTAACTCCCTCCTTACAAGCTCGTACAATATATCTTCTCGATCAGAACTTTCAGCTGACATTGTCCGATTGTTCCATAGCAGCAAATAAGATTTTAATAATTCCCTTGAATGATGTTCGTTCAACACGTACTAACCACGCTTCCTTTAAAATGTTTTCCTATATCGTACATATTTTGATCGACTTTGGCAAAAATAAGGAGTAAAAAGGAGTGAATAGATTGTCACAAGTATATCGATGCCCTAACTGCAAAACGAATAAATCCCGATTCAATCTAATCCAGCAGGTTTCCACTCCTGTTAAAAAGGATCCGAACTCCGGAGAAATCGTCCAACAATTTACAAGCGACACGTTAGATCCATTCCACCTTGCTTATAAAGGTCCGGAGGTAAGGGTTCAATGCGGGGCGTGCGGACTGATTGAAGACGAAAAAACATTTGCCGCTTTTGGAGAAATGGATCGATAATCGCATAAAACGAGGCAGGAAAATGCCTGCCTCGTTTTATGCCTGGATGTATTTCATTGTAGCTTCTTAATGAGCTCATGCAATGTCGACAGCTCTTCCTCCGTAAACTTGCTGAATTTCGCAACCATATATTCCGTCTTCTTCTGTTCCAGATCATTAATCAGCTCTTTCCCCTTTTCGGTTAACTCAAGATTTACGATCCGGCGGTCATTTTCGACACGATTTCTGGTAATCAGTCCCTTTTTCACAAGCGAGTCTGTCACTGTGGTAATATGGCTTGCAGAGACGTCTAATTCCTTTGAAAGTGCCGAGGCCTTTTGCGAGCCGGAAACCGCGATAAATTTAAGAACTAGAAATTCGTTGCTGTTAATGACGGAACCGAATAGTTCATTGAATTCCTTTCTCATGTTGCGAAAAATATTTTTAAATTCTTTTTCAAGAAGATACATTTTTTCTTGATTAATAATGGTAATCATTCCTTTTCCCTATCATTATATAGTTAATATCGATTATAAGTATATTGTAACCTTCGTCAAGGATAAATGAAGCAAAAATAGTATAAAAAAAGAAAAACCCGTTTTCATATACGGGTTAAATCGGGTTACATCTAATTGTTTCTTTTCGTTTAGTCCTCTTTGGCCATTCCAAGCATTATCACTTTACTTCTTCTTTTTCATAGATAGGCACCCAGCCCTCTGTGGTCACGAAAATTCGCACAGCAACCACTTTCCTGTCTTCCTGAAGGGTGAAATAATGGCGGGTTGACTCAGGTACAGAGATCAAGTCGCCAGGATTCAAATTTACGTCAAACCATTCTTTGTCCTTGCCTTCGATTACAAAGATGCCATGTCCGCTGACAATGAAGCGGACTTCATCATCGGAGTGATGGTGTTCCTGTTTGAAATTTGTAAGAAGCTGATCTAGATTTGGTGTACCATCCGAAAGGGAAATCACATCGTGAGCTTTATAGCCCCTTCGTTTAGAGATATCAGCAATTTCCGTTTTAAATGTTGCTAGAATTCCATTTTTGTCTTCATCGGAAAGCTTGAACTTTTTTTGAAGGTTTTCCGGAAGCTTTGAAATTTCCCATTGCTCATAGATGACTCCCTGTTCCTCTAAAAATACGATTACTTTTTCTTCATTTTCAATTACTTCGTTAGTGGTATGGATTTTAATGGTTGCCATTATTTTTCCCTCCTCATTTTTATACCTTCGTTGTAAAAGCTTTTTGCTGATTGAGCACTAGTGTATATTGAAATAGGAATTCACAAGCTTCGAGAATTTTTTTTGCTTCAAGGCCTGTTTTTCCCCAAACAGTAATGCCGTGATTTCTGATTAAAACAGCTCCGGCGTCATCATGAATGTGATGTGAAAATTCATCAGTCAGTGTTGGAATATCAGCATGATTATAGATAATTGGCACAACCAATTCGGCATCTTCTTCCCATCTGCCAGTTGCTTTTATGATTTCATGTCCTTTAAAGACAACCTTTCCTGCATCGCCAAACAGTTCAGATATGACATTGTTTTCGACGGTATGGATGTGGAGCACACTTCCAGCCGCCGTCCGGCTGTATATTTCTGTATGCAGCAGAGTTTCTGCAGAAGGCCGTAGATATGTTTCTTCTGCTGGATTTCCATTCGCATCCACTAAAAGAAAATCTTCGTTTGTTTTCTTCCGTTTATCCTTGCCGCTTGCCGTGATGAGAAAGTTTCCGGACTGCGCCACTTTGATAGAAAGGTTTCCGCTTGTACCCATGAACCAGTCCCTGCCTGCCAGTTCATCCTTAATGTCGGCAAGTTCACTCCACAATGCTGCCAATTCGCTCATACGCTAACCTCCAGACGAGTCCTAAGGTGAGTGAGGCAATCAAAAAAGGTTTCAAAAGGATGGAAGGCAATCCCTTCCGCGCGGCATTTTTCAATCAAAAAATCTCTCGCAAATACGAGATCTGCCTGTTTAGCGGCCTCTAAATCGGTAATCGAATCCCCGATGACAATTTTATAATGATCGTCATCAGCAAGCTGCCGCATGATGGTCGGCTTGCAGCAGCCGCAGTCATTACTGCACTGTTCATCACATGTATGCGGCCAGTCAATTCTGATGTATTCCCCGGAAAAGTCAGCCCTGTTACAGTACACATGATCCAGTTCAAGATAGCTTTCCAGCAGAGGCTGAACGAAAAAGTCGATTCCGCCGCTGACTACATAAAAGGGAATGTGCTGTACTTGCGCAAATTGGAGTAATTCCCTGAAACCCGGCCTAATTTTCGCCTCCCGAATGACAAAATCAATCATATCCTGCCGTAAGTCTGACTTCATCCGGGAAAACATCTTTCCGACGCCTTCTGAAATGCTTACTTTTTTCTGAAGCACGTCATTCGCTATTCGCTCCCAGCCCTTAGGTGCAAATTCCTTCATCAAGGCAATGATATTGTCGCTGTCTGTTATCGTTCCGTCAAAATCACAGAAAATGATCGGTCTCATTTCGGCCCCGCAGGTACACCTCCCCAAAGTTCGAGCGCTTTTCGTAGTTCAGCGTTATCATTTGCACGGCTTGTAAGTTCCTCGCCTGCCAATACAGCATCAACCGCCTGCCTGAACGCCTTGCCGCCGCCTCTTGCCCCATCAGGATGGCCATGGACGCCGCCGCCTGCATTGATAATACTGTCTATACCGAAATCAGCGATTAAATTCGGAACCATTCCTGGATGGATCCCGGCTGAAGGAACAGGAAAAGCGGTTTTCCATTCACTTTCCTGCTTAGTCAGCTCGCATGCAATGCCCAATGCATCTGTCTTTGGAATCGCGACATTGCCATAAGGGGAAGGAAACAGCGAGTAGTCTGCTCCCGCATAACGGACAAGCTTACCGAGAAGCAATGCATTGGACAACCCGTAGAATGCTGAAGCAGTCAACCCGCCGCTGAATGCCGGGTGAGCCATAAGCGGAATCTTAATATCCTGATCTTCCCTCAGGCTCTGGAGTACATCAAGCCCATAGGAGAACACATTGAATAATAAAGCATCCGCCCCCGCTTCAACCGCTCTCTTCGCTTTGTCGGCAAGCTTAAATGTCTTCCCGGTCAAATTGACTGCATAAAGCGTCCGATGCCCTGTTTCTTCATAAACCTCGCTTAAAATTTTCTTGCCGTTTTGGATCCGCTCGTCAAAAGGCGTCAGGTCGCTATCGAACAAAATTTCATCGTCCTTTACCAGATCCACGCCTCCCAGCGCCTGTTCCCTGAGTTGTTCGCCTAGGTAGGAAATGTCACGGCCGATGACCCCTTTAAAAATGCTCATAACAAGCGGCCGATCGTACACATCCAGAATATCGCGGATGCCCTGGATTCCGTATCTTGGTCCCGGAAATGACTTTCTCAGCTCCCCTGTAAATTCAAGATCCAAAAGCTTAATTTCTCCGTCAAGCGAAAGTTTTCCGAAAGCCGTCGTTAAAATCGCAGGCAAATCTGCGGAAAAGTTTGCGGCCGGGTAAGCAATTTTGACAATCGATCTATATGTGGATGCTCCGAAATATGAATTGACATTTTCTAATTCTTCCAGTGCTTCGACCGAAAGTACACGCCCTTTATGCTTTTTCAGCTGCTCCCTTTGAAGCTCAGGCAAATCGGTCCAGGTACCTATAGTCAAGCCTAAGGCAATGCCTTCCGCTTTTTTCTCATGGCTGCCTTTCGTATCATGCAGTAAATATGTAGCAATAGCCTCACTCATTCGATTACATCTCTCCTAACTTTCCTCTCTGGGAAAAATAAAAAACCCCTTCATAAGAAGAGGCTTTGTGCCATCTTCTTATCTCTCAGCCTATTAAAGCTGCCAGAATTAGCACCGTGCTTTGCGGATTTTCTCCGGCGTTATCGCCCCATTTCACAATGGTATTACAGTCGGTTGCCGGGTTTCATCGGGCTAGATCCCTCCACCTGCTCACAATAAGAAAACGAATATGAATTTTTTCATAATTGAATATACATAACAAATCACTTTGGATTATGGCAGTAATTTTTCTTCCTGTCAATCCAAAAGTATTTAAATGACATATATTTTTGATCAGCTAAACATCTGGAGTGATTCAATCCGGCGGACAGCTTCTAAAAGACGTTCTTCTGTTGTAAGCAGGCCTGCGCGGACGTATCCTTCGCCAAATTCGCCAAAGCCTATCCCGGCGGCCACGGCTACATGGGCATGATTCAGGAGATAATCTGAAAATTCCTCGGACGTGTAGCCTTTAGGAACCTTCAGCCAGGCAAAAAATGAACCTGCGGGGGCTTTCACATCCCAGCCAATCGACTGTAACCCTTCTATGAATACATTTCTGCGTGATTCATATGTTTTTACTAACTTTTCAACAGACTCCTGTGAAGCTAATAACGCTTCTGCAGCGGCTTCCTGGACGGCCGGGAAAAGGCTGACATAAAGGTGATCCTGCAACAGCTCGATCGCTTCGATCACGCTCTCGTTTCCAATGGCGAATCCAACACGCCAGCCGGCCATATTGTATGTCTTTGACAAGGTATAGATTTCGATTCCCACCTCTTTGGCACCGTCAATCTGCAGGAAGCTTACCGATTTTTCTCCATCAAAACCAATTCCCCCATAGGCAAAATCATGCACGACACAAATCGACTCTTTCTTGGCCAGTTCTACTGTTTCCTCGAAGAATTCCTTTGTGGCAATTGCCCCAGTAGGATTATTCGGGTAATTCAAGAACAACAACTTTGCCTGTTCAAGGGCATTCCTGCTTAAGTCACGATAATCTGGCAAAAAGTCATTTTCCTCTTTCAATGGCATCCTTTCTATTTTCCCTTTAGCCAAAGCGACTCCTGACAAATAGTCAGGATAACCCGGGTCAGGAACCAGCACAGTGTCTCCAGGATTCAACAAACATTGGGGAATCTCTACCAGGCCTGCTTTTCCGCCAAACAGAATCGCTACCTCTTTGTTTGGGTCCAGTTCCACACCAAATTCCCTTTTGTAATATTCACAGGCTGCTTCTTTCAGGTCCGAAATCCCTCTAAAGGGTGAATACCTATGATTTATCGGGTTTTCTGCTGCTGTCTGCAGCTTTTTGACAATATGGTCAGGTGTCGGCAGATCAGGATTTCCCTGGCCGAGGTTAATGACGTCATGTCCTTGAGCAGCGATTGCAGCCACTTTGGAAACTAACGAGGCGAAAAATTGTGTTGGAAGTGTATGTAATAAATCGGATTTCTTGAATTGCACCGTATGCCCACCTTCTCTGAAATGTCTTGAAATATTAATCACAAATGATATATCTTTAGTTTAATGATGTAAAGGAAAGTTTTCAAGAGACTGTTTAGGGCCAAGATTCACTGTGAATTCCCGGGAAGTTTGGTTGAATGTTTCGTTAAATTAATTTCAGTTTGGTTGATTTCATCGTTGTTTCATTGAATTATTTTTTAGGACCTTTTATTGGTTGAATTAATCTCTAATTGATTCCCCGTTTTAAGAGCGATTACCCAAATTTATGAGCTTTTAGCCAAATATAAGCGGTGGTCGTCTTTCCCAAGAAAGACGGCATGTAATTCCGGTGATTTTACATTTTTTTATTGACAAAGGATTTTTAATATTGGTATTATTTTTATCAAGAATGAACAACTGAATCTATCATGAAATGCAAGTTGGCTATGCAAATATACGTTGCCGTGTTCTGCTAACTAACCGATACTTGCATTTACATACTACTCTTATCAAGAGCAGGCTGAGGGACAAGGCCCGATGAAGCCCAGCAACCGACCGTAATACCATTGTGAAATGGGGCGAAAAATTCGCCTGAACGCTGTAAGGCACGGTGCTAATTCCACAGAAAGGGAACTTTCTGGCAGATAAGAGGTGCGAAGCTGCATCTTCAAGCCTCTTTCGTTGCGAAAGAGGCTTTTTTCGTTCCATTCGAAGTCGAAAATTTTATGTTGCTAAACTCAGCTTTGGCTGCTTACCTTTTGATTTTTGCTGATTTCGGAATTTAGTTGCTGAATTTTTGATTTTGTGGTTAATTTTTGGATTTGGTTTCTAAACCTATGATTTTGTTGGAATTTCCGCGTTTAGTTGCTAAATTTTTAACTTGATTGTTATTTTTATATTTTTATAGTGAAAAAGATTATTATATGGAGGAAAAACGATGAATCAACAACCTCAATCAGCATACGAACCATTGTCCGAAGGTTCGGCGATCCTACTTACAAAAAAGCTTGGACTATTCAATGAGACAGCTTCACTTGAGTGCAGGGAAATCGGCGATGGCAACTTGAATTATGTTTTTCACATAACAGATAGCAATTCTCGGAAAGGAATTATCATCAAACAAGCACTTCCTTTTGCCAAGGTCATTGGCGAAGCTTGGCCGCTGACATTGAAAAGGGCAGTGATTGAAGCAAATGCCCTTAAATTGTTCGGGAAGCTTTGCCCGGAATATGTTCCTGAAGTCTATTACGCCGATGAAGAACTCGCAATCACGGTTATGGAAGACCTGTCCCATTTAACGATAACACGAACCGGGTTTATTGAAGGAGAATCGTATCCGCTTCTTTCCAGGCATATTGGCGAATATATGGCAAAAACGTTATTCCACACCTCGGATTTTGCGATTGAGCACGGCAGGAAGAAGGAATTGGCAGTTCAATTCTCCAATCCGGAATTATGCAAAATCACGGAAAGCTTTGTTTTTACCGATCCTTTTTTTGATGTGGAATCGAATGACTTTGAAGAAGAGTTGAAAGCGGAAGTTGTTTTGCTCTGGAACGATTCAGAATTGCAGCTTGAAGCAGCAAAACTAAAGAAAAGCTTCATTACCGAGCAAGAGGCGCTTCTGCATGGCGACCTTCATACCGGAAGCATTTTTGCATGTGAGACAGAGACAAAGGTCATTGATCCGGAATTTGCGTTTTATGGTCCGATCGGCTTCGATGTCGGCCAGTTTTTTGCCAATCTGCTCTTTCAGGCTATCACACGCAAAGGAAAAGACAGGGAACTCATGTTCAAACATGTCGAAGTGACGTGGGACGTTTTTACGGAAACTTTTAGAACGCTTTGGGAAAACGAAGGAATGGAAGCATTCTGCAAAACAAAAGGGTATTTGGATTATATTCTTCAGAAAATCCTTGAAGATGCGTTCGGGTTTGCCGGCTGTGAACTGATCCGCAGAACGATTGGCCTCTCGCATGTGAAGGATCTTGATGGCATTGAGAATACTGCTGAACGCATTGCTGCCAAAAAAGCGGCTCTCCAGGCAGGGAAAATCTTAATCAAACAGCGCAAAAACAAGACGGATATCTCCTTTATTATCAATACAGTTAAGAAGCCAGCATTAACAGTGAATTATTAATCGATTTTTTTCAGAAGGAGTATTGCCATGCAGAAAATACTGAACATCCCATATTCCGTCCAATGGAACGATACACATATTACCATATTGAATCAGCAGGCGCTGCCGCATCATACGGAATTTATCGATCTGCATACGCCCGGCGATGTATTTCAGGCAATCGTCAGCCTCCAGGTCCGCGGCGCACCGGCAATCGGGATTACTGCAGCGTTCGGAGCGGCTCTATCAGCGATAAATGCAAAGGAAGAAGAGCTTGCGGCATTTAAAAAGAAAGTCGAGGAAGATATTCAGCATTTAGCTTCCTCCAGGCCTACAGCGGTGAACCTGTTTTGGGCTCTGAGAAGAATGGGCAGCGTCCTAGCCAAAGCGAAGACGGTGAACGGTGCAAAAACGGCTCTTGTCCATGAGGCTATTTCCATCTTTACAGAAGATGAGGCTGTTGGCCGCACAATTGGGGAACACGCATTATCCTTATTCAATACCGGAGACTCCATCATGACGATTTGTAACGCAGGAAGCATCGCGACCGCCCGCTATGGAACGGCCCTCGCCCCGTTCCATCTTGCCAGGGAAAAAGAGATCTCCTTAAAGGTGTATGCTTGTGAGACCCGCCCCGTCTTGCAGGGTGCACGCCTGACAGCCTGGGAGCTCATGCAATCAGGGGTGGACGTAACGTTGATTACGGATAATATGGCTGCACATACGATTCACGCAAAGGGGGTCCAGGCGATTATTGTCGGTGCTGACAGGATTGCCGCGAACGGCGATACAGCCAACAAAATTGGTACATTGGGACTGGCTATTCTCGCCAATCATTTTGGGATCCCTTTTTATGTTGCGGCTCCTTCCAGTACTTTCGATTTATCGTTACCTGATGGGACTACAATTCCAATCGAAGAACGTAATCCGGAAGAGATCACCCATATCCAGAATATCAGGGTGGCACCCAAGGATGTTGCTGTGTTCAATCCCGCTTTTGATGTGACGTCTGCTGAATTAATCACGGCTATCATCACTGATAAAGGAATCATCTCTCCTGATTATAAGGAAAATATTGCGGCAGCGATCAGATAAAATGACGAAGGCCATTTCATAGCGAAATGGCCTTCCAACTATTTTTCGAAAAAATCCTTTAACTCTGTTTGGTTACGTTTCATATCTAATAATAAAACGGATCCTGAATGGGGATATATCTGATCAGTGAAACTTCCCTCAACTGGTATTCGCAACGTGTTCACTTCTTCAATTGGGTTAAAAAGTAGGGACGAGCCATATTCGAGATAATCCTTCATTTTCATATCTGAATCAGTCAATGCCATCGCTTCATTAAGTAAATGGGGCATCGATACGATCCCTTCAACAGATGAAAACCGTTCCGTCATGTTGTCTTTTAATTGGATAAGCACCTCCTGCTGCCGCTGTACCCGGCCAAAGTCACTTTCACCATCATGGCGAAAACGGACGTATTTCAGGATTTCCTCTCCATGGAGAATATTCTCCCCCTTACTTGCTTCAATGCTCATATCTTGAATCATTTCAGGTTTCACGTCTACCTTTATGCCTTCCGGGGCTAGCAGATCGACTAGCTTTTCAAATCCTTTAAAATCGATCGTAACTACATGATCCACCTTAATATGAAAGTTATGATAAATCGTCTTTTTCAAAAGCTCGCTTCCGCCAAGATAATAGGCGGTATTGATTTTATTGGAGCCAAGCTTATATCCGGGGATTTTTACATAACTATCCCTCATGATCGAGGCGAGCTTGACTTTCTGTAGATGCGGATCATACTGGGCTAACAGGATCGCATCCGACCTGGAAGAAGGCTCTCCCCTCGAATCCACGCCAGTCAGTAAGAAAGTTTCGCTACTGCTCGTAACATCATCATGTGCTGACTCAGTAGCATGATTTTTCTGATTTTGTTTAGCTGCAGAGTCAAGCGGATTTGTTTTGCTGTCATGCGGCACTCCCATACAGCCGGAAAGAAGAAGCATCAAACATAAGAGTGCAAGTACGCGTTGTCTCATCACGTTCACCTCTGTTGGGAAAAGTAACCATAGCATCCCCCAACCATTGGCAGAATATACAGCCCGAGTAAATAAGGAAAGGAAGAACTACATATTGATCTACCATTACGGATGCAATCAAAATGCTAGATGTAGGGAATATTTCTCCTCAGAAAAAGGCCACCTCTTTAAGATGGCCTTTCCAGCTTATTTCACTTCATTCTTTAAAACTTCTACTGCTTTCTTCATTTGTGTATCATTTTTAAGGATCTTTTCGCGTAATGTACCCATCAATTTTATGGTTGTTTCGCCCTTTATTGTACCGGTGACTTCAAGCTTATTGTCTTCCTGGAACTTTTGCACCGCTGACTTAGTCTTTTGATCATAGAAACTGTCAGTATTGCCCGGATTGTATCCGGCTGCTTTCAGCATTTCTTCGGCTGCTTTAACTTCAGCAGAAGAGGTGGATACTTTCAGCTCTTTATCCGGAGAGATATAAGGCAAATTCGCATAAGCCGGTAATGAAACGCCAATATCGGGCTTTATTCCTTTTTTATGAATCCAATTGCCTTTCGGCGTCAGCCATTTGGCTGCCGTGTATTTAAAGTTGGATCCGTCTTTGAAATCCTGTGCTGTCTGGACTGTGCCTTTACCAAATGACTTTTCGCCGATAAGCTGAACATCTGCGGCTTCACTGACGGCAGCAGCAACAATCTCCGATGCACTTGCGCTGCCTTTATCAATCAGGACGACAAGCGGCGCTTTGAATTCACCATTGTTTTCTGATTTAAAGGTTTCTTTCTTGCCTGTCCGGTCCTCCACCTGCAGGATTACTTCTCCCTTTGGAACAAACATGCTGGCAATCTTTGTCGCCTGGTCAAGCAGTCCGCCGGGATTGCCGCGCAAATCAAGAACAAGGCCTTTCATGCCTTCTTGCTTCATTTTCTCTAAGGCAGTACGAAGCTCTTTCTCGGTGTTCTCGGAGAAACTTGTTACCTGGACTTTAGCGATGCCGTCCGGAAGCATTTCGGCATAAACGGTTTCAATTGGGATCGTATCGCGCACAATGGTAACTTTAATTGGGTCAGATCCACTTCCGCGGGAAATCATTAAATCCACTTTCGTTCCTTTTTTTCCACGGATATGTGTGACAGCCTCTGTTGAGCTCATCCCCTGGAGGCTTTTCCCATTAACGCTTAAAATAATATCATTAGGCTTTATTCCTGCTTTCTCAGAAGGAGACCCTTTGATCGGAGAGACGATCATGATCTTTGAGTCCTGTTCCTGTATTTCTGCGCCTATCCCTTCAAAGGAGGATGATATGCTTTGATGGAAGTTTCCCGCTTCCTTTTCAGTCATATAGTCTGAATACGGGTCGTCGAGTGATTGCACCATGCCGTTTATGGCCCCATTTAAGAGCGTGCTGTCTTCAACATCTTTATAATATTGTTTTTTTAACGTGTCATATGTTGAATATAATTTACTGAATTCCTCACGCTGATTTCCGACATTTGGGGCGATAGACTGAACCTTTTCGTTGCCGAAAGTCAGGGCAATGGTTGTAATTCCTGCTGTTAAAAAGATTAGCAAAAAAATACCCATGATAAACGGGAATTTTTTTATCTTTATGAATTTAGAAGCATCGTTTGGCTCCTGCTGCTTATTATCCTCTTCCACTACCGTTTCACCACTTTCACTGCACTGTTATATGCTAAGCTTTTGGATTATAGACTCTTTTTCAGGATGGCTGAACACCATTTACCGATCACTAAATTTCAGTAACGGATCATTCCTGGATGGCCGCTTCTAGTGCAACTTCGATCATTTCATTGAATGTCGTTTGCCTCTCCTCAGCGGTAGTTTCCTCTCCCGTCAGGATGTGGTCGCTGACAGTTAGCACGGATAGGGCTTGACGGCCGAATTTAGCCGCAAGTGTATACAAAGCTGCGGTTTCCATTTCAATAGCAAGGATTTGGTACTTTGCCCACTTTTCCAGCTCGCTGTTATCATTGTAAAATTGGTCTGCTGTAAACACATTGCCTACTTTTAGCTGAAGGCCTTTTTTAATGCCTGCTTCATATGCTTTTCTAAGCAATTCGAAATCTGCCGTTGGGGCATAATCGACTCCGCCGAATGTCAGGCGGTTCATTTGTGAATCGGTTGACGCACTCATAGCGAGGATGACGTCCCTTACGTTCACATCTTTTTGGATGGCTCCTGCAGTCCCTACGCGAATTAGCTTTTGGACGTTGTAACTTTGCATAAGTTCGTTCATATAAATGGAAATGGAGGGTACACCCATTCCGGTTCCCTGTACCGAAATCCGTTTTCCTTTATATGTGCCTGTATAGCCGAACATGTTGCGAACTTCATTATATAGCTTGGCATCCTCTAAAAAAGTCTCGGCAATATATTTGGCACGAAGCGGGTCGCCGGGAAGCAGCACCGTTTCTGCTATTTCATTTTCATTTGCTCCAATATGTACACTCATTTGCAAGCCTCCTCTTAACTCAGGGCATTTCGCATCAAGCGATATTCTTTACAACTATATCATAATGTCCCCACGAATGGAAAAAGGAACCCTATTAACACGATAGTTTCCTGCTTAATTTTCGGCGATTAGCCCTAAAATATAAAAAGGGACGGAAATCCCTAAAAATTCACTTATTACACTTCTTTACGGAGGTTAACATGGGAAAAAAACATCGGAATCGCTTAAGCCCTAAAAGGAATAATCATATCCCTGCAGAGGCCATAATCGCTGAGCATGAAGCACACAGAAAAGAGAACTCAGCCAAAGAAAGAAAGTAATAAGAAAAGCGCAAGCGTCTTGTAAAAATGAACGTCGACTAATATTCGCCACGTCCTTATGTCTTCGGCAGCACCAGCACGTCCTGTCCGTCGGGCTAGGCTGCTTGTACTAGACATCGATACACATTGAAAAAGTAATACTTTCTTACCGTTTAAAAAACACCGCCATTTACAGGCGGTGTTTCCCTTCATCTCGAATATTAAGGGGCTGTTGTGAACGTTTCTGTCAAAATAGGTACGATTTGTTTTTTGCGTGAGACTACACCTTTTAAAAGAGCTGTGTTATTGGAAAGTTGAACGTTATAAGCTTTTTCCACTACTTCTTTTGCATTTCCTAACGCAAGGACGACCGAGTCATTCGTTAAGATATCTGTTACAACAAATAAGAATAGATCCAGGTTCTTTTCTGAGATAACATATTCAATTACGGCTTCAAGCTCACTTTGAAGAGCAAGAACTTCTGTGGCATCCACAGTATTTACTTGAGCAATTTCTACCTTGCTATTACCCATTGGAAATTCTTTGGCATCAAGAGTAATAAGGTCTCTTACTGTTTTATCGCTGAGATTTGCACCAGCTTTTAACATTTCGAGTCCATAGCTTTGGATATCCACTCCTGCAATTTCAGCTAATTCCCGAGCTGTTTCAACATCTTCTTCCGTGCATGTTGGGGATTTGAAAAGCAAGGAATCGGAAATGATCGCAGATACCATTAAGCCTGCAGTTTCCTTTGTGATTGCGATTCCCTTTTCTTTATATAATTTATGTAAGATCGTCGCTGTACAGCCGACCGGTTCGGCACGGTAATATAAGGGATCGCTCGTTTCAAAATTGGCGATGCGATGATGGTCGATAACTTCCAGTATTTGCACTTTGTCAAGGTCGTCCACACTTTGCTGGCGTTCATTATGGTCAACAAGAATGACGCTATTCACTTCGTTTGCTACCGTTTCCATTAAACGCGGTGCCTCAGCCTTAAAGTAGTCAAGGGCATATTGGGTTTCCGCATTGATCTGCCCTAAACGGATCGGTTCGGCATTTACGCCTGTTTTTGTTTTGAGTTCAGCATAAGCGATGGCAGAACAAATAGAGTCTGTGTCTGGGTTTTTATGTCCGAATACTAGTACTTTTTCCATGATTCTCTCCTTGGTCATTGATAAAATAGTTGACGGGGCAATTCAGCGAACTGGTTCCCCATTCTTCTTTTCTATTTTATCATAAACTGATGCTGTGTGAACCTTTCCATCTAACTTTAGAAATGCAATGTTTTCCTCGATTTAAGAAATTGGAAAAACTTAACCATACCGATAAAGCTTTATCCTTGCTTATACATACCTGCTGATGAACCCATTTAATTTGTCCTTCATTACAGGGATATCGGAAGACGATATAAATCCTCTCACCTTTGTCTCGTCCGTCTCCATTGCTTCGGCGAACAATCCGGCAAGCCCCTTAACTTTTCTATCCACTTCAATCAATATTTCCGCTTCATCGCTGCTCTTCATGAAAAAAACAACTTCAAGTTCATCCAATTTACCCCTGTAAGACCCTGAGTAGGCGGCAAACTCAAATTCCTGGATAAACGGTAATCTATTTCTGAAACGGTGAGGAGCTTCTTCACAATCGGCATTTTTCAGTTTGAAACCAAGACCGCCCAGCGCAGAAAAAGCGGATTCGACGAGTTCATTAGGTTCAATCCGAATAAAATCCTCGTCTTTTGGATCAACGGCATTTTTGATATCAAGGCCTGTCGAAATCCACACTTTCGTTTTTCCATATGTCAGAGGTGTTTCAATTGGTAGCTTGATGCTGAATGGGATCTCATGTTTCCCTTTCGAAGCAATCTCAAACGGTTCATTCAAGCGAAATCTTTCAATTGTCGCTATCTGTTGATACTTTCGATCATCATGTTCTTTCATAAAATTTGTATGCAGGGAAAGGTAGATTTCACCAATGCTCTGGCCGACACTGCCGCCTTTGATTTCCACTGCTCCAGTGACCAGATCTCCCGGCCTGAACTGCTCCCTTTCAAGTTTAGTATCAACCTGTGCATTGCCAATGCCAATGCTTGCCAACACTTTGTTAAAAACGGACATTCTGCTCACTCCCATTGTTTTTCAATATGTTTTTTTATTTCCGATAACGCCTCGCTGCTGCTCTGGAATGGCACATCGCTCATGAGCAGCTTTTTAATAATTCTTTTGGATTCTGGAAGAAGTGTTAACTCTTCGTCCCAGGGCCTCTCTTTTTTTATGGTAGCCTGATAACTCGAATACAGCAAAAATAGCAGGAAATGACCCAAGGAATATAAGTCACTGCTAAAATGGACAGGTTTTCGTGGATTTTCCTCTTCCTTTTCAGAACTGGTTTTTTCCACTTTGCGCGCAAGACCGAAATCGATAATTGATAAACATTCCCCATCAGTGAGTACATTAGGGATGCGGAGATCGCGATGGATAATGCCTCTTTGATGCAGTTCAATTATCTTTGTAAGCAGCCGGGAGACTATTAAAAAAGACTCCTGTTCGGTAAAAACTTTTCCCTCAGAGAAGATCAACTCCTCAAACGTTTTTCCGGCTTTATATTCCATGATAATATAAGGAAGGCCCCTCCAGTTTCCTTGGTCGATAAGAGCTGGGAAAGCACCATCCTGAAGCTCATCCAGTAATTGGGTTTCAATTGTAAAACTGCTCCTTGCTTCCCCTGAACGCAATTTATGATAATTCATTCTTTTTAAGATATAAAAGCGGTTTTCCGAAAAGTCATAAATTAAATAGGCAGTCCCGAAGCTTCCCTTTCCTATTTTTCTTTTTAGCTGCCATCTTTCCTCTTTGAAAAACGAATGGATAAAAATCCAATCAACAAGCGGTTCTGCTATCGACCTTATCACGATTCATGACCTTTCCTGCGCCTGTATATTTTCAACTGCTTCGGAAGCCGCGGGCAGAAGAAGAGAAACTCTTCTTGTGCTTTTTCTGGTAATGCTTGTGTCCGTACTGTTGATGGTTTTTTGTATGCTTCCAGTTGCTGCTTGAATGCTTATGCTTAGAATGGCCGCCGTTCAATAATTGTTGCAACAGTTTTTTAATCATTACATATCCCTCCTGTCATCTTTCTAGTTAATACGTTTCGATTTCTGCAAGGTTTCAAAATTTGCATAATAAAACGACGGGGAGTCCGTCGTTTTGTATTCCGCTACTTAAATTAAGGGTCATACGATGTTTTTGGATGCCGCTCATTCCTCTGTTTCTTCATCAATAATGCATTTGTCAAGTAAGTAATCAAAGGTAATATCAGCGAGATCTTCCAACTCATTCTCTGAAGGAACATAACCACGCCTCATAAGCTCCTGAAAAAAGAATTCGGCAATTTCTTCTGTATCAATCACAACTTCAATTTCCCGCATATCATCGCCCCCTTACTCTAAGGTGTATGAATGAAGGTCCTCATTTATTCCTAGCTTGTTTTCATGGAGATTTTGCTAGTCCCTCTTCCCTTTGTGATGCACTTCACCTGCTATAACTTTGATCTTCATCATCGCCAGATCCATCACTTGTCTATACTCATCGTCTTCATACATCTTGTATAAAATCTGGTAATCATTATATAAATCGAGCAGGCCGTCGATTAGCTGTTTTTTTTCTGCGTTCAGTTCGATTCTTTCTTTTTCGGATTTACGCGAAGCCGGAGGTGTGTCATTCTGATCCTTTTTCACCGGCTTCTGATTGATTGGATGCAGCAAACCAAGTTTTTGGATGATTGTATCGGCCCTCTCCGCGTCGGCAATTAAGGTTAACTCTTCCTCATGTGCTTCAAGCCACTCGCCGTCGGAAATTCTCGATAACTCATAAATGACGTCTTCCCACGAGTTTTCCTTATATCTCCATATTTCCGTGCGGAAGCCATTCACTTTAAAATAATCGCCTCCATACCCTTCCACCTGGACCAGGTCGCCAAAGAAAAATTTATACTCTATATCAATGTGTTCTTTGTCTAATAAGACTTCTCCTTTATATTCCGAGATATACTGAAGGGTACTTTCTATATATAACCCTTTACTGTGATTGACTTCATACACATATGTTCCATCTATATACGTTACATCGGTTATATTACCAACAGTGCCATACATCGTAATGACTACTGTATCACCTTTCTTGAATTTCGGTTCTTTTCTTTTTTCCATTAAAGACATCCCCTCAGGCATCCTCAAGTTTAATTAACTTAGTATATGCAGGAGGAAGGGTAACGGTTTCATAGGAAAAGTCCCTTACTAAAGTGATGGGATCAGCCTTCCATGTGAATATATAAATCCCATGCTTGATCAAAAACAGACATATTGTCAAGATAATTCCCGTTCATTTCAAGATATGAACTTATTTCATGATAACTAGAAGATTGCTTTGGAAAGCCGTGATCTTCATATGCGTTGTTTGCAAACGCCGTGATGTCATCAATATTTTTGGCCTGCCGGTATTTCATTAAAAAATGATAGAAAGATTTCATGATATCCTCCTCATAGAATTCATTAACGTTTATTATAAATAATATCCCGTAAAATGAAATAAAAAATAACCCGGACCCGGGTTATTTTTTATCGTCGACTGTTTTATCGCGAATTAACGGACAGTAAGTTTGAAATGTAGCAAGGCAGGGAAAAGAATCCCCGCCTATGTTTATACCGATATTAACTGAAATCGAAGTAATTTCTTTTCAGCAGCCTTGGCAATTTCATTAATCCGTCAAATGAAATCGCTTTTGCCAGCTGTGCGGTATTTATCAAAAAAAGCTGGTCTTCAATCTCTTTAACGATATCGTCATCTTGAAAACAGGCGCCACAGCCGTCACATTGCTTGGATGGGGTGTCGGTAATTTCGATCGCTTTCGTGCCGTCCGGCAGTTCCCAATAAACTGAGTCTGAAGTGTTTACAACAGTGCCTTCCTTGCACCATGGACACATCTCCATTTTACTCCTCCTTCCCCCCCATTTGTTCGTGTTTGGTTTTGTCTTTCGCTTGCTGTGCCAAAAACTTCTTTTCTTTAAGGGCATCCCGTTTCTCCCGCTGATCTTTTAACGAAGCATGCCCTGGATTGGTATGATAATCTTTTCTTCTGTCCATTCGCTTCAACCCATCCGGCACAAGGTTCAATCGTTTATCATTCATTAAACCGGAAATGCCGATATCAGACCTTTTCTCTTCCATTTCGGGATAAATCTGCTTGAAATAATCATCCGCTTTACCCGGTGTGTAGTTCTCTGTCTCTGGATAGGTGGTGATGACTCCTTCAAAATTGCGAAGGACCGTTTTGGTCGGTGATTGTGAAATAATATAATTGGGTTGAAGCGTTATTTTCCCGCCTCCCCCTGGTGCATCGACGACAAAGGTAGGTACGGCATAGCCGGACGTGTGGCCGCGGAGCCCTTCGATGATTTCCAGGCCTTTTGAAATCGGTGCCCGGAAATGCCCGATTCCTTCCGATAGATCACATTGATAAATATAATAAGGACGCACCCTTATTTTCACAAGGTCATGGACCATTTTTTTCATGATCGCCACACTGTCATTGATACCGGCAAGAATGACAGACTGGTTGCCGACCGGGACCCCTGCATCCACAAGCATTTCACACGCCTTTTTGGATTCTTCGGTAATCTCAATTGATGTATTGAAATGGGTATTCAGCCAGACCGGATGATATTTTTTTAATATATTGCAAAGATTTTCGGTAATCCGCTGTGGGAACACAACCGGCGCTCTTGTGCCAATGCGGATGATTTCAACATGTGGGATTTCACGCAAATTCTTTATAATGTATTCCAGAATCGTGTCATTGATAAGCAAACCATCTCCGCCGGAAAGAAGGACATCGCGCACCGCCGGCGTATCCCTGATGTATCCGATTGCGGCATCGAGCTGCTTTTTGGGAACCCCCATGCCAATTTGCCCCGAGAATCTGCGCCGCGTACAATAACGGCAATACATCGAGCACTGGTTTGTCACCAAAAACAACACACGGTCCGGGTATCTGTGTGTTAACCCCGGAACAGGTGAATCTTCGTCTTCTTCAAGCGGATCTTCCATATCGTATTTCGTTTTGTGCAATTCCTCTCCAATCGGGACAGATTGCATTCTAATCGGGCATCTCGGATCATCGCGATTCATCAGCGAAGCATAGTAAGGTGTTATATTTAAAGGGATGGTTTTCGTAGAGATCCTGACGCCTTCTTCTTCATCAGGGGTAAGGTTAATCACTTTTTTTAAATCATCAAGGGTGCGGATCGTATTGGTCAGCTGCCAGATCCAATCATTCCATTTTTCCTCTGGAACGTCTTTCCAAAGTTCAATGTCTTTCCAATTTCGCTTCGGTTTATATAAATCATGAAACACGGCAATACCTCCTGTTTTCGATTATCTATAATATAATGCAAGAAGCATGCCAATACGCTGAAAAAATCATTCTCTTTCGTTTAACTGTCCGGTCAGTCGGCCGCGTTTTTTGATTTTATATTGAAGGGTCTGCCGGGGGATTTCAAGGATTTTCGATGCCTGCAGAACATTGCCGTTAGTCTGGATCAGCGCCTGTTGAATTAACTCTTCCTCTGTCTTCTTGACCGCTTCCCTTAAGGGGAGCAGCGGAGCGTCCTTCCAATTTTTTGAACCGGAAAATCCGTTAAAAAAGACAGGCAGTTCATTTTCTGTCAAAACGGTTCCTTCAGTAACGTTCATCATATATTCGATCGTATGCTTTAATTCACGCACATTCCCCGGCCAATGGTAATGCAGAAATGCACTTTTCACCTTAAGGTCAAGTTCTTTTACAGCTTTGCCGAGGTTTTGATTAAATGTGGAAATAAAGTTCTCTGACAGCAGGAGGATATCCTCCTTACGCTCCTGTAAGGAAGGCAGCCTATAGCTCATCACATTCAAGCGGTAAAACAAGTCGGCGCGGAGTTTATTTTCCTTTAATGCTTCCTCAGGATAAATATTCATTGCCGCAATCACCCTTACATCGACGGACGTGCTTTTCATCGCGCCTATCCTCCTTACAAGTCCGTCTTCTAACACTCTTAATAGCTTTGATTGCAGTTCAATCGGCATCGATTGCAGTTCATCAAGAAAAAGCGTTCCGCCATCTGCCAGTTCGAACAGCCCCTGGCGGTCCATCGCCCCTGTGTAACTGCCTTTTGCCGTACCAAAAAGCAGGCTTTCCAAAAGCGAATCAGGGAGTGCCGCACAGTTTTGGGCAATGAACGGCCCCTTTCGTCTGCTGGATTCATTATGGATACTTTGGACAAATAATTCCTTGCCGACTCCGCTTTCCCCGAACACCAGTACAGATGAAGAGGAATCCGCTGCTTTTTTCCCCTGTTCAATAATATGGAGAAACTGAGCGCTGACTGTCAAAATATCAGTAAATGTATAAATGGCTCCGTTATGGTTTGTAGGCTTTTTCTTCTGCTTTGTCATGCTGCTTTCCAGATCCAATAACCGTTCTGACAGTACCCTTAGTCTTGATACATCTTTTGCTATTTCGACAGCCCCGATGAGGTCACCCTCCACGAAGATAGGCAGCGTGGTGTTCATGGTTTCAACCATTTTCCCATGAAGATTGACATACGACTGCCCTTTGTACGTAATCGGCTTTCCTGAAGATATGACTTTCAATAGTGTGGAAGAGCGCCTTGTCAAGGAAGGGAATGTTTCCAATAAGGGCCTGCCCAACACCTCGGATATTTCCATCCCATCATTGTCCGCGGCTACTTGGTTATAAAAAACCGTGGTTCCTTTTGTATCGATTACATGGATTCCTTCATCAATGCTCGTTAAGATTGCTTCTAAAACTTCACGGGTGTTATATTGTTCTGCAGACACGATCTCACTCCTCATGGCTTTCGTTTATCCCGCTTTACCGCCGCATGAAATCGACAGGCAGTCGCGGCGAACCGTTAAGCGGAGATAATCCCTCCTGACGGTCGTTTCGCTTTTTACCATGTATATGAGAAAGTGCCGAAAACTTGCCGCTTTAGGCTGAAAATCAGGCATCAGCTATCAATCTTCACCCAGAGGTTCATATCTTCGATTTTATCGAAGATGTAGCAGTTGTTTGCCAGCCGTCCCCTATATCCATACCCTAGCTGAAAAAAAACCGCATTCATCCCAAAAGAAAGCGCGCGGGAAATCGAATAGACACAAAATATTTCCTGATCTGCCAGGTATTTTTCCAATTGCGATATTAACAGCTTTATTAAGCCAAACTGCCGGTGATCCGGCAAAGTTGCACAGTCGGTGATTTCTGCATGATGGTATCTGTAATTTACTTCGGCAGAAGCAGCGCTGACGATATGGCCTTCCCATTCATATACATAAAAAACCGTTCCAGCCTTCATGCATTTTATTACATATTCCGGATCATTCATCGGAACCGGATAGATCTCGAACACTTTCCCATACAATCGGGCCAGTTCCATAGCATCCGCTTCATCGGCTTTACGTATTTTGTATTCTAGAGGCGGATCTGCATAATCTTTCTTTTTTAGAAGCGAAAGGACTCCATTGAGGATGCGATCCTCTTCTATCCAATGATCGCTGTTCCTCCTGTCAAGGATGAAATATTTTGCAAAAAAGAAGCAATCACTGCCTAAAAAATATTTATCCACCGATCCTTCATAAAGGAAGCCGCGGCTGACCATGTCCTGAAAGTTTTCGACCCTGGCCTTAAATATCAGCTTTTCCACCGTATTTTCAACTGCAAGCTTCATCGCTTCCGCCACACAGAGATCAAAGTTCCCAAGATAATCATCAACCCTTACCCTGCGATTAAAAGGATCCACGGTAATATCCAGAGAATACCCCTGCTTTTTTATCTGGAGTTGCTGTAATTGATTTTCCATCTTTTCCTCCTGCAAATTAGCTTTTGGCGTCTGGTTTTCTAGTTTGTCGTCACTTTTTAATTTTTGGCGTCTGGTTTTTCTGGTTTGTTTGTCGTCACTTTTAATTTTTGGCGTCTGGTTTTCTGTTTTGTCGTCACTTTCATTGGCTAAAGTGTAACAAAAGGCCTGATTAAATGGGAATCAGGCCTTTTGCTGTAAAAAAAACTATTTATATAAAATGCTTATAATTTCAACGAATTGCTGCAAGCAACAATTGCTTCCTCCAAGACCTCGAATCCCTCATCAAGCTGTTCTTCGGTAATAACCAGTGGAGTAAGCAGCCTGATCACATTACTGTGCAGCCCAGCACTCATCAGCACCAAACCGTTTTCATGGCAGCGTTCCAGAATCTGCTGTACCAATCTCTTCGCTGGCTTTTTTGTCGTTTTATCCTCAACTATTTCAATTGCACACATAGCGCCAAGATTGCGGACATCGCCGACTTGTTCGATCTGTTCTTTCAAGGGCGCAAACCGTTCTGTGAATGCTATCCCTATCGATTGTGCATTTTCCAGAAGATTCTCTTCTTCAATCTGTTCAATGACTGCCAGTGCCGCTGCACATCCCAGCGGGCTTCCACCGTATGTGCCGCCGATTTCTCCGGCATTCGGGACATCCATGATTTCACTCCGGCCAGAAACGGCACTGATCGGAAAACCTGCGGCAATCGACTTGGACATCGTTATCAAATCGGGGACGACGCCGTGATGTTCCATTGCAAATAGCTTCCCTGTTCTGCCGAAACCGGTTTGCACCTCATCGGCAATGAACAGAATCCCGTGCTCTTCACAAATGCTTTTCACACCTTTTACAAAATGGCCGGACGGAATATTAAAACCGCCCTCGCCTTGAACGGGCTCCATAATGACCGCCGCCACTTCTTCCGGGGATACCTCAGCCAGGAGATATGTTTCAAACTTTTTCAGCAGCTCTTTGTCATGTTCTTCAGCAGTCTGCCCCGATTGATAGTAGTCCGGGTATGGAAGCTTATACGTATCCGATGGAAATGGACCGAAGCCAAACTTATAGGGCTTTACCTTGCTTGTAAGCGACATCGCCATGTAAGTCCGTCCATGGAACCCTCTCTCAAAGGAAATGATCCCTTTCCGGCCGGTATATTTGCGGGCAATCTTCACAGCATTTTCAACAGCTTCCGCCCCGCTGTTTAAGAAAAACGTTTTTTTCACATGTGATCCTGGGGTTATCTCGTTTAACTTTTCGGCAAGCTTGATGTAAGGTTCATACATCATGACATGGAAGCATGGATGTATGTAGGAATCCAGCTGTTCTTTGATTGCTTGGACCACCTTCTCAGGGCGATGTCCGGCATTCATTGACCCAAGCGCCCCCGCGAAATCAAGGAATGTATTGCCGTCTACATCCGTAAGCAGGGCACCCTTTCCTGATTCGGCAAATACTTTCATCGTATTGAAGGGTCCCCGGGGGATGCTGGCATCCTTGCGCCTCATTAATGCCTGTGATTTCGGGCCCGGTATTGCTGTTTTAAGATCAATGAATTTATGTTTCATTTTCAGTTCCCCCTTCATAGACTGCCGGTTCCGCTGTGCCGCACCAGTTAATGATTGAAAGCGCGATAATTTCCGCGGCTTCGATGACTTTGTCTATTTCAATATATTCATCGGCATCATGGGCCAATTCAGTCTTCCCCGGCCCAAAAACAACGACCGGTATCCCGCCAATATTGGAAAGATAACCGCCATCGGTGCCCCATGGTGCGGCTTCAATTACAGGCTGTTTACCTTTGACTGCTAAAAAACTCTCGGAAATGGTTTGCATTAACGGGTGATTCAACTCAAGGTTTCCCGGAAGCCACCTGGCCCCAAACAACTCCAGCTCAATCGGTTTTGCTTGAAACCATTCATTGCCTGTATTCAAACGGGCAATACAGTCCTCAAGTGCTCTTTCAGCAGCTTCCATTGTTTCAGCGGGTGCAATCCCGAACCTGCCTTCAATGACAGCTGTATCCGGGACAGATGACGGCCATTCACCGCTTGAGATCTTCCCGATATTAATTGGTATTGGGATCGGAATCGTTTTATAGAGCGGATGATTCAGCATATCATTTCGTTCTTTTTCCAGTTTCGTAATTTCATTGATCACATCCATCGCCAGTTCTATCGCATTAACCCCTTCATATCTTGTGCCGCCGTGGGCGGACTTGCCTTTTATCGTGAGCCTGAACCACATCGACCCCTGCTGGAGTGGAAATAGCTTCATATTCGTCGGTTCCGGGATAATCGCCCCATCGGCATGATAGCCCCTTAATACAGCCGCCAGGGTTCCGGCACCGCCGCTCTCCTCTTCGATGACACTTTGAAAAATGACATCCCCCTTTAATTCGATTTCCAGGGATATAATCGCTTCCAGGGCCAGAATCAATGAAACAGTTCCGCCCTTCATGTCGGTCGTTCCCCGGCCAAACACCTTGCCGTCTTGCACCATGCCGCTGAATGGATCCTCTTGCCAATCTGTAAGATTGCCTTCAGGTACTACATCAATATGGCCATTCAATATCAGTGACTTCCCGCCGCCTTTTCCTTTCTTGACAGCGACAAGATTAGGATTGCCGCTGAAATCCGTTCGATCACAATAAAAATTGGGATGATTACGCAATTTCTCATCGCCAATTTCCCATAAATCAATGGACAGCCCCAGCTCCCTGCATGTTTCTGCCATCAGTGCCTGGGCCTTTCCCTCCTGCCCTCTTCTGCTCGGTTCCTGGACGAGTCTTTGCAAAAGCTTTATTCCTTTCATCCGGTGTTGTTTCAGCCATTGTTGGATGTCGTGCCCATGAGCCATATAACACTCCTCCTGTTTCTACTCACGATAAACCGTAAGCGTATCTGACACTTGAAATGAAGCTTCTGTATATTTTTTTATGTCATCGATTGTAAAAGGGGCAAACAAATCGGTTAACAGCAGCCCGTCAGCCAAAACAGAAAATACACCCATTTCTGTTATCACCATATGTACACACTCTTTAGCAGTCTGCGGCAGGGTGCAATTTTTTACAAGCTTTGATGAACCGGTTTTTTCTCGATGATTCATGAGGACAATCACCTTTTTTGCTTTTGCGGCAAGCTCCATGGCCCCTCCCATACCGGGTACCCTTTTACCGGGAACAATCCAGTTGGCAAGATCGCCGCTTTCGCTTACCTGAAGTGCGCCGAGTATCGTCACGTCCACCAGGCCTTTACGGATCATCCCGAATGCAGCCGTGCTGTCGCAATACGAAGCACCGACCTGTAACGTGACCGGGTAACCGCCAGCATTGCATAAATGGGCGTCTTCTTTCCCTAAATCCGGTGATTTTCCCATCCCGACAATTCCGTTTTCAGCGTGGAACATGATTGTATGATCCGCTGGCAAATGGTCAGGTACAAGAGAAGGAATGCCAATGCCGAGATTAACAAGCATCCCGTCTTTAATTTCCATTGCAGCGCGCCTGGCAATCTTATGTCTTACTTCTACTCCCAAACCCATTGCCAATCAACCCCTTTCGATTCGACGATATGGTCGATAAACACGCCCGGTGTAACCACTTCCTCTGGATCAAGGGTACCGAGCGGGACAATTTCAGCAGCCTCAACGATCGTAATCTTCCCTGCCATGGCGGCTAATGGATTTGTATTACGGGCACTTTTATCAAATATCAGATTTCCATACGGATCTGCTTTTTTGGCGTAAACAATCGAGACGTCTGCTGTCAGGGCTGTTTCAACTAAGAAGCTTTTTCCAGCCAGGGTGACTGTTTGCTTGTCGCTGTTTACAATTTCTTCTTCCAATCCAATGTCTGTAAGGATGCCGCCAAGACCCATTCCTCCGGCCCGCATCCTTTCCACAAGCGTCCCTTGCGGCGAAAATTCAACTTCGAGCTCTCCTGAAGTCATATATTTCCCGGCATTCGGATTGGAGCCGATATGTGAAACGATGATTTTCTTTGCGCGCTTTTCCGTCACTATTTTGCCGATGCCGATATCAGGGAATCCGGTATCATTGCCGATCAAGGTCAGCTCTTTAATACCAGAGTCCAAAATTAAATTAACTAAGCCAGGCGGTGTACCGATTCCTCCAAACCCGCCGAACATGATGCTCATTCCATCCTTGAATAAATAGGTAATATCAGTTAGCCCGCATATCTTATCAAACGTATTTTGTATCAACACTTTCCACTTCCCTGTTAAGGAGTCATCGGTTCGGACAACAATGTTTCTGCAAATTGCGAAAATGTGTTTTTCAACCTGCGGATGAGCTCTTCGATTTCGCGTTTGTTGATCGAAAGCGGCGGTGAAATAATGATGGCGGCCCCGGTGACCCCATCCAGCCCGGCAGCGGCCGGATACAAAAGCAGGCCGTTATCGGCTGCCAGGCCGATGATTTTATTGGTGATGTCAATGCCGGCCGGGAATGGTTCCTTGGCTTTTTGATCTTTGACAAATTCAATTCCGATGAGAAGACCCTTTCCGCGGACATCGCCAATAAATGAATAGCGACTTGCGAGCTTATCGAGCAGATTGCGTAAATACACACCGGCTGTCGCGGCTTTTTCAAAGATCCCGTTTTTCTCCAGATACTCAAGGACCGCCAGTGAAACGGCACAGGATTGGGGGTTTGCACTGAAGGTATGCCCTCCCATGATCGATTTTGAACCATTTAAAATTGGCTCGATTACTTTATCCGTCATCACTGCGGCAGCGATCGGCGTATACCCTCCGCTCATTCCCTTGCCGAATGTGATGATGTCAGGCTCCACACCCCAGTGATCACAGGCAAGCATTTTCCCGGTCCGGCCAAATCCGGTCATCACTTCATCAGCAATAAATAAGACTTCATATTTTTCACAGATTCGCTTTATCTCAGGGAAATAGCCATCCGGCGGGGCAATCGCCGCCCCCGCTGCGCCGATTACAGGCTCGGCAATAAAAGCGGCAACATTGTCAGGGCCTATTCTGCGGATAGCCGACTCTAAATCCGCTGCACAGGCCAGCCCGCAGCTTGTTTCCTCGAGGTTATATGGACAGCGGTAGCAATACGGCGGGGAAACGGCCGGGTAAGACTCCAGAATAGCTGTAAACCTTTCCCGCCTCAGCGGATGCCCTGACATTGATAATGCTCCAAGTGTAATTCCGTGGTAGCTCATCCATCTGGAAATAATTCTATTTTTTTTCGGTTTTCCTTTTTCCTGCCAGTGCTGTATCGCAATTTTAAGAGCTGTCTCCGTTGCCTCCGAGCCGCTGTTCACAAAAAAACTCCAGGTGTATCGGTCATCCGTCATCGCAGCAATTTTCGATGCAAGAGCTTCAGCTGCCTCGCTGGTAAATTGTGACCGATAAACAAACGAAACCTGCTTTGCCTGTTCAACCATTGCTGTTGCAATCTCTTCCACTCCATGTCCAATGTTTGCGGTCACGGCCCCGGACGCGGCATCAAGATATTCCTTTTCGTCCGTATCATATAAATAAACACCTTTTCCATGACTGATCATCGGATATTCTCCATCGAGGACAGGCTTGATCAATGATGAATGCTTCATGCTCCTCTGCACGCTCCTTTTTCGCCTCAGGCAAAACTGGCAATATAGTAAAGTGTATGATGAAGCAGCTATAATCTTTCATGCTATTTAATAATTAGCCGGCATAATAAAAAACAGCTGAAATCGTGATGATTTCAGCTGTTTTTTATTGATTGTATGAAAATACTATCCAAACTATACGATTTACTATCCAACCCTGCGATGCAACTGCGACTTTATTGGTAATAAAACAACTTTTAATCTTGTCCTTTTTTACCTGCAAAAAAAGGCCGGCCCCAAGTATGAGACCGGCTTCTTATGACTATTAGTTGTAGCTGAAGGAGGCACCGATAATGATTAGAAGAATGAACAATACGACGATTAACGCAAAACCGCCGCCAAAGCCGCCGCCGTAGCCACCACCGTCACCATATCCACCCTGACCATATCCACATCCGCATCCGTACATGAAATCCACTCCTCTTCATTTCTAAATTCTCATTACACCCTTACAATATGTAAATCAGCCCGCCCTGGTGTGTGTATTCGCCTATTTTAAAAAAAGATTACATTTTTGTGTTTTTTCTATTTCTGTCTATTACAAATTGGAGTATAATTTGAAAACAGACAGAAAATAGTATAAATAATAAATTGACTTTTGGGGGAAAGGTTTTGAAAAAGAAGGACTGGTTCAATGCTCCTTACATCACAGTTTCAGTCGTGATTATATTGTTTTGTTTTTTCACGTTCCAAAAAAGCCAGACAACATACGGTTTCGATGAAACATTAACTGTTTATGAAAAGATGAAAGAGAAAGACCCAATAAGATATACGGTGATTGGCGACAGTATCGGCCGCGGATCTGGTGCCGAAACACCCGGACAAAAGTGGTTTAAAGTTTTAGAGAGAAGGATGTTTAGCGAGCATGGCATACGAATGTCCGGTAGCTATATTGTCCAAAGCGGCGCTACTTCTTTTGAAGGATTATATAGGCTGTCACAATTTGAGAATTCGGGCAAGTCAGACCTTGTTTTCATCATCTTTGGGGAAAATGACCGGAAATATATGAAGGCTAAGGATTTCAGTGTCATATATGAGTCGCTTATCAGAAAAGCGAAAGCCGTTTATCCTAAGGCCGAAATTATGACGATCACTGAGAGCTGCCTGACATCCAATGACTTTGCTGCAGAAATCGATGCTATTTCAGACCATTATCATGCATCACATATTGATATGCGGCCCGTATTTCAAAAAACAGGATTATCCGCTGCGGAGCTTACAAAGGATCTTGTTCATCCAAATGGACGCGGTTATCAACTTTATGCCGATGCGATTTATCAGCAGTTAACACAGGATACGATTAGAAAAAAAGAGATTGCTGCAATTGTTGATCCTATTCATGAAGACACGTATGAGAATTACGAGTCGATTTCTTCTTTTCAAAGAAAAGAAGGATTTATCATAAAGGATGGCTATATGACCAGCGGCCAAAAAGGAAGTCAACTTGAAGCAGAGTTCTATGGAAATGCACTCGGGGTGAATCTTCTGAGAAGTCCTGACGGCGGGGAAATAAAGGTATATATCGATGGGAAATTCGTGACTTCCATGAGCACCTGGTGGCCCTTTGCAAGTGAGCGAAATCTATATATCGCCAACGGTTTATCAAATGGCGTCCACACCGTTCGCTTCGAAGTATCGGGCGGGAAGTCACATAACAACATTTCAAATGACTCGATGACCCGCATCTCCTCGATTATTGTAAGTAAATCTTCTAAATAAAAAACTCCGCGCCGGGCGCGGAGTTTTTTTATTTCGGTTTGATTGTCAAAAGAGGTGTTTCTCCTCTTTTCAATTGTACTTCGGTCGTCTTATCGATACTTTCAGCAAGATCCCCATTTGTAATGATGATCGGCGTCACTGTACTTTTTGCTTTTTCCTTGATGATCGCAAGGTCGAATGTTACCAGTTTATCACCTTTTTTAACCTTGTCTCCTACTTTTACAAAGCTCTCAAAACCTTCTCCATTTAAGGAAACTGTCTCCAAGCCGATGTGTATCAGTATTTCGATGCCATTGTCTGTCTGCAGACCAACCGCATGCTTGGTAGGAAAAACTTGCAGCACCTTGGCATCGAGCGGTGCAACCACCACTCCTTCAGCAGGTTCAATCGCAAGTCCATCCCCCATCATTCTCTCTGAAAAAACGGGATCCGGGACGTCTTCAAGCTGTACAAGCTTCCCTGTTACCGGAGAGGTCACGATTTCTTCGGTTTTCTTGCCAAATAATTTCTTAAACAAATCATACACCAACCTTTGCTCAAACAATTGTCTATACAGTGTTGCCCTATTAATAAATGCTGTATTTATTGTTTAATTAAACAAATTTTTGTATTCGCCATAGCCTTCTTTTTCAAGTTCATTCACAGGAATGAACTTTAACGCCGCTGAGTTGATGCAATATCGCAAGCCGGATGGCCCTGGTCCGTCATTAAAGACATGCCCTAAATGGGAATCTGCTGTTTTGCTGCGTACTTCCGTGCGCCTCATTCCGTGCGTTAAATCGGTTTTTTCGATGACTTCTTCTTCACCGAGCGGCTTAGTAAAGCTTGGCCATCCGCAGTCAGAATCAAATTTATCCTTGGAGGTAAACAAAGGTGTTCCGGAAACAATATCCACATACAGCCCTTCCTCTTTATGATTCCAAAATTCATTATAATGCGGCCGCTCTGTGCCGTTATTTTGTGTGACCTCGTATTGTATAGGAGTCAGCTTCTGTTTTAATTCTTCTTTATTAAACTTACTCATTTGATTCACCCCAATTTTTGTCAATAAATGCAGCACGTCCTGAACCTATGCGGTACGCGTTATAGTGTGCAGGCTGTTTTTTGTAGTAATCCTGATGATACCCTTCAGCAGGATAAAACTCTTTCACAGGCAATATAGGCGTTACAATCGGACGGGAAAAGCGGCTGCTTTCCTGTAATTTCGCTTTCGATTGTTCGGCCATTTCTTTTTGTTCCTGGTTATGGTAAAAAATTGCTGTTTGATAAGAACTTCCCCTGTCACCAAACTGGCCGCCCGCATCAGTCGGATCAATCTGCTGCCAAAACAGTTCAACTAGCTTTTCATATCGGAACACTTTCGGATCGAACGTGATTTGAACAGCTTCGTAATGTCCGGTTGTATCCGAGCAGACCTCTTCATATGTGGGGTTTGCTTTCGTCCCCCCGGTATATCCGGAGACGACTGACTCGATTCCGGGCTGTTCGTGGAACGGCTTTACCATGCACCAAAAACAGCCGCCGGCGAAGGTTGCTTTCTCAAAAGTCTTTGTCATTGACCATCATCCTCCATTTCAGCCTATTTAATGCATTCTAACGTTTTTTTCGATTGCTGTAAAATGATTTGCAACATGTTTAACCTCTACTGCGATGGCACAGTCAACAAAAAAGTAATATTATCGTTTTTCAAATCAAATCTCTCCGTCTTCACCCTTACATCGCTTTTTAGTTTCATATTTTGCAGGGAGACATATATGGATTCATCATTTGGCTGGATACTGACCCAGTCTGGGGTTTTATAGCGTTCATTTACAAAATTCAATACATAAGAAACAGGAAGGTTCATCTGTCCGAGTGATATCGATTTTTGCCGTAAAACGAGATCTCCGTTTTCAAGCGCTTTCGGTTCAAAGGTCATTTTCAGCTCCATTTCTTTTCCGAAAATGGGCAGCGTCCCAAATAGCTCGACATCATTTGTGAGGTATACTTCATAATGGATCGGACCGGTCATTCCTTCCTTGGCGAGATACTGATTAATCAGCTTATTTAAATCATTTTTGTTCGTGTTAATTTCAAATTGAATATCCTCTTCTCTGGAAACACTCCGCCTGATTTTTTCATCTTCCACAGGCAGAGCAGCAAGGAAAACCACTGTAAAAATGGCAAACAGATTTACTGCTAACAAACCAAAGAATAAGAATTTCCATTTAAGGCTTTTCATGCTTTATTCCTCATCCCCTTTGGCACTGGCCTCCAATGTATCTTCAGTAAATTTGTTCTCTTCCATATTTTTGTAAATCCGTGCTGCAATCAATTCATACCCACGGTCATTTGGATGGAAATAATCTTCTGTAAAAAGCAAATCTTCTTTTGATTGTTTGAAGATGTCACCTATTTCTATAAAATAAGCATCGCCATACCGGGAAACAATTTCGCGGCTGCTTTCATTCCATTCGTCCATGATCAGATCCAGTTCCTTGAAAGCAGTCAGCCATTTCGAAAATGGATTGTATAAGCCGACCAGATAAATTTGCGTACTGCTATTATATGAACGGACCCTGCTCATTATTTTCTCTAATCTTTCTTCATACCCTGTTTTTGCCTGTTCAAACTGGCCCATCGTTAAATTCGAGAAGTTCTCACGTACGACTTTCATAATATCATTGCCGCCAATCGTGATGATCACACAATCTGCCCTGATGATATCCTGACGAAGCTTTTCACTGTCCAGTCTTTTTAATAACTGGTCCGTCCTGTTCCCTCGTATGCCATGGTTGATGAAATTGGCAGTTGTAATCTGTGGTTCCTTTTCAAGCCGGTTTCTCAAATATGGCAAATAACCGCCCGCTTCTGTGCTGTCCCCTACCCCCTGGGTAAGGGAATCTCCTATCGAAACAATCCGGATTGGATCGGGAAAAAAAGAAACCGGGATGTCCTTCTTAGCCAGACTGATGCTTTTATTCTGTCCGACACTCTCTACATAAACGGGCCTGTCATGGGAACAGGCCGATACCACAATGGCGCACAAGAAAAGATAGGTGATTTTTAGCTTCATGGTCCTCACCTTCCTTATAAATTATTCTCATTTTATTATTTCCTAAAAGCAAAAAAACAGGTGAAAGAAGACCTGTTTAATATTTCTGCAATATCTTAATATGTTTGATGATTTCTTCAATAGGTATTTTATTAAGACCGGTATAATATTGGATGATCTTGCCTTCTTCGTCAATCAAATAAAAATCGGTTCCATGGATGACCTGATCTTCATTCTTTGGTTTTTGGACTATCGTCTTAAAGTTATCCATAGCGAATTGTTCAATCTCTTTTTGGCCATAGCCGGTCAAGAAATGCCAGTTGGAAAAATCGGCATTGAATTTTGCGCCGTATTCTTTCATAGCTTCAGGTGTATCCACCTCTGGATCAATGGAAAAGGAAACAAATTCGATGTCTTTGATCCCCTCATCTTTCACCTGTTTTTGCAGTTTTGCCATATTTGCAGTCATCGGAGGACAAACCGTTTCACAATTCGTGAATATAAAATCAGCAACCCAAACATGTCCTTTCAGGTCACCTTTCGATAAAGGCTTTCCTTCCTGATCATTGAAGGTAAAATTTTCAATGTCCCAGTTTTTCGCGTCAGGAACGCCCTTGGAACTGCAGCCTGAAAGGAGCAGGCATACCATAAAAATGGCAGCTAGCGGTTGTTGAAGCTTTTTCATTATTCTCCACCCTTTGATGTATTAAGTACCTATCAATTTTATCAGACGGGAATAAAGCAGGGAAGAAAATAGTTTTACAAATTAGTGTCTGTTACATGGCTCTTGCTGTTAATGCCTGTCATGAATGTTTCGACAAACGAATTAATGTAGCTGGCATAATTAAAATCAGATGCAACTCTGTGGATTGGATAATCCACTGTATCTACCCTTTTACGGAAGTCGCCGATTGTCTGGCCATACCCCGCTCCAGAAGTGGTAATCACTTTTACAGGCACTTCTTTGAACTTTACATTCTCCGGCTTCTCAACAGCCCACATGACCAATAAATCATGAAACGGCGCCCCCCCAATCATAGAAGGAATCATTTTCTTATAAGCCTGGGAGTAAAAATCATACATTAGCTTGAGCATATTGACCGCTTCCTTGCCATTTTCCTCAAAAGCGATTCCCAGATAATCCATAATCTGAGGAGGAATAGTCGCCTTCTGCGTCACATTTAACGGGAAGATATTTATTTTGGCAGAGGCGTAGGTAAAGACAACGTTAGCTGCAAAAGGATCTCCGTAAATATTCGCTTCTGCAACAGGCGTCACGTTTCCAGGAAAATTAAAAGCGCCGCCCATAATGTAGAACTGTTTGATTGTTTTCATCAAACTGGGGAAAAAAATAAATGCAGCCGCAAGTGAGGTCAATCTTCCTACCGACACTATTGTTAATTGTTCACCGTATTTTTCGATGAGTGGAATAATCTCATAGATATTCTCTACATTTGATACCGGAGTTTTCGGCATGTTTATTGGTCCCAGCCCACCGAGTCCATGTATCTTCGGATAGAATTTCGGTTTTCTTCCGGTAAGCGGCATTTCCGCACCGCCAATGATCGGTATGCTTGCCTCTTTACATATCTCATCAAGATACCTCGCATTCCGGACAGCATCATGTTTTGCTACATTTCCATAATCGGCCACTATTCCTATTACGTCAATCTCTACAGAGTAAAAGGCATACAACAAAGCGAAAATATCATCTATCCCAAAGTCGCCAAAAAATAATACTTTTTCACCCAATCCAATCACCGCCTCCAGAGGATAACCTTTTACATTTGTATTTATATTTATTGTATGTTTGAGTTAATGGATTTTTCTTGATAAAAATTTAATTGATGAATCACGATAAATATGGAAAACGAAAAAGAAAATCAGATTTTCTCCGGCTACTATGATAAGATATATCCGAACATTCAAAAGTAGGTGATATGATTTGAAGAGAAAATACACAATTTTTGGCTCGATCATTCTTTCGGCTTCTCTATTTTTAGCAGGCTGTGGAAACGAACCATCCTCCAAATCGGACAAAAAAGAAGATACCCACTCGGATAGCCATCAACAACATGCCGGAAATGGAGACATCCGTGAAGAAACAAAATCAGCGGATTCACTGCCCCACTTCTTGAAAGGGAAACCGGAGGATATGACCGCCATTTATGCCGCTTCGGCTAAGCATCAAGAACTTCTTGAATCTATCCCATGCTATTGCGGATGTAGTGAATCTGCGGCCCACCGCAATAATTATGATTGCTTTATCCATGAGAATAAAAAAAATGGAGCAATTGTGTGGGATGATCATGGTACAAAATGTGAAGTCTGTCTGGTGATTGCGGCCGAGTCCATCAATCAAAAGAATGAAGGCAAAAGTTTGGAAGAGATCAGGCAATATATTGACGATAAATATAAAGAAGGATACGCGGAACCGACCCCAACGCCAATGCCAAAAGGATAACTTTCGAACAAAGTTATCCTTTTCTTTTCAATAAACCCCGGTCCATAATTGGATCGGGGTTTGCTGTTTTTTATAATTAATCCCAATAATACATAAGAGCCATCGCTCCCTCACCGGCATGTGTACTTATGACGGCAGTCGTGCCTTCAATTTTGATGTTCTCAATTCCTGAAACTTCCTTAACGGCGTCCCTTACTTTTTCCGAAAGTCCATATCCATTCGCATGGGCGATTCCGACACCTTTGACGATTTTCCCTTTTGTATCCGCTAAAAACCGGTTAATCAGATTTTTGACTATCTGAGATTGGCTGCGCGCTTTTGCGACGGGATTTAGTACACCGCCCTCAAGGATCGCAATCGGCTTGATATTCAGCAACGAACCAATAAACGCTGACGCCTTGCCGATTCTCCCGCCTTTGACAAGGTTTTCAAGCGTATCAATGACAATGATCAGCCCGGTCTGATTTTGAATCACAGCCACCCTTTCAGCTATTTCAGCGGCTGACTTTCCTTCACTTGCCATTTTCGCAGCTTCGATCACTTGAAAGGAGAGCGCCTTCGAAATGAATTTTGAATCAATAACAGTCACTTTTGCGTCTGTCATGCTTGCTGCACTCTCGGCGGAACGGACAGTGCCGCTCATGCCGCCGGTCATATGAATCGAGATGATTTCGCTCCCATCTGCTGCAAGCCTGTTATACACATCCAGGAATGTACCTGCAGATGGCTGTGAACTTTTTGGAAGCTCTTTTGAACTTCTCATCATATCAAGAAACTGAGCCGATTCAAGCCCTAATTTATCTAAGAAAACCTCACCATTAACCGAAATGGATAGAGGAATCATTTCAATATCATACATCTTTAATTCTTCTACTGTCATATCAGCCGTAGAATCAGTCACAATCTTCACCTTGCCCATCATTTCACTCCCTACGTTGCAATTCTCTTGTATTATACATGCAAATCTTCCTTTAATCGAGGATAAATCGGTCAGCAGAAATAGGCAAAAATAAAAAGGCCTCTTACATGCTGGGATCGGTCTAGAGAAAACAGGGATTCACCCGTAAGCAGCAGGTTTGTTTCTAGATGCTGCCATTTCTCTATATTTCCCAGAACAACCGCAATGTAAGGTGAGCCTTTGCAACTATGCGTTATTCCGCCATTCTTCTTTAAATATTTTTTCATAAACCGGCCATTTCAAAACGCTCATCAGATATCGCTTGAATGAATAGACACTTTTTCCATCTTTGTTCTCATAAATAAAATTAATAAACATTCCCAGTCTTACACTCAGCATAAAATGATCGGTATCTCCAGGCATCAAGACGGGTATGTCTGTAATTTTCACCTTCTGTCCAATGTTATTGTTGAACTCCAGCGTTTTGAACAACAAAATATCAATCCTCATTTATAACCGTTTACAAACATTATACACGACATGCAGAATACTATTACATGCTTATCTTTATTCTATATCGAAAACTGTATCGCCGCAATAGAAAAGAGGAGCAGTTTTCTTAAATTCCTTCTTCTGTTTCGTATTCTGCCTCATGCAATGCTTCCCTTTTCTGCTTCCGCCTGAATACTACTTTGGACAGCGAGATGCTGATTTCATACAAAAGAAGCAGAGGAATTGTTACTAAAAAGTCGGACATAAAATCAGGAGGTGTGATCGTTATCGCAATGATTATCAACACGAAATAGGCATATTTTCTCATTTTTTGCAGAACAAACGGATTAATGATTCCGATGGATGTAAGAAACATCGCTACAACCGGCAATTCGAATAAAATCGCAAACGGAAGTGTCATATTCAAAACGAACCGGAAATATCTATCTGCTGTAAAATTCGTCACAAACATATCACCGCTTAAATCAACGAGAAAATTCAACACGGTCGGGAAAATGACATAATAGCCAAAAGCCAGCCCTGCGATGAACAGAATGAATAACGCCGGGATATACGATAGTGTAGCTCTAATCTCTTTTGGCAGCAATGCAGGTTTTACAAACAGCCAAAGCTGCAAAGCAAAAACCGGAATCGTAGCCGCTACCGCAATAACGGATGCCAGCATGAAGTACACCCAAATAATGTCACTGGGCCCTAATACGGCCAGCTTAACATCCAGGTCCTTGACAAACCATTTATAAATATCTTTGACGTAAATGAATCCTAGGATGAAAAAGATTACAAAAGAAACAGCTGTAATGATCAGCCTTTTCCTTAATTCATCCAAGTGGCCGATGAGATTTACTTCTTTATCCTCCAAAATTGATCAATCCTTTTCTAGTGAATCTGAATATGTAAAAGCGAAACGCCTCGTAAAAAGGAACGTCGTGATACAAAAAGGTGTAAGACGCATTCATCTCACACCCCTGTTGCCTTATTATTTGGCAGCTTTTTTCTTATCTTCTTCGAATTCATCCATTACGTCGCTTGTTAATTCACGTGTTGATTTCTTAAATTCGCGCAAAGTCTGTCCAAAAGCTTTCCCGATTTCCGGAAGCTTTTTAGGTCCAAAGATGATCAAAGCCAGTATAAGAATTAAAATTAAGCCCGGAATACCAATATTTGAAAGCATGGAAACATCTCCTTTAATGTCGTAATCAATTCTACTGTCATTATAGTATTTTTTGATTTCAAATGAAAGCACCTGACGGATTCTTCATGGTAAATTCATATAATTAACAATTTCTTCATCAACCCAGACATGATAGCTTGATCCGAAATACTATATTATTTTACATGAATCGGTATATATATTCCAGTTTTAAATTAATAAATGAAATAAATTGCTGTCCTTATTGACTTCTACGAAAGGAAACCCTTTCTGTTCCATCCTCAGAATCAGTCCCTGGTAGTCGTTTTTGTTTTTCAGTTCGATCCCTACCAATCCAGGGCCATTCTCTTTATTATTCTTCTTCGTGTATTCAAATCGCGAGATATCATCATGCGGACCGAGCACTTCATCGAGAAATTCACGCAGGGCACCGGCCCGCTGCGGAAAATTCACGATAAAATAATAAAGTAGCCCTTCATAGAGCATCGATTTCTCCTTTATTTCCTGCATCCTTCCAATATCATTATTGCCTCCGCTGATCACGCAGACAATCGTTTTGCCTTTGATCTGTTCGCGGTAAAAGTCAAGGGCTGCGACCGGAAGCGATCCCGCCGGTTCGGCAACGATTGCGTGTTCGTTGTATAAATCAACGATCGTTGTACAGATCTTGCCTTCAGGAACAAGCACAATGTCATCGACGTACTCACTGCAAATCTTATACGTCTTCTCTCCGACACATTTGACAGCCGCTCCGTCCACAAATGTATCGATTGTTTCCAGCGCCTCTGCCCTGCCAAGATTGAATGCATGCTTCATCGACGGCGCCCCTTCCGGCTCTGCACCGATGCACTTTGTTTCGGGAGAGATGCTTTTGAAATAAGTAGACAGACCGGCCATCAGCCCGCCGCCGCCAATCCCGGCAAACACAAAATCTATTTTCTCATCACAATCGTTTAAAATCTCGACAGCCACCGTCCCCTGTCCGGCCATTACCTGTTCATCATCAAACGGGTGAATGAATGCCCTATTTTCCTCTTCTGCACAAAGAGCTGCCTGTGCGAAGGAGTCGTCAAATGTGTCTCCCGTTAAAATGATCTCAATGCTATTTTTGCCGAATAGTTCCACCTGATTCACTTTTTGCCTCGGAGTGGTGGCTGGCATAAAAATTTTCCCATCGATCCCCAAGGCACTGCATGCATAGGCAACACCCTGTGCGTGATTGCCTGCACTTGCACAAACAATACCGTTTTCCGTTTCGGCTTTTGTCAGGTTTTTCATTTTATAAAAAGCACCGCGAAGCTTAAATGACCTTACATGCTGCAGGTCTTCCCGTTTCAAATAGACATTACAGTCATATTTCTCTGACAAGCGGCTGTTTTTCTGCAAAGGAGTGTGGGAAATAACATCTTTCAACTCCTTGTATGCGATAAGAATGTCCTCAATTTGAAGCCGCTTTTTCACAGAAGCTGCCTGATTCATTATATCCCTCTTTTTCTTCTAGTATTTAATCCGTACATTATAACACTGTAAATTGATAAATCAACAGACTTTTCTAAAGATTCACGATGCAATCATGCCTGAATAGGGGTAAATCGCAACAATAAAACGGCCCTCAAATCTGAAGGCCGCTACCATTCATCTTGTCCTGTTTCAACATTAGGATTACCCTTGCGTTCTGAGACGACAAAGTCATGCGGATATAGATTATTTTCATCAACAACTCCCGGGGTAACCGATCGCTTTACCCATTCATGTTCATCGATTTCAGGGAAATAAGTATCCCCTTCGAACCTATGATGGATTTCCGTAATATAGAGACGGTCTGTTACAGGAAGGACTTCTTTAAAAATCTCAGCCCCGCCAATCACAAATATCTCCTCATCCAAAGAATCTGAAAGCTGTTTGACTTCATCAATGGAATGAACGATCGTGGCCCCTTCTGCTTTATAATCGGTCCTGCGGGTCACGACGATGTTTTCCCTTCCTGGAAGCACGCTGCCGATCGATTCGAATGTCTTGCGCCCCATAACGATCGGGTGTCCCATTGTCACATTCTTAAAATACCGTAAATCTGAGGGCAAATGCCAGGGCAGTTGATTGTGCTTGCCGATCAAGCGGTTCTCATCCATGGCCAGCATAAGTGAAATCATACACTGACAACTCCCTTGATATCCGGGTGTGCCTCGTAGTTTTCATGAAAGTTAGTCTGTTTAATAATTTCTATCACCTTTTTCTTTAATAAAGCATTGTTTTTGAATTCACCCGGAAATTAAATAATTGGGTGAAACTAGTTAAGATGACCATATTGTACCATAGCGGTCTTAACAATAAAACAAAGAAGAGCACTATATAATAGCAGACAAAGATCGCCTTGTATGGATATATAAATAACGAGACATGAATATATTTGAAATTATAAGTTTTTCGGATAGCAAATAAAGGGAATAGAAAAAGCAATATGAACAAATATTAACAGAGGTGATAATATGTCTATTGTGAAATTTCCAAGAAATTATCGAAGAAGCCCAGGACAAGTGGAACAAATTATACATAATTTACAACTTAAAAGGAAAGATTTTTTAGAGAAAACCAGTATACAACACTATGAGTCGAATTCTGCAACATCAAAAAAACAATAGGAATTTACCTATTGTTTTTTGATGCTCTTTTGGCATAGTTCGCAACAGCTAAAATATCACGTTGGGATTTTTCCGTATCTGATTTTCTTTGCATGGTACGTTTCTTAATTATCTCTTCTGCAGTCAGCCGTTTTCGTTTTTTCATTGGCGGTTTAACCTGTAATTGAATCATTGTTTTGTCTCTCCTTATCGTTTGGTAGTATACACGGATATAAGAGATTGACTAAATCGTATAGTAGATCTAAATTCATTTTACCAAATGGATTATCACTATTCAATCTCTTCATACTTGAGTCGTCTATAAATAGTTTAATAACAAACAATTCTCCAGTGATTTTGTGTTCATATTTCAGAGTGTAACCTTCGGTAAACTTCAGATAGTGATTGTCCGTTCTCAATATCTCTACACATGGTTCCCTACGGTGGGCCACCGAATTAATATCGACATCACTCTCAACAGTTCCCCTAGCCTTGAATTGTTTTTCTAATTTCAAATAACCTTCTTTATATTTATAAAGCACAAAACCGTTGAATATATTCAGAACCTTTTGATCAATTTTATCTTCAATAAATGATTCAATAATATTTATGGTTTTCTGAGAGAGTTTTTCAAGAAAAAGAATTTCTCTCTCACTTTCCTTGATTTCTTTTTCGAGTATTTGAACTCGTTTGGTGTGCATTTCAACTATTTTGTCAATTTCTCCTTTATTTTGACCGCTTTCTATTTGTTTTTCCAACTCTTCATATTCCTTTTTTAAATCCGCAATTTCAAAGTTATCTCCATTCAGATATGTCGAAAATAGCAAGAATTCATTTTTCCTTCGTTTCTTATACGCATCATAATGAAAATGGGGGCTTTCAATATCACACATTTCTTTTAAGTGAGTATATACCGAATATATGTACCAAAGAACAATAATAATTAAACTTACCCATAGCGATTTTCCAGGTGAAGCCCATTCAGTCACAAAGGCCGCACCAGGTGGCAACAAAAGAAGGACAATGCCAATTATTAGTCTCATTATCGTCCCGGCGTCTTTGAGATTCTTTAAACTCAAAGGAAAGAGATACATTTCATAACGATAACGTTGGCCGTGATATTGTTCCTTACTTCTTCGTAATATTTTAAGCGTTTTGTCATAGGTATCAATTAAATCATTTATTTGTTTATTGTACTTCATCCCAGTTTACATTTCTTCCCCTCTTAATTTGTCATTATTCTTGTATCATTATATCATTTGACTCACAGTAATTTCTTGAAAATATTTATTTTTCAAATTTTTACAGAATATTGAACCTAGTCTTTTACGATTAATAAATAATAAAAACGCATATTGGTGATCACCAATATGCGTAATTTTTATTTTTAGTATCCTATTAAACGGCTACAGGAGCTTTAATTGGACCATGGGGATCATATCCAATCAACTCTATGTCATCCATTGTGAAGTTATAGATGCTTTTTACCAGCCGGTTTAGCTTTATCGTGGGAAGGGGACGAGGTTCGCGGGATAATTGCTTTTCAACCTGTTCGATATGATTAGAATAGATATGCACATCTGCCCCTGTGTATACTAATTCTCCCACTTCTAAGTCACATTCGTATGCTAGTAAATGTGTGAGAAGTGCATATGATGCTATATTAAAAGGCAGACCCAGAAACACATCAGTAGAACGCATATTGAACATACAGCTTAATTTTCCGTCTACTACATAGAATTGAAAAGCAAAATGACACGGTGGAAGCATTTGTCCCTTCAATTCTGAGATACTCCAGGCATTACAGATAAGCCGCCTAGAATCTGGATTCCGTTTTATCTCATCAATAATATACTGGATTTGGTCGTAGACTTGTCCATCCGCACCTTCCCAGCTTCTCCATTGCTTGCCATATACGTTACCGAGATTTCCAAATCTCTGTGAAAAATCATCATCATGTAACACTTTTTCTTGGTAAATGCTCATTTGTTCCCGATACAGTTTATTAAACTCTTCATCTAGTTGACTTCGGATTCCGAAATTGGACATGTCAGGTCCGATGTAATCTTCCGACTCTACCCATTTCTGAAAACCCCATTCGTCCCAAATATGATTATTGTTTTCTAGCAAGTACCTTACGTTTGTATCACCCTTTAAGAACCATAGCAGTTCGCTAACGACCAATCTAAAGGGTACCCTTTTTGTAGTTAACAACGGAAAACCATCTTGCAAGTTGAACCTCAGCTGGTAACCGAATGTTGAAATGGTCCCTGTACCAGTTCGGTCTTCCTTCCTGGTCCCCTTTTCTAAAATAAATTGGCACAAATCTAAGTATACCTTGTCAGCTTGATTCATAATAAAAGCTCCCCTTCGTCATCACCCCATTCATTCCCTTTTTAGATTATCAGTTTAACTGTTTAATGAAAAGGTACGTATTGGGTGCCTTCTTTTTTAAAAGCGCTCTATCAGAGGCGTCTAAATAATACATGGAAAATGTTTCCGCAAAATATTCTTCTGGATGCTCGAGAAAATAAGCTTGTCCCGGGAAAAGGCTTGTTGATTCCTCTTTCCAGATCTGTAAGAACGCTTCGTCTTCGCGAATTTTGCCATACACTATCGTATCAATCGTATGGGCCAACTCGTGAAGCTCGAGGTTTACTGAGCCATGGCCGCTCCCTTTTTGGCTGGCGCCTATCTTGACAAGAACAGTTCTCGATCCTCCCATACCGGGTACATCATCCCATGTGTGGCCGACGTTAGTGTATCCTCTCGGCGTCTCACCCTTCAGATGCCGTGCGCTCCGATTGTCAGTCAAACTGCCTGTGAACAATTTAATCCGTACATTCTCCTCTACTAACCGTTCAAGCATGAAAGACGGAAGAATGCTGATTCTTTTAATGATGGAATATGCCTCTTTGCTGTCAAAGGAAGAATTCGAGAAAATGAACAGTTTCTGGAGGTCTTTGTCATTCTCGATGAGCTGCCTGTGTTTCAACGAATTATCTTCAGGCAGTTCAGCCCAGGTTATGCCTTCTTCGGATGCAAAAGTAAAAGAATAAAAGGAAAATAGAACGACAGAAAATGCGAAGACAAAAGCCAGCTTCTTTAGATACATACTATCATCCCTTAATGGAAGTTTCACTTTATCAATAAAAGTGTTCAGAAAGAAAAACCCGATAGTTTCGAAGAGGATTATCAATGATTACAGAGTCTTTTATATTACTAAAATTATAACATATGAATATCGAGAAAGCTGGATTGAACGATGCTTGATTACTGGAAACTGACTAAATGGAGGTCTGCGCTTAGCTAAATATGGTAACACTATGGGTGGCTGACTCATATATAGTTAGTACTCAGACTCTACAGGGTGATTGGGATGGGACCGTATAGCAAACATGATATTCTCGAGCAGCATCCGGAACTAGCCGAAGACGTGTTGGACGTTTATAGCAGCGAAATATTCATATATCTCGATTTATTCCTATTTGCGTTATTTCTTGCCTTTTTCCTGTATCCAAACATGAATTCACATTGGCCAGCATTTATCATACCATCCGTTTTCTTCACTGTATTCTCACTTTTATTCAGGCTTATGTGCAGAAGCAGATGAATATCCTAGCCAGGCAGTTTTTTGTTTCAGTACGGAACAAAAGCGCAAGCGCCTTGGTCAGCCCCGACAAGCATAAGACGAGCAGCTGTATGGGGAGCGATTTTCTCCCCATCAGATGATTGGCTTATGACCTCGAGGGGCTAGGCGCTGGAGCTGGATGCAGATAACCTAGATTAAATTATCCACATAAAATAATTTTATAATCTCCTTAACAATAAAAAAAGCAAGCGGATAACTGCCTGCTTTTTGATGACGTATCTTAATTTCGGTGATATTTTAAATTCAGCAAGTCATTATACCAGGGAAGCAAGCGTTTCAATCAATGCCTGAACCCCTGCTGAAAGAACATCCGAAAGTTTTTTGCCGACCGAGGAGAAAAAGTTGAAAGCTTTCATTTCTTCGAGCCTTTGTTTCTTTTTCTCCAGATCATGGCTTGTTACCTTTTGGCCAAGAATGGCTGCTTCCATGTCCCCTCGATTCGATTCCTTTACGGTAAAAGCACTGTTCAATGCAGGGTCATCATAGCCTTTCATATTCTTCATTCCTTGATTTGCATGCTGCATCCCAACCAAAATCCCGAAGAACAACACCAGCACAATACCGAGGCATTTAAGTGAAAACCGAATCATTTAAGGATCACTTCTTTCTGGATCTTTTATTTTGCTTCTGACTTTCCTGATGTATTGCTTACTTCATGGGCGTCCCAATAAAATTCACTGAAAACATCCGTAAAAACATCGATGGTTGCATACATTTCTTCAAAAGTATTATCGACACCGCCTACTTCGATCAGCATCGCATTTCCTGATAGATCCTGATTATAGACACTATTATCACCTGAACCGCTTTTTTGAATGATTCCTCTCGAGAGACCAGGATATTTTTCTTGAAAAGCATTGTGCAACTTATATGCAAGAGCACGGTTTTTTTCAAAATGCGGATTTTTGCCGCCAATTACAAAAGCAATTTTCGCGTAGCTTTTGCCTTTAATCTTAGTAGTTGTGTGTATTTTTCTACTTGAATCACGATGGATATCGATAAAATATTCAAGATTTTTATTCGAGGCCATGACCGATTGTACGAGGCTGCGTGATTCCTGATATGATTTCGGGTATTTTAATCCTTTTTGATTTAACCGGTCCATCACATCGGTTTTATCAACAGTAGAGCCGATTCCTTTTTCCAGGAAGTCCTGTTGCAGCCTGTCCCCAAGCCTTGTAATATTTATTTTTGAGTGTTGCGCCAAATCTGGATTTGTTACACCCTTTAAATATGGCAAGAATGATTCCCTGTTATGCGTGTGATAAATATGGACGACCTTTTTGCCATTCGTTGTTACGTCTGGAATTTTGCCATCCTGGTTTTCAGACTCTTCCAATTTGTCAACGTTTTGCAGTTCTGCTTCTTTTCCCTCTTTTAATAAACCCTCAGGTGGAGATGATTCAAATGGCAAGTTTGTATAATTCGTGCCTTCTCCGGCAACTAATATTTCGCTGTCAAAAATCGAGAAACCTGGAAGCTCCCTGCCGAGCAGGCTGCGCGGATCATCCAATGATATATTAGCCGACATTTTTAACATTTGCCCGCTAAAACTGGTTGATGGTTTTCCATCGGGCATCACCTGAAAAAAGTTATGATTTTCATTCGCCAGCAATGTGAACAGCATCTTTCCCGAAAATTGGTTTGCTACGGTATGGACTGATTGAGAAGATATTCTATATTCAGGTTTCAGCGACGTTACTATTCCACTCAGGGAGAAAGTCAAAAGAAGCAGTGCGAGAATCGATAAAAACCCTTTCATTATCATTGAACCATTGACTACTACGATTATTCCTGCGTGTTGGTTTCTTCTCATCCTTCCACCCTTTCCATAGCATGTCTATTATTAGATATGACTTTGATAGAAAGAGTAGACCATGATTTTTGGGTTAACAGAATAGATAGAACCTCCATAATCGGAACCATATTCCCCGACGTTACCGCGTATAGTACCCTGTATTTTCCTGATCGATCGATTGGTGAAGCGCTGCGTTCAAGCCGTTCGCAATCAAATTGGCAATATCCTCGATAAATACGTCCACTTCTTTTGGTGTCACCATTAGATTGTGCCCGATTGGAGACAGCACCTCCGCAATCAATTTTCGCTTCTCTTCATCAGACAAGGTCCCTACTATCCCGAGGAATGTCTGGCGATGCTCTTCACCGGGCATATCTTCCTCCGTCAATTTTTTCTTTTTGCCAAAGCTGAACCCTGCCGGCGCAAGTGCACGTGAAGGCCGGTCTCCTTCCCGCAATTCACTCCCGAAATGCTTTAGGATAAAATCAATCGTGTCACTCGTAATCGATACGGCGTCGACCACTGTCGGAATCCCGATGGCAATCACAGGTATCCCCAGCGTTTCCTTGCTCAGCTCTTTCCGCCTATTCCCTACCCCCGAGCCCGGGTGAATCCCTGAATCAGTAATTTGGATCGTCGCATTGACTCTTTCGATTGATCTTGCAGCAAGTGCATCAATGGCAATGATAAAATCAGGTTTGCTTTTTTCAATGACACCTAGGATGATGTCACTCGTCTCGATTCCAGTAATGCCCATGACTCCCGGGGCAAGCCCGCTGACCTGACGAAACCCTTCTTGCACCGATTCCGGCTGCAGTTTAAACAAATGTCTCGTAATAACGAGGTTCTCTACCACCGCAGGCCCAAGAGCATCCGGCGTCACATTCCAGTTTCCCAGTCCGACCACGAGGCAGCTGCTGTCTTGCGTTATATTCAAGCGCTTTAAAAAATGTGCCATTTCGTCCGCAAATACTTTTTCTACTTTCTTTTGCAAATCGGTGTCCTGCTGGCGGATTCCCTGGGCTTCAATCGTTATATAGCTGCCCTGTTTCTTCCCCAGCTCCTTTTCACCTTCTTCAGTGATCTCGACCAGGGAAACCTTTAAGTCGTCTACTTCCTTTTCTTTAATGATGACGCCTTTGAGTTGAGAGGTATTTTCTTCCTCGGATACTCCTTTTTGTGTAAGTCTCATTTCCCTTGCTTCCACAGCCAGGTCAGTCCGAACAGAATATTTGCTTAAATCAAGATTCTTATTCATTGAGAGCCTCCATATATTCGGATAAGTTTTTCAATCTATACATTCTAGTATTTTCCATACTTCCACTTTCCCATTCTGCTGATATTTCTATTTAATTATTCATATTTTTGATATAATATCGATTAGACTATATAAAGTTTTTGCTCAGGAGCAATTATTCCTTTTTTTCGACTCTATTCCGGTATTGCATAAAAGGGTACAGTCTGATACAATATAATTTGTGCTATTTGAGTATGGATTTGAAAAGTCGAGTTCATATAGTCTCGATTCCTTGTGTAGGAGGTGAACGGAATGCCAAATATTAAATCTGCTATTAAACGTGTAAAAACGAACGACGAACGCCGCGCTCATAACTCAACTGTAAAATCTACAATGCGTACTTCATTGAAAAACGTTGAAACTGCATTAGCGAACAACGAAGTTGAAGCGGCAAAAGAAGCTCTTCTAACAGCTTCTAAAAAGTTGGATAAGGCTGCATCTAAAGGATTAATCCACAAAAATGCGGCGGCCCGTAAAAAATCTCGTTTAGCGAAGAGACTTCATTCATTAAACGCTTAATGAATGGCAATGAACGATCCGCTTCCGGATCGTTTTTTTCAGCCGCAAAAAAGGTGAGAGACGGATTGTCTCTCACTTTTTTTGCATATTAAGGGATTTCCGGTTGGTTCGTTCGGAAAATCTCTGTTTAAGTTTTCGGACTTTAAAAGCAAGGTAGAACATGAAGTTTTGTAACTGTTGATCTTATTCGCCCTCGCTACTCTACTGTTTTTCAATTACCGGATTTTTAAAAGCAGCAGCTCGAGCGTTAACGCTTTGTCTGCCTGGCCTGTTTTCATTTTGTAATCCGCTTCGGCCAGTTCATTTATGATCGATAATAGTTCGCTCTCATGGAATCTCCCTGTTTTCTCCTGGGCCAATTTAACACGGTATGGATGGACGCGAAGGGCACCGGCGATCTTTTGCTGGCTGTATCCTTGTCTCGCCATTTCTTTGACTTGATACATCAGCCTTACCTGGCTCGCAATCAAACCAAGAATTTTGATTGGTTCTTCATTTTGCCTGAGCAGTTCATGAAAAATGCTGATGGCTCCTTTTACATTTTTCTGGAGCACTTCGTCCACAAGCGTAAACACATTCTGTTCGAGCGACTTCGCGACTAATTTTTCAACGATTGCAACATCAATTCTTTTTTCGTTATCGACGTATAGTGCCATTTTGTCTATTTCATTAGTCAGAAGCATTAAATTGGTTCCGGCAAGCTCCAGCAATAGAGCTATAGCGTCTTCATCAATTTGGACCATCGAAGCGGCCGCCCGCTCCCTGATCCATACCTTTAGCTCATTATCGCCAAGCTTCTTAGCTTCTACCGTAACTGCTTTGCGTTTCAGTTCCTTGGTAATTTTTTTCCGTTCATCCAGTTTCTCATACGGCGCTGTAAGCACAACTATCGAATAGGGAGCTGGATCAGCAATGTACTGCTCCAGTTTTTTTAGATTATGTTCGACTTTTTGTTTAGGTTTCTCGGCCGTTAAAAAAAAGGGATTCTGCATAAAAACAAGACGTCTTTCTCCTATGAAAGGGAGGGTTTCAACGTCTTCCAGAGCTGTTTCTATCGGGGTTTCCTCCAAATCGTACTGGGAGAAGTTAAAATCGGTTTCCTCTTCTGTAAGGGCATGCTGCAATAACAATTGCTTTGTTTCATTAATAAGAAAAGCTTCCGTTCCGTATAGTAAATACACAGGGGCAAACTTTTTTCTTTTCAGGTCTTTCCAAACATCTAATACCACTGTACCGCCTCATTTATATGTATTCTGTCTATTATGGTATAGATGGTTTGGCCATTTGACAAGATATATGGGAACTGACCATCTTTCAGGCCAATTCCCGATCTATATGAACGCTACAGAAAGCAAGACCCGGGATGCTTCCTTTCCCAGCGGAAATATTACCTGTAAAGAAATCACTTATCAAAAAGATGCAAGCTAAGAAAGGATCACCAGCAATTGTGAAAAAGTGGTGTGCCGCTTTGTATTTTTATTTTCACCTTTTTCGGTACAAACTATTTGTGACAACTCTTGTCAGTATAGGAAGTTAGAAAAGCGGAAGCGCCCTTCTAAAGGAACGTCGACTAATAGCCGCCACGTCCTGTGGCGAACGTCGACGTCAGCGCATCCTGCGCAAGTCCGACAAGCATAAGACAGATCCCGAAAGAAGGCGCTTTTTGCCTTCTGTAGGGAGAGGGCTTATGACTCGAGGCCGACTAAGATCGCCACGTCCTGTGGCAACGCCGGCACTAGCACGTCCTGTGCGTCGGGGCTAGGCGCTGGAGCTAGACACCAGTACACATTAAAAAATTAGACTTTCTTTTCTTTTCAGAAAAGCGCAAGCGCCTCCCTGACCAGTTAGAAAAGTAAAAGCGTCATGTCAGCGAAACAAATAGGAAAACGTTCTCATATTTGCGGTTTTTCCAAATAAGCAGGTTGTAGATTTTTTTTTTGTAATCGCTTATACTATTAAAGAAATAGGAGGGGTAGACATGAACGAATTTGAAAAGAATGTACAGTCAAAGCGTAATGACGCTATTGACTCATTAGTAGGTTTTGTTGTTCCTTTTGGTTTTTTTGCAACTATGTTCATTATCGCTACCGTAATTCATTACGTAGGCTCTTAATGGACGTACACAGGTCTTCATGAGTCTATCGGTTGAGACCGTTACACTTTCCTTCATTCAAATAATGAACAGGGGAAAGAACCCAAATCGACCGGCCAGAGACTGCATTTAAAGCAGTCTCTTCTTCATTTTGTATAGAAAACTACAGATTAATTATATGCAGATAACTTAACTTTGGTTATTTGCTTCCAGCCATGCACTACCTTTTGTTTATACCCCATACTATGGCAGTACACTTGAAAAGGTTCCGCCATCATCGGAGAACCGATACAAAATTCCGCCATTGATGTCTGTCCGATAGATGGTAATTCTCCTTCTCTGCAATGCTTCCACGACTTCAGCGTGAGGATGCCCATAGCGGTTCCTCTTTCCGGCGGAAATGATTGCAGTTCTCGGCTTTAAATGATCCAGCAGCATGTCCGAAGTTGACGTTTTGCTGCCATGGTGCCCTGCTTTTAAAACATCGGCACGTAAATGTGGAAATACCTTTAGAATTTGTTCTTCTCCTTCAACGCCTAAATCCCCCGTAAACAACCAGCGCTGCCCGCCGAATACTGCATAGATGATAACCGAGGATTCATTTGGGTTCTCTTCCTCCCGATAGGGATGCAAGATATAAAAAGCGGCATCTCCCATTTTCCATTGATCACCCCTTTGGACTGTGGTGATTTTTAATCCTGCTGCCCTCGCTTTTTCAATCACACCTTTCTCAACATACTCTTGCTCAGTCCCTCTGCCAATGATCATTTCCTTCACTGTGATCTCTTCGATTATTTCACCGGTACTTCCGATATGGTCCGCGTCAGGATGAGTTAAAATTAACTTATCCAATCTGTCGACTCCCTTGCTTTTAAGCAGGGGCACGATAATGTCCTTTCCTGTAGTAAAGCTTTTCCTTCTCTTCTTCCAAGACTCCTGTTTAAAGAGTAGCCGGCCCCCTGTGTCAATCAAATAATTTCCTCTATCAAAGGGAAGCTTGATCAATATCGCATCCCCTTGTCCGATGTCGATAAACACTACTTCTCCATAAGGCGACATTTTTTCGATATGCAATTGAAAAGACATGATCAGAGCAAGTGCAGCCAAATAATATTTGGCTGTTTTAAATGAGGACAAATCCCAGAATATAAAGAACAAAAGCAAGCTTCCCACGAGCAAAAGCATGATGATAAAAGTTGGTTTACCAAAAGCGATTGATGCGAGCGGCAGTCTGGCAGCGAGGCCTGCTGCCTCGTTGCTAAGCGTGAAAACCATATTGAGAAAATAGATGAAAAAGTCCCCTGCAGGTGGATAAACGATGTGAATAATAAACGCGGCAATCGAGAAGGGAAGAAGGAAAGAATAAAGAGGCACAAACACAATGTTAAGCAATACGCCAAGCACGGATATTTCATAGAAGTGAAAAGTGAGGATCGGGAGCGTGCTCAGCTGGCATATGAAGCTGATCATGAAAAGCTGCAGAATTTTACTTTCGCTGCGGGAAAAAATAGCTGAAGACATGATCATCGAAAAGGCGGCCGCGAACGAAAGCTGAAACCCGATATCAAACAGCATATAGGGCTGGATGAAAAGGAGTGAAATGTAAACGATGATAATCGACTTTGTGATTGACAAATTTTTTTTCGCAAGTGATAGCAAAAAAAAGAGCATCGCCATCAAACATGCTCTCCATACCGAAGGACTTGCCCCCGAAAGGATGACATAAATCGGCAATAAAATGAGCAGCGCAAGGTTCATACGCTCTCTGGTAACACCAAGCCTTATTCCTGAATAGAAGACCATTCCCGCCAGAAAGCTGACATGGAGCCCTGAAATCGCAAGCAGATGGACAAGGCCGAGCCGCTGAAAATCGGAGAGTTCTTCCTCATTGATCTCCTTTTGTTCACCGAAAAGAAGCGCCGAAACAAAACCTTTTGTGTCAACCGGGAAATGTGTTTCGACATAATCAATTCCCTTGCCCCTAATTCTCTTAATGCTCTGCAGGATATCGCCTTTTTCGAAGGTGCAATTTTTCAAGGAGAAAGTCCCAGCGTACAATATCCAGTAAGTTCCTTGCTGTCTTAAATATTCCTGGTAATTAAAGCTGTTTATATTTCGGTTCGGTTCCGCCTTCTCCAAAGTGCCTTTGACAGGACAAGAAAGCCCCACTTCCGCTTTCTTTTCAAGCAGCCGCTTTTCTTCTGCCGTTGATATCGTATATCGGAATTGCAGCTTTTCACCGGAATCGGAATGAACGGAAGCACGCAATAAATTTCCATCAATGTCGGGGATATCAGCAAGGCTGATTCGAAAAGAAGTTTCACTTCCCGTATAGGAGGTGTGGCGAAGGTAGTCTGCCAGATAGGCGGCAGCAAAGAAGAGGGCAATGGCCGAGATTTGCAGGATTACTTGGCGGTAACCAGCTTTATATAGAACAAAAGCCAGAAAAAGTGCGATACATATAGTTACTTTCCACCCAAAGAAAGAATAGGCCGTTACACCAAAGGTTGCTGAAACGGCTAAGAAAAGAAGATTGATCATAGAACCTCCTGTCCAATATGATTTTAACGCTATTAAAGCCCTTCTATTTCATCCAGCCTCTCCAGGTAAATGGTCAACGCGAATATCCTTTAAAAAGTATTGATTCAACGTATTTGGATAAGCATTTCTGTACACAATCCTTTCAAGGCCGACCTGTGCTAAAATTTTCGCACATGTCTCACAAGGTTCATGAGTGATATAAGCTGCAGCTCCCTTTAGATTGTCTCTTTCCGCATGCAGCACTGCGTTTGCCTCAGCGTGCAGGGTACGAACACAACGACCAGATTCATTAATCAGACACCCGGCATCTTCGCAATGTTCATGTCCGTGGATAGAACCGTTATAGCCAGTTGAAACGATGTGCTTATCTTTGACGATGACACACCCAACGTGCAGCCTTGGACAAGTAGAACGGGAAGAAACTTCTTCTGCAATATCCAAAAAATACTCATCCCAACTTTTTCTTTCCACCTTTATCGCCTCCATTTTAAAATATTATTCATTTCTGCAGGTAATTTTATGAGGATTGAATCACAGCTAATGCGTCCTATAGTGGCTCCCTTTTTTACAAGTTTCGACTTTATCCTTTATTTTACCCTTCTCTTTTCAGTTTGTGTACCTCTCCCATTCAATTCACAGAGATCGAGTCTTTCAATTTTTCAAATGTCTTGTCGCCGATTCCTGTGATGTTCTTCATATCTTCAATCGTTTTGAACGGGCCACTTTTCTCTCTGTATTCAAGAATAGCCGTCGCCTTGGAGGGACCAATGCCTGGCAATGTCTCCAAATCGGCCTGGACCGCTGTGTTTAGATTGACTTTTTCTCCTGCTCCGCTTGCTGATCCATTGGTGACGGCTGCCCCAGCTGCCGGTATTTCTGCAATCGGCATACCTGTCTCCTCTCCGACTTCCGGTACATAAATGACCATCTGATCTTCTACAAGCTGTGCCAGATTGACTTTATCTTTATCCGCATTAGCCGTAAAGTTCCCCGCCCTGGTTATTAAATCAATGACCCGGTCGCCTTCTTTTGCCGTAAAAACACCTGGCATTTTCACTGCGCCTTTTATGTCGACTTTGACCACTAGAGGTTTTTTTGTGGTTTCCTGAGCGGTTTCTCCTTTAGCTTCAAAATCGTTTTCTTCCGCTGCATATGCTGCTGGTCCCTCTTCATCAAAGTATTTATCACTTTCATTTTTGCCGTTATCAAGAGACTGCTGATAAAAATAATAACCGGCTATTGAGAGGATAAGGATCAAAGGGAGCAGTACCAGCTTCTTCTTTTGTGATATTTTCATATTGACACCTCCGTATTCGTTATTCTTGGGTTTACAGTCATAAGACCATCATGTGTGACATACCTTTTTAGGAGAAGTTCCGCTTAGAAAGGGGGAGGAAAATGAAAATAGGTGTGATTGGAACAGGAAACATGGGGACCATTCTAATAGAAGCGCTGCTTGAAGCAAACGCGCTTGAAGCAACAGATTTGACAATTACAAATCGGACACTCTCGAAATCATTTTCCCTGAAAGAAAAGTACGCAGGTATATCAGTGGCAGATTCTTGCGAAAAGGTGGCCAGGGAGTCAGAGGCCATTTTTATTTGCGTAAAGCCGTTAGAATTCCATCATGTTATCACAGACATCAAGCCTCATATAAACAGCAGCCAATGTGTTATCTCGATTACAAGCCCGATCTCGGTAGCGCAGCTGGAATCAAAGCTTGACTGCAATTGTGCCCGCTTTATACCGAGCATTACCAGCCGTGCTTTGTCGGGAGTATCTTTGTTGAGCTTTGGTGATGGATGTTCCCCGGCATGGGTCGAGGCGCTGACTGATTTGGCCGCGTGCATCTCAACTCCTGTCAAGATTGAAAATGACATTACAAGAGTGGCCTCTGATATCGTCAGCTGCGGACCTGCCTTTTTTAGTTATCTGGCAAGGGCTTTTATCGACGGGGCCTGTAAACAGACGAAAATTGATGAACAAACGGCAACCCTTTTAACTGAAAAAATGCTTGTCGGCCTCGGGGAGCTGTTAAAAAAGGAAATTTACACACTGCCTGCCCTGCAGGAGAAGGTTTGTGTAAAAGGCGGCGTTACCGGTGAAGGAATTAAAGTGTTGGATGCTAAAGTGGGAGATATGTTTCAGCAGCTTTTCCATGCCACACATGAAAAATTCGAAGAGGATATTGAAAAAGTCGAAGAGCAATATGGAACTCCTTATTAGAATTCGCTGTAAATGGATAGTATCCTCCTAAAGGCTCAAGATTTTTTTAAAAAATTTTTTTTAAAAAAAAGAACCGTTTAGTGTTTGTGCAAAAAAACTCGTCCAGTTGGAAGAGCCTCCATGCACATTCACTTCAAACGGCTTCTTATTTTTTTTGTGCTATGAATAGAATTCTTTCTGTTTTTTCGTGGACAGGCTTTTCATCTAAATCAGAAAGAACCTCCAACAACTCAAAACCCGATTCCGCAAGCCACTTCTGATATTGTTCAGTATGATATGTACGTTGATAATGAAATTCATCAAAGCGGTCATAAAGCCCGCTTTCCCTGTCAAGGACAAAAAAGCTTAAATCGTGTTCTGCACTATACGGCTCTTCTCCAGGAAAGCAGTCCCATATATAGGAAACTTCCTCGTCATTGACAGCGAATGTATGGTTTTGGAATATATGTTCCATTTTAAAAATCGAATGGACATCAAACATAAACAGGCCGCCATCTCTTAAATGGCTGTGCACTTGCCTGAATGTGCGCGGGATGTCCCCTTCCTCACGTACATAATTAAGCGAATCGCAAAAAATCGTTACACAATCATAGGCACCGAGGCCGTCAAGTTCAGCCATGTTCTGCCGATAGAGCGGGATATTCAAGCCTTGCCTCACTGCTTTTCCATTTGCCACGGCCAGCATTTCCTCAGATAAATCCACCCCTGATACGGTAAAGCCGTGTTTGGCCAGTTCAATGGTGAATTCCCCGGTACCGCAAGCAAGATCGAGAACTTCCCTGCCATCTATTTGATAACGGTCCATTCTCGTTATGAGCAAATACAGCCATTTCTCATAGGGAGCTTCTTTCATCAGTACATCGTACACATAGGCAAAGCGTTCATATGTCATTGACTTAATTCACTCTGCAGGTCTTCTGTCGGTGCATCTCCCCATAAACGCTCCAGGTTATAGTAGCTTCTTTCGTCGCGGTGGAAAACGTGGGCCACCACATTGCCGAGATCAACAAGTACCCATTTTGCTTCGTCAAAACCTTCCATCCGTTTTACCGGATAGCCTTGTTCTTCCGCTTTTTCCTTCATTGCGCGGGCAATCGCCTGCACCTGTTTATCTGAATTTCCGTGACAAATCAAGAAATAATCGGCAACAAGCGAAATACCTTTCATATTTAACACAATCAAATCTTCGGCCCTTTTGTCGTCTGCCGCTTTTGCAGCAGTAATTAGAAGCTCTCTTTCAGTCATTGAATCTTCTCCTTGCTATTTAGGATAAGGTCATTATAGGCCTCGAATGTATCGGGATAAACCGCCTGATTTCTTTTCATTAAAAAAAATATTGTATTCCGCAACGCTTCGATTACGGCAAGGTCGAGGTTCTCTTTTGCCGTGTTCCTAACCTCATCCACCCCTTGGAACGCCCTGCCTGGTTCGATGTAATCAGCTAAAAAAACAATTTTATCTAGCAGCGCCATCTTCACCTTCCCGGATGTATGGTATCTGATCGCATCGAGAATTTCACGATCGGTTACACCGGCTTCTGTTTCAACCAGGTATGCGCCGGCTGGGGCATGCCACAATTCGGAGTTAAACGCGAGTAAATTCGGATTCATCTTTTGAGAAGCAATGATTTCCTTCATTTCATCCTTGGCACGGAACTTGGCATAATCATGGAAAATCGCCGCCAATTCGGCTTTCTTCTGGTCGGCTCCATATCTTTCGGCTAAGGCGATTGAGGTTTCCATGACGCCCAAAGTATGCTGATAACGGTGCTCGGTTATCTGCGTTTTCACTAAGCGGAGCGCTTCCTCACGATTCATACAGATCATTCTCCTCAATGTAGGTTATCACTTTCTCAGGAAGCAGGTATTTGACCGTCTTTTCATTTCTTACTTTTTCACGGACTTTTGATGATGATATCAACATCTCCGGAATTTCAACCATTGTAATCGGGTAGTCCGTAACCTCGTTATAAGTCGGCCTTTTTACGCCGACAAACCTGATGAGCTTCATCAATTCATCAATTCTATGCCACTTTGGCAGATACTCAATCATATCGGCACCAATGATAAAAGAGAATGCATGGTCAGGCTCCCTTTGCCGAAGCAGTTGGATCGTATCGTACGTATAGGAGGTTCCTTTCCGTTCGATCTCAATCTTTTCTATGGCAAAAAATTCATTGCCTTCGATCGCATAATTTAGCATGGCAATCCTGTCCGCGTCTGTCACATCAAGCGTTTTTTTCTTATGGGGCGGAACATGATTGGGCATAAACCTGACTTCATCAAGTTGTAAACTGTCCAGTACTTCATTTCCGATAACCAGGTGGCCAATATGCGGCGGGTCAAACGTGCCGCCAAGAATCCCGATTTGCTTCATTGCTTTTCCCTGCCTTATGGGAGCTTGATTTGTCTATTTTCCCTTGATTCTTTATACAGTACAATCGTATTTCCGATAATTTGGACCAGCTCGGCCCGTGCACCCTTAGAAAGGGACGCAGCGACGGTGTCCCGGTCTTCCTCACAACTTTGAAGAACGCTGACCTTTAAAAGTTCACGTGCTTCAAGCGCATCATCCAGCTGTTTAATCAGGTTTTCATTGATACCGCCCTTGCCCACCTGAAAAATCGGGTTAAAATGATGTGCCTTTGACCGTAAAAATCGTTTTTGTTTGCCAGTTAACATCTGTTTCCTCCTAGTTTGTCGAGCACGATTTGTTTCATTCTTTCTGTATCCGGGTTAACCCCTGTCCAAATTTCAAAAGCAAAGGCAGCTTGGTGGGCAAACATCCCCAAGCCATTTTGGATGGCTGCCCCGTGCTGTTCTGCTTCCTTCAGGAATTTTGTCTGCAGCGGATTATAAATAATATCGCTGACAAAAGCGCCTTTTTTTATATGTTCGATCTTAATTGGTGCAGCCTCCATGTTCGGGCTCATCCCCGCTGATGTTGTTTGGATGATGACATCGTACTCCCCGAGAGATTTTTCTGCTTCTGCTATCGAAAGCGCACACGAAGTTTTTTCATACGGGCATTCAGCGATAAGATTCTCCGCTTTTTCAGGGGTGCGGTTCGCTATATCGATAAGATGAATGCTTTCCTTTACAAGGGTAAAATAAATGCCCCTTGCCGCACCGCCCGCTCCGATAATGAGAATCTTTTTGCCTGCCAGAGTGTAATGATATTGATCTCTAAGAGCTTTTAAAAAGCCCTTGCCATCCGTATTATAACCGATGAATTTCCCGTCTCTATTCACTACTGTGTTAACGGCACCTATGGCAAGAGCCACTTCTTCCACTTCATCAAGCAGCGGAATGACAGCCTCCTTGTGGGGGATCGTGACATTAAATCCGGAAACGCCGATTGCTTTCATCCCCCTGACCGCATCCGGAAGATTTTCGGTTTGCACATGAAAATGATGATAAGCTGCCTTTATATTTTGCGTCTTAAACGCATCATTATGAATAGTAGGTGACATCGAGTGCTCAATTGGATCTCCGATTACCCCATATATTTTATGCATTCTTTTCACCAGCCATTAGATTAACGATTTACGGATCATGATGTTCACACCTTTTGGAACATAGGCAGCAATCTTTGCCCCTGGTTCATTGACTGTAACCCAGCCAAGACCGGAAAAGACAACATCCGTTTTTCCCTCTTTTATTGTAAATTCCCGTCTAACCAGTTCCGGAAACTCGTCCATTTGCTCTAAACGAGGAGGCGTAAGCATCTCCCCGGCATGGTTTTTATATAATTCATCTGCTTTCTCAAGCTTGGTGCGGTGAATGTCCAATTCATTGGAAATATAACAAGTAAAAGATCTTTTTCCTCCGGCGATGTAGTCAAGCCGCGCTAGTCCGCCAAAAAATAGCGTTTGCTGTTCATTCAGCTGATAAATTTTCGGCTTGATCTCCTTTTTGGGAGTGATCACCTTTAGATCGCGTTTATCCACAAAATGGGCCATTTGATGGTGATTGATAATTCCGGGAGTATCAATTAAAGCTTTGCCGTCATCCAGCGGGATTTCAATTGTGTCAAGAGTCGTTCCAGGAAAATGGGACGTGGTAATGATGTCCCCTTCACCGGTTACTTCCTTGATCAGACGGTTGATAAAAGTCGATTTGCCGACATTCGTACAACCGACAACATATACATCCAAATCACGCCGGTAATGGTCAATCGCTTCAGCCGCTTCCCGAATATAATTGCCTTTATCAGCACTGACAAGCAGGACATCGATCGGGTTTAATCCCAGTTCCTTTGCGGACTCTTTCATCCAATGGATGACTCGATTATGCTTGACGGATTTAGGCAGCAAGTCAGCCTTATTTCCAATCAACAGTACATCATTATTTCCGACAAAACGGTGAAGTCCCGGCAGCCAGCTCCCGTTAAAATCAAAAATATCAACAATCTTAACAATCAGGGAATCGGTCCGGCCCACTTCATTTAATATTTTTAAGAAGTCATCGTCTGTCAAAGATACATCCTGCACTTCGTTGTAATGCTTGAGTTTAAAACATCTCTGGCAAATGATACTTTCCTTTTCCAACGCTGAAGCAGGCGCATAACCCAACTCGTTCGGGTTTTCCGTTTGTACCTTAACGCCGCAGCCCATGCATTCGATATCATGATTGCTCATTCATTCGGATCCTCCCATTCTAACATGCCTTTTCGTTTAAAAAACGCTAAAATCCTTCTTTCAATCCTTCTGTTGAACTTTGTAATAAGTCCATCAGTCCTGGCGACAGGTACAACTAAAATAGTCCGAAAGCCATTTCTATTGCCTCCTAATACATCCGTTAACAACTGATCGCCGATTACAACGGTTTCTTCCCTTTTTAAACCCATATTCTTAATAGCTCTCCTAAAAGCTTTCCCCATCGGTTTTCGGGCCTGAAAAATAAATGGTATTTTCAGTGGATCAGAAAACGACTTCACCCTGTTTTCGTTATTATTTGACACAATGGTCACTAAAATCCCATGAGCGCGCATGTTTTCAAACCACTGTATCAGTTTCGGCGTTGCCGAAGGACGGTCCCACTCGACAAGCGTATTATCAAGATCAGTAATAATCCCTTTGACCCCCTTTTCCTGCAGGGTTTCGGGCGTTATGTCAAATATGCTTTTTACATGTTGACTCGGCAAAAATAATTCAAGCAAGTTCCACACCTCAATGTTTTCCAACAGATTTTCCGTATCCATCATATCGAAATTCTTTCAAAAAAACCAAGAAAAACAAAGTATACCAATAAGTAAATTCTTTGTATATATTTCCTTAGACAACCACATGAAAAAATCTATATTTACAAGCGGAAAAAAATAAATTTTTCGACAAAATTTTGGACATCCGCATTTGTGGATAAGGTTATGCACATTATACATACTGATTTAAAAAGATACCTATAGTTTATAAACAACTTAACCACAGGTTATCCACTTTCTCATGTGGATAACAGAACGATTGTTCTATTGGGTTGTTTTTGATAAAGTAAGAGTACAACAAGGCTGACTTACCAATTTATGTTCAGAAAGTGGAAATTATGCCTTTCTGAAAAAATAATGGAGGTGACTGGCCATTAGGCTGTTTATGAATAAACTATCAGATGATCTATTAATCGAATCCTATTTCAAGGCACGTAAATTAAACTTAAGCGTCGATTTTATTCGCCTTATTGAGACCGAAATCCACCGGCGCTCGCTAACCCACAAAATCAATGCCATTTTCTGATTTCTCATATGCGGGGCTGGCTACCTGAGCCAGCTTTTTTGCTTTAGCCTTCCTTTTGGCTTTCCTTCATTATATACCCAACTTTTTCACCAACGCGGACGTCGGAAGGAACCGATTTACTTTCAGCAATTTTGAAAGTATTTTTTTCAAAAAGCAAAACAACGGTGGAGCCAAAACTAAAATAAGCAAATTCCTGGCCTCTAGAAAGCGATTTTGCTTCGTCGGTTATGACAATGGAATTCACAAACATCGCACCTACCTTCACAATTACGACGTGTCCGCTGCCATGCTGCACCTCTGTGATATTCCGGTAATTTTTAGACAGCGGCGACCGTCCATATTTCATGCCCATGCTATTTACCGGATATGACTTCTTGCCGATTACCCACCGGTCCACGACTTTCCCTTCGACGGGTGCATGGATACGATGATAATGGCTAGGGCTTAAATACAAAACCATATATTTGCCGCCGATATACTTCGATACGGCGGTATCAGCGCCGAGCATTTCTTTGATTGAATATACTTTTCCTTTTACAGAAATCCGGCTTTCGCTTGTGACTTCACCAAAATCCTCCAACACTCCGTCCACAGGGCTGACAACCGCCGAGACATGATCGTCAATCTCCCTGGCACCTGCTTTTAATCTTCTTGTAAATAAATCATGAAGAGTCATAAATGTGTCGATTTCACCATCTATTTCACCTTTATTGAGTTTATAGGCATTTGCATAGCTTGAAATCAATGGCCTGCTCCATTTCGAGCAGCTGAATCTCCTTAATGCCCCTGAAGAGAGTCTCCCATTTGTCAGTTCAATGAACATACGGTATAAGGACTGAAACAAACACGAACACCACCGTTACTAAAATAATTTACAAACCTCTTGCATAAAATGTATGGTATAAAATATTATTATATAATAAAGTATTATATCCGTCAGTGGCTAAAAACTTTTTAAAAACTGACGATTAGCTGCTTTGATAGAAACGTAACACAAAAAAGCATGTCAACCGCCCATTGGCTGCAGGGAACCCGACCGCCTCACCGCGGTCATCGCCAACAGGAGGAGGACTTTTGGCCTCAAGCTAATCTTTACTATTTCGCGAGAGGAGTGAATAAATTGATGTTATCAGACGTGCTAGACCATACCATTAAAAAGCTGAAATCACAAACAGCTAACATTATTACGCTTGCAAACTTGTCCCTCGGGGGATTTGCTATCATTGCCGCAATAAATGGCGAGTTACATTTAAGCTTACTGTTGATCTTCCTCGCGGCGCTCGCCGATCGGTTTGACGGCATGGTTGCCAGAAAGTTTAACTGTGAATCAGAGCTTGGTGAACAGCTCGATTCGATGTGCGATATCATATCTTTTGGGGTGGCTCCTGCTCTATTAATCTATCAGGGAATTCTTCATGAGTTCGGTGCACCGGGAACTTTCTTTACTGTATTCTATATCGGCTGCGGCGCCTTCCGTCTGGCCCGGTTTAATATCTCGGAGAATAACGGGTACTTTACCGGATTGCCAATCACAGCAGCCGGCTGCCTTGCCACTTTAAGCTTTTTGGCGATACCGCACTTTCACCCGGTACTTTTCTTATCATTAATAATTCTCTTATCTTTTTTAATGGTCAGTCCATTTAGAATTCGAAAAGTTTAAGACGATCTCTTGTGACAGGAAATGCCCTCCACATAAAGTGGAGGGCATTTCCTTTTTATGCTTCCTTGTTAGACTTGTCCGTAAGCTCCAAAAATTCTTCGATATCCTTCAGGCAGGCACCTACAGCTTGCACCCAGAAGTCCTTTCCTGTCAAATCTGTTTTTAAATGTTTTTTGGCAAGGTCCTCGACCGTCATGGAGCCGGTATCCTGAAGTAAAGCGATATATTTCTCCTCGAATCCTTCTCCTTCTTCGAGTGCTTTCGCGTAGATGCCAAGCGAGAATAAAAACCCGAACGTATATGGGAAATTATAAAATGGCACGCCGGTGATATAAAAATGGAGCTTGGATGCCCAGAATGAGGGGTGATACTCCGCCAACGCATCTCCATATGCTTCTTTTTGTGCTTCTATCATAATTTCATTCAATCTCGCGGCGCTTACCATTCCCTGTTTTCTTTCCTCGTAGAAGCTCGTTTCGAAAAGAAAACGGGCGTGTATATTCATAAGCAATGCAACAGTTCGCTGAATTTTGTCTTCCAACAGGGCGAGCTTTTCCGCATCATCCTTCGCTTCCTTCACTGCAGCATCGGAAACAATCATCTCGGCAAACGTAGAAGCCGTTTCAGCTACATTCATCGCGTAAGAACGCTTAAGCGGATGAATGTCCTTTAGGGCATACGAATGGAATGCATGCCCTAATTCGTGGGCAAGGGTTGATACATTTGAAGGAGTCCCGGAATAAGTCATAAAAATCCTCGATTGCTCATTTAAAGGAAAACCTGTGCAAAATCCGCCGGGTCTTTTATTTTGCCTGTCTTCTGCCTCAATCCAGCTGTCTTCAAATGCTGTTTTTGTAAACGCTGCAAGCCTGCTCCCGAATTTCGAGAAATGCTTGAGAATGAATTCAGCGCCATCTTCATATCGCATAACATTTTGTGCCGCAGAAGATGGAAGTGGCGCATCCAGGTCATACCAGCTCAATTTCTCAACGCCCAGCAGTTCTGCCTTGCGATTGAGGAATTTCACGAGCGGTTCCTTATTGTTGGCAATAACCTCCCACATGCTTTCCAGGGTTTCCTTTTGCATCCTGTTAATCTCAAGAGGTTCCTGTAAAACATTCTGCCAGTCTCTTTTTTCATAGATACTTAAACGGAATCCTACCAAATGATTTAGCGTTCTAGCAAGAACTTCGCTTTTTTCCCCCCAGGCATTTTCCCAGGCTTCAAAGATTCCCCTTCTGACATTTCGATCAGGATCAGAGAACTTATTTGCGGCCTGGCCGACAGACAGCTGGTTTATTTCACCATTTTCCTTAAATGGGATCTTGATCGATCCGACAATTGTATCGTACATCTGGCTCCAGCCATGGTAGCCGTCTACAGCCAGCTGGTTAATCAATGATTCTTCTTCAACCGACAGTTTTCTTCTTGCTCTTTCCCGTCTTTCATTCAATATGTAATGTAGTTCGTCCAAAGGTGGTGTTTTAAGAATTTTTTGGTAAAATTCCTCATCAAGCTGGACAAGCTTTTGATCAAGCTTTGTCAGTGCGTCCTGGAAGGCAGCTGAGTATTGCGTTACCTGTGCGCGAAGCCCGTGTGCTTTGGCATCCTTTGTATTTTGTGCTTCAAGACAACTGATAAACGCACCCGCCTGGCGCATCTCGGTCCCTGTCTTTGCAAAAAGCTCTATGATATTAATCAGTAAGTGCTGATCTTTTTCCTCAGAGCGCACTCTCCAGCCGCTCACTACCGCGTCGAAGTTTTTAATATCCTGATTTAAACTTTCTAGAAATAAAGAGAATTCCTCAGAAGAACTTCCTCCCTTGAAAAAAACGTCCAAGTCCCATGTCAAAGAATATGTCATCAATATTGCCTCCTTATTTAATATGTACAGTATATCGTTTTATTCTGAATTATTCCATTTCTTGAAAGAGTTTTCCACCGAAATAAATGACTTTTTGGGGATGCAGATTATTTTACTTGCATCCCTTTCAAATGAAAAACAGCCTCCGATTTTCGAAAGCCGTTTTCCTGATCGCCTATCCTCTTCTTTTTTCTTTTTCCGCGCGGTAAAATTCATGGAACATCTTCATCAATGCCCGTTTTTCAATCCGGGATACATAGCTGCGGGAAATGCCAAGTTCTTTCGCTATCTCGCGCTGGGTTTTTTCTTTTTTTAAGTCAAGGCCGAACCGCCCAATAATGACTTCCTTTTCCCTGTCATCGAGAATATCGATAAACTGTTTCACTTTTTCAATTTCCATATTCAACTGAATCGTATCGACAACATCCTCTGATTCCGATTTAAGCACATCAATGAGTGAGATCTCGTTCCCTTCTTTATCCTGGCCGATCGGATCATGAAGCGAGACATCTTTCTTTGTCTTCTTCGTAGCCCGTAAATGCATGAGGATTTCATTTTCAATACATCTGGCAGCATATGTAGCCAGTTTCGTCCCCTTGCCTTCGGAATAGCTTTCGATTGCCTTGATCAGCCCAATCGTGCCGATTGAAATTAAATCTTCTGTGTCTTCGCCAGTGTTTTCAAACTTTTTGACAATATGTGCAACGAGCCGCAGGTTATGCTCAATCAGCATATTTCTCGCACCGCTGTCTCCCTCGGCCATTAGCTGTAAGTATTTTCGTTCCTCTTTTGCGGACAATGGTTGGGGAAACGCATTATTCTTAACGTATGATACTAATAAGTAGAACTCCTTTGCCAAATAACCGATTGCTGTTAAAAGATCTGGCATGCCTCCACCTCCGCTATTTTCCTCTGGACGATTGCCTATGTTAAAACCTATGCTCACGGAGGCTTGATTGTGTCTGTACCAAAAGAATTTTGAGCAGGGAGGAATTAAGGGCTGTAGGAATATTTCCGGCCGTATTGTCTAAAAACCGGTAGGAAGAGATCCGAGGCGAAATATGAGAGAAATCAAGAAGATCATGTATTGAACTCCCTCTCACTTAGTTTTCATAATCATTTTTTTATCAATAAAATAGAGTGTTAAAATCATCCCGATTTAACACTCCATTTTATATAGGCTTCCACATTATTTAGACTTGCGATGGACAACTTCCAGTTCCTTACACTTCACACCGTCCGCTTCAACAAAGACAGATCCCTTCATTTAGCCGGTATCCTTCTGATCCCATAAGCAGCCTCTTGTTCCCTTGATTGTATTTTCCATTTTCATATTCATCTCCACCTTTTCGGTTATTTGCGATTCGGATTGATTTCAAATTAGAAATTACGGTAAAACAATGTTTTATCAATGATTTCATCTCGTAGCTTTTTAATGTTTTGCTGGTGCAAATATTCTTCAGCCGTCATTTTTCGTTTCTTGATCGTGATTGTAAAAAACAGCATGTTTAGTGTCATAGTTTTCACCTCCCTTAATCAGTGTTCATCCGGTCCGATAGGCAGCCCTTCTTTTCCACGATACATCTTTCATATTTATCTCCACCCCTTGTTGGTTATTTGTTGTTAAAAGTTCCGGTACATGATTGTTTTATCCCTATTTTCGCCATGAATCTTTTTAACTGTTTCCTGATGTAAGTATTCTTCAGCCGTCATTTTTTGTTTCTTGATTGTAATGATAAAAAATAGCATATTCAGCGTCATATATATCACCTCCTTCATTGTGAAGCAGACCGATTCTAAAATTGGGCACAAAAAAGCCGCAGAAGAGAAAGCACTCCTGCGGCAATGGATATAAAAAGGCCACAGGATACACGCTTCTTCCTGCGGCCGGTATAGTCTGCATCATCATTTAAATAAAACATCCTTGGTTAAATGAAATCTGCACCGTTCAGGTCGAAAATGTGTGTATAGGAATATGAAGTTAATTCAGTCGGATAAGCGGGACATGAAATTGTGTGAGCATAAGTCATTTTCTTCGACCTCCTTTGCAGATTTTATCTTATAATGGTAAGTATATCCAAAGCTTACATATTTGTAAACCATTAATCTGCCTTTTTTTTATATAAATTTCGTCAAACAGAGATTTGTTCAAGAAATTGCATGCTGAAACTACGGTTATAACGATAAAATGATTTCTTCGAACAAAAGCGTGATCTTCTCACCCATATCACTTAATGTATTCGGGGATAACTATTCAATGTCATTATCCAATTCTTTTAGCGCCATTTTTTTCAAAAAAAAGAGCCTGAAATACCCTATATAGGTTTTCAGGCTCTATGCTTATTTTAATAAAGATTCATCATTTTCAGCGAGAATCTTTTTATATTTGGATGAGAGTATAAAGAAAATGATCGATGCCATGATAAACACGATGGTTGCTCCCATATTGACATATGTGCCAATCATCGTTTTTCCTGCAGAAGGAATGACACTGCCAAGATAGAAAAAAGCGCTAACACATAGCAATATCACTGCAAAACGTTTAAAGTCAACCATTTTCTCACGCATTGGAGACGCTTTTGTCTTTTGCTTCTTCACAAAACCACCTGCACCTTCTGTTAAACTTACAAACAACTATTATCATTCTATCATAAATCGCCTAGCAAGTAGGGCTGTAAATCTTGGGAAATAACTCTTATGAGAATGAAAATCCTTGATTTGTAATGGTTTAAAAGAAGGATTGCCCTTGGGAAATATTAATCTTCCAGTGCGTGATCAATTAAATCCCCGGCGTCTTCAAGCCCGACTGAAATGCGGATGCCAAGCTCGGCTCGGCGCTCATGTGGAATCGAAGCGTGTGCTTGAAGCAATCGATCCTTGACACTGACGCCAGGATTAAAGTATTCCAATTTGGCAAAATCCTCACTCCTGCGGGAAGCTGGAAATGTGTGATTTCCATCAAGGGCGTGTCCCCTATTAACTCATCGATGCTTTGGATTACCTTCATTTCGATTCGCACCTTACCAAGAAGTTTTACCTTATACGTTCAATCATCTTTAGGATCAGTTGCGAGGAATGAAGAGCGGCAGTTTCCAGGAACTGATCAAAAGAGATATTTGACTCTTTACCGGCAATATCGGAAAGAGAACGGATAATCACAAAGGGAACCTTGAATTGATAAGCTACCTGTGCGATAGCAGCCGCTTCCATCTCCACAGCATATAAGTCCGTGAATTTCCCTCTGACAAATTCAACCCTGTCATGGTCATTCATGAACGAGTCACCTGTTACGATCAAGCCTTTTACCACTTGAATATCTTCAATCTCACCGGCAGCTTCCCAAGCTATCTTAAGAAGTTTCTTATCAGATAAAAACGCCGGCGGCATTTGCGGCACCTGGCCATATTCATAGCCAAACACCGTCACATCAACATCATGATGGCGCACTTCTGTCGAAATGACAACATCCCCTACATGTAACGAAGGCAGGTATCCTCCGGCTGAACCTGTATTAATAACTGCATCCGGCTTAAACTTTTCCAATAAAATCGCTGTGGACATCGCTGCATTCACTTTGCCGATCCCTGATTTCAAAAGAACGACATCTACATCATTTATTTTTCCGGTATTAAATTCGGATCCAGCGATTGTTACTTGTTCCAAATCCTCCATTTTTTCTCTTAGTATTGTTACCTCTTCTTCCATTGCTCCAATTATGGCAAGTTTCATTGCTACTACCTCTTCCTATCGTTTTTCGGCCTCCATAATCCTGACAAAAGAATTGCGCCGGTCAAAGGATACATCAAAGTTATTTCTCTTCAAGCACATTTTGCAAAAACGGGATGGTCGTATAATATTCCGTTTGCAAATCCTTCTCCAAAGAATAGAAACCAGCTGCTTTTGCATTATCAATCGCCTGCAGATGATATGCGCTGTTTGATTGATATATCGTATCTGCAAACACTATTTTACCACCAGTTTTTAATTATCACTATCTCCAATAAACATAGCTTCATTATTTTGCTCACCTAATAAAGATAATGCATGGAACATCAGCGTGAAATAAAGGTAAGTATAAACATTTACCATTCAAGAGGGTTTCACCATTAGGTAGAGTAGGCTAAAATAGAAGGATAAAGTGAAAAGCGGGGGAATGAGGTATGAATTTTCAACTGGATTTGATCCAGGATAAAATAGAATTTTTCGAAGTGGAATCAATCAAAGTGCTGGAGGAAAAAATCCAGTCACAGATTGAAGCAAATAAAGCTATCCTGCTTGAGGTCCACCATGTATCCCATCAAATGCACGTTACCGAAGAGGGAAGAAGATTCTACAGTGCGGTGGTTCATTTTAAAGCGAAGAGATAAGAAAAACCCCCTGCACCATCGTTGGTCAGGGGGCCTTTTTTTTATTTTAGTTCTGTTATTGGACTTTGACAGGCTTCCACCCGGCGCCATCCACCCATTCGAGGTTTACACGATATTTTTTTGGATCATTTTTTGCCGAAACAGTCCCCGTTGCCGTATTTGGGGATCCGCCGTTTCCGAGCCACCAAATCGTCATATTAGCCTGGTCAAGGCCAGTGGCCGACGCCATCGCCTGGGTCATCTCATTCCAATCGGCAGAACCTTTTTCAAAAGAGGTCGTATGCTTTCCTGTTTGGGATGTGCCAATCGGCTCTCCAACTTTGGAATCAGCATTGTCTTCCTCCGCTTCAGCATTATCTTCCTCTGCTTCAGCATTCTCTTTCTCCGCTTCAGCTTCGGCTGCATCCTGCTTTTGAATATCTTCTTCTACAGACGTTTTTTCGGAATCAGCTTGTCCTTCCTTGTCTGTTTCAGGATTTGCTTTATCTGCCTCACTGGCACTCGAAGTTTCTTTGTTGTCCCTGTTTGTCTGTTTTGCCGAATTGTTTTCAGAAGAGGCGGTTTCTGTCGCGGTATCTCCACTGCTGCCAAAAAAAATTGTAATCCCGACAACCACAATCAACAGCGAGACAACGACAATGGAAATATTATAAACTTTATTGACTTTTCGCTGTTTGTCTTTTCTGTTAGATCGTGAAGCCGAATGTAAGGGATGTTGATCCTTATTCATGGATATGTTCCTCCCAACAAAAACTTTATCAGCTTTCATTTTATCACGTTACCACTTCAGATAGAAGCGATATCTATCCTAATGCAATGCCCGGGATAATTCATTCTTTCTGCCCATAAAGTTTGTCGGGGTTATCCATTTTATATATCTCTTTTACCATGTCCGCAAATATCCTTGTCATACCGGGCGTACTGTCATTCGTATCATAGCTAACGGCGACAAGAGCATACTTTGGTGATTTATAAGGGAAATATCCTGCAAACCATTTGTTCAATTCCTTATTTTTAATATTCGTTTGGGCCGTGCCTGATTTTCCGGCGACTTCATAAGGCAAATCCTTTAAATAGGCTCCAGTTCCTTTTGGATCGGTCACGACACCTCTTAAAAGCTCCTGAAGCTTCATCGCCGTATAGGGAGAAATCGTATCGCCAGCCAAGTTTTTATCTGGAAAATCAAAAACGGTCGTGCCGTTATTGAATTCCACCTTGCTTACAGCCTTCACCATCTTTTTCTCTCCTCCCCTGGCAATCGTTGCCATCATATTGGCAATGGCCAGCGGAGTGACCTGTACATCCTGCTGGCCGATAGCTGTTTTAGCTACCATTTTTTTATCTTTTTTCAGATCATCGTTTAACCATATGACTCCGGTTTCTTCCCTGTCAAGCTGGTTGAATGGGTCGATATGATATACCCGGTCACTCCAGCCGGACTTGCCTTTGATACCCAGCTTGCGCGCGTATACATCAAGAATCTCAGGGTTTTTATCGGCCATTTCCTGGGCTAATTCCGCGAACGTCCGATTACAGCTTCTGGAAAAACTTTGTCTGAAATTAAGCAGACCAAGATTATGCTCCGTGTCCGGCTTGCCATCTATTTTTACGTTACAATTAAACATCCTCGAATTTTTTGCCGCTTCGGAATCAACTGCTGCAGCCGCTACAATCGTCTTAAAGATCGACCCGGGAGTTTCCCGCTTTAGCATCATATTCTTATTGCCGTTATCCTCCGCGTTATTCTTATTCGCTTTTGGCCTCGAAACTAGTGCCCTTATTTCATTGGTTTCAATATCAAGTAAAACAAGTCCGCCCTTTGTGATTTTATGTTCGTCAGCCAATTGTTCAGCTGTGTCCTGCAGGGTTTTATCCAGGGTCGTGTTAATCTTTACAGGATACATAGGATTTGCCGGTTCCACATACTTGACGTCCACACCGAACAATGGACCGCCAAAGCCGTCTACATGAAAAACTAGCTTGGAATCCCCCTCTGAAAAAAGGAACTCATCGAAGGTCCTTTGCAGCCCATTGCTGCCGACCCTGGTTTCGTGTGATAGCTCCTTGTCCGGATAAAACTGTTTTTTCACCGCCTCGGATTTAGTTGTTGTCCCGATTAATTGCGCAGCAGGAATCTCTCCGTCATAAAATTTTTCCCGCACTGCAAAAACACCCGGTACTTTTAATTCATTGATGGAGGTGCTCTGTGCGGGTGTGAGTTCTATCGGTTTTGTGCCGCCGCCAAACGGAAATGGTTTTTCAGCCTTTTCAATGGCCTCGATGATTTCACGCTCAGGAACTCCAATAATATCGGCAACCTTTTTTGAAGGCCAGGTCATTTTTTTTAGAAATGGAAAAAGGATCAGCGTCGGGATTTCTTCATGGGCAAGCGCATCCCCATTATGGTCATAAAACTCTCCCCGGCCGTCATCGAGTGTAAGCACCTGTGACCTCTGGTTGACGCTTGCCTCCATTAGATTAATATGGTGTTTTGAAAATGATTCCGTACTCACCAGCTGGACCTGCACAAGCCTTGCAACTAACATAATTAGCAGCGCTATCAGGAAAATACCCATTCCTTTCATTCTTCTGCTTATCATCCGACCACCTCATAAACAGTCTTGACGGTATGCAGATTTTTAAAACAACCGTACCCTGTTTACAGTAACAAAACATCAGGTTTGGGCTCCAAATAATGAAAACAGCGGCCACAAATGGGCCGCTGCTGTGAGTTGCTTTTATTTTAGCTGATGGTAACGATTTTGACTCTCATTTCTCCGCCCGGTGTTTGAACAGCTACGGAGTCGCCAACTTTTTTCCCAAGCAAGCTTTTCGCAATAGGAGAGTCGTTCGAAATTTTGCCTTCAAATGGGTCGGCTTCTGCACTTCCAACGATTATATAGGTTTCTTTATCACCGTTTGGAAGCTCGACAAATGTTACAGATTTTCCTAAAGAGACGGTATCTGAATCCATTTTATCTTCTTCAATAATTTTAGCATTGCGAACCATGTTTTCAAGCGTTGTAATCCGGCCCTCAACAAAAGCCTGTTCTTCCTTGGCGGAATCGTATTCGGAATTTTCGGATAAGTCCCCGAAACTGCGGGCAATTTTAATTCTTTCAACAACTTCTTTTCTTTTTACCATTTTTAATTGTTCGAGTTCTTGTTCTAGTTTTCCTTTTCCCTCTTTTGTCATCGGAAACACTTTTTCCATAGCCAAAACCCTTCACTCCTTCTAGTCTTTACAGCGAGCCTAATGCCTCGCGGTTTAAGTTTATGTAGTGTATTCGCTTAAACATGAACAGCGCTGACACATTTATTGTTCAGCAGGAAGCTTTCTCCTGGCCAAAGCGAAGATAGAAAGCTGCGCGTCCTCTCAAAGGGCGCGCACCTTATTTTATGTCATGTTATTACAAAAATGACTTTTGTTCAAGAATTGTTTGTATTTTTGTGACCATTAAATCGCTGGCGACATGGTTGTGCCCGCCCTCAGGGATGATAATATCGCCATAACGCTTTGTCGGCTCAATGAATTGTTTATGCAGCGGCAATATTTAGTCTGTTTGCTATGGTTCCCCAACATTTGCTGCTCATACTCTTTCACCTTTATGTTTACTGATGGCAACACCATCTCCAATCGGCAGGATCACCGTGTCGTAGTTGGGATGGGCCATTACCCATGCATTATACTTCTTTATTTTCCGGACCAGGCTGCGGATTCGTTTCGGTTCAATGGCTGCCTCTTCTTCAGCTACCAGGCCCTTGAATAATACATTATCGGTAACGATTATACCGTTACTCTGCAAAAACACCTCATACAGTTCAAAGAAGCGCCCATATTGCCCTTTGGCGGCATCGATGAAAATCGCATCAAATGGGCTGTGTTCCTTTACAAGTCCGGCTGTTTCAAGGGCATCGCCTTCGAGCAGAATGATTTGATCCTGCTTTCCAGCCTTCTGAATGTATTCCTTTGCCTTGTCAATTCGCTCTTGATCTCTTTCGATGGTAACGATTTTGGCACCAGGGGCAGCTTCGGCCATTCGTAAAGCGGAATAGCCAATTGCTGTCCCTACCTCCAATATCGCTTTCGGTGTGCTCAACCTGATAATTTGCAAAAGCGCCTCGATTCCCTCTGGTTCCATGATTGGCACCTTACCATCTTTCGCATACTGTTCGATTTCTGCGAATAGCCCCTCTCTTGGAGGGATCAGCGAATGTAGATAATTTTCGATCTTTTCGTTCATGTTTCATTTCCTCCCGAAGGATTTTAAGAAAAGCGCAAGAAGTTATACATTCTTTTCTTTAAAAGAAAAACGTTGCTACTGTTTGCTTGTAATATGTTCTGTTTTCTTGCGATTATGTTCATCAAGTGAAACAGAATATAGAACTTCACCGCTTGAGGTTGCCAGGAAATACAGAAATTTAGTGTTGTCCGGCTGTAAAGCGGCATCGATCGATACCTTGCCTGCATTTGCAATCGGACCTGGTGTCAGCCCTTTGTTTTTATAAGTATTATAAGGTGAAACAACTTCCAAATCTTTATAAAGGACCTTTTTTTGATGCTGGCCTTTCGCATACAGGACGGTCGGGTCTGTCTGCAGCGGCATGCCCGCTTTCAAGCGGTTATAAAAAACCGATGCAATCTTAGTGCGGTCGACTTTGCCTGTCGCTTCTTCCTCGATTAAAGAAGCGATTGTAAGCAATCTATGCGGGGAATACTTCTTTTTGTCCATGTCATCCTTATATTCAATAAGCGTTGACTCTGTTTTTTTTAACATCTCAGAAACAATCTTTTCTATGTCCGGTTTATCCTCGTAAAAAGAGTAGGTTGCCGGATATAAATATCCCTCTAATGGATATAATACATTTTTGTTATAGATTTCATCCGTCAACACGTCTGGGTATCCAGCCTGCATTTTTTTGATGAAGGCTCTATCGTTTAATTTGTTGAAGACATCATCCGTTTTTTGGCCTGTTTTTGCCGCAATAATTCCGGCAATCTGGACAAGCTGTTTCCCTTCAGGAATCGTGATGCTCAGCGCAGCATTCTGCATGATTTTGCCCTTTTTGATGCTGTCGACAATTTCCTGTAATGTCATCGATGGAGCCAAATTGTATTTTCCCGCCTGAAAGCCTTCTTCATTCCGGAATTTAATATAATACTTGAATACTTTGGCGTTTTTAATAATTCCTTCTTTCTCAAGAATCGCAGAGATGCCGCTTATCGATGAACCGATCGGGATTTCGACTGATTTGACTTCCCTTTTATCTGGATCCAGGGGCTCGAGGGCCGACTTAATATAGAAATAACCGCCTATTCCTAAGATAGCAGCGAGAATAACTATCGCCAAAGAGGCAATCAGGATAACCTTTCTGACAACCCTGGCTTCTCCCTGCCTTTCAAGCATTTTTTCCCTTATATAACCCTTTTTTGAGTCCTCTTTTTTATCTTGATGATCCATTTTCATACCCCCTTCATGCATGGCACATGGATTGAAACTATACCGGAATATATCCAATTTCATATATAACAATTTGTTAACCCTGTTCATTATACTAAAACATGTGCTGATTTTCATGATTTTCACAAAAATAGACTTTATCCTACAATATATCCTTCTATATTTATGTCAAATATCATCAGGCTTTGTCAATAGCTAAGAATAATCACGTAAAAGCCCCCGGCTGTTTGCCGGGGGCCAGGATGTTCAATCAATCCTTGTCTTCTTCTTCATCGAGATATGTGTTAAGCATTTCTTCGATCATGTCCCATTCTTCTTCCGTTTCAATCGGCTGCAGTTCGCCGTCTTGATTATCTTCACTCGGAGTGAAGGAAGAAGCATGGATTTCTATCTCCTCATCGTCTGTGTCTGATGAGATTGGATAGTAAAGCACATACGACTTTTTGAACTCTTCCGAATTAAATGTGAACAATACTTCGCAAAGCTGCTCGTTGCCGTTTTCGTCTACAATTGTGATATTGCTTTCACCGTGTTCCATTCCATTCACCTCATTAAAGTTTTGATTGGCTGTCTAAATATCCCTGTAAAATCATGACTGCAGCCATCTTATCAATGACTTTCTTACGCTTGCTTCTGCTCATATCTGCTTCAAGCAGAACACGTTCAGCGGCCATTGTCGTCAATCTTTCATCCCAGAGCTGCACCGGCAAATGAAATCTCGCTTCCAAAACCTTTGCGAAAGCCTCGCTAGCTTCAGCTCTTGGCCCTATGGTTCCATTCATATTTTTTGGATAACCTAGGACAATTTTAGATACCTCATTTGCACTGATGATTTCTTTCAGACGCGTCAAACCAAATTCTTTCTTTGCTTCGTTGATTTTAATTGTTTCCAAACCTTGTGCAGTCCATCCCATTGCATCGCTAATTGCCACTCCAATGGTTTTCGAACCGAAATCAAGTCCCATTGTACGCATTACTGACCCTCACGATGGTGCTTTAAATACGATTTAACTAATTCCTCAATAATTTCATCCCGTTCTAATTTACGGATGATATTTCTGGCATCATGATGGCGTGGAATATAAGCGGGATCTCCAGAAAGCAAATAGCCGACAATCTGGTTGATGGGGTTGTACCCTTTTTCCTGGAGAGCCTCATACACTTGAAAAAGTACCTCTTTGACGTCTCTCTCAAATGGTTCTTCCGGAAAATTGAATTTCATCGTTTTATCAAAGGAACTCAATTTCTTGCACCTCTCTTCGCATTCAGCTTATTTGAACGGGCAGCAATCATATGAATCGTGCACCCGGTATTATTGCATGTAGGTCCCTTCCTGAAAAACGGGAATTCAAAAAGATTTGTGTTTACTGTGAGAAATCCGCCTTTCTGCAAAGAGAGGCGCAGCCTGGATTAATGTGGTCCTGTAGCCTGTCCTTTATGAAACCGCTGCAGATACAAGTAGAAAGGAAACCAATTAATACAGATTTCCTCTATTGTACAACACTTCTTTTCGATTATGAAATGGATTTTACCCATTCCTCGACAAAGTTAAGCGCTGAATCTAGTTTTTCAGGGTCCTTTCCGCCGGCCTGGGCCATGTCGGGACGTCCGCCGCCCCCGCCGCCGCAGCGTGTGGCCACTTCTTTGATCAGCTTTCCAGCGTGGAAGCCTTGAGCGATATAATCCTTTGTGACGCCTGCAATCAGATTGACTTTGTCGCCCTGGGCTGAGGCTAATACTATAATGGCAGAGTCCAGCTTTTGTTTCAACTCATCCGCCATCGCACGCAGGTTATTTATATCAGCAGCCTGGACTTTAGCTGTTAACACATTTATCCCGTTAACTTCTTTCACTTTTGAAACAAGATTAGAAGCTTCGATGTTGCCCAGTTTTGCGGAAAGGCTCTCATTTTCCTTTTGAAGCTCTTTCACTTCCCCAAGGATCCCGTCTACTCTTCCAGGGAGATCCTTTGGATTTGCTTTCAATCTCGAAGCTGCTTCCTTCAGGATCGAGATTTGTTCAGTCATTGCTTGATAAGCGGACGCACCCGTAACTGCTTCGATACGGCGTGTTCCAGCGCCGATTCCGGTTTCGGATACGATTTTGAACAGCCCAATTACAGCTGTATTCGATACATGGCATCCGCCGCAGAGCTCGAGGCTGTAATCGCTGACCTGGACGACACGCACAATGTTCCCGTATTTTTCACCGAACAATGCCATCGCGCCCATCGCTTTCGCTTCATCGATGTTTTTGTATTCAATGTTCACGTCCAGACTTTTCCAGATTTTTTCATTGACGATTCGTTCAATTTGATCCAATTCCTCAGGACTGACCTGTCCAAAATGCGAGAAGTCAAAACGCAGGCGGTCCGGTTCGACAAGGGATCCGGCTTGATTGACATGGCCGCCGAGCACATCCTTTAAGGCTTGATGCAAAAGATGCGTGGCTGTGTGGTTTTTAACGATCAAGCTGCGATTATCTACATTCACCTCAGAAATAATCGGTGCTCTCTGTTTCAGCGTTCCTGACTCAATTATAACGCGGTGCAGGTTTTGACCGTTTGGAGCCTTTTGCACATCAAGTACGACTGCTTTTACATCTTCGCTGACCATGGCTCCTTTATCAGCTATTTGTCCACCGCTTTCCGCATAAAATGGTGTTTCGCTGAGGATCACTTGCACTTCGTCACCTTCGTGAGCTTCATCAACTAGTTCCCCGTTTTTCACGATAGCAGCTACTTTTCCTTCCGTTTCAAGCTGGTCATAGCCGGTAAATGTGCTCTCTGTTTTAATGTCACCAAGAACGCCTCCCTGAATTTGCATCGAATCGACATCCTGGCGCGCAGAACGGGCACGCTGGCGCTGTGCCCCCATTTCGTTTTCGAAGCCTTCATGGTCAATCGTCATATTTTCCTCTTCGGCATATTCCCCGGTAAGCTCGACAGGGAAACCATACGTATCATACAAACGGAATACATCAGCGCCCTGAATCACACTGCTGCCTTTTTCTTTCTCTTTCCTGATTACGTCTGAAAGAATCGCAAGACCGTCATGCAGCGTTTCATGGAAGCGCTCCTCTTCATTTTTGATAACCTTTGCAATGAATTCTGCTTTAGCCTGGACTTCCGGATAGAACTCATTCATGATTTCACCGACAACCGGCACCAGTTCAAACATGAACGGACGGTTGATATTGAGTTGCTTTGCATAACGGACAGCTCGGCGCAGCAGGCGGCGAAGTACATAGCCACGGCCTTCGTTGGAAGGAAGTGCCCCGTCACCGACAGCAAATGCTACGGTACGGATGTGGTCGGCGATAACCTTGAAGGCGACATCCTTTTCTTCATCAGTAAGGTATTTGACACCGGCAATTCCTTCTGTTGCGTGAATGATTGGCATAAACAAGTCTGTATCATAGTTAGTATGAACCTCCTGGACAACAGACGCCATACGCTCAAGGCCCATACCGGTATCAATATTCTTCTTCGGCAGCGGCGTATAAGAGCCGTCAGGGTTATGGTTGAATTGAGAGAATACCAGGTTCCAGACTTCTAAATACCGTTCATTTTCCCCGCCTGGGAACAACTCCGGATCGTTTGGATCATCGCCATACTCCGGCCCGCGGTCATAGAAAATTTCCGTATTCGGTCCGCTTGGCCCCTCACCGATATCCCAGAAGTTTTCTTCAAGGCGGATAATCCGTTCTGAGGGGATGCCGATTTTTTTGTTCCATAATTCGAAAGCTTCCTCATCTTCAGGATGAATTGTAACGGACAGTTTCTCTTCTTCAAAACCGATCCATTTTTCATCCGTCAAAAATTCCCACGCCCAGGTGATCGCATCTTCCTTAAAATAATCGCCGATTGAAAAGTTGCCCAGCATTTCAAAAAAAGTATGATGGCGTGCTGTTTTTCCAACATTTTCGATATCGTTAGTGCGGATTGATTTTTGGGCATTCACGATTCTGGGGTTTTCCGGAATTACACGGCCATCGAAATATTTTTTTAAAGTGGCCACCCCCGAGTTGATCCAAAGCAAAGATGGATCTTCATGCGGGACTAACGGTGCACTTGGTTCAATGCTGTGTCCTTTTTCTTGAAAGAAATCCAAAAACATTTGGCGTATTTGCGCGCCGGCTAACTTCTTCATATCTATTTCCTCCTTCTAAAAATGAGTCTATAATTTCCTAAACGACAAAAAAACCCTCATCCCTTGACAGGGACGAGAGTTAACTCGCGGTACCACCCTGATTATGAGTCTTATTGCACTCATCACCTTCATCAAGCCTTAACGCGGCAAACGGTAGTCATTAGCTACACTCGGGATTAGCTTTCAGCTGCTCTTCATCTGGAATTCCTTTCAGCCAGGGAAATTCCTCTCTTACGTGCGTAGGGCACTCAGGATGGACTGCAGCATACTTGATCCTTCTACGATTTACAACTATTCAAATTCAGAGTCATTCTTATGTATTGGATTATATTCACAAGATATGCATTTGTCAATGATTTATAGAAAGCGGATGCTTGAAGCTTTGCAAAGCCAGGAACGACAATCAAACGTTCACCTAAAGCACTGCTTCTTTCTTTTTCGTAAAATGGTTCCGGGCATGGAGAATGCAAACTTTAATGACAGCGAGGATTGGCACCGCCAATATCAAACCAACAAGCCCGCCGATTTCACCGCCCGTTAACAGGGCAAGGATAATAAATAGCGGGTGCATATGCAGGCTTTTGCCGACAATTAATGGAGAGAGGATGTTTCCCTCTAAAAATTGCAGAAAGAACACAATCGCGGCAGTGATAATGATCATCTTCACAGAAATCGATGAAGCAATAATAACAGCCGGAATGGCCCCTATTATCGGGCCAAAATAGGGAATGACGTTCGTGACGCCGATAATGGCCCCCAGCAGCAGAGGATAGTCCATGCCTGCTATCCAAAATAGCAGGGCGGAAATCGTCCCCACTGTGGCACACACAAGAATCTGCCCGCGAATATAGCCTCCAAGCGATGCATCAATATCACCCAGAAAGGCAATTCCCTGACTGCGCCATTTCTTAGGGGTCAAATACCAGACCATCTTCTTGATTGAATCGAAGTCTTTTAAAATATAAAAAGCAATAAAGGGGATTAAGGCAATCAGCAAAATAAAATCAAAAATCCTCATGAGATAAGCCATTACTATTTTCATAAGCTGTTCAAGGCGACTTTCAATCATGGTGATCCCATCCTCAAGCCTTTCATGTACCCCAAATGGCCAGTGAGACGTTTTATTTTCAAAAGCAGTCACCCAATGCCGGTATTGCTCGGCCACATCCGGTACACTTTCCGAAAGCTCCCTGACCTGAATAATCATTGCTGGTATTCCCTTATAAATCCCAAAGCCCACCCCACCAAAGAAAAGCAGATAAATGATCGCAATCGACAAGCCCCGGTTCATCCCTTTTTCATGAAGAATTTCAACCACAGGATGCAATAGATAGCTGATAAATCCCGCGATGAGAAACGGAAGCGAAACCGTAAAAATGATGTTGACGATCGGAAGCCATAACGGCGTTAGTTTCACAAAGATATAAATGACGATAAATAATAAGAGCAGAAATCCAAGACGGTAAAACCATTTAACACGGATATCCATTAAATCGCCTCCACCCTATATTATTCATGCAAAGAGGCGATTTTTATACTAAAGAAACCCTGCCAAATTTGGCAGAGCTTCATACACGTTCATTTTTCACAAGGTGAAACGCCTGTCATTTTCGTCGAACAAATCATCCAGGGAGCTTAAGCTTCCATCCTCTTCCACCTGATGGGTATAAATTACTCCATCCGACAGCGATAATTCAATAAAGCAATTCCAGCAATAAAAATGATTCACGCTAATTTTCCCGATATTTTTACTGCTGCAATTTGGACATTTCATTTCCATTTTGACACCTCACTGACAATAGACAGAAATCAAGATGGCATCCTTTCCAAGCACCGGCGGCTGTCTAGATTCAACCACCCGCTTACCCTCTGTTATCTCAGAGAAAAATCCATCCGTCGTTTCATATGCTACGATTGTGCCCATTTCTTCCTGGAAATATACATCATGCAGCAAGCCCAGTTCTTCTCCGGCCTCAGTAAGGAGCATTTTCCCGAAGAGTGAATCAGCGTTGAATAAATAATGATTGGCTGGGTTATTTTTGTTCTCCGGCAAAGGCCCAACACCTGAAAGAATGATTCCTTCAGAGCCGAAAGAAGATACTTCACCCAAAGAAAGATACATAGTCCTTTTAAAAAAGCTCTTTCGATGAACGATGATTCCTTCGACCTTCCCCGAATCGGAAATACAAAGATCGGATACCTGTCCTATTGTTTCGCCTTGCCTGGTATATACCGGCATCCCTTTTAACAAAGAAAACGTCCGCAAGGTTATCCCGCCTTTCCGAACATCTATAGTATCCGTTATCGGCTCCGTATTCATGAGGAGAAAGGTTTTCCATACAGCGTGAAGAGAGCCTTGATAAATCACAGCTCATACAATCAAAAGTTTACCGTTCACAAATTCGATATTTGAACACAATCCAGTTTCTGCTCAAAAATATGGATCAACCATCTATTGAATAGTAAAAAGGAACCATAAAAAGGAAAACAATAAGCCTTTTAGCTCCACAACCCAGATAAAAACAGCATTGCGAGAGGCTCCGCTCATAAATTTGAAAGAGAGCTCATAAATTTCGATAATCGCTCTTAAATCCTGATAATCGATCATAAATCATTTTTTGCTGCTTCAGATTTCCACAAAAAGGGTAATTGTGGACACTTTTGTCTCCACCTGCTCCGAGAACGGGGATAAAAACAGCTTTTCCAACAAAAAGCGACGGCTCCACTCGTAAATAGGAAAGAAAGCTCATAAATTTCGATAATCGCTCTTAAATCTTGATAATCGATCATAAATCATGTTTGGCTGCTTCGAATTTCCACAAAAAGAGTAATTGTGGACACTTTTGTCTCCACCTGCTCCGAGAATGGGGATAAAAACAGCTTTTCCAACAAATAGCGACGGCTCCGCTCGTAAATAGGAAAGAAAGCTTATAAATTTCGATAATCGCTCTTAAATCCTGATAATCGATCATAAATCATGTTTGGCTGCTTCGAATTTCCACAAAAAGGGTAATTGTAGACACTTTTGTCTCCACCTGCTCTGGGGACAGGGATAAAAACAGCTTTTCCAACAAAAAGCGACGGCTCCACTCGTAAATAGGAAAGAAAGCTCATAAATTTCGATAATCGCTCTTAAATCATGTTTGGACACTTTCGGTTTCCATAAAAAGGAAAATAGTTTAACAAAAAGCAGTATTGCTCAAAAAGCGACAGCTCTTTTACACGAAAGTAGCGGCCGTCCTTTTATTTCCCGATAAAATCATACGGTGTTACATCTTCCATTCCAATCATTGGGTCTGTATTAAGCAGATTCTCCAAATATTCTATTGGATCAGCCTTTTCACCGATTTCCGGTGCGGACATTTCACTTTTGAGCTTTTCGAGTAATGTTGTTTTCCGGCGTTGCTCATTATTTCTTTCAACACCCAGGCGAAGTGCTTCCTCTTCTCCGCACAAAATCAAAAAGTTCTTGCTGCGGGTAATCGCCGTGTAAATTAGATTCCGGCGCAGCATTCGATAATAGCTTTTCACGATCGGAAAAATCACGATCGGAAACTCGCTGCCCTGTGATTTATGGATGGAAGTGCAAAAAGCATGGGTTATTTGTGACAGATCCTGCCTGGTGTAGGTTACTTCAATCCCCTCAAAGGAAATAATCAGCTTGTCGACATTATCCGTGTTTTCCTTGGCAAATAAAATCGAAACAATTTCCCCGATATCGCCATTAAAAACGCCGCTTTCTGGCTGATTGACCAATTGGAGCACTTTATCTCCGGTACGGTATGATATGTCGCCAAATTTGATCTCGCGTTTTTTATTGTCGTCATTGCTGTTGAACACTTCCTGCAGCATTTTATTTAAGTTATCGATTCCCGCCGGTCCTTTGTACATCGGTGCCAGAACCTGGATGTCACGTGCCGTAAAGCCTTTTTTACGTGCATTCCGGACGACTTTTTCGACTGCCTCGGCAATTTGGGCTGTATTGCATCTGATAAACGAACGGTCAGCCTGCTGTTTTTCAACATCATACGGCAAGGTTCCGCGTTTGATTTCATGGGCTAATTCAATGATCGACGATCCATTGGCCTGCCGGTAAATATGCTCAAGGGCAACGGTTGGCACACAATCTGATGCGAGCAAATCCTTTAGAACCTGTCCCGGGCCGACTGATGGGAGCTGATCCTCATCACCGACCAAAATGACCTGGACATGTTCGGGCAGTGCCTTGAACAGCTGATGCGCAAGCCATGTATCCACCATCGAAACTTCATCAATGATGACGATTTTGCCGTTAATTGGATTATCCTCATCATGCGAAAATCCTTCACTTCCATTCCAGCCAAGCAAGCGGTGGATCGTTACCGCCGGGATTCCCGTCGATTCGGACATCCGTTTCGCAGCCCTTCCGGTAGGTGCGGCCAAAATGAACGGGAACGGATCATCCTCATTTTTATAATCGTTAATATCCATCGAGATGCCATGAAGTTCGCTGTACAATTCGACGATCCCCTTGATGACCGTCGTTTTTCCGGTGCCGGGGCCTCCTGTAAGAATTAGCATCGGCGATTGCAATGCCGTCTGGATCGCTTCCTTTTGGGCGGAAGCGTATTCAACATCAAGCCGTTCTTCCAGCTCGCCAAGCGCCAGTAAAAACTCCGATTCAGGAAATTGATTTTCATATTCTGTTTGGGAGAGAATTCGATTGATATTGGTTACAATCCCTTTTTCCGAAAAGTAGAGCGACGGAAGGTAAACCCTTCTTTCTTCGACAATGATTTTTTCCTCTTCGCCAAGCTTGAGGACTTCTTCGGAAATCTCACTGAATTCAATGCTATCCCGTTTGTTTTCCTCGAGCAGCTTTTTTACACTTTCAAGCAAATGATCTGCTTCTAGATAAACATTCCCTTCCTGAAGGCATTGCGATTCCAATGTATACAGGCAAGCTGCCTTGATACGGTCTGGATGGCTTCCGCTTATGCCAAGCTGATATCCCAGCTCATCGGCGCGGCCAAAGCCGATTCCCTCAATATCCTCAACAAGCTTATAAGGATTCGTCTGGATGATTGAAATCGTATCTTGCATGTAAATCTGATAAATTTTCATCGAAAGCTGGGGCCCGAATCCATACTGATTGAGCGCGATCATCACCTGTTCAAGGCCTTGATGTTCGATCAGCGTATCATATAAGCTTTTCGCTTTTTCCGGTGAGAGCTTTGGTATGCTATCCAAAAGCGATGGCTGCTCAAGAATTTTCGAAATCGCATTCTCGCCAAGCGTTTCGACTATGCCCTCAGCCGTTTTCTTTCCGATTCCTTTAAAAAGCTCGCTTGATAAATAGCTGACAATACCGTCCTTAGACTGTGGCATGTCTTTACGGAAATGGTCGACATGGAACTGCAGGCCAAACCGGGGATGGTCTTTCAGCTGGCCATAAAAAATATATATCTCATGCTCATGGATGCGGGGGAAATAGCCGGTCACAACAGCCTCCTTTTCCTCATATTTGAGGTTGGTTTCATCAAGGCGGATCCGTACAACCGAATACATGTTTTGTTCATTATGAAAGATCGTGACCAAATGCCTTCCCTTAATAAATGATTTCTCTTCCGAAAACAAATCCATCGAATCCTGCTGCGCCAAACTGTTTCCCTCCTTTTACAATGTAAGATCCTTCAACTAGCGAAAGATGTTTCAACCAAATCAAAAAAATATTCCAACTAAATCTGCAGAGGGATCATTCCGATCAGTTTTCCTCCGCTAAAAAAGTCTCCATCAAGTTCTTTCCGTTCGCTGCCAGCATGTGGTCCGGCTGTGCCTGCAACGCTTTGTCAAAAAACTCAATCGCTGTTTTTGGATCCTCAAGATGGGCAGCATAGGCGACACCGAGGTTATAATACGCATCCGAATGGTCCGGATCCTGCTCGACGACAAGTAACAGCTGGTTGATCAATTCGTCATACAACTCCGCATTGGCGAGACAGAGCGCATATTGAAATCTTGCATCGACATCTTCCGGGTTTAATTCAACGCTCCTTTGTAAATAGGGCATCGCAAGCTTCGCCTGGTCAAGCTGCATCAAGCTCATACCCAGCATAAAGTGAGCATCGCTGTTGTCGAGGCCGTAGCGGATTGATTTTTCGAACATATCCTTTGCCTCGATAAACTTTGCCTCATCAAAATACACGTTGCCAAGCGAATAATACGCGGCAGCAGCCTTTTCATCCAGCTCAATTGCTTTTTTATAAAAGTTAACGGCCCGATCAAGTTCTCCGACTGCCGTCAATACATTTCCAAAGTTGATATATGCTACTGGTTCTGCAGGATTTTCCTCGATGGCCTCAGAAAATACTTTTATCGCATCGTCATATTTGCCTGCCTGCATGTATTGAATTCCCTGTTGGTTTTTATCCATATCGATTCACGCTCCAATTTTTCTACTAAAGAGTATATCATATGTTGTGGTATGACAGAACAAAGCGGAAGCGCCTTGTAAAAGAACAAAAGCGCAAGCGCCTTGATCAGCCCCGACAAGCATAAGACGAGCAGCTGTATGGGGAGCGATTTTCTCCCCATCAGATGATTGGCTTATGACCTCGAGGGGCTAGGCGCTGGAGCTGGATGCAGATAACCTAGATTAAATTATCCACATAAAATAATTTTATAATTTCCTAAACAACGAAAAATCCCCAGCCTGATCAGCTGGGGTTGGCTCCGGTGTTATCCTACATAGGTAAGTTTTTCACCGCTTTTGAATACTTGATCGATCGTTCCGCCTCCAAGGCATACTTCACCGTCATAAAAAACGACTGACTGTCCCGGTGTTACCGCGCGAATTGGTTCGTCAAAAATTACTTCGGCGGTTCCATCTTCTTTTACCCTAACAGTGACGCCGTTATCAGCCTGGCGGTAACGGAATTTTGCGGTACAGGTAAATTCCGCTCCGGGTGCGTGACCCGAAACCCAGCTTACGTTTACGGCATTGATTGAAGTGGAATACAGCTTTTCATTTTCAAAGCTTTGTCCGACATAAAGAATATTTTTCTTTAAATCTTTGCCGACTACAAACCAGGGATCACCGCTGCCGCCGATACCTAAGCCGTGGCGCTGCCCGATCGTATAGTACATTAAGCCGTCATGCTTGCCCATTAATTCGCCGTCTAAAGTTTCCATATTTCCCGGCTGCGCAGGCAGGTAATTGCTCAAAAACTCTTTAAAATTTCTTTCCCCGATAAAACAAATCCCGGTAGAATCTTTTTTCGCCGCGGTTGCAAGTCCTGCTTCCCTGGCTATTTCACGAACTTGTTTTTTATCCATTCCGCCAAGCGGGAACATGACCTTTTCGAGCTGGTTTTGCGACAGCTGATTCAGGAAATACGTTTGATCCTTATTTCCATCGATTCCGCGAAGCATCTTGTACTCGCCCGCGCGTTGCTCGACCTGCGCGTAATGCCCTGTTGCCAGATAATCGGCACCGAGACTGACCGCATGCTCAAGGAAAGCCTTAAATTTGATTTCTTTGTTGCACATCACGTCCGGATTGGGGGTCCGGCCCGCTTTATATTCTTCCAAAAAGTAGGTGAATACCTTATCCCAATACTGCTTTTCGAAATTAACGGCATAATAAGGGATGCCGATTTGATTGCATACTGCGATTACATCATTATAGTCTTCTGTTGCGGTACAAACACCAAACTCATCGGTGTCATCCCAGTTTTTCATGAAGATGCCGACTACATCATAACCCTGGTTCTTAAGGATCAGGGCCGCAACGGAAGAGTCCACTCCACCCGACATGCCGACGACAACGCGGGTGTCCTTTGGTGCTTTATTCATCACCTTAAACCCCTTCAATCAATTTATTTTACAAGCCTGTTTATGATTTTAACCGTTTCTTCCCCTGCTTGTCTTATTTCCTGCTCAGTATTATTCAAACCGAAGCTGAAGCGGATCGAATTTTTCGTCCGCTCAGACCCCTTGCCGAACATCGCAACCAGCACATGCGACGGATCGATGGAGCCTGCCGTGCAGGCAGACCCGCTTGAAACGGAAACGCCCGCTAGATCCATATTAACCAGCATCGCCTCTACGTTTGTTCCGGGGAAGCTGATGTTGATCACATGGGGGAGTGAGGAGTCGGGGAGTCCATTAACTTCAAAGTTTATATTTCCTGCTTCAAATAACGCGAGCAGAAGACGCTTAAAGCCGCGGAACAGTTCCGCTTTTTCCCCCATCGAACCTTGCGCGATTTTGACCGCTTCGGCAAATCCCGCGATCGCCGGCACGCTTTCCGTGCCTGCCCTCCGTTTGCGTTCCTGTTCGCCTCCGTGAAGATGGGGTTGATGCTTGATTCCTTCTTTTATATACAAGAAGCCAATCCCTTTTGGCCCGTTTATTTTATGAGCAGAAACAGATAAAAGATCGATTCCCAGCTCCTTGACATCTAAGTTTACCAATCCATACGCCTGCACCGCATCCGTATGGAAAAAAGACTGGTGTCCCAGGAGGATGCTGCTGATTTCGCGAATCGGCTGGATCGCTCCTGTTTCGTTATTGCCGAAGATAATCGAAACGAGAATCGTATCTTCCCTAAGCGCATCTTTCAAATCTTCAAGCGAGATAACCCCCTGTTCATTAACAGGCAAATAGGTTACCTCAAATCCTGATTTCTCAAGAAACTCGGCTGTATGGAGGATAGCATGATGTTCAACCTGGGTAGTGATGATATGCTTTCCCCTATCCTGATAAGCATTTGCAATCCCAATCAAGGCTGTGTTATCGGCTTCCGTTCCTCCGCTGGTAAAAATGATTTCATTTCGAGTTGCATTAATGCTGCTGGCAATGACTTCCCTGGCTTCATCCAGGATATGCCGCGCCTCCCGTCCGAACGAGTGAATGCTCGAAGGATTCCCAAAATTCTGCTGCATAACATCCATCATCTTTTCGATCACCAGCGGATGCATGGGAGACGTCGCAGCATGATCCAAATAAATACGTTCCACAATTTCAGCCTCCTATCAGAAAAGCGCAAGCGCCTATATATAAAACATATAAGAGTCCTGTTCACCCGTATCCTTGTAATTGGCCAAATCCTCCAACGTCGTACTGTCGAGGACGTCCTTGACCGCATCACGGATTCTAATCCAAAGCTGGCGCTTGACTGGTTCTTCATCCTCGATGCCTTCTACAGGTGAGATCGGACCTTCAAGTACTCGGATGATATCCCCGGATGTAATATTCTCAGGGTTCTTTGCCAGCACATAGCCGCCATAGGCCCCGCGAATGCTCTTCACCAGTCCAGCATTTCGCAGCGGAGCGATCAATTGCTCCAAATAATGCTCCGATAAATTATGTATCTGGGCAATCGTTTTTAGAGATGTCGGACCTTCTCCGTGTTTTTTGGCGAGTTCAATCATAATCGTTAAACCATAACGCCCTTTAGTCGAAATCTTCATTATTATTACACCTCGAATTTTCCCTGCTTTATTCCTGCAAAAATCTATAAGATACCGATATAGTTTGGGTTTGAAAAGCAAGCTGGAAACAATTTACTTTTGAAATTATAGCATACAATGACGGCGAATGCATTTCTCCATATCATTTCCTGTCTTAAACGGCACTGCATCTGTAGATTTCTCGCTTTTTGGTGAAAAATAGTTTACTTTTATTATAACACGAACCTTTTTACATGTATGCCCGAACCTTGTTAGTCGATAGATTATTAAAATTTTTGGAGAGATGTTTGATGACCATTAAACCATTGGCTTTTCGGATGCGGCCGCGTTCCATCGGGGAAATCATCGGCCAGGAGCATCTTGTAGGTGAAGGGAAAATCATTTACAGGATGGTAAAAGCCAAGCAGCTTTCCTCGATGATATTATACGGCCCGCCGGGTATCGGTAAAACGTCCATCGCAAGTGCGATTGCCGGAAGCACGCAATTTGCCTTCCGTACGTTGAACGCTGTTACCAATAATAAAAAAGATATGGAAATTGTCGCACAGGAAGCAAAAATGTCGGGTAAGGTAATCTTGCTTTTGGATGAAGTCCATCGCCTCGATAAAGCAAAACAGGATTTCCTGCTGCCCTACCTTGAAAATGGGATGATCACGTTAATCGGCGCGACCACAATCAATCCTTACCATGCTATTAACCCGGCCATCCGAAGCCGCTGCCAGATATTTGAGTTAAAGTCACTTGAAGCTGAAGACATGGCCATTGCTTTGGAAAGAGCTCTTCAGGACGAAGAGCACGGCCTTGGCGGATATAAAACAAGGGTCGCCGACGAAGCACTGTCTCATTTAGCATCAGCGGCTAACGGAGATCTCAGAAGCGCCTTGAACGCTTTGGAGCTGGCAGTGATTTCGACGGAACCCGATGACGAAGGCGTGATAGAGGTTGATTTGGCAACAGCGGAAGAATGCATCCAGAAGAAAAGCTTTTCCCACGACAAAGACGGTGACGCCCATTATGACGTTTTGTCCGCCTTCCAAAAATCAATCCGCGGCAGTGACGTGAATGCCGCCCTCCACTATCTTGGCAGATTGATAGAAGCCGGAGACATTGTCAGCATCGCCCGCAGATTAATCGTGATTGCTTATGAAGATATCGGGCTTGCGAATCCCCAGGCCGGGCCGCGTGCCCTCGCGGCGGTGGAAGCTGCGGAACGCCTTGGTTTCCCCGAAGGAAGGATCCCGCTTGCGGATTCAGTTGTCGAACTTTGCCTTTCGCCGAAATCCAACTCGGGCATACTTGCCATTGATGCGGCCCTTGACGACATTCACAGCGGCAACAGCGGAGACGTGCCTGATCATTTAAAGGACGCCCATTATAAAGGAGCCAAAGAACTCGGACGCGGAATTGACTATCTTTATCCGCATAACTATGAAAATGGATGGGTCAAGCAGCAATACCTTCCTAATAAGTTAAAAAGCAAAAAGTATTATCAGCCAAAAAAGACAGGCAAATTCGAACAGGCCCTCGCAAGCGTGTATGAAAAAATTGAAAGCTCAGAGTCCTTTCCCCGCAGGAAATAGCCTCTGAGCTTTTTTAATGCTATGCTGCTACGTCTCTCTTAACAAACACCCAGAAAGAAATGACGTGGAAAATAATAAAGTAAATGAACAGCATGATTACCGAAAACGTAAGAGTCATCCCCTCAACCATTGGGACACTCTCAAAGTATTGAGTTAAATTGACATTGGCAAACAGTAAATATTTAGCCCATTCAAACTTTGCCGCCAGAAGGGTTGTAATCGTTCCGCCCGCCAATAAAAGAAAGATCGATATTCCAATAGCGAGCGAGCTGCTTCTGAACGCAGCTGAAATCATGAATGCCATTGTCGTGAACATCAATAAACCAATGGATGATAATAAATAATTTGTAACTAGGTGGATGACGAAGTTTTGCTCGACGATTTTGCCATCGGCATATGCTAGATAAGGGGAAGGGTTGTCAAGCCCAAAGAAAATCGCGCCACAAACAAAGCTTATAATAAACAAAAGCAAAAGCATCGCAAGTGAAAAAAGCAAGACAACAACATATTTGCTCAGCAGAATTTTCACTCTGCTGATTGGCCTGATCAACAATAGTTTAATCGTTCCCCAGCTAAACTCGCTGGCAACCATACCAGCTGCAACGATAATCGTCAACAAGGCGACAATATCAATCAATTGCATCATATCTTCTATAAAGGACCAAGCTGAATAATCCTCAGCCGGAGATATATTATGTTCAATTCGGTACTCGTTTTCAGCAATGTCTTTCCTAATCAATTCTTTGTTTTGTTCTCCGGGCATTGATTCTATACTTTTTTCCATTTCTCTGTTTTGCATTTGAAGCTCCGTCTTCCAGTTGTTGTCGGGAGACTGCTCATTATCGGTGGTAACGATAACAATGGAAGACGCCAAAATCAGCAATGCTAAAATGCCAATCATAATATAAGTCGTTTTTCTTTTAAAAATCTTTACCCACTCATTCACAATTAACCCCATTATGCCACGCCTCCTTTATCACCGGTAATCTCAAGAAATTTATCTTCCAGTGATTTACTGATCGGAGAAACTTGATAAATCTCAATTTCGTTTTCTACCAGTTTGTTAATCACATTTGGTATCTCCGCTTTCGAACCCTTGATATGGATGCTTTGCTGTGAAACGATTACATCTTCCTCAGAAAAAGACTTTTTCAGTACTTCATAGGCTTTTTGCAGTGGTTTGGCATTGATTACGTACGATTGTTTGTCTTCCTGCATGATCTCCCTGACGTTTTGGACGTCTATCATTTTTCCATTTTGGATGATGCCGATTCGATCGCACATCATTTCCATTTCTGAGAGCAGATGGCTTGAAACGATCACTGCCATATTCTCCTCACGGGCGAGCTTCTTCAAATAATCGCGGATTTCACGTATTCCCGCCGGATCAAGGCCGTTTGTCGGCTCATCCAAAATCAACACCTTTGGCCGGTGAAGCAGTGCCTGGGCGAGCCCAAGACGCTGACGCATTCCTAGCGAATACGTTTTTACCTTTTCTTTAATTCTCTGAGTCAAACCTACAAGCTCGACTATTTCTGCAATTCTTTCGCTCGAAACACCTCCGGTCATACGGGCATAATGTTTCAGATTGTCGTAGCCGGACATGAATTTGTACATTTCCGGATTTTCGACAATTGCTCCAATGTGTTTTACCGCATCTTCGAAATTCGTTTTCACGCTATGCCCGCCGATATGAATATCGCCGGAGGTAATTTTCATTAATCCGACCAGCATACGTATTGTCGTTGTTTTTCCAGCTCCATTCGGCCCCAGGAATCCGAAGATTTCCCCCGCATAAACATCAAAGCTGATGCTATCAATAATCGTTTTATTGTTGATTTTTTTTGTGACATTCGATAACGAAACGACCGTTTCCAAATTAGGCACTCTCCTTTTCCGCTTGAAATAATTGCTTCATCCAGGGAAACGACGGATTTACCCTGTTCTTCCCTGATCTTTTCCACTTGTTGATGCAGGAAAGTGCAAGAACGAGCTTCAGCTTTCCCCGATTACCCTTTGATAAAGAACCTACCAGAGGTTTGGGATTTATCTCCATAAACTCTAGCATTTCGCACGCCTTTTGTCTATCAAAATCTGGAAATTAAAAGTCGTTACAATCAATTATTTGTTTTACGGAAAAAATGAAACGTTTACATTGCTTATAAACAAATCTTGTTATTGATCTACAAAAATAGCTATGCTTTTTAAAAGACTTTATATATAATTATCTTGTTACAGATACTTTACGTTTATTAGGAAGGAACCTAGAAGAAGATGCCTGAGAAAACACGGAGAAGAAAGAAAAAGAAGAAATGGCCGAAAGTTGTTGGAATTGTCATTTTGCTGCTTCTAATAGCCGGTGGCACTTACTTGTACTCTGTTTACCATTCACTGACAGCTGCAGTGGAAACCATGCATACACCAATTGATCGGGAGAAATCAGATAAAAGAACTGAAAAAATAGCTCTTTCCAAAAAGGAACCATTTTCGATATTGATGCTGGGAGTCGATGAGCGAAAAGGGGACAAGGGCCGTTCGGACACGATGATCGTCCTTGCTGTTAACCCTGAAAAGAACTCTGTGAAAATGCTAAGCATCCCGCGTGATACACGGACGGAAATCGTCGGCAATGACACAGAAGATAAAATCAACCATGCCTACGCATTCGGCGGCATCGAGATGTCGATGGATACAGTTGAAAACTTCCTGGACATTCCACTCGATTACTACATGCAAATTAACATGGAAGGCTTTAAAGATATCGTCGACGCAGTGGGCGGAGTTACGGTTAACAATGATCTTGATTTCACCTATGAAGGCGACCATTTCCCAAAAGGAGATATCACGCTTAGCGGCGAGAAAGCTTTAAAGTATTCAAGGATGAGATACGAAGATCCCAGAGGGGATTTTGGCCGCCAATTAAGACAGCGCCAAATCATTCAACAAGTCATTAACGAAGGCGCTAGCGTTTCAACGCTGACAAACTATGGTGGTATTTTTGATGCATTAAGCAAAAATGTAAAAACGAATATAACCTTTAATGAAATGGTAGACATTCAACAGAATTACAAATCTGCCGCGAATACTGTCGATCAAATGACAATTAAAGAAAACGGGACAAAAATCAATGGAATTTACTATGGAGTTGTCAATGAAGACGAAAAACAGAGGGTACAAAATGAGATGAAAACCCAATTGGAATTAAATCAATAAATCTTTTTACGCTGTTCAGGTCTTAGGGCTGAACAGCATTTTTTATTCAAGAAACTGTCGAAATAACAAAGATGATGAAGCAGAATTTGTAGAACGTTTTTTCGTTTCATTTAGAAAAAATAGCGGTATAAATAAATTAACAATAGTCAGAAAACATGGGATACATGATAAATATTATCTTAAGGGGAGATCACAATGAAGATTAAAGCTGGAAACTGGAGAATGTTAACCATCCAAGAGAAAATGTTGATTTTACAGGCAATAAGCCACCGTTCAAGAGTAAGAAGGAGTTTTTAATAGATTAGTGAGATGGGGTATGAATCAGGCTAAAAGTGGAAATAGATACCCCATTTCTTCATAATACGAACGATTCCTTTCATTAAAAGGAGGGATTCATGGCTCCTTCAAGATTCGTATCGTTCTCGGGCGTCCTTCGTCCCATGTTATATATCCTTTTCTCTTTAATGAATCAAGATGGCTTTTAACTGTAGAAGGCGAAATATGCAGTTTGTCTGCTATTTCCTGCTGAGCTGGTGGAAAGGCATTGTCATTGATAAAGTCACTAATAGCTGCCAATACTTCCAATTGTCTTTTGGTAATTTTTGAGTTGCGCATGATCAACCTCTTTTCTGACGGATCCACCTGTAAGTATACATCATTTATATAGTTCGATATACTTATATTATAATAGGTAAAATATACTATCGAAAGACAAACTAGTAAACATGTAAGGTGAATTAATAATTGTAATCCCACAATAACTTCCACTCGTCTTTTTCTATTGTCACAAAACAGTTTTGTTGCAATGTGAATTTGCCAAAACGGCTGTCAAATGTTTGGGTTACTGGAATTTCATACACTTCTTTTAAAGAAGTGGACCCCTTTCTTGCCTTCCATTCCTTGCGTTTTTTTGAATCGCCAATTTCAAATTTAAACGTTTCAACTTCCATATGCTGCATAAAAACATGAGATCGGTTTTGAATGTAAGCATTCTTATTGGGGAATTTCTCCTTCATATCTGAATGCAGGAGCTCCCAGGACTGTCCGAAATCCCCTTCAGCTTCATAGCTATAAAACTCCTTAACCAAATCCTCAGGTTCATTTTTCAAAAGAAAAAACATCTTCACTGAAAAAAAGATAATGATCGCGATAATTATGAGAACGAATATTGGTTTTTGTTTACGTTTGAACTTCACGATTCAGTCCACCCCTTATTGTACGAACCTTGTTTGTATCATTTATATGGGAAAGGCTTGAAGTTATGTAACCCAGAACCGTTAATGGATATAAAACTTCCTTATAGCATAAATCAGCAGAGAGTAAAATAGTGGTAGAAAAAAGGAGTGAAAACGTATATATGAGCAAAATCAAAGCGATTTTATGTCTGCTCCATCGGAACCACAAATACAGCTACTATTCAGATGAATGTATCAGATGCGGCAAAAAAAGAAACCGTTAGCGGGTGTTACTTTTGTAATTTTTGATTGCAATGAAAAAGGGACTATTCAAAAGATGAATAATCCCTTTTCAAACTGTACCAATCATAGAACAATCAAAAAGATAATCGGCAATGTAGCTAAACTTAATGTTGTACTGATAAAGGTGGCGCTTGACACAAAATCAGGTTCTGTATTGAATTGCAGAGCATACATCGTGGTATTCGCAGCAGTCGGCATCGCAGCCATCACAATCATAATTTGTTTTACCATATCATCAACCGGCAGAAACAGGGTAATAATGTAAGCAATCATAGGAGAGATCGCCAACTTGAGAATAAGCGATATCGAAACTTTGCTCTTTTCAATTTGTTTAATCGAAATAGTAGCAAGCTGCATGCCAAGAGTAAGCATGATCGTCGGGATCGCCGCATTGGCGACTAAATCAACAGCTGAAAGGATTGAGGCATTTAACGGTATATGAAGCTGCTGAAAGATAAACCCAGCAATTCCCCCGTATACAATCGGCATACGTTTTACCGCATTAAGCGCCGATTTGATTCCATTTCCATCAGGGCTCCCCTTTGCTGCATAATAAACACCGACTGTACACATAAGAAGCTGTTGTATAACCATCAGGATAATCGCGTAATCCAGCCCCACCGCACCAAACAACAAAAAGACAACCGGGGTTCCGTAATTCCCGTTATTCATAAACGAAGAAGCAAGGATCATTCCGCACGTTTCCGACATGGAGTATTTTTTAATAAACGATATAAGATAAACGACAGCGATAAGTGCAATACAGAGTCCGAATGTGTATACAATCATGTACACGTATTCGGTTTCAAACACCGTTGTATAAAAAGTCCGAAATACTAAAACAGGAGACATTAAATACAGGGCCATCGTGGAAATACCTTTCGTATCAAAATGGAATTTCCTTTGGCCGATAAAGCCTAAAACAAATATCCCGAATATAGGGAGAAGCACACTAAGAAATCCCACTTCACCAACCTCAATTCCATATATAAATCATAAACAAGTATTCTACAATCATCTTAGACTGTTATCATTATACTCCGTCTTTTTTTCCAAAACCACCTAAGAAGACCCTTCCTTCCAACTTTTTTCGCCAAGATGTCCTCTTTTTTGATTGAAAAAAGATATTCAAGGTTATAAAATAGATAACTATTTCTGGAAAGGAGCTGCCGTCTATGAATACTGAGGATGTAATCAAACATATGTTACTAAAAGATATTAAAGAAACAGACAGAAGCAAAAACTTTCACCTGCCCTCCGGAAGATACAGGCGGAACTTATGGATATTCAATGATTGTTAATCTGCTTGAAGGCAACAGCAATAATGAAGAAATGGATGATTTTAAAGAGAGGTACGGGGATTTTGACCCAGATGAATTTGATATTGATTTAATCAATTCCCACCTAAAAAAGGTAAAAGTGTAACGCGCTACTGATAAAAATAACGTAGTTGTGCTAAATTGGGTCCAAAAGAGAGGCCTATACTATCCAATGAAGTGGCCTGACACTTATCTACCACTTTAATGAAAAGATCGATGCTTCCTGTTCAAAAGCTGCTCCGAATTGGTACAATACGGCCTCGTCAAATGGTTTCCCAAGAAATTTTCCCTTTAGGATTGAACTAAATAGTTATAGACTCTCTCTGTGACGGGGACGCCATTTTGGATATGTCCTTCTTCCCTTAATTGCTCCGGTTCTCCTGGTACCATAACACGATTAAATCCTTCTGCGGGTTGTACATCATGGATTTCGTCGATCATGCCGTCCATGTTCTCCATGAAGATGACTGGATCGGTAAACATCGCAGGATCGATTACGCAATAAAAATGCCCAAGTTTTCGCATCTCGTTGTAATCTCCATACATAGGTTTAATATGTGGGCCAAAAGCAGAACCGGTCATAATCCCTGATAGTATATCAACAACCATTGCAAGGCCATACCCTTTTGGTCCTCCAAAAGGAAGAAGCGCTGTCACTTTGTTAGGATCCGTTGACGGTTTTCCGGTTTGGTCCACCCCCCAGTTATTCGGGATTTCTTTGCCGGCTTCACGAGCATGAAGGATTTTACCTAAGGCTGCATTACTCGTAGCCATATCCAAAATAACTGGCTGATGCTTCTTTGCTGGAAAACCATATGCAATCGGATTTGTACCAAAATAAGGTTCAGCCCCACCGAAAGGAACCACCAGTTTATCTGTCTGCGTCATGGCCATGCCGATAAGATTTGCTTCCGCGGCTTGATTGACGAAGTAGGATAAAGCACCACAATGACTGCTGTTAATTACGCTGACCATCCCTATCCCATTTTTTTTCGCCAATTCAATCGCATGATCCATTGCATTCTTTGAAATAACATGGCCAAAACCATCATCTCCGTCAAAAATGGCCGTCACGGGACCGGTTTCTTTAATAGAGAAGGAAGGATAGGTATTTAATCCACCTTCTATTACACGTTTAACATAGTGTTCTGTTCGCAAAACTCCATGGGAAGTTACTCCGCGGGCATCTGCATGGACCAGGACATCCGCTACGATATTGGCATGTTCGGAAGGAACTCCGGCTTTCTGTAATTTTATCGAGCAAAGCTTTTTTAATTTCTCATATGCTACAAGGACATCTCCCATGGCTCTCTTCCTCCCTATTTCTTCTGTCTATTGACAGACTTTGATACATGCTGTGATCTATTAACGATTTTTGATTTATTAGTGCCCTAACCAATATTTATAAGCTGACACCGGATTTATCGAGCACTTGATTTATGATCTTTTTCACTTGCGCTTTCTTTTCATCGTTAAGTGGGCGGGCCGGTGCCAAAACATCTTTGGAAACTTCTATTCCCCTCTGACAAAGCGCCTCTTTAACAACACTTACAAAAGGAGAATCAAGCTTATATAATGTCGGTAACGGCGCCAATTTGCGGTGCAATTCAATCGCTTGCCCATAGTTACCTTGTTTAAAAGCTTGGTAGATTCCTGTTGAGAGTTCAGGTGCGAAATTGGCAGTTGCAGGAATTGAACCATCTCCCCCAAGCGATAATGTATTTAATAAGTGATCATCAAATCCAGAAAACACGGCAAAATCATTTATTTCAGACTTTACGGTTAGAATCATTTCTCTTGTATGCGCTACTGACTCGACAGTTTCCTTGATCCCGACGATATTTGGATATACTCTAGCTAACTTAAGAACAAATTCTGGTGACAAGTCTTGTCCGGTTAATGCTGGGAAGTTATATAAAAGAATCGGCATTTTAACATTTTCAGCAATGTCAGCATAATGCTGAAAAAGATTTTCATCTGATAACACCCAGTAATACGGATTAATGATAACAACGCCATCAGCTCCTGCCTCTTTTGCATGCAAGCTTAGTAAGATGGCTTCCTTTGTACTTGTACTTCCCGTGCCGATTAAAACAGGCAAACGCCCATTGACATACTGAATCGCAAATTCGGCGACTTCTTTTCTCAATTCCACTGACATTTGACTGAATTCACCACCAGAACCAAGAAAGAACAGCCCATCTACTTTTGAATCAATTAGAAAATCGATCAGATTTTCCATACCCTTTTCATCCAAACATCCGTCTTTATGTAAAATCGTCGATACTGGTGGAATAATTCCATGAAATTTCGTTATAGTTGACATACCCATCTCTCCTCTGGTTTTAGTTTTTAGACGATAATATATTCCACAATACGGAACACCATTCCTGTTTGATACTAAAAAATAATATCCTATCTCTTTTTTCATTTCAAAAACAATTTTCTAGAGCGGTAAGCGTTGTCATTTAAATTCTAAATCTATGATATTACAGACTTTTCACAATTGTCAATCGTAAGGAAGAGCCTGCATCATTAAATTAGTTGCTAAAAGATCCTTAAAAAACCCTTTTTCCATTGAAAAAGCCATACTTATCTTAAAAGTAAAGAAGCCCCTCCCCAAAATGGGGACAGGGCTTCCTATAATCTCAATATATCAAGTTTGTTTTTCAGTTTAAAGAAAGTTGTTTCAGTTCCTCCGTTAATTGCAGGAATTCATCCTTGTTGCGATTTTGTAAAGACTGGTCGATTTCTTTGTGGATTTGCTCTATCCGGAATTCCCGTATCGCTTTATCCAATACCATTTCAGCAAATAAAGAATCGATAATTTTTACGTAAGGTTGTTGTGGTGCATTAAGCAAATACTTTTTCATTTGAACTCAGCTCCCCTGACCTTTTTTCTATTATATGAAAGGTTGTCTGACTTTTCAAACATTTTTTACTGATATTAAGGAAATATTATTTTCCATCAGTATACGCTTTGCCTTTGTTTCGTAAACCATAGAGTAATTCCTATTTTTCGACAGATTGTAAAATAGTGCATCAATGATAGTAGAACAGCTCCCGTATTCATACCCAAAATGATGCCCACCATATGCAAGGAAGCTTGAGAACCCAAGAAATACATCATTGAAAACGAAATAATATGCGACCACACCGTATGATAAAACGCGTCTTTAACTAGGCCTACCCCGATTAAATAGGCTTGCATCGGAATCACAAAAAAATGAAACAAGAAATATGGACACAGTAGTTTCAAGTAAAGCGCAGCTTCCGGGGATGAAAAAAAGAGTGAGGTTAATGGTTCCGCAAAGATATACATAAAAAAGACCGCCGGAATTCCATAAATCATCGTCAAAGACATCGATTGCTGCAAGAGATTCCTTAGTTTTTCATGATCCTTTTTCACATAGGCATCCGAAACATTCGGAATCAACATGATCATCAACGAATGAGCAATAAAGGCAGGAAAAAAACCGATCGTCATCGCAACTCCTGTCAACACCCCAAAATGTTCAGTTGCTCCGACAGCTCCAAACCCCGCGGCCATGAGGGCAGATTGAATTAAGAATGGTTGAATCGCATTTGTTATCGCATGAAATACGCGCAAGCCTGTCGTTGGCAGCGAGACCGCGAGCAGCTTTTCGCGTGCAAGTTTCCCTGACATATTGGAATTCGAAGCGCTTCTCATTGTTTGCATATGGATGAGAAATAAGCTGACTAGATAAAGAAACACAATTAATTCACTGCCGATTAATGCACTTAGGGCAATAAGTAATGATGCTTGCTGATCGAAATGAAAATAGTCAAAAATAAGCAGAAGCACTCCAAATTGAACTGCTTTTCTAAGAAAATTAGAAAAAGCAATTTTCCCCATTTGTTGAACACCCATAAAATATCCCCTAGCAATCGATGAAAATGCAGTAATCGGTATTAAACCAATCAGTAACCATTTTACATACGGGTGAAAGCCATTTAAAACGGTTGGAAAAGCTAGAACGATAACCGTTAGTATCAAAATAATCAACACCACAAATGAAGCTAATTTCAAAGCGTGCTGCAGCAGGCTATAGTGCAGCTCTCGTTTATTTTCAGCAATGAACTTTGAAATCGAAATCGGTAACTCAAGGCTTGCAAATATGAAGACCAAGAAAATGATGGGCAATATGGACATGTAGAGTCCCATCCCTTCTTCTCCCAGTTCCCTGGCAAGTATCATATTGACAAAAAACTCTACACATTCACTAAAAAATGCAGCAATAATCAGTAAGGTGGTTCCCCTGAAAAAGGCATTCATGCTGGCTCACTCCTAATAAATCTTTTTATTAGGATATGAGACAAGCAAAAGGATTATTTTACATTTTAAAGACGGTTAGAAATTGATGGGATGGATAGTTTTAAAACGGAAACCTGTGCGCGCTTATAATAAAGACCGGGTTCGTGAAATCTGCATGACGCACCTTAACCAACAGCTTCAAGCCAAAAAACCGGCTCTCATTCTTTGTTTGGGGAATGTCGCAGTCCAATCGTTTTTCCAAAACCCCGATGCTGAGGTGAAGACATTGCGTGGTGTGTGGCATGAGGTCAATGGTTTTCCAACGGCTGTAGCTTACCATCCATTGGCCGTTAGGAGGCGTCCCAATCTGCGTTCATATTTTATGGAAGATTGGGACCAGATTGCCGAGCGCTATCACAATGGAATCTGACAAGAGCATTGGATCAGTGTTGCCATCTGGAACTACTTTCCTAATTATTAGGGAAATAAGGCTTATTCACATCTATTGATTTCATGGTAAAATTATGGTAGTAGTTGGGTTAAATACTCCGTCTTTTCGTTTACAAAATATGAACAAGCGGAGGGTAAACTGATGAGACCACAATTTAATTTTATGTCTACTGCGTCCATCTTTGCTAAAACCGCGAAAAAGAAGCCAAGGGATTCAAAGGTTAAGCCTCGAAAGCCGGAATCAAAGAAGAAAAAAGATATGAACAATACGCAGATGCTTAGCCAAAGTGTCCTGAACTTTGCAAAGGCTGCGTTTGTGATTGTCTTGACAGTTGTTTTTATTGTACTTGCCTGTTTAGGCAAGGTTGATACAGATTTTTACAACACGTTGGTGGGCTCATTCTCACCGTTTCTTTAAAAGGTCTTTGATTAACCTACTAACTATTAGCTATTAGCTTGTTGGAATATGCTTGATTTTTGGGTTTTGGAGAACCCGCAAATCAAATCCTTCGACCCAACGAACGAAAAGATGATGGGTATTTGCATATGAGGACAGCGAAATCTTATAGGTAAATAATCAAAGAAAAGGGAAGTGCCCCGCCAGGCGCTTCCTTTTTTCTTTGCGGATATAAAATTCAAAGCATTTTTTTGCTTTTTTGTGGGTATAGGTTCTCCCCCAAAACATGTAAACGTTCAATTGATTTTTAATCGAATCCAGCGATAAAAATCAATTTGCACGGTCCGCAGGTCTCGTGTGAACATAACTCCCGGATGCATGAGAACAGCTTCTGGGCAAAAGTCATGAGAACTTCCACATTTAATTTTATAAATAGTCTACTTTAATTATTATAGCACCGGCGTTAAGATTGTAAACCGGTTATAAGCCTGTTTGTTCATAAGTTATCAATTTGTAATATTGTGTTCGGAACATATGATTGGGTGTTAGGAAAATAAAGCCCTGGTGAAAATTATCCTAACCTATTTTTCCATCAACATCTGAAGTATCTACGTTATCTCCAAACCAACTACTCAATTTCAATCTGGCTTTTTCTTTTATTTCTTCGTCAATATACATAGCAACCTGAAATAATGCGATTCCTAATGCCCCTAAATCATCGGCATACCCTACTCCAACTGCGAAATCAGGAATTAAATCCAAGGGGAGAATGAAATACCCCAGCGCTCCAATAATTGTCGCCTTGGTCTTTGCAGGGACTTCCGGCTTTTGAAGGGTATAATACAAGAGCAATACAGCATAAACCACAGAGGAACCTGCTTTTTTAGCATATTTTTTAAGCTTATCCCAAAACTTAGAGTCAGAGTAATACTTCCCTGTTTCCTTCGCTTTCATCGTTTCCAGGTTGAATTCGTCATTCCCTTTCTCGATAAAGATTACCCCCTTTTGCTTATTCTACTTTTCATTTTAATAGAACTCACCATAAAATGGAACCTGCATGTACGGCATTGCTGATTAAAATGTCCGTCAATCCGTTTACAATAACCTGCTCTATCTCCACCTGTCATTATTTCATTCATGATTTCCACGCATTGGTAAACGCTATCTATTAATAAGTTTTATTTATCCTGCCAAGCAATCTGTTGGAAACATCTAGATAGCTATTATATAGTAAATCGAGAAACTTACTAAGAATTAGGAGGAAAGCAAAGTGAAACTGTCTACAAAGATCCTTGTAGGCCTTTTGTTAGGCATACTGTTTGGCGCGCTCCTTAACAAAGTTTTCCCTGAGTTGGTCGACCCAATGGATCGTTACGTCTTGTCTCCTGTTGGGGAAGCGTTTATTCGAATTATTCAATTTATTGTAGTCCCCGTGGTTTTCACCTCCCTGATTATTGGTCTAACGAGTTTGCAGGGAACTGGAAAAATTGGCCGATACGCAGGGAAGCTAATCCCATTATATATTGCTACGAGCTGCATGGCACTGGCCATTGGTATGTTCATGGCAGTGGTGTTGGAGCCAGGTAAGGGCGTGTCCATTTCCGAAACAGGAGAAACGCCTGGTAAAGTGGAGAAGAACCAATCGCTAATTGATTGGTTGGTCAGCATTGTGCCAACTAATCCGTTTGAGGCATTAAGCACCGCTAACCTGCTTCAAGTGATTATTTCCGCGATTATTATCGGTGTGGCGATGAATCTTGTCAAAGAAAAAACGAAGCCTTTTTTGGCTCTTATTGAAAGCTTTTATGCCATTATTGAAAAGGTGCTCGAGATTATTTTAAAAGCTGCACCGATCGGCGTCTTTGCCTTAATTGCATCGGTGATCGCAACGCAAGGGTTTGATACGGTTATTAAATTACTGTGGTATGTGCTTGGCTTAATAGCAGCGATTTTGCTTATGGCCGTGTTTTATTACTTGTTCCTGCTTGTTGTCAAGGCAAAGCCGAATCATTTCTTTATCAGCTTTTTACCGGCTTTCTCACTTGCATTCGGAACCGCCAGTTCGAACGCGGCACTTCCCGTTGCCATGGATAACGCTCAAAATAATTACGGGATGAAACGGGATATAACTAGCTTTGCACTGCCGTTTGGCACTGCGGTGAAAAGAGACGGCGCCGGAATTCTGCAGGGCTTCAACGCGCTGTTTATTGCCCAACTTTTTGATGTACCGATTACTGCATCCTTAATAATAGCAATTTTCGTCAGCGCTCTGCTTGTGTCATTCAGTACTGCCGGTGTGCCAGGAGCGGGTATTATCATGATGACGACCGTCCTGTCTGCAGCAGGGCTTCCCCTTGAAGGAGTCGCGATTGTCGCAGGGGTTGATCGGTTGACGGACGGTTTCCGCACAGCTTTGAATATGGTCGGAAATACGGCCAATGCCGCAATCGTCAACAAATGGGAACGATCATAAGAGAATAGCTTATTGGTACCGGCTTACTTTTGATAGTGTCATTTCAGCTGTGCTCTACCCAGTTCCCCTTTGCAACATAATTTTTTCCTTTATAAAAATAGGCTGGTGTGAAAGGCACCAGCCTATTTTTGTTGATTTATTGTAGTTTCTTTGGGTCCCAAATAAGCTTACTCCTCTGGAAAATTGTTTCAGAGACTACTGTCAAAAACGATGGACATGAAACTTCCATGCCTAAACAAGGCTATTCTATACTTTTAGATAAACGATCCTACTTCTGCTAAAATGATTTATACGATACCAGTCAGCATATAAACACCGATGATAAAGAAGGCAGCCACTGTTTTAATGATCGTTATCACAAAGATATCTTTATAGGCTTGACGATGGGTTAATCCGGTTACCGCAAGCAAAGTGATGACAGCGCCATTATGCGGCAAGGTATCCATCCCGCCGGCAGCCATCGCCATGACACGATGCATGACCTCCAATGGGATATCGAATGCATTGGCCGCTTCAATATATTTCTCCGCCATTACACCTAACACAATACTCATTCCACCAGATCCGGAACCGGTAATCCCTGACAGAACATTAGTGATCACCGCCCCATTGACTAATGGGTTGGAAAAGGTATTTGAAAGGGAGTTCTGAATGACAGTAAAGCCAGGCAGGGCGGCAATAACTCCTCCGAAGCCATACTCGGCTGCCGTGTTCATCGTGGCAAGCAAGGCACCGCTTATCCCTACATTCATGCTCGCTTGAAAATTGGTTTTTACCGCTTGGAAGTTCAGCGAAATCGCGATTAGAATACCTACGAGAAGGGCCATTTCTACGGACCAAATCGCTAGCATCTGCCCCATGTTAACGCTTCCATAATCTTTCAAACCAATGGCGGCGAAATCAAATCCATTTTCATACCATTGAGGAAGGTACGTGGTAAAAAATTTGTTCATGACACCGACCAAGACGAGTGGAAGGAAGGCAAGCCAATCCTTTGCATCGATCGCTTCTCCTGAATGATCTGTTTTCTAGATTCATAGATGAAATAGAGTCCCCGCCATACAGACGGGGATTCTATTTTAGATAGAATTAAATTATTACGCTTTTACAAATACTGTTTTGATCGAAGTAAAGAACTCGATAGCCGCCTGTCCCTGTTCACGTGAATGTGAGCTGGATTGCTTCATACCGCCAAACGGAGCTTGAAGTTCGACCCCTGCTGTTTCCGCATTCACTCTTACAAGTCCTGCTTCCATTTCATTAATGAAAGAAAACATATGGCCAATGTTTTGTGTATAGATAGATGCGCTCAGGCCAAACTCCACATCATTAGCAAGTTCCACTGCTTCTTCAAGCGTATCAACTTTAATTAGTGCAAGAACAGGTCCAAAAATTTCCTCCTGGGCAATGATCATTTCGTTCTTCACATTTTCAAATACGGTTGGCTGTACGTAGAATCCGTTTTCTGTTCCATTTTCCATGGGTCTTTCGCCACCGTATAAGAGGGTTGCTCCTTCTTTTTTTCCTTTTTCAATGTATGAGAGAACCGTATTTAATTGATTTTCGCTTGAACATGGCCCCATCCATGTTTCCCCTTGCATCCCGGATCCGACTTTTAGTTCGCTCACCTTTGCCAACAGTTTTTCCTTGAACTCATCGTATACATCTGCCTGTACGATAACACGGCTTGTAGCAGTGCATTTTTGTCCAGTCGACCGCAAGCCGCCGCTAATCGTTCCTTCAACAGCAAGATCAAGATCTGCATCACTTGCAACAATGACAGGATTCTTGCCGCCCATTTCGAGTTGGTATTTTGCTCCGCGGGCCAAAGCCCCCTGGCCAACCCGTTTACCTACCTCGTTCGATCCTGTGAACGTGATGCCGTTAATATCCGGATGTTCAATGATTCCTTGACCAATAACGCTTCCCGGACCCGTTACTATATTGACAACTCCTGCCGGCAGGCCAGCCTCATCAAAACACTCGATGATCTTAGCGGCCGTAACAGCCACTTCCTGTGCAGGCTTCAGCACAACTGCGTTTCCGTAGATAAGCGCCGGAGCCATTTTCCAAATCGGTATTGCGACCGGAAAGTTCCATGGTGCAATAACGCCGACTACACCTAGAGGAACGCGTGTTGTAAACATAAGTGCGTCACTATCTGTAGATGGAATCACGTCGCCGATTTTCCGCATCCCCTCGCCGGCATAATAGCGAAGAATAGCGACTCCACGGGCCGTTTCCCCTTTTGATTCCGCAAAAGTTTTTCCCATTTCTTTTGTCATCGATTCCGCAATCTCATCAAGGCGGCCTTCGATCTTATTGGCGACTTTATATAAATAGTCGCCTCTCGAGGCTCCTGAAAGTTTCCGCCACAGTTTTTGCGCTTGTTTTGCCGCTGAAACTGCCGCATCTAAATCCTCTCGGGAAGAAGACTGTACATAGCCGACGATTTCATTTTTGTTTGCCGGGTTGATACTGCTGCTCACCTCGTTTGTATGTGAAGTAACCCATGCTCCATTTATATAATTCATATACGTTTTTACGTTTTTTTCAATCACTTTTTGCATGTTTGATTTCCTTCCCTTCTCATTTTTATAATTTCTATTTTTACTATAGAAACAATTTTATTTCTTCTCTCTTTCTCGTACTCTAGTTCAAGCTCTCTCTAGCACTCGTATCTCTTCCGCTTTTGATGACTCTTCTAAATGGCCATTGTAGGCATTCTCGATAATAGATTGGATATCCTCCGCCTTTGTAAGCCTTGGATTGATGAAGACATTGCCGCTCCTCATCGCATCCTCGACTAATTTCGGCACAAGTTCCATTGATACTCCCAACTCCTTAATGTTGAGGGGAATATTCATCGTTTGATTCATTTCGATTACCGAATCGATCGCTTTTTCAGCCGCCTGCATCGTTGATAAGCCTGTGACATCATTTCCTAAAGCAATCGCAATATCCTTATACTTCTCCTGACATGCCGGCAGATTAAACTTCATCACAAATGGCAACAGGGCTGCGTTTGCAATACCGTGGGCTATATTAAAGACACCGCCAAGCGTATGTGAGATGGCATGGACATTCCCCAAACGCGACTGGGAAAACGCGGCCCCTGCGATCATGGATGCAACGAGCATGTTTTCCCTGCTTTCGATGTCCGTTCCGACAAAGTAGGCCTTTGTTAGATTTTCACCGATCATTTTAATCGCCTGCATCGCAAACGCCTGGCTGACAGGACTGGCAGCCTTTGAGGTATACGATTCAATCGCATGGGTCAGGGCATCCATGCCAGTTGCCGCTGTGATTCCCTGAGGCAATTGCAGGGTAAGATCAGGGTCCAGGATCGCCAGACTTGGAAATACATAGGTGCTCAGCACCCCTAATTTAAAAGAGGTATCTTTATTGGTTACAACGGTAGAATTGGTGACCTCACTGCCTGTCCCGGCTGTCGTTGGAATCGCGATGATCGGAAGAGGAGGATTCGGAATTTTTCCAACCCCTTCGTAATCCAGGATACTCCCGGCGTTTTTCGCCATTACTGCGATGGCCTTAGCGGTGTCAATGCTGCTGCCGCCTCCTACTGCCAATACCGCATCACTCTGGTACTGCTTCAGATACTCGGTCCCTTTACGAATTGTTTCCGCGGATGGATTCGGTTCTACCTCATCATATATTTCATAGGCTAGGTTCGCATCAAAAAGGGACTTTTCAATTCCCTCTAAAAGATGGGCAGCCCGGATCCCTTGATCCGTTACAATCAGTATTCTCGTAGCTCCAAGTTCCTTGATCATTTCTCCTGTTTTTTTCGAAATTCCGCTGCCAGATTCCACTCGAGTGGGCATAAAATACGTAAAAGCCGTTGATGACATAAGTTATAACTTCCTTTCTATAAAAGCTTATTTCGGAATCATATCGCTTTCTTTCCCAAGAAATTCTTTATATATGTGTAGTTCTAAGGCTACATTTGTACCATAATTCTGTTGTTTTCAATCGATACTTCATAGGTTTTCACTTTGTACTTTGGATCCCCGATGCACTTTCCATCATTTATATTGAACTCCCAACCATGCCAAGGGCAGACTAAAACTTCCCCATCCATCCCGTAAATGTATTCATGTGGTTTTGAAGGCAAGGTTGTTCCTGTAATTTTCCCTTTACACAGTTCTGCTTGTTCATGAGGGCATACATTACGGATAGCAAAATATTTCTCGCCATCATAATAAATACCGATGCTTCGTCCTCCGATTTTTAAAATCTTGCAATCTCCAATTTCAACCTCTCCGACCCCCACAGCATCATGTTTCATCATAGAGGCCCACCTTCTTTTACAAGTGGCTTACTATTTAGTTGATACAGTTCAGCTGCGTTTTCGTATGCTACACGGCGACGCAGATCCTCAGGCAGTTTATTAAGCACAAATGTTGGCGTATCATTATCCCAATGCGGATAATCTGTCGCAAACATCACAGTTTTTTCTGCCCGCATCATCCGAAACATTTGGATGAGTTCCTCATTGTTCGGCTCTTCGATAGGCTGTGTTGTAAAGCGGCAATGTTCAATAATATATTCGCTTGGTTTCTTTTTCAACCATGGAACTTCATTCCTCATACCCTTGAAATTCTTGTCCATTCTCCACATCAAATGCGGAACCCATGCTAAACCTCCTTCGACGAAAACTACTTTCAACGTTGGAAAAGTTTCAAACACGCCCTCACAAACAATACTATTTAGCTGTGACATATGATGGATTGCTAAGATATTGTGACGTTCAAAATTGGTCGTTGGAGTACCAACTGCCGAAATGGGTGGGTTAATACCGTCCCCTTCGCCACCTCCATGAAGCGCAAGAACCAAATTGTTACGTACACAAGCTTCATATATCGGATAAAAACGGCGTTGTCCAAAAGGTTCACGCGACGACACAGTACAAATTACCTGAACCACCTTTGGATGCGAGCCAAGGCGATCGATTTCTTTTGCAGCTAAAATTGGATCCTGAGTAGCCACAAGGATGGATGCAAGGAATCGATCATCCGTTGGAATCCAATGATCAAGGGTATAGTCGTTGAAGGCTGATGCCACCGCTGCTGCGTAATCCGGATTATTGTGTGCAGATACTGTAAGCAGGCTGCCAGTAAGTACCGCTTTGGATATATTGTAGCGATCTAACGCATCGACTTTCGCATATTCCGGGTCAGAACCTGGAGGAAGTCCGTTACCAGGCGATGCATCACGCCGGGACAATGGAACAGGTTTGAAAATGGTTATTGGTAATGTGGCTTCGGGTTCACTTAAACGAGGCCACCATACCCGGGGCATATATGGTTTTAAATCGTCAAAGCTTTTTAATGTTTGGTGAAAATCACAATCAATAAGTCCTTGTTTTAACGAGGATTTTGATTTTTTCGCAGATACATCCATTTTTTTACCTCCATTTTTTTTGATTTTCGGCAGGTTTTCTTCAGTTTTGTCGTTTGGTTAGTTTCCAAACTTTTGTAATTCTCTTTAGCAATCTGTGAATGGTTAGCTCTTTTATCAGACACTGACCATTCACAGATTAAAATTTAGTGAACGAAATTCACCACAAACTTGTATAGTACTGCGAACCTCGAAGTTTTTTCTGAGCAAAGCAGTTCATTTGTTATAATTCTTCAAATCTTTTCTCCCTTATCGCGGCAAGCGAAATCAGAGAAATAACACCGGCGAGGACAATGTACAAAGCGACCGGTATCCAAGAATCATTGAAAGTGTTAAGCAATGCGAGGGCTACCAATGGTGCAGTACCACCGAACACGGCAGCCCCTAGCTGATTCCCTACAGAAATACCTGTATAACGTACGTTTGTGCTAAAAATTTCTGAGAACATAGTTCCCATCACAGCCTCAATCGGTGCCCAGATGATTCCTATCGCAATAATTGTAGCGATTGTTAACCAAAAGGCCGACTTTAGGGATAGCAAGTAAAAATACGGAAAGGCGAACAAAATCGTACCAATTGTTCCAGCAATGTATAAGGGCTTTCTGCCGACTTTATCAGACAGTTTCCCCATAGCAGGAATCATAATAATAGTTACAACATTAGCAATTGCAACCGCGTTCAATACAGTTGAAACTTTATAACCAAGATAGTTAGTTGCGTAAGCGATTACAAAAGTTGCAAAGATGTAATATGGTCCTGTTTCTACAAATTTAGCACCTGCCGCGATTAACACAGATTTCCAGTGATGGCGGAAGGTTTCAACAAGTGGAATTTTGGCAATGTTTCCACTTTCTTTTGCCTCTTGAAAAGCTGGTGTTTCATCAATGCCGCTACGAATCCAAAGACCGATTAAAATCAACACAGCGCTTAGGATAAATGGGATACGCCAGCCCCATGCGAGAAATTGTTCTTCTGGTAAATTGCTAATCAACGAGATTGCAATGGTACCCAATACCATTCCGACTGGTACGCCCAGCTGCGGAATACTTCCAAAGAACCCGCGGTTCTTTTTTGTTGAGTATTCTACTGCTAATAGAACGGATCCGCCCCATTCTCCACCGATGCCAAGACCCTGGCACAAGCGCAGCGTGATCAGTAAGATAGGTGCCCATATTCCGATAGCATTGTAATCAGGCAATAAACCAATCAGGAAGGTAGCCCCACCCATCAGTGATAGCGTTAATACTAGAGTCTTCTTTCTCCCAATCTTATCGCCAATATGACTAAAAATAATTCCGCCTAACGGGCGAATAAAAAATGAAAGCCCAAACGATAAGTAGGAAAGAAGTAAACCGACTGTCGGGTCGCTGCTCGGAAAAAACAGCTTATTAAATACTAATGATGCCAATGATCCGTAAAGAAAGAAGTCAAACCACTCAATTGAGCTTCCGATCATACTTGCTAATAGTGCCCTGTTTGCTTTTTTCTTTGAAACCTCAACTGGAGCCATCGTTGGTTGAACTTGAGCCATATCGCACTTCCCTTCTGTAAAGCACTTTAACTTCTTTTTAAAAGCTTGTTAGAATTGACTTGTTTTATGAAGTACATTATACGGAAGTGCCCTTCTCCTTTTCCTGAATAACATGTATCAAACAATTTGGAGGTTATATCCTAATTTACTTGATACATCGAAAGTAGTTTCAAGCAGTTGTTTAACTAACTCTTTTTCTTTGGACATAATTCGAATGGTAGGTGCACAAATACTTATCGCTGCCTTAATTAATCCGCCTTTTGTAAAAACAGGAGCTGCAAGGCATGAAATTCCACTTTCGAAGGTTTCATAAGAGAGATAGTATCCTTTTTCCCGGATTTGCGCTAACTCCAGCCGGAATATATTCGGATCGACAGTTGTGTGAGAAGTATACGCTTCCATTTTTACCGTTGAAAGATACTCATCAACACGGGCCTCTTTGGTAAAGGCCAATAAAACCTTTCCCAGTGCCGTTGAATACGGTGGTGATGTTAAGGATAAGTGAAATTGCAAACCTAAGTTTGAATCATTCGAAACAGCTCTTTCCAATAGGACTACGACATTTGCATCCAGCACTCCTAAGTGTACTAATTCATTTGTGACTTCAGACAATTTCACGAGTGAAGGATGGGTCACTTTGCGAATATCCAAGCGCTGTTCAAAGGCATTTCCTAATTCAAAACAAGCCAAGCCCAATTGATATTTCCCTGTTTCGGGGTCTTGGACAATAAACCGTTTTTCTTTTAAATCTTCCAAAATTTTTAGTAAATAGCTTTTTCTAATACTTAGAGACTCAGACATCTCAGCTAAAGTAAATTCACTTTTACCTTTAAAAGCTAGGAGAATATCTAATGCATGGGCGACATTTCCGTATGAATTTGAAGATTTTTTTTTAGTCTCCTCCAATTTTTCCGTTCACCTCCCTCATAACAATTTGAAATTCAGCCTTTTTCTCTAAAGTTTTTTGGTGAATGCGATTCACTAAATTCATTATATTTATAAAAGTATAAAAATTCAATGTTTTTTTGCAAATAGTATAATACTATATAAGTTGAAATAACCATTTCCTATTTCGGTTAAAGTTTTGGCGTCTCTCTTATCGTTTTGTCGTCTCTTTTAATTCCAAGTATTGACCGATTTGTGTTAGATGCAATTCTTAGTCTCAACTTTATATAGCTAAAATAGCTGTGCCAGTTGATTCATTGATTTGTTAGAGAATAGGAGGAGATACTTTCCACTTTTTAATAACTTTGTTGATAAAAGGATGCCTTTTTATGATATATTTAAGAATAATTTTCTGAAAACTATCAGATTTTTAGTTTCAGGCACACATTTTTGGAAGGTGCACTTGAAACCTGTAAAACAAATTGAGGAAGTGTCCATCTAAAGTGAGGGAAAGGATGATCAAGCATGTTAGTCATAAATGCCAATGAACAAAGAAGTTTAATAGATATGAATGAGGTTATTGAACAAGCGGCTATTGCTTTACGAGAATTCTCAGCCTCCCAGACTGTCACGCCTATCCGTGCCTCTATGCCATTTGGCAATTCTCAAAACACTGCATTAGTAATGCCTTCGGTAGCTGAAGCGCACGGCAGTCTTGGATTAAAAGTAGTAACGGTAGTCCCTAATAACAAAAAAATAGGAAAGAAAACGATAAGCGGCGTGGTTATGCTCTTTGATTTTGAAACTGGAGAACCACTTGCCCTTTTGGAAGGGTCTTATTTAACAATGATTCGAACCGGGGCCCTATCGGGAGTGGCGACTAAGTTTTTATCTCGGACGGACTCAAAAACACTAAGTATTATAGGTACAGGAGAACAAGCGAAAGGTCTGTTGGAAGCAGTACTTGCAGTTCGAAACATAGAGAAAATTATGCTGTTCAACCGGACTGAACAAAAAGCACATGAGTTCGCTCGTTATATTACAGAGAGATTTGAAAAGGATGTACAAGTATATTCTGATTCCAATGAAGTAGTTCAGGAGGCTGATATTACCGTAACAGCAACCAACTCGTTATCACCCGTTTTTTCCAGCTTATTAAGACCTGGTGCTCATGTTAATGCTGTCGGGTCATTCCGGCCGGCTATGCAAGAACTGCCGTCCTCTCTCATTTCTCCAGCCAATAAGGTAGTAGTGGAATCAAGGGAAGCAGCACTTGAGGAAACTGGTGATTTACAAATTCCGATTCGAGAAGGGGTTTTTAAGGAAAGCGCTATTTATGCGGAACTTGGGGAAATAGTAAGCGGTGAAAGAAACGGCAGAGAAAGCGATCAAGAAATCACCGTATTTAAATCTGTTGGATTGGCAGTCGTGGATATCATTGTAGCAAAATACTTTTATGAAAAAGCAATCAAAAACAAAGTTGGGACAAGTGTTCAGTTATAATACCGGACATTACACTTTCTGACAATAATCGTTGAACCATAAATAAATGAGAAATTAACAAAGTCAGATAATTTGAACCCAAAATGCAGCCAGAATGAGACATATCACTTAAAGATATAACGAGAGAAAAGCCTCTATTTTGTAATGTCATAGAACAAACTAAATAGAGGCAAAGAAAGAAGAATTAAAAATAATTTATTCTATATTATAAGTGATTTATTAGCCCTGCGATTTGGCTTGCTTTCGCAAACTATCAATTGTTGCATTTACTGAGATAACATTGGGGTCAGTAACCACTTCAATTATGGTTGGGACCTTTGCTGCTAGGGCCCGCTGCAACACCGGGATAAACTGATCATTTCTTTCCACCCGTTCCCCGTGCACGCCAAACGCTTTAGCCAGCATGCCATAATCCGGGTTAGAAAGATCGGTACCGATGACTCTGCCGGGATAATTTTTTTCCTGATGCATCCGAATGGTACCGTAAATGTTGTTATTGATTACAAGCGCGATAATCGGAACCTCATAGCGAAGCGCCGTTTCCAGCTCTTGAAGTGTCATCATAAATCCTCCGTCTCCGGCAATCGAAATAACCGGACGGTCCGGGAAAGCCAACTTGGCACCTACGGCCGCAGGAACGGAATAGCCCATCGCGCCAGAAGTTGGACCAAAATACGTTTTCGGCTCTTCAAATTGGTAATAGCGCTGAAACCAGCCAGAGAAATTACCGGCATCATTCGTCAGGATCGCATTCGAAGGAAGTGTTTCCTGCAAGTCATGGACAAGCCCCTCTAAATTGACAAAATCATCCTGATATATTTTTTTCGGGAGGGATACTGTTTCATATACATCCCTTATGTTCTTGCAGTAAAGCAAACGCTCCGATGATACGGCTGCGTCTTTATTCAGCTCTGCCAGCGCCTGAATTGCAAGCTTTGCATCACTGACAATACCGATTTCGGTTTCATAAAATTTCCCTATTGCCTGTTCATCAATATCGATATGAATAAGCGTTGTTTCCGGCTTCAGAAGCGTATAGTTTTGAGTGACAATTTGCGAAAATTTCATGCCTATTGCCAGAATGACGTCAGCTTGCTTGACAAACTTCAGCAAATCAGGATGTGGTCCAAGCCCTATTTGCCCGGCATAATGTTTATGACTATTCGGAAAGGCATCGTGACGCCGAAAGCTTGTCATTACCGGAACGCCAGTTAGCTCGGAGAGTTGGACTAATTTATCCTGCGAATTGGTTGCCGTTACCCCGCCTCCTACGATAATAAGCGGATTTTTTGCCCCTGACAGTAATTCGTTCGCAGCGGCAAGCTGACTCATTTCAGGTGACGGAGCAGAAGGCAGCATTTGATTCTGGAACACTACCTCTGCCTGCTCCCTCAGCATATCGACCGGTAGACTGACCAAAACGGGGCCAGGGCGGCCGGACTGGGCTACCCGAAATGCTCTATGTAGAAGTTCTGGAATCCGTTTTGGATCAGAGATTTCAACCGACCATTTAGTGATATGGCTATAAAAATCGCTTAAATCAACTTCCTGAAATCCCTCGCGTCCACGAAAGCCTCGCTCCACCTGGCCAATTAAGGCAACCATTGGGGTTGAGTCCTGAAAGGCGGTATGGATCCCGATTGCGAGATTTGTCGAACCTACCCCGCGCGTTGCCATACATACGCCCACTTTGCCCGAGGCTTTAGCATAGGCTTCCGCCATAAAAGCAGCTCCCCCTTCATGGCGGGTCGAGATTAATTGAATGCCGGGGCAATCGTACATCGCATCCATTACTGGTAAAAAGCTTTCCGCCGGTACACAAAAAGTTTTCTCAACGCCTTCACGCCTCAGAACTTCCACCACTGCCTGGCCGCCAGTCTGCACACATTTTTTTGTTTGCGCCGAGACTGTATTTACATTTGACATCATGTTCCCTCCAATTCAGGTTAGTGTACTGGCAAAACATTTACATAATATTGTATATGGACCCGCCACATGAAGTATGTCACTGTAAATCTAGTAAAGTTCACTTAAAATATTGTAGGTAAAATCTATTTTACCAGTCCAGTCTTTTCTAATAGATCACCGGTTAGCTTGTTCGTTTCAGAGATATTTTTGAAAAACTCCTCGCGATCGGCATACGCTGGTTCAATACCGAGTTTGTTGAATTCTTCTTTTATAATTGGATCTTTCATTGTTTTCTTAAACACCTCACGAAGCATGTCTACTATTTCCTGTGGGGTATCTTTTGGAACAACTACACCAGACCAGCCATGAGTAGACTATAAAAGTTTTGCTACTAATCTATTGTTTAATCTGTTAGATTCGCTTTAACGCCATATCGTTTGGCTGTATTTAATAACTCAGAATAAATTTCTCGGCTCAAAGGAATTCCCGTTTTGCGATGCTCCTCTGCTCTTAAATACTCAAGATCACCTGGCATGTATACTTTTTCGAAACCGGCAGCCGGCTCACTTTCTCTCGTTTCACGTTCTTTATCTGTCATACGGTGAAGAAACATGTCAAGAGGCATCATTGATTCGATATTGATCGCTGCGAACATATGACCCAGATTTTGCGGAAAAGGGTCATCATAAAAGCGCGGAACATTAGACCCATACAGTGACCCGGTCAGTACGCCGGTCAATATATCAACCATAATCGCAAGACCGGAGCCTTTGGCTCCTCCAAAAGGCAGCAGACTGCCCTTTAACGCTTCTTGAGGATCTGTTGTTTCGTGCCCATCTATTGAAACAGCCCAATCATTTGGGATTGGATTCCCATTTTTAGCAGCTAAGGTTATCTTTCCTCTTGCCTGGTTACTTGTTGCCATATCCAGCATGATTGGTTTACCTGAAGCGGATGGCACAGCGATACAAACCGGATTTGTCCCAAGGGTAGGTGTCTTTGATCCAAATGGAACCATAACAGGGGATGTATTTGTCATGGATATACCTATCATCCCGTGTGATGCAATTTTTGCGGTCCAATAAGAAGCGGTTCCATAATGATTGGAATTGTTCACTCCTACCCAAGAGCTGCCATACTCTTTCGCTTTCTCTACCGCTATATCGACTGCTTTTTGGGAGGCAATTTGGCCCCAGCCATTATTTGCATCTATCATAGCCGTTGTCGCTGATTCACGGATAACACTTATATGTGTTTCCTTAGTCACCAGGTTGTTATCCAGTCTTGTTAAATAATCATTCAGTTTACTGACACCGTGAGAATGTACGCCTGAAAGATTAGCATGTACGAGAGAATCAGAAATGATTTCAGCATCGGCATCCGGGATTCCCGCTGCAATTAATACTTCTGTACAAAATGATTTTAATTTCTCAAATGAAACTCTATAGGTCAAAATCTCTTGTTCTTTTTTCATGAATGACTGCCCCTTGCTTTAATAGAGTGGGTTGTGGATTTTAACGGAAAATGATCTAGAGTATTCATGAGAATCTTCTCAAGTTGAAGGTAATGCTCTTTTTCAACTGGAACAAGCGGTGGACGCACCTTCATTCCGACGGATAGACCCATTATTTCCATACCAGCCTTAATCAAGGAAACGGCGTATCCCTTTTTTTGTTTACGTATATTATTGATGGGGAATATTACTTCCTTGTATAGTTTATTTATCAATTGATGATCTTCTTCTTGAATTGCATTGTAAAACAATCTAGAGACATGAGGGATATAATTTGAGATAGCTGAAGAATAGGAAGTATATCCTAAAGGATGGTATGCCGGAAACGTAACCTCAGCCAAGGGCATTCCATTTATCCAATTGAGTTGCTGACCAAGGGTCTGAACGAACTCAATATTGCGTTCCATATTTCCAACACCATCTTTGATTCCAATTAGCTGTGGAAGGGCTGATAATTTCCTCACAGTCTCTAATGTTAAAACGGCATTGTCTCTTTGATAAATGATAGCGTTGATCTCTGTCGTTTCAATGATGGCCTTATAATAATTATATAGACCTTCCTGTTCACCATTTATTAAATAAGGCGGTAAAATTAAATAACCATCTGCCCCTTTTTCTTCGGAAATACGGGCTAACTCCATCGCGTCTATAATGTTGCCCCCGACTCCTGTATAAACAGGAATCCTGCCTTGGCATAATGAAACAGCAATTTCAACGATGGATTCATATTCGGTACGGCTAAGTGATTGAAATTCAGCTGCACCGGCACATACAAAAATTGAATCCAGCCCCCCTTCAATCAAGAAATTAATATTTTCGATTAGTGCTTGCTTGTCCAGTTGGTTAGAGCTCGTAAAAGGGGCTACTGGAAAGCCAAGAATTCCATTGATACGTGGTTTTCTCATCAATGTGTTACCTCCCTCTCCAAATATCTGTTGATATATAATGGTCAGAATCAAAAGTTATCTCAAAGGGCTCACCTAAAACTTTAATTTGAGGGTTCCCTTTTATATCACGCAAAATGGATTCCGAAACCAATATATTTTCTAACTCTAACGTATTTTTAATCCAAACAACTCTAGGGTTTTCAAGATTGATATTGTAACAGGTTTTCAAAGCTACACTAATGGCTTCTCTATCATCTCGCATAACAAGTGGGATTTTAGCAGAATCTAGAACCTTTGAAGTAATTACGTTGGCATATGTATAATCTAAATCCACTTGATCAAAAACTCGCTTAGTTGTAACATCAGCAACGCCAATTCCGCATGCATTACCCTTGGTTTCCTTCGTTAATCCGAGAACAGCCAATCGTTCTATTTGAGGGGCGTTAAATTTTTGTGGTGCTTTCGATGCGGCCCGCCCGGTAATATTCGGATCCATTCCTGATCCGCTGATATTTTTACCCATTTCTGTTACGATGAGCAAATCAATGTTTTGCGGCATAATCCTTGGCATATATTGCTTGGCTTTGATAAGTAAATCTTTGTCTTTAGAAATCATTTCATCTCCAGGAACCGCAACAATCTGGGCCGTTTGGTCATAGGCATTCTCTAATACGGCGACACCAAAGGCGATCGGGGCTTGCTTCAAATAAATTTCTGCAATTTTCGGCAACAAAATCGGCATCTCAGCAAGCGGGTGTTGATGGACTGCTAATGCCCCTTTGTGCCGCCCAAGGCCAATGGCGATCATTTTTAATAGTCCGCTTTCATAATCACCTTTAAAGCTTGTGTGTGGTTTAACTCTATTTATAAAAACGATTGCATCTGAATGATACGCCTCTTTATCAAGATAAAGAGGCATACCATTATCCAGAGTACCAATTTGAACGACATCCATGGTGGAAACCATTGGCACTCCCATACTTTCTTCTGTAATGCCGAATTCCGCCAGCACCTTTTTTTGACCCTCGCCTGTTCCACCTCCGTGGCTTCCCATAGCCGGGACTATAAAAGGACTGGCACCCCATTCAATAAGCTGCTTTATAACCGCAGCGGTTATTTTTTTTATATTTGAAATCCCCCTGCTGCCCACGCCGACTGCTACACGTGATCCGGGTTTAATTGTTTTTCGGAAGATTTCCTTGTTTAGTTCCATCTTTACTGTTTTTTCAATATCCGCTATGGTGGGTGCTTCAAATATTTGCCGTACAGGGATCATTTTAGGAAGTGAAACGAGACGGTTTGTTTCCACTGTGGACATTCGTATTACTCCCCTTTCGACTGTTTGATGATGTTTGTATATAAACGATACGACTTTTTACAAGCCGACTTTCTTAGCGATATCACCCGTTGTTTTGTTTGTGTCTTCGATCGTTTTCTTGAAATCTTCAGGATTACTGTATGCTGGTTCGATTCCAATTTTTTTGAATTGTTCAATCGTTTCAGGATCTTCCAGGGCCTTCTTAAAAGCATCATGCAAAGTAGTTTTTACATCTTCCGGGATACCCTTTGGTGCAACAATCCCAGTCCATGCATTCAAGCCGCTGTACCCTTTATCTTCAAGAAACTCTGCATCCTTAATAGACTCTGATTTAGTGGTTCCTGTATTAGCCAATATACGCAAAGTTCCTGAATCAACATGCGGTTTTGCCTCATGGACTTGTACAACTGCACCTTCAACATGGCCGCCTAACAATGCCGTAATGGCTGGTGCAGCGCCATCAAAAGGTACATGTTTCAGTTTAAGACCATCCTTAAGTGCGATCCCTTCCAAATTAAGATGCTGCGTATTGCCTTTTCCTGGCGTAGAGTAACTGAAGGAATTCGGGTTTTTCTTCACATATTCAAACCATTCATCTACCGTTTTCCATGGAGCATCTTTTTTAACAAGTAATACGTGAGGAACAGATGTTGCGATCAATAATGGTTCGAAGCTGTCATATGAGTACGGAGTATTGCCATAGTTAGGTTGGATCGCTATGTTTCCAATGGTAGCCATCGAGATTTTGTAACCATCAGGTTTTGCTTCGTATAATTCTGCCAATCCCAAAGTCCCGCTGGCTCCCGGCTTATTTACGGGTACGATCGTTTGCTTGTTTGGAAGGTATTTGGATACAGTTTTTGCTAATATACGAGCTGTAACATCAGTCCCGCCACCGGCAGCATAAGGAATAACTAACTCTATCGGCTTAGTTGGGTAATCAGACTCAGAACCAGAACCCCCCTTAGCTGCTGAGCCGGATGTCTTGGATTCAGAAGACGCACAACCTGCCAAAATAGAACCGGCGAGTAATATTGTACAAAAGATTGCTATCAATTTTTTGCTAATCATAGAAATTGCTCCCCCTAGTAAAAAAATAGTATCTTACGTTTACAATTTCTGTTTAATCTTGTTGAAAGAGTAATGAAAAGATTCTCACGCTTATACCTGCCTGCCCCCATGAACATTTAGCTATTTCCCTTCTTCTGGCATCACCCCTTTCGTGATTCTTTTAAAATTTTCTTTCTTACATAGTCCAAGTGCTCATACATTTTGGAGAATGCCTCCGGAGGAGATCTTCTTTCCAAAGCCTCGTAAATGGCTGTATGATGCTCAACAGCAACATTTCGTTCTCTAACCTCAATGTTCTTGCTCATCTGATCGAACGCAACCAGCAATGAGTCAATCATTGAATCCAGTACAGGGTTGTGGACGCTAAAGGCAATTATTCGGTGAAATTCTTTATCAATTTCTGAATAATTTCCGGGATGCTTAGAGATAGCTTCTATCGTCTGGTATAAATGTTCCAATTCGTTTTGAGTAATTTTCTCGGCTGCCAAAGCTATCAGGCCAAGTTCCAAGGCCATCCTCGCTTCGATAATGGTTGGCAGGTCATCCATAACCAAGGACAACATATTAAAATAAGGTTGACTGCCAATTTTTTCAGAGAAATACGTACCATCCCGTGTTTTTCTGTGAATTATCCCCAGCGACTCCAGGGAACTCATCGCCTCACGTAAAACAGGCCTGCTGACAGATAGCATCTTAATCAGTTCCATTTCGGGAGGTAATTTATCACCCCTTTTCAAATTTCCAGACACAAGCAATTGAATAATTCTGTCTGCTACTTCTTTGGACAATGTTTTACGAGGAACTGAGTCTAATAGTGTATGATTTTGATTTATAACCAATTTACGTCACCTGTCTATCTTATATTTGTATTATTTTATAATTGTAAGACAATTAGGATAAAAAAATTACCGCCTGAATGGAATACTTCAGCGAATGATTTTGTCTAAAAACCACTACATTTCTACATCTGTAGCTAATAATTCTTTTTTCTTCTTTATACCTGCTATCACACTTACTAAAAGAATCAAGATAGCAATCGTCAACATCACAGCAGAAATAGGCCTTGAGAAAAATCCTGAAAAATCACCTCTAAATAAAATCATCGACTGTAACAATGAACTTTCCAATAATTTACCTAAAACAAATGTTAATACAATTGGGGCAATGGGAATGTCCGTCTTTTTCATGAAGTAACCCAAAACACCAAACGCCAGCAATACCCAAACATCGAACAACCGATTATTAACACTGTATGCTCCAAGGATCGAGATAAGAAAAATGATGGGGTATAATAGTTTTGCCGGAACCATGGTAATCTTTGCCCATACCCCAGCTAAAGGTAAATTGAAAATCAATAGGATAAGGTTCCCAATAAACATACTAGCAATAATGGCCCACACGATATCAGGATTGCTCTGAAATAGCATTGGACCCGGAGTCAATCCATGCATGATAAAGGCTCCGAGTATAACCGCTATGGTAGGTGAACTGGGGATCCCCAATGTGAACAGCGGAATTAATGCAGCCCCGCTATAAGAATTGTTTGCTGTCTCGGGTCCAGCAACCCCCTCTATTGCTCCTTTTCCAAATCGGGAAGGATCCTTTGCTAACTTTTTTTCGAGCGAATAGGAAAGGATGGCAGGAATTACTGAATTAGTTCCCGGGACCAGCCCTATCAAAAACCCTAAGCCTGTTCCTCTACCAATCGAGGAAAGTGTTGGTCTCCATTCTTCCCGTTTAGGAAGGAGTCCTTTGACTTTTGGTGGTGTTTCTGCTTTTGAGATGTTCTCCAGCCCTATTAAAATTTCAGATAGTCCAAACAGTCCCATTGCAATAATGACAAAATCGATCCCATTCATTAAATTAGGTTCGTTGAATGTAAAACGAACAGCACCTGAAACAGGATCCATTCCAATAAGAGCCAGGCACAAACCTAAAAGTGCGGAGATCAATCCCCGAATGATAGACTTTCCCATTAATCCAATCACCGTTATTAATCCCAATACCATGAGAGCGAAAAACTCCGGGGGACCGAATTTTAAAGCGAATTGGGCCAGAGGCGGCCCAATGAATGCAAGACCAATAATGGAGATTGTTCCTCCGATAAATGAACCGATACCTGCAACTCCTAAAGCTGTACCAGCCCTCCCCTGCTTCGCCAGCGGATACCCATCGAGAGTGGTAATAACAGAAGCAGCTTCCCCTGGCGTATTAATAAGTACGGAAGTGATCGTTCCACCGTACATGGAACCGTAATATATTCCTGACAACATAATGATTGCCGATACCGGCTCCATTGAGAAGGTAACAGGTAATAAGATCGCCGTCCCGGTGGTAGGTCCTAAACCAGGCAGAACCCCAACCATCATCCCTATTGACACACCGGCCAAACAATATAGTAAATTCCACCATGTTAGTGCAGTTTCAAAACCTTGAAATAACTGTATCAACGAGTCCATTTAATCCCTCCTACCATCCCAGATAATTGACCGGAAGTGGAATTCCGAGAAGCGTATAGAAAATGAAAAATAAGCATAAAGAAACAACTAAGGAAATTCCAAGTCCAAGATACCATCGATAGAATCTGACTAATAAACAAAACAATAGAATACTAGCAGCTAAAACAAAGCCAATATAATTAATGGTCAGCAGCAAAAAAAGCGTCCCGGCCAATAACGATAGTATGTTCCTTGCTCCCTCTCCCCTTGGAATAATTTCCGATAAAAGGATTCCATCTTTCTTTATTGACGTTATTATGTAAATCAATGAAACAACGGCTAATCCTCCACTTAACCAAAGCGGAAAAAATCCTGGACCAGGACCTGTATCCGTGTAATAAACATATTCGAGAGATTGCCAGAAAATTATAGACGCAAAAAGTAATATAACAAGTCCTAGATAAACTGAAGCGTTCTTTAACAACACTTTATCATCCCCCTTTTTGTTGTTTCACTTTATACTTGTAAGCGCTTACTAATGCTCTTTTGTCATATTGTATTACAAATGAACAAGTATGACAATAACTTATTTGATAAATCGAAAGATTGGGATTAATGGCGTATTTTTTTACCACCTATTTCTATATAAGACGACTCCTAACAGGAGGTTCCTGCTTTAAAAACTGTACTTTTTCAAAAAAAAGAGAAAACGATGGGGAAACCATGATTATATTGGAGACCCAAATTGGTGATCTTACAGGGAAAAGTTAGGATTCGTGAGGGGAAATCTCGGGCAAAGTGATAGAAACAGAACTTGACAAAAACCAAGGTACTATGGTGTACCATGTAATCATCGATGATGGATCCACCGTTAAAGAGATTACCCTTAATACAAACAGTGGAAAAGTCTTGAAAGTGGCAGAAGATGATGATGCCGAACAAGAAGTAAAACTGCTACAAAAGAATTAAATGGTTAAAAATCACGACTTAATAGTTAGTCCCAGTACCGATGTGCTTCACCTGGTACTGGGGCTAATTTAATAGATTTGAGTTTATTAACGACTGTTTTGGACAGGCTTATTAAATTTCTATTACTTTGATCTGTGAAAAAATCTCTTCTTCTGCAGATTTGCAGTTCCATTCGTGCGGATAGTAACCTAGCGGGTTGCAGATGATCTCAATTCCGTTATAGTGCTCATAGCAGACTTCGAATCTTCCGAATATACATCATGGTTCCCGTGTACAAACAATAACCTAGTTTGTGGAAATTCATTTTGTAGCTGATTCAAAAGAGTGAGGCTTTTTTCCGGACCGGCAGTCATGTCTCCGCTAATGATAAACACATCCGGTAAATGCGTGTTGATCCATTCTTTTAAAGATGCCATGATCTCAGTCTGGGTATTTTTACGATTCAATCCTTCATGAATATCAGACAAAACGGCAATTTTCATACCAAAGCCCCCTTTATTAAAAATATCGATTTTCATTCTACCTATTCATTTTTGAGATCCTTTACTGAATTGACTAATTTCTCAAATCCATCAATATGACATTCCACAATATCTCCGTCCCGAATCACGACCGCTCCTGGGGTTCCGGTAGATATGATATCACCCGGCAATAGCTTCATCACTTTGGAGTGGAAGGAAACCAGGTTCAATGGCCGGAACGTCATATTCAAAACGACATTTTTCCGATGAATCTTTCCATTGATGACCGTTGAAACATGTAAATCCAACACTTCTTCGACCTCATCCGGAGTGATCAAATGAGGACCAAAGCTAAAAAAGGTATCAAAGCTTTTGGAACGGGTTAAATATCGTGGATTCTTTTGAAGAATATCCTCAGCTGTCATATCGATAATGGTGGTAAACCCGGCAATGACATTAGGGGCATCCTCTTCTGATACATTTTTGCATTCCCTGCCAATGATAATACCCAATTCCGCTTCTGCCGTGGTCCTTTCTGATTGCAAAGGAATCTGAATCGTATCATCAGGACCGATAATCGTCGTATCAGGCTTCATAAAACTCGCCGGTTCAGTATTAGGCGCTTTTTCACTTAAATCTGCCGCATGCTCCGCATAATTCAATCCAATCCCCCAAATTTTCCTTGGCTGCCGATAAAGCGGACCATAAGTAACTTTATTCAAGGGAATAATATGATTCTCATAAAGTTCTGTTCGATTTTGTACTTCACCTTGAAACCAAATCTTTAACTGATTGAGCTGCCCTAATTGAATGATCTCTAAAAGTTCTGTTGACCATTTCTGACTAAACTTTTGATTGAGATCTTCCATAGGAAGAACTCCATTCTCCAACACAAGTGCCGCTGTTTCTTTCCCATCTTTCTTGATTGTTGCTAAACGCATAATTTCCCTCCATTATCTTTCGGACTCATAATTTTAATCCAAGTTCATCCATCGTTTTCTATTTGCCTTGCCAAGCAAAATCTCATTTCGGTCTGTCCTATGATTTTCAACGGTGATTTATAGCTATTCAGTCCACTTTTCGTTTTGTAAAAAGGGTTAGGCCTCCCAGCTAATGACTGGAGCGAAGTCCAACTGCATATAAAGTTCGGCCTATGATAGTTTTCTGTAGATAACCCGATCAATTGCTTCGGCTGCTCTGATACTATCATAATATTCAGTCGCCTCTCCGTAAAGGCTGCAAATCCTATTATTTTACTTCTCAAAAAGAGTTCATCTATAACATTAGGCTCTAGACCGGTGTATCCGCGTGCCCATATTCTAGTACGGGTTTTGGAAATGTTTTTTCCGAATAACAGGCCGCCAAGATTACAAAAGTACATGTCCCTTATTAAATAAAATATTTCTTTCGGAAGGAATAGCACATGTTGATAGAGAAACGATTATAAGTAGTTATTTAAAAAGAGGAGGAATACTCTTGGAGCAATTAATTTTCAATCACATGGAAACAGTACGTGGAATAACGGAGCAAACAATTAAAAGAATTCCAGAAGAGATTTCTGATGTCATTCCTGAAGGGTTTAACAACAATATTCGCTGGAATTTCGGTCATATTGCATTCACACAGGAAAAGCTAGTCTTCGAATTGTTAGGTGAAGAGATGAGTATTCCAAAAGTTTATGGGCAGTTTTTTGGCAGTGGAACAAAACCTGCAGATTGGCAAGAAACTCCGACCTCATTTGCAGAAATTACAGAAACCTTAACCGAACAAAAAACGAGAATAAAGGACTTTCTTCCAGGACGCCTACACGAAAAACTAACTGCTCCCTTTACAAACAGGAGTGGCGTTACGTTTTACACAGCTGGCGAGATATTTTTGTTTAGCTTTTACCATGAGGCTTTACATATCGAAACGATTAAACGATTATACCGATTTATTTCTCCTAAATAATTGGAATCATTAAAGCCTTGGGGTAGCCTGGAGAAATGTGAATTCACCGCATTCTGGGCTCCCCTATTTTTTATAACGTTTACATACAATGTTTCATCAAAAAGAAGACCACTTCCTTCATTTAGAACAGTTGATTCAATCTCATACTTTCCACATAACCCAGTCTCCTGGAAATCTGTTCGCCTGACTCTTTTAACCGAGTAATAATTTCTTCTTTTCTTTTTTTAACGCGGTGTGTTGGCCCCGCACAGCTCATTGCTGCTACCACTCTTCCTGTATAATTAAAAATTGGAACGGCGAAACAAGTTAAGCCCACTTCAATTTCCTCATTATCCGTGGCCCAGCCCTGCACCCGAACTGAACTCAATTCTTGATGATACAAATGCTGGTCAGTAATTGTGTTTTCAGTGTGCTTTTCCATCCCTTTCTCTTGAAGAATTCGATCAACCTCTTCCAGCGAAAAGTTCGATAAGATCGCCTTTCCGACCCCCGTACAATGTACCGGTCTCCTTGAACCTAACTGTGCGGTCGTACGAATTGAACCTGTACCCTCCACTTTGTAAAGGTATACAATTTCTCCCTCGTTATAGACCGCTAGAAAGGCGGTTTCACCAGTAAAGGCAGAAATGTCATAGAGATAATGCGCAGCGACATCGACGATTTCCAAATTAGATAATCCGGATACCCCAATTTCAAGTGATTTCAATCCTATTTTGTACCGGTCTGTAACGGGTTCCAATTCAATGTATCCTCTAGTCTTTAAGGTTTCTAATAGCCGATGACAAGTGCTCTTTGGTATATCCACTCCTTTAACGATTTCAGCTAAAGGCGTACCACCTCTCTTACTTGAAATAAATTCAAGAAGTGTCAATGCACGATCAAGGCTTGAATTCATTTGACTATCAACATCATTGCCTTTTGAAGCCATATTTTGACCTCCTACCCATTTGTCTTAATAATACGTGTTGTAAATTATCGTATTTCAGCCTAATTTCATCTATTTTTTCAACGCATAGTGGAATATCGTTCTATTATCAGAATATATGATTGAAAAATTAGAATCAATATTTATTTAAGTATCTCCTGTAAGTCATGTATTTTACTGGAAGTTCGAACTTCTAAGAATCCTATACGGCTGAGCTGAATGATAAATTTACATTTAGGATAACCCCTACTGAAAGATTATATTTTTTTACTATTCAAAATATTATTGACATTAAGACCAAAAAGACTTACTATACTCAATAAATGGAACATAGGTCCAATATTAAAATCATTGTTCCAACTTGTGAGGTGATTTGCATGAAATAATCTCTAAACCTTTATTAATGGAATGATGTTTCACTAACAGAGAAATAGAATATCACCAACATTCCTGAAAACTTAAAAGCGTGATGCTGTCGCTATTATTTCTTTTCTGAAAAAAGTCAAGGAACTCACCTTAGATTTGTTGTGAATGCCATTCACCTTAGAATTGACGAAATTATCCCTGGTTCAAGGTTAGTTAAAATGATGAAATCAAGTCAATTTTACGTTTATGAAAATAGTTATTTGTTTCTAAAGAAAATAACAATTTATTAAAAAAGGATGATTGTATGGCAAATTCATCAAAATCAAAAAAGGTGCCTAAAAAAGTACTGATTGCAAGTTTAATTGGAAGTTCTGTTGAATGGTTTGACTATTTTCTTTACGGGACGGTTGCAACACTAGTATTCAGTAAATTGTTCTTTCCAAACGATGATCCACAGATAAGTTTGCTTCTTTCATATGCCTCATTTGCTATACCTTTTCTTATCCGCCCATTGGGTGGAATTTTATTCAGCCATATCGGTGACAAAATCGGACGAAAAAAATCACTAGTCATGACCCTCTCATTGATGGGTTCAGGTACTGTTCTTATGGGGCTTTTACCAGACTATAATACAATTGGGATTTGGGCGCCGATTTTGCTGGTCCTACTTAGATGCATTCAAGGTCTTGGACTCGGAGGAGAATGGGGCGGTGCTCTTTTGTTGGCATTTGAGTATGCTCCGAAGGAAAAACGTGGTTTTTTCGGCAGTATTCCACAAATGGGTGTAACAATTGGATTATTATTGGGAACTTTGGTCCTTTCTGGATTGACACTCTTGCCTGAAGAGCAATTTCTCTCATGGGGCTGGCGGATACCTTTTATATTTAGTGCAGCACTTGTCATTTTAGGCCTGTGGATCAGAAAGGGCATTGATGAGACGCCGGAGTTCCAGGAAACACAGGAAAGCAAAACGGTTTCCAGAGTCCCGATTGTCGATATATTCCGTTACCACTGGAAGGCAGTGTTGATTACGATTGGAGCAAAATTTGTCGATGCTGGACCGTTTTATATCTTTGCAACCTTTATCATCACCTATGCGAACACAAATCTTGGATTCGATGAAACTACAGCTCTGAATGCAGTTACGATTGCGGCGGTGATAGCAACGGTTATGATTCCGCTTATGGGAATCTTATCTGATAAGATTGGACGAAAGTCCCTTTATATCGCCGGATCGTCGGGTATTATTCTTTTTGCATTCCCGTATTTTTATCTGCTGAATCTCAATTCGTCGCTGTGGCTGACAATTGCCACCGTTTTGGCGATAGGAATTATATGGCCGGCCATTACCGCCATAATTGGTCCAATGTTTGCAGAGAATTTCAGTGCGAATGTCCGTTATACCGGGGTTTCATTTGGTTACCAAATTGGTTCAGCCATCTCCGGAGGAACAGCTCCTTTAATTGCTGTCGCATTGATGGGTGCGTTTAATAATTCGTGGGTGCCTGTGGCGTTATTTATTATGGCGAATGGTTTAATATCGCTTATTTCTGTTCTGTTTTTGCCTAAAACTATGCCGGAAGTTCTTCCAAAAACAAAGGAAAACGTGCATCATGGAGACAGAATAAATGATAGCGCTACCAAGTCTATTTAATAAGCTTATAGACAGTATCACCCAGTAAAGGGAGGAGACTCGCTAGTGAGGGCAGCATTTTATGAAGGAAACGAAAAAATTCGTGTAGGAGAAAGTGTTCCTGTACCACCAAAAGCGGGGGAAGTACAAATTAAAGTTTCTCATGCCGGCATATGCGGAACTGACCTGCATATTTTTCATGGCCATATGGACAAAAGAGTAACGTTTCCCCAAATAATGGGACATGAAATGTCGGGAACCATTCATGCAGTTGGGGAGGGAGTTATAAATTATAGCGTTGGGGATCGAGTAACTGTAATGCCCCTGGACCCTTGTGGTAAATGTCCAGCTTGTTTAGCAGGACACAACCATATTTGCCAATGTTTAAAATTCCTGGGTATTGAAACATCAGGTGCTTTTCAAAGCATTTGGACTGTGCCAGCACATACTTTACACCGTCTTCCAGATCAACTGTCTTTAGAACACGGAGCGTTGGTTGAGCCGTTGGCCGTTGCTTGCCACGATATTCGTATCGGCGAAGTAAAAAGAGGCGAGTCAGTGGTAGTGATTGGCAGCGGTCCGATCGGAATGTTGATTGCTCTCGTGGCTAAAGAAGCTGGGGCGAAAGTGTTAATAGTGGAAATCAATGCATATCGCCTGCAGCTGGCTAGACAACTGGGCTTTGATGCTTTAAATCCAATTGAAGAAGATATAGTGAAGTACGTCGCTCAGTATACGGGCGGAGCCGGTGCAGATGTAGTTTTTGAGGTAACCTCTTCAGCTGCAGGGGCCGAAATGATGACTCAACTGCCACGCACAAGAGGCAGGATTGTAGTCGTAAGTATCTTCAACCAGCTTCCAAAAGTTGACTTGCATCGTATTTTTTGGAGGGAACTGAAAATGGCCGGTGCAAGGGTTTACGAGCATGAAGATTTTGAAAAAGCGATACAGTTAGCTGCTTCGGGACAGTTGCCTTTAGATAGTCTAGTTACAGAAATTTACCCATTGGAGCGTTTAGAAGAGGGTTTTAGGCAAATGGAAAGCGGCGGAAAGATCATGAAAATTTTGCTAAGCTGTTCTTGACATTATCATAGATAAATATAGTCAGTTTTGGAAGCGATTGCATATATCTTAGAATAGTTCACCTGAATTAACGCCGCTTCTCTTCTAAAAGTCTTACTGCGAGAAAGATGGGCCTTCGGACAGTGGATGGTTCCATTTTTAAAATCATTTACAAATAGAAATACCAAGGATGAAAACGATAAAGGAAGTGAAAAGGAATGGAAGTAACCGAGTCTAAAAAACCAGAAGAAATCGTCAAAAAAAAGCGTACCATTATTGACTCTGACATCCATAATTACACCTCGCTTGATGAAATTAAAAAGTATTTGCCCCGAGTCTATCGTGAACAGATCGATTTATGGGGATGGAGGCTTCCTGGTTCTTTATATTTAAACGGCGGGACGAATGTTGGCCAAAGGGCCGACTCTATTCCGCCGGACGGAGGCTTTCCTGGCAGCGACTTGGATTTTATGAGAATGCAATATTTGGATCCCTCTCATGTTGAATACGGGATATTGACCGGAAGTGACTACTCGTGTCAAGCGACGCCTGATATCGATTACGCTGCAGCTCTCAGTTCTGCGATAAATGATTATACGTTGGAGCAGTGGGTTAATAAGGACCACAGACTGAAAGGATCGATCATTATTCCAAAGCAGGATCCGAGACTGTCGGTACAAGAGATTCACCGTGTTGGCTCCCACCCGGATATGGTGCAGGTTATCGTGGCGAGCGGAGCCGAAAAGCCTTATGGGAATAGGTTCTATCATCCGATTTATGAGGCATGTGTCGAACATAATCTGCCTTTTACGATCCACGTCCTTATGGAAGGAGTCGGCATAAATCCGCCAACGACCGGCGCCGGTTATGTGTCTTATTATCCGGAGTACCGCGCTACAAGACCTCAGGTAATGGCTGCACACCTGGCCAGCTTGATCTATGAAGGGGTTTTCGAAAAATTCCCTACGTTGCAGGTCGTACTTCAAGAGGCTGGTGTGTTTTGGATGGCACCATATTTATGGAAGATGGATGAGGATTGGAAAAGCCTCCGCTTCCAGACGCCATGGGTGAAGAAAAAGCCAAGTGAATATTTCCGCAGCAATATTAAGGTGTCCTCCCAGCCACTTGAAAAGACACCGAACCCGGAGATGTTCCGGCAAATGATGAAAGCAGTCTATGCGGATGAGACCTTATTGTATTGCAGTGATTACCCGCATTGGGATTTCGATTCTCCTGTGATGGCATTTCCAAAACTAGAAGATGAGTTATGGGAACGTATCTTCTACCAAAATGCCGCTGAATTATATGGATTGCCGGCAAGAAAAGACCCTACCGGGGGGATTGACTGATGACTAGCTTTTTTGTGGGAAAGGCATCCGAGATTCCTGAAGGAGAAAAAAAGATTGTCGTAGCAAACGGGCGCAGCATCGGTGTTTATAATATTGAGGGACAATTTTTTGCCATCCGTAACACCTGCCCGCATCAAGGGGCTGCCCTATGTACCGGTATTACGACCGCCTTTATTAATTCCTCCGGGCCGGGAAACTTTGTTCACGAACGTGAAGGTGAAATCGTAAGGTGTCCCTGGCACCAGTGGGAATTTGACATTAAAACGGGACACATGATCGTCGATCCTAAGAAGAGGACGAAGAGCTATGACGTAACCGTGGAACGCTTTGATGTTTCTGTTGAAGAAAGCGAAATATACGTTCATCTATAATAATAGTCAAATAAAGCCGGGCTTATGCCCGGCTTTATTTGTACGACTTTGACCTTCTGAAGTTCTTTCAATATAGTTTAGAACTACATTTCAACGTCACTCGCAAGAATCCCTCTCTTTTTCTTGAGACTGGTAAAGATGCTTATGATCAAAACAAGAAGAGAAATTACTAATAAAGTACCGGAAATAGGGCGTTGGAAAAACCCAAACACGTTTCCATTGAAATAGATTAATGATTGCAGTAACGAGGTTTCCAAGAGTTCACCAAGAACAAAAGTCAGTACAAGGGGCGCTATCGGAAAATCTAACTTTTTCATCAAATAACCCATTATTCCGAAAATGAACATTATCCATATGTCCCAAAGGTTATTATTCACGCTATAGGCGCCTATTACAGAAAAAATAAGAATGATAGGATAAAGTAATTTCGTAGGAATCATTGCAATTTTTCCCCACATTCCCGCCATAGGAAGGTTCATAATAACGAGAATTAAATTACCAATGAACATACTTGCAATTATTGCCCAAACAATATTGGGGTTTGTCTGAAATAAAGTCGGCCCTGGAGTCAGGCCGTGCATGATAAAGGCTCCAAATAGTATAGCAATCGTAGGTGAACTCGGGATACCTAAAGTGAACAATGGAATTAGCGCTGAACCGGAATACGCGTTGTTCGCTGTTTCCGGTCCGGCAACACCTTCGATTGCACCCTTGCCAAAACGGGATGGATCTTTAGCGATTTTCTTTTCCCATGAATAAGACAGGATAGCAGGTATAACCGAATTTGAGCCTGGGATGAGACCAATTAAAAATCCTAAACCAGTACCTCTGCCAATCGCTTTTAAAGTCGGCTTCCATTCATCCCGCCTCGGGAGAAGTCCCTTCACTTTAGCAGGTTTCCCCGCATTCATTCTTTCTTCCAGCCCGATAAGTACCTCAGCAAGACCGAATAATCCCATGGTAATCGTGACAAAGTCCAAACCGTTCATTAGGAAATCTTGTCCCAAATTGAACCGAACGGCACCGGATATAGTGTCCATTCCGACCAACGCCAAGATTAAACCAAGTAATGCTGAAATTAATCCTCGAATTAATGATTTACCCATTAAACCTATAACCATCAACATACCCACTACAATAAGAGCAAAAAATTCTGGAGGACCGAACCCTAGTGCTAATTTGGCCAGGGGGGGCGCTATAAACGCAAGTCCTATAATTGAGACAGTCCCTCCAATGAATGACCCGATAGCTGCAACTCCCAGAGCTGTTCCGGCTCTTCCTTGCTTGGCCAGCGGGTATCCGTCAAAACAAGTAATGACAGAGGCGGCTTCACCAGGAGTATTAATCAGTACCGAAGTAATTGTACCTCCGTACAAAGAACCATAATAAATGCCTGCTAACATAATGATTGCTGTTACAGGTTCCATCGAGTAAGTAATAGGAAGAAGAAGAGCTGTAGCTGTAGTTGGTCCCAAACCGGGTAAGACACCGACAAGCATCCCAATGGTAACCCCAATTAAACAATAAAGCAGATTCCACCATGTTAGCGCTGTCTCAAATCCCTGAAGCAATTGTATAAACGAATCCAAGTCCTTTCCCTCCTTACCATCCGAGTGCGTTTACAGGTAATGGAATACCCAACAACGAATTAAACACTAAAAATACAATTATCGAGGTGACAACTGAAATCCCTAATGCCGAATACCATTTAAATTCTCGTACCAAGACAATGAATAATAAAATGACCGCTGAGACTACAAACCCTGCATAAGATATAACGATCATAAAAATAATGATTGAACCCAGCATTGAAAGAATATTTCCCAATGCCCTACCTTTCGGCAAGATTTGCTTAAAAACGATTACCTCTTTCTTAATCGCTTCCCAAATATACACGAGGGAGATTACAATTAGGACGCCACTTAACCATAATGGAAGGAATCCTGGTCCGGGACCCCGGACCGTATAATAATCAAACGATAGAGACTGCCAAAAAATGAATCCTGCAAACCCGAGCAATAATGCACCAGCCCAAACACCCGCATTTCTCAATTTAACCCCCCCAATCAAAAGCTAGTTTTCTTGTTTTTTAGCAGCTTGGACGATCGGGTCCATTGCCTTCATATCTTTTTCAACCATAGCTTCAAAATCGCCTGCATTCAGGTAATCAATAAACAAGTTCTGTTTAGCCATGAAATCAATAAATTTTTGATCCTTTACGGCCTTTCCGATAGTATCTTCCAATATCTTCACAACTTCGTCGGGGGTGTTATCAGGTACGGCAAGTCCGCGAAATGTACCGGCCCAGCCTACATTAATTCCTTTTTCTTTCATTGTCGGTACATCCTTTAAATCCCCTTCTAGCCGATCTTCTGCCATAATGGCCAACGGACGCAGGTCGCCGCTTTTGATTTGTGCGGTCACTTCACCAGGGTTGTAAAGGCCGAACTCAGCTCTTTCACCCAAAACTTCGATGACTGCCTGTGCTGCACCTTGGAAAGGAACAGTGATAAAGTCCAGATTGGCAGCTTGAGCAAATGGTATCCCATATATACTCGGTGCAGCGGCCGAAGCGAATTTCAGCTTTCCTGGTTTTGCTTCTATATCAGCAACCAGATCCTCGAACGTTTTAAATTTTGATTTTGAGGAAACTACAAGGACAGCAGGATCCCTATTTACGTTTCCGACAAATGTAAACTCGGATGTTTTAAACGGTGCCAGTTCGAGCAATGGAAGTGAAACGATCTCGCGGGTCGCCATCGTTAATTTGTACCCATCTGCCTTTGAATGAAGGCCTTCGTTCATTCCAACGGCGCCGGAACCGCCGGTTTTATTGATAACTACCACATCCTTGCCAAGCTCGGTTTTCATCGATTCCGCCAGCGCGCGGGCTACAAGGTCAGTCCCTCCACCAGCTGCAAAAGGAACAATGAGCTCAATAGGCTTAGTCGGATACTTCTCAGAGTTTTGGCTAGCACCCGTCGAATTCGAATTCGATTGATTTGCACAGCCCGAAGCAAATAAAGACATAATCATTAATCCAGCGATTACAAATTTTAACGAGTTTTTCATGCATATCCCCTCTTGATTCTATTTATCTAGTACATTAGAAGATTTATACTTTTGGCACTTCATACCTTCATGATTTTTTTCAAGAACTAGACTCTCAATGATGACTTGTTTCATATATCTGCTTAGTCTTCTTTTTCTTTAATCTCTACGTCTGAATAGTACTTTTATACAAAGCTATTACTTTTGTTCATTAGCGGCTTGGACGATCGGATCCAAAGCTGTGATATCTTTTTCAATCATGGCTTCAAAATCAGCTGCATTCAGATAATCAATAAACAAGTTCTGTTTAGCCATGAAATCGATGAACTTTTGATCATTCACTGCCTTTTCAACAGCATCTTCCAATACGTTCACAACTTCATCGGGGGTATCACCGGGTACGGCAAGTCCGCGGTATGTACCGGCCCAACCAACATTAACTCCTTTTTCCTTCATTGTTGGTATATCCTTCAAATCCCCTTCAAGTCGTTCTTCGGCCATAATTGCCAACGGACGCAGGTCGCCGCTTTTGATTTGTGCGGTCACTTCACCAGGACCGTAAAGTCCGAATTCAGCTCTGCCGCCCAAAACCTCTACTACAGCCTGGGCTGTACCTTGAAAAGGAATAGTAGCAAACTTCAAATTTGCTGCTTGGGCAAATGGAATCCCATATAGACTTGGTGTGGAGGATGAAGCAAATTTCAGCTTTCCAGGATTCGCTTTTATATCATCAACCAGATCTTCAAACTTTTTATATTTAGATTTTGTGGAAACTACCAGTAAAGCAGGATCTCTATTCATATTCCCGATAAATTTAAAATCGGTTGTTTTAAACGGTGCGAGTTCGAGCAATGGAAGTGAAACGATCTCGCGGGTCGCCATCGTTAATGTGTACCCATCTGCTTTTGAATGTAGGCCTTCGTTCATCCCAACCGCACCGGAACCGCCTGTTTTATTGATAACCACTACATCCTTGCCAAGCTCGCTTTTCATCGATTCTGCCAGCGCACGGGCGACAAGATCAGTCCCTCCACCCGCAGCGAAAGGAACAATGAGCTCGATAGGCTTAGTTGGAAATTTTACAGAGGCTTTTTCATTTTGTTTAGCATTTGTCGAATTTGTTTGACTCGCGCATCCTGAAGTGAATAAGGATAATAGAAATAATCCAACCATTGCAATTTTCAGTGACTTTTTTTTCATAAATACCCCCATATTTTATTAAAATTAAAGGATTCCATATTTTCGGAACACTTTTGAAACACTCATTCCTTCAAGAATCTTCTCACGAACTAGATTTTCACTGCTGGCTTTTTCTAGTGCCTGTTGAATGACTTGGTCTTCTATTTCCTTTTGAATTACGACTACAATCACATGTACACCATAATTCTGTTATTTTCAATCGATACATCGTAAACTTTTACCTTGTATCTATCTGGATCGACAAGGGATTGGCCTGTCTTAATTTCGAACTCCCAGCCATGCCAAGGACAAATTAAAATTTCTCCGTCCTTTCCATAAATGTATTCATGCGGTTTTGAAGCCAATGTGGTTCCGGAAATTTTCCCTTTACACAGTTCCGCTTGCTGATGAGGACATACATTACGGATAGCAAAATAATTCTCACCATTATAGTAAACACCGATACTTCTTCCATTGATGTTAAAGATCTTGCATTTTCCGGTTTCAATTTCTCCGACTTCAGCTGCATCGTATTTTATCACCTCGAATTGCCTCCTGCTCCAATTGGATTAACATTGAATTGATACAGTTCAACAGCGTTTTCATACGCTACACGCCGACGCATCTCCTCAGGCAGTTTATTGAGCACAAATAATGGAGAGTCATTGTCCCAATGCGGGTAGTCTGTCGAAAAAAGCACTGTTTTTTCCGCCCGCATCATTCGAAGCATTTGAATGAGTTCCTGATTATCCGGCTCTTCGATAGGCTGGGTTGTAAAACGGCAATGTTCGATAATATATTCACTTGGTTTGCGTTGCAGCCACGGGACCTCACTCCGCATACCCCGAAAATTTTTATCCATTCTCCACATCAAATGAGGAAGCCAAGCTAAACCACCTTCAACGAATACCACTTTCAATGTTGGAAAAGTTTCAAACACTCCCTCACAAACAAGACTGTTCAACTGTGACATATGGTGGATAGCTAAGATATTGTGGCGTTCAAAATTTGTCGTTGGATAACCCACTGCGGTCGTCGGTGGATTGATTCCGTCACCTTCGCCACCCCCGTGAATAGCGATGACCAAATTGTTCCGTACAGCTGCCTCGTAAATAGGATAGTATCGTCGTTGTCCATAGGGTTCACGTGACCCGGAAGTTAGAAGAACCTGAACCACTTTTGGGTGTGAACCAAGGCGATCAATTTCTTGTGCAGCCAATAACGGATCCTGAGTAGCCACTACGATTGATGCTAGCCATCGATCATCAGATGGTATCCAAGTGTCAAGAGTATAGTCATTGAATGCAGAGGCCAACGATGCAGCGTAATCAGGGTTATTATGTGCAGACACCGAAAGCAGATTACCTGTAAGAATGGCTCTGTCTATACTGTAGCGATCTAAGAAATCAACTTTCGCAAATCCTGGATCCGAACCAGCAGGAAGTTCGTTTCCAGGTGATGCATCACTGCGTTCCAAAGAAATGGGGCGATAGAGCAGGAATGGTAATGTAGCGTTATAGGCATTTAGTCTGTCCCACCATACCCTTGGCATATAAGGTTTTAAATCTTCGTAGCTTTTTACTCCTTGGTGAACGTCACAATCAATAATTCCATGGTTAAACTTGGATTGCTTCTTCATTTTGTCGGAATTCATATGTGATACCTCCTATTTTTCACTTTATTATCTATGGTCATATGTACTATGCCAGCTCGATCATTATTGCTAAATCACCTTTGTGAGCGGTTACATTCGTGAGATCTCCAAGATTCCTGATCTTTCAATACTAATATCTAATATATCAGTTAATTCTATAGCTCAAATTATAACCTATTAAAATATTCTGTCAATTGTTTTTTGTACTCTTGGATAAAACTTCTCGCTCTTCATTTTTTGTATAAAGGCTTTTTCGTAACTCCCTTTTCAGCCGTCACTAAAGAGCCGCCGATTCCAACTGCGACGGCACCTGCCCGAAAAAACCTGCAACCCTTCGTGCCTGAGAAATGCTGTATGATTTGGAGGAAACACAATCATTGCTTCTCCAATAGTTACTACATTCCATGTCAAACCTCTCGACCGGCTTGTTCTCTTTGTAAAAAGTCGTGAAAAATATCCTGCCTTACTTCATCAATATGGCGGCCCATTAATTCCTTAGCATTATCGATTTGATTGTTATACATTGCTTTGATAATTTTCCGGTGCATTCCAATGGCCTGTAAAGGACGGTCAAAGTTTACAGTCATGATTACGCCAAACCACTTAATTTGTACTTCTAAAGAATTCATAATCATGATCAATCGGTTATTATTCGAATGTTGTATAAATGTATTATGAAGATTTCTGTCAGACTGAAAAAACGTATCTGCAGACCCTTTTTCCAGATCGGCCTCTGCATGGTCTGCTTCTTCTAACAAAGCCGTATAGACTTCTTTCGACACATGAGGAGCAGCCAGTTCTACCGCTACGCATTCCAACGGTTTACGGACGTCATAAATTTCTTGAATGTCCTTTGAACGTGGAATACTTACATACGTACCAGAACGTGGTTTTACCTCAATCAAATTATCAAGCTGGAGCCTATTCAGCGCATCACGCAACGGCGTCCGGCTGACTCCAAGTTCAGCAATAAGTTGTTCGTACTCTATCTTGGAACCAGGCTTTAATTCACTATTCACAATTTTATCGCGTAAATGCAAATAGACTCTTTCGTTTAGGTTTAAATTGTCAAAATGTAATTTTTCTTCCAAAGTATATCCCTCAATGTCTAAGTTTTTAATACCATTTTACTAAATTCCCCTTCTTATTTCACTTGAATTACAGCAACTCTTTTATTTTCATAAGCATTAGCTATATCTGTTTGGCATCCTCTTTATTTGTCAAGTCTTCTAAATAATCTATTTGCATGATATAACTCCCTTTTTTTGTTCAAAAGTTCCGCTTTTTAAATTCAGGTAAACAATCAATATTTCTAACTTAACGTTTCAACCACGGCTGCGATAGCCAACCAAAGAGTTACTAACGTAGAAGCCACGAGCAAAATGTTCTCGAACCAATTGTTGCGATATTTCCCTAGTGTCTTTTGATTTGAAAGGATAAGAATTCCTATTAATATTGCTGGCATACCAATAACCCCCAGGACGTTAACATACACAGCCAATGTTACAACTCCAGGCATGCCAGGAATAGACCAAATAATGGGCGTCACCAGAATAAATAAACTAAACCACTTGAACATCGGGTCATTTTCATATTTTTCTCCATATTTTTTCTTCCTTTCCGGTTTTACTTGATGAAGAGCATCAACGATTACTTTTGGAAGTCCATTCGAAAAGGCAATTATACTACTATACACGACGGCGAATACGCCGATATAGAACAAAAGCGATCCAAAATATCCAAAGTAAAGGGAAAGGGCCATTGAGATATCATTTATACTACTGACTACAATATTATTTGGTCTCAAAATTTCGGCACCTACAATCCAAATGGCCAAGATAATAATAATGGACATAAAAGTAGCGAAGAGTAAATCATTACGCTGCAATTTTTTATGGAGTGGATTAACCCATCCCTTTTCCTTCATGTAATAGGGATAAAGAAAGTTGGTTACCGAACCCGTAACCGAACCTGCTAATGAAATCGCCATCAGGACTGCTCCGTAAAAACCAACATCCGCTGGAATATCAAACCCAAGCGTGCCTTTTATAATCCCGGTCATACTCGGTGTTGACCAGATTGCTAACCCAATAAATACAAGCGTCAAAAGCACCAGAAAGACCTTCATAACATTTTCAATGGTATTAAAAACATTCTTTCTAATGACAAAAAGTGCAGATAAGACGACAATAACCGACCATATAAAAGGGTAATCAAAACGAAAGAGCCATGCAAGCGCTTCCCCTGCTCCGCTTATCATATAAGACGTGTACAAATGTCCCATGATTAGCGCGTAAAATCCTATAAATATAGGAAAGAATTTATGAACTCGTCGAAAACCTTCTATAATAGAAAACCCCTCGGAGTTGGAAAGCTGGTAACGGGACATGATATTCACAATGACAAAACGGATGATGAGGGAAAGAGGCAGGATCCACATCAAACTGTAGCCGTAACTTGATCCGGAAATCGAAGCATTTACAAGATCTGCTGCACCCAACTCCCCCAATACATATATGATTCCCGGCCCAAAGGCCAGCATTAACCCTTTTAATCCCTTTTTTTCAACAGTTTCAGTCCCAACTTGCATTTTTCTTGTTTCAGTTTCAAGTGGAATTTGACTCTCCTCCTGTCTTTTATAAACTATTGGAATTTACCGTACCAAATAACTCTTTACTATCCACATGGCATCACACTTTTATAAAATCTTCTACCTTCTCACGATGGAGAAACTAGTTCTGATGCAACAGCCATATTAAACGGGTACTATTTCATAAAATAATTGCTGATTTTACCTAAAACAAAATCCCTTGTTTTTGAAAAATGAATTGCTCAAAAACAAGGGGTTCATTTTTCTATTCTTCAACAAAGAACTGAAAACAAACTCTTCTCTAATTGGTGCTGTAGAGGATATAATTCGTTCAATTTAATACCTACCGTTTGCAATGCCAAGGACTGCTAACCATTTAGCAATTTACTATTCTAAAATCTTAATTCCTTAATCGGAATATTGTTTTGCTCACAATAATCATAGTACAGTTTCATCTTACTAAAGACGTCATCCTGCTTTATCACTTGATCATTATCATCCAAATATTGAATGCTACCCTCAAGAATGAATAGAGTAATCATTTCCTCATCCCCATCAACCAGCAGCGTATGTATATCTCCTGGCGGCTCAAATACATACGAGCCTGCAGTAGCTACCCATTCTCTCTCCAAGTATCTCCACTGTCCTTGTAATGTATAGGCCATTACTTTTCCGCCTGTGTGGCGATGACGATTTACAGCTCCACCCGGTTTCACTTTCAATAGATTAATCCAACTGCCTGTAGTTAAATCAAAACGAAGAGGTTTAAACCATACTCGATCAGATTGCGGGATCCAAGGAATGTCATTAATGTTAATGGCCTGATCACTTAATTGGAATTGTTCTGTAAAACTATTTAAATCTGTAACCATTTTTCTTCCTCCTTCAAATTCACTGTGTATTGTGATTATGTCAATGCAGGCTGTGATACTGGCGGATATAAGGATGGATCACCTGCCAGTATTCCACCATCAACAGGTATAATCGCCCCCGTTACGAAACTTGCCTCTGTCGAGACAAGAAATTCTACAACTGCTGCTACCTCATCTGGCGTTCCAAATCTTTTCTGCGGCGTACGTGATAAAATTCTTTCCCTGAATATCGGATCTTTTGTTGCACCTGATGCAAGAGGCGTCTCGATATAACCAGGGCTAACTGCATTTACACGGATGTTGTCCTTTGCCCACTCTACTGCGAGACATTTTGTTACCTGTACAATCCCACCCTTAGATGCTGCGTACGATAACAAATTGGTGCTTCCATAGTGAGCAAGCATGGAGGCAAAATTGACAATCGCTCCTCCCCCTTTTTCAGCCATATAGGGGTGAACTGCCTGACAAATGTGTACACTTCCCTGGAGATTGATTCCTAAAATCGTATCTAACTCTCCCTCATCAACGGATGCAGCTGGCGAACGACGAATGATTCCCGCACAATTAACCAGTATATCTAAAGTTCCAAATGTGTCTTTTATTTGTCGTAAAACCTCTTTTGATTCGGTTTGCTTCGTTACATCTGCTTTAAAAAACACAACATTTTTACCCTGCTCAACCAACGCTTTTGCCTGCGCTTCCCCTTTTTCGGCAGATATATCCACGATAGCAACTGCCATTCCTCGATTAGCAAGACGGCTAACCACAGCTAATCCAAGCCCGGAGGCTCCTCCTGTTACAATGGCAACCTTATTTTTTTCCATTTTCTCACCTCCAATCAAAAGTGTATAATCCAAAGAGCTGATATCTAATATATTAGATTTTACTCATACTTATATTGTAGATCATTTTTTCGTATTGTCAATGCAGTTTTTTATCTTTTCTGAAAATTTTATTCTAATCCTCACATAGAGATGTGATTAAGATATTAATCTTTACTTTGGTATATTATAGTAGAGAAGCGATTTAAGAGGGTCGACTGAGTTATGGACATACATAATAGATGTTAAAAAAAAATTGGCTGGCGAAAAAGCAGCAGAGTTGATAGAGGACGGGATGACTATCGGATTGGGCTCGGGTTCAACTGTATTCTGGACAATAAAAAAACTAGCTGAAATTGTAAATCTGAAGATAAAAGGTATCCCCTCTTCTCTCAGCACTGAAAGATGGACAAAAGAATTTGGCATACCTTTAACAGACTTTTGGAAGTTCAGAAGCTTGACTTAGCCAGACGAAGTAAATCCTGATTTTAACCTTATTAAGGGGGAGGAGGATCCTTCTTAAGAGAGAAAATAGTGGACTCTTCTGCTAAAGAGTTATTCATTGTCGACGATAATTCATAAGTCGTATCACAATTAGGTGATTTTGCATTACCGGTTGAAGTCATTCAGTTCGGTTGAAAGGCAACAGCTCAAAAAGTTTCTCAGTCCGGATGCATCCTGTCCGCAGACACCTTCGTTGTCGGATTGTTTGCCAGTGGCAGCGACGTGGCAGGCGAATATCGGTCATCCACATTGCCACTGGCAGATGTAATTAGTCCGTTTCTTTGTCGGTATCAAGCTACTAGTCTACTTCCTCCCATTATAAAACGTCTGTAACAATATAAAAGTTTGGTGCCAGTCCATTTTTTGGTATTTTAACTCGATAGATTCCAAATACATCTACTTTTTACTATATTTTATTTACCATTTGATATGCTGTTTCGTAGAGTAAGGATCATGTTCAAGGAGATATTGTTGCAGTGCAGGAAGGTCATCTGTGTTGATGAGATCCACCCCAGCTGTTAATAACTCATCCCAGACAGGCTCACGGTTCGGCAGTGCCATGTCAGGAGTAGCCCAGAAACGGACGATCTGACCGTTGTCATACGCTGTTTTGACGATATGGTTCAGCTTCTCCCGTTCATCCTCTGGCATCTCCCCAACCCCTTGCCATGTAAAATGCTTCGTCCAGTTGTCACTAATGACCGGCATAAATTGATTCGGTGCATTCGTTCCAAGATCACTCATTCGACCATCATATGTGGCGTAACGGATTTTCTGATTTTCCATCAATTCACGCGGACGGTTTCCAGAAATAATTACTGTAACAGCACTTTGCTTCACTTTTGACTTTGAGAATTTTGTGAGTATCTTCTGGTATTGGGTTAGCTGTTCGTGAATTTCCTTATATGTAGCTGCGTCTTCAGATTTAATGTCAATCCAAAGCAAGAAGTCCTGATCTGCCCCTTTGTACACAGACCCTCGATTTTGGCGCACCTTTTCTTTTAATGGATCTAAATATAGGGACTTTAGTGTCCGCTCCGATTCTACGTTACTTTGATCGTGTGCCACCAGAAGTTCCCCGTCTTCCAGCCATACATCTGCTTCCACGCTTGTAAACCCGTGATCTAGAGCATCATAGAGCGGACGTTCATGCTCATAATCATTGTGCGCATGCGCTTTCGCAAGCGGGACCACAGTTGATTTTTTCATAGCATGCTCTGCTGAGGCCAAAGTTGAAGAAAAAGGCATAACAAATGCTGTAACTGCTAATGACATCTTTACCCACCATTTTTTCACGTTTTTTCCTCCTATCCATCTCGTTTCAATTCAATCCTAACTTACTATTCTAGTAAAACAATGGAATTAACTGAACTTTAACAAACTCTAAAAAGATGGTTTACAAGTAGGATAAAAAGGCTAAGTCGATGCCTAACCGACTTTTTCGGGACATTTGTTCTTAGAATATTTTATACAAATTCTCCGAATCCCTTAGTTCCCTCCACCATAATAATTCCAGGATGGGCGTACTCACTACTATCACATCTACTAGCTCAAAGGCCTCATTAAATGAAGCAATAGCTCTTTTTCGAATGTGCTGGGCCTGTACATATTCGTAGCCTTTTGCTAATAAACTATCCTCCAAGCGTTGCAACACTTCGGGCTGGTATTTTTCTTTTTCTCCTTGAAGGTGTTCCTCGTGAATCGCATATGCTTCACTCTGAATGGTTTTCATTTGAGCCCAGGAAACCTCTGAAAGAACGGGTATGTGAACGGGAATGACTTCAGCTCCCATCTCTTTTATAGCATAGTAGTTTGAATTTACACAATGTTCAAACAAATAAAAACCTATGCATAGATTGCATAGGTTTTTATTTGACTCCGCTATGATATCTTTTATTATAATGAATTGTCTCAAGTGGTTTACTATGCATAGATGCATAAACAATTATGGACAATAGCATACCACTCTATTTTTTTCTTAAACAAAGAAGCTTCCTGCTAACTGTCGATTGATTTATTCCTAATGCTACCGCCATCCTTGTCGTCGAATGATACTTTTTTTGAGCCATAGATAAAAGCTCTTCCTCTAGTAATTGAATTCCTTCTTTCAAGGAAATGATAGAATTAACATGAACAGCCTTTTTATATAGTCTAGCTTAAAAAAGAATCGTCCTCACTTGATTCGTTTTCACTTTCAACTGAATCTTATTATCTTCTATTTCCAAAGTTTCTGAAGATTTTTCATTAAGGTTTACTATGTGAGCTTGCTGGATTGGTCGCTTAAATTCAAACGAAGCTGTTTTTTCTTCGTCTGTTGGATTATAAAAACGCAATACAAATTGCTCATCCTTTTCTGCTTTTTTCAGGGTGCTTAATACAACTTCTGGTTGCTCTTCTTTTAAAAAGCTGAATTGGACAGGAGTTGTAACCTCTGCTTTGTTTAGCTTCATTGCATTGAATGGAATTTTGTTGTAAAGGTGAATCGGTGTTAGATACTCTTTTGCCATACGTGCAACATTTGCTTGTAAGGTAGCATGTAGATGTGTGACAATCGCAAATTCCAATGTCAGCTTTCCAAGCATTTGTGAGTCAGGAGTGGGCAAGTTAATACCAGAAGGACGGCCCGGTCTTCTGAGCATATTCTCTTTCCCAAGAACGCCCACACTTCTAAATAGTGTAATAGCAATGGTATCATACTGATCACCAACAATTTCATACTCTCTCGTGCTATTTGTTAAAACACTCATTCCATACTCCTCATTTGATAAACCAACAAAGCTTAACATCGGATAGATGGAGTCCGGACGTTCATCCCAGTTCTCCTGCTCCCAAACATCCATCGCACTATCGTATACATCACGTTTAATGAATCCAAATTGGTTATCAGAAACAGAGAACGCAGAAGCGATACCAGTTGGGATCAGGGCTCTGAGACGATGATCTTTGGCATGATTATTAATTTCTAATTTCACTTCAATGATCGGCTTATGATTTGGTATCGTTAATACGATATGAACATCTACTGAGCTATTGACAACCTGTTCTTTTCGCTTATTCAAATCTTCCGGTACATCCAAATTGTATTGAATCTCAACGGCAGCCCCATATTGATTTTGCTTCATCTCTACGTTTGCCTTTACTTGATCACTGTAGATTAATGTTTCGTTTGGTAATGGAGAGAAATCATACTCATCACCATCATCTCCGCCATTTTCAAGCAAAAGAACCTCGTTGAACATTTTGTTTAAGCGCTTGTCAAAGATATTTAAGGTACCGTTTGGATTAACGGTAATTTCATAAAAGTCTGTTTCAATTTGCTCTTTAGAAACGATTGAGTTATTCATACTTCCCTCATTTTCTACCACAAAATACGTTTTGTAGCCTAACGAAGGAATGCGGTCCTTCAATTGAACCGTATATTTAATAAATGGATCATAGTTCCCGTAATGCACAATCTGCCGGTCTATTAATCCAGGGTCAATAATCTCACTGTTAATAACATCAAACTTCATTTCGTTGGAAGCTTCATCTATTAACGTAAAAGACTTTAGTTTAGAAATAACAGTAGTTGTAATCACTTCTTCACGATCATACGGCAGCAAGTTGAAGGCAGTAAGACGGTCATAGTTCCAATCAGTATCCATGGAATCAACAATTTTTCGCTTATAAAAAGTAATTAGTTGATCGACTTTTTCTTCAGCAAGGAAGAAACGGTTGCAAATTTCCCGGTGCACTTTATCCGAACAGCAGCAGCCAATACTGTCATGAGCATGGTTTTTCATGATTTCTTTCCAAATGAGTTCAATTAACCCATGATGGTATTCAAAGCCTAAGCTGTATGCCAGCGTTGCAAGTGGTTCTAGAATGTTGGTGAGCTTGTTTTCAATTCTGGCGTTTGCCGCCTTTATGTCCATACGAGTAGAGTAGATGCTGCGGTGAACGCGTGCATACTTTCCATCGATAAATTCACCTTGTAGCGTTGGTAAATCTTTATTTTTTTCTAATTCATCAAAGATGTTTTCATATTTGCTTAGGAAGAATTCCCGGTCTGGATATAGCTTTCGAAGCTTTTCCATAATCGTAAAAATATTTGTTTGAATCGGCATTTGATCATGGCCGTTTGGCAGAATAATATTGTCTGTCGTCGCACCACGGTCCAACACGGCAAAATATTTGTCAATGCGCTCTTGAAGCTTTTCCTTATCTTCAGGCAGGTATTTGCCAATTGCATAACCTAAAGGAAATAATTGAACGAGCACTTTAGAACCGTCACCCGTTTCCCAATAAAATTCGGTTTTATCGGTGCCATGGCGTTCAGAAGTTCCCCGCCAAAAAATCGAGTATTTAATATCAAAGCCGTTCAAAATTTGCGGCATTTGCGAAGATTGACCGAATGAATCAGGAAGGTAGCCAATAGGCATATGGCTGCCAAATTCTGCGCTATCTTTTATTCCATATAATAAATTTCGAACAATCGATTCTCCGCCGACGACCATTTCGTCGGTTTGCGTATACCAAGGTCCTATAATCAGCTTCCCCGCTTGTACGAGTTTTTTGATTCTTTCTTTATTTTCAGGCTTCACTGCGAAGTAGTCTTCAAGAATAGACGTTTGACCATCTAAAACATAATAAGGATAGTCCGGGTTGTTCTCCAGCATCTCGATGATTTCTTCCATGTTGTTCACTAATAAAATTCTCGATTCCTCGGTTGAAAAGTACCATTCTCTATCCCAATGCATATGCGGAACGATATGAACTTTTTTCATGATGTCCTCCTATCAATGTTAATCACAAGCTGCTTATGCAGCAGCTTGTGAGGCTTTTTTACGCTTTTCTTTATTTAATTTGCTTTTTCTTGTTGCAATTAAAAGAACCATTGAAACCAAAGCACCAATCAATGCCGCACCGAACCAAATTCCGCCAGCAGCCAGCAAAGGTTTTCCTTGCAGCAAGGCCAGTGAGAAAATCCCGGCACCAGGTACATTTAAGCCGATGTTGAAGTAGGAAACAATCGCTCCTGTAATCGCCGACCCTGCTATCAGAGACGGGATAACGCGGAGTGGATCGTTCATCATGAACGGAATCGCTCCTTCTGTTATTCCTGCTAAACCTAACAGCCATGTTTGTTTTCCTACTTCTCTTTCTGAATGAGTAAAATGTTTTTTGCCAATAATCGTTGCGCCGGTGACGGAAAAAGCCGATACCATTTTCACGGAAGCAAAAGTAGCATAAGGAATAAAATTGCCGCTTGCCATTGCGCCAATACAGAATGTATAGGCTGCTTTATTCACAGGGCCACCCAGATCAAAAGATACCATCGCACCGATTAAAGCTCCTAATATAATCGCATTCGTCCCGGACATGCTCTGCAGCCATTCGATCAGACCTGTGTTTATAAATGCTAACGGTTTTCCGACAACAAATAACATAATCGAACCAACGACGAGGGTGCCAACGACAGGATACAACCAGAAGCTGATAAATCCAGCAAACGTTCCTCTCGGTTTTACAGATTGCTTTAAGAATTTAAGGAAATAACCTGCCAAAATACCACCAAGCATACCTCCCAAGAAACCGCTGCCAATTAAGTTAGCAGCGACACCTGCTGCAAAACCCGGAGCTAAGGCCGGCTTATCAGCAATGGAGTAGGCCATATACCCTGCAAGAATCGGTACCATGAGCTGGCCTAATAATGTTCCGCCTAATTGTCTTAATAGCCAAAGCCATGATCCTTCTTCATTGTAAAGATCCTGAAGATCAAAGGCCTGTGAGATTAAAACAGCTGCTGCCAAGGTCATACCACCGGCCACGATGATTGGGATGATATAGGATATACCTGTTAAGATAGAATCTTTTATTTCTGTCTTGAACCGTTTCTTATCATTTTCTTCCGGAACCTCTGAAGCGCTTTCTTCCGGTGCATGATCTCTTTTTGGAGTGTTTTCAGCTTTCTCCAAAGCCTGCGTTAAAAGCCCTTTTGCATTTTTAAGCGGTGCTGCCACTGAAGTTTTAATTTTTGGAAGATGAGCATATCTTTCTTCATCTTTCACAGCCACGTCCACTGCGAAAATAACAGCATCCGCTTTAGCTAACAATCCTTTGGTATGGCGGTCTTCGATACCATTTGCACCCTGCTTTTCTACAAATATATCGATACCTAATTCTTTACCTGCCTTGACCAGAGCTTCCGCTGCCATATAAGTATGCGCAATGCCTGCCGGACAGGCGGTAACCGCTAGTATGGTCTTATCTATTTTCTTCACTTCTAATGCTTTTTCCTCATCCAGACGGTCCAAATTCTTGTATAGCTCCTGGTTTGTTTTCGAAGTCAATAAACGGTTTTTATAAGCTTCATTAGATAGCCTTGTCACAAATTCAGATAATAACGAAAGGTGGGTAGAACCCGCTTCATTTTCTGGTATAGCCAGTAAAATTACTAGTTCCACTTTATTATTTGGGTCAATACTTTCCCAAGTAGTTAAAGGCTTTTGAAGGGTCGCGACGGCAAAGGAAGCCTCTTTTACGGCTGTCGACTTTCCATGAGGTATTGCCAGCCCGCCTTCAAAACCAGTTGCTGATAAATTCTCTCTGTCCATTACAGCCTGATAGAAGGTTTCCTCAGAATGCAGTTTTCCTGCTTCGGCTAACTTTTTAATCAAGTACTTTATAATTTCATCTTTAGAGCTAAAAGACTGCTTCGTGCTAGTTAAGGCTGGTGAGGTAAGACTTTTTAATAACACGCTTGTACCCCCTTTGTTTCTCTATGGTAAATGATACTTTCATCGTAGCATAAAAAAAATAAGAAGAGATTTTCTTCTTATTTTTACACGTATAGGGTTGGTAAAAGCGCTTTCATGTGTATTTATACACAGTGCCGGATGACTCCCAATAATATTCGGATAAGGTCCGTAAAACAATCATTAGCGGGGTTCTATCGGTGATGTTATAGCCGTTAAGCGTTTTACCTGGAGAATAACAATATAAATGTATATCCGCTAACTTCTGCAAGGAGTTTCTTGTAAAATGAGTGAGTGAAATAATCTTGACTCCTCTTTCCTTGCCTAACGCGGCAATCTCTAAAACCTGAGAGGTTTCGCCCGACAAACTGAGGAGAAAAAGAACATCTTCTTGATCAAGCTTGTTTATCTCATGGATGATTTCATGGCGATGCATGTAAAATTCGGACTGTTTTCCGACAATTTTAAGATTCTTCACCATCATCTCACAGAAAGGAACAGTATCCCCCACCCCGAAAAAAAGAACCTGCTTCGCTTCATGCAGCATTCGAGTCACAATCGCAATCTTATCTATATCGATTAAACTAAACGTTTTTTGCAGATTAAAGTGCAAACTGTCTTCTAAATTCTCCTGTTCTGTAAAAAGTTCTTCCTTCAGACTGTTCTTAAGCTGAGAGTAGCCATCATATCCTATTTTCTTAGAAAGTCTTGTAATCGTATTAGGTACAGTAAACAAATTTGACGCGAGAGATTGAATCGAAAGCTTGACTACTTCTTTCTTATTATCAATGATATATTCAATAATTTGATCATCTGTATCATTTAGCTTATATTCGAATTTTTGAGCCCGCTCCTCAAAAAGCATTTCAGAAATCACCCCTGAGTATCTTCTCCAAATTACTCCCCAACAACTGGATCCTCTTCATATTCTCTTTCCCCCAAATTTTGAGCAAATCTTAATAAATAACCGTCTGGGTCAACGATTAAAAATTCTTTCTGTCCTATTAATTTAGTGTCTGCTCTGTACCAATTATCCTGAATTTCTATCTTAATCGGATACTGATGAATTCTCACATTCTCATATAATTCGTTACTATTATTTACTACAATTTGGAAATTAATCCCTCTCCCAAAAGGATAAGATAGCTCCCCAGTCTTCCAGTAGTCATTTATTTCTTCAATCATAATTTGACAGTCATCTAGTGATAGCAGAGCAAACTTATCCTCTGGACGTTGGTACTCTAACTTAAACAAAAGAATATTTAAATAAAAATTAAGACTTTTATTTATATCTGAAACAGATAACTCTGGTACTAATGCATTCATTCTAAACACCATATATATATTCATCTCCTCTAAAATCGCAACATCCTGCAGGTGAAAGATTGCACGAAAACCCACTCAAACTTTTTGAACTAAACTGTCAGGTAGTTGAGGATTGAAAATAAAATTACACCTTTTAATATTTCATTATACCAAAAACGTATTAGCAATTCAGTTTACATCTCGGTTTTTCCCTTAGCCATATTCTATAGCTAAAAATAGTCCCATACCAGAAAAGCCTTCTATGCTGGTATTTTTCTTGGTAACCAGGACAAGCTTATTAGCTGGATCCTTCGTACCCGTTCTCTATTCCATTCCATATATAAAAAATAGTCTCATTTCCCTCAGTTTTCTTCCCATCATTGGTAGTTTTTCTTGTGAAAAAGATGTAGAATTATGTATGAATAAGGAGGTGATAACTCATGGAAGAAAAGCGCTTAGAAAGAATCGAAGAAATGCTGATCAGTCTCATTTCAATGGTTGGAAATCTCAACAAAAATCTGCAAACGATGGATGGCAGACTGCAAAACCTGGAAAGTAAAATGGACAACCTGGAAAGCAGAATGCAAAACATCGAAGGCAAAATGGACAAATTGGAAAGCAGAATGGACAATCTGGAAAGCAGAATGCAAAACGTGGAGGAAGAACAGTCAGCGATGCGGAAGGAGAACGAAGCTAACTTTAAACAGGTTAATCAAAAACTTAAAGATTTGCTTGCGTTTCAGGAGCATACTTGGGAAAAGACAGTCAGGAATGAACGGGATGTGGCCGTCATCAAAAAACGATTGGAGTTATAGAAAGCATGTTCCAAACTTCTTTTATCATTTCCTGCAGCCTGCACACTCCTCTTTGATGCTTCTCTATTTATTACCCGAAACAATATCGTAAGAGATTTTCAATGCACTTTTTTAAAGTAAACATCCCCACTACTTTGAGCAGAAGCGATGGGGATATTTCTTTTTATAAAATAAGTACCCTCTGATCAGTTAAGTAAATAGCCAGCGTACAACATACAACTCACCCTTTCACAGACCCAGCCAGTAGCCCCCGCACAAAAAACTTCCCTAAGAAAATATAGACTAAAAGCGTGGGAAGGGCAGCAAGCAGCGCACCTGCCATTTGGACATTCCATTGAACGATCTGGCTTCCCGATAGATTCTGGAGGGCGACCATGATCGGCTGCTGGCTGGATGTCGTAATTGTCACTGCAAACAGGAATTCATTCCAGATGTTTGTGAACTGCCAGATGGCGACGACGACAAAGCCGGTAATCGAGAGCGGAATGATAATATAACGGAAGATCCGCAGAAATCCGGCTCCATCGATTTTGGCCGATTCAATCATTTCATCGGGAATTCCGGCATAGAAGTTGCGGAACATAAGCGTTGTAATCGGAATGCCGTACACTACATGGACGAAGACGAGTCCCGTAATGGTGTTGTACAAGCCAATTTCTCTTAAGAACTGAATCATCGGAATTAAAATGCTCTGGTAGGGAATAAACATCCCAAATAGGATCAAGGTAAAAACCGTGTCTGCTCCTTTAAACTTCCATTTTGATAATACATAACCGTTTAAGGATCCTAAGAGCGCCGATAATATCGTCGCTGGAATGACGAGATAAAAAGAATTCAGCAGATTAGGCGCAAGTTTGGAAAAGGCCGTCGCGTAACTGCTGAAATCAAGAGTTGCCGGCAGCTTCCACATTTCACTTAAGGTAACCTGGTCCAATGGCTTAAGGCTCGTTACAATCATCACATAGACGGGCATCAGGAATAATAGACTCAGTCCGATTAACAGGAGATATAACAATGGTTTTGCTAATGTTTTAATGGCCATTACGATTCCCCCTTTCGGCTGGAGATCAGATAAGGAACAATAAAGATCGCGACCGAGATCAGCATAATGATCGCGATAGCCGCACCATTTGCGTAATAGTTGCCACGGAAGGTCGTTTCAAACATGTAAACACCGGGAACATCGGTGACAAAGTTCGCCCCCGATCCGGTCATCGCATAAATAAGGTCAAAAATTTTCAAGGAAATATGCGCCATAATAATAACAACACTGACGGTGATCGGCCGAAGCAATGGAAGAATAATTTTACGGTAGATTTGAAACTCGGAAGCACCGTCCATCCGTGCGGCTTCCCTTACTTCATCCGGAATTCCCCTGAGGCCAGCCAAATACATCGCAACCGAGAAGCCGGTCATCTGCCAGACCGCCGCAATGACAACCGCGATAATCGCGACTGGAATCCCAAATTCAATTTTCCCCCACTGAAATCCTGCGAGGATATTCGTATCGGTATACCACCTCGAATCGAGCCCGATCTTTTTCATAAAGAGGTTCACTCCGGTAGATGGGTTTAACAGCCATTGCCAAACGACTCCTGTTACGACAAAAGATAACGCCATCGGGAAGAAAAAGATGTTCCGGAAGAGCGATTCTCCTTTTATCTTTTGATCCAATAACACTGCCAGAAACTGGCCAGTGACAATACTGGCTCCGATAAATAAAACAGTGAAGATAAGCGTGTTGCGCAAATCGGCCTGGAAACGAAAATCGTTAAATAAGAATTGATAGTTTTTCAGTCCTGCATATGAAAAATCAGGAACCAGTGAATTCCAGTTGCTAAGTGATACATAACCCGTCCAGCCGATAAATCCGTAGACGAAGACCGTTATGAATAGAATAGAAGGGGTAATAAATGCAAGTACGAGAAGATGATCTTTCGTTAATTTCCGCTTCTTTTTCCGGGGTATGCCAATGGACGGTCCTGCTGTTTGAGTTTCTTTGGCGATAACTTGCTCCATCCCTATGCCTCCTTTAATGGTGTAAAAAGAAAAGAGGAAGCACGGAATCACAACCTCTTTTCTGATCATTTATTTCAGTTCAGAAGATGCTGCTTTAAGAGATTCAACAAACCCTTTCACATCTTTCTGCGTCACAAAAATATTGACGGCCTGGTTGACTTTCGTTACATAGCCTTCAGGTGCCGCGGAACCATGAGCTAAGCTTGGTGCCAATTTCGCTGCTTTAAAATCTTCCATTGTGTCTTTTCCGTATTGGTCGTATTTAGAGACATCTGCATCCGTGCGGGCAGGAATCGAACCTTTTAACGGGTTAAAGGCATCCTGGCCTTCTACTGAACCTAAGACAGCGAGGAATTTCTTTACGTCATCTGCCTTTTTGACCCCTTTTGGAAGCCCGAATGTATCGGTGATAACCATAAATTGTCCTTCTGTTTCAGGTGTCGCAACATAGCCAAAGTCTTCATTTACTTTAAGCTTCAGGTCATTGACAAAGTAGCCTTTTGCCCAGTCACCCATCATATTCATCGCAGCTTCCCCTTTTGCTACTAATTGGGACGCATCCTGCCAGTTCCGTGAGCTATGGTCTTCGTTAATGTAAGAGAGCATTTTCTTAAACGTTTCAATGGCCTCGACTACTTTTGGATCATCAAAGGCAAGTTCACCGTTCCAGAGCTTAAGATACTCCTCAGCACCCAATTTCCCTAACAAAACGTTTTCAAATACTTGGGTCGCTGTCCACGGCTCTTTATCACCGAGCGCTAATGGAGTGATTCCCTTTGCTTTCAACTGATCCGCCACTTTAAAAAACTCATCAAACGTCGTCGGTGCTTCCAGGTCATTTTCTTCAAATACTTTTTTGTTGTACCAGAGAACGTTTCCGCGATGAATATTCACAGGTACTGAATAAATCTTTCCGTCCTTGCTTACCATATCGATTAAATCTTTGGGAAACTTATCGTTTAAGCCTTCTTTCTCATATAAATCGTCAATCGGTTCCATTTTCCCGGCCTTTACCCAGCCTTCATTCAATTCAGCGCCGCCATGCACCTGGAAGGTTGCCGGGGGATCATTTCCTTGCATCCGGCTTGCGAGAACCGCTTTCGCATTGGTTCCTGCCCCACCGGCCACGGCTGCATTTTCAATTGGGACATCCGGATATTTCTCCTCGAATAGCTTAATTAAGGCCTTTAAGCCGTCCTCTTCCCCAGCCCCGGTCCACCAGCTGAAGATTTCCAGTTTCCCGGAATCCTTTTTATCCCCGCTATCTCCTGAGCTGCTGGATGAGCTGCAGGCGGAAAGCATTAAGGCAAACACCAAAACAATCGTAAGCCATATCTTTTTTTTCAAACTTTCATCCCCCTTGCATATAGTTGGAAGCGTTTACACTTCTATTATAAAAAAAAGATTGGCATTCTAGAGATGAAGTTTTCTGTACTTTCTTACGAATTTCTGTACTTTTTTAGTATCCGGAAATCTGGACCGCCATTACATATTTTGTTGTCACATTAAAAGAACCTATTTCAAAAAATAGGTTCTCTATCTTAATGCAAGTATAAGGTCTTGAGCATTTTGGTGAACTTAATCTTTTGTTTCATACAAATATGAAACATAATCAGTGGGCTGTCCCTGATATCCCAGTTGTCTCAAAATAGATGTTATATTTCCGCGATGATAGGTTCCATGGTTGACCACATGTTGAAGAAGTTCAAAATAACTTGTCGTCAACGTTCCATAACTTGGATGATGGATACTTATTTTTGCATGCAAGTCTTCAAGCTTTTGGATAAATTGATTGTACTTCTCACCCATTTGAATGAAACTCTCTTCTAATACCTCAATGCTTTTTTCTTGGTTTTTGTCTTTTAAGTGCTGAACATCCGCCGCTATTTTATCGAAACTCTCTTTTTTTAGCGTGCTTAACCATACATGATCCACTTGATACATATGAAAAAAAGTCTCATATAAAGACGGGAACGAACTTTGTACTTCTTGATGATAAATATCAGCCGGAAGTTCCTTTACATGTTTAAACACAAGAGCGTTGGCCCACAAATGATAGTCAAAGAACTGTAGCGAAACATTCACATTATTGCCTCCCTATACTAATAATTTTAAAACTAGTCATAGATTAATTCTGCAAATGCTCGTGTATCCCTTTAAATTAGGTTCGAAAGCCTGTCAAAAATGAAAACAGAGATCTCATGGTTCCCGGTGTTCTTTATTCGGTCTATATTTTGACAGGAAGGATGGAATGAAGGGATCAGTCACCAAAACGCTGCTTTTTAAACTGCTTCGGCGACATCTGATAGTTCCTTTTAAACACCCTGCTGAAATAGTTAGGGTCCTTATAGCCAATCATATAGCTTATTTCCTTTAAACTATAGGTATTTTCAGATAATAATTGTTTTGCTTGTGCCAGCCGGGTCTCAGTCAGATAATCGATAAATGTCATTTGCGCACTTTCGCGAAAAAGCTTTGTAAAGTATGTCGGGCTAAGCTTCACATGCTCGGCTACCTGTTCCAGAGTGATCGGTTCCCGGTAATGCAAATCGATATACTTTTTCGCTTTTTCAATCGGATTTTTCGAATGATGATAATCCAGTGCCTTCAAACATAGAGTTTGGATGAATTCCTTCCATTCAGTTTGTGTTTGCGGAATGGAGAGATCGTCAATCGGAAGCGCTTCCCGGACCAATCGTTCTCTGATTCTTATATACAATTCGGGTTGTTCCATTTTACTCAAAAGCAGCTCAGCCATTGGCCAGGCCGATGGAAAACTCCCCTGATAAAGATAGATAAATAATTCTTCATATTCTTCTAGCGATTCCTCTTTCTTTACAAAAGGCAGACTGTACAGAGTCCTATTGTCTTTCTTTAATGCCCGCAGCGTTTGCAAGGCTTCTTGATAGGATTTGGGAAGCTGCCTGACGTTTGAATAAGGATAGCCGATCCCAATCGTGATGCCTGATGAAGAAGCCGCGATGATTTTTTTCGCTAAAACGAGTGCATCCAGCTTAGGCTGCTCTTTTGGATAAATGAACAAGGTTACATAGTGATTTCCATAATGAACGGTTGTATATGGAAATGGAGAATGCTGATGCAGCAATTCCAGAAGTCGAATGCCATCCTGGCTTTCTTCGATATCGGCCACAAAGAAAAAACCGCTTTTCATTTCGGGATAGAGCTGCTTTTGCTGTTTCAGCAGTTCCCCGCTCACATCATATTGGAGAATCTTTAACAGAAAGTTTTCTTTAGCAAGATAGAGAGATTCTTTTTGCTGATCGGATGCCGCTTTCTCGTTGTTAATTTCCTCGCAGACTCTTACTATTGCCTGCAATGTTTCTTCTTTTCTCGCCGGCTTCAAGATATATTCTTTTACGCCTTCTTTCATGGCCTCTTTCGCGTATGCAAATGAATCATAAGCCGAAACCATGATAAATTTGATGTTCGTCTGTTTTTTTCGTATCTGTTTGATTGCCTCTACTCCATTGATGCCTGGCATTTTAATATCCATCACGATAAAATCAGGCTGTAGCTGTTCTGCTAATTCAATCGCCTCCCGTCCATTGGAGGCCTCTCCTATCACTTTTATATTATCGAAGTTTTCTTCTAAAAATTTTTTCATCGCCTTTCGTTCGAGCATTTCGTCATCAGCGATCATTACGTTCATAAGAATCCCCCTTAACCGGCACTATCAATTTTATCGATGTTCCCTGTCCGGGCGCTGAACAGATTTCAATGACATGTTCAGATTGATAAAACAACTGCAAGCGCCGAATGACATTTTTCAAACCGAGACCGGTAGAATGGCCAACGTGCGGCGGTTCATGCCTATTTGATGACAGAGTTAATAAAGCAGCGATTTGCTCCTGGGTCATCCCTGTGCCATTATCCGTAATCTCTACGATCGTGTTTTGACCTTCCTTATAAATATAAAGAGAAATTTCTCCTCCTTCTTCCTTGCCTTCCACTCCGTGAATGAAAGCATTCTCAACTAACGGCTGTAAGGTCAGACTAGGTATGTCAATATCCAAGCAGTCCGCTTCCACATGCTTCTGAAACGTAATCCGATCGCCAAACCGGGTTTGCTGGATATAGAAATAGTCGGTTACAACATTTACCTCTTCTCGTAATAAAACGGACTTATTATTATCTCCTAAACTGTAACGCAATAAAGCGGAGACAGAGTCTATCAAACGCGATGTCTCTTTTGCATCTTCTAGATAGGCCATTCTTGAAACCGTATTCAATGTATTAAACAGAAAATGAGGATTAATCTGATTCTGCAGATGTTTTAATTCCAAGTCTTTGAACAGCCTGTCAAGCTCTGATTTCTCTTCGATTTCTATGATATATTGACGGATATTGTCACGCATCGTATTAAACGAGTTGCCGAGCAGCTTTAATTCGTCATTGGATTCAATTTGTACAGCTTGACCGTCAAACTTACCCGTGGAGATTTCCTGGGCCGCTTTAGAAAGGCTCTGGATCGGGCGGTTAATGCCTCTTGAAAACCATAACGCAAAAGAAATCGCCAATAATACAGTCGTGTTAAACAGGAACAGAGTGAACCACTTGAACGATTCATTTCTTATTTCCATTTCGGCAAAGAAAGATTGATAGTCTGTTAATTCTAAATCAATGAGATCCAACGTGGTTTCTTTAAGGTATGAGGAGGTCGTTCGTGCCTCCTTCAGATGCTTGGTGTATTGATCAATATCGTCCCGGATGACAAGACCAATCGTAATCTCACATTCTTGGACAAAGTTTTTGATGGTATTGATATATTTCTGGAGCTGGACGGGATCAAGACTATTTTCATTTGTTTGCAATTCTGCTAGATCGTCGTCCAATTGACGGCGGACTTTATGAAACTCTCCGATCGTTGTTTGATTTTTCTCTACGACATAGGCATTGGTTTTTTCATATAACAGATTGGAGGTTTGCGAAATTTGATTCAACAGTAAAAAACGTTCAAAGCTTGCATCGTACTCCGATAAAAGAGACCGGCTGCTGAAATAAATCGAAATAGACACCACATTAAACAACACCACAAAGACAAAAAAGTAAAGAAGCAGCTTAGTCCGGATCGTTTTCATTCGTTCGGCTCCCTGTTATGCACTGCTGGAATTTCGTCACGATGGATCACCTTCGTCTGGGTATATTGCAGCGCTTTTGACTTTTCACCTTGTTTTATTTGGAGAAGTGCTTCTACCGCTTGATATCCCATTTCATAAGGATATTGCGCGACAGTCGCATCTATGAACCCTTTTTCTAACAAACTAAGCGTTTGCGGTAAAATATCAAAACCAATAATATAGGGCCTTGGCTCTAATTGAAACTGATTGACCACCTGAGCAATCCCAGATGCATCAATCGCACTGGTCCCGTAAAAAGCTGTTAAATAAGGATGCGCTCTCAATAAATCATATGTCGCTTGCAGCGCCCCGCTCTTTGTAATATTCGATTCTTCCATATCTACCAATTCAATACGATGCTCCTGTTTGATCGCATCCTTGAACCCTTTGATACGCAGCTGTTGATTCGATGCCTCATATCTTCCGGTTACAATTCCCACATACTGCTTTCCTTTTGTATCCTTAATCAACGCGTTTCCCGCTATGACACCCGCTTGATAATTATCTGATCCAACATAGGCTCTCCGCTCACTGTCTGCCACATCGGTATCAACCGTCACAACCGAAATCCCGCGCTCAAACGCTTTGTTTACAAGCTGGGCAAAGACGGGACCTGCAACCCCTTGAACCATCATTCCGTCCACCTTGCCAGCAATCGCTTTATCGATAAACTTCAACTGCTCCACGTTATCAACCTGCTTTGGGCCGAGATATTCCAGATAAACATTGTTCTTCTTAGCAGCATCACGGGCCCCTTTTTCGATTAACCTCCAGTATTCATTATCAATTTCTTCAGATATTAAAACGAAATGATAATCATATGCATGAGGCGGATCCACCCGTTCCTGAACCTGAAATGTTTCCTTGCCGTAATAAAGCATAAAGAAGAGATTTAGTGCAAATAGCAGCAATAGAAGAAAATAAACCGAACGTTTCATTGTCATGGCATCACCTGATTTAAAATTCTTTTTGCTTTCATAACAAAAACGTAAAGTACCTTAGCCTAAAATAAGCTTTTCGCTTAAATAAGCACAGTTTTCGCTTGATTATTTGTTTTTTCGCTTGAATCAGTGTTGTTTTCGCTTGATTATAGTTTTTCCGCTTAAATCGGGGTTGTTTTCGCTTGATGATCCAAATTCCCACTTCATCTTACTATATACTAAAAAAGCTCCGTCCTATTGATCTCCCGCTTTTTTCCAGGCTGCCGTATCTTAATAAACGTAATAGATATTTCTAATTCCACTATAACCTATTTTATTTCACGTTTCGCCATCAGATTATGACAGAGTTTACAATAGCCTTGTCTTATAATAAATAATACAACCTTTGTAAAAACTTCTTATATCAATCACTAGGGGTGTTGTTATATGGATCATGAGGTTGGTAATTTCCCAAAAGGGTTTGTTTGGGGAGTAATGTTAAGTATTCCGTTGTGGGTTTCTTTGTTAGGGTGGATCAAAATGATACTGCTGTATTTTTAAAGATCTGTAAGTTTGTTTATAAGTCAGTCTTCGGCATTGGGAATCGTTAGATTGCCAATAGAGAAAAGCCACAACGCTATTAAAAGTGTTGCGGCTTTTCTTTTACTATATTCATAGGGAACATACTATCCTATTAGAAAAAATGATAAAAGATGATGATTTGATTGAGCATCCAGTTTGCTTAAATGGGAAACGCGCTTGCCCTCCTGAAGATGTCGGAGGGGTCCGTGAATATACCAAGTTGGTTTTCATGCTTAAAGGAAAAAACAACAAGGAAGGAAAAGAAGAATTACTGGAATGTGCAAGGTTAGATCTCAAGGACTACGTAATCTTTATCTAAGGATACAGAGAAGGTTTCGGCCGCGAACGGTCCTTTCTCCAATTCGATCTCGGCAGGATTAACTAAAGAGCACCCTTGCTCTATCTTAGCCTCGTAGGAACGAACACGCGTTTTGACTGGATCGACCCAGGATTGACCTGTCTTGACATCGAATTCCCATTGATGCCATGGACAGCGGATAATCTCGCCTTTTCGAGTGTAAGTGTATTCACCCGGGACGGGCGACTGGACAAAACCCGACAAAACTCCTTCGCAAAGTGGAGCACCACCATGAGGGCATCTGTTTCGGATAGCGAAGAATTCACCGTTAATGTTAAAAATACCGATGGATTTCCCGGCAATTTTAATGATCTTCCGTTGACCAGGTGGGATTTCATCTGCAGTTGCCACTACATATTTTTGCATATTTACATTACTCCTTATCTGGAAACCGGTATAAAGACTGAGCGTTTTTATAGAAGAATTTCTGTTTTAATTTTTCTGGAAATTTTGCATCAAATGTTAGATCTGGCGAATCGTAATCCCAATGTGGATAATCCGTAGCAAACATGAGCATGTCGTCCGATCCCAGGTGTTCGATTACCTGTAGGAGATATTCAGGAACAGGCGGTTCTTCAATCGGTTGAGTCGTAAAGTGCATATGCCGGCGAATATATTCTGACGGTTTCCGCTTCAAGAATGGCACTTCTTCGTTTAGCCGCTTCCAGTGCTTATCAAGCCGCCACATTAAGGAAGGCATCCAAGCAAACCCGCCTTCGAGCATCACGACTTGCAGGTTAGGAAAACGCTCAAATATCCCTTCACAAACCATGCTGATAACCTGGCATTGGAAGGCCTGTGCCATGCTGGTGTGATCCTCGATATAGTACGAAGGAAACCCCGAGGAGGTGATTGCGTTTCCGCCCAAACCGCCAAAATGAACGGCGATCGGTAGGCCATGGTTTTCCGCTGCCTCATAGATTTTCCAATATTTACGCCGACCCATCGGTTCCCGGGTACGAGGCATAATTAGAACTTGCACAAAGCCAGAATGGCTAGCGACCCGATTGATTTCTTCTACCGCCATATCAGCGTTCTCGTATGGGATGACAATCGAAGCGCGCAGCCTTGGTTCCTTGTCCAACCATTCGGCGATCTGCCAATCGTTAACCGCCCGGGCTAACGCGGCTCCGTATTCATCATTAAGTTGTTCTCCGACACGATACAGGCAGTTTAAGATACCGTATTCCAAATTCAAAGGGTCCAGCAGTTGTTCCTGCATGAATTTCAGATCGGAACCGGGGATTTGACCATTGGGCGGCCAGGCGTCTGCCCGTGTTCCACCCGGATTGCCCTTTGGGTAAGGTACACTTTGGACGAAACCATGGTAGCTGCGCAGGCCAACCATATCCATATACTTCCTCCAACGTAAGGGAAGGTATTGCTTCAGCACTTCATTGGAAGGAACTTCATTATGGATATCGCAATCGATGAAGCGGTTGCCGGTTTTTCGCTTGGCCTCTTTCGCTACAGAATTTATCATCATCATGTTTTTCCTCCTTACTATTCATACTCAAGGCTTTGTGTTAAAAACGGTAAACCGAACGGGCATTTTCCGATAATATCTTTTTCTCCAACCTAGGAGGGAGTTTCGCTGGGAGAGCTTCTTCATTCTTATCGAAGTGCCAATGCGGATAATCGGTTGAAAAGAGCAGCATGTCTTCGGAACGTATCTGTTCTATGGTTTCCAACAGGTGTTCGGGCTTCGGTGATTCATCGAGCGGCTGGATCGTCAAACGGATATGTTCCTTTATTATTTCTGACGGTAAACGGTTCACCCACGGTACTTCCCTGCGTAAACCTTTCCAATTCTTATCGAATCGCCACATCAGTGATGGTAACCAGGTAAAACCACTTTCAATCAGGACCACTCGAAGCTGAGGGAATTTTTTGAAGACGCCTTCGCTTACCAAGCTCACGATTTGCGACTGGAAAGCTTGCGACTGACTGACGTAATCCTCGAGGTAATAAGAAGGCCAACCGACCGGCATCGTCGGATAACCTGTAACCCCGCCGGCATGAATCCCTATAGGTAGACCATACTGCTGGGCCGCTTCGTAAATCGGCCAATAATGTTTTTTTCCGTAGGGCATTTCGGAATGGACCATCAAAAGAACTTGCACGAACCCCGGGTGCTCACCCAGCCGATGAATTTCCTCCGCAGCCTGTTCCGGATTTTGACTGGCGACGACAATGGAAGCACGCAGTCTTGGTTCCTTCTCCAGCCATTCGGCATTTTGCCAATCGTTAACTGCCCGGGCCATGGCTGCCGCCCAGTCCTCATTGTGAATCATTTGAACTCCGTAAAGACAATTAAGAATGGCATATTGCACATTCCAAGGGTCTAGCGCTTGTTGGCGCAATACGTCAAGATTGGAGCCCGGCGGATGGCCATTAGGCAATTCGGAACCCGGCCTTGCAGACAGAGGGGTACCCCTAGGATAGTAATTGGGCTCCAAACTCTTAATTCCGTGTTCCACCACATAATCGCGCCAGCGGTCCTCCAGATAGGGGAAAAGAGCTTGTATCGAAGGGACCGCATTATGCACGTCGCAATCAATTACCCCAGTCCTGGCTTCATTTCTGAAGTTTTCACTTTTCAGCGTGATCGCATCATCCATTATTAATTCTCCTCTCTTGGTAGATTACTAACATACGTGTTTAATGCCTTTATTCAAGGTTATACAACTCTTTTGCATTTTCGAAAAAGATTCGTCGTTTTAAATCCTCTGGCATTTTAGGAAAAGATCTCGTTGGTGAATCGAAATCCCAATGTGGATAGTCTGTAGAAAACATAAGAATATTTTTGGCGTCCATCATTTCAAAATTCATCAAAAGATGCTTCGGGTCATCCGGGCTTTCGATCGGTTGAGAAGTAAGACGGACGTGCTCTTTTATATATTCACTTGGACGCTTTTTCACCCATGGGACCTCTTCGCGTAAAGGTTTCCATTCACTGTCTAAGCGCCATAATAGCGAAGGAAGCCATGCGGAGCCGCCTTCGACCATAACTAGCTTTAATCTAGGAAACTTTTCAAATACCCCTTCGGTTATAAAACTAACAAGATGAGCTTGAGCCGATAACGGCAAACAGGTGTGCCATTCCATATACGTTGTTGGATATCCAGCAACATGCGACTGATTTATACCAACTCCTTCCGTTCCCGGATGGAAAGCGATCGGCAGACCATGCTTCTCGCATGCCTCATAGATCGGGTGAAATTGTTGTTGTCCATAAGGAGCAGTTGATCCAGAATCCATCATGACTTGCACGAAATGAGGGTGTCCAGCCCAACGCTCGATTTCACGTGCAGCAGCCTGGGGATTTTGTGGAGCAACGGTGATAGATCCTTTATAGCGACCATCATCGTTATTGTTGTCAAGCCAATCAGCGGCAAGCCAGTCATTAAAAGCTGCGGCGATAGCTGCTGCAAAATCCGGGTTTGAATATCGCGAAACAAAAGCGCGAGGCAGCAAAATCGCGTAATTAATGCCGTATTCATCTAGTAGCTGCTTTCGTGTAAACTCTGGGTCGGAACATGGGTATCCTCCATCTGGTGTAACAGAATCTAATCGATTCACATGAATCGGATTATCATACATCCCCCTTAACCCAGTTTGAGCGTTAAAACGACTTTTCCATGGTTCAGACATATAGGATTGAATCACTTGATAACTTTTTGGATGAGGATGAACGTCACAGTCGATAATTCCATTTAACTTTTTCCCTGTTTCCATCGCTTTTTGTTCCTCTATTTTGGCCATACGAAACACCTCCTGCATTTCTAAAAGCTTATACATGAACAAGAACATAGTTAGATTTTATAGTGACGAGGTACGTCTCCACTTGTGCATTTATCATTTCTACATCAGATTCCTCTACCGTCACGTCATAACTTTTTACCAAGCACCGTTTTGGATCAACTATTGATTTTCCTGTTTTTATATCAAACTCCCAGCCATGCCAGGGACAACGAAGAACTTCACCCTTCTTAACAAAAGAAACATCGAAGCCCTCCGAACTGCTGCCGTTATAAACAGTCATACCGCCAACACTGCCTTTACATAGCTCAGCTCCTTGATGCGGGCAAGAATTTCTTAAGGCATAGAACTCACCATTCACATTAAAAACACAAATAGACTTTCCATTTACGGAAATAAACTTTTTCTCTCCTGCTGGAATTTCTTCAACGGTTGCAACAATATGCTTTTTCATTCCACATCCGCTCCCGAACGTTTTAATAAGGTTGCTTCCCTTTTATAACCTAGAACATTTGAGATTTCCCCTGTCTCCTCCATCACTAATTTAATAATTAATTGTTCCTTCGTTTTATCAAAACGGTCGACAGGTACTGTATAAATAATGCTTCCAATTACTTTTTCCGAGGCATCGAATATAGGTGCACCAACACTCAAAGAACCCAACAGACGCTCGTTGGCTGTGATTATATAACCATCATCACGAATTTTTTCAATTTCATTCTTGAGTTCGATTCTTTTTACCTTATCGACGTTTTCTGCTTTAAAGACATCCTCCAGCTCTTTTTCATCAAGAAAGGCTAAAATTGCTTTACCGCTTGCAGCTATTGTGATCGATTGTAATAGACCGATTCCAAGAACATACTGCAATGCATGCGAACCATGAACACTGTCAATAAAGGCCAGCTTTTTATGAGACGGATTATATTGTGCAAGATATATGGATTCGTCTAATGTTGAAGCCAACTTTTCCATAAAAGGTTTTGCTACTTTTTTTAAAGTCGCTTGGGATGAGATGATGGAAGCCATGCGGATCATTTCCGGACCAAAACTGTACTTTCCAGTGACTGATGAAACTTCCAACATATTTTCATCTCTTAAGGTTTTGAGAATTCGATGTAAAGAACTTGTTGGGATACCCAGATCTCGGGCTAGCTCATGAACACCCCATTCTGCTTTTTCATCAGTAAAGGCCTTTAATACTGCAAACGTTTTCGAGATCACATTATTTGAATATCGTGTACTCATTTTCTTAAACTCCTTTAGTGTTAGAGTCCAGATTAATTATTCCGTTATTTGGGACAACGTACCATATTATAAGATAAAAAATATCCCAAATAGATAGTCGAATTTGGTATATTAATTGTATAGAATATTCTAACTACTTGCAATAGTTATTTATACAATTTCTATAAAACTCCTCATGACTTTTTTGAAACGCCTCGAATTCTCGAAGAACACTTTTTTAACACAAATTTCATTATCCGGTATCTCGCATTAACCATTTATGCGAATAGTAATAACTTTCAGAAAACATTGACAACCAATTGGATGGCTGATATGATTTTTTCTAATCTCCCACAACATAATAATAATAACAATACATACACCTATCATAAACCAACTATTCAAACTGTCATTAGATCTTTCCATTTAATCAAAAAACTATTCTTATTTTATCCTCCTAGTTCATCTTCCTTATGTCATAGACTGACGAAACAACAGAAAGTTTGTTTTTTTAGAATTTGAGAGTGGCTCTCGAATCATTCAGAATAATGGTCTGAATGAGATAGTTTTTCATGTCCATTCCCAATTTATTGGTTTGTATTAAATACTTGAAAAGCAAATATAAATAATAAATAAGATGTTGGAATGATTATACTTTTCCTGATATATATAAGTAAAAGTTTTATAAAAAGGTTTTTTGTGCCCCAGAAGTTGAACGCCATTCTATTATTCGGAACGATTATCTGTTTTACCATTCTTCCTTAAGGAGATGATGAAACATCTTAAACAATATATGTAGGTCGAGACACCCACCGAGCTTACCAAATTGTATATTGTAACATTCGAATAATTAAAAATATCATGTGAAGGGGATTATTAAAATGAGCGATACGAATCTAAAACCTGAAATCTCTCCTAGGATCCAACCTAAGAAAAACATTTTTAAAGAAGTAATGAAATCATATGGACCGGGAATCATTGCTGTTCTTTCCTGGTTAGGCGCCGGAGACCTGGTTAATGCTTCTATTTCTGGTGCGAACTATGGCTATGCTCTTATGTGGGTACTCGCTCTTTCATTACTTATTCGTTTTGTCATTACAAACATTATGTCCCGCTACCAACTCTGTAATAACGAAGGTTTGACCATTTTGGAAGGGTTTACAAAACTCCATCGATTTTACCCTTATTTCCTTGGTGCTTATGCTTTGATTATGGCGCATTTGTTTAACTCCTATATGATTAAAGGTGTTGGGGAAGTATTTGCATGGTTGTTTCATTTCGGCCATCCGTTTATGTGGTCCATTATAGCCGTCCTCACTGGGGTTTTCGTCATTGGAAAAGATATATATAACTCCATCGAAAATTTAATGAAGGTATTATTGGCAATTATGACATTCTCATTTATTGGATTAGCTATCTGGTCAACACCAGATGTTGGCGGCATTTTGAAAGGAACGATTGGTTTTAGTATTCCAAAAGATGAAGGCTTTTATGGAGCATTCTTGATGGCCGTTTCTCTGACTGGAGCGGTTGCAGGTTCGATCGCAAACTTCCTTTACCCTTATTTCATGAAAGATAAAGGTTGGATAAGTCCAATTCATAAGAGACTTCAGCGTAATGATCTGTTATTTGCCATTATTATGGCAATCGTTATTAATTTATCAATCTGGATTGTTGGGGCTGAAATATTAAGACCGAATGGTATTCAAGTGAACACGATCGGTGACCTGGCTGATGCCTTATCCCTTCATCTTGGGTACGTAGGCTCTCTCATTTTTTATCTTGGTGTATTTGGCGCACTATATAGCAGTATCATCGGATTCGCTGCAGGGTTCCCCAAATTGATTATTGACTCTATTCATAAGATTAAACCCGAACGAAGAGAAAAGTTCGGAGAGAAACTTGAAAATGATCCATGGTTTAAATGGTTCAGTTTATTTATCCTTATTTCACCTCTTATATGGTCTGTACCGGGGGCACCAGGGTTTGTTTCCTTAGTTGTCTTTGTAAACATATTGTCCGTCGTTGGGTTACCCGTGATTTCCGTAGGTCTACTTATCCTCTCCAATCAGAAAAAACTGTTAGGAAAGTACACCAATAACTGGTTTGAAAACATTTTACTAACAGCCACAACTATATTAGCTATTTATTCATCTATCACGCTGGCACAGGACATCATCTCAAAATTGTAAACGTGTGAAATCTAACTTTATTTGAAGTTCTGTAAGGAGTTGGGGAAATTCTAATTCTCCACATTTTTAGAGTGTTTAACTTGGAAAATCCAACCTGAAAAATCGGTCAACTAAAATGAAGGAGGTTGAAATGAAAAAAATTAATGAACCATCAAGAGAAATCCCAATAACAAATGAAACAAGTGTTTTGGTCGTTGGCGGAGGAGCAGCAGGATTGTCAGCAGCTATAGCAGCCAGGAGAATGGGGTGCGATGTAACGCTTATAGAAAAGTACGGCTTTTTAGGAGGAACCCTTACCTCTGTCACACTAGGAAGCTTTTGCGGAATATTTACTGTTACAGAGGACAGTATTAAACCCGTTGTCAAAGGATTCCAAGAGGAAATCATTGAGCGATTAAAAATGTATAATGGTGTTTCCGAAGCAAAGCGCTGGCTAAAAACGGCATCTGTTCCATACGACACGACCTCCTTCAAACGGGTTGCTGATGAACTGGTTGAAGAAGCAGGGGTTCAAATACTGTACCACACACTAGCTGTATCTGTGATAAAGGAACATAACCAGGTGAAAGGAGTGATCATCGAGAATAAAAACGGACGTTCCGCTATTATGGCAGACGTCATCATAGATGCCTCGGGTGATGGAGATATTATCAGCATGGCGGGCGGCGAATATTCAGTGGGTGATAATGGCATAACACAATTTCCATCCTCTATGTTCCGGATGGTGAATGTAAATACTGAAAAGCTATCATCACTAAGCAGGGAAGAGGTAACCGAGTATTTCCAAAAAGCAGTAAACGATGGATATCCATTGCCAAGAGTGGCTGGAGGAATACACCTAAACCCCATAGATCACGTCGTGCATCTAAATGTTACCAAAGTTTCAAATGAAGGTGAAGTGCCTATTAATCCGCTAGACACTAGTCAACTGACATATGCCGAAATGGAAGGCAGGAAGCAAGTATTTTTATACGAAAGAGTTTTACAAAAGTATGTCCCTGGTTTTGAGAAAGCAAGAGTCATTGACATTGGACCAAGTATCGGAATTAGAGAGGCAAGACTCATTAAAGGTGACTATACCCTGACCTCCGATGACGTACTTTCATGTCGAAAATTTGAAGATGCTATCGCATGTGGTGCCTGGCCGGTTGAAATGCATGATAGCGGCAATAAAACTCGCTGGGTATGGATCGAACCAGGCAACTTTTATACAATACCTTACCAGAGCCTTATACCGGCTCGCCTTGAAAACGTGCTGATGGCCGGCCGAAATATATCAGCAACTCATGAAGCACAGGCTTCTGTCAGAGTCTCGGCCATTTGTATGGCCATGGGCCAAGCCGCAGGCATAGCAGCATATTTGGCACTCTCACAAGAAAATCAAGTTAGACATATTTCAGTCGAAAAGCTCCAAAAGTTGTTGCTGGATAACAATGCTTTCTTACCTTAAAAGTATCTTACCAGGAATTGAATGTGTGGAAAAGATTCTTGAGCTGCGACTTGCATGTTGATTCGATTCAACATAATAGGAAAGCCACACACCTCATCACTTTTCAATTTGTTTTGCCAGTATTGAGTCTAAAATCCCATGGAAAGTATCACTATTCAATCACTTCCATGGGATCGGTTTGCAAAAAGGGAATTAAGTTGAATAAGCCGCCCAGTTTTTCCTCAGCTTTTTCAATGCCGATTGTCTCCATGACTTAACGGCTGCCACACTTACCCCCAATTGTTCGGCAATCTCGGTCAATGACTTGTCCTCCTGGAAAGTTAGCATCACCCATTTCGACTGGTTTTTCGTTAAACCCTCACAATAGGATTGAAGCCTTTCGGGCTGCAATGGCTCATCCCGGATTGGAATTTCCTCCCCAAAATCATTTGATTCGAATTCTAACGGAGTATTCCTCGTTTCAAGCAGGTGCTCCTTTTTTAATTCATTCAGGATCCTTCCTTTCACATTGCCATAAGCATAGGACAGAAACTTACCCTTTGTTGGATCAAATTTGGATTGGGCTTCCCACAGTCCGATCAGCCCAACCTGAAAAAACTCTTCTTTGTTTTTGTAAATAGACAAAGATTTGATAATGTGATGAATCATCGGAGTATACTGGTCTGCAAGCTTTGAAAAATCATCCATTCATTCTACACCTTTTGAAAAGCGCGCTTTTCGGTTATTCCCGGGTGCTTAAAATATAATTGAATTTTTCGATGCCTGCGAAGACGGAAAGTGAGCATTTTATGACTGAAAACGCAACTTTTGAAGTAAAAAAGAGAGGAAAACTGAAATTTTTGCTAAAAAAAGAACAATAAGAACATTATTATCAAATTCCAAAACTTTCGACACAAAAAGAGCCGATAGAAAACCCGGCTCTTTTACATAACTTATTCTTTACTCTTTTTTAAAATCCTTTACAACTTAAATGACAAAAAGTCTTTACAAATGAGATTCAATTGCTCCTACTCTCATTCTCCTCTTTTCCTAAATGTATAATAGTTATGACCAGTCTCTTTACAAACGTGGAAACCGCCGTTAGAGTCAACAAAATATGTAAACGTTCCCGAGTTTCTGTTCTTTAATTGTATGTAGAGCTGACCGGCTATCGAGACTCTTCTCTTAAGTAAATGAAATTTCATATCAAGCACAACCCTATGACCATGCTTCAGTATAACCATCGAAGTGTAGGCATCTATTTTTAAAATGTTTTCAATATTATGGTAAGCAAACCAGATGCAATCGGCATGGTCAATCCCCTTGCAAGGAAACCAGATGATATTCTGAGCTGAATGAACAGCAATCGGAGACATGTTATGGTTTCCGATTATCGATTTTGCCCCTTTTATCGCGCCTTTTAAGTTGGATCCATAAAAGAGGATGCTATCATTAATAATCGTTAAAGGCTTTTCGTCGATTAACAGCGAACGGACTCCTTCAAGCAAACGTGTATTTTGATTGCCGAATGAATCATATTCCGATGTAAGCATGCTCGATTCTAAGTTGATTAGATATTTTTCCTGTACTTTCATTTGTTTCACTCCCTTTTCATATATAGAAAATAAGGGTATACTAAACTCTTAGTTGGGTATATCCGGCTACAAACTCCCTCAGGTATATGTCTTCCCGGACGAGCTACCTGAGGGTTTTATCGTTCACCTTTCACATGATCAACACCTCCTTCAAAAATAGTACTTCTTAAAAACAGTAGAATAATTTCGCAAAAAAAAGCCATCTTATGCAAAGGTAAAGGCTTTTTTCGTCTACAGGATAATTATACTATTTATTTGAAAATACTGTAAGTATTTTCTTCTGAACTCACAAAAAATTCAAAATTTTTTAAATTACATGACCTTGTTCCTGATTCTATTGATCTATATTATTAATATCCGTATTGTCGTTTCAACACAATTGTTATCATCAAGTTTCTCTTCTATATAAATAATAGAACGTCCGTTTCCTATTTTCAAATATCTTGGCTAGTGTTTCACCATTCATCTCCCTCCTTACTGGCCTATACCAACCGGCCATGCTGAAAACAATTTCAACTAACATAATATAAATACTCAGAATATTTTTTTCCCATAAATCGAAAAAATCTCCTTCACGCGATAGAATTCTTTTTTCAGGGCATTTACCCAAGCAATTTCCTCTGAAATGCATATATGTATATATGGATCAAATGCCTAATTAAAGGTAGTTGAGTAAATGACTAAAAAAACCAAAGTTTCTCAAGAAGCAAAAGCAAACTGGACAGGAGTGATAGCTTGAAAACTTTACTGTTAGAGGACATATTACACGCTATGGGAATTAAGCCAAATAAATTTCAAAATGGGGTATCGATTGTAAATGTTACTCGTGAACTTTATGAAGCAGATCATAACACGGTATATTTCCGTGTAAAAAAAGGCTGGAAGCTAGATGGGGAAAAGTTAAAAAATTATCATCACTTCTATATAGTGACAGATGCCCCCTTTTTAAATATGGAAAAATTACGCCCCGAACAAGTTATCATGGTAGATAATCTGATGAAAGCTTTCTTGAATTTCACTTCTTACTACCGGCATATGTTCAACATTCCTGTTGTGGCAATCACCGGCACTAGCGGGAAAACGACGACGAAAGAAATGCTCAAGCATATTTTACAAAAAGACTTGACCGTTCAAGCAACAATTTCAAACAAAAACGCTGGCTGTTACCATCTTCCATACCTGCTAGGAATTGATGAAAAAACAGATGTAGCTGTCATTGAAATGGCGGTATCACGACGCGGTGACATGATGGAAGCATGTGAGTATTTCTTTCCAACTATAGGGTTAATGACTATGATCGACGTAGATCATACAGATAAAATTCGTTTATTTGAAAATTATAAAGCAGAAAAAGCAAAGTTAATGGAAGGCCTCGGTAACAAAGGAACACTTATTATTAATCTGGACGATGAACACATTTCATCTATGGACTTCACCAAATATTTGGGGAAAATTGTGACGTATGGGAAAAGTAAGACAGCAGACTTACGGATAAAAAGGATTAATTTCCAACAGAATAACATGAAGTATATACTGGCCTATAAAGGTCAACAGTATAAAGGGAAAATTCCAGTGCTGGGAGAACACAATGTATACAATGCGATTGCTTCGATTGCAGCGGCAATTGAAATAGGTGCCGATATAGAGAAGTCAATTAATAGGTTAGCAACCTTTTCACAATTAGAATCTCATTTTCAAATTATAAAAGGCCGCAACCAAATTACGATTATTGATGACACTTGGAAATCAAATTCGGCATCTTTAAATAGTGGTCTACTTACACTCGACAAACTATCCATTCCCTTTCAGAGAAAAATTGCGGTATTAGGAAGAATAGCGGCCCTTGGTGAATATGCAGATGAAGAGTATGAAAAAGTGGGATATTTAGTAGAAAAGTTGGGAATTGATAAGCTAATTACTAAAGGCTCTTTAGCCAAAGATATCGGTAAAGCTGCTGTTGCGGCTGGAATGAACAAGCAAGATGTCTATCATTTTTCAGACCCACAAGATATTAAAAACCTTTTTGATGAATTGCTGCAACCGGGTGATATTGTCTATTTTAAAACAGGGGGAAATGACGAAGCATTTGAAGACTTCATTCGATTCTTAAAATAAATCGCTCGTTCTGTTCCAAAATGCGGAGCGAAGAAGCCTTTCTTTGCTCCTAAACAATTAGGTTTCTTTCAATAGGAAGTAGAAAGTTCTTCCTGCAACGAAGTGGTGAAACCTTATAGGCTTCCATCTCCGAAGAATTCTCAACTGAGCCAACTTCGGCGAAGCAACTGTTAAAACTTCTTGTATAATTCATTTTTCTAATGAAGCCTTAATGATGGATGGAACCGGAAATATCAAACTTCATAACTGACAATATAGAAAGGCCACAAAAGTAGAAAACTAAATCCTCAGGATTCAATTACACTTAAATCAAAAAAGCCCCCTTCAAGGAAAAGGAGGACAAATTCAATATTTGAAAAATGATCACGGATGAGAAACTATAATCTCCATCGTTCCTTCCAGAGTGAACTCTCCAATGTCTGCAGGCAAAATAAAATGATCACCTTTACCGGTTTGATAGGTTTCTACTCCAACTTTCAGAAGCCCTTCACCGTTAATAATACTAAAAAGCATGAATGGCTTATCCTGTTTGAAAGCAGATTTTCCGCTAATATTCCATTTATAAACAGAAAAATATTCCGCCTCCACAAAAGTGGTAATCGTAGCACCTGATTTCTCATTCACTTTCGTCTCTGTCTTTACATTGTTATGAGGAACAGCCGTCACTTCAAGCGCTTTTTTCAAATGAAGCTCCCGTTTTTTTCCGCTCTGGTCCGTACGGTCGTAATCATAGACTCTGTAAGTCGTGTCGGAGCTTTGCTGTGTTTCCAGCACAAGCGTGCCTTCACAAAGCGCATGAATCGTGCCGCTTGGGACATAGAAGAAATCGCCCGGTTTGATTTTTACCCGGCGGAGAAGCTCGTTCCAGTTTCCTGATTCTACTTGCTGAATCAATTCCTCTTTCGTGCGAGCAGTATGCCCGTAAACAAGCTCGGCATCTTCTTTACAATCAATAATATACCAGCACTCTGTTTTCCCTAGTTCTCCGTTTTCATTCACCTTTGCGTAGTCATCATCCGGGTGAACCTGGACGGATAAATTTGCGTTTGCATCAAGCACTTTTGTTAACAATGGGAACACGTCAGACGGGTAGTTTCCAAAAAGGCCATGATTGTTTTTCCACAGCTCCCCAATCGTTTTACCGGAATGTGGACCAATCTTTACCACGCTCTGCCCATTCGGATGTCCAGATATAGCCCAGCATTCTCCTGTATGATTGGATGGAATATCATATCCAAAACGTTCCTTTAAAGCAGTACCGCCCCATATCCGTTCCTGAAAAATCGGCTGCAAAAACAATGGCTGATTCATTAAAAAGCCCCCTAGTATCAAACGTTCGTAATGTTCTCTTAAAATAATTATACCATCTTCTAGATATCCGTATTCTTTGCTTTGTTTGCAAGAGCCAGGGCACCGCTAATTCCGGCGTTGTCACCCAGACCTGGAGGAACTATGTATTCATTGATGGACGATAGGATTGCTGCATGATGAACGTAACCGTTAAGCAGTTCCTGAACCCTCTTTCGAATTAGAGGAAAAAGCTGCAGCTGTTTCATAACGCCTCCTCCTAAAATAATTCTTTCTGGAGATAAAATCAATATGTAATTCACCAATGCTTGCGCTAAATAATCGGCCTCCATTTCCCAGACCTCCGCTCGTCCTTGAAGCTCAACTCCTGCTTTTCCCCATCTTTCTGAAATCGCCGGGCCCGCCGCAAGACCTTCTAGGCAATCCTTATGATAAGGACATTTCCCCTCATATTGATCGGATGGATGCCTGCGGACAAGAATATGTCCCATTTCAGGATGAGTAAGCCCATGAAGTAATTTTCCTTCGACAACCGCACCAACACCGATGCCTGTCCCTACTGTCATATAAATACAGCTGTTTACATCACTGCCTGCTCCCCAGACCTTTTCCCCAAAGGCAGCCGCATTTACATCTGTATCGAATCCGATTGGGATGTGAAAATGCTTTTTCAATGCACCAAAAATATCAAATTTTTGCCACTGGACCTTTGGCGTCATGGTAATGTATCCATATTGTGGACTATCAACGTTTAAATCAACAGGCCCGAAAGAACCGATGCCAATTGCAGATAATGAGTAATTTTGAAAGAAGTCAATAACTTTCCCCATGGTTTCTTCGGGAGTTGTTGTTGGAAATGAAACTCTTTGGATGAATTCTCCTTGTTCATTTCCGACTGCACAAACGAATTTTGTTCCTCCTGCTTCTATAGCTCCTAAATTCATCCTTTTCCCTTCCTTCTTCGGTACTCATTGTTGGCTTGTAACTATTATTATAAGTCACTTTAGTTCAGTGCAATAGTATTGATAAAGTTATAAAATTCGTCGTCTTCCGCTTGCATATACATGACAAAGTTTAATGCCTTTTTGGCTTTATCCAGCGACTTCTTATTCCCAGTTTGTTCATAGTGGTTTAAGTAAACAATCGCTGCCGTAGCGACGTCATCAACTCAGTCAATACCTTCACCTGAAGCATCTACCCATTTATAATCTGGATATTCCGAATTACACCCAGCTAATATAGGTCCTGTTAATTCCCGATTGTTCCGACGATTCCCTGCACATACAAAAAATGGTCCCTTTTGTCATTCGTTGTCATCTCCAGTATGGCCAAGTGAGCACCAACACTATAAAAACTGATAGCCAAGCCCATCAATACACCTAAATAGATGACATATGTGCTTAAAGAATCTTTTTAGAAACAGCATCAATAGGTAGGTTAATATATGACAGAAGATCCCCAATCTCAGCGATGCTATTAGGCTCGTTTTTCTAGCTAACCAGGTGCACAAACCGATACTGGCCAAAATGGAAAAAGATAAAAAGAAAGAATAGATGGCTGGACATTTTTTGATAAAAATAGTAGAAAGATATTCAAGAATGTTTTAAATATGGATAAAGAAACTTGGAACAGAGCAAGAGGATGGGCTCTATGGAAGGCTTTAATAACATACAATGGTAATAAAAATTCTAACAAAACAATAGCACAAGAACCATGTAATGTTATTAATATAATAGTGGATGATTACAAATCAGGGAAAATACAATAATGATTTCAATCTTCAATTATTTAAATTATGGGGTCGCCAAACCAAACCCGATTGAATTTACTTCGGCAATGACCCCTATTACAATTGGAGCCATTGCTGACCGAAACGACCAACGTTATAACCTCCACCTACAGCAGTACCACGAATATGCGTCGGAAACTTTCGCCCATGTACGTAGCGTTTTCAAAGCTTGTCCTTAATAATAACCCCCTTCTAAATGGCCAGAAGGGGTACTTTTCTTACTACTATTTATTGAACTTTTTTAGTTATGGCTTTACATACATCTTTAGCTTATGCTCTGGCGGTTTACTTTCGTTGAGAAATCAACCTGAACCAATCGTCTGCTAATTCTTTATATGATGGGTCTCTATCTTTTTTATGCCATTTATAAACCCAGTTACACATGCCCATAATGGCATGCAGCCCATTATCAATGCTTATTGGCGGAATAAGCTGATCATCAATAGCATTTTTAATGGCTCTTCTGAAATAATTTAAGTATTGATTTTCTTTTTCGCGAATAATGGAGTAATGCTCCGTATCAAGGCGGTCTTTACTATCAAATAAGACTGTGAACATATTTCGTTCATCAATGATTAATTTCACATGAACTTCCATTAGTTTCTTTAATCTTTCCCCGGAATCAAGCGATTTTTCAATTTCATCCAGCTTCTTCAATCCCAAGTTAAGCGATCTTAGGATGATCTCATACAACAGTTCTTCCTTACTTTTTATATAGTAATAAACATTTGCAGTGGTTACATCGAGAACTTCTGCTACATCCTTTATCGTACCAGCGTCGTATCCGTATTCCCGAAAAACTTTTGCAGCCGTTTCAATGATTTCGTTTCGTTTTTCCACATGTTCTTTATTGTTTCCATCAAGACGGGGACGGCCTCTTTTTTTTACGGTTTTATTTTTCTCAACCTTCTCATCCGCATTTTGCATTGATTTCCTCCATGAAAAGTAGTTTTTCTGATATGGTGATGTGAAAAATTCTCATTCAGCTCAGTTCAATCCCGAAATAACGATAGTGAAAACTTTTCATTCTATTATATATGTTATCCTTTGTAAGGAATTAGTTCAATCGATATAGTTTTATTAACAAATAATTAAAATAATATACTCAATAACAGATTGCCAATAAACTCTGGTTCAAGTTTAAAGCTTGGCAAGTCCTCCCTGCCTGAACTGGTCACTCCCTTGAAGTAAACGAAAAGGAGGTAACTGATACTTACTTACCAAGAAGTAAATCATGTTACCCCACATCGGTTGTGTTTTTATCTAAAAACCCATTTATTTCAAGAGATCAAAGGCCTAAATTTTTAGCAATGATGCTTTTCATAATTTCCGTAGTCCCGGCAAATATCGTATCTACGCGGACGTTCTGATACTGGCGGCTAATCGGGTACTCCTCCATATAACCATATCCTCCATGCAGTTGGAGGGAGTCATACGCAACGCGATTAGCCATTTCTGAAATCCACCATTTAGCCATCGAGACTTTGTTTACGATGTCTTTGCCTTCAATATGTTCGTTGACCAGTTCTTGGAAAAAGGTTCTCCCAATTTCGATTTCCGTTGCCATTTCCGCCAGCTTGAAGCTGTTATGCTGAAACTTCCCGATAGGCTGCCCGAATGCCTTTCTTGTCTTTGCATATTCGAGACCTTCTTCAAACATCTTTTCTGCTGCAGTTAATGCTCCCAGGGCCGCGACCAATCTTTCCTGTTGCAATTTTTCCATTAGGTAATAAAACCCTTTGCCTTCTTCTCCTAATCGATTGCTTTGAGGTACGCGGCAATCTTCGAATACTAGTTCAGCGGTTCCTTCCGTATGGCGGCCCATTTTCTCCATCTTCTTGGCTTTTATAAATCCGGAAGTACCTTCTTCAATAACAAGTATGCTTAAATTGTGGTGTTGTTTTGGGCTGTTGCCAGTTTTGCAAACAACTATCGCCAGATCACAATCCCATCCATTCGTGATAAACAGCTTTTGGCCGTTAATGATATAATCCGAGCCATCCTTGACTGCGGTCGTCTCAATGCCAGCCAAATCAGAACCGGTTCCAGGCTCGGTCATGGCAATGGCTGTAAGCAGTTCACCGCTGGCACAGCCTGGAAGCCAGCGCTGCTTTTGTTCCTCATTTCCATACGCAGCGATATAGGGTACTACCACATCCGAATGAAGGGAAAAAGCGATATCGGCGTCAGCCTTTGCCAATTCCTCGGAAACAATCACCGAAGATTCAAATCCCAAATCTGCTCCGCCATACTCTTCCGGGAGCCAGGGACACAGAAAGCCCTGGCTTCCAAATTTCATCCATATCTCCCTGGGAACCTGCCGTTCCTTATACCAATCTTTAAAATAAGGTACTACTTCCTTTTGTAAAAATTTCCGGACACTCTTCCGGAACATGTCATGTTCTTCTCTATAAGCTATACTCATGATTATTTTCTCCTTTTTTATGAGAATAGACGGGATATTGATATCCGAACCTCTCAAAATGATATTTTCCGAGATTACCATTTACGGTCAGTTAGGATGAGCATAGGGAACTGAAATATGATTATATGGAAAAAACATTTGTAAATTGGTCTCTTAGCTTTCTTTTGAGTAATTTTCCCGATGTATTATAAGGAAGTTGATCCGTAATGATGACTTTTTTCGGGCATTTGTAGTCTGAAAGAACCTCTCGGCAATAGTTAACTACTTGGTCTTCCGTAAGCGTTCCTTCTATTTTTGGTACGATAACAGCCGTAACAGCTTCCCCCCACTTTTCATGGATCAGCCCGATCACCGCGCATTCTTTAATCTCTTCCATTCTTAACAAAGCACTTTCTACTTCTGTGCTGTATACATTTAAACTTCCGGTAATAATCATGTCCTTTTTTCGATCTACCAGACGGAAATATCCATCCCCATCCTTGTAGCCTAAGTCTCCTGTTTTAAACCAGCCATTAATATGGGAGCTTTTCGTGGCTTCTGGATTTTTCCAGTATTCTTTGAAACAGACTGGACCGCGAAGCGCCACTTCACCAATCTCCCCATCTATCAATTCAATTCCTTGATCATCGATAACGATCATTTCCGTGTAGATACAAGGCATGTAAGCCCCATTGCGTGTTTCCATATCCTCCACAGGCAGAAATGCCTCACAGGCACTGCCTTCCGTTATGCCATATCCATTTGAAATCCGGACATTTTTTTGTTTGAACCGTTCAACAATGACCGGCGGAATAGGTGCTGCCCCAATGGTCAATGCCTTAAAGGAGCTCAAATCAGCTTCGGCAAAATATTCATCCTGGGTGAGCATTTGACAAACAGAAGTAACCACTAATGCTGCGGATACCTTGTGCTCCTCAATCAGGTGCAGGATCCGATTTGGTTTTATTTCTTTTTCTAATACCATGGTTCCTCCGCTATGGATACAAGGCATCGTTGCCGGCACCAGGCCGCCGGTAAAACATAACGGGATCGCAACCATCCAGACATCTTCCGAGGTATAATTATAGCCGATGATCATTTGGGTGGTTACCCAAAATATATTGCTGTGCGTCAGTACAGCCCCTTTTGGATTTCCTGTCGTACCTGATGTAAAACAAATGGCTAAATCCGATTCCCAGGTGACTCCTTTATCCCCTATTTCCGAATCATCGGACGATAAAACCCTTTCAACAGAAGGCAAGTCTTCGTAAGTAGGATCAAAATAATAGGTGTGCTCCAGTTTTAGCTCTGCCCGCTCGACTACACTCTGAAAGGCTGTTTGAGCAAATAAAGCCTTAGCTTCCGACATCTCAATGAAGTATTTTAATTCGCTGGCAACTGCCCTTATATTGATTGGGACAAAACGAATGCCAAGCTTAGCACAAGCGAAAAAAAGAAACAGGAACTCCGGTGAATTCATGGACATACAGGCAACCTGTTCTTCCTTTTTTATCCCTAACTTTCTTAGTGTATGTGCATATCGGTTAACATAGTGATTGAACTCTTGATAGGTATAGTTTTCTTTCCCAAAAATGATAGCCGTTTTGTTTGGAGTCACTTTACTCCAATGTGTTACCCATTGCCCTACATTGATTGCCATATGAACCCTCCCGAAAATATGAATAGTTTGGTACCTTTTTACAAGCTTACGATTGCAGAAAACATTCTGGGTTTAAGGTGATTTCACAACGACAATATTCATACCCTATCATTCCTAAACTTTAATAATGACACAATCTCCCTGTCCCATGCCGCCACAAATAGCAGCTGCCCCATAGCCGCCCCCTCTTCTTTTGAGTTCAAGAGCCAATGTCAATATGATTCTCGCTCCTGAGGCACCGACAGGATGGCCGATTGCAATGGCACCGCCGTTTACATTTGTTATTTCCTTTACCAAATCCCAACTCGTACCATACGTTTCAGCTAACACTTTTGTACTCGTTAGAGGAACAGCTGCAAAGGCTTCATTTATTTCTAATAACTTCAAATCAGCAAATGACAGGTTTGCTTTTTCCAAGGCCTGAATAATTGCTCTTGCAGGAGTAGTAGCAATGTCACCCGAATCCCCGCAAATCTCTGTATATGCAACAATTTCAGCTAATAGGGAAAGTTCTTTATTTCGTACTTTCTCCATACTCGTAATTGCCAGTGCTGCTGCTCCTGCATCCAATCCAGGCGCGTTTCCGGCAGTAACAGTGGGGCTATTATAAATGGTAGCAAGCTTCGATAATTTCTCTAGAGTCGTAGCCGGTTTTGGAAACTCGTCTTCCAAAAACATGATTTCTTTTCGTTTATTGACCACTTCGATCCCCTGTATCTCTTCGGCAAAAATGCCTCTCTTTTTCGCAGATTCATATCGTTGCTGACTAACATAGGCCCACTCATCCTGGAGTTCACGGCCGATTCCATGTTCGACCGCAATCGCTCCCGCATCTTCAGCTGCTGTTTTCCCTCTAATCGGGTCAGCCAATACAAGTGGATCTTGTATGGTTATCGACCCCAACCGGCTCCCCCAGCGCAAATCAGGTATCGGGATCGGAACCCTGCTCATATTCTCCATTCCGCCAGCGATAATTAGTGAATTTGGATCAGCGAGAATTTCCGAATAGGCAAGCCCAACTGCGGTCATCGATGAACAACATGCTCGATTGATCGTTAATGATGGTACATGATTCGGAAGATTAGCTTCGATCACAACCTGCCTGGCCGGAACGTTTTCATCTACGGATGGGATACAGTGTCCCATGATTACCTTGGAAACATCATCCCTGCTAATCTTTTCAGTTTGAATCAATTGTTCTATGACACTGGCACCTAGTTTAGTAGCAGGGACATCCCGCAAAATGCCTCCATACTGGCCGAAAGCAGTTCGGCAGCCTGCCACGATTATAGGATTCTCTTGATTAACCATATCTCGTCCCTCTCTTTCGTTAAAAAGTAAATAAGTCTAATCCTCCTGCTATGGTAATGGCCTGGCCAGTAATATACCCTGCCCGTTCCGAAACCAAAAAAGCAATTAATTCTGAAATGTCGTCCGGCTCTCCAAAGCGTTCCATAGCAATCCGTTTTCTCATCCGTTCACTCATTTGGAAATTAACTTCGCGCTGTTCCTTAGCCAGTTCCGTATTGATGATGCCGGGAACAATTGCATTAGCGGTGATGCCATATCTCGCTCCTTCCAATGCAAGTGTTTTCATTAAACCGATCGTTCCCATCTTTGTTGCAGAATAGCCTGCCTGGCCATACCCTCCAAGTGTCCCTGCCACAGAAGCCATTCCGATAATTCGGCCTCCATTCTGCTCTTTCATGATCGGAAGCACTTCTTTAGACAATTGATAGACAGCCGTTAAGTTTACATCCACATCCAATTGCCATTTTTCATCATCCATTTTAGTGATCGGTGCTATATTGGTTACGTTGGCAGCGTTATTAATCAATATATCGATCCTTCCGAATTCTTCTTTTACATTTTTTACAAAAGATCGAATTCCTTCTGTTGATCTTAGATCAAATACATAGGACGATGCTCTCCCACCCGCATCTTCAATTTCCTGTTTGGTATTGTGTACAGAATCCCTTATATCAGCCAGAGCCAGTGTAGCTCCTTCCCTGGCAAGGACCATGGCATCGTTTTTTCCAAGTCCTCTGCCAGCACCGGTGATAATTGCCACTCTATTTTCTAACGTTTTCATGTGATCCCTCCTCAATATTTTTATTAATCATTAAGTAAAATGTAATGGCAAAAAAATATCTTTATTCACCTTTGAAGTCCGGTTTTCTTTTTTCCAGAAATGCCTGAACACCTTCTTTAAAATCTTCGGTATACGCTAGTTGGTCCTGGATCTCAGCTTCCAGCTCCATTTGTTTATTCAAGATCTCTTTTTCCTGCTGGTAGACTAGTTTCTTTGTGAATCCGATGGCAAGCGGGGCACGACCAGCCAGTTTATTTGCCAGGGCAAGGCTTTGCGATAACAGATCTTCTTTTCGGACGACCCGATTTATAATCCCGTACTGAAGTGCCTGATTGGCAGTAATCATTTCCCCGGTCAGCATCATCTCCAAAGCGATCCCGTTCCCTATTAATCTGGGCAATAAATACGTACTTCCAGCATCCGGAATAAATCCGATATTTACAAAAACCTGGCCAAATTTCGCGGTTTCCGAGGCGATTCGTATATCAGCAGCAAGCGCTAAGCTGAAACCGGCTCCAGCCGCAGCGCCATTAATAGCACCGATGACCGGTTTATCCATCCCTCTAATCAAATGAATAAGCGGCATATATCTCTCTTTTAACACCTTTTCAGGGGAGAAACCGCTTGTGCCGCCTTGCAAATCTTCTCCTGAACAAAAGCCCTTCCCTTTTCCTGTCAAAATAACAGCCCGTATGCAAGGATCGTGTGATGCCTGTTGTAATGCTTCCATTAACCGGCTGCCCATTTCATCATTCATCGCATTTAGTGAATGCGGCCTGTTTAGACTGATAATAGCAACTTTTTCTTTCTGCTCATATAAAACGGATGACTCTTCCATTCCAATCCCTCCTTCACTATAAATCTTTACTCGCAACCAGCACTTTTTGAACAAGCAGGACCAGATCCTGTTCGGCTTGGTTTTTCACTTTAAGCTCTAACGTTACAACACCCATACCATTTTGTTTATCCTCTTTCTCTACAACCTTTTGTTCTACAAAAATGGAATCGCCAATCCGGCATGGCCTTACGAAACGGAGGCGGTCAACCCCATAATTGGCAAGAAGCGGCCCGGGACTTGTTGGAATCGCCAATGCACCTGCATACGATAAAATTAAATATCCGTGGGCAATTCTCCCTTTAAAAATCGTACTCTGTGCATAGCCTTCATCTGTATGGAGCGGATGAATATCCCATGTTAAATTGGCAAACTGATTGATATCTGCTTCGGTAATCGTTCTTCTTCGGGAAACTTCCACTTCCCCGACTTCAATGTCTTCAAAATACTTACTTAACAACATTGCCTTACCACCCCCGCAATTCAGTGTTTGCATTCGTGCTATCGTTAATCTGAATAAGATAGCCTGCTTTTTTTCAAATTCGGCAGATTAATCATTTAGAAAATAGTGAAGTCCTTCCTGTTTAATCATTTCGTCTTTTAACAAATGCTTAATAAACGTATCCACTCCGGTAAATTCAATCCCGACCCTTTCTAATGAAGCATTTTTCATACCGAAATAAGCGATAAACAAGTCGATGGCCGTTTTGGGAGAATCGGATAAGACCCGTTTCAACTTTTCTTCCTGTCTGGACACCAATTCAGCAACCTTTTGTAAACCGGTTTCAAATGAAAAGGGATGTCCGTGCGAGGGAAGAACTCTGTCGATATCCAACTGTTCAACACGTTTTATACTCTGTACAAAGGCATCCACTTGATCGCCCATTAACCGGGTTAAAGCAGGTCCGCGCTGCAGCATGTAATCACCGGAAAAGAATAGCTTCTCTTGTTTTAAAAGCAGGCCCACGTGCTTCATGCTGTGCCCGGGAGTATAAATCACTTCTAATTCTCTTTTCCCAAGTGAAATTCTCTCTTCATCGACTAATTCTCGGGTTATCTGTAAAGAGCCTCCTCTTGGGAAAAAGCCTTCAAACCAATCGAGGCTGAGCTGACTTAAAAAAATCCCGCGTAAATCCGGATATTCGGAAGCAAGCAAATGTGGTAATTTCATCCACCTATCAATATACTGATCATAGCTTCCAATCTCAGCCATTGTTTCTTGATAAGCGTAGACTTGAGGAGGATCAGGTAAAAAGGCCGCCCCTCCGATATGGTCAATATGGGGATGCGTTAAAATCAGCAGGTCGATATCGGCCCATTTATACCCAAGAAAACGCAGCCCTTCATGCAGCACCTCCAGACAATTGTCATAGGGCGGCCCGCTATCAATCAATGTAAGCGTTTCATCTTCAATTAAAAATACGTTTGCTGTTTGCGATTCCATTTGCGGCAATTCAATTTGCCAGATTCCCTCGCCAATCGGTGTTACCCATTGTTCAATCATTTTCTTTCCTGCACGATTCATTGTTCCGCCCCCGCAAGATGGCTTTTTACTTCACCAAAGATCTTCGGAATAGAATTGTTTCATCAAACAGCAGCATGTTGCCATTGCTTATTTCAATACAGCTTTTTGATATTTATTTTTCACTTCCAACTTCAACAGTTTTCCAGTTGCACCTCTCGGAAAATCAGAAACAAACACGATCCGTTTAGGTACTTTATATCTAGCGATCTTATCTTTGCAAAAATTGATAATCTGGGAATCTGTTACACTTTGATTTGGCTTCAGCCTCACTTCCGCCAAAACCACTTCTCCCCATTTTTCATCCGGAACACCTACAACACATACCTCGGCAACCGAAGGATGCTCATTAATCACGTTCTCAACTTCAACTGGAAATACGTTATAAGCACCCGTTATAATCCGGAATTTTGCCCGATCCAGCAAATATAATCTTCCCTCTTCATCAAATCTTCCGATATCGCCCGTATAGAGCCATCCATCGCGGATGGTCCGCTCTGTTTTAACTTCATCCTTCCAGTATCCCGGAACGATCACATCACCTTTAATCGTGATTTCTCCTGATTGTCCGGCAGGCACCTCCACCCCGTTATCATCGACGATTTTGATATCGACATGGGATGCCGGCCTTCCGCATGATGCCAATATATCGGTACGATTATTATGAATCGCAAATTGATGCTCATCCGGGTCAAGAAAGCTAACCCATGCACCGGTATTTTCTGTACTTCCGTACCATTGTTGCAAATCACAATTGAATTTATTAAACGTTTCTACGATATTTGTTGGGGACATAGGAGAAGATCCATACGTAATTAATCTTAGAGTAGACACATCATATTCGTCGAATTTAGGATGGGAAGTCATCATTTGGATCATCGTTGGAACAAAAAGGGCAGCGGTAACTTTTTTCTCTTCTATTAACCGTAAAGCAAGTTCCGGATCAAAATAAGGCATTAAAACATTCGTGTTACCCCAATAACAATTGACCAGCATAGACACAATCGGTACCCCTGCAGCGGGTAGAGCGTGCATCCAGATATCGTCTTTTCTCAGTCCCATATGTAGTATTCCATTTACTAGTGAGTTTATTAGGTTCCCCTGAGTCCAAATCGCCCCCTTTGGCAAACCGGTAGATCCAGTTGTATAACAAAGCGAGATGATATCATTTTGTTTATGCTGCATCTTTATTTCATTCATGGGCTGAGGGCGGATACAGGTTTCATAATCATGCTTCAGGCCATGATTTTCCCCAACTCCAATCACAAAAGGAATCGAACAATCCTTCGCACCTTTCTTACCGAGTTCTGCTGTCTTTTGATCTACTAATAAAACTTTTGGCCCAGAATCTTCAAATATATAATTCACTTCCCGCTCACCATATCTCCAGTTCACTCCGACCCGGATAAAGCCCGCTTTTGCACAGGCAAACATCACCTCTGCCTGTTGGTGAAAGTCCAATCCAAAATAGGCAACCCTGTCTCCCTTTTTTATTCCAAGATCCTTAAGAAAAGCGCATAATTGATTTACCCTTGCATTGATTTGCGACCATGTAAAAGCTGTATCATTCGAGATATAGGCAATCTTGTTTCGTTTACGTTCAGCGGTTCGAATTAACAGATCCTGAAGAAGCATATTTCACACCTCCAACATTTTTTATAGCTGATTGTAAAAAGTAATGGAAAATGGCTTTTCCAGCAAATCTTCCATTTTATTGATTGAATCTGCTAAATGTGGTTGTTTCGAATGTTGGGAGAAAGCCTCTTTATCTCTCCATTTTTCGAGAACGACAAACGTTGCTGGATTTCTCCTTTCTTGAAAACCTTCATATTGAAGGCAGCCTTCCTCTTTAGCAGTCTCTGTTATTAACTCTTGTATAATACTGCTAACGCTTGATTCGTGATCCTGTTTCGCTATAAAAACAGTTTGAGCTACAATCATAGACATAACAACACTCCCCGTATTTTATTAATAAGCTAGATTGATATAGATTATTCCACTTGTTTAGGATTCTTTCCTTACTATCCAATGATGAGTTTCTAACGTTACATCTTGAATATTGCCTTTCTTTCTAATTCCTATTACAAGGAAACATTGCAGTCAATGATGGTGGTAACCCCCATTCCTCCTCCGCAATTGATTGTCGCTGCACCTATTTCCAGGTCACGGTGTTCCATCTGGTTTAATAACGAAAGGATAAGCCGGACGCCGGTCGCTCCTACTGGATCACCCAATGCAATCGAGCCCCCGTTTGGATTCACCTTTTTTTCTTCAACATCCAATTCTTCCATCCACCCAAGCAAGGCTGAAGCAAAGGATTCATTGATTTCAAACACATCAATATCCTGAATCGAAAGACCGCGGGCATGTAACGCTTTCGTTGTAGAAGGAACCGTTCCCATCAACATAAGAGTCGGGTCCACCCCAGCCACTCCCTGGGAAACAATTTTCGCACGTGGCTGAATGTTATGCTTTTCGATATATGCCTTACTTGCTAATAACAGCGCAGCACTCCCATCTCCCAACGCGGAACAATTTGCTGCGGTAACCACCCCATCCTCTTTAAAAGGTGTTGATAAGGTTGTCATTTTCTCAAATTGAACATTCTCACGGATGCACTCATCGTGTTCGATATACCTTCCATCAGAAAGTTGATAGGGGACAATTTCTTTTGCGAATCTTCCTTCCTTTCTTGCACGTGCAGCCTTTAGATGGCTTTGATAGGCAAAGTGATCTAAATCCCTCCGCGTATATCCATACTTTTCGGCGACTAATTCAGCAGAATAACCGGGATGAACAGACTGATGTTGGGACACCCAGCTGTCGGATATTGGATTTCCGTAATGGGAAGGACCTGAACCAAAAGGAACCCTTGATAAGTTTTCCACCCCGCCAGCTACGATCAAATGATATTGTCCAGTCTGAATGAGGCCTGCTGCCGTATTGATCGCTTGTAATCCGGATCCCCCCTGATAATCCATCGAAACGGCCGGGACATGGATGGGCAGCCCACCCGAAAGCCATGCGTTCCTGCCAATATTCAAGGATTGTTCACCAATCATATTCATGCATCCGAATACGACTAATTCTGCATCCTCTGCTGGAATCTGTGTTTTTTCAAATAAAGATTGCATCACATATGAAGCTAAATCGTTCGGATGGACTTGAGAAAATGCCCCTTTTACCTTTCCAATTGGGGATCTAACCCCCTCTATTATGAAAACCTCATGCAAGGCAAATCCCTTCTTTCCCAATTTCATATTTGAAAACGTTTACAAAAAATACAGTCATCAAGTATCGTACAAACCGAATACACCATATGATGTATCTACCTATAAAAGACTTTTTAACGCTTCGAATGGTTCACGGCAATCATTGCAATAATAGATCATCTTGCATAAGGTTGGACCAAATTCATTTTCCCTCGATACATTTGTAGCTTTGCATCTTGGACAGCGAACGATTTCCTTGCCTCTCCATATTTTGGACATCGCTACCCCAAATTCATTTAATTTCGCTTTCCCTTTTAGAGAAATTTTCTCGAGAGTCCATTCAGTACTATAATTTAACCTCACTTGCACCTCCGTAACATTTTCTATCAAACTAACATTCTCAATTACTCTCTTTTCAATTTCTTTCCATGCCGGGCAGCCCGTAAATGTAGGCGTAATGTCTACAAAGACTTTGCTGCCGTTATTTACCGTTTCATCTCGTACAATTGCTACCTGATTTACAATTCCCAGATCAACGATACTAATAGGAAGTTCCGGGTCTTCAACATCATAAAGACATTCCCATATGATATTTTCATTGACCGTATCTATGTTGTTTACCATTTTCCTCCGCTCATCCCTTCAACCAATACTCTGCTCCGAGTAATGAGTAGTTTTACATCATCCGATAAAACACCACGTCCTGAAAACCCTTCCTTTATTTCAGGAGTAGCAAATCCAAGTGTGGTTAATTCTTTTTTGACGGATTGGAATGTTGTTTGATCATCAGCAAGGAATGTCCCGTGAAAAAACCCTGCTAATTTTGGCCAATAATGATAAATTTCCTCTTGTATCCTACGCTTTCCTTCCAAAGTTGCCGACATTTTGCTTAACCATGTATGCCAATGCCGATGATGATACCGTTCTTCACGTGCCATTTGACCCAATACATTCTTGGTCCGCCCTTCAACAACTTCTATTAGTTGGCTGACTCTGTATTGATCCGCCGCTTCGTAAAAATAATGCTGGACGATAATCGCTGCCCAATCTATTGTTTTCGCAGAAACCAACGCCGATACTTTAAATCCAGATACGGGCCTTTGATGCACAAAACCATCAGCACTTTCCCATTGAAAAGCAGAATCTAAATCTAGTATTTCATTATAAATAATTTCTGCATGGCCAATTTCGTCCTGGGCTATAGATGAAATAGCTACATTTTCTTCCACAAACGGCCCCCCGCCAGACATCTCTGCCAGAAAAGAACCAATAACCCATTCGTCATCGGCCATGTATAATAGTTCCTTAGCCAGTTGATTCGCTTGAATCATTGCCATCACCCTTCTTACGTTTCTTCTTTCTTAACCCGGGTAAACGATACATCTTTTCCCTGCTTACGGTAAATTCATCTTCCATTTCTTCTGTTGTCATCGTGATATTTGAACGCCGTACAACCCAAATCGCGGCACAGCCTTCTCTCCTGCCGTAACATTCCTGGGCTGTTAATAGTGCAATATCTGGATCTCCGGAAACGACAGAACCCACGTGTGTATAGGGGGTCCCACGTTTATCCATTCTAAACACTTCAAAGATTGTCTCTTCTTTTGTTCTTTCCATCTCTGTTCCTCCAGTTATAAAGCTTTCGGGATGTTATCCAATTCAACTAATCTTCTGACCCATCCATTCGTTTCATAGCTTTGCCGCAGGAATTTTAAACGCCGCTGATGGGACGGCAAGCTTTTACTATTTTTATAGATTGTAAAATCTGGGTCTTTGTACTTCCAACTACCTTTACTCTCATCATATTGCAGCGTTTGATCAGGAATTTCCAGTCCCATTTTCTTAATACGGGGGACAAATTTATTTAAAAAAAGATTACGCAACTCATCATTGGACTTGATTTTTAATTTGAAATTCATCAGAACCTTTGAATGAGTTGATTCACTGTCGTGAGGCCCAAATAAAACCATGGCCCGCCACCACCATTTATTAAACGACTCCTGTACCATATCCCTTTGCGCCTTTGTTCCTTGCATCAAGGTAGCGATAAGGTCCCTGCCTTGTGAATAGTGGAACGCTTCTTCATAAACAATTTTGTGCATCGCTCTTGCATACGGGCCATAGCTCGCATCTTTTAAGGTATGCTGCCTTTCGATTTCAGCCCCGTCACCCAGCCAGCCAATCATCCCGATATCAGCCCAACTCTCATATTCTTCATCAAACACGGTTAAATATTTAGCCTTGTCGTCCAAAATATCCTGGATAAATTGTTCTCTTGAACATCCGAGATCTTCGACCACCCGCATTAAGATTTGGCCGTGGCCTACTTCATCCTGTACCTTGGCGATCAAAACCCTTTTCCTGAACAAACTAGGTGCATAAGGAATCCATTCCGCTTCTGGTATGGCACCTACAATTTCACTGCTTGCATGGAATTTCATCATTCGTAAAGCTGCATTCCGATACTCGTCTGGCATCTCATCATTCGGCTCAATCTTCTTGTCTGCAGCCAGTTTAGCCTCGAAACTTTCTACCGTCATTTGTGCCACCTTCTCTCCTTTATTTTTATTAACTTGTTGGTTAAATTATATTCTGAGTATTTGTAAATATCAATATATTTTATTGATTAGTTAATAATTAAAATTATACAGCGAGCTTCCAGCATTCTTCTTCGGAAAACATTGAACTGCCTTATAAAAAAAGCCGTTCAACCAAATGCAGGTTATAACGGCTTTCCGAGGTGAATGAATGTTTCTCTTAGCTACTGTTTATTTATTTGTTTATATGTAAAACATCGTCAATTGATAGGTCTTCACCTTCAAGATCCTTTTTTAACACAAGTACAAGTTCTGCTTCTACTTTTGGATGAATCAATTCACCCATTGATATTTTTCCGTCATTTGATACCTTCATATAATCAAAATATAATGTACAGTATGATGTGTAGCACTATATCAGTACACCATTATGCTTTAAGAATTCATCTATTTCCGTCTTTATTGGCATTGCTGGAGCTGTTCCTATTTTTGTAACAGATAGCGCCGCCACACAATTTCCGAAAATCATCGCATCAGTTATTGATTTCCCGCTTGCCACTGCGTGAGCGAAACCTCCGTTAAATGCATCTCCTGCTCCAGTTGTATCAATGGCATCAACAGTAAAACCCGGTATTAGTTTCCCTTTTTCTCCACCAGTGTATAGGAACGCTCCCTGTTTTCCCAACGTAATAATGACGTTCTTAACTCCCAGTTCATAAAGTTTTTTTGCAGCGATTAACGCTGAATGTTCATCTATCACTTCCACTCCCGTTAATTCGTGAGCTTCTGTTTCATTGGGAGTTATATAGCTGACATCCTTAAGAATCTCTTTAGAAAATTTCTGAAAAGGGGCAGGGTTTAATATTACAGGAACACCATGCTTGGCTGATAACCTTACCGACGCTACAACAGCTTCAATACTGGTTTCCAATTGAAGCAAAACTATATCGGCTTCCTTTATTTCTGCCTCTGCTTCTAATACATCTCCTTCTGATATCTTTCCGCAGGCACCCAGAGCCACTACAATGCTATTCTCGCTTTGCTGATCTACACTAATTAAAGCGGCTCCGGTTGCTTCATCTTTATCATGCTTTATATATTGAGTATTAACACGCTCCCTCCTAAAGTGTTCTAATGCTTCCCTTCCGAATACATCATCACCCAATCTAGTTACAAAAGTTACGTTTGATCCGCATCGTACCGCGGCGGTTGCCTGATTGCCGCCTTTGCCTCCAGGGCCCATTTTAAATGGGCCCCCTAGAACTGTTTCTCCAGGCTTTGGAAGGTGAGGAGCTCTACTCATTAAATCTACAACATAGCTTCCAATGACAACAATCTTTGGCATTATAAATCCCCCGATAGTTATTTAGTTTTGACTTTATCCACATTATCTGGAGTAACCAGTGTGGAATCTAAAATCACTTCTTTTTCTACAGATTCATCTTCTGAAATTTTCAGAGCAGTATCTATTGCTTCTTTTCCAAGGAAAAATGGAGGTTCGGCTATAGTTGCTTCCATTTTCTTTTGTTTTATAGAATCTATAGCTGGATCTACTGCATCACAGCCAATTAGCACGATTTCATCCAGACGCCCAGCTGCTTCAATTGCTGCTAATGCACCAAGTGCCATCTCATCATTCGCGGCATATACTCCATCAATTTCCGGTTCTGCTTGAAGAATATCTTCCATTACTTTTAACGCTTCTCCGCGGTCAAAATTGGCAGCCTGTTTTGCAACAATCTCAAATCCAGGGGTCTGGCTCATAACTTTATTGAAACCCTCACTTCTTAACTGGCCTACACTTGTGCCTAGAATCCCTTGTATCTCTACAATTTTCCCTTTACCGCCTAAAGTTTCTTTTAAAAAGTCCCCTGCAATAGTCCCGGATTTAAGAGCATCAAATCCAATGTGTGTAATAACTTCTCCACCATTGGATTGACGGTCAATTGTGAATACAGGAATTTTCGCATCGTTCGCTTTCTTAACACCCTCAGCAATTGCATCGCTATCTGCCGGGTCAATTATTAATATATCTATATTTTGCTGCAATAGATTCTCAACATCAGACATCTGCTTGCCGGAATCATTTTGAGCGTCTGTCACAACAAGGGTAGCATCTTTTTCTTTCGCCTGAGCTTCAGCGCCTTCTTTCACTGCTACGAAGAATGGGTTATTTAAGGTATTCATAGAAAGACCTACTTTTAGTTTCCCATCATCTTTTGCTTCTGAACCTGTAGTTGTACTTTTACTCTCATCCATACTGCAACCAACCAGTCCCAAAACGCCTACAACTAATGCTAATAAAGAAAAAAAATTTTTCATTATCTTACCCCCATCACCTTATTTTTTTATCCTTGCAAACTTACTATCTACTAATACAGCTACTAGAATAACAAGACCTTTCGCGATACTTTGATAAAAAGGAGAAACATTCATTAAATTCAGGACATTATCCAGAACCCCCATTATTAGCGCCCCGATTAATGTACCTATTACCCCCCCTTTCCCACCTGTGAGACTGGTTCCGCCAATAATAACAGCTGCGATAGCATCCAATTCGATCCCTGATCCAGCGGTCGGCTGGGCGGACATTAATCTAGATGTATAGATCACTGCAGATAATGCTGATAACAAACCTGCGATTCCAAAAACGGCTACTTTGATCGACTTTACATTTATCCCCGCCAGAATCGCTGTTTCTTCATTACCTCCTATGGCATAAATATAACGTCCAAAGCTTGTATACTTTAACATCCAATACATAAATCCAAAGACAGCAAACATGATGATAATAGGAATTGGAACTCCAAAAAACTTGCCATTTCCAATATAACGATATAGCTCATTGCTGACTACCAATGGATAACCCTTGGTATAAACTAATGTCATCCCACGAGCAATTACCATTGTTGCCAGGGTTACAATAAAGGAAGGAACCCCGAATCTTGCCACAACAAATCCATTAAATACCCCAAAAAGGAGACCTACTGCCAATGCTCCTAGCAGAGCAACAGAAAGAGGGAATCCTGCAGTCAAGATGCCTGCTAGAATGGCGCCAGAAAATGCCATGACTGCTCCTACAGATAAATCAATACCTGCTATCAGTATGACAAGCGTCATGCCACTTCCAATAATGGCAATAATTGAAACCTGTCTGAAAACATTCATGATGTTATTCATTGTAAAGAACGCATCAGATAGAAACCCTGCCGCTATACATAAAACAAGAAAAATAAGCAAAACACGGTATTTTTCCAGCAGAGCATTCCAGTTTCTATTCGATTTTCTTACTTGTTCTTTTTTAGTTGAAGGAACACTATACACTCACCCCACCTCCAGATGCAAAATAGAAAATGTTTTCTTGCGTAGCTTTGCTTTGGTTCAATTCTGCGCTTATCCTCCCCCCATGCATGACTAAAATCCGGTGACTTAAACCCAGCAACTCGGGCATATCAGAGGAAAACATGATGATGGAGATCCCTTTTTCTGTAAGCCTTTTCATTATTTGATAAATTTCTGCCTTGGCACCAACATCTATACCTCTTGTTGGTTCATTTAAAATTAACACTTTCGGATTCATCTGCAGCCATTTACCTAATACTACTTTTTGTTGGTTACCTCCACTGAGTGTCCTTACTTCTACATGTGGATCATGCACCTTTATCTTCAAATCATTTATCCAGCGATTTACAATCTCATCTTTCTTGTCTTTCTGTAAAACTCCGAACCTAGATATTTTTCTATAAGCGGGAAGAAGTAAATTCTCGTATACTGATAGACCTAAAACAAGCCCTTCCTGTTTTCGATCATCGGTAACCAGAGCGATTCCTGCATCAATTGCCTGCTTTGGGCTGGAGATATTCATTGAACCTACCGTTACCGTTCCACTCATATTTTTATATAATCCAAATAAAGCCTTGGATAGTTCCGTTTTCCCAGCCCCCAATAAGCCCGCTATGCCGACTACTTCACCTTTTTTAACCTGAAAGTTTATATTTTGAAGAACATTTGGTACATTTACATTTGTTACTTCGATAGAATTGCTACTGTCCGGAATAGTCTTTTCAGGAAATAATTCTGTCAGTTCTCTGCCAACCATAATGGTTACCATTTCATCTTTAGTTATAGCTTGTGTTAATGAGCTACCTATGTATTTTCCATCCCTAAGAACCGAAACACGATCTGCAACTGCTTGCACCTCTTCTAATCGGTGAGTAATGAAGATAATTCCTATACCCTGTTGTTTCAGTTCCTTCATGATCTTTAATAGCTTACTAGTATCTTCATCATTCAAAGCCGCTGTTGGCTCATCCATGATGATAATCTGCGAGTTGAAAGAAAGCGCCTTTGAAATTTCGACTAACTGTTGCTCTGCCACAGACAAATCTGAAATAATCGTGTCAGATGACAGTTGGGTTAGACCTACCTTATCAAGCCACTTTCTTGTTTCTTCCTTTATTTTTTTTCGATGTAATATTCCTTTTGCTTTACGAGGTTCCCGACCGATAAATATATTTTCTGCAACACTCATATGTGGAATAAGGTTAAATTCCTGATATATAATACTTATCCCTAGATTTTGAGAATGTTTTGGACCTTCAATCGTGACTGGTTTTCCATGCAGATAAATTTGTCCGCTACTTGGTTGATGGGCACCTGCAAGAATCTTCATAAGAGTGGATTTACCGGCTCCGTTTTCCCCGATAAGAGCAAGAATCTCAGAGCGGTTTATTTTTATAGATACTCCTTCAAGTGCTTTTACCCCTGGAAATTCCTTTGTAATTTGTTTCATTTCGAGTAACATAGAATCCATTTCCTTCTCCCCCTAAAAAAAGTGAAGATGATAACTCATTTAGTACACAACACCTGCAACCAAAATAACATTTGCATACGGGGTGAATTCTCCGCTTCTAATTAGCCCTCTTGCTGTTTTGGTCTGTTGCTTAAATTCGGTATGTGGTACATATTCAACTGCAAGTTCTGGAAACCGACTCATAATTTCATCGTTCATATCTGGACTTTTCGTTTTTATCTCCTCAGCAAGGATGACCTTTTCTACTTCCAATTCCGATAAAACTGTATCAAGAGTCTCAAGAAATCCCGGAAGTCCCTCTTTTAGGGCTAGATCAATTCTGTGGGTAACATTTTCCGGAATCGGAAGTCCTGCATCTGTTATAACAATAGTATCTGTATGACCTGTTTCTGAAATCAATTGATTAATTTCCGGATTTAAAATACCACTTTTTTTCATTAAATATTCTCTCCCTTTGCAAAATGTAAACGTTTAGAAAACTAGTTTGTTTAGTCTGCAGGACTCTCGTATCTTTAACTCTGGGGATAATAAGTATTCTCGCTTTGGCAAACTCTCCTTACTGTGGATACGGTCATGCAACAACTGAAAAGCAATTTCACCGAGAGCATTCATAGGCCTAGAAACAACTGACAGCTTTGGAGTAATAAATGTTGCAATCTCTACATCATCGAAACCAATAAAAGATACCTCCTCACCTAATTTCCACTCAAGCTCCATCAAAGCTTTCATGCACCCGATGCTCATTAAATTATTTGATGAAAAGATCGCGGTAGGGCGTTTTGGTAAGTGAAACAATTTATATGTTGCTTTATAACCGCTCTCCTCCATAAAATCCCCATTCGTTATAAAACTTTCATTTACAGGTAAGTTGTATTCTTCAAGGGCGTTCTTGTAGCCCTGCAACCTTTCAAACCCAGGAGTCGTATTCTGAGGCCCGCAAATAATCGCAATGTTTTTATGTCCTTGTAAGATCAGATGTTGAACTGCTTGATATGATCCCTTTATATTGTCAACCAATACTGTATCAACTTCAAAACGCTTAATTGCCCGATCAATTGCAACAAGAGGGATTCCTTGTTCCTGCAATAGTTTAATGTGGTTACCATTTTCATTCGCAGTTGTGATTATTACTCCGTCTACCCCTCGCTCAATAAATATTTTAACAACCTCTTCTTCTACAATAAGAGATTCATTGGTACTGCTGAGAATTGTATAATACCCTTTATCGCGGGCCATCCGTTCAATGCCTGAAACAACTGAAGGAAAAAAGGGGTTTCTGATATCGGGAACAATAATACCGATTGTGTTTGTTTCCTTTTTCTTCATGCTTCTTGCAACTGCACTTCTAATATATCCTAATTCATTAATTGCTTTTACAATTCTCTCCTCTGTTTTCTTTCTTACTCCACCCTGTTTATTAATTACACGTGACACTGTTGCAATAGAAACTTTCGCGCGTTTTGCTACGTCTTCTATAGTTGGTTTGTATTCCATACGATCTGCTCCTAAGGGTAAAAGCGCTTACATATTTTCCTCGAAAAATAGGAAAAAGTAATATTAACCAAATGTAAACGTTTAGATTTTTCTTACTTTGATATTACCATGGCCTAAATTCACCCGGCAATAATTTTTTAGAATTTTTTGAAAATTTTACCCTTCAAGTATAAATACAATTTAAACTTATTAGGCTTTTGTTAACCATCTACTGATCCTTTAAGGACAAGGGGAACCTGAGCAACCGTAAAGACCAGGCAAAAGACAAATGTAAAAGCGAACATTTAGCTACTCAACATAAGAACTCAGTTAGTTGAAATGTTCTTTTCCTCATTTAAGTTATTGAAAATGAAAAAAAGAATAACAAAAAACCTGAAGGTCTATTTGATCTTCAGGTTTTTGGCTTAAAACTAAAAGTTCGAAACAGATTAAAGAAGGGGCCCTTCTTTTTTAATGAGACCAGCCACCTGAATTAATCGTCTCGATTATTTGCATCATTCATATCTTTTGGGTCCTCTATCGGATCTTCTGAATCTGGATTGGCATCCTTTTCATCATCTTTGTTCATAGTATCATTTTGATCATCGCCAGGCATGTCGTTTTCAGGCTCTGTATCGCCATTGAGATCATTTGTATCATTGTTATTTTCATCTACCGGGCCTTGATCCGTATTTTGTTCTTGGTCAGGAGGCGCCGGATCCTGATCATTGTTACATCCCACTACCATCATAGCAGATAAAATTGTACCAGTTAGCATGAGAAACCATTTTTTATTCATGGTCACTCCCCTTTCTTATATGATTTTTTAAGCCTTTTTTTATCATTTCCTGTGTAAAGGAAATTATGTGTTAAAAATCTAATGGAAGTCCTTTCATCTGAAAAAACCCCAGGATTCAATCCTGAGGTTTTAATTGTAAAACAATCCTATTTTTTGTCGTCGAAGCAAAATTCAACTAAATTTGCCCTTTTTGTTTTTAAAATCTCAACTGTGGATTCATATTCATGGACTTCCGCGAGAAGTTGCTTCTTTCGTTCTGAAATCATTCTGATGACTTCATTTGGATTCGGTCCGCCTTGTATGGTTCTGATTTTAATAAAATACTCGGGTGAAATGATTTTTTTCCATTCTTCTGCTGATAATGACACATTGACGAATTCGTGAATCATTTCATTAATATCGCGTATATCCCATTCATATAATTCTTTCTGTTCTTTGATCGTTCGTTTTGAGATGTAGCTGGCGATTGAATGGGCTTTTCTAAGCGGTACCTGATAATCCCTGGATAAGGTGTCCGCCAATTCGGTAATGGTAATACTTGATTTTTTGGCCATTTCTTTCATATGTTCACTGTTTACTTTTAATGTAGTTATGACGGCATACATTAATTTTAATACCCGGTTTGCATTAGTAAATGCACGGTATAAATGTGGCTGTAAATCATCTTCTGTGTCTACGATGTCGCCGAACGGCGTATTATGGATCATATTGATCGCAGCCAAAGCATCGCCATAAGCACTGCTTGCTAAAGAACGGGAATGTTCGATGGAGACAGGGTTTCGTTTTTGTGGCATGATGCTGCTCACCTGTACATAAGGATCCGCCACAAGAAACGAGCCGAATTCCCTGGTTACCTGCTGTAAAAAGTCCTGGATCCATCTTCCGGTATTGACCATAAGGGTCATAATGGCTGTGGAAGTCTCAAGCAGATAATCGGCGCCTCCAATCGAATCATAGGAATTTTCAATTATTCCCTCAAAGCCTAACAACTCACAGGTACGTTCCCGGCTAATCGGAAAACCGGTCGTTGTCAAAGCAGCTGCCCCCAGCGGAGATTGATTGACCAGATGATAAGCGGACCAAAGACGTTTGATGTCTCTTTGCATAACGTCATAAATCGCTAATAAATAATGGCCTAAAGTAGTCGGCTGAGCAGGCTGTGTATGGGTATAGCCCGTCATATAGGTCTCTGAATGTATGGCGGATTGGTCCAAGAGCGCTTCACTTAATTGATATGCGCTCTCAATAGTATTCAGTAGATGTTCTCTTAAAACCAACCGGTACATGGCCACACCCATATCGTTTCTGCTGCGCCCGATATGGATCTTACCAGCCAGTTCGTCACCGATCTCTTCCCCTATCTTCGCTTCCATCATGAAAAACAGATCCTCGAATTGAGGTTGATAGGCCAATAAGGCAATATCCGATTTCGCGACTTTATTGATTCCTTCTAACATCACTTTCGCTTCGGTTAAATCGATAATGCCCTGTTCGGCAAGCATAATGACATGTGCCCGGTGGATATCAAACATGACATGGAATAAAAAATCTCTCTGATCATTGAAAACAGGCATCAATAATTCTTCCATATAGGTTTTTCCTGGAAATACTGTTCCTTCTTTCCTGATAAACTCCTCAAGCTTGTTCATACTATTTCATCTCCGATTTCATGAAAGTGATTGTTCGGCTTTCACTCCAAAAAATTTATTCGAAATAAAGAGAACGACTGCGATTATTACAATCTGGATCATCCCGTATGCTGCAGCCTGCCCCATGTTAGCCATACGGAGCTGGTTCATAATTTCAATCGAGATTGGCCGATTGGATATCGTGTATAAGAGAACGGATGTCGGGAATTCCCCAACAGATTCGACAAAGGCCAGCAGTGTTCCGGATAACACACCCGGCATGATTATAGGCAAAATGACCTTTCTAAAGGTATAAAACCATTTGGCCCCCAGGCTTCTTGACGCTTCCTCGATGGAGTCATCCAATTGCTCAAGCACCGCATTCGTGGATCGGACGATTAAAGGAATGTGACGGATAAAATAAGCCAAGGGCAAGATCCAAAACGTTCCGACAAGAATGTTTCCAAAAGTAAAGATGCTTGGTTCATTAAAGGCAAATACTAGATTCATCCCAATAACAGTTGCTGGTAGCGCCCACGGGATCATTACCAGGATATCGACAAGACTTTTCCCGACGAATTTGCGCTTTACCAATAAATAAGATGTTAAAACTCCAAAGACGAGATTTCCTGCTGTCGCGATAACGGACAGCAATAAGCTATTCTTTAAAGGCTTCAATATATTCGGATCCTCGAAAAGAAGCCGGTAATTTTCAAAGTTAAAGATAGTAGGATAGGTTTGCCATGTCCATGTTCCATCAGGTACTAATGAAAGGAGCAGGATGGTGAAATGCGGCAGGAGCAGGATGATAACTCCAACCATTCCGATCATGACCATGGTCCACTTTATGAATGGATTTTTCACTTCGCTGCGATGGGCGCCAATCCCTTTAGACGCCATTCGGTAATCTTTCCGATTCTGGTACCACCGCATAAACAACAGAAAGCTAATCGAAACGATCGAAAGTATGACTGATTGCGTGGCGGCAATTTCCATATCACCATTAATTTTTGAAAAATAAATTTGTAAGCTTAAGACCCGAAAGCCGCCAGCCAGTAAAAACGGTGCACTGAAGGAGGCCATGGAAATCATGAAAACCAACAGCGATGCAGCAACGATAGCTGGTGTCAGTAATGGAAACGTTACTTTCCAAAACACTTTACTTTTACTGGCTCCTAAATTGTAGGCTGCTTCCTCCAGGGAAGGATCGATTTTATGAATCGCCGACGATACGGTCATATAGAAATACACATACATCGTGTAGGCATGGACAACTAAGATCCCCGAAATCCCTCCGATTTTGAAGGGTACTTTCTCAAGCCCGAATAGATCCTTTATCGCATTCGGGACCAACCCTGTTTCCCCATATAAAAACATAAACGCCATAACCCCGACTAATGATGGAAGAACGATGGGCATGATCGCAGCCGTTGAAAAAAAACTTCTCCCTGGAAAGTCGTAGCGATTGAATACAAAGGCCAGTGGAATACCTATCAGGGCACTGGCTAACACGCTTAGCAGCGAAATATAAACGGAATTCCATAATGCTTCCAAATTGGTTTTGGATGCTTGTGTAAAAAAATCCTGATAATTGCCAAAGGTGATACTGCCATCTTTTTGCAAGCTTTCAAAGAAGGTCCGTAAAGAAGGATAAAGAACATAAGCGATCAACACTAAAATAACAGGAATCAATAGAAGCAAAGTCAATCTGTTATCACGATTTTTCATCATGTGACATCACCACTTACCATGGGAATAATTCGAATTTGATCCTCCGGCAGCTGTACGTAAACGTCGGTTCCTTCTTTAAAATTGCTGGACCTATGATCATTTAACAAATTCACTTGCAGAACCAGCTTATTTATCTTCACATTCAGGTTGATAACAGAGCCGAAAAACTCGACATCCATAATCGTTCCTTTAAAAATATTGGGTCCCTTCATATAATTGTCCAGGACTTTTATCGCTTCTGGCCTGATGGAAAGGGCCAGCTGTTCCTTTTTTCCCTCCAAGGCAATATGAAAAGGATGATTATGTACGACAAAATGTTCCGAACCATCCAGCAGGGACACGTGTACTTTCTCTTCATCGGCTCTATCGACTTTAATAGACAGAAGATTGATTTCACCGATAAAACGGGCGACAAAATCATTAGTTGGTGTGTTGTAAATTTCAGTCGGCGTTCCTACCTGGTGGCATTCGCCAAAATTAAAAACAGCAATTCGATCACTCATAGATAATGCTTCTGCCTGGTCATGGGTAACATAAATCGTGGTAATCTTGTATTCTTGCTGCAACCGTAAGATCTCACTTCTCATTTCATCGCGTAACTTGGCATCCAGATTGCTCAGCGGCTCATCCAATAGCAGAATTTGAGGTTCGATGACCAATGCCCGAGCAAGTGCCACACGCTGCTGCTGCCCCCCGCTTAGTTGACTCACTTGACGATCTGTATATTTCTCGAGCCTCACTTTATGAAGGACATCCTGTACCCGCGTTTTCACTTCATTTACAGGAATTTTTCTGACCTTCAATCCAAATGCCACATTTTCAAAGACCGTCATATGAGGGAAAAGGGCATAGTTTTGAAAAACCATGCCCGTATTTCTTTTTTCCGGAGGTACACGCGTCATATCTTTTTCGCCAAATCGGACAAGGCCCTTTGTCGGGTAGTAAAAGCCGGCAATCATGCGGAGTGTAGTGGTCTTACCGCATCCACTTGGACCCAGAAAGGTAAAGAATTCCCCGTCCTTTATGTGTAAGTCTAAATGATCGACTGCGATTACGTTCCCGAAGGCTTTTTGGACATTTTCAAGTTTTATCGACGCCATACCAACTACACTTCCTATTCCTTAATTTCTTTATCTCCACTTTTAATGTTTTCGTCCCAATGCTGCATCCACTTATCGCTTTCTTTCTGGAATACCTGCCAATCGATGTCCATGCTCTTAATCTCAGTATCGGTAATCCACTTTGGCAAATCTTTCACATCATTTCTTGTTGGGATACGATAGAATTCCTCAGCCAAAATCTTGGCAGCTTCCGGTGTGTTGACAAATTCATAGAATGCTTCTGCCGCTTTTGGATGCGGTGCATCTTTCACTACGGCAATCCCTTCTGTCAATACCGGTGTTCCGCTTTCGGGGATAATGAACTCGAATGGATAATTTTTATTTTCCTTCAGCATCACAACGTCCGGCATCGCCCAAACGGAGAGCACTCCTTCCCCTTTGGCAACTTTGCTGTACATCATTTCAGGATTTGCTGAATATTCTTTTGTATTTGCATCCAATTTCTCTAACCATTCATATCCTTTAGCCGGTTCATTTGAATTCTTGAAGTCACGGTAAATCATCGCCGAGAAAATCGTTCTCATCGTACCGGATGCTAATGGATAACGAATGATGATCTTATCCTTCCATTTAGGATCGAGGAGCTCATCCCAATCCTTTGGAGCTTCTTCCTTTGTTACCTTTTTACTGTTATACATAATGACTTCCGGTGTCTGACTTGTGCCGCTCCAGTGCCAATCCGGGTCATGGAAGCCTTCGTCCAGAGCAGCAGCGTATTTTGGTTCATACGGCTTTAGCAGACCCTCGTCTTTTGCTTGATCAAAACTTGTGGAAGGAGCTCCCCACCAAACATCTGCCTGTGGATTATTTTTTTCCGAGCGGACGCGGTCTAGCACTTCCTGGGAACCCATATCCAGCCACTCGACATCAATATTATATTTTTGCTCGAATTGTTGTTCGAATTTGGACAAAATATCTTTTCCGTGCGGGGAGTAGATAACAATTTTTTCTTCCAGTTTACCTTCCTTTTCTTCTGGTTTACTCGAACTACTTTCTGAATTACATGCTGAAAGTAACAAAGCAGCAGATAACGTCAACGCTGTAACAACCGATACCTTTTTCTTTGTTTTCATAAACAGTCCCCCTCGTCATGATAATTTAAAATACTTGCATGCTCCCGTAAAAACAGTGAAACTGCTCCCAGCACTCCTGCATGATCCCCTAACTGTGATGTATGAATTTCTACTGAACTTGGAAGATATTGATTCACGATTTTACGTAAAGCAGGTAAAATAAGTTCGGTTGATTGTAAAACACCACCTCCCAAAATAATAACCTCAGGATTTAGCAAACTAGCAGCATTGATCACCCCATATGCCAAATGCTCGATTGCTTCTTCAATTACTTCCAGGGCGATCCTATCCCCTTTTTTCGCTCGTTCAAATGCCATTTCACCTGTCAATTCAGATGTTTTAGCCTGTTCGAATAAAGCATGATCAGGCTCATTTCTGATGTGTGTTGTGAATTTGTCCCCTATTGATTTGCCGCCAGCTACACTTTCTAAATAACCATAGCGATGAAAGGTCGGCTTAAAGTCATGTTTCAAATCCGTTTTATCTGTCACCATGTACCCGATCTCACCCGCGGCACTTGAAGAACCCCGGTACAGCTGATTGTTAATAATAATACCGCTCCCGATACCGGTACCAACGGCGATAAATAAAACATTCTTTCTGTTCTTTGCGCTGCCCAGCCATTGTTCCCCGAGCGCGGCGGCATTGACATCATTGTCCACATAAACAGGGAACGAAAAGTACTTCTTAGCTTCACTAATAAAATCATATTGAACCCAGTTTAACGTGGGTGCCTCAACCACTATTCCAGTTGCGGTTTCCGTTATTCCAGGTACGCCTGCACCCATCCCTAATATATCCGTCCGGCCGATGTTGTTCTGTTGTAGTAAACGTTCCACTTCAGATGCGATTTGTTTTAACAATCCGGACTCCAGGTATGCACCGGTTGTAAAACTGCTTGATGCAATTATATTTCCTCGCAAATCACTGACGACCGTATTTACTTTTGTCCCGCCAATATCTGTGCCGATAATATAAGCAGCCCGATCATTGAAATAAAGCTGAATCGGCCTCCTTCCTCCTTGTGAGGAGGCTTCACCGTTCCCTTTTTCAAAAACCCATTGTTCCTGGATAAGTTCATCGACTAATAAGGAGACAGTGGGCTTGCTTATTTTAATTTTCCCAGCAATCTCTGCTCTTGAAATAGGAGCATTTTCTTGAATACACTGCAAAACCCTTTTTTTATTGATGGATTTCATATACATAGGTGTTCCTTTAAAACTCATAGCATCACGGCCTTAACAATATTGGTTAGTTAGATTTACTAATTAACTAGCGCTAATATAACGTAATTGGAAAACGTTTGCAATACACTTTTTAGAATATTTATATTATTCTAAACAGAAGATTATTTATGAAAAATACAAATATAGTCAGAACATTAAAAGTATTTACAATTTTATTTATACATGTTATTCATTAGTTATGGGTTTTTTATCTACAGTTAGTTAGGTAAACTAACTAACTACTAAATACCCAGATCGAAAGGATTGTCTCTGATCTTACGTTTTTACTTCAAAAACGAAAGGGGTTACAAGATTGAAAAAGTTTCTAGTTTCTATACTTGCTCTTCTTTTAGTTGTGTCTTTGTTGCCGATCAGCGGAAACGCTTCAGAATCACGGACGCACGATGCGGACTTATGGAATGCTGTGAAACCTCTTGAAACAACAGTCACTTTCTTAAATACAGGAGCACATCCTGATGATGAGAGAAGTGATTTTCTTGCCTATTTATCAAGAGGACTTGGGGTCACCACTTCAAGCCTTATCGCGAACCGCGGTGAAGGCGGTCAGAATGAAATTGGAAATGAATTAGATAATGGGCTCGGAATCATCCGGTCAAGGGAAATGATTGAAGCAGCCAAGATTACCGGTGTGAAAGCTTACCATCTAAGCCAAACGACATCTGATCCAATCTATGACTTCGGTTTCTCGAAAACCCCTCAAGAAACATTGGCCAAGTGGGGAGAAGACCTTACTTACGAACGCCTGATCAGGTTTATCCGTACGTATCAGCCTGATATTGTCATGCCATCATTTAGAAACGACCATACCCAGCATGGACACCATCGCGCTATGGAAATTCTAAGTGAACGCGCCTTTAAGGATGCGGCAGATCCAAATGTATATCCGAAACAATTAAAAGAAGGCCTGACTACCTGGCAGGTTAAAAAGCTGTATTTGCCTGCAGCATCCAAAGAAACGGCAACGGCTTCCATCGAAATCGGGATGTACGATCCGGTTTACAAGATGACATATCCACAATTAGGCGAGCAATCCCGTTATATGCATAAAAGCCAGGGCATGGGTTCAGACATCCCTGCGGCCCCAAGACAAATTCACCTTGAATTACTTAATAGTGCTATAAACACAGAAGGCAGCAAGGACCTATTCGCAGGTGTTCCATATAACTTTACAGAATGGGGGAATGTCCTTCCAACAAAGGAAAAATCCTTAAAAAAGCAATTAACGAAACTCCAACAAGATTTAAACTCGATTATTGCAGCTTATCCAAATAACGATAAAGTATTTGCACAAACCCTACATGCATTGAAAGACGTTCAAAAACTAGTAAAGAAAACAAAAAAAGCCAAATTGGATCGGCAACTGGAAGCAGATTTACTTCATAAACTTTCCTTAAAGCAACAACAATTACAAACAGTAAGCTTCGTGTCCTCAAAACTGAAGGTAACTGCAAAAGCAGCATCCAACGTTCTTACAGAAGGACAAAAAACAACAGTCCAGGTTACTCTTGAAAACAATGGCAAACAAAAGCTAAAAAATACAGATGTTTCTTTAGCAGCTCCAAAGAATTGGAAAATTACCACCACAGACAAATCAAAGTCACTTGCTCCTGGAGAAATCAAACAAATGACCTACCAGGTCAAAGTCCCGAAAAGTGCGGATATTTACCACGCTTATAAGGATGCTGTTATGCAGGCACAGGTGAGTTATAAATCGAGTGGAACAACAACCGAACACACCCAGGAATTAGAAGGAACAGTTGCGGTTCTTCCAGAAGTTGGCATCACCCTATCCCCTGAAGATATAGTGGTGAACACGGAAGACGTCCAGGAGGAAATTCCTGTTACTGTAAAGGTCACAAACTATCAAGAAGGCAAAACGCATGCTAACGTAACTTTAAACACGCCAAAAGGATGGGAAAGCGTTCCACAAAAAGCGGCCATCGATTTTGGAAAGCAATTAGAGGAAAAATCGGTAACCTTCAAACTGAAGCCTCCGAGAAATATTCAAGCCGGAGATTTCAAGATAGGGGCTACAGCAATGGTAAATGAGAAGACCCTTGATTCAACCATTCAGGAAATTTCCTATGACCATATCGGAACTTTCTATTACCAGTATCCAGCAGAGCTGAATGTAGCTGCCTTTGTACTTCTCAAACCGGACAAATTAAAAATCGGCTACATCGACAGTGGATTTGATAAAGTAGCGGATGCTTTTGTAAATACAGGTTTTGACATTAGCAAACTGACAGAAGCCGATCTCGCAACGGGTGATCTAAGCCAGTACGATACGATTGTAACAGGAATCCGTGCATACTTATCACGTGAGGACTTACTGAAAAACAATGCACGCTTGCTGAAATACGTGGAAGATGGCGGACATTTAGTCGTTCAATACCATAAACCAGGCGACAAATGGGACCCGGCAACTACCGCTCCATACAAGTTAAAAATTGGAGAACCATCAATCCGCTGGAGAGTAACCGATGAAAACGCAAAAGTCACCGTACTGAAACCCGAATCCCCGCTATTTAACTATCCGAATAAAATCACGGATAAAGACTGGGATCAATGGGTTCAAGAAAGAGGACTTTACTATCCAATGGAGTGGGATGACCGCTTCGAAACATTCGTAAGCATGGGAGATCCGAACGAAGAACCTTTCAACGGCGGCATCCTAATGGCTAACTACGGCAAAGGAACCTATCTATACACAAACCTGGTCTTCTACCGCCAAATCCAAGGCCAGGTACCGGGAGGATATCGAATCTTTACCAATTTGATTAGTTATGGTGCGAGGTGACAGATTCCATTATTTGTTCTATCCAAACCTAACAACAAAAACAAGCCACTTTTCTATAATTAAGAGTGGCTTGTTTTTTCGTACTTATTCTAACGTTCTTAAGGATTTTTATCTTGATTTTTCAATAAGTCGATGTTTAAAGGAGTGGGGGTCTGACCCCTTTATTAGTTTACTTGTTTATTTGTTTTTCTTCACTGTTTTAACGATTTATCTTTCGTATTTGTTTAGGTATTCTTCTAAAAACATTATATCGTCCTCATCTTGGGGGATAAGTCCGAGATATTTATGTTCCCATATGATTTGCTGCTCGTGTGGATCAGCCTCAGAAAGATCGTCATAATTGTAATCAATCAATTGCTTGATAAATAATCCCTAATCTAGTTTCATCCATCTGATTTACCAAAGTCAACTCCCCACTATCTTTTTTCTTCTCCGTTTTCTAAATTTTTCATATATATATCAAATAAAGACTTTTTATAACTTCCGTTTTCCGGAATAATGCCAAGTGTTTTATATTCCCAAATAACTTGAGTTTCAATTGGATCGTTTTCAGTCAAATCCTCATACCCGTACTCTATTTTAAAGTTTCCTGTGTTCTCTAAAATGAAGGTAAGGCATGTCCATTGTTCTTGATCACTTCCTCGAATTTCCTCCCATAATTCAAAAAAACAATCATCTAACTCAGTTCTTAAGTTTATAAATTCGTCCTCATCTAAATTAAAACTTTTAGGGACATTTAAACTGTAAACTGGCTTATTCCCCCCTACAGGAAAGTAATAAAAGAATACTGTCCCATGGTCTTCACTTATTTGTGCATATAAATAAATCTTTTCCCATTCTTCCGGAATCATTTCATTCATAATTTGAGCAGCCTTCTGAAAAATTTCTTCCGTTATCTGTGTATCCACTTTAATTAACCTCCAGATCTGTTTTGAAATACTTTAGTAAAAACTTCTCCATCTATTGTAGAATCTATCATAAAGCGTATAGGTCTTTGTGAATCACCCCTAAAAACAGGTCTTACTTTTACGTATACTTCTTGTCCTTGTTTTAACGCTTTACTCCATGCATTTTCAAGCGTTTTAAATGCTCCCCTATTCAAATTTGAATCCATAGGTACTAGATTATCAAGTCCACCTGAACCTTTAAAAATACTTGCAATTAAATGTCCTCCATCATCAGTTATTAAGCGGTCTTCTCTTCCTGCAACCTTTTGCGCATGAATATTTCTTTTTGCTTTTCCTAATTCTAATTTACCTTCAACCGTTGAAATACGACCGACACTGTCAGTAGTATAAGTGTAACCTACTTCTGTTATATATTTAATATTAGGTTTTAGGACCTCTCTTCTTCCTTGTTTTGTATAATGTTGTCCGTACTCAACAGTAGTAATTTTTCATTGGTTTTAACAGCTCCCTGAGATGCATTTCCAGTAAATTCTTCACCCGCCGAAGGCTTACCAGCCTCCACACTCTTCAACGAAAACTCCTGCTTAATATCACTAATCGATTTCTTCTCGACCTCGATGATCTTAGTGTTTAAGCCCGGCCCTACAGCTTCAAACACCCGAACCCCAACAGGTACTTCCACTTTCCCGACTTTCTTCCCTAAGTCCTTCAGTATCAGCTGAGCTTCTTCCACTTTGGCTTTCGCATAGACATTGCTATACTCCCGTCTAATTCTGGATAATCAACACTCATGAAGCATAATAATTAAAAAGCCCTTGGGGAAGAATTCCCAAGAGCTTTTTATTGACCAAGGCAAAAGCGCAATTTTAGGAATGGGATAGTTGGAATAAACTCGGTGTCACAATCACATCTGCCCATCTGGAAAAACCGAGAATTAATCCGATGACGATGCCCAAAATAGCTCCACAGGTGTAACCTACCCCGACGCGGTACAAGCTGGCAAACAGATTCTGGTATAACTCCCCGCTTACGATCATGTCCTTTGCTGTTACCAAAATAGTGGATGGAGCCGGTAGTCCGGTGGCGCGTGCGATCTGGAAAAGACCCTTTTTCTTAACTCTTAATTTTATAATTGCCTTCAAATGCTTTTCCTGATCCTTTCACTAGTACCGGATGGAACATGGACATGCCAAACCTTACGTGGAAGATGGCGGACATGTAGTCGTTCTAACAATAAAACCAAGCCGCTTTTCTGTATGTTGAGGCGGCTTGGTTTTGCTTTTTTATAAAAATATAATTAAGCAGGAACTGGTGATCACAATTATAAGGAGTTAACGAGTGTAATGTCCTGGAGTCATTCTGGAAAAAGAAAAGAGGAAGCCTCCCAACAAGTTTAACTGCACCAACAGTTACAGGGGAGACGTCCTACCAAAATAGCACTATTGAAATCAGATTCCTTGATTTGGTTTTTTGTTTTTATTCTCCCCGCCAGACCGGAGAACGTTTCTCCAAATAGGCCGAAACTCCTTCAGCGAAATCCTTGCTTCCATATACCTCAGACACAACATCATCAAATTCTTGTTCAGAAATATTTAAACCATTATACTTGTTGAGACGACAAAGTGCTTCTTTCGTCGCACCGACCGTAAGTGGGGCGTTTTTGCTAATTTGACTGGCAATATCAAGCACTTTTTGGAAAATATCTTCCTCATCAAAAATGGCTGTTAAAAAGCCAATTGAAAAGGCTTCTTCGGCAGAAATGACTCGGGAAGTATATAGCAATTCTTTGGTACGCATGGAGCCGAGTTCCTGTACCAGTCTTTGGTAGTTAGCAAGACTGAGGCAGTTGCCGAGTGTCCGAGCCATAGGGGCTCCGAACCGAGCCTTTGGTGTAGCGTAACGCAGGTCACAAGCAGTTGATATAATCATCCCACCTCCAATTGCGTACCCATGAATCGCAGCAATTGTTGGTTTCGGAAAGTTAGCCAATTTATTGATAATACGATCCATCTTACTTTCATAATCTAGACCGTCTTGACCGGTAAAATCTTTAAACTGATTAATATCAGTTCCGGCGGCAAAAGCCTTATCCCCTCCACCGCGTATAACTAATACACGAGTCGTAGTGTCATCTGCTAGAGTAGTTAAATGTTTCTCTAATTGTTCATACATCTCCCAGGATATCGCATTCAGGGCACTTGGCCTTGAAAGGGTTAACTGGGCAACGGCACCAAAACGTTCGAGAATAACGCGCCCAACATCGCCAGTATTTTTAACGGACATGTTCATCTCTTATCTCTCCTAAAAAGATAGTTTTAAAAAACGATTAATCGAGAAGAGAGATTAACTCTTCGCTCGATTACTTCTCATTGATTTTAATACTATATACTGTATCAGTGAAATGCAGCATGAAATCGCTCTTATTGTAGCGATTATATAATTTAAACCTTATGCATTTCATTTACTTTAGATTTGTTTTTATTAATCCACTCTAGATAATTACGTATTCCATCTGCGATTTCAGGAAACTCTGGTTCGTATCCTAGCACCATACGTGCTCGGCCGATATCAAGTGGTGCACCACGTTTTAATCCAAACCCAGGTCCTAGATAAACACCTGTATCTACTCCTAATATTTCTTTAACAATCTGCACAACCTCACCTAAACTTACTTTAATACCACTAGAAATATTAAATACCTTATTTTCAACTTTTTCCTGCCGGTACACTTTGTTTACACCTTGTGCAACATCCCAAACATGCGTGAAATCTATCTCGGTATCAGAGCCTGATTCACCAATGTAATTAAAAACTCCTTCCAAAGGTCCGAAAAGACCTTTGTAGAGTGGATACATTCCAGAGGGCATCTTGCCCGGTCCATAAATAAAGTATACACGTGCAATTCTAACATCCATATCAAATGCATCCCCATATTGCAGTGAAAAAAGTTCACCCGAAATTTTTGTAGACCCATATAAATCTGTAGCTTTATATGGTGTATCTTCGTGCAAAACACCTGCTGTATCACCATAAACCGCACCAGAGCTTGTATAAACGAATTTCTTAATACCAAATATTCTGGCAACCTCCAGCATATTAAGTGTACCAAAAGTATTTAGCGATACATTACGATAAGGTCGATCAGTAAACTCTGGGACTCCAATCAATGCAGCAGTATGGATTATCCCTTCTATACTATCTCTGTATTTATTCAAAACATCACATGTTGTTTGAAAATCTAAAATATCTCCATCTTCAAAAATAAGGTTATCTTTTACTTCTTGCAAAAATTCAAGCCCTAAGCTATCAAAATGTTTTACAGCTGGATCATATATAATTACTTTGTTTCCTTGCTTTGCTAAGTTATATGCTGTCCAAGACCCAACGTGTCCAAGACCTCCTGTTACTAATATTGCCATAGAATTTCCTCCTCATAAAGTTACTTTTCTATCGCTATAACCCTGGCAGGTCCGCCTTCAAAACCTTCTAATTTTAAGGGTAAACAAATTAATTCAATACGATCTTTCTTAATTTTTGACATATTACACATATATTCTATATGCAAGATATCATTATTTAATAAATATTCATGCGAAGTTAACTCTTCTAGCTTCCAATTGCTTCCCTGGTTTACAAGCTTTAAATTATAATCTTGTGGAAAATCGAAACCTACTACTCTCGGTTTTTTATCTCTTAACCATTTTGCTGCTCCCTCGGTTACGTATGGTGACTCAGTCCAATATTCCTTACTATAAGGGCTATAGTAATCATCCCAACAAGTTTTGAGAATTATAATATCGTTATCTTGTATATGTTTTCCGTTTTCCAGCAAATCCTCCACTGTAATAGGTTGATCTGCTTTTTTATAAGAAATATTCACTACTGCAGCAGACCCGCTATATGCATCTACCTCAATTTCCCCTAGGGTTATACTATCTGGTTTACAGTGTAGTGGGGTATCAACATGTGTGAACGCGTGGGCACCCATCTTAAAAATAGAGGTTCTAAAGTCATCCCCCTGTTCAAAATCATGATGAAGTTCTTGATCTATTTTCCATCTCCAATGATTTTTTATTGTCATAGATAAATCTATAAACATAATCGTTCTAGCCTCCTTAAGGAAAGACCTATAAATTAATTATCAAACACAAGTTTTTAACAACTTTTTTCAATGAAACAGATTAATAAACAATGTTCAATTTTTAATTGACCTTCACTTTTTCACTAATTTGTGGAATTCCTAATCCCTTTGCTCCTAACTTCGATGTTTCAGCTTCCGGATAATATCGATCGATCATTTGAATACCTAGGGCTGCTCTTCGAACCCGTTCTTTACACAACGCAATATTAGTCGATTCTAAATGCGTCCCCGAGGGATAAACATCAGGGTGATTGCGAAGTCCAAATTTAATATAAACCGGAGCTAAGATACGAATAAGTTCTGGGATCTCGTAGTAACGTATAAAGCCTCCAAAGTTATCCGGTACTTCAACATAGAGATCAATAGGGATATCGATCGTTTGACGAATAGCTGCTAGTTTGGGTAAAGTTAGGGCAGTCGGGACATTGTAAGTGTCCGCTCCTAAATCTTGCATTAATTTAACGGATACTGGATTGGCAGCCATCATTTGTACTGAAACCTTTACCACAAAATCCTGTGGAAGGTCACCCTGCTGTTTCATTTCTTTCGTTAATAACAGCAGTCCTTCATCAGCCACCAAAGCTCCGCGTAATCCCAAGTTTGCACCTCGTTTTAATTCTTCCATGGCATATACTAGTTGATCAGCACCCTCATGGCGTAATGCAATGGCTTTACCAGCAGGAGTTAATGGCTGGGCCCCTATATCCCATGTGCCACGGGGTCCCACAAAAAGGCTTAGTTCCATCTTTCTATTCGCACACATTGCACACATTTCCCTAATTTCCTCATCCGTTTGTAACATAATTCCACTGCCTTGCGACACGCGATGGACGGTGATTCTGTAACGGTCAATTTCTTCAAAGGTCGCTTCTAGCGCTCGTGGCCCTTCTACGCTAGGAAGCTCAATACGATATTGAGCTCCATCAGGAAAGCGTTTATTGGATGATGGCAGAGAATAAAGGTCACCATCAGGGTAAACTAATGACTTTAATAGTTTTTTTGATTCAATCAATGTTTAACACCCCTGTTCAAAATATTTATTGCTATTTGGTATCATTCAGGTAGTTCAACAGGTAATTTAGCCAATAGTCCACCATCAACTGTATACACTCCACCAGTCATAAAACTTGCATTATTACTACAAAGATAAACAATAAAGTCAGCTACTTCATTGCTTTCACCTAACCGGCCTAGAGGATGAGATTCCCCCCATTCCTTAAGGGTTTTTTCTCCTTCGAATCGATCTGCTGATTTAATCAAAGATGGTGTGAAGATTGTACCGGGGCAGACGGCATTTATCCGAATGTTTTCTGCAGCATGATCTACAGCCATAGCCCTTGTTAAGGCATTAATGCCACCTTTAGACGTTGTGTAAGCAACAACATTTTTTTGAGAAGCGAAGGATTGGACAGAAGAGATATGAACAATTGCCCCGCCCTCCCCTGACTCAATCATTTTTGGTAAACAATATTTAGAAGTTAGGAACATGCCTTTTAAATTTACGTTTATTACATTGTCCCAGGCTTCCTCATCTAAAGTGATAGCGTTTCCAGAAGCCCTTATAGCTGCAGAATTGATCAAATAATCGATTCGGTTAAATGATTGAGTTACTTGATTCACCATTCTTTCAACTTCCAGACTTTTAGAGACATCTGTCTGAATACCGATAATATTGTGGTTTCCTGTTTTCTTTATCATTTCTTCAGCTGTTTTGTTGGCGGTATCGTGGTTATTATCTACAATGGCTACTGAAGTCCCTTTTTCTGCAAACTTTCGCACCGTCTCTTTACCTATTCCACTTGAACCGCCTGTAACGATAGCAACTTTATTTTCATAACTCGACATATAAAAGCCTCCTCATAAAATTTATGAGATCAACATTGTTATAGTAAAAGCCAGGTATTTCATATGGCAATTCACCGAAATTATTCTTGAAGAGCCACTGCTCTGCAAGTCGCTCCACGCGCACCTTGAATTTTTAAAGGCAATACAGATAACTTTATTCGTTTTTCAGAAATTTCACCCAGATTACACATCGCGCCAATATACATGACATCAGCTGAATTTAATATATTTGGAGAAGGAAAATCTTCATATGCTTTTTCTGTCGTATAGTTTGCTAAGTAACGCCTCGCTTCTACAGATGGAAAAGGGTTTCTTTCCCAAGAAGGTTTTGAAGCCCATTCTGGCAGTTGAAATTTTCTCCCGCCACCTAAATATGGCATATCTGTACCTACTAAATCGGAATGAAAATCTTTCATAACCTCAACTAACCTCTCGGCTCCTCCCTTGGAAACATGCGGGGCTGTTCGGGCATAGTCATCTCCTAACTCTACCCAACTCTCATTGTCACCCCAGCCCGTCCGGAGCAAGATAGCATCATTCATCTTAATCTCCGCTCTCTCAAATCCCTTGTCGATATCCAATGCAGTTACTTCATGATCAGCTTCAACAGGCAAGTCAACTATAACAGCGTCCCTCATCATTAACGAATCAAGTGGCAGTTCATGGACTTTTGGAGCATCAGGATCCTGCATGGCGCGAATCATTAACCTTGTACCTGTCTCTGAAAACATGGTAATTTTAGTGAGTTCGTAGCCATTATGCGAATCCTTCGTAATCGGTTCCGTTTGGAAAGGTACATCCCAGGCCCATACATTTCCCACAGGCATATAATCGTATAAAGGCAAAGTTAAATCGATCCACTTAGTCATCTGCTTTCCTCCTAGTTTATTATCTTCCTTCTCTGTCCAATTAATTTCACGCTTTCATTTTTATATCGGTTTCCACCCGGGTATGCTGTTTTCGCAGAACTAGCACCAAGCAAGTACATACAATCAGTGAACAGCCCATGAAAATTAATCCGCTCTGGGGACTGCCTGTCATGGAGACCGTGAAGCCCATCGCGTAAGGCCCAATGAAACCTCCAATATTGCCAACAGAATTAATAAAAGCAATGCCTACAGGTGCGGTGGAATCCGTTAAAAATCCATTGGTGTATGACCAAAAGGGGGAGAAAAAGCTGAAAATCCCAGCCGTGGCCACACTTAGCAATAAAAGAGAAGCGACTGGGTCGATCACCATTGCACACCCACTCAGACCTATCGCCCCAATCACCGGTGGAATCGCTGTATGCCAACGCCTTTCTTGAGTTTTATCCGAATGAAGACCCCAATAGACCATGACCACTGCCGCAATAATATATGGAATCATTGTAATCAATCCAACTTGGGTATTGCTCATCTGATCGGAAAAGTCATTTACGATCTGAGGCATCCAAAATCCAATCCCATATGAACCCACATTGATCGTGACATAAACCATTGCCAAGAGTAAAATCTTCCTGTTTCGCATTACTTGCAGGATGGAATGTTTTTCGGGTTGGCTTTTCAACTTTCTTTCTGCTTCCAACTCTGTTTCCAGCCAATCTTTTTCTTCCTGTGTCAACCATTTCGCCTTTGCGGGTTTGTCGGTTAGATAAAAGAAGGTCACAATTCCCAATAGAATTGCGGGAATCCCCTCTAAGAAAAACATCCAACGCCATCCTTCCCAACCCAACCAATGGATAGTATCCATGATCCAAGTGGATACAGGTGCACCTATGATATACGATACTGGCAGAGCAATATAGAAAAGAGCATACGCACGAGCTTGCTCTCTGGCACGAAACCAGTATGTTATATACAGAACAATACCTGGAAAGAACCCTGCTTCTGCGACTCCCAACAAAAACCGCAGAATGTATAGGTGAGTTTCATTTTGTACCCAACTCATTAACACGACAATAAGTCCCCAGGAGATCAATATGCGCGCAAGCCACTTGCTCGCACCAAATTTATGCAGCATAATATTACTCGGTACTTCGAAAAGAAAGTAACCAAAAAAGAATATTCCCGCAATGAAACCAAAGGTTTCGCTCGTTATACCCAGGTCTTCGTTCATATCTAATGCCGCATAACTTAAGTTAACCCGATCTATAAAGGCAATAATGAACAACAGGGAAATAAACGGAATGACTCTTTTCGTTACTTTTTGAACGGTTCGTTTCTCAAGCGTAAGGGTCACATTACTCATATTGATACCTCCAATTCGTGATAAGTGGTCTAAAAATAGACATTTCTTTTTATTTGTAAGAATGGGCCTCTGCTCCGGTAACGGACACCAGAGTTAAATATGAACGACTACCGCACCCAACTCCACAGTGACCTCAAAGGTTTCGACGCTTTCCGATTCCTCTTCCACCGTCACTTCATACGATTTGACAAAGCACTTGTGAGGATCAAAAATGGATTTTCCAGTTTTAATATCAAATTCCCATCCATGCCAAGGACAGCGCAGTATTTCTCCTTCTCTGCCCCAATTGAATTCCTTCGGTTTGGAAGGAAGAGTCATGCCTGTCACTACTCCCTTACAAAGAGGGGCCTTATAGTGTGGGCAAACATTTTTCAGTGCATAGTAAGAGTTTTCAATATTGAATATACCGATGGAACGGCGCTCCAGCGTAACAATTTTGCGTTCTCCTGGAGGAAGTTCAGACACTTTACAGACGACATGTTTTCCCATCGTAGCAAATCTCCTTTTCTTAAAATCTGTAAAACTCTCTGGCATTTTCATACAAAATCTTGTTTTTCATTTGTTCCGGAATGTTTCTCGGAAACATTTCTCTCGGGTGATCGGTATCGTAATGCGGGTAGTCGCTGGTGAACATCATGATGTTTTCCGCATCCATCATTTCCAAGAAATACAGTAAATGTTTGTCATCGTCCGGTTTTTCAAGAGGCTGGCTTCCAAACCGGACATGATCGCGAATATACAGACTCGGGAGCTTCTTGACCCAAGGAACTTCAAAACGGAATGACTTGTAATGCGAATCCAATCTCCATAATATCGCTGGTAGCCAAGCTGAGCCGCCTTCCAGGGATACAACCTTTAATCCGGGATAACGCTCGAATACGCCTTCAGTCAGCAAACTGACCAGGTGAGAAATGAACCCACACACAAGCGTCGTGCCCCATTCGATGAAGTGGGTTGGGAATCCCGGTGTAAATGGAGTATTCGACCCTAAACCGTCACTTCCCGGATGGTAGGCAAATGGAAGTCCATGCCGTTGACAGGCTTCGTAGATAGGCCAATAATGCCTTTGGCCGAAAGGTGCACGTGCCCCGGCATCTGCAAGGACCTGGACGAAATGAGGATGTCCGGCCCAGCGTTCGATTTCCTTGACAGCCAAACTCGGATCTTGATGAGAGATAACGATGGAAGCCTTAAACACACCGTCATGATTGTATTTACTTAACCATGTATCATTGAGCCAGTCGTTGTAAGCGGAACAAATCGCCGCCTTCAAGTCGGGATCCGCATAATAATCCGCGTATATCCATGGATGCAATATCGCATGTTCAGTTCCGTAGGAGTCGATCAGCTGTTCCCTTAAAAATTCAGGATCTGATCCGATCGGTCCTCCTGTAGGCGGTTTTGCGTCAGGGCGGACCTCAGTGAATGGATTATCAAAAATCCCTCTTCCCCAGAAACGAAAGGCATCACGGAACGGTTGTTTCATGTACTTTTTAATCTCATCATTATCAAAAGGCGAGACATGTACATCGCAGTCAATAATACCTGTTCGTTTCCTGTTCTTATTTTCGAGTTTTACCGCTTGATTTTGGGTCATAATGAAACCTCCTTGAGAATAGTTGATTTATCTTAACAGATTTTGTATAATTAAAATTCAACAATCAGTAAATTCAATTTACTTACCTTATTTTTCTTGGAAACTAAAATTCACGGATACACAATAGCGGGAATAAAAATTGACTTTTAACTTTGAAAAAAATTGGACTCCTTTCCGTTGGTTGTTTGGATATATAAAACGATGAAGTGAAGACTAAGACTCTGTAAAGTTCCTAATCCTATTTAACTACTGAACTCAATTTCTCAAGCTCTTTGTTTACAAAATAAGTAGGCTTTTTACCGCTTAAGACCTCTATAACATTCTGGGCTGTTTTCGTTCTTAATTCCTCCATCGCTTCTTCGGAATACCATGAACTATGAGGGGTTAATATGACATTGCTCATCGTTAACAAGGGACTATCTTTTGGAATTGGCTCTTCCTCTGCAACATCAAGAGCTGCACCAGCTATTTGTCTGTTTTTCAACGCATCAGCTAAATCATTTTCATTTATAATCGGTCCCCTTGCCGTGTTTATAATGACTGCATTCTTTTTCATTAGCCGTATCGTATGTTTATTAATTAAATGTTTTGTACTCTCAACGAGAGGAACATGAATAGAAATAAAATCGGATGCCGTTAATAGTTCCTCAAATGGAACGGGCTTAGCACCCATTTGTCTAATATCGTCTTCCGGAACAAAGGGATCGTGTACTAGGATTTGAAAACCAAGAGGTTGTGCCTTTTTTACTAAAACACGTGGAATCCGTCCAAAGCCAAGAACCCCTAATGTTTGTTTCGAAAACCGATAGATTGGAGTTGCTAATTTAAAATCCCATTGCCCTGATTTAATGTGAGCGTTTAATTGAGTAATTTTCCTTGCCGAGCTTAGGAGCAGAGCAAGAGCATGATTCGACACTTCTTCAACGCCGTAATCCGGAACATTCGAGACAAAAATACCTTTATTTGTAGATGCTTGCACATCTATGGTATTTACGCCGACTCCATATCGCGAAATGACTTTGCATTTTTCTAATTCATTGATCACTTTTTCCCCAACAGGCGCATATTGGTTTAATAGTGCATCTGCATCTTTTCCTATTTGAATTACTTCCTCTTCCGTTTTACACTGAGCTTTAACAAAATTTATATTAAGCCCTGAGCTTTTAAAAACCTTTTCTTCAAATCGGAAATCTTCAAATTCATAATCAGTCAACACAACTTTAAAACGATCCATCGTTAAGATCCTCCTATTCTCATAGTTTTGTTTTCCTATAGATAATTTTTATTAAATCAGCTGCTCGTAGTAATTTGATTTATATCTCTGCGGGCACAGAACCCAGCTTGATAACTCCTTTTTCTTCTAAATCTGATATAGCATCATTTGATAAACCGCCAAGGGTTGATAGTACTTCTCTTGTATTCTCTCCAAATAAGGGAGGAGCAGAAACAATTTCCCCAGGTGTTGCTGATAATTTAACAGGAAGTCCCGTCATTTTTATTTTTCCAGCTGTGGGGTGCTCTACTTCCACCACCTGTTCTCTAGCTAAAACATGCGGGTCTTCATAAATTTCATTAAACCGGAGGACAGGGCCACACGGAATTCCAGTGCTTTCAATAATAGCAATCCATTCTTTCGTTGTCTTAGTATGAAAAATATCTTGCAAGTATGGAATCAACCGTTCACGATTTATTACCCGGTTAGCATTATTGCTATATTTAGAATTGTCCTTTAAATCAGATGCACCTATAACTTCACAAAATTTTTCCCAGTGATTTTCAGTAGCAACAGCCACGTTAAAAAAGCCATCAGACGATTCAAATAATTGATATGGTACAATATTAGGGTGTGCTCCTCCTTGCGGTTCAGGGTTTTTACCGCTTGCGAAGTAATTACTGGCTAAGTAAGTTTGCCAAGATATCATCGTGTCTAACAAAGAGACATCTACCCGTTGCCCTTCTCCAGTCTTTTCACGGGCTATCAATGCATTTTGTATTCCAACTACAGCCCACATACCTGCTCCAATATCCGCAACCGAAAAGCCGACTTTGACGGGAGGCTTATCGGGCTCCCCCGTAACACTAGTTAAACCGCCAATCCCCTGGGCGATAATGTCGTACCCTGGTTTTTTCGAATATGGCCCTGTCTGTCCATAACCTGAAATTGATGCTAATATGATTTTTGGGTTTATCTTTTTCAACGTTTCATAGCCTATTTTTAATCTATCAAGAGTGCCCGGCCTAAAGTTTTCTACAACTACATCTGCCTTTTTTATCAGGTTTAGGAGAATCTCTTTTCCTTCTTCGGTTTTTAAGTTAAGAACAATGCTTTTTTTATTTCGATTTACACTAAGGTAGTAAGCGCTTTCACACTTAATAAAAGGAGGCCCCCAATTACGTGTATCATCCCCGGCTGGTGATTCAACTTTAATCACTTCAGCACCCATGTCAGCCAGAGTCATTGTGCAGTATGGGCCGCTCAGTATACGAGATAAATCAATTACTCTTATCCCGTTCAGTGGCTTCACATGAATCCCTCCAATACTTATTTTTTTCAATTTTAATTATGCAAAAAGTGATATGGGCTATTTTAGATTTTGTTTGCTTTTTTGTTGCCATTTCCAAACAATCCTTTGCGCCTGCGAAATCACTCCCTTATCAAAGCAATAATGGGTGAAATAGTTTGCTGATAAACGACCTTCTCTATATTGAACGACAGTGTTCCTTATTTCTGAATAGATAAGGGCTCCTTTGAGATAATGTTTTCTTCTAGCAATTGTTGTATATCTTCTTCGGACAATAAGAGTTCTTCTCGTAATATTTCTTCGGTATGCTGGCCTAGTAAAGGAGCAGGTTTTCTAATTTTTCCGGGCGTTTCCGATAACTTGCTTGGAATTCCTAGCGTTTTTAATTTACCTGCAACTGGATGGTCAAACTCTTGAACCATACCTCTTTCCAGAATGTGAGGATCATTGAGGGTTTCATCGTAGGTGTATATTGGGCCTCCTGGGACTCCCGCGTCATCCAGTCTATCTACCCAATACTGAGTGGTTTTCTTGACTAATACTTCTTCAATACATCTTTCCAAGTCATCAACATTTTCAATTCGATCTTTTGGTGTTTTATATTTTGGATCATCTATCCATTCGGGCCGATTTACAACCTTCTGGCAAAATTTTTCCCAACTGCGTTGGTTCGCTCCGCCAATAAGAACATATCCACCTTTCGTTCTGTACGCTTGATAAGGCGCTGAAACACGATGACGGGACCCCGTTCTATTTGGAACAATTCCCTCTCCAAAATAACCGGCTGATTCCCAAACACTCCAAGCTAATCCAGACTCTACAAGTGAAACGTCTATGAACTGGCCACGGCTGCTTTTTAGCTTTTGGATGAATGCAGCCATAATAGAATAAACAGCTGTTACTCCTGCTGAAATATCATTTATTGAAATTCCTACTTTTACGGGGTGGCCATTTGGTTCACCGGTCATACTCATAAGTCCCGACATTCCCTGTGCCATAATATCATATCCACCTTTGTTACTATACGGTCCTGTTTGACCATACCCCGAAATGGAACAATAAATAATTCCTTCATTTAACGCTTTTACCGTCTCATAATCAATCCCTAGTTTTTTTACTACTCCCGGCCGGAAATTTTCAACAATGACATCTGCTTTTTTTGCTAATTCCAGAAAGATATTTTTCCCTTTTTCTGATTTGAGATCAAGAGTCATGCTTTTTTTGTTTCGATTAATCATCATAAAACAAGCGCTTTCACCATTTACAAATGGTCCCATACTTCTTGTATCATCGCCGGTCTTTTCTCTTTCGATTTTAATTACATCCGCCCCTAGATCTCCTAATATCATCGTGCAATAGGGTCCCGCCATTACGCGAGTTAAATCAAGCACTTTCATTCCATCCAATGGAAACACGTAAACACCTCCTGAAGTTTATCTAAAGAGTCTGTGAAGATGAAAGTAATTTATTATTAATCTGAAACCTTTTCGAAAAAATCCATATTAAGAATCTCTTTCCCTCTGCTCAAATCTTTTAATAAATGATCTTCAATTTTTTTAATAGCCTTCTCCACGTCTTTTTCTTTTATAGCATTTAAAATGTCTCTATGTTCATCTACAATTTCAATATTAAAGTCATTATATTGAAGGATATTAGCCCTGTATATTAATAATAAAGACCGGACTTCATCGATAAGCTGAACTAATCTTTTATTTGGACATGCGCGTATTAAGATTTCATGGAATCTAGTCGTGTATTGGAGCACCATTAAATTTTGTTTTGTTATAAATGCTTCCTGTGACAGTTCGATAAATTTTTCAGCTTCTAATAGCTCCTCAGCAGTAATATGAGAAACTACTAATCTAATAATTTCTTTTTCTAATACAAGTCGACAGTGAAGTAATTCTTCATAATCCTGCTGATCCAAAGAAATCACATTTGTTCCCATGTGATTATTGACCAGCAATCCTTCATTCGTTAACTGTCTCACTGCTTCTCTAAGAGGTGTTCTACTTACGTTAAATTGCTCAGCTAGTTGCGTAGCGACAATTTTGGAACCAGCTGGAATTTCTCCCTTTAATATTGCATCTTTAATGGCTTCATATGTTTGTTGATGGAGCGGCTGATTCTGGTTTATTTTTTTCACTCTTTTGCCTGCTTTCATAGTTAGTTTGTTCATACTTTTTTGAGTCCGCATCCTGCACCCTGCATCCAATGCATGGTAAAAAAAGGGTTTTTCCCTATTCAACACGAACCGGATTAGAGTATTTAAGCTTTTTTGCATGTAAACTTTATTTAAAGATAAGTCCTTATCCCGATTGAAAAAGAAAACTCTATAATAATGTTACTGATTTACCAACTAGGCTCTTAACAGGATTATTCAGTGTTCCTATTCCTGGTATGTCAATTTCAATGCGATCGCCTTCATTAAGAGTGAATTCATTCGGTGGCACAACGCATGTACCTGTTAATAGAACAGTCCCATCAAATACGATATTATCTCTGACTAGAAAGCTAACAAGCTCATCGAATTTACGCTTTAGCTGATTGACCTTGGCAGATCCCTCAAATACTTTTTCTTCCCTGCGATAGATACAACAATGGATTTCCAATTGATACGGATCTTCCACGCTCTCAGCCAAAAGGATTGCAGGACCTATAGAACAAGAGTTTTTCCATATCTTCGCCTGTGGTAAATAAAGAGGATTCTCCCCTTCAATATCACGACAACTCATGTCATTTCCGATTGTATAGCCCAGTATGACACCTTTCTTATCCAGGATCAGTCCAAGTTCCGGTTCAGGAATCTGCCAATTAGAGTCACTTCTTAAATACACGTCTTGTTCGGTTCCCACTGTACGATCTCCTGTTGATTTAAAGAAGATCTCTGGCCTTTCTGCATCGTAAACTTTATCATAAAAGGTTGCAGCATCTAATTTACCACCTGTTGCTTCGTAATTCCTAGCTTCTTTACTCCTTTCATATGTAACACCACATGCCCAAACTTCCTTAGCTTCTATGGGCACAAGTAATTTTAAGTCTACCAAACGCTTATTTAAGGGTATTGCTTGATTAACCGACTCCTCTACTACTGCTAAAATTGATTGTTTTCTTTCCCTCGAATAATAAACCAACTCAAGAAAGTCACTAAATGGAAGGTTATAGATATTTTCCTCTTTTGTGACTGCCGCCATCAAGGATTTTTTTTCATCTAAATACCTGATTATTCTCATTAACAAGCCTCCAATTTACTTTTTATAAAACTATGTTCCTGCAATATAAGTTGTTCATGTCTCATTGATAAAAAAAAACAGTGGATATTAGTTGATCTTACGGTTTTAATAAATGGGTTTAATAATTTAGTAAGCATTTATAATTCTTAACTTTTATTTTAACTCTGCATCCCGCACCCTGCACCCTGCATCCAATTTATATAAGAAGTATACAAATTATTCTGAACATTGTCAATATTATTTTTTTATTTATTGCTAAATTCCTATAATTGAAACCTCTTTTTATAACAATTATTTTAAGAATCAATTATTTACTTAAGATCCACCACCTATTTTTAAGGTAAATTTAATCAGCTTAATAAAATATTTACGCGTAGTTAAAAGCCCTCATTCTTTACGAAGAATGAGGGCTAAAGTCATATACCTTATGGGAAATTCCACTGCTTATGCAGAATGGCCCCCGGAAGCGTTTCCATTTTTTCTGTCCTGAATACCGCCTTCCGTTTTAAATGGATCGTACATTTTTTCTTTGATAAATAGCGCAGGGATGATTCCAGCAAGTGCGTAGGCAATCCCCAAGGTCGCCAAACCGAACCCGATTGAATTTGCTTCGGCAATGATTCCAATTGAGATTGGAGCTATTGCTGACCCAAAACGACCAATGTTATAAGCTCCCCCTACAGCAGTACCACGGATATGCGTCGGGAAACTTTCGCTCATATACGTAGCGTTGACTGCATAAGGCATACCATAAAGAAATCCTAGTATAGTCAATAAGGCAATAATATTGGCCGGTGAATTATACAGATAGATAATAGGCAAGGCCATCGCAGTAGCTAAACCACCAATGATAAACATTGTTTTCCGGCCGAATTTATCAGCCAACCACCCTGTAATAATCTTTCCTAATATCATGGCTGTATAAGTCCCAACTAGATATCCTGTCATCTTTTTAAAATCAAAGCCTAGTTCACTGACTAGATATGTTGGCAGCCATGAGCCGATACCGTAAAACCCAAACTGCAGGAAGGTTGCTGTCAGAATCCACAATAGAAAAATTTTCCTCGTTTTTGGTTCTTTAAAAATTGTAGCCCATTCATTTTTCTTAATTCCAGATGATTTGCGTTTTTGAACCCCTTCTATCCACGATTGAGGCTCAGGGATTTTACGTCTTAAATAAAGTGCTAAAACTACAGGAATAATCGATATAAAATAAAGCGGTCTCCAACCGAATTCAGGTAGAATGACTCCTGCCAAGAGTGCTGCCACTAAATAACCGACTGAATATGCTGCTTGAAGGGTACCTAAAATAGTTGTTCGTTTCTTAGTTGGAACATACTCTGCCATAAGCATCGATACAATCGAATATTCAGCTCCGATGCCAATTGCTGAAATAAAACGGACGGTGATGAATTGTTCGTATGTTTGCACCAACCCTAGTAAAGCAGTACCGACGGAGAATAGCACCATCATATAAGACGCCATGCGCACCCGGCCAAACCGGTCAGATAACCAGCCGCCCATTATTCCTCCCAAGGCCATTCCCACTAAGGACAAAGTACTGATGAGGCCAGCCTGTGTCTTCGTTATATTAAATTCTTCTATTAAGCTCGGAAGCGTTACGGATAGCATTTGTATATCCATGCCATCGACTACGAGGCCAATAAAACAAGCGACAAATACAACTATCCACGTAGGATTTTTTTTAGTATTTTCCATAATACCACCACTTTTCTATATATTAGTAGGATTACTATTATTGCTTCTTACGATCTTAATCCGCTTTTAATAATGTTTTTATTTACTATTTTCAAAGGTCTGTAAATTATCAGCAGTTTTATACGATTTTTTGTTTTTTTAATTTTTATATATAAATTTATTTATAACTGTTTGTTTTCAATAATTGTTGTAATTCCTAACCCACCTGCAATACATAAGGTGATGAGCCCGTATCTTTTTCCTGTTCTTTCTAATTCATGCATCGCTTTTGTTGCTAAAATGGCACCTGTGGCACCAATCGGGTGTCCCATGGCAATTGCACCACCATTAGGATTCACCTTATTTAGATCGAGCTTTAATTCTTTTATTACCGCTAAAGCTTGTGCAGAAAATGCTTCATTTAATTCAATTAAATCAATATCTTCTAATTTCAGACCAGATATTTGGAGCGCCTTCAACGTTGAGTTGACAGGTCCAATCCCCATAAAATTTGGTGAAACTCCTGCAGCTGCTTGAGCAATTACTCTTGCTTTTGGTTTTTTGCCAAGTCTTTTTGCTTCTTCTTCTGACATGAGTACGAGAGCGGATGCACCATCATTTCTGCCACTGCTATTTCCAGCTGTTACTGTCCCATTTTCTTTAAAAACTGGCTTTAACTGGGCTAATTTTTCTAAGCTGGTTTCTCTTGGGTGCTCATCCACTTTAAACTCAGTTATTCCTTTTCTAGTTTTTATTTGATAGGGGACGATTTCTTTTGAAAATAGTTCAGTAGAAATGGCTCTTTTTGCATTTTCTTGGCTTCTTAATGCAAATTCGTCTTGTTGAATTCTTGAAATAGAGTACTTTTCAGCTAAATTTTCTGCTGTCATTCCCATTGTTAATATGCCATAATCTTCAATGGGCTGTGAACCCGGCTGGCTTTCCGTGTTTGGATCCAATAATTGTCCATTTCCTGATTTTAATCCAAAACGAACATTTCGCATATAATACGGAGCTGTACTCATCGATTCTGCTCCACCAGCAATAATAACCTTTCCTAGACCACATTGAATTTGCTGACTAGCCGAATTAATGGCTTGAATACCTGAGCCACATTGCCGATGGACTGTATAACCTGGTACTTCAACCGGGAAGTCGGCACGGAGTAATGCTATTCTTGCCAAATTTGATGCATCAGAACTTTGTTTGGCTTGTCCCATTATTACTTCATCAATAATTTCTTTTGGAATATCCGCTCGCTTGATAACTTCATCAAGAACAGTAGCTGCTAGAAAATCAGCAGGAACATTTTCTAATGCTCCCCCTAATTTCCCAATAGCAGTTCGAACAGAGTCAATAATAACGACATTAGTCATTTTTGATCCCCCCGTATTTTTTATTTTTTTCTTCTTTCTTCTAAACTGTCTTTATATCTTTGATGTGCTATTTTTAGTGCAACTATAACGGATTGTTGTGATGGCGCTAAAAAATCAGTTGTAATATGATCTATTAATGGATTAATATCCTTACTGAAATCATATCCAACAATCATTCGCTTAAAAAAATCTTGTGCTAATTTTGTTAAAAAAGTAAATTCTGCATTTATAATAATGTGACTTTCTTTTTGGATTTCAAGTACTATACCCGCATATTTATAATTTTCGTACATACCTGTATTTTGCGGTGCTTTTGCATAAGCAGTAATTAGTAATGTTGGCATTGCCATAATACTTCATCCTTTCAAGACTACCTGTAAGGGTAACATGGAATTATTATCCCTCATACTAGCTTAAACTACTTACAAATTCTCTTGAATAATGTTTCAATTTTTCTTTATCAATCTCCATACCAAATCCTGGTCCGTTTGGAATTTTTATTTCAAAATTCTCATATTCTATTTGGTTTACCGTTACATTGTCTTTAAATAGTAAAGGACCAAATAGTTCAGTACCAAATGTCATTTCAGGAATCGTTGAGTAAAGCTGTGCACAAATTGCAGTTCCTAAAGATGATTCAATCATTGTCCCGCCATACATTGAAATTCCAGTCGCCTCTGCAACGGCTGCTACTTTTTTAGTTGCAGTTAGTCCACCTGCTTTCGGAACTTTTAGAGCAAATACATCTGCTGCTCTATGCTTTGCAATTTGATAAGCTTCATGCAGCGTTCCAAGTGATTCATCTGCCATAATTGGCACTTTAAATCTGGAGGATAATTTCGACATTCCTTCATTATTCCAACGGACTAATGGTTGTTCAATCAGGTCCACGCCACCATCTTCTAACGCTTCTATACAATAAAGAGAAGTGACTTCATCCCAGGCTTGGTTAATATCAACACGAACACTGCCTGCATCACCGACTGCTTCTTTAATTTTGATAACGTGTGTCACGTTCTTTTTAGGATTGCCTTTTCCTATTTTCAATTTAAAGATATTATGCCTTTTCGTTTCTAAATAATTTTGAGCCTCTTCAATATCCCTTACCGTGTCTCCACTCGCTAATGTCCAGGCAACAGGTAATGATGTATGACATTGTCCACCGAATAATTCATAGCTTGGAACATTCTTTGTTTTAGCTACTAGGTCAACCATTGCCGATTCTACTAGTGCTTTCGCAAAGTAATTCCCTTTAACATGTGTGCCTATCATATGTGAAAGAGCATCGAAGTTAATTGGATTTTTTTCAATTATTAATGGCTTAATATACTTTTCAATATTCAATTTGATCGCTTCTGGACTTTCCTCACAGTATGAAGCTCCGCCAATTGTTGCCACTTCTCCCCAACCTTCAATTCCATCTTCACTTTTCATACAAGCCATCACAATAGTCTGCGTTACAATTGTATGCATTGCTAAGTGATGAGGTCGAATTGTAGGTAAATCTACTACGTATACATCTAATGAATGTATTTTCACTTAGCTCTCTCCTTTAGTTGATCGATAAAGTCCGCTTCTGTCTTGTCTCTCACTTCTTCAATCGTTATACCTGGCATTAATTCCAATAAATTCAATTTACCTTCTTCTACTTCAAATACTGCTAATTCAGTAATGATCATGTCTACACTTCTTGTTGATGTAATAGGAAAATGGCATTTTTTTAATAACTTACTTTTTCCGTCTTTCGATGTATGTGTCGTTGTTACAATGACTTTCTTTGCTCCTACAAGCAAATCCATTGCTCCCCCTACACCCATAATGTTCTTACCTGGAACTGCCCAATTGGCAATTTGTCCTGACTGATCCACTTGTAAAACACCCAGGATTGCTACATCAACATGGCCTCCGCGAATCATCGCAAAAGATTCGGCACTATTAAAAAACGATGCTCCGATTGTTTCACCAACAGGGAGTTTTCCTGCATTCACCAAATTAGGATCGATTTGGCCTTCCTCAACATCAGTGACACCTAACAATCCATTTTCCGTATGAAAATAGACATTTTCATCTTCAATGTATTTCGCAACTAAAGTCGGAATTCCAATTCCAAGGTTTACGACACAAGGACCTGTAAGTTCTTTCGCCGCACGTTTTGCTATCAAATCTTGAATTTGATTTTTTTCACTCATAATCAATAACACCTTCTTTCGTCAAGATTTTCTTTGCTTTAATAATGCCATCGACGAATAAATGCGGCGTTACGATCACTTCTGGAGATAGTTCTCCAGGTTCTACAATTTCATCTACTTCTACAATTACTACATCTGCTGCTGTTGCCATAAGTGGATTGAAATTACGAGCCGTTTTATAATAAACGAGATTACCGAGTGTATCTGCTTTCCAAGCCCTGATTAAAGCTACATCCGCTCGGATAGCCGGTTCGAAAATATATTTAATTCCGTTAATTTCTCTTTCTTCTTTACCTTTTGCTAGTTCTGTTCCTACACCTGTTTTCGTATAATACCCACCTATACCTGCACCGCCAGCACGCATAGATTCGGATAATGTCCCTTGGGGTAGTAGCTCTAATTCAATCTCACCCTTTTGGTAATAATCCCCGACCTCGCGATTACTAGTAAAATAAGATCCGACAGCCTTTTTGATTTTCTTTTGTCTTAGGAGTTCACCTAATCCTTTGCCTATCTCACCTAAGTTATTGCTGATAACCGTTAATTCTGTTACTTCTTTTTTCGTTAAACCATCAATTAATGTTAGAGGTGCACCGATTAGTCCAAACCCGCCTACCATTAACGTATGACCATCTTTTACACATGCTAATGCTTTCTCTATATCTTGGTGTATCTTCGACATTTTCCCACCCTCCTATCACATTTTGTTTTCTATTAATGAATCACTTGCTTCAAACCAAGCTGGAATACCCGCGGTTAATAAACAAATAAATCCTACATCTGCTAATTGAGCCTCTGATGCACCATTAGCTCTTGCTGCTTCCATCCATTCTTCTGCTTGTTGCCCTTTTAACACAGTTATGAAGATTCCAGCCATTAAAATATGTTTCAGTATTTTTGAAACGACTGAATCACTTAGTACATACTCTTTAAGTAACGCTTCATCTCCTGATCTAACAAGCTTTAATACATTTGTAGCAAAGGAGGAGTTCTCCCCACCTAAAAGCTCTATCATATAAAGAAGAAGTTCTTCTGTCGTTTTTCCATCTGCACTTTCTGCTTGAAATTCAATGCCTTTTAGTGTAAGTGCATATTCCAATGACTTTACTCCTGTTTGTAAAGCTTTTGCTCCATTAAACAAGTAAGGAACAATGAGATATTCAACTAGCTCTGGTAGAGTTGCTCCGCCATCTATTGCTCCTTTGGTGTGGTAAACCATGCTTCGTTCATACAATCTTGCCGCATTTATCCCTACTAGCAGAATATCTTTCTCTTTTCTTGTTAAAGCTCCCTCTTGCATAATTTCACTACGCAAGCTTGTATAATGATCAAGTGCATTTGGGTTACAATCGTGCATTTTTTGAACCCAACCCGGTACCACATCATACACTTCTTTAAAATACGATAATCCTTTACCCATTTTGTCAACACCTCTCAAATTAGTTGTGAGTTTAAAATAGACACCTTGTCCACATTCGGCCTCTTCAAGTAAATTTGCTCTACGGACGCTCCATTTTCAATGGAATGTGACGGAGCAGTTACCTATGCTCCGCTATGGTCACAAAAAGAAATCATTCTAGACTCAAAGTATGAGTGATATATATCCCTTGTTTGTTCAAGGTAATGTTGTTTATTAATACCAACTTCCTGATGATCATTTTTTGTCACTAGACCATCATAAAGTTCCAGATTTAAATGAAGTATGTTGATAGCAAAACCCACGAGAGGTTTAAAGCGTTTACATTATTGCGATAAAAAAAAGGCTATCTTAAACATTACTATCAAAAATTGATAGTAGTTGTCTAAGACAGCCTGTTTGTCCACTAGTTATATTAAAAAAGGTTGTTTTTTAATAGCTAATGAATAGGCAATAATTAATTTGTTAATCTTATATTACATGAAATTCTGAAAATTTCAATCCCCTTTTAAAAAATATATAATTTTCAAGACACTATTCCTATGTTATATTCTCATTAAAAATGTTTTAATCGATTGATTTATCTCTTCTCTATTTTCAAACACCATTGTGTAGTGATTACAATCCGAGATAATTGTTTCAATATGTTCCGTATATTTCTTCGTATCATCATATGCATTTTCAAAAAATAAGGGTGGTAAAGTACCAATTTCACCTTTTGCATACACTAATAAAGTATTGCATGTAACTTTTGAGCACACTGTTTTAGGGATATATGAATAAAAGCTTTCAAAGTCTTCCAGTACCTTATATTCCGTTGATTTATGTTCCCACTTATCTCCTGCTTCTCGAATTTCATACTCCACTGCATCCTGTAAAACAGGTGTCCATTCCACCCCTAATCTATTATAAATCCCTTTAACTTCCTCAATATAACTTTCTTTAGATTCATACCTTTTACTTAATCTTCCTAAAGATGGTTTTACAATGTCACGTTGCTGATCAGACATTGTAGCTGCACCGTCTAATAAAACCAATCCTTTTACCGTTTCTAATTTGCTCGCTATAATCGATGAGATAAATGCTCCCATTGAATGACCAATTAAGATTGGATTTTCTATTTTCAGTTCTGTTATTAAATCGATTACATCTTCCGCATGTTTAAAGATAGATGTATGTTCATCTAGTTCCGAACTATTCCCGCGCCCTCTTAAATCAACAGCAATTACTCGATACTCGCCCTTTAACAATTCCGCATAGTAATGCATATTTTTATGTGTCCCTGTTAATCCATGAATAGCAATAATTGTTCCTTTTTCGCCCGGATAATCGGCAATTTGAATATTTCGATTCCCCAGTTCTTTTACATACATTTTCATAGTAACACTCCTCGAATTAAATTTATTTAGCCATCATCAATCATTTATCTGGTTGTGTTTGTTAACACTTATAAACTAAAATATTTTACACCTCTCACAAAATATGCACACACACATTAATGCTACAAAAAATGGCTATCTTACCTTCACCATCAATTATTTGATGGTGAAGGTAAGATAGCCATTCATTTCATTAATTTTTATTAAAAAAGTGTGTTTTTTAATAGTTAATGAATAGGCAATTATAAATGTAATAATTTCATTTTACATGAAGTATTCAAAATTTCAATTACTTTTTCCATCTAAATCACGAAATGACCCCTTACAACAACACACACTCTACAAAATGTCTGACCATAACATCAATTGCACATAGGCTTCCACCAGCAGATAGAATGTACATGCATATGCCCAATTATTTTTAAAACTGTTATTCCAGGGACTACGCCCGTTTGCACCACTCAATATAATGACTGGAGCAACTAAGGGGGATAGCATAATCGAAAGGGCGCTTCCAATAGTCAGTGAAATCAAAATGAGCTCCGGTGGATAGGGAGAATCGATATTTTGAATAATTCCCCCTACAAGAACCATGGACATCAACGGGCCGAGACCGATAGATCCCAGCATGACAATGATCAATGGGAGCACCCATAGGAAATTTATCAACGGCAGTTTTTCTGTCAGATAATAGACACCCTCTACAAATTCTTTTCCCCATCCTGAAATATTCAAGGCATATATAAGCAAACCTGCTGAAAAGAAAATGCTCATTTCTTTCCCCTTTTGTGGAACTCCCCTGGTAATATAATATTTACCTTCCGTAAAAAACCGATACAGATCTCGTTTGGTCAGAAAATAAATGAACGTCCAAGCTAGTACAACCAAAGGTATAACGATTAATAAATCCCAATGTAAAGTAAGATGGATAACGAAAATAGGCACCAGTAAAGATAGAAACAAAATGATAAATTCGATGACTATTCGATACGTTATTCTGTCTGTTTTTTTCACTGATAACACTCTATTAAATTCTTCTTGAATTCCTTTGGATAGAATAGATGGATCTTTTTTTTCCTGAAAGTAAAGAAAACCTATAGCTAATGCCGTCCCTGCCAAAGAAACGGAAAATCCCTGAAGAATGGCAATAGATAAAGACGCTCCCGTACTTTGAACAGCATAAGAAAAGCTCGGAACACTAATAATCCAAAGCGAACTCAAGGCAAAACCCCTCAGTACAGTGGTCGCTTTAAACGTATCCCATATCTCCCCTTTTTTTCCTTTTAAAAAGGTATGTACAAATTGGAACATAATAGGTACCGCTCCAATTATGATAAAGTAGGAAACCAACTGGGTAACTGACATGATCCCGCCATAAAAGCTTTTACTGTTATTTAAATGTTTGCGGCTAAAGATCATCACTTCTTCGATATAAGGCTCATAGCGCAGCACCCAGCTAACAATGGGTACAATAAATAACAGGCTTATTAGGGCACGCATTTGCAGAATTCCTTCCCAGATGCCTGGAAAGATGTTTCCTTTAGAGCTCAGCAGCATGATAGCAATCGAACTTATCGTGAGAAAAAGAGGAAGGATCATTACCCTTGGCTTCATATAAAAGAAGGTAACAAGTAAAGATAGGATTCCAAACAATGAGAGCAAGTTGGACAACCACTCAGAAGGCCAGAAAAAACTCAAGAAATGTATGCATGCATATAGACTAATCAAAAAAATAAATATCCACTTTAGAAAAGATCTCACAGAAATACACCCTTTACCTTCCAAGAAGTTTTTTGGTTCGATGAAAAGCAAGCAGCAGGATTCTCGGCGTGCGCTGAAGTTTTCCATGCCACCTTCAATACGGTCTTTAAAGAATATACGTTTGAGTTTTACTATTATCCTCTAATTCTAATGAAACACTCTAATTATAACATTTTCGCAAAATAAAAATATCCCAATAAGGTTGACCCTATTGGGATGAATGGTTACAGCATATGTAAAAAACACTTTAGGGGAATTTTCATCTTACTTCTAATAATCTGGGATTACAAACCTTCGTGATCTCAGCGTTAATCTTGATATTTCTATCTAGACTGTCGATTCCATAAAATCCTGTTTTCTTACCTCTATCTACTATTTTCTGGAAGCACGTTACATTAGTTAATGATGGAAACTTTAACAGATTTAACGCCCCAATTCAGTGCCGTATGTTCTTCAGGGAAAAAGATATCGATTTCATTTCCATCAATTGCTCCACCAATATCCTCTGCAGTAGCATAGCCATATCCCTCCACATGAACCTTTGAACCTAGCGGGATAACATTCGGATCTACCGCAATAACCTTTTCATTAGGATTTTTTCTGAGGTTGACACCGGTTTTAGTCACTCCGGAACAACCCTCACAATATGCGGTATATGCCGTTGATTTTACTGTAAGAGTTTTTCCAAGTGACTCCTTTTGCCGCTCAAGAGATCCCTCAGATCCCTCCAATGAGTCGAAAGCTATTTTTTGGTTTGGAAAGATCAAATCTGTTTGCAAATGATTCCAATCTTTTAAGTTATCAACTGACACTCCGTTCTCTCTTGCAATCTTCCAAAGTGTATCGCCTTTTTTCACTATGTATTGTTTTCTTTCTGGTGAAACTTTTAATTGTTGATCTGGATAAATGGTATTCGATGATAAATGATTCCACTTTTTAACTTGCTCTACGGAGACCTTATAACCCTGCGAAATACTCCAGAGAGTATCCCCTTTTTTGACGGACACCTCCTGTGCATCTGCATTTGCTCCAATGGTTCCTGTAAGTGCCGCTGCTACAATAAAAGAAAATATTGCTTTTCTCATTATGAAAAGCCTCCCTGTTCATTATTTTCATTATCTTAACATAGAAAATAACTACATAAAGAACAGACAGATTATATTTCAGTTGCGAAAATGTCATCACTACAACAATCAAGTTACATACTTTTTTCTAAGAATCCGATTAATTTACAGGAAAAAGAGTTAACCCTTGCCACAAATGGCTTTTTAATACGGTTGGTGCATAATGGAAATATTAAATTTTCATGATTACCCTCAAAATTGGTGGGGCTTTTTCGAATAACTACACTATTTCAAAATAAGGTTCAAAAACACAATCGCGATTTATAATTTATTTCTATAGAAATCTGTCCATCCTTTTAGTCCAATCTTTTTTTAGAGCAGCTTCAAGCATTGTATTAAAAAATCCACTAAACGTTGTCATTATTATTCTTGATGGCGCCTGGACAATCGTGTCTCCCGAAAGAACCACATCCTCTTATATCATCCTTAATAAAAAATTTACGTTCCCTTTAGATGGCTGAAATGATCCAAAGTTATACTGAAAGTACATCTGAAGGGAGGAATCAGAAGTTGTCAAAATTTCAAATCGCACCGGTGTTCTTCCTGTTACTCCTCATTCTGGGAACATATGAATACAATTCCACTTCAACCTCACTAAAACCGTCAGCATCCAATAACTACATTCAAGTTCAATTGTTGGGCGTCAATGATTTTCATGGCCAGCTTAACAAATATCAAAGCCTGTCAGGGACCAAGGCAGGGGGCGCTGAATACTTGGCTGCCTATTTAAAACAATATAAACAGGAAACCGAAAATACACTCCTTGTTCATGCTGGTGATATGGTTGGAGGAAGTCCGCCTATCTCCTCTCTATTTCAAGATCAACCAACGATTGAATTATTAAACCTTTTGAACTTTGATGTAGGGACACTTGGAAATCATGAATTCGACGAAGGCGTTAATGAGATGAAACGCCTTATTCATGGAGGGTTTCATGAAAAAACAGGCACTTTTCCAGGTTCCAATACCTCTTACTGCTCCGCAAACGTCATTGATAAAAAAACCGGTACCCCGTTGTTACCACCGTATGTGATTAAACAAATAAACGGAATCAACATTGGGTTCATTGGTGTGGTCACAACCGAGACCAATCAGTTTGTTCTCCCTGAAATTCGAAAAGAAGTAAAAATTATTGATGAAGTTTCGGCGATTAATCAAACAGTTGAGCTATTAAAAGAAAAAGGGATAAAATCCATTGTGGTACTCGCCCATGTTGCAGCTAAATCTGATTTGACAGGAACAAATCCTTCTGAAGATTTAGCGGAGATGGCTCCAAAAATTGATGATGAGGTCGATGTCATCTTTGGCGGCCATAACCATAAATATGCTAATACCGAGGTAGACGGTAAACTAATCGTTCAATCTTATTCTTATGGGAAAGCTTTTTCTCAAGTAAAGCTTAGCCTTGACCGACATACAAAAGATATTGTTAAGAAGAAAGCAAACATTATAGTCACGTCACATCATCAAATAGAACCCGATGAAGAAACGATTACTCTTCTAAATAAATACAAAGAAAAAATGGACGTCTATACAAATACAATAGTAGGAGAAGTTCCTGAAGGATTTGCACGGAAGCAAAATCCAAACGGCGAATCCCCATTGGCGCAAATAGTTGCGGAATCCGGACGGACGGCAATGGAATCAGAGATTGCTTTTGTCCATCACGGCGGGATCCGGGCAAGTTTAAAGAAAGGGGAAATTACGATTGAAGACCTTTATACAGCCTTACCGTTTAACCATAGTGTAGTGAAGCTGACCTTAACTGGAGACCAAATAAAACGTGCATTAGAACAGCAATGGATGGAAGACAAAGAAAACATTTTGCAAACTGCAGGCTTAACGTATAACTGGAACCCGGATGCCCCGATTGGCAGCCGTATTCTTGTAGTGAAAGACTTGCAAGGCAAAGAACTACAGCCAAACAAGGAATATACAATTGCGGTTAGTAATTATTTAGCTTCAGGCGGCGATGGCTTTACTGTCTTTAAACAAGGGAGACTCGTAGAATCAGGTCCACTAGTTGTGAGTGCACTTAAGCACTATATACAACAGAAGTACCCTCGCGAAGTTGTTCTCCGATAATACAGAGCACCTTTCTGGAAAATAACAGACAATCGCTTCCATATTTCCGGAATGCCAAAAAGCGGGAGCCTATTATATGGACTCCCGCTTTTCCTTACTCTTGATATTTAGTTAAATTATCAGGCGTCCATCCTCATGGTAAGAGACAGTACATGCTGTCCAAGTTCTTAAGGAATTTATCTCGATTGTTCAATAAGTCGATGAAGGACCATCCTAAATCCTTCTTTTTCATTATTGGTGATTTCAGTGACGACAATATCATTAGTTCCACCGTGAACATAATACTCCCCTGCTCCACGGAAGGAACGAATAAAAAACGCAGGAATACTTTTATCTTTATTATGGCCTGTATTAATTAGCCAAGTCATCTTCATTCTGAACACCCCCGCAATAGTATCTATAAAAATCCTTTAACAAAATGGTTCAGTATCAAAGTCTGGATACCATAATTCGACAAATCGACAAAAAAGGAACATCCAAATTATCGACGTATTGGTTAAGTATACGACTACCTACCATACGAAAGGATGATTTGGATGCTTACCCATTATACCATGGAGTTTGAAACGAAAACAGTTCCCTTTGTCATTGTACACCAACAAGAAATTCCATACGTTTATCAAGATTCTGGATTATATTGTCAGATCGTGTGAACCAATAAAAGTGCACACTGTCCTAACTGTGGCGCATGGTCAACGTCCGTCCGTGAATATCTTCCGAAAGTCGTACTAGCAGGAACGTACAACGGAGTGTTAATTTAGCATTCGTAGTCCTCTTTCGATAATATACGAAAGCAATTCTTCGCAGTAGCACTCCCGTTATATTGATTTTATTCAAAAAACATATTTCAGTGCCTTTTTTTCACGATGGTACAAGTCATTTTATCTAATTGACATAAAATAACTTAAAGAAATTAAAAGGAGAAAACACTGTACGACGTAATGGGAGAACCGATAGAAGCTGTATGAACATCGCTGTTAGGAGAATGAGAACACTACTTTAACTCCTATTATGGATCCCGACAAAGAGAAACCAAGAATACAAAAATGCATGGAAAGTTAGAAACTTTGAAGATAAAGGAGGCCATTTTATTTATGTCCTTAGATAATAAAGATGTGGAAAGATTTCAGTCTGATAAAAGTGTTATCTTGTCTGATGATGAGATAAAGTCTATTCATTTTTGGATATCCCAAATGAGACAATATCGTTTTCGAAGCATAAAGGAAAAAATCAAAAAAGCAAAAAACACATTAAAGTTAAAATACAATGTGATTGGAAGTGGGGTTAATCGAATTGTCTATGACCTTAATAACGGCTATATAGTAAAAATAGCTATCTCTAATTTGGGACTTAAAAGCAATGAAACTGAATTCGACATATACACACACTGTCCACAGGAAATAAAACGATATCTTTGCCCAATGAAAGAGTTTGGTCATGGTTGGATTATTATGAAGAAAATGAAAGCAAAAGTACCCTGGCAGATCATCGAGATTACAAAACTAGTAGATTTGCAAGTAAAATTTGTTAGTTACGGAATTTTGCCACTGGATTTGAGGATGGCAAATGTGGCGTTATCGGATGAAAATGAAATTGCTGTTGTTGATTATGGACATTTCATTAGGGGACTTAACAGCCCACATTTTAGATGGTTTGATTAAAATCACTATAAGCCAAAAAGAAGGGTCCTGCCCCTTCCTTTTTATTTTTCTACAAAATCCCATTTAGTATATCAGTGATCTTTTTCCACATAATCCTTTAAAAATTTTCCTAAAAGTTCTTGCCATCCTTCTCGATGTGATTGTTCCCATTCCTCTGTCAGTAATCCAACAGCATGATGAGAAAGTTTTAATAATGTGCCTCCATCTTGCTCTTCTAGCGCAAACGTATATGCACTATTTACAGCACCTTTCATACCAAGCATGCCATTCAATCGGATTTCTTCATTTCCCTTTATATATGTGATGGTGCCCCAAACCGCACCTCCACCATCATTCCATTCTTCAGTAAAAAGGCCTCCTAATTTTGGTTCCATACGCATTTTTGCCTCTTTTTTACCGACGCGATACTGCCACCAATTGCCAATGTTAACGGTTAGGGCTTCATACACTATTTCTTTTTCTGCCTTGATAAATACTTCTTGCTCAATCTAGTAACATATCGAATTGCATTTCACAACTTTTAAAAAAACCCCATTACAAAAGGGTGGAAAATAGATTTAGATACATTTCCCCACATGAAGTTAAAGCTCTTACATGCAAAACCTTTACTTGATTTTAATACCAACTTAATAAAATTTTGGAATGATAGTTTTGGAGTTTACTATTAAACTACTAAAGTATGTGGGGGCATTTAATATGTTAAAAGTTAAGAAAAAGGGTCTTTTTAAGATCGTACTCGCCACCGGTGTGGCCTTTAGCGCATGGCCTTCTCTTTCCGACAAGAACCCAACCGCTTATGCGAGCGAAACAAGCAATGTTTTAATGAATGAAAATTTTGACGGCATCGCTAACGGGAGTGTGCCTGAAGGATGGAAACTCCTACAGGGAAATGCTTCAGTAAACGACGGTAAGCTGGTATTAAGCTCCCCTTCCTCTTCTAGTCCTGCCAGAGTGATCGTTCCTTTAAGCAAGAAAGATGGTGACTTTGTATTTGAAGCAGATATGACCTTCCAGGCAGCGGCTGACGATGCAAGATGGGCCTCTATCATGTATCGTATTCAATCCGGAAATTATCCTTACTATCAATTCGCGGTCAGAAGAAATACAACTGCTTTAAATGGATTGGAATTTGCGATGAGGAATGAAAAAAATCAATGGGAGGTACCCGAAAGTACTTTTTATCCTGAGAAGTTCGCGTTTAATAAAACATATCGCCTCAAGGTGGTTTCAAGTAAAAACCGTGTTCAACAGTTTATTAATGACAAATTGGTCATAGATACTGATCTTGCAACAAAATGGCCTTCTGGCGATGTCGGTTTTCAAGCAAACGGAACAACCGTACAGTTTGATAACGTAAAAGTTACTTCGCAAACGATAGCATTACCGCCAATAGAAAATTCAAATGCATTTATCCCAAAGGAAGCGGAGACTACTATCATAAATCCCCCAACCCTTATAAGCAGTTCAAAAACAAATACTGAATCTGAAATTGCGTCTGCTGTGCTGCCGGTCCATAAGAATAGTGATGGCACCCTTATGGTAAATGAAATCTCACTAAAGGATAAACTCGCAGCTATAAAGAACAAACTGATCCCTGTCATTCAATTAGAAGAAGATGGCCTTGAAGATGAAACCATCCGTGCTTTAAATGAAACCCAAACGATCGATGTACATATAATCTCGAGCAAAGATTCCATTTTACAAACATTTAAGAACAAGTTCCCTACTGCCCGAATTGGCTTAATTTATAGAAAAAAATCTTTCACGAAAAGCGATTTAGAAGAATATGCAAAACAAATTCACCAGAACAATAGCAAAACGGCCATTATTGAGCAAAAGAACATTACTCCTGAAGTCGTTCATTATCTGCACAGCAGAACAATCGCGATTTGGGGAATCGGTACTGAATCTTCAGAATCCGCTCATGAATTAATTCACCTTGGAGTGGATGGGATCATATCTTCAAAACCTGAGTATACTTCCGAGGCCCTAACCGAATATCCCGAGAAAACGATTATCCAAAGGCCAATCGTAGCTGCACACCGTGGGGTTCCTTCCTTAAGTCCGGAGAACACTATGACGAGTTATCGACAAGCATATGACCTTGGAGCGGATTTAATTGAAACAGATGTCCAAAAAACAAAAGACGGACACCTGGTCATTATGCATGATTACACAGTAAATCGGACAACAAATGGAACAGGGAATGTAAAGGATCTTACACTTGACCAAATCCAACAGCTTGATGCGGGCGTGAAATTCGGCCCGGAATTCCAGGGCGAAAAAGTTCCTACTTTTAAGGAATATCTACAGGAATTCAAAGACAAAGAAGTTGTATTACTGGTAGAGCTAAAGGCAGCAGACATCGAACAACAGGTCATTGATGAGATAGAAGAAGAAGGTATGGCAGACAAGGTTGTCATTCAAAGCTTTAATCTCGACAGCGTCAAGAATAGCAAAGTGATAAAACCGGAGATTGGGACTGGCTATCTATACTCTTCAGCCGTTCCTGCTACCGAAAATGCCAAGCTGAAAAAAGCCCAACAGATGCTTTTATATGGAACAAGCATGAATACATCCCTTAACGCAAGCTATAGCAGCCTCTATCAGGAATTTATCACCTATATGCGTCAACGTGGAATGCTGAACATGCATTGGACTTACAGAAATGAAGAGCATCTTCATCAATCCCTCAATGCAGGAATAATCGGTCCGATTACTGATTATACTCAGTGGTTAACAAAGTCGCCTATCATGCTTGAAACACCTGTTAAGAAGGTAAAATTAGAAGTAGGAAATACGAAAACGATTGATCCCAAGGCAAAAGTTAGCTATAGAATGGATAAAAAAGAAAAAGTTCCAACTACTCTATATGCGACTGGAAAGGAAGAAATCATTCAAATTGAAGGCAACAACATTACGGCTCTAGCTCCGGGAAAGGTAAATGTCTATGTCAAACACACCTTTAAGATGCTAGGGCACGATTGGAATGTCGTCGCAGAACCGATAGAAGTAACCATTTCAGAGTAAAAAGATCGTAACGTAAGGTCTATACCCGCCGCTTAAAAACGCCTGGATATAAAATCCAGGCGTTTTTCATTATGTTGGTGCCTCTCTCATTTATGATTTTTGAACGGATTGATTTATAATATTATCCAGAATTTGATTTACTTCCTGGGCCCATTCACGGATTTCCGCACCTTTCTCGATATACTCTTTGAAAAGATGTTCCATATCACGAAAGATGGCCTGGCTTCCATGTCCTGATTGGATTACTGCAATCCTTAGCGGGATGCATCAAAATTCCCAATAAAGGTCTGAAAATTTAAAAATTGTATTGAAAATGTTCACAAAGATTCGACATCTTTTTGTCTAAAATACGATTCAAATCTTTATAGAACAAATTTCTGTTAATATAGTACATAATTGATTAGATTCATTACTACTGATTGATTTAAAGAAAGGTGAACCGTGATGAAAAATACAGAAGCAGTTATAGGAGATTCTCTTCCTATAAAAACTTATCTTTCTTGGAGCGTATTGAAAGCTATTGTAAAAGACGGAATTGTGAAGTCAAACCTTCTCGGGATGTTTGCCGGTCTTTCTGTAGCTCTGTCCATCCATAATCTGAGTTTTATCGATAATATTTTGACAGTACTCCTGGCATTATTCGGTACAGCATTTGTCGTAGGCGGGGCTGGTGCAATTAATAATTACTACGATCGGGATATCGATGCCCACATGAAGAGGACGATGGTGCGGCCAACAGTTACGGGTTCCGTTAATCCTATATTTGCGTTATGGCTTGGAATCGTGCTTGCAATTGTGGGCATCGCTTTATTACTTCTTATTTCTGGTATAACAGCGTTCGTCGGTTTTTTGGGATTGTTTCTTTATTTAGTTCCTTATACGATGTGGACGAAAAGAAAAACCATTTATAACACAGAAGTTGGCAGCTTATCTGGCGCCATTGCACCGCTGATTGGATGGGTTGCAATTTCACCGGAGGTCATCCATCCCATTTCAATCGGATTATTTATGCTTATGTTTTTATGGCAGCCTCCTCATTTCTATGCAATCGCGATAAGGCGTTTAGAAGATTACAAAAATGCAGGTGTGCCGATGCTGCCGGTTGTTAAAGGTATACACCGTACAAAAGTTCAAACGATTGTTTATTTAGTAATTCTGCTTGCATCTTCTTTTTTGTTTTTATCATTTAGTAAAGTTGTTGCCTTTACAATGTTTGGGCTCACTCTTGCTTGGATGTTGGCTGGGATTATCGGCTTTCGTAAAATGGAAGATTATAAATGGGGCACCATGATGTTTGTCTTTTCACTCAATCATTTAACCATTCTATTTTCTTTACTAATCATTGTTTCATTCATTTAATTTCCTAAGCAACGAAACAAGCCGGCTGGAACTCAATAGCCGGCTTGTTTTGATGTAAATAAAACAGGTCACTTTTCCTGAAACTGTTCATAATGAATAAGTGATTCCTTTGGCAGCAATTGTTTGGCCGCCGGTTCTTTTTCCAGATAGCCCAATCCTAGAATAGCAACTACACGCCGATCATTCGGAATCGTCAGCGTTTCCCGGACATAGCCTTCCCGTTGTGCGGATTCATTGGCATCCTCTGCATGGTAGATAGCCCCAAACGCGGCCCCCAATCCTAATTCAACCGCCGACAACCATATAAATCCACACGCAATGGAGGCATCCTGTAACCAATACTTACTCTCTTCAGGACGCCCCGTTACTACAATAGCTGCTGCAGCCTTTGCAAGCCAAGGAACAAAAGGAGTGGATTGTGCCAAATGCTGTAATGATTCACGCTTTGTCACAAGAATAAACTCTCTTGATGGTAAATTGTTTCCGGAAGGGGCCAAATAAGCTGAGTCCAATATTCGCTCCAGATCTTCATCAGGTATGGATTTATCCAAATAATGCGTGATTTCCCGTCTCTTGCGTATTGCCTCAAATACGTCCATTTAAAATCAACCTCCGCGTTTTCGTTACCCCATAAACTTGCGACAATGCTCTCCACTATGATGTACCTCTCTGTATTTATTACAGAAAAACTTTTGCTGCAATCCATTTTAAAAACCCAAACCCCGACAGTTTTAGGAGAATCTTATTCTTACTATTTTTCTGGATACAAATTGAGAGATTGTCAATTTTAAACTCATGATAGCGATCCAGAGCCTTAGGTTTTCACTCATGAAGATCGACAGCACAACAGCCTTTTACCTGAATCGTTTTTACTGTTAACTGTTTGCCTTTCGATTCAATCCACTTTTTTGCATGATCATCTAATTCAACATTCGTAGCAACATTTATCATCCTTTCTACACAATTCTAAATGGAAGAATTATTCTAAAGAGCCTCCGTCAAAATTAAAATTCCGGATAAATTTGGATAATGGTGGGAGGGTAGTTTAGGATGCAGGGGAGATTTTTTTAGGAAAACAGATAAAATCCCCATTTCTTCTCGAAGAGAAATAGGATCATCAAAAAAAGGGCAGACTACTCCCTTGGTTCAAAATCCGTTTTTTAAAAAGTTAAGCGGATAATTTTGTCCAGCCTCTATAAAGCGTTCCTGTCTCCATGACCGAGATATAAGCAAGCATATGAGATATCGTAATACACCGATCCATATGCGCTTCAACAGCTTTTTTCCCTCTTTTATGGACACGGCGCATACTCAGTCCATCTTTGAGTTGGGCAAACACCCGTTCAATGGCTGTTCGTTCCTTATATATTTTTTGAAAGGACGCCAAATGTTGAGGAAACTCCGGATCAATTTGAGGAGTTGTTTCCTGGTCGATTCGGATGGTCCTCCCTGACTTCGCTTGACTACAACATTCTGTATGACAAGCGCTGGAACAAGTAAGGCCTTCTTTTTGATACTTTTCATTGAACACTGGGCAAACCCATATGTATTGGTTGTTGGTGGTGTCCAGTCCTTTCAGTTTCATTTGATGGCCACTCATACAAACCGGGACACCATAAGAAGTCAGTTTTTGCATCCCTCTTACGTCTAATGGCTTTTCCTTGCGGTTTCTTGGGTTGATCGGTGCGATCAATTTCGCTTCTAAGATCTCTTTACACAGCGTTTGATTGTTTCCATTTTGATACACACCATCCGCGGTGACATATTGAATGGATTTGGCTATATAGGGTACATCTTCGAGAACGTCCTTTAGCGTTTCTTCGAGGGTAACGGCATCCGATCGATTCCCCTTAAAAATAGTCCGGGTCGAAGGCAGTTCCGAGTGGACCCCACAGACGACAGATGCTTTATGGCCAATGTAAGAAACCGTGTTGCTTTTTCGAACGAGACCTACATTGTCATCCGTCGGAACCTTCGGGCATTCACAAGGTTCTGGATGATCGCATGTTTTTCGTGTGGCATTCAAAGTGGCCTCGGCCTCTATATGAGAGGTATCGACAGCGACGACAGCCTCTTTTTCGATGACTCCCTGTTCAAAATTTTGGAATACCGTCATCTTGCGAACTTTTTCCCATAATCCCGTTTCAATCATGATCTGGTCAAAGCGTTCAAAGGTCCGGATTGAAGGGATCGATGAAAACCCGCATAGTGCAGCATAAGCCGGGTTGGCCTCGACTTGTGCATGTACCGTACTGACCATCACTTCAATATGAAGAAGCGGAGCCAATAAAAAAGCTTTTAGCAGAGGATAAAATCTCGTCCCTTTCCGCCCTTTCGGATCCCGAAACTGGTGAGGGGCTAGGCAGATCAAACAAAACATGTTCTTGTAGCTCTTCTTCCCTTTCCGCAGGATTTTTCTTGTGATGTTCGAGGCGTGCTTGGAGGAATTCTTGCTCATAGGAAGAAAATACAGCTTCCCATGGGAAATGGAGAGCAACCTTAGCAAAAGGCAACTGAAGGATCGTATCGGGGAAAGGGTATTCTGGAAAATGAAAAGCATCCTGAAGATAGATTACATTTGAATCATTATTTGATATAATGGTAGCAGTCATGATAGTCTCCTTTTTAATGGTTGCTCGTTACTTCCATTATACCAAAAGGTTTCTGTCATGACTTTTCTTTTTTAGTAAAACCGCAAAGTTCCCATTATCCATAAAACCCCTGTAAATAATTAGGGTGTGAATATAGAAAAAACGGATTATTTGGCCTTAAATCAGCTAAAACGGAGTTTGACAAAAAGGAAAAGCCTCGTTCTCAGTTAGGAGCACGAGACCAAATAAACTTGAGTCAATCATTAGAATGAGTGTTTACAAGGGCTTCTGAATTTTGACGGAGGCTCAAATATAAAAATTTGCGATTAATGGAGAGGCCTCTATTAATGAGATAGATCGTATAACAGAAATCGGCAAACAGGAAAAATCAGACGTTGTCATTGGTGTTGGCGGCTGAAAAACAATTGATACAGTAAAGGCTATTGGAGATAGCTTGCAAGCAATTCGTGTTATTATTCCAACGGTTGCTTCTACTGACGCTCCTACCAGTGCTCTGTCGGTTATTTATTCCGATGAAGGAGTTTTTGAATCTTATAAATTTTTTAACAAAAACCCGGATTTGATTTTAGTAGATACCCAAATTATTGCCGGTGCACCACCTAGATTCCTAGCTTCTGGAATTGCAGATGCCCAGCAACTTGGGTGGAGGCAGGACAGGTAATCGAAACAGGTTCCACTAATATGGCTGGCGGTTTAACAACAATTGCTGGCAGGGCAATTGCAGAAAAAAGTGAGGAAGTGCTTTTCGAATTTGGATTGCTTGCTTACGAATCCGTCAAACGCCAGATCGTTACCCCTGCTCTGGAAGCGGTTATTGAAGCAAACACTTTACTAAGTGGACTAGGCTTTGAGAGCGGCGGTTTAGCAGCTGCTCATGTTATTCATAATGGTTTCACAGTTCTGGATGGCGATATCCATCACCTGACTCATGGAGAAAAAGTAGCGTTTGGAACGGTTGCACAATTAGTGCTAGAAAACAGACCGATCAATGAAATAGAACGTTACATTGAGTTCTATCTCCAGCTTGGCCTCCCAGTAACATTGGAAGAGATCAAACTACAAGATGCAACAAGAGAAGACTTATACAATGTTGGAGTAGCAGCTACAAAAGAGAATGAAACCATTCATAATTTTCCATTTACTGTAACTCCAGATGATGTTGTAAACGCTATCCTTGCAGTAGATCAGTTTGCAAAAGCATACAAAGCCCGCATCGGTTTGGAAAAGTAATTTGTGATATAGAATGTAACAGAATAATAGTTTGCATTGCGATAAAGGGGTAGCAAAATGCTGCCCCTTTTTAGGTCCTGAATATATTGTGAGGTCTTTTACTCCTGCCAGCTAGGTTCTGCCAACTGATGCAGTTCAGCGTATGTCTGTTGTATCTCTTGTTCGAGCTCAATAATAAAATTAATAAGCTGGCTCAAGATTTACCTTTGTTTATTCACCGAAAACGCCATTATTGGAGTAAAGTTCTTCTAATTTCTGTTGACGGGCTTGGATTCGGTAACGTTCCTTCATTGTCATTCCTGCGAAATGCCTCTTTTTCACAGAAAAGAAAAGGCTGACCCAAAAGCACTTTATATGTCCTTTTGGGTCAGCCTCAATCAATTTTGATGGTAAATATTGAAGGTCTATTTTATTTTTGGGAAGGGTAAGTTCCAACCGAAGCGGGTAGATCATAATCTTCATTGGTATTAAATATTTCTAATATGAAACCCAAGTCTTTCATAGTATCTAAGTAAGTATATTTTAAGGCAAATTCGCCACCTTGAATCTCGTTGATTCCCCGAGCAGCCATCTTTAGCATAACATCTTCATAGTTCTCCTTTGAATCAGCATTTTCAGTTGATAGAGCGATATGGTGTAAGCCAGGGCCATGCTCTTTCAAAAATTCCGAATAAATGCTATTATCACTTGTCGGTTCAATCAACTCCCACTGCATGTTGTGAAACTCAAAACATATTGCTACTTTAAAAGTATACTCCTCTTTCTTACCATGGACAGTCATATTACTTATATTATCTTTGTTGAAATCGTATACTGTCCAAGGTCCTATACCGTAAACATCATTATACTTCTTCATGTAAGCCTCAACATCGTCCACAACTAAACCAATCTGAAGTGTTTTCCCAAACATGTTTATTTCCCCTCCTAACTCGATCATTTCAGCAATAAAAGATTAAACTTTAAATCCAACACATGTGGCAAGTTTTTTGACGCTGCTGCATTGTGTCGGTCTAACCTCCTCCGTTCGTCGTAGCGCTCTTGGCGTCTACGTACTCAGCCCAGATGCTCGACGAGCTCCAACATGTTGCCTTCGAGGTCAAGGAAGTGCGAGCAGCGCACTCGAAGCAGCGGGTAGTCCGCCGGCTCCCAGACGAACTTGACTCCGCGACGCTTAAGTTCCTCGGTCGAAGCGTCACAGCTGTCTACGGTGAAGGCCATATGTATAGGGCCTTGGATCGATGCAAACTCAGGGGGAGTACCCCCGGCGTGTGGGTTCTGCGAAGAGCCGTGAAGCTCGACGAGTTCAAAGGTAAAGCTGTTGACTGTGACGAACGCCACATTGGTCTTAAGATCTTCAAACTTCATCCTGTCCGTGACCTGGCAACCAAGCTTCTCCTCGTACCAGCGAATGCTGGCCTCCAAGTCTGCGACCGAGACAGCAATATGATGGCTCCGGGTTACAGTGCCGAGCGGGTATTCCATTGTAGTTGGTTCTGTTCTTGACATGTATCTTCATCCTCTCTCAATTTGTATAAATTCACCTCCAACCTGCAATCACTTATAATTCAAGTAATTTTGGGGAGAAGAAAATCCTATTTTTAAAAATTTTGGATTATATTTGATCGTAGATACTGTGGTTCCAACATACTGAACATCACGACAAACTTTTCGTGACGCCGACCTTACAGGCCCTGAACTTAGTCCAAATGCTCGACGAGTTCAAGCAGGTTGCCCTCGATGTCAAGGAAATGTGCGCAGCGCCAGTTCAGCGCCGGGTAGTCTGAAGGCTCTGAGCTTCCACCAAGACAGAGGATCTTGACCCCGCGGCGCTTAAGCTCCTCGGCCGTAGCATCACAGTTGTCGACGGTGAAGGCCATGTGCGCGTGTCCTTGAACCCGAACAGCTTCTTCAGGACCCCCCGGGAACGGGAACGGCACGGAGCCCTTCCGCTCGATGAGCTCGAAGCTGAATTCATTATTAATCGTGAGGACAGCTAGCCTTACGCCTAAGTCTTCGAAATTCATCGTGTTGGTGACCTTGCAGCCGAGTTTCTCAACGTACCAGCTGATGCAAACGTCGAGGTCGGCAACCGAGATGCCGATGTGATGTGCGGATCCTAGCGGGGATTTCATAGTAGTAGTTTTAGTGTTTGACATCTTCCTTCATCCTCTCTTTAATAATATCGATTAAATTCAATCCACAATCACTAATTGATTGTAAAAAGGATTCTATGTTTGTAATATTGAAAAAACGATCACTAAACATCTACCTTTTCACCTTTTACAAAAAGATGACTGTGAAGAAAAAAGCAAACGCCTCATTTGCCCTGTCGTCCTAAGAAATCTATAACTTGATTAGCAAAGGGCTTTGTTTTTTCGATTTGCGTCCAGTGTCCACACTGTGGGAAAACGTGCAGTTCAGCATTCGGCATGATTTGTGACATCTTCCAGCTGGTTTTCTCTACCGGGATAATCCGATCATCTCTGCCGTGAATCAATAATACAGGAACTCCTATTCCTTTCAATTCTTCTTCTTTTAAAGCTAAAGCATTTACATGCCTTTGCCTTGGTGCTGGGAACATCGCAGAAAATGATTCCTGAAAACCTGCTTGTATACTTGCTTCATATCTCATTTCTACAAGGTCGTCATTGGCTGCAAGGCTTTGGTCATAAGCAAAAGTAGCGATCATATCTTTCATATTCTTAAGGCTTGGTGTATATCCCCACACCTCATTCAATTCATTCGTGATTGGAAATTCAATCCCTACACTTCCCATTAGAATAAGCTTTTTAACCAGATCAGGACGCCGATTAGCGATATGTAGCGCCAAAGCTCCACCCATAGAGTTCCCTAGTATCGATACATTTTCCAAACCCTTTTTCTCCATATAAGCGATCATATGGTTAACCCATTCATCTACGGAATATTCAATATCTTTCGGTCTTTCTGTATAACCGAATCCCACTACATCCGGCGCATAAAGGTGATAATGCTGAGACAGGATGGGAAATACCAATCTCCAATTTGCCCAGGCTGAAACACCAGGGCCTGACCCATGTATGAGAAGAAGCGGTTCTCCACTCCCATCCTCATGAAAATGGGTATTGATTCCTCCCGCTTCAATATACTTTCCATGATCAGACATAATCTCATTCCTCTCAAAATATTATTTTGGAAAAATTCTTTTAAATCATTGACTTACCTTTTTTGATAAATTTATCTATTTTTTTACATCCCACTTACTTCCAATAACCCAATTGTTCCGATATCTCATTTGCTGCCTGGACTACTTTTTTTTGATAAGTAGGAAGATGATGCCGTCGAATACGTTGCACAGGCCCTATCACCGATACGGCTGCAACAACTTTTCCAGTATAATCTCGAATCGGAGCAGCAATCGAAGTTACCCCTTCTAACAGTTCTTCGACACTAATGGCGTAACCTTGTTTATTGATTTCTTTGAGTTCAAAAAGTAACTTATCGGGAGATGTAATGGTATTTGGGGCATAGGCAAGTAACCCATCTTTGATAATTCTCTCGACTAGACCCTCACTTTGGAATGCCAACATCACTTTACCCGAGCTAGTACAATATGCAGGATTCCTTTTCCCTAAATGTGTAAGGATTCTCACAGGGTGATTGCATTCCACTATTTCAAGATACATAGTATTCGTGCCTTCTAATACGGCAAGATGTACCGATTCTCCAATGTTTTTTACCATATCCCTTAAGATTGGCCTCGCCTCTTTATTAATTTGCAGCTGAGAAGTAAGTACACCGCTCAACGATAAGAATGTTAAACCTAAACGATACTTTTGGCTTTCTACATCCTTGGTTACAAATCCCTCACTTGCAAGAGTAGCAAGTATACGACTTACGGAACTCTTTCCAATCCCCAATTCACGAGATAGTTGAGTCACCTGCTTTTCCGGCTCTTCCATTGTGAAACTTTGTAAAATGCTTAAAGCATTTTTAACCGATGAGAGTAGATAATTCCCTTGCTCTTTACCTGGATCTGTATTTTTACTTTTTGTAATTACAGCCATTGTCCCACCTGAACCTCCCAGCAAAGTATTGTCTTAGACAGACTTTGTTTAAACCAATTCAAAAGGAATTTCAATTACTCGTAAGGGATAAATTGTAAGGTCTAACATTGAAAAGCGGATGTGATAAATCTTTTCGCTGGGTGAAAATATTCTGTTCTACTTCCGTCGAACCCATCACAACCGCTAACATCAAATCTTTAAATCTATTTTTTTAAATGATTTTGTTTTTAATACATAGTTAGTAGCCCTTAAACCTTGGCTGGTTCGATTATTGGAGTGCCGTACATAAAAAACTCTGCAGGAAGCGGCGAACCATACCAAATAATCCCTTTATCCAATTCATCCTCTTTCCAGGTGATCGGTTTCCACTCTGGATCAAATATTAAATACCCTGCATCGCCGAATAGTTCGATTCGATTTCCTCCCGGTTCTAACACATATAAGAAGTTAGCTTGGCTTACACCATGTTTGCCGGGGCCTGCCTCGATTTCAATCTCGTTCTCTGTAAAAATATCTGATATGTCGGATAAATGTTGTGGATAACCATACCAAAAACAAACATGATGCAAACGGCCTCGGCCTCCTAATGAATCGCTCATGAAGGCAAGCTCGTGGACCAATGGACTAACACTCATCCAGGCGCCTGCTTCACTGCCATCGTTCATCACAATGTGTTCCCTCAGTCGGAAACCGAGTTGATTCATCAGAAAGTTCTTGTTTGTCGTAACATCACTGGCCAGCAGGTTGACATGGTCCAAACGACGGACAGGCACGCCGCGTAACGGTCTCTTTTGTGGTCGGCTCAATAGTTTCGTCCATTTATGTTCAGGAGCTTTATAGTACTCAACGTCCCAAAGAAGTTCCATTTTATGACCGTCAGGTGTCTCAAACTGAAAGGCCGGTCCATGACCGAGATCCCCGTCAATCCACTTCTTTCCGTAACCACTCGATTCAAGCGCCTGCACACGACGCTCTAGAGCAGGTTTTGAACTCGTCCGCCAGGCCACATGCCCTATACCGGGTTCCTTTGCCTCCGTCACCTTCAAGGTGTGATGGTAAAAGTCTTCATAGGCACGAAGATATACCGATTGGCCCTCTCTAGTTGTTTCTTCCATCCCAAGAAGTTCTTTGAAAAACCATAGTGTTTCATCTGGTTTCGGTGTAAAAATTTCAACATGAGCAATTTGTGCAACATCAAAAATTGGTTCTTTAGTCATTCTCTATTCCCCCAAATTTTTATGAGATCCAACACTTTTTTTTATTTTCTAGTCCACTAAGTACGGAAGAAACATTTTTGTTCTATTATAGTAGCATTTTCATTTTGTGAATATTTTTAATATTTATAATTATTATAATACATGCTGGTTACTTTACAACTTCCTTGTTGTTATATAAGCAACAATTTATAAATTTCTTTAGTCGTACCTTCCAATTGAAAGTTCAAACCGCTGATACAGCATGGATTTTCATTTTTGTTTGGTCACTACAACCTACAATTTTTTAAGCAAAAGGCGGTAAATACATTTCCGTTAATAGATGAAAAAATACCCCGCAAAGTAGAGGGAAATCAATTTTGATAGTTCAGGAAAATATATATACTTTCTATTTGAAAAATAAAGTGTTTCTTAGTTGCTAAAGCCCCAAATACCTAACATCACATCATTTCCAAATTGGTCATACCATCCGAATGAACCCGGTTGGATATAATGCCAGTTTGTGAATACAAGACGACTTCCGCTTAATCTGTATGGATGACCCACTCGATATAGCTGTGCACACATACTCATTCCTCCTTCCCATATAAAATTCTTTGCATACGCTGAGCATAGTCTTTCTTAAAAGTGCTTTATTTAGCTCCATCATAGTTGGCAGGAGGGAACCATTACTTTACAAGGGGTCAGTTACGTACTATGGTTTTCATCTGGAGTTCCCAAAAAACTATTATCCCGGGACAGTTCACGCTGAATTTCTTTAATAGGAACTTCTCGAGGCAAAACCCCATTTTTGGTTGCGTAAGCGGCTCCAACTGCTGCGGCCTCTCCTGTCAAAGCACATGAAGGAGTGTTGCGAGTGGAACCAAAAGCTGTATCATCTGCCGAAATACACCTTCCTGCAACAAGAAGCCCATCAACATCTTTTGGAATTAAACAACGGAATGGAATCCCATAACCTTTTCCGACATCAATAATAGTTAATTTTTCTCCATCGGGTTCATGAATGTCGATAGGACAATTTGAGAGTCCAATTGCATCTTCAAATCGTGCCTCATTAGTAACATCAGCCTTCGTCAACATATATTCACCCACGATTCTACGAGTTTCTCTTATGCCGAGTTTTGGTGCAACTTCCAGAAAAATTGAGTTTTCAAATCCTCGTACGTATTTCTTTAGAAAATCAAAAGCATTATAAGCTTGTTTACGAATTTCGATCTCTGCACGACTTAGGGTGCGCTCGTCTAATCCGTTACCATGGAACCGGGTGGCATTGATATTTAATTCACCTGGAATAAGTCCTGCTTTCAGTGCCATGTGGTCTCTTGGCACAATCCAATTGAATCCGTCTTTTTTAGCATTTTCGATTCGTTCTGTTAAACCAGCAGCGAAAAAGTTCAAAACATAATCTTCGTTGGTTGCTCCCTCTTTTTCCGGAACGTTAAGCTCCCACATATCCTCTATATGTTCTTTAAAGTCTTGAACAACGGAAGGGATGTCAACGTTTAATACTCTAAAGTAGGAAGTGATCGGTTGCATTAGTCCATCTTGTGACCGTCCTGACAAAAATTGTGCCTTGGCTAAACATGCCACATCTCCATCCCCGGATGCGTCAATAACAACTTTAGCTAATACCAGTTTGGTTCCCGATTTCGTCTGAATCTGAATCCCTTTCACCTGTTGGCTATTGCGAATTACGTCCGTGACTTGGGTATGCAGGAGTACTTCAACGTTAGCTTCCTCTATTACCTCTATAATCACACGCTGCATGACTTCCGCATCGAATACTCCTGAATAGCTTCCCCACTTTGAACTTCTGATTTGATTATCCGCCCCCCCATTCTCAGCAGCACGATTAATCAATTCCTTATATATTCCTCCATTAACCAAGCCAGCCGGCTTTGTTAGTCGACCTCCCGTTACAAGCCCTCCTAAAACTCCGCTTCCCTCTACAAGCAAAGTTTTCACACCTTGACGAGCTGCACGTATTGAGGCCACAACTCCCGTTATCCCGGCACCAACAACAACCACATCATATTTACCAAATAGCTCCATTTCCATTACACCTCTTAATAGATAATTTGATTATCCGGTGATTCTTGCAATTAGATTGACAATAATTTCGTATACCGACCAAAATCCAACGCCCATGAGGATAAAAAGAATTCCAAACTCCCACCATCTGTTTGCTTTGTCTGGAAGCATATACTTTTTACTGCTGGTCATTATCGTAATCCCTAAAATAATAGGTGGTACCATAACCGTCGTAAGAACCGACCCAAATATACTTATATAAACAAGGTTAGGCGCATTCGGTACAGTAATAAGCAACGTAAACAAAGTAAGTAAAATTATCACCTTATTAAATAATGGGTCCTCATCTGCCTTTTTAAAACTTTCCCCTCTCTTGGTGTTCAAATGAAAACCATCAAACACTATTTTTATCAATCCGTTGGCCGCTGATGGAAAACTGGTAAATGCCGTTAAAAACACACAAATCCAGAGTAATGAAGGTCCGCTGGGGCCGACAGCCATTTCCATCATGAGCGCCAAATCTTGTTCATTAGAGATGGTAATCCCTGATCCTCTCATTGTTTCTGCAGCAACGATCCAAATGAGTATCATGATTAATAAAACAGGCAGTAATCCACTTAATAAATCGATTGTTTGAAGCTTTCGGTATTTTGGTCCCTTCCATCCTTTTTCTTCCATGAAGTAAGGATAAGTTAGATTGAGCACTGAACCACCAACTGTACCAATAGTCGCTACAGCAATAAATACAGCATCAAATGCACCGTTGTTCGGAGGAAGACCAAAGCCCAGTCCTTTAATTAATCCAATAACATCAATTGTTCCAATCTTAAATAACGCAAATACAAAGGTCAGAATTATGGCGATTGATGCGATTTTTGCACACCATTCCAAAATTTTAAAGGCATTTGGTCTTGATAACATATATAAGCTTATCCCTACAGTCACACTTCCCCAGATGAAATACCCCCATGTGCTTCCTCCGGTCTGCCCAAATAAGTTATATAAAGCGACCGAACAAAAGCGGACCATAGCCATCATAAGGATAATGGCGTAAAACAAGGTAAGAATCCCTAACAACATAGGAAATCCCTTCCATACCCTTTTATAACCTTGTAGAATTGAAACATCCCCGAATTTATTTTGCAGTGTATATTTCGCAATAGCCGAAACCATAAAATACCTGGCCGCGAGCCCAACGATCACGGTCCATATCAAGGCGTACCCGTAGTTGGTACCTGATACAGCTGAACTAACTAAATCGGCCGTTCCAAGAAATGCCATCGCAATAACGATTCCCGGACCTAGACTTTTGATAATGTCACCAAAAGTAGTTGGCAATTCATTTGGTGGGTTCGTTTCATTAGTTTGAGAGTATTCCAGCCTATCGACGTTTACCTTTTTTTCCTGAGCGTTGTTCATAAATAACCTCCCCCTTGTTTCAACAATTTTACTTTCTTTTAACTTCCTACAAGTTCGTTTACCAGCTTTGGAATATCTTTATAACCTTTTCCTCTAAATATGACTTTAAAGCGCTTACATTCCTGTCATATCTTATTTCCCGATAAAGTGAGGCTCACGTTTTTCCAGAAATGCGCTTACCCCTTCATTCGAATCATGAGTATTGTACATTAATGCTTGAATATAACGCTGATAATCTACTGATCTTTCTAATGATTCTCCAATGCTCTGATTAATCGCCTTTTTCATCATTCCGATTTGGCCTGTAGGTGCTTTAGCGAAACGATGTGCCCACTTGTTAACTAGCTCGTCAATTTCTTCTTGTGATGCCACATAATTCACAATACCCATTTGATGGGCCTCTTCGGCAGTAAACATATCTCCACTAAACAAGAGTTCACAAGCTTTTTGATAACCGATAATTTTGGGTAATACTGCTGTCCCCCCCAATGCACCCCGTTTCGCAAAAACCAGCCCGAATTTCGTTTCCTTTGCAGCAAAGATCATATCACACGAAAAAGCTAAGTCACATCCGGCTCCGAGTGCAAAACCATGTACTTGTGCCAGGACCGGCTTATCTAATTGCCTTAAGGTAAGAATAAAGCGAGAATACCCTATCTCAGCCCGTTTTAAAGGAAGTCCTTCCGGTAAAGGCGTTTTCGCAGTGCCCATCCCTTTTAGATCATCGCCGGCACAAAATGCTTTCCCCGCACCTTTTAAAACAATGACTCGAACCTTTTCATTATATTTGCAGTCACGGATTACCTCTTCAAGTTCCTCTAGTACATCATAAGTAATGGCGTTTAATGAACCCGGACGGTTAAGAGTCACTGTCCGAATCCCATCCAAATCGCTAACTAGTAAATTGTCCAAGTTCATTTTTATTCTCACCTTCCTGGTTTTTTATTTTAATTAATGAATCAACGATCTTAACTCCTTTTCCATTTTCCAAAACGAGGACCGGGTTAAGATCAGCCTCTTCAATTTCAGCTACTTGTGCTAACCTTGAAAATGACATGATCGTATTGCATAGTGCATCTACGTCTAGAGCTGCCTTACCCCGGGCTCCATGTAATAGTGGAGACATTTTTAGTGAGTTGACCGCCTTTTTAGCCCTAGCGAAGTTGAACGGAGGAACTAAAAGTTGAATATCCTTTAGTATCTCAATATAAATCCCACCTGAAGCTACCATAATAATAGGACCGAAGGCAGGGTCTCTTTTTAAGCCAAGCGAAATTTCATACCCTTGGTCTATTACCATCTCTTGTACTAATATTCCGTCAACCAGGTCTACACTAACGAAACGTTGGACATTAGTTAATATTTCATGGTATGCTTTTATTAGATGACCTTCATTTTGGACATTGAGTTTAACGCCGCCGATTTCAGTTTTATGTTGTATGAAAGGCGAAGATATTTTCAATACGACCGGATAGCCGATACTTTTTCCTGCTTGACAGGCTTCTTCCTCCGTTTTACATAAAATTTCTTGAGAAATAGGAAAATTCCATTTCTTCAGAAGAAGTTTACTGTCATACTCGTTTAAAAAGTCGGTGGCATTTGTTAGATTGATATCATAATTTAATTGTTCGCATTCTGCCTCTTCATCAAAATAACTTGATAGCTCTAAGTGATATTCAATAAATTTAGCTACAGCTTTTATGCATAAATTTGGATCTTCAAATGCCGGGACGCCATTTTTGCTTATTGTTTCGATTACCCCTTTGTCACAACCTACACCCGTTGAATCAATAAGAGTCAGGGCGATAATAGCGTTACCTTGTTTCTGGGCTTCAGAAAGATCGATAATCATCTTCGAAATGTCATAACCTTCCCCAATCCCTAGACCAAGCAGGATACTGTCTACATTAGAGTCTTCCATCAAAATAGGAAGTATCTTTGAAAACAGATCATGATCAAAAAAGATTTGAGTAGTTACATCAACCGGGTTATCCACCGATGAAAACGTCGGAAGAAATTGAGATAACCGGTGTTTGGTTTCCTCCGAAAAAATGGCTAAGTTTAGACCTAGTTCCTTGCATTTATCGACCATCATAACCCCTAATCCGCCTGAATTGGTTATAATCGCCACGTTTTTTCCGCTAGGTTTTTTTTCTAATTCAAACACCTGAGGAAAAACGCCCAATTCAACAACGCTGTCTACACGAATAATCCCGTAATTATCAAATACAGCATCGATTACTATATCCTCTGTAGCCAATGCTCCGGTATGAGAGCTAGCTGCCTTGCTTCCTTCAACTGTTCTGCCTGATTTTAAGGCTAATATAGGCTTATTCAATTTTCTGGCTTTTTTCGCTGCATTAATTAATGAGGCCCCGTCTTTTACATCCTCCATGTAAACTTGTAAAACCTTAACATCCGGGTCATCTATAATATAGTTCATCAATTCAGGCACATGAACATCAGCCTCATTCCCTGTCCCTATCCAATATTTAGCCCCCCATCCAAAGGCCTTATGAATGTTATAAAGCATTCCAGATATTCCACCGCTTTGACTGATGATGGCAGATGAACCATTATAGAGTTCACCCTTTGCTAAAGATGTAGAAAAAGAAGCCACACTATGTGATTTCAAATTTGCTACACCTTGGCAATTGGGGCCTACGATTCGCATTCCGTATAACTTTGCTATGTCACTGATTTCTTCTTGTGCTCTTCTCCCGTCTTCCCCTAATTCTGCATAACCGGAACTAAAGATAATAGCTGCTTTAACCTTCTTTTTACCGCACCCATGCAAGGTCTCGATTACATATTGACTGGGAATTGCTATAATAACCAAGTCGATTTCATCTTCAACATCAAATATCGAGGCATGAGAGGCAATTGACTGAATCTCCGGATAGTTCGGATTGATTGGATATATCTTCCCTTTGTAACCATATCTTTTTAAATATTCTATCGGTCTACCACCTATTTTAAGTGGATCATTCGATGCACCGACAACTGCTATACTTTTTGGATCTAAAAGCGCCTTTATTCCGTCGTTTTCCACTCTTAACGTCTCCCTTCACTAATATGAATAGAATGCTGGTTAGTGTGTTAACTCATCGTTCCCCTCGCAGCTAATTGGCAAATCAAAGTTTCATAATTGCGAATTTTTGTAGCATAAATACTATTTGGCGATAAAAGCCTTCCCTGAAACAACAGTCTTTTCTTCACATATCACTGTAACGTCCATTTCAATATTTTGATTTTGTTCTAAACAAATGACAAAATCGGCCCCTGCTCTGACAGGTTTAACAAAGGTTGCCTTTAAGGTGCCCTTCTGGTGCCAATCAGGAAACCTAAACTCCAGTTCCTTTTCTATAAGAGCAAACAACAATACACCATGGACAAGGGTTCCACCAAAAGAGGTTTGGCTTGCATATTCAGGATCAATATGAATTTTTCCGGTTCCCCCGCTCGCTTCCGCAAATTGATTCAACTTATCTTGAGGTATATTGTAAACTTCACTTACATACTTGGTTTCCATCTGTAATCTCCCTTCCTATTGATTCGAAGCAAAAGACAGCAAAAAAGTTGACTCTTGTCTGCATATTACCTGGTTTTCTTTTTTGAAAATGGTTTCCCAAACCAAATAATCTCGTCCTTTTCTGACGTATTTATCAGCTATCAGTACTTCTACCTCATATTCATCTCCAACGAAAGGTGCCCCGAAGTGTTCTACTGTTTGTTTTAAATGAATCGATCCCTGTGGAAATCGCCCTCCCAATGCTTTTAATGTTGGATTTATAAATGTCGAGAAGAGTGCCGCAGGTAGAGCTTTTCCATTTTGAAAGACAATACTTAAAGATTCTATAAGGTTTTTGGCAAGCTTATCTGTTAGTATAAATTTTGTGTGAAATTTACTGCCAACAGAAAACTGGTCATTGGTATACTCCTTCATTATCGAACCATCCTCTCTTTTTAACGGTTATACAATCTTTGCATATCAATTATTTACATTTATTATAGCGGACACCGGTTTCTATAGAACTTCTCTTTTGTTATATAAGCAACAGTATAAGAATTTCTTTAAAAATATTTCTATCCATAGCCCAAACTATTGATATAACAGGTTTTTCACCTTGGTGACTACAACCTATCTTTTTGTTATGCGAATCCTATATCAATAAAACGAAAAATGTCATTGAGAGTTAATGGAAGGAAACCAACAAGAAATCCCCCTTACAAAGTAGGAGGAAATCCTTGTCTAGACATATTAGACTTTGACTACGTTCGCTTACTACCCCTATAAAAAGGTGATTGGGAAGATTACTGTTGGAAATGAAGAAGAAAAATCACAATCAGTCTATATACTCTACGATCTCCAACTGGTTACCTTCAAAGTCGCTGAATGTACTGCGACGGATGCCCAGGTCAGGAAAGCTTGCTGGTTCCCAGGTGATCTCGACATCGCGTCGTTTTAGCTCTTCAATCACTTCATCAACATTATCAACGGTAAAGCACAAATGAGCGAGTCCATGCATATATGCTTTCGCAGCGGGATCACCCTTGTACGGGAACGGAACAGAATCCTTAAGAGCGATCATCTCGATGTTGAAGCCGTTGAGCTCAAGGAACGCGAATTTCCCGTCAATTCTTTCTTCTCTCGTAGTTACACCAGCATCCGATAGGTTTTCGAACGCAAATCTCTTCGTGACTTTGAAGCCAAGCTTCTCCTCATACCAACGGATGCTAGCGTCGATGTCCCGGACCGAGAGACCGAGATGATGGGTACGTGTTACGGTGCCCAGTGGGGATTCCATAGTAGATGTAGTTTTAGTTTTACTGTTTGTCATTTTCTTCATCCTCTCTTGATTTATCTAGATTCACCTCCACCTTACAATCACTTAAATTTCCAAGTAATTAAGGGGAAGACAAGTCTTATTTTAAGAATATTTCAATATTTATGCGCAGTAAATATCTCTGTTGTTGCATACGGATTATCACATAATTTTTTTAAAAACTTTCAATCTATAAAAAAAATCACGGTTTTTCAATAAATTCATGTAGAGTGTACAGCTTTAGTTATAAAATTATTTCAAAGCAATACAGATATTTTTGGCCTCCGTGAAGAATTCAAGGCTATGATGGCCGCCTTCCCTGCCGATTCCGCTTTTCTTAAATCCGCCGAATGGAGCACGGAGATCACGCACAAACCAGCAGTTTACCCAAATGGTTCCGGCACGGACATTGTGGGAGATACGGTGGGCCCGTTGTAAATTATCTGTCCAAACGACACCGTTTAATCCGTATTCGGTGTTATTCGCAATTTCAAGCGCTTCTTCTTCTGTGTCGAAAGGAATCAAGGTGACAACCGGTCCGAAGATTTCCTCCTGGCAGATTCGTGCATTTGGATCCTCTTGGATATAAATCGTCGGCTCTAGGTAGTACCCATCCTGTAAATAATCTGGAAGATCGGGCCGTTTTCCACCGTATACCAGTGTTGAATTTTCATCATTGGCTATATCTAAATAGCTGGTAACCTTATTGTAGTGTTCTTCACTCACAACCGGCCCCATGTTCGTCGAGACATCTTGTGGATCCCCGACTTTAAGTTCGGACGCCGCCTTCTTAAATCGATCAACAAATTCATCCATAATGGAGCGCTGTACCAGAATCCTGGAACCTGCCAGACAGACCTGGCCCGAATTCATAAAAGCAGCCTGGATCGATACCGGGATGGCTTTATCCAAGTTCGCATCTTCAAAAATGATGTTTGCTGCTTTGCCGCCTAGTTCAAAGGAAACGCGTTTCAGAGAATCGGCCCCGTTTTTCATGATTCCTTTTCCTGTTGTTGTTTCTCCTGTAAAGGAGATAAGGTCAACATCCGGATGAGTAGTCATGAATTCTCCTGCGGAATCGGCTCCAAATCCTTGAACTACATTAACGACTCCATCCGGAATTCCTGCTTCCTTCGCAATTTCGCCAAGTAATGACACAGTTAATGGTGTCATTTCTGCTGGTTTTATTACTGCTGTATTTCCGGTTGCTAGACACGGACCTAGCTTCCAAGTCGTCAACATGAGTGGCAAGTTCCATGGAGTGATTAATGCAGCTACTCCAACAGGCTCATACCGTGTATAATTTAAATATTCATCTTCCATCGGATAGACTTCTCCGCCTTGTTTCTCCATAAAATCCGCGAAAAAACTTAAGTTGTGAGCCGCACGTGGGATTTCCCTTTCCAGTGCCACATGATAAGGTTTCCCCACATCCAATGCTTCCAAGCGAGCTAATTCTTCTTTTCGTTCGATAATAATTTCTGCCATCCGGCGGATTTTTCCACAACGCTCAGCCACTGTCATTTTACGCCATGGACCTTCCTCAAACGCCCGTCTTGCTGCTCGGCAAGCGCGGTCAACATCTTCATTTGTAGCTTCGTGCACATGAGCAATTACTTCCTGAGTTGCCGGGTTTTTTACCTCAAAGGTTGAATTTGTGCTGGACTCTACATATTCTCCATCAATAAAAAGCTTAACTTCTTTTACCTCTGTTTGTATATTTCCCAAGTTAATCACCCCTTAGTAGTTGTTGTTTGCCTTCGTGTTTTCACGGATTCTCCTGCTATTCCCCAATGTTCAGCAGGCATCTCTTGGATGAGAACACGGACATTCTCTATCGGTGCCTCTAACACTTCCGCAACTTTATCACTAACTTCACGTATTAATTTTTCTTTTTTCTCAGGTGTACGTCCTTCAAGAATACTAATCTGAATAAATGGCATGATTAACACTCCTTTCTGAATTTGTCTTACTGACAGTAAGTCCGTTTCTAATTGTTAGAAAATGAGGCTTCCAATGAGCCGATTCCGTCAAAACTGACTGAGAAATGGTCTCCTGGTGAGATCGTAGCAGCTCCAGATAGTGCCCCGCTTAAAACGACTTCTCCAGCTTTAATGCTCTGGCCTTTCTTAACTAATTTGTTAGCCATCCAGGCGATTGCTCTTGCGGGATGCCCCATTACCGAAGCACCTGCACTGGTAGCTAAAATTTCACCGTTCTTTCTAAACACCATCCCCATTAAGCGCAGATCAACGTTATCCACACGATAAAGCTTTTCTCCTATCATGTAACGTGATGATGAGGAATTATCGGCAACCACATCCGGAAGTGTGAAATTAAAGTTACGGAAACGGCTGTCGATAATCTCCATCGCAGGGGCTATATAGGCAGTTGCAGCCAAGATATCTGTTACCGATACAGTTGGTCCTTTCACCTCTTTATCGAATATGAAAGCAATTTCTGGTTCGATTTTGGCATGAATGAAGGGTCTCATAGAGATTGGCGCTCCTTCTAACAATTGCATATTTTCAAGGAGAACCCCGTATGTCGGCTCATGTACGCCCATCATTTCCTGTTTAGCACGACTAGTTAGCCCTAGCTTTCGCCCGGAAATTCTTGTATTTTCTTCCCTACACTTCTTTCCTATTAATCTATCTTGTACTTCATAGGCTAACTCGGAATCCAGCTCTGAAAACTGGTCTACAAATTTGTCGACCTCTACACCATCTCTCTCCGCTTTATATAGTTCGTGGGCTATATGGTCAACGACCTCAGTCTTAATCATTTTCTATCACCTCTTCTATTGTTATTCTAGACGGGTACTTTTTTACTTCTAGCAAACTCTCTAGCAACTTCATAAATGAGGTCTTCCTGGCCACCCACTGCTTGCATCCGTCCCAGTTCCACTAAGATGTCACGTTCATCTACATTGAACTTTTTCGCCGCTTCTTGTGTAAATAATAAGAAGCTTGAATAAACTCCGGAATATCCCATGATTAAACTGGAACCTGTAACCTCTTGTGGTCGTGGCATAAACTTCGCCACAATGTTATTAGCAACATCCATAATCGGATATAGTTCAACCCCGGTTTTATAGCCTAAACGATCAAAAACTGCCGCCATCACTTCTGTTTGTGTGTTTCCGCTCCCCGCTCCCAGGCAGCGTAAGCTCCCGTCTACATATGTAGCTCCCGATTCTATGGCGGCCATCGTATTAGCCATGGCCAGAGATAAATTATTATGCCCATGGAATCCTATTTCACAGGATAAGTTTTCCTTAAGGGCGGATACTCTCTCTTTTACTTCATGAGGCAGTAAGGCTCCAGCCGAATCAGTCACATATACAATCTCAGCTCCATAGCTTTCGAATAATTTAGCCTGCTCCACTACCTTATCGATTGGCGCCATATGAGCCATCATTAAAAATCCAACTGTTTTTAACCCTAGATTTCTGCCAAGTTCTATATGCTGTTTAGCTACATCTGCCTCGGTTACATGTGTAGCCACACGGACCATTTTTGCTCCAGCTTTTACAGCATCTTCTAGATCTTCTTTTATTCCAATCCCCGGGAGAAGAAGCACCGATATTTTCGCTTGGCTGCACTCTTCGGCTGCAGCTTCAATTAGTTTCATTTCATTCACTTTGGAAAAACCATATTGTAAGGAAGAACCACCAAGCCCGTCCCCGTGAGTGACTTCGAGATATTCAATCCCAGCCTGGTCCAATCCTTTTGCTACCTGACGTACTTGTTCTTCAGTGAATGCATGCTTCATTGCATGACTTCCATCTCTTAACGTCACATCGACAATTTGAAGGTCGCGTTTCATCTTTCTGCTCCTCACCTACCTATTTTTGAACAAAAGTTGATTGTTTTTTGGCGATTTCATTGGCCACTTTTGCTGCCGCAGCTGTCATTATATCCAAGTTTCCTGAGTATGGCGGAAAGAAATCTCCCGCCCCTTTAACTTCAATAAAAACAGATACCTTTTTTCCGTCGAACACCGGTTTACCGCGCATCCGGTATCCTGGGACATAATCTTGTACGGAATTTATCATCTTCTCGATGGAAGAGGTAATTTCTTCTTCCTTCCTTTCTTCTTTAACTAGCACATGGATAGTATCCCTCATAATAATCGGTGGTTCTGCCGGATTTAGAATGATAATTGCTTTTCCTTTTTGCGCTCCGCCAATTTTCTCAATCGCGCGAGATGTTGTCCGGGTAAACTCATCGATGTTTGCTCTTGTTCCAGGCCCTGCACTTTTACTTGCGACAGTTGCCACGATTTCTGCATACTCAACCGTGCAAGCTTGATTGATTGCATGAACAATTGGGATGGTCGCTTGACCGCCGCACGTGACCATATTTACGTTTGGCGCATCCAAATGTTCATCTAAATTCGCAGATGGCACAACGAATGGACCAATCGCTGCCGGCGTTAAGTCAATTACTTTTTTCCCAAGCGCGGTAAGTAATTTACTATGGTTGGCATGTGCTTTTGCTGTTGTAGCATCGAAGACAATATCGACGAGTGCCGCCTTTTCCAATAATCCTTCAATGCCGTTATCAATGACATGATAGCCACGATCTTTTGCACGCTTAAGCCCCTCGGAATCAGCATCAATTCCCACCATGGTGCTCATTTGTAAAAAGTCACTTCTTTCGATTTTATACATTAAGTCTGTTCCGATATTTCCAGAGCCTATGATTCCAACCTTTAATTTGCCCATTGCCTATTTCTCCTTTCAATGAAATGTGGCAGACACTGTTCCGATGTGGGCGAACTCAGCTGTAAATGTATCGCCGTTTTCAATGGGTACAGCCGCTGATAGCGCTCCTGATAAAACAATCTCCCCTGCATGTAGTGAAATATCGTATTTCCCAAGTGCATTTGCCAACCATGCGACTGCACGAGCAGGATTCCCCATAACAGCGGCACCTGCTGCTGAATCTAAATACTCTCCGTTTTTATACACCACCATCCCAATATGTTGTAGATCTACATCTTCAAGGCGCATCGGCTTTCCGCCAATGATCGCTCTTGCAGATGAACCATTGTCGGCAACTGTATCTTCAAAACAGATCTTCCAATCTTTTATTCTACTGTCGATTACTTCGAAAGCCGGCGCGATATAATCTGTTGCTTCAATCACATCAAGGACTGTTACACCTGGACCTTTTAAATCTTTTTTTAAAACAAACGCAATCTCAAACTCTAATTTCGGTTGTATAAGCTCATCTAGGGGAACTGTTTCCCCATCCACATACAACATTTCATCCAGTAAATGTCCATAATCAGGTTCATTTACATCGAACATATTTTGCATCACATTACTTGTTAGCCCGATTTTCTTTCCAACTATGACTGCTCCGTTTGCCACTTTTTCCTGAATTTGCTGAAGTTGAATATTGTATGCATCATCTACACTGATTCCTGGAAAGGTGTCAGTTAATGGATCAATTGTTTGTTTGTTTTTTTCTGCTATTAGTAATCGCTTGGCCATCTCCTGGATGTTCACCTTTTAATCCTCCTTTTCATCACGCTAAAGAGAAAAACTCTCGATACTTATTTATTCCCACCTTTTTGATACTTTTGAAAAGGGCAGCGTACATTCAATATCCCTAATAAATACTTTGGGATATGAATAGACAATTGCCCTCACTATTCACTTTATTTCAAGATCACTTTGGATACCTTGTTATCCGGAGTTCCGTATAAGAAATATTCCTCTGGAAGTGGTGAACCATACCAAATAATCCCTTTATCAAGTTCCTCTTCTTTCCATGTAACTGGTTTCCAATCCGGATCCAAGATAAGGTAACCAGCATCTCCGAACATCTCCACCCGGTTTCCACCTGGTTCGAAAACATACATAAAGTAAGCCTGACTAACTCCATGTTTTCCTGGTCCAGCTTCAATAACGATATCGTTTTCCACCAGCAAATCAGCAAGATCCATTAAATGTTGCGGGTACCCATACCAATAGGCGATGTGATGGAAACGTCCTTTTGCTCCACCCAGGTCTTTCATAAGTGCAATTTCATGTACTAACGGGCTTACGCTCATCCATGCACCCATTTCCAAACCATCGTTCATCAAAATGTTTTCACGGAGTTTAAATCCTAATTCATCTGCCATAAAATTCTTATTCTGTGTTACATTACTACACATTAAATTGATATGATCTAAACGCCTTGCAGGTATGCCCACATTAGGTCGTTTTTGTGGGCGGCTCTTTAGTTTTGTTTTCTGGTCTTCTGGGGCTTTATAGTACTCAACATCCCAAAGAATCTCCATATTATGGCCATCAGGTGTTTGAAATTGGTAAGCTTGCCCATGTCCAAGATCACCGTCAATCCATCCCTTTCCATATCCACTTTTTTCAAGAGATTGAACTCTTTGATAAAGAGCAGCCTCTGAACTTGCTCTCCAGGCAGAGTGAGCCATACCTGCTTCTTTTGCTTCGGTGATCTTTAAAGTATGGTGATAAAAATCTTCATAAGCTCTGAGATAGACCGATTGTCCTTTCGTTTCAGTTACCTGCAAACCCATAAACTGTGTAAAAAACCTAACTGTATCTTCTGGTTTTGGAGAAAACAACTCCACATGTGCTAACTGTGCAACATCAAAATTTGACATAATGAATCCCCCTATTATTTAACAAAGTTTTAATCCTATATATTTCTTATCATGGAGTTCAAAGCTTAGAATTCTAAGTAAATTGAAAGGACAATGTTGATAAGTAGATAAGTAATCAAAAGATTGTTTTGAAAGTTATAGAGTCAAATTCAGTCATTTCATGGGGCTTGTTTAGAAGATTAATTTTTAATATATTGACAGCGTTTGCATATTTATATAGCAATGCACCTCCAAATTATATTTACATGTGAGAAATGAATTTTGTATAATCATAATAGTAAAGAATTGTCCCACAAACAAGGATGTCGTCCCTTTATAGTGGACAGAAAATAAATATTTTTTAATTTTCTTAATTTTCTACACTAAAAGGAGAAGATAAGAATGAAGACGGAGCAGGAAAATTTGCTTTCATCTGTTAATAATGCTTTAAAGGTTTTGCGCTCTTTTAAAATGGAGCAACCACAAAAAGGGGTTCGGGAACTTGCAGATGAACTTGGTCTTGGGAAAAGTAGTGTACAACGAATTTTAGCAACCCTTGCAGCTGATGGATTTGTAAAAAAAAATAAAGAAACTAATAAATATGAATTAGGGGTTTCAGTATTAGAATTGAGTTCAATCGTTCTTGGTCACCTTGACCTTCATAATGAAGCACTCCCAATCATCAAAAGTCTTGTTGAAAAATGGACTGAAACGTCTCACCTTTCAGTCCTTGAGGACCTCCAAGTTGTTTATTTATGTAAGATGGAAAGTGCAAACTCAATAAAACTAACTACACATTTAGGTCTTCATAACCCTCTTCATTGCACAAGCTCGGGGAAGTTGCTACTTGCTTATAGTGACCCATCTCTATTAGAACTTATCTTAAAAAAAGGATTAGATAAATATACACATACTACCATTACTGATCCTGCACTCTTTCGCAAGGAATTGGCAAAAATATACGAGAAAGGGTATTCAGTCAGTTATGAAGAGCTTCGAATGGGAGTTATTTCAGTATCCGCCCCAATCCGGGATCATACAGGGAAAGTAATAGCTGCAATAAATTTCGTTGGTCCTAGCCACCGATTTTCTAAACAGCGCATTAATCTATTTGCAAAGGAACTAATTCATGCTGGCGAGGTCATTTCAGAGAGACTTGGTTACTGGATAAAATAAGGTTATTAACTCATTATCCGTATCGTTTCGTTGTGGTCTATTCCGACAAGTTGAATGAACAAAAAGATCAAACATTCCAGCGTAACTTGGAAAAAGAACGAATCACACTCGAAAAAGCGATGAAGAAATTTGAAAACACTATCTACCACTGTGAAGCCGATGCCCAAGAAGCATGGGAAACGTTTCAAAAAGCCTACCAACCATTATTTTCTTTAAAGACAAGAGTTGTCGGGTAGAAAACAGGCGCGCGCAATCAATTATAATTGAATCACGTTTCCTGTAGCCCCCCTGCGATCCCGGACGGTCGGATTTCCCGAGTCCGGTTCTGACCTTGGATCAATCACCTACAAGCCTTCCCTGATAATTGCAGGATTAAATGTCGGTACACATGTGCCCCCATCAATTATTGGTTTACTTGCAGGCTAGTCAATATAAGCTCAGAGTCTTAGATGTTCTGACTGTCCAAGTGCCCAGAGGCCCTTCGCCCTATCACTGGTGTTACCCTGACAGGAGTGTAATTTGTTTACACTTAAGAAGACATTACTCTTCCCTCATCGCTACTACGACCTCATGCGCCAGTCCTAAATCATCCTCCCAATTTCAGTTTTCACCTATATATGGCAGGTCTTTTCTGTTTAGTACCTTCACAGTTAGAAGTAGGACTTTCCCGTCGTTATCTCTGAGAATCTTTCTACAGATGCTAGAACCCATATCCCGGTTGCTCCTACGGTGCATATAACCGTTTCTTCCCGTAGGACATCGGCCTTCCCTAAAGAGGCATTAGGTCGGCGCATCACAATTTCCCTTAGTACAGTTTCGTAAATTAGGGAGGAGGTTTTCGGGACTGCAGTATTCGTTAAAGCCTTCTGGCCTCTGTATTTGCTCGCTACCCAGACTGTACCGACCGTGTTTTCTCAGCGTAAAACTGGCCGCCGTAGCTTTTACATCCGAGCAGAACGTAGTTTGTTACCTCCCCACGCATCGGATATGCTAATCATCTGAATCGGTTAATTGATGATAGGGGACTTCCACCCCATTAGATTCTCAGCCTTGACGGCTGCTCCACCTCTTGCCCTCCAAGACTCGCTACGAGTGAATGGCTAGTTCTTACTCGGTGGGAATCATCTAACCCTTTATCTCTCTCTCTGAAATACTTAACTCATCCTGGCTAAAACCATACCTGGATTAACTTTATCTCCTATTTTTATATTTAATAATTCAAGAGTTCCGGTTATCATAACTGATATTTGTTCCAAAGATCCCTGTTCTGTCTTGATTAAAAACAAAGGCTGCCCTTCATTAATTCTGTCTCCAGGTTGGACAATAACCTTCTCTACGGTTCCAAAGGAAGGACAAGTGATAAGTTCTTTGTTATCCCATCGAGTTGTCATAAGTTCCCGAATAATCATTGGTGTTACCTCTCCTTTCCTTGATTTAACTACGACATTGTGGTTGGAGATCGACTAAGGTGATGTGTACACTATTAAGAGGAATAAGCCCATTTAATCAACGTGGTTCCGCAAAAGGTAGAGCTATAAACTTGACTCATCTGGAAGGCCTTCCTGGTGTAAACCAGCAAATACTATAATTGCAGGACAATCGTTAAACATACTTAGGAATCTACCCTTCTTTCGGCAGTCTTATTAATTCCGAAGCAAGCTTTGAAGGAGGTATCCATAGATTAGAATAACGCTTAATGTGTTTTTTGTCCGGAAGAAAACAATACCTTAATATTCTTTTTACATTTAGAGGCTAACGGTTATTTCGCAGCTTATCTTTGTCTGTTTTCTATTTATAGTTTCATCGTCTTCTGTTTAGTATTTAGAGAGCTTGCTATCTTTAAATCTTCCACAACGTTTACGAGTTTTTCAAATCCGTCAATATGGCATTCGAAACATCACCATCGCGGATAACGGCAGCCCCTGGTGTTCCTGTTGATATGATATCCCCCGGAAGCAATGTCAAACCTTTGGAATGAAACGATACGAGTTGCTGGCGATTTTTTCTCCATCACTGGCCCAATAATTCAAGCCAGCATGCTTCCCGGAGTTAATCAGAGTAAAATTGTCCGGTCAGCCAATTTTGACCGTCCTTTTTGCTTACTATTGTATTTGGCAGGAGCCCGTTTTCTGTCACAAGCGCAGCAGTTTCCTTTCCGTCTTTTTCCACGGTCGCTAATCGCATCGCTTTTACCTCCCTTTACTTGTTACCTAATTCGTGTATTAATCTCCTTTTAGTCACGTCATTCAAGACATAATTAGGTTTTTCGCCGGATTCGACTTTCTTAATATTTGAAAAAGCCATTTGCAGTACCCGGTCCAGAGTATCCTTTGTTCCTGCACCGATGTGTGGAGTTGTTATCACATTGTCAAGCCCCAGCAGTGGATTGTCAGGATGAACTGGCTCCGATTCCCATACATCGATACCAGCCCCGGAGATGATTCCTTTTTGTAAGGCATCAAACAAAGCTTTTTCATCTACAATACCGCCTCTTGCCACATTAATTAAAATGGAAGTTTGTTTCATCATTTGTAATTCATTCTTTCCAATAAGATGCCTTGTTTCGGGCAGTAGAGGAAGATGAAGAGTTATAATATCAGCTGTTTTTAGAATTTCTTCCATTGTTATATACTTTGCATTTAGGTCTTCTTCTACGTCTTTGGAAGCTCTCATTTTATCGTAGTAAATGATGTTTGTTCCGAACGCTTTTGAGAGTATTGCTGCTTCTCTGCCAATGTTGCCAAAACCAATAAATCCATGTGTTTTTCCTTTCATTTCAAAAGAGTGGGTCCTTAATTCCCACATAAGCCACTCTCCATCTTTTGTTGAATGATTCAAAGGAGGAAGTTTCCGGTACAAGGATAAAATCAATAAAATGGTGAGTTCCGCTACCCCTGCAGCATTGGCTCCAGGAGTGTTAGAAACGGGTAGACCAAAACGATTTGCAGCTTTTAAATCAATGTGATCGACCCCGATTCCCGTTTTTTGAATGAATTTAGCCTTTTTTGCTTTCGAGAATATTTCATGGCCTAGTTTTTTTGTAGCTACCATTAAATAGTCTGCTTTTTCGAGCTTGTCTTCTCTTTCTTCATTATTCATCTCTTCCCAAAACCATAATTCAAAACCAGCCGGCATGTATTCATACATAAGCTGCTTATATTCATGAAATGTGTGATCAAAATATAAAATAGTTTTGTTTTCCAAACTACTCACTCCGCTTCCAGAGATGTAAAACAGGGATTAAACGGCTCCTAATGAATTCCGATCGGTTAACTCTTTCTCTATGAAATCACTACATTTCCACATCTCCATCTAAATAAGGCGACCTTTTCTTTTTGATTCCGGTGATAAGGCTGACTATGAGGGCGGCAATCGCAATGCTCAAAAGGGTCCCTGAAATAGGACGCAGGAATATGGCCCAGAAATTACCATGAAATATGGTTAAGGATTGTAGTAAAGAATCTTCCATTAATTTTCCTAAAACAAAAGTCAAAACAATCGGGGCGAGCGGAATATTTCCTTTCTTTAAAAAATAGCCGATGATGCCAAAAGCCAACATAACTCCAACATCCCAAAGACTATTATTGACACTGTATACTCCTAAAACACTGATAATCAAAATGATTGGAAATAGAAGTTTCGTAGGAATCGTTGCAATCTTGGCCCAAACCCCGGCAAGTGGAAGGTTCATAATTAGAAGCAAGAAATTCCCGACAAACATGCTGGCGATTACAGCCCATACGAAATTACCGTTAGTCTGAAATAATGTAGGGCCTGGTGTCAATCCGTGCATGATAAACGCACCTAATAGTACGGCTATCGTAGGGGAACTGGGGATGCCTAAGGTAAACAGCGGGATAAGGGCCCCTCCACAATAGGCATTATTAGCTGTCTCGGGTCCAGCAACTCCTTCAACCGCGCCCTTTCCAAATCGAGAAGGATCTTTGGCCAACTTTTTCTCCAATGAATAGGACATCAGTGCCGGGATTACTGAATTTGACCCTGGGAGCAGTCCAATCAAAAAGCCTAAGCCTGTACCTCTGCCAATTGCTGCTAAAGTTGGTCCCCGCTCTTCGCGCCTAGGAAGCAGCCCTTTTACTTTTGGCATTTTTTCCGCTTTTACATTCGATTCTGCATTGGTCAATATCTCGGATAAACCGAATAACCCCATAGCAACGGTTACAAAGTCAAACCCATTTACCAGATTTTGCTGTCCAAAGGCGAAACGAGCGACACCAGTTAAAGAATCTGTGCCTACCATAGCTAAAGTAAGCCCAAACACCGAAGCCATCATCCCCTTGATAAGAGACTTTCCCATCAGACCTACTACAAGGGTTAGCCCCAAAACCATTAATGCAAAAAATTCTGGCGGTCCAAAATTAAGTGCTATTTTAGCTACTGGAGGACCTATAAAAGCAAGTCCCAGAATTGAAACGGTTCCTCCTATGAAAGAACCAATTCCCGCAACTCCTAGAGCAGTTCCTGCTCGCCCCTGTTTAGCCAACGGGTATCCGTCCAGGCATGTGATTACAGATGCAGCTTCTCCCGGGGTATTTATCAATACAGAGGTAATCGTCCCCCCATACATAGCACCATAATAAATTCCGGAGAGCATAATAATAGCTGAAACAGGTTCCATTCCAAAAGTTATCGGAAGCAGGACGGCTGTTCCAGCAGTCGGACCCAATCCTGGGAGGACTCCAACTAGCATTCCTAGTGAAACTCCTATTAAACAATACAGAATGTTCCACCATGTTAAGGCAGTCTCAAAACCTGACAGTAATTGCAGTAATGATTCCATTATCTTTTCCCCCCTATTTAAAATCCGAATGCATTGACTGGAAGCGGAACATGGAGAAAGGAATCGAATACAAGGAAAAGTAAAATAGAAATTGCGGTCGAAATGCCTACTCCCCAATACCATTTAAATTCAGCTATTAATATCATGAACAGCATTACAATCGCGGCCATAGTGAACCCTATATAAGGTGCGATAAGAATGAATAAAACAATGGAACCCAATAGAGTTAGTACCTTTTTCTTGCCTTTCCCCTTCGGCAGAATCTTCTGCAGTAATATCACTTCTTTTTTTATCGATTCCCAAATATAGAAAAGGGAAAGAATGATCAGGAAACCGCTTAACCATGCAGGAAATAAGCCCGGCCCCGGCCCTAAATCACTATATAAATCATAGGATAGGGATATCCCAAAAATCGTTCCAGCAAACAAGAGCATGATCAATCCGATCCATAGTCCCAAATTGTTCAATACATTCACATCCTTAAGAGAAAGTTGAAAAACAAGGCTGATCTAACTCAGCCATGTTTTTTATAATGAACGAATGTTTACACAAAAGCATCCACACTCACTACCATCCTAGTAATTCTTTTAAATTATTGACGTTGGCTTCTTCATCTTTCAACATATTCGTGTAATCGTCACCTTTACGAAAATCAACCAATAGTCCCATGTCCTCCATCTTCTCCTGATGCTTTGCATTTTTGATTCCTTTTTCAAAAGCTGCCCTCAGTATGTCAAGGTTTTCCTTGTCCATGCCTTTAGGTACTGCAATTCCTCTTGCAGACGCTGATGAGATATCTCCCATGCCCGCTTCTTTTAGCGTGGGAACATCAGGCAGCAAAGGCGAACGTTCCGGCAGCATGACTGCCAAAACTTTTAATTGTCCTTCTTCTTGCGGCTTTACTACCTCTCCAACATTGGCAAACATTACATCAACATGTCCACCGAGTATATTGGATAAGTTTTCACCAAATCCTTTTGTATGGACTGCCTCAAATTTTGTCCCAAGATTCTTATTCATTTTCACCGCTGCAAAATGATCGTCACTGCCTACACCTGTTGAAGTTGTTGTCAATTGCTTTTTCTTTGCTAATTCCACCAAATCATTGATATCTTTGAATCGATCATCGTCCTTACGAACGGCAATCGCTCCTACATCGGTAACATGATTCGCAATAAGTTCAAAGCTGTCTAAATTCTCCTTCCTCTTAAAAGAAGGGTTAACATATCCCGTGATAAGGTTGGGCGTATTAATATATCCAATCGTGTAACCATCCGGCTTTGCACGTGCAAGCTCTGACCAGCCGACCCATCCACCAGCACCAGGTTTGTTAACCACTGTGATTGGAACTCCCAGTTCTTTCTCAACATAAGGCATAAGTGTTCTTGCCCCGGTGTCAGTTCCACCGCCTGCCTCAAAGGAGACAATAAGTGTAATAGGTTTATTAGGAAAATTGCTTTTTCCTTTAGCTTTCGATTCTTTTGAAGAAGAAGTTTCTTGGCTTCCTCCGTTCCCACAGGCTGTAAGCGCTACCAAAGAAATAAGCAACAATGATAAAATCAGTTTTTTCACTGTGTAACCCTCCTCACATTTTATCTATTTTTTCCGCCACGGTTAATCATTCACTTTGTAAGTTTTGTTCTGTATTTTTCTATTTTCAAGAACCAAACATATGGATGGTTTCCTAGTTTTTTCATCATTGTTGTGACAGAAGATCATACTAGTTCACTGCCCAAATGAAACAAGTTTGCTGGAAGTACAAGTAGAACATGAATTTTCACAAGAACAGCTCTCTGATAGTTTGTGAGAAACCTGATATTTTTTGGCTACATCCAAAAGCTCATTCAGTACCTGTTTTGTTAATGGAATACCCAGCTCTTCGCGTTCCGCCTTGATTTCAGACTCTATCTCACCAGGAAGGTAGATTTTTTCAACACCTTCCATTAAGCGTGTCTGGCGAATCTCCCTGATCATTTGGTCAATACGTAGTTTATACTCTTCCAACGGTTGAAATAAATCAGCACGTACGACAAAGAAAAACTGTCCCACATTTTGACTTTGCGTAAAATCCTTATACAAATCGCCAATATGCGGGCCGAATGAAGCTCCCGTAAACAGTCCTGATAGTACATCAACCAATAGCGCAATTCCGTACCCTTTCGGACCCCCTACTGGCAACACCAACCCTTCCAATGCTTCTTCAGGATCCTCTGTAGGTTCCCCGTCTTTAGAAATCGCCCACCCAATCGGTATCTTTTCTCCATTTTTTTGAGCATTGATTATTTTTCCCCGTGCCACTACACTCGTGGCCATGTCAAAAATAATATCCGGTTCCTCCCCGGCCGGGATTCCATACGAAATCGGGTTTGTCCCAAAAAACCGGCTGCGTCCGCCCCATGGAGCCATGTTTGAAGGTGCATTCGTTGTTGCTAAAGCAACGCAATCATTTTTTGCTGCATATGCTGTATAATCTGCAAGCATTCCGCAATGGTTTGAGTTTTTTATCCCGACTAAACCGATTCCTGCTGCTTTTGCTTTTTCTACCGCAAGTTTTATCCCGGCCTTTGCAACCACAATCCCGGAGCTATTTCCAGCATCAAGCAGAGCCGTTGTAACAGTCTCTCTTTCTTTTTGAATCGTAAATTGCTTATTTGTCAATCCCCTGGAAATTCTTTCTGTGTATATAGCAACCCGGCTGACACCATGGGAGTCTACTCCTCTGAGGTTAGCCAAAACCAAGTGTTCTGCAATAATAGTAGATTGGTCTTCATCTAAACCAGCAGCCAGCATAATTTGATAAACCAAAGACTCTAATTCTCTTTCATTTATTCCCACATTCGTATCACACAATGGTTACACATCCCTTTTTTTGCAGCACTTCATCTACCCAGCTTCGATCCCACTTGTTATCATAGATTGATTGAATAATAGATTCCTCTTTTTCCTGTATCTCTCTTGCTTGTGCCAGAACTTTTGATGCTTCTTCTTTGGGAACCACTACTACCCCGTCATCATCTCCTACGAGTATATCTCCGGGGCTAACCGGAACATCTCCGCAACTAATTGTTGTATTAATCTCTCCTGGTCCTTCCTTATAAGGACCCCGGGGTGTTCCACCTCTTGCAAAAACTGGAAAATCCATATTTGCTATCCCCTGTAAATCTCTAACCGGACCATCGACAACATAACCGGTAATCCCTTTTACCTTTGCATAATGGCACATAATTTCTCCCAAAATGGCGTTTCCCATATCGCCGCACGCATCCACTACAATTATATCTCCGGGCCTAGCCAAGTCTATGGCCTTATGAACCATTAGGTTATCTGACGGATGAGTTCGTACCGTGAATGCACTTCCAACAATATGAATACCAGGTTTGTTTATAGACTTAATCATATGATTCATGGCTCGGAATCGCCCCATGACATCTGCAATGTTTGGTGTGGCGATCCCCTTAAAACCATCAATAACCTCCTGGTCCGCGCGCTTAAAATTCTCAATAATGCGAAAACCTACATTTCCCATTGCCTGCACCCCTCCAATTCTAAATTAGATGTAAAGTGTAAAACTTCTAAGTTATTTTATAAATAGCAGGTTAAATGTTTTTTAAAAATGCACTTAAACAAAGAAGCCATGATCCTCACGATGCTGGATTATGTTTTTATAAGGATGATTGGATAGTAAGTCTCATGGCCAAAAATATTTCAATCTTGGTTGAAAAACAAATAAGTTCTATTGAATGGTAGAAAAACTGCCACGTTGCCTCATTAATTCTCTATGGAGGTTTTCATTTCTGCTAAAAGCCTCTCTACCATGAAGCCAAAAATTGTTATTGATCATAACCAATTGTCCTAGCGGTAGATTAATAGGAATAACTCCTGCACTTTCCTCCATTGAATCTTGAATCTCTTTCAGAAATGCCGCTTGTTCGATATTTAATGGATGTGTACACTGATGGTTATAGCGAATACACGGACTATTATTTTGGTCAAAAAACGTTGTATTGTAAAGGACGTCATCTACTTTTTTGCTTCCTCTATCTGCATAGGAAAATTTATATTTATAGGAAGAAAGGGGATGGCTTTTAAATTTTTGAAGATCTTCCCAGTCATCTAAATGCAAAAGACGTGATTCTCCACCATTTGCATTTTCCTCTTCAAACTTCATCATCAATACCCAATCCGTTTTTTCATTTACAAACGTTCCATCTGTATGCAGCTCTAAGACACGATAAGCCTGACGAAGATACGTATCACTATCAAATGTGTGTTTTACACTAAATCTCGCATAATATTTGCCTGACATTTCATCATAGTTTGAAATTCCAACGAGATGTGTCAGGGCTGTTGAAAATTTAATATAGTCATCAATTTCCGTCGATTGATTTTGAACGCCGATCGTAAACCCACCTGTGTTCCGGTCATGTAAAATTTCCCGAGTTTTGTGCTGAAGATCTTCCCCCATCACTTCACGAAGTTTTTCTGCTAAAAAGAATCGCATAAATGGCACATATTCCAATCTTTCAACACTTATTTTGCTTACTATTTCCAAAAACCGATACAGCGCGGCGTTATCTATCTCAATATGAACCAGCCTTTTGTGTTCAGCATGTTGTTTTACTTCAAAGGTTGACTTTGTACTAACGTTACTCATTTCAACAACTCCTCCTTATTTATTAAGTTATCTTTTTAAAGATAAACAAAGCTTTTAGACTTCAGCAAAATACCCTCTTTGGCGCAACAGTTCTCTGTATAGTTTTGGGTTTTTCTCAAAAGAACCTCTTCCGTGCAGCCAAAAATTATTGTTCACAATGACCATATCACCTATTGGCAATTCAATTGCAACCGCTTTGGAAGTAGCTTCTAATGAGTCAGAGATTTGTTTATGATACCTTGCTTGTTCTATCGTTTTTGGTACGCTGCATTGATCGTTAAATCTAATGCAAGTTTTATTGTTACTTTCAAAAAAGGTCGTATCGTAAACTTCTTGATCAATGTTTTTGCTTGCCCTGCCTTTTTGCGAGAATTCATATTTAAGATTCGCTAATGGATGGTTTCGGAATTTGTCTAAATCGTCCCAATCATCGATATGCAGTAAGATCGATTCTCCACCCTCAGCGTTCTCTTCTTGGAATTTCATCATCAATACCCAATCCGTTTTTTCATTTACAAATGTTCCATCCGTATGCAAGTTGAACCTGCGGTAAGCCTGACGGAGATACGTATCACTATCAAAGGTATGTTTTACATCAAATCTTGCATAATATTTACCTGACATTCCGTCAAAATTCGGAACACCAATCAGATGAGACAGAGCCGTAGAAAATTTGATATAGTTATCAATTTCCGCAGTTTGCTTTTGAACACCGATTGTAAATCCGCCGGTATTTCGATCATGCATAATCTCTTGCACCTTGTTTTGAAACTCTTCGCCAAGCACTTCCCGTAATTGTTCGGCTAGATAAAACCGCATAAATGGTACATATTCAATCCTTTCTACCCCAATATCTTTGGTTTCCTCAAAAAATTGTTTCAATGCCTCTTTGTTCATCTCAATATTCAATAAGCGTGGATGATCTGAATGGGGTTTTACTTCAAATTGAGATTTTGTATTTACACTACTCATACACTTGCTCCTCCTTTATTTATAAAATTTATATACAAACCATCTTATAAAGATGGGAATGTAACATAGGATTTATATTTGTGTGAATTTCAACTTGAATGCGCTTTCAAAAGTTTTAATTTTATTTTGATAACTGAATATTTTTACATATAGTAATTTATTATGGTCAGACCAATTTTTATAAAAACAATTATGAACATTCATAATGCTTATGAAAGAAATTCATAATTGTTTTTTACTTGATGTTTTTCCAGATTTTTGTCTCATTTCTTGCTAAATGATTTCTCATTGCTTCTGAAGCCATTACTGGATTTTTTTGAGACAATGCCTCAATAATTTGTTCATGTTCTTTATGTCCCTCATTAAATCGTCCAGGAACATTTGCAGATTGTGTTTTTGTCACTCTCATGACGTCTTCGAATTTTTCTGATACTTTATCAAATACTTCTTTATAAATCGAATTGTGCGAAGCATTTATGATGGAATAATGAAACATAAAGTCTTCTTCTACTCCCAGACCACCGGAATTATTGATTTCGATTAGCCTTTCATGAGCTTGTTTGATGACAGTCAAGTCTTCCTCTGTTCTTCTTGTTGCAGCAAGTGCTGCTGCTTCAATTTCCAGCCCTTTTCGAAATTCTAGAATCTCTTGAAGTTCTTTTTTATTCATTAGGTTTTTCGTAATACATTGAGCTATCGTTCCTTCACTGATTTCCCTTAAAAAAATTCCAGCACCAGATCTTGTTTCGATAATACCACCTGCATTTAAAACACTCATTGCTTCTCTTACAGCTGTCTTGCTTACATTAAATAATGTGGATAATTCATTTTCAGAAGGCAACTTTTCCCCCGGCTGAATGTTTTTATCTATTATATACTCTTCAACAGCCAAGACAATATCCTCAAAAAGTCTCCTTTTCTTAATTGGTTTTAATGTCATCATGCTATCCCCATAACCTTGAAAGTATTAATTAATTTATTATGGTCAGACCATAATAAATTAATTTCTATTTGAATAGTAACAATTTTCTGATAAGTAGTCAATGCTTTTTTTCACTATTTTTTTGTTTTTCTTTATTTATTTGTTAAAATTAAAGAAAGTTGAAAATGGGGAACTGTATCCATGAATGATAAATACAACATTAAATCTGTTCCAAGAATCTTTGAACAAGTAGCTAAAAGACTTATTGAATTTATTTCAATAAATCAACTAAAAAAAGGCACAAAACTCCCGACCGAGCGAGAGCTTAGTGACATGCTTGGGGTCAGCCGCTCTTCAGTCAGAGAGGGCTTGCGCGTATTGGAACTCTTGAAATACTTGGATTCAAAGCAAGGAAATGGGACTTTCGTCTCCAACCCCCCTCCTTTTCTTATTCCAAGCCTGATATTGAATCAGAAAATAGACTCTGCTAGTTTAAATCATTATTTTGCTATTGCTTTAATGTGTTTAGAAAGAATTGTATTTCTCTCTATTAACGATATGAGAAACGAAAATATTTTAAAGCTAAATAATAAAGGAATCAAAAATGATTGGTCAGAACTTTCACAATTCATTGTCGACCTAGGAAATCAACTAAATAATCCTTATTACCTTTCGTTATGGTTAAATACCTACACGCTACTAGATGAGAATAATTATTTTTCAAACAAAAACTTATCAATCGACGTAAATCGTTTTATACATGCCATTCAAACAAAGGATAAAGAGAAAGTAACAAAGTTTGTCTCTGTTTTATTTGAAAAGGAATCTTAGGTTATGACACCCTTAAAACCTGCCTCGCCGGACGGCCTTCTTGATATCTTCTTTTCTACTGTTACAATAGAAATGGCTTATAATCCAAGAGAGGGGGTGGAACTCCTGCTAAATAGTTTGCCCATATTCATAACATCAGGTGCGATAAACTGGTCAATTGGCGTTACCCTCTCCCTGCATTGTCGAAAAGCTAAGCATGTATGATGAGCACAAAGAACGGTTAAAGGAATATTTGAACGCCTCTAGCGAACATGTGTCATTGTTCATTCAACAGTATACCGAGGACGGCCGTACCTATAAAACGTTCAAAAAAGGACGGGTTTCCAGCATCAGTTATTTGATTAGTCACGAAAGCCATCATCTCGGCAATCTAATACAAACGTTAAAACTATGCGTCATAGATTGGATAAGGATACTTTTTACGCTATCTGGTATTGGGACAAAATGTAATGGAAAGATTAATTGCTTCAAAGATTCTATTAAACATTAAGCTGCCAAAGGTGTTATAGGTTGTAGTTTATCCGATGTCCTTTTTATTCTGTAATTAAGTGATACTTCTTTAATATATCCTTTGTGATGTTTTTAGCTTTTGTACCCGTATTATCAATGTTTGTTACAAAAACATAAGAACGATTGTCCACTTTTATAAATCCAACAAACCATCCTAAACCTAAATCAGACAATCTTGTCCCCGTTTTTCCGTAAAGTGTGTAGTGTTCACCTTCCTCCAGGATCATCATTCGTTTAACAGTTTTCATTACAGGTTTATCAAATGGAAGCTCTTCTTTATACAACTTCTCCATAAAATTAGCTTGTTCAAGCGGACTGATTTTCAAAGAGCTGCTTAACCAGAAATGGTCAATTCCTCCACTAATATCCTCGTTTCCATAAGAGATTTTTTGTACCCAATCTCTCATGCGTTGCTCTCCAATATCTCTAGCCATTGCTTGGTAATACCAAATAACGGATTCACGCATAGCTGACCCAAGGGTATGGTCACGATTCCAAGTATCAAATTCCCATTTGACCCCGTCCCATTGTTTTACATCATACTCATCTCGAACAGCTTTGACTTGCAATCCAATTAATGCATTAGGGACCTTAAATGTAGATTCCGGGGTTTGTCTTGTGTTAGCTCTTTCCTTATTGTAGACAAAGGTTTTTCCAGTTTTAACATCACGTAATATAAACGTTCCATTTTGATCAGAAAATGATTCAGCGACATCTGATTTTTTAACGTTAAGTTTTTCTCTAGAAGTAACTTCTTTACTTAGTGCTTGAGCTTGAGCTGTAAAACCTATAATCCCTATAAACAATAAAAAGATGGACAGGTACATCAATTTTCTCATTTCAGACACCTCATTAAATTATTTAACAGTTGTATTCTATAATAAATTATCAGAAAATTCAATAACAAAGAGATGATAACTCTATGATAAAATCAAAAAAGTTGAGATAACTCTTCTGTTCTGCATGTATTTATAGTGTAAATTTATTGTATAACGTATTCATGTGAAGTTTACAGAATTACATTTTATAATGACAGTATCCAATATGAGAGGACTGATTATATGAGCTCGTTAAAAGGAAAAATAGCTGTTGTAGCCGGTGCAACCAGGGGAGCTGGCCGGGGAATAGCCGTTAAATTAGGAGAAGCGGGCGCCATCGTTTATGTGACAGACCGGACCACAAAATACCCAATGGCTGAATGCGTCGATACAATTCGTCAACACCCTCTACTTCTATCCGACAACTGGAGGTACCTGCAATAAACGATTCTGCACCTGAAATGACCGGTTCTGAGTTCAGCTTGTTTCCCCTTCTTCTAAATAAGGAGACAATTTAGCGAATAAATACTGTTCACTGAGTTTCGCTGTTGACGGTATCCTAATTAACGTAAAATCTGCATTTTCACATAAAGAATCTTTCTTTTTATCATTTGAAATGGTTTTTGGGTCATTGCGATGATACCAGCCGTCATATTCGAAGGCAGCTACAGGTTCATATGTATCCTCAATGTACAGTATAAAATCGAAGTGGGAACGTAGGGCAAATGAATACATTTCGTAGCTTAGGTTCCCTTTTTCGATTTTTATTACATCACATACTCTCATTTGAAAGTTAATTTTTAAATCAGGGTATTGTTTTTCGATCGTTTGATGGAGTACATCATAAAAATATTGCTCCCCCTTGTTCAATAACTCTTTCACATGCGGATTATTCTTTTGTTTATAAATACTTTTTGTGACTTGGTATACGGACTTCATATCTCGTGTTTCAATAGGTGTTCCTTTTTTTTGAGCATAAAGAGATAGGTCCTTTAAAATCCCTCCTGCTTGCCCAAGATACTTTAAATCCGCAACAATAATAAATGCTTGGATCGCTCTCGTAACCGCTACATTAATAAGAGTTGTATTTTGATTCATCCATTTTACAACTTTTGGATTGATACCAGGACTGATTACGGTACTAAAGAAGATGATATCTCTCTCCCCGCCCTGAAAAGTATGAACTGTACCTATTCCATCTTCTTGTATCAATCGTTTATAGAATTGTTGTTTCTCATCGTCCTCTACTGTTTCCGCTAACTGTTTTACTGAATCAATAATGAATTGCTTTTGCTTTGTTAGTGGGGTAATAATTCCAACACTGAGATGCTTTATATCGTTAAAATGATAATCGATAAAATGAATAATTCGCTTAAATTCATACTGATTCACATATTTTTTTTTGCTGAAATCTATTGTCAAGTTGGTTGTATCAACATCAAGAGTAACAAACCCTTTGATTGGACCCTCACTATTTTTTGTCATAATTTTCAAGCGTTGATAAAAATGAATATTGCTAAACTGAATAATATCAGGATGACAACGAAAATGTTCATTTAAAAAGAAGCGGAAAGGATCCTCTAATGTATCGTCAAAGACATCAAAGAGAGATTGGTTCTTAAATAGATACAGAGGCTGCTTTCGGCTGTTTCTTTCGTGATGAAGCTGATACTTTTCCAATAAATTTTTATCAAAATTCTCATCCACAGTAACCACTGGATTCAGCTGCAAGTTATCCCCTACAACTACCAATCGCTTCGCTCGCTTAACAGCTGGTAAACTAGCGGGAATAGTACACTGAGAAGCTTCATCAATAATAACTAAATCGAATTCAAAATCAAAAGGAACACAACTGGGAACAGATTGATTGGTACATAAGTAAACAGGAAACAATTTGATAATTTTGTCAAAATACGTTGAATCTGAGAAAGAAAACTCCCGTTTCTCTTTAGATGGTCTATTTTCCGAACTTGAATATGAAACAGGGGAAAGCTTTGCCGCTAAGAAATCTTTATCTTCCTGTGGAAATAATTGCTGTCGTTTTACATCATAAACGGATAGAATCTTTTTATCAGTACCGCACTTTTTTTCCTGATTTATTGTAAAGTCATGTTTTAACTTTGCTTCATCATACGATTGTAGTTCTTCTACTAATGAATCCTTCTTGAGCCCTAACATTCTATATTGAATAGCACTAATATAGTTTTGCAGCTCGATATGAAACGACTCTAACTTTTGGTATGGCAAAAGATACGTATTTCGCACCCCTAATTTGCTGATTCTTTTTCTATACTTATTCGTGAAGATCGTTTCAACTTGAACACCAATAGAAGAAAGAAGTTTCCAAAAGCCTTTTTGCGTCTGTGTTGTCTTTTGACTTATCTTGGCTGATAGTGCCTGCAAAAAATTAAGTTGACTATCTAATGTACGATAATCACTTTCCATAATTCCTATTAGCATTTGAAAGTCCGAAATGGACACCACATTTTCTGTTAACAATCCTTCCAAATACATTTGGGAGGAAGCTACATCCTTGAGCATCGTGCGAATTTCTTCAATACGGTGTAATTTCCGCTGTATTTCTTCTATTATTTTTGATAAGGTTTCACTTTTTTCTGTCAATTCCATCATATCTTCTTCAGGCTGCTTAGGTATATCCTTGAGTTCCTTTGCAATAACTTTTACAGCATCCTCACGAAATTTCGCATTACCGACACGTAAGGTTCCCTTGAACAATTCCTTTTTTATTAATTTCTCATACACATTGTCTACTGCTTTATTATTAGTAGATGCAACTAACACCTTTTCTCCTCGAATAACTGCATTAGCAATAAGATTTAGTATGGTTTGTGTTTTTCCTGTTCCCGGCGGCCCCTGGATAAGGGTGATATCATTAGTTGAATGCTTTACAGAATCTTGTTGATTCATGTTCATTGGGACAATGCTGTAAACATTTTCGTATGTTGGTCTTTTTGGAATTCCAAAATTTGTCTCTACTATTTTTTTTAACGGAGCAAGGTATTTCCTATTAGGTTTATTCCCTATGTCCTGCAACTCTTTTAGAAATTTCACTTGAGATACTGCACTCTTATGTAGAAACAAAATGCCTCCATCTACCAACCCATTTGGTTTACCAGAGCGGTCTTTCAAAGTTTTGATGTTGGAGAGCACATCAGAAGCATATGCTTTTGCATCTTCTTCCGTAAAGTTCGTATATTCATCCATGAATTTTACATTGATATACGGATTGTTATTTTTTAATTTTATACTATTATTTTCGATATTGTATATGGTTTCAAAATAGAGGATAGGAACGTATTTCTTTGTTCCTGCTTTTTGTAAAGGGTAGCCTAAATGGATAGATAATTCAGGCTGCCTTTTCAACTGCTTATCCCAATGAACATACTCGCTTGCAAATTTTGAATCCAAGGTGTATTCAGATCCCTGTATTTCTACTAGTTCTAAACAATGGGCCCCTGCCAATGCATGAAAAAAATCATGATCATTTAAATCAATTTCCAAATCAGACAATTGTTCACTCTTTAATGCATTGACATAGTATTCCATCAAGCGTTGCACCTTAGAATCCTTCTGAGTCTCCTTTTCTTCTAATAAATTCTGTAAACGTAAAACCCATTCTTTGTCGTATACATCTGCTAAAGAGCAATCTGAAGCTGCAAATGCATTCTGTTCTTTAATAAGTTGATCAAACGATATAAGAGGCGGTTGTGAATAGATGGGCATCGTGGCTACAGTACTTATTTTTTGAACCTTAAAATAACGTACTTCTTTTAGTTGTGTAACAAGACCTACAAGATACGGCTTTCTTTTATATTCAAACAAATAATATGGCTGGATTTCCCTGTTAAAGTTCCCTTTATTGGACTGTTCATATATGAAGGAAATTTTGTAGTGATTCTGTATTGCATCAACTATTTTTTGAATGTTATGGTACAAGTGTGGTCTCTCCTTTAAAACGTTGCATCTACTCTAACGTAAGAGAAAGTGAAAGAGATTTCCAATAATACGTATAAATATTCTAAAAATAATTCGATATGACTAGATTTAATGAAGTCAAGGTTTTCAATTTTGAATTCAACCACTTATCCTTCTTGGGCAATTGTGCCTGTCACTTCCCGAAATTTGTCGATAGATTGATAGTGGTGGAGAGTCTAAAATAGCTCTCTGTCTTTTTTTGTTTTTCGGTTTGCAGGGGCTTTAGGTGCACATTTCTCCGGGTACGGAATTCATGGTGATTGTCGACAAGCGATAGAGAAAGTGACGACCGGGTATGGATATCAAAAAGCTTTTTGTCATGTCATTGGCCATGAACAGGCAAAACAAGCGTTGGAAATAGCCGCAGCCGGTGAGCATAATGTGTTAGTGACCGGTTCTCTCGGCTGTGGAAAAAGCTTGCTGGCCGAAACCTTTCATTCCATCATTCCCGCTTTAACACAGGTCGCACAACTGGAAGTAATGAGCTTGCACCAGCTTGCAAAAGAAAAGCTCCTATCTCCGTAAATCTCGCCTTACAGACATCCGCATCATTCCACTTCATCTACTGCGATTATTGGCGGAGGCCCATATCCGAAACCGGGAGAAATATCACTGGCCCATCGTGGTGTATTATTTCTTGATGAAATGGCCGAATTCACGAAAAGACGCTGGATATGTTGTGACAGCCTCTAGAAAAAGAGAAAGGTAGCATCAGCCGGGCGCATTCAACGGTCACTATCCCTCATTTTTCATCCTCATCGTCACTGAACAATAAGAGATATGCCACTATTATAATACGTGTTACCGTCTAACAGGCCGATCGGTCCAGGGAGGTGCCTGACACTATTATTACGCAAAAATTTAGTAAAGATAAATTATGTGAAACAGCATTGTGGAATAAGATTACTCGGGGGGGACAGGTATCCTAAACTTTAGTCGAGTGGGGGTCTGACCTCGATTCCCTTGACTACGAATAACTTAGGAGTTTATATGATGTGAATTACATAAATCGGGGAATCCATTCTAATTAAAGCATGGTGGGACTTCCATTCAAAAGGCCGTCTTATTTCATTAAGTGCCAAGCCACTAGGTTTTTCTATTCAATTAAGTTTGAATATGAATACTCAAATAATTAATTTCCGTGTCATGCTTACCTGTTTTTCGGCTTAATTACAGGACATCAATATTCATTCTTTTCATTTCATAGAAATCAGCTGGAAAATTTCTTGATGTTGATCTAATCGGGTTTCTATACGCCTAAAATAGCTTCTATTTTCGCTTTGATTGTTATCAATCTTTTCCTCTTGCTTCTGCATCCTTACTTGAATGTTATCAATCTTTTCCTCTTGCCCTTGCATCCTCACTTGAATGTTATCGATCTTTTCATTTTGCCCTTGCAAACTGATTTGAATGTTATCGATCTTTATATTTTGCTCTTGCATATTTAGCTCAAATTTATCAAAACGATTCATAAGTTGCTTGATTAACTCTTCCATTGTACAAACACCTCCTTTTCCTTTATTATAACACCTTATTTTTGATAATCATTATAATGCGATAAAGTGTTTTCATCCAAATATAAAAAATAGCAGGGGGTCAGCCATGTATGCATCCAGTTTTTATTTCTTAAAACGAAAAGAAATCGGCATTTCCGTGTTTTCTACGAACAACCACCGATTTGGAAACATAGAAGTTTATTCAAGCACGGACAGCCTCCCTCTTACCGCCAAAAACATCGTGTCTATCTGAATGTAAAGAGGGAAAAAATCGCTTTCCAATCAGTCTTGGAAAAGAGAATATGTGACAACAGGTGCTTCTATTTGGATTGATGAAACATTGAAAAATCAAATGATGTTGTGCAAAGGAATAGAATGAAGGGAGTGTTAAATGAAAGATCTTTCTGAATTAATCGAAGTCTACGAATTCTAGTTTAATAGGCATATTTAATGACTTGGCGTTAAACCCATCAGCAACTATTGTAACAGTAACACTAGCATTATCACCTATATAATCTTGATCAAAGTACATTGGTGGTAGCTTGATAGGGAATTTAGGGTGCACAATCATTCTATCTTCAGGAGTCCATTGAAAGCCATACCAACCATGTGCATTTGCATGGTGTACAGCTTGCCAACCTTCAAAAGCATCTTTTGTGAAGTAAACATTTTTGAAAATAATTTCTACTACAGGATATTTTGCTGCAGCATTTCCACTATTATGTAATAGAAAATGCCATGAACTTAAAGGTCTCGTCATTGTTACTTTTCGAGTGTCCTTATTCACATATAACGCAGGTCCTTCTTCTTCTGCCATCCAGGGAAGGACAGAAAGAGTAAGATTTGGTTCTTTAACTGCTATGATAAAAGCAAAGCTCGAAACAATCACAGCCATTAAAGAAAAAAGTAATCCAAGATATGATACTAGATTACTACTGCTTTTTAACTTGAAATTAAAATGTGAGGTAACGTCAAACCCCAAGGGTAATAAGAAACATACAACAGCTAACATTATTGAAATTATTAAGATGACATAAGCAATTTTTTTCATATCGAACCTACCTTATAATTAATCATACTAACAATCAATTTCAATATGTAAGAAGGTTTTTGTATCAATGACATTTTTTACCAAAAATACCCACATCTTATAATGACAAAGGCGCATATTAAGAAATAGCTGAAAGACTCCGTACTTCTATACCCTTTCTTACAGAACATTATCAACCGGTAATTGTTTTAAATAATTAGGTAGACCCATAACTAAAAGCCAGTCACCCTGGATCATTATATATTATTGTAAAATGTGAATGTTATCGGGAATATATAAATAACTGCAGCGCGGAGCCAGGCACTTATGGGTCAGCCTCATTTTATTATTCTTCAGCAGGCTGTGTTTGTTTAAATTCATGTAAATGAACTTCTGTTAAGGCATGAAACTTTTGAAATGCAATTTTCGCAGATTCATGAAGATTCTCTACACAGCCTTCGGGAGCGATGTCTTCAAGTTCTTTTTCAGGAACCCAAGTTATGTCATCATGATTATTTCGGGGGGGGGGGAGACAGGCACCCAAAACTACTCCCCCTTTTTGACTACAACATCACATTCCTGTTCCAGAGGTTGAATAACAGCAGACATATCTAAGTTGGAAAGCCCTTGGGTCATGGCTTTTTCAAATGCTTGCTCTGCAATTTGTCCGGTAAATTGTTTTAGTCCTATTTCTTCTAACAATTGGTTAGCTAGTCTAATATCTTTATGTACATATTTCACTGCTCCGCCCGGTTCAAATTGTCGTTGTAGAACGAATTGTTCCATATGTCTGCGCAACATGCGACTATCCCCATAGCTAACTTTTAAAATTTGATAGAGCTGCTCAGAATCCAAACCAAACGCAGCCCCAGTGACCATCGCTTCAGAAGCAGCAATGGAATGGACGGCAACCAGGTATTGATTGATCAGTTTAGCAATACTTCCAGAACCGATTGGGCCTAAATATTGGATGGTCTCTCCGAGAACGTCAAGAATCGATTTAATTGTATCAAATGCTGCTTTTTCCCCGCCAACTATAATGGTTAAAGATCCTTGATTTACTCCTTCTGGTCCTCCGCTAACTGGTGCATCAAGATAGACAATCTTATTTTCATTCGCCATTGTATAGACCGTTTTACTTGTGTCTGGTCCAACGGTGGTAAAATCTAAACAAATGGTGTTTGGATTTGCGTTTTCAATAATTCCTCCTTGGCCAAGATAGACATCTAATACATCACTTGGCATAGATAAACAGGTACAAATGACGTCAGAATTTTGCGCAAGAGATTTAATATGCTCTGTCCTTTTCGCACCAAGCTGAATTAAAGGAAGAGTTTTCTCAAAGGACCGATTATATACAGTGACCTTGAAGCCCGCCTGAAGCAACCTTTTAACCATTCTTGAACCCATTACTCCTGTACCAATAAATCCAATGTTCATGATTTACCTCCTCCGTTCTCAATGGAAGATAACCAACCGAAACTGTCTTCACTTTTTTCTTTAGGTACATATTCCAATCCGATATAACCTTCATATCTACTATTCTTCAAAAAATTGAACACCTGTTGGTAGTGAATTTCTCCTGTGCCAGGCTGATGACGTCCCGGAACATCTGCTATTTGGATATGCCCTATTAAATTTGAGTAGCGTTGGAACGTAGCCATTAAATTGCCTTGCATTCTTTGGATATGATAAAAATCATATTGAAGCTTAACATTTGGCAACTGGACCTCTTGAACGATATCAACTGCGTCATTAAAATTTGATAAAAAATAACCTGGTATATCAAACTTATTAATAGGTTCAATCATTAACGTTAGGTTATGCTCCGCCATTTTTGCAGCTGCATATTTAATATTTTTTATATAAACCTCTCTTGCATGTTCTTTCTCTTCTTCCGTAGCAAGAATGCCGGACATGCAATGAATATTATAAGTCTTTAAGTTGGTGGCATAATGGATCCCTAGATCAACAGATTCTCTAAATTCTTCACTTCTATTAGAAGCGATTGCCAATCCTCGATCCCCTTTTACCCAATCTCCTGGAGGTAAATTAATCAAAACCATTGATTGCTGATGTTCGACAAGCTGCTTTTTGATATCTTCTATGGAATAACGATAAGGAAATTGACATTCTACTAATGAAAATCCTGCTTGCTTTGCCTTTTTAAATCGTTCTAAAAAAGGAACTTCAGTAAAAATAGTTGATAGATTGGCAGCAAATTGATGCATAAAAAAACTCCTCCCACCTTTCACTTAAGTAAAAAATTAGACAATACAGCTACATTATCCTTTAATGAGATGAAAATAATGATGGTTCAGTAACAAAGTCTGGGTAACCTAGTTCGACAAATCGATAAAAAAGGAAAAACCAAATCATCGTCGTATTGGTTAAGTACCACCTACCGACTTCCTGAACCCTCAAAAATACTTGCAATCAAGTGACCTCCTTCATCATCAGGCAACTGATCTTCCCGACCAACTACTTTTTGATCGTGATTATTGCTCTTTCCATTATCTAAATTAAGAATACCTTTCACTTTGGCTTTCGCATAGCTATTGCTTTACGGCAGCTTCATAACATTGGAAGGTTTATTGCCCATACCTGGCAGCCCCGGCAACACTCAGAATCCCGAGTGCTTTATATAAGCTTTGTTTTCTAGCAATATCTTTACTGGTGGCATACCAAAAAACCCCTAATAATAAACAGTTAAACAATTCTTTGTTATCTGACTATTATTAGGAGATATTATCTTTTGCAATTCCTTTCAGACTCCCCGTAGAAATTCAAGAAATGTTTCCATGGGATTGACAGCACTTTACCTAAGCACCAGCACCCGAAATTACTCACGGTTCAAGCCCGCACTGTCTTCAGTTAAATACTTCCCTACTAATCGGCGAGCGAAATCGGAACTTCCGACCTATAGGGGAGAGTCCTGCCACACTCACTGGGGTCCGAATCACACGTTGTGAAACAATTTTATGAAACAAGATAATTCGGGTGTTGACAGGCACCTAAAACTATTCTAACTGATGGGCTTAATTTAAAATTGCTCAAAGCCGCCAGGGCTGGCTGGTATCAAGCTGTTATCTCAAGTGTATGCCTGTTTGAATTCAGAAGACACGCCTTAGAAGGTATTAAACAAAGCAAGAATTTTTTTCAGTTTACTGATTCAGATTTCGAAAAGTTCATGGAATTAGTTGTGTTTCCTGCACTTCGTGGTCAACCTGTTTCAGAGAGTTTAGTTTCCCGTCATAGTTATGAAGTTGTAAAAATGGCAGATTATCGAACACCAATCGGTGATATGCTATATGGATTAACTCAAATGACACAGGAGCAGGTTGCATTTATATTAGAAGACAATAATATGACTAAACCCTTGTCTGAATTCGACCTTTAAGATGCCCATTTCTGGACTACCGCAATGGCCAGTGAATGCGAATATATCGTAACTTCGAATAAGAAAAAATCCCCTGAAACTATAGGGAATATTGAACGTATACATCCTATTAATTTTGCTAAATTAATAGGTATTTGATAATTTAGTAGTCTCCTTCTATAAATGTTGATATATCAACGGTTTGAGCCGTTTGGAGGATGTCAAAAAAATATTTATCGCTAACATATTTTTTAAATTTGTGAATCTATTACAGTACAAGGGTACACTGCGCGGTCACTACTAGGTAAATCTGGGTGTAGTGACGGTTCCATATGATGCGTTGCTTATGATGATGTACCTTCCCATGTCTCCTTCTCCTGGCATCTGCGGGCCTACATTCCTTCGTTCGGTCTATTCATAAGGCAAGGCAAAAGAAAAATGGACTGCTTTTTGACCTTCCTTTATAAGAAATAGTCATTTTAGTTTCGAGCAGACGATTGACTAACTTTTTTTCCCTCCTTGTACTTGTAGGGTATCTTATTATTACCTTACCACAACCTTCCTGTTTCGACACATAGATGGAAAGATCATAGCCTGCAAGATTAAGGACCCGTTTGGTTTGTTCACCGATGTTATCCAGAAGGAAGCGAAGGGTCTGTCCGTTTTGACGGATGTAAATGACTTTAATTTCTTTCAGCTCTTTTAGTTATTCGGGGGCAAAGGCACCCAAAAACTAAAGTTGGAGAAATAAAACCGCCATTGTTACTGCCCAGATGCAAAAAAAAAGACATCTCTTTTTCGTGGAAATAACACAAAAAGGAGATGTCTTTCAAGTTTATCCAAAAAATTACAGTTGGAATATTAGCTGGACAGTCTTAAAATTACTGAATTTCATTTTCATATTGATTAAGGATCAGTAACATAGCTTCTTCTGCCCTGGTTTTGTCTTTTTGGATGACTGCATGGAACAAGTCCCTGTGGCTTTCTATAACCCGCTTTCTTCTGTCTTTTTCGAGTTCCTTTTCCGCCAACAATATGGTTGCGATAGGTTTTATCCAGATGGAATACAGTATATTTTGAGTAGCTTCCGCTAAATGAATATGAAAATTAGCGTCGTTCTCGAGAAATAATTCGACGTCATCGATGTTCTTTTCCATCTCATCTAAACAATTATGCAGGGAAGCGATGTCGGTATCCGTTCTTCGTTCCGCTGCAATGCCTGCAATTGTCACCTCGAGTGTACTCCGCGCTTCCATTAAATGACTGTTCTCTACATTGTATAATTTAATAATGAGTCCCATATTTTCAACATTTTTTTCTAATATGTCATTGGTGGCAAAAGTGCCCCTGCCCTGGGTTACCTGGATTAATCCTTTATCCTGAAGGGTTTTGATTGCTTCACGGATCGTGGTCCTGCTAACCTCGAATTTTTCACAGAGCTCCCTTTCTGTTGGGAGCTTTTCACCTCTTTTTATCTGGCCGCTTACGATTAATCCCTCGATCTGATCCGCTATATGCCCAGACAAAGACTTACTTTGCACTTTCCTGTACATGCTCATTTTCTGCTTCCCCTTTAAGTAACAAACATTTATTGGCATTATATCACATAAGTTTATCGTATCATCATACGTTGTTCCCCCAATTTATAAAGTAATAAACAAAAATTGAGGCAGGATAAGCTTCCTGCCTCAATAGATCATCTTACATTTCACTTCCAAATTTTCTATTATATTTGATAAGCACTGATGCAAGCACCAAAAGTAAGCCAGATGCAACAAATGTCATTAGAGCGATATTATACGAGCCCGTCGCTTGTACAATAACACCAATATAAATCGGAATGATAATACCCGCTATATTACCCGTAAAATTCATACATCCTCCAACTATACCAATATGTTCGCGTTTTGATAAAGCTGCAGGGAAACTCCAATATAGACTGCCCCATCTTAAGAAGAATAAAGAAATGGAAAGTAAGGTGATTGCCATAGTCAATGAAGTAGTTTTACTTAAAGAGTAAATGGAAACGGCAGTCACGATTCCGGATATGCTTAACATCGTACGCATTACTACATTGAAGCTTCCACCTTTTTTACGCCAGGTGTCTGCAATCCATCCACCAGTCAATTCTCCAACAAATCCTGATCCAAAAATAATTAAAACGGCACTGCCAATACTTTGAATGTTCAGGTTTTGAGTCGCCGCCAGGTAAGAAGGCCCCCATGTCATTAAGCCATAAAATACAGTGATGTAAAAAAAGAACCCTAGATTCAAACACCAAAAATTGAGATCCTTGAGATAATCTTTTACGGTAACTTTAACATGACCCGTACCTTTCTGCGCTTCATATTCCTCATCAAGGGCACTCTGGATATATTGCCGTTCTGCTTCATTCATACTTTTGCTTGTAGCAGGTGTTCCTTTGATAACCTTCCAAGCGATCCAGGCAATTACAAGTGTAAGAATCCCTGTTGCGATTAAAGCCCCTCGCCATCCGCCAAACCAGGCCATAAATACAACGATGATTGGCCCACCTATCGCTGTCCCTAAGGGTGTCCCGCTAGTAAGTAAAGTAGCTCCACGACCCCTTTCAGCGGAGGTTAACCATAACGACTGCAATTTTGCACCGCCTATAAAAACGGGGGCTTCCGCTACACCAAGTAAAGTACGCAAGAATATTAGCGATTTACTGCCAGTCACAAATCCTGTTAATGTTTGAACAATTCCCCATGCAACTGCTGATCCAACAATGAGCTTGTCCGGCCTTACACGGTCAGCCAGTATGCCAAATGGAATCTGCACAAGGGTATACCCCCAGAAAAAGGAGCTGAAAATGATCCCAACGATAGCCGGATCAAAATTTAAGTCTTCGTTGATCGCCGGCATGGCTATAGATAGAACGGCACGATCCAAGTAATTAATGGCTGAAAGAACTAGGAGCATAAGAAAAATACGCCATCGCACTGAAGTAGGTTTCATGGTGTCAAGATTTACTGTCTTTTCAACACTATTTAGCTCTGGTTTCATTGACATCTTTACCACCTCTTTTTGATAATTAGAAAGATCAATTATTAAATAGGGAGATTAATTTCATCCGGCTTGTACACCCTGCCTTCTTTGATTACTAATTCCACTTGCTCCAAAGCATAAGGATCGTCAAGCGGGTCGCCATTTAAGACGACAATGTCTGCAAGTTTTCCTGATTCAATCGTGCCAATTTGATCATCCATCCCCAAAGCTTCGGCAGCCCATCCTGTGCAAGAGAGCAATGTTTTCATCGGGTCCATACCTTCTTTGCGCAGCAAATCAACTTCCTCGGCATAATTTCCAACACTATCTGTTCCATTAACAATTTTTACACCGGCACGGATAGCCGCAGAAACGGATTCAGGTTGCGCCTCTGCTAATGGTGTATGGGCATCCACCCACTTTTCCCCCCGCTTATATTTCGGGTCCAGGGTTTGCTTATGGTAAGCACTGAAGGTAGGTGAAAGGTATACTCCTTTCAAGGCCATTAGTTCGGCCAGTTCATCATTAAGATAAATTCCGTGATCAATGATATCAACACCGGCTTCTATCACATTCCGAATCGCCACTTCCCCCATACAGTGACAGGCTGTCCGTTTTCCCCAACTATGCGCTTCATCAAACGCAGCTGATATTTCAGAGGAAGTTAATTCGGCCCGTGTTTTTTGTTCCCCCGGCATCGGCCACGGGTCATGGCTCGCCATCACTTTAACAAAATCGGCTCCAAGACTCATTTGTTTCCTTGCTGCACGACGCATTTCGTCGGGACCATCCGCAATCATATTTAATACGTCTGCATGCCCACCCGTACACGAAATAGGCTGATTACAGGCTATGACCCGCGGGCCCGGCAATTCTCCGGCTTCAACCTTATCACGCAGGTATAAGGCAATCCCATGCATGGCACCCATTTCCCTAACTGTCGTAAACCCATTCCGAAGCAGCTTTAGTAGTGTCTTTACACCAAAGATTGTTAGGCCTTGTACACTTTCCTTATCCATAAATTCCATAGGGTTGCCAAGGGCTTCTTTATAAGTTAAATGTTCATGCATATTAATAAGTCCAGGCATAATCGTCTTTCCAGTGATATCTATGGTAGTCACGTCTTCATAAGATGATTCAAAATCACCCACTTTGCCCACTGCTTCAATACGATTGCCATCCAGCAATACAGCTGCATTGTATATTGGAGAACCTCCTCGACCGTCGATTAATGTGCCACCCTTAAGAACAATAGTCATAATAACCTCTCCTTGTTTTTATTATATTTGAAAAATTAAACCTGCCCACATTCATACTCTTACCTTTAGATAGTGACCCTGTTTGCCGCCCCTGACATACCAGCAGCATTCCCGAGTTATGTATGATAAGTAAGTTTCCTGATAACTGACATTCATTCACCTCCCTTAAGCACATTAAAAGCGCTTACAAAATTAATTGGTATGATGATTATACAAATAAATAAAAACAATTTCAATGATTTTTTATTTTTTGAATCCTTTGCAAATAAATGTATTATTGCCTCAGTCTTTGATTTTATTGAACTTCTCATCAAAAATGAGATAAATAATCATAGATTGACATATTGGTATGATGATAATATCATATTAATAATCAAACTATTTATAACTTTCTAGACTATTACGCTTAGCATTTTTTCAAATACTGAAAAGGTGGTGATGTTGTATCGGGATATGGCTCTAATAAACTTTTAAGATTATTACATTCAAACATTCCAGAATGGGGGATTTATTTATGAGTGAAAATGTTTTAAAAAAGTGTCTTTCAGAAAATAGGATTGCTTACGGTACCTTTTGTGCCCTGAAGGATCCGGCCATTATCGAGATTCTCGGCTATGCAGGGTATGATTTCGCGGTTATTGATTTAGAGCATTCCGCACTCGATCTTACTACTATGGAACATTTTATCCGCGCCGCACAAATAGCGAATATTACATCAGTCGTTCGAACTCCCCAGAATGATTACGCCACCATCCTACGAGCTGTGGAAGCTGGTGCAGATGCCGTCATGTTCCCCCACCTTATTACAAGGGAACAGGCAGAAAAGATCGTAGACATCGCTAAATACCCCCCTATCGGCCACAGGGGTATCGACGGTTCTACCCGTATAGCAAAGTATGGAAACACTCCTATGAATGAGCATATGCAGAAGCAAAATGAGAGGGTTCTCGTGATTGGAATGATTGAGGATGCCGAAGCTGTAGAAAACATAGACGAATTGGTAACAGTCGAAGGATTGGATCTTTTGTTCATTGGGGCAGCTGATCTTTCTGTATCGTATGAACTGCCTCATCAAGTCACTCATCCCACTGTACGTGCTGCCATTAGAACGGTCTTTGAAAAGGCTAATCGCGCTGGAATCAAGGTCGGAATTCCGGGCTTCGATGCTGATCAAGCACGGGAAGTGGCAGACCTGGGGGCAAGCTTTATTACAAGTCCGGCGGTAGATACGTATCACTTAACCCAATCGTTAAAATCCCACTTGAATCGTATAAAGACAGCCAATAACAGATAAGGAGTTGGAATAGGTGCAAAATGAAACCCTCGCATTTGTAAAATATGTACTGGACAAAAACGGTGTACAAAGTGAATACCATCTGGAGCAACTGTGTACACATGCGGACTTTTTAAAAGAGAGTAGTAGATTTATCAAAGGAAACAAACAGGTGCAAAATTACGATCCCATTTTTGCTCATTTCCAAAAACCGATCATAAAAGAATAAGTCGGGTAAAATCAATCATTCATACAAAAGGAGCGTTCGCCTATGGAATCGATACGATCCAATAACATTTTGGAATGGAGTCTTAGTGATGTAAGTCAAGCCATCAGGGAAAAACAAATTTCTCCTGTGGAAGTGACAAAAGCAACGATTAGACAAATTCATAAAACCAATCCTGAGTTAAATGCATTTATCACCGTGATGGAAGAACGGGCCTTAAAAAAGGCGCAAGAAGCAGAACAGGAGATTCAAAACGGCAACTATAAAGGTGCATTACATGGAATTCCCATCGGTTTGAAGGATATCATTTATACCAAAGATATCTTAACCACTTTTGGAGCGGAGAAATACAAGGATTTTCTTCCTGATTATGATGCGGAAATCGTTACCCGTCTGGAGAATGCCGGTTCAATTATTGTCGGGAAGCTAAATCTTCATCAGTTTGCAATTGGCACAACAGGAGATCGTTCTTATTTTGGCCCAACGAAACATCCAAATCATCCGACTAAAATAACCGGAGGCTCGAGTGCGGGCTCTGCTACCGCTGTAGCTGCAAATCTTTGCTATGGTTCGATTGGCTCTGACACCGGAGGTTCAATAAGGATGCCCGCCTCTATATGTGGAATCGTAGGAATGAAGCCGACTTTTGGCCGTGTGAGCAAACATGGTGCTTTGGTGGTAAGCTGGACACTTGACCATCTCGGGCCAATGACAAGAACGGTAAAGGATAATGCGATCATGCTGAATTACGTGTCTGGCTATGACCCGAAGGATGCTTATTCTGTAAAAAGGAACGATGAGGATTTTACCAGGAATATTGGAACAGGAATTAAAGATATGACGATTGGTATTCCCACATCTTTTTACTTCGATATCATCGAACCTGAGGTACTACGTATTTTTAACAACAATGTCGATAAGTTAAAAGAACAAGGTGCAAAAATTGTTGAGGTACACCTTCCCTATATGAATGAGCTCCTGATGGCCCAACAAGTGATCTTATCATCAGAATCGTATGTCGCTCTTGAAAACGAACTGAAAGAAAACCCGGAGTTAATTGATGAAGAAGTTCGGTCACGCATAACCTCAGGAATGTTAACCCTAGCAAGCGACTATATTCAGATGATGCGTGTGAAGCATTTAGCCATCGATATGTTCAGCGAGGTTTTCAAAGAGGTTGACGCAATTATTACTCCCACTATGTGTGCATTACCTACAGATATAGACCAACGGGAATTTGACTTACTTGGCAAGAAGGAACACACGCGTATTTTTGCACGTTTAACCGGACCTACGAATACGGTCGGATTACCTTCCATCTCTGTACCAGGCGGATATTCGGATGACGGATTGCCAGTTGGAATTCAATTTATCGGTGCACCATTTGACGAGAAGACTTTGTATCAGATTGCTTATGTCATCGAACAAAATACATAAGTCAGAGAATAGTAGGAGAGGAAACCTACTGTTCTATGAATATACAAGGAGGGTTTTAGTTTGACGAATATTGGATTTAGAATTCTACCGGTAACAAAACGTCCCGATAAAAACCTAATCAAACAGTATGAAAACGTAGTGACCCCCCACATAAGTGACAATATGAATCGAATGAATGCTGTATCTTCTTATTTACGTCAATACCATAAAGAGGGAAAACTCGTGGGCACAGCTTTTACGATCAAAACTAGACCAGGAGACAACCTTATGGTCCACAAAGCCATTGACATGGCCGAACCAGGCGATGTGATTGTAGTTGATGCGGGTGGGGATATGACGAACGCCATTATTGGAGAAATCATGATGAACATTGCCAAGAAAAATGGGTTAGCCGGGTTTGTTGTTGACGGAGCCATTCGCGATGTAGCAGCCATTTCAAACGATATTTTTCCCGTCTTCGCCCGAGGTGTAACTCATCGCGGACCATATAAAGATGGTCCCGGAGAAATCAATGTGCCTGTTTCCATTGGCGGCATGATCATCAACCCTGGGGATATCATTGTCGGTGATGAAGATGGACTCGTAGCTGTACCCCTAGAAGAAGCTGAAAATATCCTAAGATATATAAAAACTCAACAACAACTCGAGGAAGAAATTCTACAATCTATTCAAGAAGGAACAATAAACAGGGAGTGGATTGATGAAAGGCTAAAACAAAAGGGCTGCGAAGTCTTGATAACAACTAGCTATATATAATAGATAAGTAATTAAGTAACAAAAGCGTTTATTCTTGTCACCATCTATCAATACTATTTTAACAAATAACGGCAAAATGTCTTTTCTTAGACAATTTGCCGTTATTCGTTAAAAACCAACATTGATTTACACTTTTTGTATTTCCCTTTATAAGTTCGTCCTGGGATGTTAGCTGGCTTATTAAATATTGTTTTAGCCCCTTAAGATTTTACATATACAATATACATCTTCATGTAAGCCTCAACATCGTCAACAACTAAACCAATCTGCAGTGTTTTGCCAAACATGTTAATTTTCCCTCCCCACTCATTCGAACATCATTTCATCAATAAAAGATTAAACTTGGTAAATCCAACACATGTGGCAAGTTTTAGACGCTAGTGCATTGTGTCGGTCTACCTCCTCCGTCCGTCGTGGCGCTCTTGGCGTCTACGTACTCAGTCCAGATGCTCAACGATCTCCAACATGTTGCCTTCGAGGTCAAAGAAGTGCGAGCAGCGCACTCGAAGCAGCGGGTCTCCACTCACTTTTTCAATAGAACTGTTAATCCAATCAAAATAGATGGACAACCAAAAGCAGTTGAACAAGATGTTGGTATAGCTGTTAAACCAAAAAAAGTTTTTTTAAAAAAGCTATCTATGATTAAGATAAACCAAATTTTTGACAGGAAGGAATCCAAGATCTAATATAAAGGCAATAATAAAGCGCTCTCATAAATTACATAATAATTAAATTAATAATGATCATGATTAAAAGACAAAATGTAATCGATTACTTTAAAAGTTTTTATGTATATCTGTCATTGACCTTTAGTATATAAGCCTTTTATATAGTGTGTTTTTGAGATATGCAATTTCACCTGTATTAAAATGCTTCATATAAATTTTTATAGTTGGGAGATATGGTAAATGAATACTAAACAAATTTATGATCATGAAGGAAACGAGGTTATTCATGGACGGGAGACGGTAAACGGAGTCCGCCTTCATTATGTAACCGCTGGATCTGGTGAACCTTTGTTACTATTGCATGGTGTACCTAAAACGCTCTTTTATTGGCACAAGCTTATACCAGAACTCTCCAAACACTATACGATCATTGCTCCAGATGTTAGAGGGTTTGGTGATTCAGGAAAACCCAAAAATGGATATGATATGGACAATATCGCTGAGGACATCGCACAGTTAATGGATAAATTAGGACACAAGACGTACAGAGTTCATGGTGAAGACTGGGGTGCTGCCTTCTCTTATGCTCTAACAGCAAAATATCCGGAGAGAGTTGTAAAGCTTTCCTGGTGTGAAATGCTCCTTCCAGGTCTTGGATTAGAAGAGTGGTCCGTTCTAAAACCCGAAAATGTTTATTCGAATCACTGGTTATGGCATATTAACTTTTTCCATGTGCCTGAAATTCCAGAGTTTTTAATCTCAGGCAAGGAAAGAGAATTTTGGGGTAAATGGATGAGAGATGAGTGCTACGATCCTAGTGCGATTTCAGATGATCTTGTGGATGAAATAGTCCGTGGCTGCTCCTCTGCAGGTGGATTACGCCCAATATTCGATGTTTATCGCGCTACATTTGAAAACATCGATTTCGTAGAACAGAAAATGAAAGAAAAACTGCCTATGCCTGTATATGCAATAGGAAGCAATCATTTTATCGGTGAAGAGGTTCATCGCGAGGCTAAACTTTTCGCAGAGAACGTAACTTGTGATTTCTTAGATTGCGGACATAGTTTAGCCGTGGAACGGCCTAAGCAACTGGCTGAAATGCTGCATAAATTTATGGGGTAAAAGAGAATTTTGACTGTAAAGAAGAAAATCTCGAAACGAGGTAATTCTTTTGTAAAAAATAGAATTACCTCGTTTTTTTATAATATCCTTTAAAAGTCATTCTTTTAGCGTCTGGGCTTATGAGATTGTATTTAGGCTCAATATTTACTGTAACTTTTCTAGGAGGAGTTTCCTTTAAAGCACTTGCCCATTCTACTTAGATTTCATACCACTTAACACCACGTCTGTTAATCTGATTGTTGTTTTGTGGTACAAGATAAACAAGCTTCTTCGCTGTTTAAAATGATTCACCCTTGCCCATACTGATTTCTAGTCTAGTAGAATCGGTGGGTGTTCCAGTATGGAAATAGAAGTTCAAGATATTGAAAGCGTGTTTCATATTACAGAACCGTGGTATATCGAAAGCTGTTTATTTAATGATCAAAAAGAACAATTAGATGTCTTCGTCAGTATACGAAAAGGGGTTCTTTTTGGCTGTTCCCTTTGCGGAGCGGAAGATCAGCCTGTCTACGATATTGCCGATTATAATCGAACGTGGCGGCACCTGAACTTTTTAGAATACCCTTGCTATATTCATGCAGAATTACCACGCACTAGATGCCGGGAGTGCGGTAAAATTCATCGGGTGGATGTGCCTTGGGCCGTTAAGACTCGTTCTAATTTCACCTTGCTTTTTGATGCCATGATTATCACAATGGCCAAGGATATGCCTATGAATGCCATTAGCCGGTTGGTCATGGAACACGATACGCAATTATGGCGGATCATTCATTATTACGTAGACCACGCGATCAAAGTTCAAGATCTATCTCATGTGACGATGAGTAGCACAGATGAAACCTCCGCTAAAAGAGGGCATCAATACGTGACCATTTTTATGGATCCGCAAGAAAAGAATGTCATCCACGTCACAAAAGGCAAAGATTCGAGCACATGGGAGAAGTGTAAAAAACACTTGGAGGCCCGGGAAACTGGATTTTGCGCTCAAATAAAAAGAATGAGTAACAGTTCGGAGCCATACTTCGCTCGCAACTGAACCCATTCCCTTGTCCATCTATCCGTTTAGCCATGATCGCAGGGTTCTATGCGTGTAACAGAGGGTGAATACGAAGCGAGTAATTGAACTCATTCCCTTGTCCGGTTTTAAGTCTATAAGAAAACCAGACTTTACTTTTTATCTGTAAAATCATTGTTAGTGGCGAAGAGCCAACTCTTTTACCTTTACCCGTACCCTTAGCTAGATTTGCCAGTAGCAGATGCCATATTAGATCGGATTATTCATGACTCCTACAATCTTCTGATTGATGGGGAAATGTCCATGAGAGAACTGCATGGAATCAAAGAATAAGCTTACCTAGAGCCACTACCTCACGGTAGTGGCTCAGAAATCTGTCAGAAGTGGCTCAAAAATTTGTCTCAAATGGCCCTTTTGGATGGCTGTATTCATCTGGCTGTTTTATAAATAGCGCTTCCGCCTTTAAAGGCTCTTCCTGCCCAGCCGACAACAGGAATTAATCCTGCTGCAGCCAATGCCCCGGCAGTGACACGCTCTGCATTGGATAGCTTTCGGCCGGTGACGGGATCAAATATACTGAACTTCTACTAAATTCCCCATAATTTATGCTTTTATTATTTGTTCAATTTATTGGTAAATATCCCCTCACCCAGTTCCATTCATCCGATTTACCTTCAGGTACATTTTCACATTAAAGCAAAAAAATACCCTGGAAGGTTAAGACCTAACATGGTATGTCAACATATTTAAAACTATTATCCTTTACTTTTCGTTAAATATTTATCAATAATTTCTTTTGGTCTAGGTCCATCAGCTATGATACCAAGATTCTTATATTCCCAGATAATCGAATACTTATATATATGGAACACTACCAACAAACTTAAATGTATAACCGTTATTTATAATCTCATCTTTTCTTCCATCATATTGAATGTTATACAGTAAAATAGCAGCATTAATATTTTTTGGTAGAGTAGTTTCCATTGTAGATTTAAACCGTAGAATTACAGCATGGTCATATGAACAGCTTTGTATCAAATCTGTTAAATTCTCTACCCTGTTTTCATGCAGAACTTTTTCCAGAAAATCTTCATCAAAGTCATCTATATCTATATCAAAGTCGCTAAGAAAGGGAGAAGGAAGAAATTCACCCTCTTCTGTATAAACTAATTCAACATAATCCGTTAATTCCTCTTCAGTTTGTATCTCACCAATCCATAATGAGACGTGCCCTTGCTTTTCCATTCTAAACCTCCTCAGTTATTTATCCTCAAACCTACTGGCAATGCATCTATCCCACCATTAAGTCTATAGTATGCCCAATTATTTATTCTTCGTACAAACATATCATAGTCTTTAGAGGAATCAATAATACCTAGTAATTCATTATGAGCAGCTGTAGACCCTAATCCTCCATGTTTTCCAGGCGGATTAACAAATTCAACATCATTTATAGCAGTTCTTAGATCTCTAATTTGGTTTGCACTTAAATAACGGTGCCTGTCACTTCCCGAAATTTGTCGATAGATTGATAGTGGTGGAGAGTCTAAAATAGCTCTCTGTCTTTTTTGTTTTTCAGTTTACAGGGGTATTGTTGCTTGAGGTGCACATTTCACCGGGTACAAAATCTATGGTGATTGTTGGTTTGCCGGATGCAATCGAAGGAACGGGTGTTATCAGCCATACACACGCTTGACTGTGATTTGGCAGATCAAAAAGTGAATCTATCCCCATCGGAACAAAAAAAAAATGGACCGCTTTTTTGACTTTGCGATGGCAATAGGGGTCTTGAAGGAAACGGATCATGTAGAAATAGATATTTCCAAAGATGTGCGTTTATTGGAACACTGTCTTTAGATAGCACTGTTGAAAAGGTAGAAGGAATGCTGCCTGTGGTGATCGCAGTCAAAACGTTGGGATTCAGGCAAGTATATCTTCCTTACGACCCGGTAATCCAATCGACATGTTAGAGGGTCTGGATTGTATTGTTGTTCAACACATGAATGAGGCGTTACAGAATTTAATCGCGTTCAAATCAAGATCATCCGTTTAGCAAGAACCATGAGCTTTCATATCCATCCTAAACAATTTTTTTATTTTCTTCTAAGTAAAAATCAAGGATTTTAAGTTTCATATATTGATCTGGGTATATGTTACGAACTTCCTCCCATTTTATTTCCTTCCTTGTACTTGTATGGCATCTTACTTATTACCTTACCACAACCTTTATGGCTTGGCCTAATCGATTTTACTTTCTAGCTTGTACAATAGCAGCGGCGGCTGTCACACGAACATGCGGATCATTTGATTGCAGTTCTTTCTCAAGCAACCCCAAACAACGCTCCAGGTACTGCGGGAACCCAACCGGGAAGCCGCCTCAAAATCCTATATCTGGCTGTATCGGACAGGACATTCATTATACGACAAAAGCAGACGGATTTCCTCTATAATTATTTGTGGTCTGATGTATACCGGGTGCTTTTCTACCCGGTAGCTCATAATGAGACTGTTTGAGTGATTCTTCATTAAGAAGATGTACTAGTGAAGTGAACTTCATTTTTGGATGAGATTTTGCTAATTCTGCTATCCTTATTAGTTTTGTTTCCATTAATATACCTACCTCTGTGTGTAGTAAATGTTTCCCTATAAGGGCAATGATAGGGTAACTGCCTTTCCTCCATCAGAGTTACCCGACTTCATAGGTACTACGCAGCTATCCGACTTCCTGTGCGGCATTTGGCTTGCTCACTTGTTATCGCTTGTTTCGCCATACTCTCTATTATTCTTGAAAGACCGACAGGATCTCCCGAGTTGCTAC
>NZ_RYZZ01000010.1 GCF_003989135.1 Peribacillus cavernae
AGCAGCTGTATGGGGAGCGGTTTTCTCCCCATCAGTTGATTGGCTTATGACCTCGAGGCCGACTAAGATCGCCACGTCCTTATGTCTTCGTCGGCACTAGCACGTCCTGTGCGTCGGGGCTAGGCTGCTTGCGCTAGACATCAATTCACGTCGAAAAAAGTTATACTTTAGTAAATGAATCGAAAGCAGGGGGTTTTTTATGGAAAAGAAAAAGCGCCGCCTGATTGTAAGAACAATCATCCTCCTCATATTGGGTGCAGCTTTGGTTTATACTTTATATGCCAATTTCACGAAAGATAAGCATGAGTCGGTTCAAAAAGGGTCCGTTGCTCCCGATTTTGTGCTGACTGACATGGAAGGCAAGAAACATCAGCTGTCAGACTATAAAGGCCAGGGTGTTTTTCTCAATTTCTGGGGAACATGGTGCAAGCCTTGTGAAAGGGAGATGCCCTACATTGATAACCAATATAACAAATATAAAGATAAGGGTGTCCAGGTTTTAGCCGTGAATGTTGCTGAATCCGAATATTCTGTCCAAAATTTCATCGACAGGCATAAACTGAGCTTTCCCGTCGTTATCGATAAAGATCAGCAGGTGATGACGGCATATGGAATCGACCCGCTCCCCTATACCTTCCTGATTGATAAGGAAGGCAAGGTCGTCGATATGTTTAAAGGAGAGTTGACGGAGGAGATTGTCCGGAACCATATGGAGAGTATTAAACCATAACACGAGGAGTTTTTAACATGGCTGAAGTGAAATGCGAATGCGGGCATGTCAATCCGCATGGCACAGTTCTCTGTGAAGCATGCGGCAGGTTGCTGGATGAAACACAGGCGGACAATAAGCTTGTCGAAATGCGCTACGAAGGAAGTGCCAGGCGTTCGCAAACATACAATAAAACAATCGTTGATAAAATATGGAACTTCTTTTCTTCGGTTAAAGTTGGGGTCTGGCTGATCGTCATCACACTGGTTGCCTCGGCAGTGGGAACGATCCTGCCCCAGGAAATGTACATACCCCCGAATGTACCCCCAGAACAGCATTATGAACAGGAATATGGCTGGTTCGGGAAATTGTATTACCAGCTTGGGTTTCATAATTTGTACAGCTCCTGGTGGTACTTGATTTTAATTGCTTTAATTGGAACGTCGATACTTATCGCAAGTATTGACCGGTTTTTCCCTTTATACCGGTCTTTAAAAAAACAAAAGGTATCCAGGCATGAAAGCTTTTTGAAACGGCAGCGTGTTTTTGGAATTACTAAAGGCGAAAATATAGAAACAGATTTTGAAGAAATCAAGAAAAATCTGCGAAACCAACGATATAATGTCCGTGAAGAAAACGGGAATATTCTTGCAGAAAAAGGACGTTTTTCAAGATGGGGCCCGTATGTAAATCATATCGGCTTGATTGTTTTCCTGATTGGCGCCATGCTCCGCTTCGTTCCCGGCATGTACGTCGATGAGCTGGTCTGGCTTCGCGAAGGGGAAACGAAAGAAATGCCAGGAACTAAAGGGGAATACTACCTTTCAAGCGAAAAGTTCATTCTTGAAGTATATGATAAGGAAAAAGATGACAAAGATTTCACTGCTGCCATTGACAAAACGGGAATGATTGCAAAAAACTACCAATCTGATGTAACATTGTACGAACGGGTAGGAAAGGTGATACCTGGGGAAAAGCCTGAGCTGAAGAAGATCAAAGAGGATCAAATTAAAGTCAATCAGCCGTTAAAGCATGACCGCTATGCGGCTTATCAAGTGGATTATAAACTCGATGAGCTGAACAAGATGAAACTTAATTTGACCAATAAAAAATCCGGGGAACAATTCGGAATGGTCACGGTTGATTTATATAACCCCAAACCAAAATATGAGTTAAAAAAAGGCTATTCAGTCGAGCTGATGAGTTATTTCCCGGACTTTGAGTTTGCTGAAAACGGCGAACCAAGTACGAAGTCGAGGATTCCGAATAACCCGGCCTTCATCTTTAAAATGTTTACCCCTGACAAACCAAAGGGTGAAGTCAGCTTTGTCGCAATCAAACAAACATTGGAACCGCTCGGCGATAATGACTATAAGATGACTTTTGCCGGAATCGAGACAAAAAATGTCTCAGCACTGACAATCAGAAAAGATTTGACACTCTGGATCATTTTCCTCGGCGGAGTAATCTTCATGATTGGCGTCGTCCAGGGTGCCTACTGGAACCACCGTCGCATCTGGCTTCAGAAGAAAGACGGGGAAATAATGCTTGCGGGCCATACGAACAAAAATTGGCATGGATTGAAGCGGGATATTAATCGTGTAATCGAAAATACCATTATCGACGAACCGGCCGATCAGCTTCAGGAAAAGAAGTCTGCAAATAAAGGGGAAGATAACTAGTGGCTCAAATAAGCAGTAATCTGTTATATATCGCGTTTGTTCTATATCTCGTTGCAACCTTTTTCTTCGCAGGAGCAATCAAGGATAAAAGAGGGCAAACTGAGAAAAAACAAAATAAATGGGCAATCATCGGTATTAGCATCACCGTCATTGGTTTCATTGCACAGATCGGGTACTTTATTACAAGATGGATTGCAAGCGGACATGCCCCGGTCAGTAATTTGTTTGAATTCACGACATTCTTTGGGATGATGCTTGTCGGTGCCTTTATCGTTATTTATATGATTTACAAAACCCCTGCTCTAGGGGTATTCACATTGCCTGTGGCAGTGTTGGTCATCGCTTATGCAAGCATGTTCCCTAGAGACATTTCGCCTTTGATACCTGCCCTGCAAAGTGACTGGCTTCATATTCATGTGACGACAGCCGCAGCCGGTGAAGCAATTCTTGCAATCAGCTTTGCGGCGGGATTGATTTATTTATTAAAATCCGTTGACCAGTCGAAACGAAGCAAAAGTACGTTTTGGCTTGAAGCCACGATGTTTACTTTAGTCACGACGCTAGGGTTTGTCCTTGTCGCGACCACCTTCTCCATGATGGATTATAAGGCAGATTTCATCTATATGGACAAGAATAATATTGAAGCAAAGGCCAGCTACACATTGCCTCCGTTAATCGGCCCGCATGAAGGAAAGCTGCAGACGCCGGATAAAATGGAGCCGCTGGCAGAAGTGCCGGCGATGATCAATGCGAAAAAAATGAACACAGTAGTCTGGTCTATTGTTGCTGGTATTGTCCTTTACGGGATAATCAGACTTATTTTGCGAAAACGCATTGCGGCTAAGCTTCAGCCGCTTGTGAAAAATATTAATTTAGACTTAGTGGACGAGATAGGCTACCGTGCTGTGATGATCGGTTTCCCAATCTTTACGCTGGGTGCTCTGATTTTCGCGATGATCTGGGCCCAGATAGCCTGGACCCGTTTCTGGGGCTGGGATCCAAAAGAAGTGTGGGCCTTAATCACCTTTCTGTTTTATGCGGCATTTCTGCATCTCCGTCTTTCCAGGGGATGGCATGGAGAGAAGTCGGCTTGGCTGGCTATGATTGGTTTTATCATTATTATGTTTAATTTAATAGCTGTGAACCTTATCATTGCAGGTCTGCATTCCTATGCGTAAGTCTTCCTAATAAGTGGTGTTGTCTTTCTCAAAAGGGTCTGACTCCCTGTTATACACAATCGTGGCGGAGCCTGCTTTGTGTAGGGAGTTAGACTTTTTTTATAAAATATGGGTGTGTCAAAAAACAGTAAGGGAGGAGTCAGGTTGGAAAATAAACCGAGAATTTTAGTAGTCGATGATGAAGATAGAATCCGCCGTCTATTAAGGATGTATCTTGAAAGAGAAGATTATCTTATTGATGAAGCCGAGAACGGGAATATCGCTTTAATGAAAGCGCTTGAGAGTGACTATGACTTGATTCTGCTTGATATCATGATGCCGGGTAAGGATGGTATTGAGGTATGCCTCGAATTGCGGGAAAGGAAATCGACTCCAATTATTATGTTGACTGCAAAAGGGGAAGAAGTCAATCGCGTCCAAGGCTTTGAGTCCGGTACCGATGATTACATTGTAAAGCCGTTCAGTCCCAGGGAAGTGGTCCTGCGTGTAAAGGCTCTGCTGCGCCGTTCCTCGAAAACAAGTTATATCCAAACAGAGCCGCAGGCGAAGGATATAATTGTTTTTTCTCACTTAACGATTGATAATGAGGCCCACCGGGTTACGACTGACGGCCAGGAAGTATCCTTGACGCCAAAGGAATATGAACTACTATATTTCATGGCCAAATCACCTGATAAGGTTTTTGATCGCGAACAATTACTAAAGGAAGTCTGGCATTATGAATTTTTTGGAGACCTTCGAACCGTAGACACCCATGTGAAGCGCTTGCGCGAAAAGCTAAACCGCATTTCCGAGAATGCGGCGAAAATGATCGTGACTGTATGGGGTGTTGGTTATAAGTTCGAAGTGATAAATGACTGATGTTTTGGCGCAGTGTAGTTGGAAAACTTTGGATTACGATATTGCTGCTCGTTTCGTTTGTTCTCTTCATCTTGACGATCCTGTTAATGGAGTTCTTCGAAAACTTCCAGCTCGATGAGGCGGAAAAGGAACTAACCAAAAGCGGACAAAGGATAGCCGAGATTGTACATCTGCATCCCGATTCGAACGAGGTGCTTCAAATTGCTTCGCGAATGATCGGCGAAGAAACAAAAATGCTCGTCATCAATGGAGACAGGGTCACATTTTCTACTAAGCAAACAGACCCGAATGTAACGTCAGAGTTTTTAAAAAGCGACACTGAGTTAGTAAAAGTTTTTTCGCAGCAAAAAACGGTGAAAAAAGAGATGGTGCTGCCAATTGATGATAGCGGCAACCGTAATACCTCTGCGATAGTGGTCGGTGTTCCTTTAGAGTTAAACGGAAAATACGCTGGCATATTCTTATACCAATCGCTTGAAGAGATGCAGGAAGCAACACACTCAACAACGAAATTTATTTTGATGGCTGCAGGAGTCGCCATCATATTAACCACCATTTTCGCCTTTTTTCTATCTACGAGAATTAATGCCCCGCTCCGGAAAATGCGAGAAGCCGCTTTTGAGGTCGCAAGAGGCAAATTCGATACGAAAGTGCCGATCCTTACCCAGGATGAAATCGGTGAGCTCGCTATGGCGTTTAACCAAATGGGCAAACAATTAAAATTTAATTTGAACGCCCTTAACCAGGAAAAGGAACACCTTGCGAGCATTCTGAGCAGTATGGCAGACGGGGTGATTACCTTCAATAAGGATGGGACAATCCTCGTGAAAAACCCGCCTGCGGAACGTTTCCTCCATAGCTGGTATTATGAAAAAGGTTTCAATCGAGACAACGCGGATACTGTTCCTTCCGTTCTGATGAATCTTTTTGACCAGACGGAAGTGATGGAGAAGGAGCAGGTCGAAGGGATCACGCTTCAGGGGCATGATTGGACGTTAATTGTCAGCCCTTTATATGGCAACAATACGATACGAGGCGCTGTGGCGATTATCCGCGATATGACTGAAGAACGGAAATTGGACAAGCTGCGTAAAGACTTCATTGCCAATGTGTCGCATGAGTTGCGAACGCCGATTTCCATGCTCCAGGGATATAGTGAAGCAATCATCGATGACATTGCTGAAAGTGAAGAAGAAAAGAAAGAAATGGCACAGGTCATTTATGAGGAATCATTGCGGATGGGAAGGCTTGTTAATGATCTGCTTGACCTTGGAAGAATGGAAGCGGGCCATATCACGCTTAATTATGACAGTGTCGAGCTCAATTCTTATTTGAAGCGGATTGCCTCTAAGTTTTATGGACTCGCAAAAGAGAAGGATATTAAGATAGTCACTCACATGCAGGATGAGGCGATTCGGTGGGAGTTTGATCCTGACCGAGTTGAACAGGTTCTGACCAATCTCATTGACAATGCCATCCGCCATACTCCTGAAGGCGGGACTGTCGAGGTCATTCAACGAAGCGACGGGCGGCAGGGTTTGATTATTGATGTCAGAGATTCCGGATCAGGCATACCGGAAGAAGATCTTGCCTTTGTATTTGAGAGGTTTTATAAGGCTGATAAAGCGAGGACAAGGGGCCGGTCAGGGACAGGACTTGGCCTTGCCATCGCAAAAAACATCATTGATGCCCATCATGGTTATATAACCGTAAATAGTTTAGCCGAAATAGGAACAACCTTTACATTCAACCTGCCTCGAAAAATGATGGGAAATGAGTGAGATATTAAAATATTGACGGATAATCTTGTTTCATAAGAAACAAAGATAAACTTGGAGGAAGGGCTGGAATGCCCTTCCTTTTTTTGCTCGAAAAGCCTATAGTGAAAATGTAACTATTTGTGTGAATATTACGACTAAATGATCGAGCGGAGGAGGGGAAAAGATGGACTCCGTTTTTCTGGAAATATATGAAAAGTACCATCGTGATCTATTTCAATTTCTTTTCTATCTCGTTAAAAACAGGGAAACTGCTGAGGATTTAGTTCAAGAGGTCTATATACGCGTACTAAAATCATATGACCGTTTTGAAGGGAAAAGCAGTGAAAAGACATGGCTTTTTTCAATTGCCAGAAATGCTGCCATCGACCATTTCCGAAAACAAAGAAGCTGGAAGCAGAAATTGTTTGAGAGCTTTGATTGGGAACGGAACCAGATAAAGGACCAGCAGCCGCTTCCGGAAGAAAAAGCATTACAAAATGACAATATGCGACGGGTATATAAGAGCCTGGACGATTGCACAATGGATCAGCGCTCAGTCATCATTCTCCGTTATATTCAATCACTTTCGATTTCAGAAACGGCTGAAGTGCTGGGGTGGACGGAAAGCAAGGTTAAGACGACGCAGCATCGAGCTTTAAAAGCGGTAAAGAAAGCAATGGAGGAACAGGCAGGAAAGGAGGAGATCCCCTTTGAAAAGATCCCAATGGAATGAAAATGACATTGAAGAGCTGTTGAAAAATTTGCCGAACATTAAAGATAGGCGGCATCCCAAAGATATCTACCAAAACATTGAATCAAGGATTCACAGGAAGCGATCGAACAATTGGATCCCTCTTATTGCTGCTATGGCAGCCCTGTTTGTCCTTGCAGTGCTTGCGACAAGCATTATGCTGGGATCGAACAACTCGGCCAGCGAGGATCGAGCCATTGAAAAGACTGAAATGGAGCGGGGTTCGCAAAGCAGGAAGGCCGCTTCTTCACAGCATGCCGGGACTGAGAATAACAGTTCTTCCACGCCGAATGATCAAGTCGCAAAGAGTGAAGACAGGCATGGTGCCGCCGAAGAAAAGCCCTCTGAAGAGGAAGTTGGCATCAACCATGGCGCTAGAAAAGCGTACTTTATTTATCAAACAAATGAAAGCTCACGTAAAATGCTGGTTTCCTCCCATTCCGAATTCCCGACAATTGACAAGGCACTGGAAGAGATGATAAAGGGAAGCGGTGATCCATCGATTTCCCCCTCAATCCCTAAGGAATTGAAATGGGATCGTGTTGAAGAGCAGGATAAGAAAGTGATATTGGAACTATCAGAAGGAACAAAAATATCGGACACTGAAGAATATTTGACCGCGTTGGAAGCGATTCTATTGACGGCAAAGGATTTTGGCTTTGATTATGTGAAATTTAGCAATGCAAATATTGATGCTCTCGGACCATATAACCTGCAGGAGGATGTACCTGTCCCGATTGCTCCTAACAAGATCAATTAGAGGGTTTTTGGGGTAATCAGAGGAAGGTTCCATTGTAGCTAGAAGCATCAATTAACCGAAAGCAGGAATGAGTTCCCGATGGTCAGCATATAATTTTTGAGACTGTGTATTTTATGGCTGGCTGGGAGGCAAATGGATGATTGATTATGGAAAACGATTTTTGATAGTAATGATTTTAGCCGGATGTATCGGCCTGCTTTTTGTAGGAGGCAAAATGGGACACGCCCAAACGGCAGGAAAAATTGCTTCTAAGACAGATCAGGTTTGGGCTGTCAAAATTGTCTGGAAGCTTCCTCAATTTCAGGAAGATATGATAAGGCCGGTTAATCTTTCATTATAGCAGAATAAGTTTCCCTTTAATAAAAAAGGCTGTACCATGGAAATATCGGACAGCCTTTTCTTATGTTTACAATTTCATCATTATAAAGACATTCGGTACATAAACGAAATATCAGGAAGTTCGTTCAGTTTTTCAAACATTTCATCACTTAATGGTTTGTCAAAAGACAGAACCATGATTGCTTCGCCGCCTGCCTGTTTACGGCCAACTTGCATCGTAGCGATATTAACCTCATCGTCACCTAAGATTCTGCCGACATTTCCGATAACGCCAGGCTGGTCTGTGTGCTGGATATACAGGAAGTTACCTTCAGGAAGGAATTCGATGTTAAATCCGTTCAGGCTGACAATCCGTGAACCATAATTCTCAACATGCGTTCCGCGGATATCGAGCTGGCGATTATCACCCTTTACGGTGACGGAGATACAGTTGGCATATCCATAAGCATCGGTAGATATTTTCTCGCCGATCGTAACCCCGCGCTCTTTTGCGATAAGCAGGGCGTTCACTTCATTAACAGGGCCGTCAAGCCGTGTTTTGAAAACTCCGGAGATCAGGCTTTTCGTTAAGATGCTTGTGTCAAAATGGAACGCTTCTCCGCCATAGGTAACGGAGATTTCGTTGATGCCTTCTTTCATGCATTGAGAGCCGATGGAACCCATTTGTTTAACAAGTTGATAGTATGGCTGTACCTTTTCAAATTGCTCTTTGGAAATTGCCGGAAGGTTAATAGAATTAGCAACTGGATTGCCTTCAAGGAATACCAGTACCTCCTGGGCTACCTGGGTGGCCACGTTAAACTGCGCTTCCTTAGTGGAAGCACCCAGATGAGGCGTGGTAATAACCGAATCCAGTTCCAGCAGTTTATTGCCTGCAGGAGGCTCCTCGACAAAAACATCCAGAGCAGCACCGGCTACATGGTTCTCAAGCAATAGTTCGTATAAATCATCCTCATCGATAATTCCGCCGCGTGCGCAGTTGAGAAGATAGACTCCTTTTTTGCATGTACGCAGATTGTCTTTGTTCAGCAAGCCTTTTGTTTCACTTGTCAAAGGCGTGTGTACCGTAATGATATCAGCAAGCGGCAGTAATTCCTCTAAAGAAAGGGAAGTTACATTCAACTTTTTGGCTCTGTCGGATGTTAAGAATGGGTCGAATACTAACACGTCCATTCCAAAAACCTTGGCTCGTTTAGCAATCTCTCCGCCGATACGACCCATGCCGACAATGCCCAGTTTCTTGCCATAAAGCTCCGTACCAGTAAAGGCAGAACGCTTCCATTCTCCATTTTTCACGGAAGAATGTCCTTGAGGTATGTGGCGGGCGAGGGCGGCCATCATTGCAAATGTATGCTCGGCTGTGGAAATGGTATTGCCATCAGGTGCATTTACCACTACAATCCCATGTTTAGTCGCTGCCGGCACATCGATATTATCAACGCCGACTCCTGCCCGGGCAATGATTTTTAAATTGGGCATTTTCTCGATTAATTCTTCTGTAACCTTCGTTGCACTTCTTACCAGCAGAGCATCAAATTCATGAAGACTTTCCTCCGCTTCTTCGATTTTCTTTTGAATAAGTTCGATTTCAGATGCCTGTAAAAGAGGCTCAAGCCCCTCGGGTTTAATGGCATCAGCTACTAAGATACGATACACAATTGAACACCTTCCTATAACTACTCTTAAATTTCTGTTAATTTTACAAGAGAGATTTTATACTGTCAATTTAATGCTACACAAATATTAGGAATTGATATATAATCTATTTGTATAATCTAATTTAATAGGTCTATCTTCGGGGCGGGGTGGAATTCCCCACCGGCGGTGATGAAGCAATTGCTTCAAAGCCCGCGAGCCTTATCAAGGCAGATTTGGTGTGATTCCAAAGCCGACAGTACAGTCTGGATGGGAGAAGATGGAGGTTCCAGATAGCGTTCAAAAAAGCAGGGTTTGAACGTCTGTTTGAGTATGCCGCTATTCTTCCCAATAATTTCGATAATTATTGGGTTTTTATTTGTCGGTTACTCATCTTGAAGGAACCAAACCTCTTTTTCGTGGTAGATCATAAAGAAAACGTGCCGATTGCTAGCCTTGTAAAGGCGAAGACAAAGGCGTAGTTGCATTTATGCGGATAGGAAAGGTACTTTTCTATTAGCCAAGAAAGAAGGAGAGAGATCTATGAAGACTACCAATGTAAGAAAACTGGTGTCACTTGCAATGTTGGGAAGCGTTTCATATGTGTTGATGCTGTTAAACTTTCCTTTTCCAGGATTTCCAACATTCTTGATGATCGATTTCAGCGAGATACCTGCTTTGATTGCGGCATTGCTATTTGGCCCGATGGCGGCCATTATCGTTGAACTTATTAAAAACCTGCTGGATTATGTGATGACTGGAAGCCAGACAGGTGTTCCGGTAGGCCATATTGCGAATTTTACCGCAGGCGTATTATTTGTATTGCCGACATATTTCATCTATAAAAAGTTGAGTTCAAGAAAAGGGATGACATTTGGCCTTATTGCCGGCACGCTGATTATGGCTGTATTGATGAGTGTCCTCAATTACTATCTTATCCTGCCAGCATATACGTTGTTCATGGGTTGGGATGCCATGTCAGGACCACAGGTGAGACAATTTGCCACCACTGCAATCCTGCCATTTAATATCCTGAAAGGAACCCTGATTACTGCTGTGTTCATGCTGCTGTTCATCAGACTGCAGCCGTGGATTAACAAACAATCAATTTATAAAAATGCATAAAAATGAATATATAGCCAGTTTGTAGTCCCTGATGCAAGCTGGCTTTTTGCTGTCCTGGTCAAGCGGCCGATTTCTATCCCTGTTAACTTCCCTGAATATCTTGCGAAAAACATTTTCCAGTTAAAAAAAGCCACCCTAAACGAAGCGATGGCTTACATCTTATTCGAATTTTGTTGCGTCTCCGTCAAAGGACTCGTCAGCAACCTTAATAGAATCTGTCGGGCACCCTTCGAATGCGTCCATCATGTCATCTATGAGTACATCCGGAATTTCTACGATTCCTTCATTGTCGTCAAGTATTACAAATGCGATGCCTTCATCATCATAGTCATAGATGTCAGGGGCAGCTGCTCCACAAGCACCGCATGCTATACACGTATCTTTATCTACAATTGTATATTTCGCCATGAATAAAATCCCTCCTAATCCAACGATTTAACTCCATAATTAAAAGTATGAATATTCCATACACATACCTATTGTAAAACTGATACATGAACTTTTCAATAGAAATATCTTGTCAACGCATACAAGGGTGAAAAGCTGTTGCTTATCGCGGCAGGCGAGACTCTATAATCTCCTGTTATAACCTTCACAATAATTATTGATTTTCTAATACGCTATTCCCAAGCCTGATCCGTATTCTGATACAATAGGTAATGTGAAACGTGGCGTATAAATTTAGAATCAAGGCTGTGATTAATGATGGTGAATTCCGTTTTCTTTGAAGCGCTTTTTCTTTATTGTATAGATAAACTGAACGGAGAACGAAGTATCTTCGCAATTTATCATTTGTTAAAAGGAAAAAAATCCTCGCAGACCATCCAGGACGCTCACCTGTATGGGCTAAAAGAATTATTTGGTACCTATTCTCCTGTTACGAGGGAGCTCTTAGAACAAATCTCTGCATCTTTGCTTCAAAGATCATTAATAGACCAACAAAGAGAAAGTCATTTTTTGCTTACGGAAAAAGGCCGGGATGTACTCCACGAATACGGGAAGAACTATCCACTGCCATCAGCTTTGGATGGCTGGAGCTATCAAAGTAATCCGGCCGCTTTTTGGGGAAGGCTGACCCTTCTGATTCAATCTCTTTCCCATATCATTCACGAACAGAACCATTTTTATCCGATTCAAAGAAATGCCGACATCCAGAATTGGGTAAAACGTTTTTTTCGGCTTCATCTACAGAACCGGTCCCAAATAGGCAAGGGCCTTTTTGATGAACTAGTCATGCTTCTTGAAAAGAAAAGCGATATAGAGAGAAATATATTCGTGATGAGATTGACCGGCTCGCACCGGGTGGGAAGCACCTTCAAGCAAATTTCAGAAACAGCAAAGCTGGATGAAGTGTATATCCGCTTCCTTTTCCTGGGCATCCTTCATTCTATTCTTCATGAAATAAACGCCAACAAGACATGTTTCCCTTTTCTATTTTCAATAATCGAAGACCTGCCGGCAGGTGTGGACAAGCCGCTGACAGAGTCTGCCAAAGTTACTTTTGACCATATAAAAAAAGGCAAAAGGCCTGATGAAATCGCTGGGTTCAGACGTTTGAAAGTGAACACGATTGAAGACCATATCGTCGAAATTGTCCTGGCAAAGCCAGGTTTTCCGATAACGCCATTTGTTACAGAAGAAACAGCGGGCAAGATCACTGATACGGCAAAAAGGATGGATACAAAACAGCTTAAGCTCATTAAGAATCAATTAGATGAGGATATCTCCTTCTTTCAGATACGCCTTGTTTTAGCAAAGGCAGGTGACAACCGATGAATTTGGAGAAACAATTACATACACATTTTGGATTTAATACTTTTCGTCCAGGACAGAAGGAGATCATCTCTTCATTGCTTAATGGACAGCATACACTGGGGATGCTTGCAACCGGGACAGGGAAGTCTTTGTGCTATCAGCTTACAGGATACATCCTAAAAAAACCCGTCTTGATCGTTTCACCTCTTCTATCACTGATGCAAGACCAGGCGGAACAATTGAAGCATATGGGGGAAAAAAGTGTCCTGACGTTGAACTCTTTCCTCGAGCGTGAGCAAAAACGGGAAGCCATTCAAAATATCACTCGATACCGCTTTATCTTTTTGTCCCCGGAAATGCTTGCTGTTGAAGGTATTTTGAATGCTTTGAGAAACTTGGATATCGGCTTATTCGTAATCGACGAAGCACATTGCATTTCCCAATGGGGTTATGATTTTAGACCGGACTATTTACAGCTTGGAAACATCAGAAGAAAGCTTTCAAACCCATTGACTCTTGCCCTGACCGCAACAGCAACTGAAGAAGTCAGGGAAGATATCTCAGATAGGCTCGACCTCGACACTGTTCATCAGGTTATTTCGTCCGTTGACCGTGGAAATATTGCTCTAGCAGTAGAAACTTTTTCTGGTTATGAAGAAAAGCTGCAAAGGCTTTTAGAAATCACCCGGGAAAGCAAAGGGCCGGGAATTATATATTTTTCAAGCAAGAAAGCAGCAGAAAATACGGCACTGTATTTGAAAGAAAATGGCATTGCGCATGTTGCTTATTATCATGGCGGTATGGAACAGGAGCAAAGAATGCTCATTCAACAGCAATTCATTACCGGTCAGTTAAGGGTTATCTGCTCTACCAGCGCATTTGGCATGGGAGTGAATAAAGAAAATGTCCGGTTCGTGGTTCATTTCCATCTTCCGTCCGGCATCGAAGCATATGTTCAGGAAACGGGCAGGGCAGGCAGGGATGGGAACCAGAGTGCGGCGATTATTTTATATTGTGAGGGCGACGAAGGGCTTCCGCTTCATCTTATGGAACAAGAACTGCCTACAGAACCACAAATAGACGGTGTATTTTCTTATGTGGATTTCAGCAAGTTTGTTTCGGAAAAACCGCCAGTGGCTGTACAAGAGGCGATTATCCAGCAATTTTCTTTAAGTGAAATCCAGTGGCGGTTTATCCAGCATTTTATCGGGTTAAATAGGGGACAAGGCAATGTGCTTAAAGTAAAGGAAGCCATGAAAAGATATGTATCCTCGCGCAAAGAGTATAAAACAGCGAAAATATACTCCTTTCTTACGTGGCTGATATCAAAGCAATGCAGGCGAGAAGGGGTATTGAACTATTTCCAGGAAGAAAAAAAATCTCAGAATGAACGATGCTGCGACCGTTGCGGCCTTGATCCGGAATTATTGCAAAACATGTCTGCTAACGGTTCCGAATTAGCAGCAAGCCGCTTCACCAATTGGAAACAAGATTTGGCGAAATTATTATTGAAAGCAGCAGACAGCAATGAAAAATAAACAGGCAGAACTTATCAAACAGCTCTCTGATAAAGAACTGTATCTTAATTTAGTATTCACGCAAATAATCCTGTTAATCGTTTCACTGGTTTTAAGTATTATTTTATTTGAAGATATTTCTTCTTTTTTCGACTTATTCCAATTCAAGGATTGGAGAATTCTGACCATAGGCGGATCTGCAGGCGCAGCTGTCATTTTCTTGGATATCCTGATGATGAAGCTCCTGCCGGAATCGTATCACGATGACGGGGGAGTAAATGAGCGGATTTTTAAAAATCTGCCGGTCCCGATGATTTTTATAGTGGCGCTGACGGTTGGCTTGAGCGAGGAGATTCTATTTCGGGGGATTATACAAACCCATCTTGGCCTGTTTTGGACGAGCTTGATTTTTGCGCTTATTCATTATCGTTATCTGTTTAACTGGTTTTTATTTGTGAATATTACTGTTCTCAGTTTCTTTATCGGCATTCTTTTTGAAGTCACCGATAATTTGCTTGTTACGATTTTTACTCATTTCCTGATTGATTTTATACTTGGAATCATTGTGAAGAACAAGGAAGGCAGCCATTAATTATCACAACAGAGGAGAGAGGTATATGGAACAGAATATCAACACTCAGCATGGCCAGGCAGAGAAATTACAGTCAGATGCAGGACAGGAAAGAAAAAAGAAACCTCTTCCGAGCAGAAGCGAAATGCGCAGAAATAAGAAAAAAAAGAACAAATGGAAAATGAAGTTCCCTTTGCTTAAGCTGCTTGCGTTGTTTTTTATCCTGATGCCCGTATCGATATACGGCCTCTATACATATTTCGGACAGAAACCTCTAAGCGCTTTGGGGGAAAATGGCTTTGAGACGGTGGAGATAAGCGGCGGGACTGAGGAAGACGGCATCCCGGGTACGGATGAAGCAAAAAGCCCTGAAGATGCTCAGGAAACGAAAGCGCAGCAGACAGATTCTATCGCTGCAGGCACCCAGACACATCGTGATAAGCAGGTTCAAGACAGCAAGGAGCAGGAAAAAGGATATAAAATTTTATATCATACGGTAGAGCCGGAGGAAACGATTTTCGATGTTTCATTGAAATATTACAACTCCGATGATGGCGTCGCTTTGATTCAAAAATGGAATCAGCTGAGCGGAACAGGAATCGAGGTTGGCCAGGTTTTAAAAATACCAATTAAACAGTAATCCAAGCTCAAGCCCTCCCTTAAAGAACACGGTTATCCTCACTGGATCTTTCTGCTGTCAGTTTTTTTATACGTGATCTTCCATTCCAAAATGAAAAAGCGGGCATAATTGCAGGACTCGAAAAATATATTTTGGTGAATATATGTAGCGAGGAGGAATCGGTGTGGAGCCCGCAATCATTCTATTGGACGAACACACAGACCAGGCAACAAAGCACATGCTGCAAACTGTAATCGAAAGAAAAAGAAAGTTTGATCTAGCCAAAAGAAATCATCTTGTAAGCATTTGGGCTTCAATGACGATGGCTGCGATGCTGCTGGTTTATGTATATTTTTATATCGCCCGTCCCTATTCGGATTCATTCTTCGACATGTTCAGCGTGTTTGTAGATAATGATAATCATTTCCTTTTCTTGCTCGCCACAATTGGCTTATACGGCTTTATGATTGTGCTTAAGCAAATGAGGGATAAAGCTGAAAAGGAATACCAGGGGCTTCGTTGTGAAATCATCGACAAAAGCAAGGATCTCTGGAAACAGGAATCACAATGGACAAACCGCCACAAAGTATTTGAGATGATGAAAAAAAATTATGACATTAATCTATATCATGAAAACAAATAGTTAGTGGGAGATAATATGACAATCGTATATAGTGCAGCGGCCATTTTGCTTATTGTAATCGTGCTAATCATGGTAAGAACGGCGTTTGTAAATAAAGTGGTTGAAAAAGATTTGTTTTTTGATGATTTTCCAGAAACATTCCGTACAATAAGCGTTTTTTTTATTTCTGATATACATAGGCGCTTAGTAACGGAAAAGCTTCTCGATGAGGTGCGCGGTAAAGCTGATATCGTCATTATTGGAGGCGATATTACCGAGAAAGGTGTGCCAATGGAGCGGATTGAAAAGAATATCGTGAAACTAAAAGGGGTTGGCCCGCTTTATTTTGTCTGGGGAAATAATGATTATGAAGCGGATTACCATATGCTTGATGCGATTCTCTTAAAACACGGCGTGAAAATTCTCGATAACACTCTCGTTGTGATTGAATCGGATCAAGGGGAAAAAATCGAGCTCATCGGAATTGACGATATCAGCATGGAACGGGATCGTCTCGATCTCGCCCTTAGCGAATCCGACCGTGCAGTTTTCAAAATTCTCGTCAGCCATAACCCATTAGTATCGGGACAGATAAAGGATGAAAATAATATTTCTCTTGTGTTAAGCGGTCATACACATGGCGGCCAAATCAGGTTTTTTGGATTTGGCCCATATGAATTGGGGGGAATGAAAAAACAAGGGAGCACCCTCCTATTAACGAGCAATGGTTATGGCACCAGTACACTTCCCCTCAGGCTTGGGGCAGAGCCGGAAACGCACCTTCTCCATCTTAAGAAAAGCGTCGCTGGCAAAAGCTTCACTATATAAAGGATATGCACCCCGGCTAAACACCTTCATATGATGTATGAAGATGGTATCCAGGGGGCATTTTTTTATGAAGCTTGAGCGATTAACCAATAATAAGATAAAGATTTTTTTAACTTTCGATGATTTAATTGACAGAGGATTGACGAAAGAAGATGTTCATGGAAATTCGCTTAAGGTTCACAAGCTTTTTCAGGAAATGATTGAAGAGGCATGTGAGGAGTTAAGTTTTAAAATGAGCGGGGCGATTGCAATAGAAATTTTTTCTCTGCAGGCTCAGGGCTTGATTATTATCGTAACGAAAGATGAAGAAGAAATAGCGGATGACGACGAAGATGATGAATTTCTCGATTTGCAGGTCAAGGTAGGGGAGCATCCTGATATTCTCTATACCTTCTCCGACTTGGAAGATGTCATCCAGCTGTGTTATGCATTAAAGTCCATCGAAATCGAGAGTTCTTCTTTATATCGTTATGAAAACCATTATTATTTTCTAATTAACCGGGTTCAAGAAAGCCGATATGATGCAGTGATCTCCCTGGCCGCTGAATACGGCTCTGTCTCGACGCTGACCCTATTTCGGGTCCAGGAATACGGAAAACTTATAATTACTGATGAAGCGGTCAGTGTCCTTACAAGCCACTTTCTCAAATAAAGAATAAGATCGGATAGATGTGTAAGGAAGTATTTACGATGAACGAAGGAAAGCGATAGCTTTTCGAGGATGTCGCCAAAAAATCGCAGATTTTTTGGCTGCGGTGCCTTTCTGGGAAGCCTTCCTTAATGCTGATGTCAATGTTCCTTTTTACAAGGCGCCTGCGCTTTTCTTATGCAGCTGACCGTTTTTTACAAAGAATGAGGATAAACACATGCAGGGCAGTGGAAAAATGTAAAAAAGGTAAAGCTTTGATAGCGCTTTCAGAACGGGTTGAGAATAGAAAAAATGACGATTATAATGCTTTGCATAAAGAGTTCAAAGGTGTATACTATTGTCTGAAAGGTGACCCATAGCCTTTTATATGATTTTTTAGGAGGTACACAGATGGTAGCCGAAAAAGGTACTGACCATACTAACGATGAAGATAAACATGATGTGCTAAAGTCGACTCAGACTGTTATACATAAAGCGTTGGACAAACTCGGTTATCCGGAAGAAGTCTTTGAACTCTTGAAGGAGCCGTTACGACTACTGACAGTAAAGATCCCGGTGCGGATGGACGATGGATCAGTAAAGATCTTTACGGGCTATCGCGCACAGCATAATGACGCTGTAGGACCTACTAAAGGCGGAATCAGATTCCATCCAGACGTGACGGAGCGCGAAGTGAAGGCGCTGTCGATCTGGATGAGTTTAAAATGCGGGATTGTTGACCTGCCTTATGGCGGCGGCAAAGGCGGCATCGTATGTGACCCGCGTAATATGTCATTCCGCGAGCTTGAAAAACTTAGCCGCGGCTATGTGCGTGCCATTAGCCAGATTGTTGGCCCTACGAAGGATATTCCCGCACCTGACGTATTTACCAATTCGCAAATCATGGCATGGATGATGGATGAATATAGCAGAATCGATGAATTCAATTCTCCAGGATTTATTACAGGAAAACCGCTTGTTCTGGGAGGATCACACGGCCGTGAAACTGCTACCGCAAAAGGCGTAACCATTTGTATAGATCAGGCTGCCAAAAAGAAGGGTATCCAAATTGAAGGTGCACGCGTCGTTGTCCAGGGCTTCGGAAATGCAGGAAGTTACCTGGCTAAATTTATGCATGACGCCGGAGCAAAAGTAGTCGGCATCTCAGATGCATATGGCGCCCTTTACGATCCAGCCGGCCTTGATATTGATTATTTATTGGACCGCAGAGACAGTTTTGGAACAGTAACGAAGCTGTTTAAAAATACGATTACAAACAAAGAGCTGCTTGAGCTTGAATGTGAAATTCTTGTTCCGGCGGCGATAGAAAATCAAATAACGGAAGAAAATGCGCATAATATACGAGCGAAAATCGTCGTGGAAGCTGCCAATGGACCGACGACCATTGAAGCTACTCAAATCCTGACCGACCGCGACATTTTGCTAGTGCCTGACGTGCTTGCCTCTGCCGGCGGTGTGACGGTTTCTTACTTCGAATGGGTCCAAAATAACCAGGGCTATTACTGGACTGAAGAAGAAGTGGAAGAAAAGCTTGAAACCATACTTGTGAAATCCTTCAACAATATCTATGAAACAGCCCAAACCCGCCGAGTCGATATGCGTCTTGCCGCTTATATGGTAGGTGTCAGGAAAATGGCAGAAGCTTCCCGCTTCCGTGGCTGGATCTAATCGACATTGTAGATTTTCGCCAATGCTTCTTCATTGAAACGGATAATAAAATCTCCTATCATTAGCGGGTAGGGGATTTTTTAATTGTGGTAATTTACAGATAAGCAGATAAAAATGGTATTTTTTAAAAGAAAGTATAATTGCAAGAGGAGTGGCTCATCCATGAGTGTAGAAGATGTAATCGTTATTGGAGGAGGTCCGTGCGGGCTGGCAGCGGCAATTTCATTAAAAGCAGCGGGGAAAAAGGTTCTGGTCATTGAAAAGGGGAATATCGTAAATACGGTATACCATTATCCAACCCACCAGACGTTTTTCAGTTCAAGCGAAAAGCTTGAAATCGGGGACGTCGCATTTATCACCGAAAACCGCAAGCCTGTACGAAACCAGGCATTAGCGTATTACCGTGAAGTGGTTAAGCGAAAAGAATTGCGTGTTCATACTTTTGAAAGAGTGGGACGGATCGACAAACAGGCAGATGATTCCTTTATTGTCCATACTAGCAAGGGGGAATACAAGGCTCGGCAAGTAGTGGTTGCAACCGGATATTATGATAACCCAAATTATATGCATGTCTTAGGGGAAGAACTTCCAAAGGTATATCACTATTTCAAAGAAGGGCATCCTTATTTCAATACTGATGTCCTTGTTATCGGCGGGAAAAATTCCAGTGTGGATGCCGCCTTGGAACTGGTGAATTCAGGGGCAAGAGTCACTGTGCTTTATCAGGGAAGTGAATATTCCCCAAGCATTAAACCATGGATTCTTCCTGAATTTGAATCGCTTGTAAACAGTGGCACGATCATGATGGAGTTTAATGCCAAGGTCGTGGAAATTACTGAGGATCACGTCATTTATCAGGTGAAAGACCAGATGAAGACGATTAAGAACGATTTTGTTTTTGCGATGACAGGCTATCATCCTGACCATTCATTTCTCGGGCAGATCGGCATCCATATTGATGAAGAATCGGGCCGGCCCCTCTTTGATAAGGAGACGATGGAGACAAACGTGGAAGGAGTTTATATTGCAGGAGTCATTGCTGCCGGCAATAATGCAAATGAAATCTTCATTGAAAACGGAAGATTTCATGGCGGCTTGATTGCACAGCATATTTTGGGCAAGAAAATGTAGAGGGTTATCCAAGATTATCCTTGTTTAAGACCTCTTAGTTCGTTATTCGCAAAGCTCTTGGAGTATGATAAACGAGAGGTGTTAAGAAAATGAAGCGGAAAATATCGCTAATTACCACTGGTGGAACTATTGCAAGCAAAGAAACTAAAAATGGAATGCTCTCTTCGGGAGCTTTAAGCGGTAATGAGTTAGCTTCCTTATGTAAGTTGCCGGAGCATATAGAAATTGAGATCGTCGACTTTTCGCAAGTCCCCAGTATGTTTATCGATTTTGAATCTATGCTGAAATTACGCAATACAATTAAGAAAGAGCTGGAAGACCCGACAGTTTCAGGAGTAGTCGTAACCCATGGAACTGACTCCCTGGAAGAAACAGCTTATTTTCTGGATCTATCTATAAACGACCAAAGACCCATTGTCGTTACAGGTTCACAACGTTCCCCACAGGAAGTGGGAACTGATGTGTACTCCAATTTGCGAAATTCAATTTACGCAGCAGCAGATGAATTGTTAGAAAACGTTGGCGCAATTGTCGTATTTAATGAAAGAATCTATTCAGCTAAATATGTAAAAAAAGTACACGCTTCCAATTTACAGGGCTTTGAATCTTTTGGTTACGGTTACTTAGGGATTATTGATAACGATGTAGTTAGTATCTATCAAAAACCCTTACATAGAGAATTTTACGATATACAGAAGGCAATACCGAGGGTGGATATCATTAAATGCCATACAGGCGCTGATGGTCTTTACTTAGATGCTTCTATAAAAGCAGGAGCTAAGGGGATTGTTTTGGAGGGAGTAGGCAGAGGGCAGGTCACTCCGCATATGATGCCTTCCATTAAGGCCGCTATTGATAATGATATAGCTTTAGTTATGACCACAAGCGCGGAAGAAGGGAAGGTTTATCCCGCTTATGATTATGTAGGGAGTGCCTTTGATTTGAAGCAAAGAGGAGTTATTCTTGGGTCGGATTATGACAGCAAGAAAGCAAGAATTAAATTGGCGGTTCTATTAGCCAGTGGAGACAAAGTAAGAGATCATCATTTTATTTATTAGGTATTCTATAAAAACAGTTTGCATTCCTTTCCATTTCCTGTTATTCTTAAAAAGAATTATTTTTGTTCGGTGTAATAGATGATAGTATAAGTGTTAACTTTTCTTCTTGATGATCACTTAGAGCAAGGATAGTAATACATTGTGTGTTTTCACACTGGGAGGCAACAAAAATGGAACAAGGTAAAGTTAAATGGTTTAATGCAGAAAAAGGTTTTGGATTTATCGAACGTGAAAGCGGAGACGATGTATTCGTACATTTCTCAGCAATCCAAAGCGAAGGTTTTAAATCTCTTGATGAAGGTCAGGAAGTTACTTTTGAAGTAGAACAAGGTCAACGCGGACCCCAAGCTACTAACGTTCAAAAAGCTTAATAAAGATCATATATACAAGCAGACTCTTTCAGTGGAGTCTGCTTTTTTATTGTATAGGAAACTATAGATTGAATTTTATGGGGATAACTTAAATTTGGTTATCTGCATCCAGCTCCGACGTACAAGGATGTACTAGTGCCGACGTCGCCACAGGACGGGGCGCTCTTAGTCGGCCTCGAGGTCATAAGCCAATCATCTGATGGGGAGAAAACCGCTCCCCATCAGATGATTGGCTTATGCTTGTCGGACTTGCACAGGACAAGGAACGCTTCGTCAGCATTACATCGCACGAAGGAAAGCGATAGCTTTTCGAGGATGTGCTGACGTCGACGTTCGCCATAGGACGTGGCGGTTGTTAGTCGACGTTCCTCTGAACAAGGCGCTTGCGCTTTTGAATAAAAAACCCTGCTCAGAGTATGAGCAGGGAACATGATGCAGGTAAAGTAAAAAGGTTGTAAAAGGTTTGTCTAAGTATAGCATAGTTTTTCTAGAAAATGCTAATTAATATTATTTTATGTATGTAAGCAGCTAATTATAGGTAAAAAAGTCATCAAATCAAAAGAAGAGTGATTAATCGTCACTCTTCAGAAATATTCCATACATATAAGTCTTCAACTTTGCAGTTTAGTTCTTTAGAAATGGTCATGGCATTATTTAAACTCATTACCTTTTTACTTAAATATTCATTAAGCAACGGTTTGGAAATTCCAGTGTTATCTGCTAATACGTCAAGCTTAGTGCTGCTCTTTGATAAAAGTTCTTTAAGATTACTCTTTTTTGCTTTATAAATTGTCAAAATGACACCTCGCTTTTTAATAAATATAACATAGTGGAGCAGTAAATGAAAGAAATGGATAAAGAGAGGTTCATTTACAGATAAACCAGAAATATATTTCGAAGCCAGATGTTGAACTGGTATTATACCATCTGATTTAATTCTTGATCAAATTCATTACTGAAGATCAATGCCAAATGGCCTTTATTTCTGGCATTTTCTTTTTCCTTATTCCGTGATAGGATTAGATAAAAGATAAGAAAAGAGGTCAGAAAAATGCTGGTCTTATTCTCAGCGGGTATTGCGCCAGGTCTGGCCTTGCTTAGCTATTTTTATTTAAAAGACTATTATGAAACAGAGCCTATTTCGGTTGTGATTAAATCGTTTGTGTTTGGTGTTTTTCTTGTTTTTCCGATTATGTTTTTACAATATATATTAGAAACAGAACATATCTTTCAAAGTGATGTGGAGCATGCCTTCCTCTGGGCAGGACTTTTTGAGGAATTTTTTAAATGGTTTATCCTGTTTTTTGCGATATATCCTCATGTTGCCTTTGATGAGCCATATGACGGGATTGTCTACGGTGCTGCCGTCTCACTTGGTTTTGCGACCATGGAAAACATTCTCTACCTTGTTGCGAATGGGGCGGAACATGCCCTGACGAGAGCGGTACTACCGGTTTCCAGCCACGCTTTGTTCGGAGTGATCATGGGGTACTATCTGGGGAAAGGGAAATTTATGAAAACAAACAAACAAATATATGTTTTCCTAGCCCTTGCAGTGCCGTTCCTTTTGCATGGTGTCTATGATTACATCCTGCTTACACAGGATTCCTGGCTTTATTGGATGATGCCGTTCATGCTTTTTTTATGGTGGTTCGGTTTGAAAAAAGTGAAGATGGCAAGACTGCTTTCAGATTTCCATGCATCTGAGACATTATAATATGGGAGAGTGGGGACTGACTTGTCAAGTCAGTCTCCTTTTTTATTTTGGATTTTTTAAGCAGCACGGAATAAAAACACCTTTTACGAAGAAAATAGGGATAATGTCAATATAAGAAAAGAGGGAGTGTTTTTGATGAAAGGAATTTCGTCAAAAAGCAAATTATTGCTTTGGTTACTTTGCTTATCAGTCAGTATCTCTCTGACCTTTGAAACAACAGCGCAGGCGTTCTCCGGCCAAGTTATCCAAAGAGGTGCTGTGGGGGATGATGTCATTGAGCTTCAAGCACGACTGCAAAACATCGGCTATTATAATGGAAAAATTGACGGCGCTTATGGCTGGGGAACATACTGGGCCCTGCGGAACTTCCAGCAAGATTTTGGATTGCCGATTGACGGACTGGCTGGACTAGGTACCAGGAAGAAACTTGTTAGCGCATCAAATTTCAATGGTAAATTCGTACATGAACAAATAGCGAAAGGGAATGACTTTACTTACTACGGTGGAGTGGATATTGATAAGCAAGTAAAGCCGAGAAAAGGGGCTTCGGGTACACCCGCCAGACAAACGACGAGAAAGGCTACAGCTACTGCCTCCAACATTCCAGGGGGTTACTCCCAGAATGATATACAGCTGATAGCAAATGCCGTGTACGGAGAATCCCGGGGTGAGCCGTACATAGGACAAGTTGCCGTTGCGGCGGTTATCTTAAACAGGGTAGAAAGCCCGTCTTTTCCAAATTCGATCTCTGGAGTCATTTTTGAGCCACGCGCGTTTACCGCAGTGGCTGACGGCCAAATCTGGCTGACACCGAATGAGAGGGCACGTGAGGCTGTCATTGATGCAATCAATGGCTGGGATCCTACCAGCAATGCAATTTACTATTTTAATCCTGATACTGCAACAAGCGGATGGATCTGGTCGCGGCCGCAAATTAAAAAAATCGGCAAACATATCTTCTGTAAATAAAGAGGTGAGAAAAAGTGATACGAAATATTTTGGTCGGAGTTCTTGCAATTGCCTTAGTCGGGAGTGCATTCTGGGGCTATCAAGAACATAAAGAAAAAAATGCAATCCTGATAAATGCGGAAAATAATTATCAACGGGCTTTTCACGATTTGTCCTATCAAGTCGATATTTTGCATGATAAGATCGGGAATACACTGGCGATGAATTCGAGAAATTCGCTAAGCCCTGCACTCACTGATGTGTGGAGGATTACTTCCGAGGCGCAGATCGATGTCGGCCAGCTGCCCCTTACCCTGATGCCATTCAATAAAACCGAAGAATTTCTATCAGACATAGGGAGCTTCAGTTACCGGACTGGGGTAAGGGATCTTGAAAAGGATCCGCTAAACGATAAAGAGTATGCCCGCCTTCAAACCCTCCATAAGGAGGCAGGGGAAATACAGGATGAATTAAGGAAAGTACAATATCTCGTCATTAAGAACAATTTAAGATGGATGGATGTCGAAACAGCATTGGCATCAAACGATGAAAAGGCCGATAATACAATCATCGATGGATTCAAAACCGTTGAAAAGAAGGTTGAGGGCTATAGTGAAACCGCCAATCAGGATCCGAACTTCATAAGCGGCAGGCAGAAGGAAGAAAACTTTAGCAATCTGAAAGGAAAAGAAATCACGAAAAAAGAAGCCGTTGCCGAAGCAAAAAGATATGCGAATCTTTCAGGATCTTTAAAAACCCGGGTAGAAGAGAACGGAAAAGGATCTGATTATGGATTTTATAGTGTAAGCCTGATCAACCCTGCTACAAAAACGGAAGTCAACATGGATATCACAAAAGTAGGAGGGTATCCAATCTGGTATATCAATAACCGTAAAGTCGATAAGTCTAAAATCGATTTGAATAGCGCGAGCAATAAGGCTGTTGCTTTTTTAAAGGACCATGATTTTGACTCCCTCGACTTATATGAGAGTGCCCAGTATGGCAATATAGGCATGTTCAACTTTGTCACATCGTTAAATGGTGTAAGAATTTATCCTGATTCAGTAAAAGTGAAAATCGCCCTTGATAATGGAAGTGTTGTTGGCTTTTCTGCAGATGAATTTCTTAAATCAAATAAAGCAAGGGAAATTGGCAAAGCATCGAAAACAATTGAACAGGCGAGAGCAGAAATTAATCCTAAAGTTAAAATCATGGAAGAGCGGAAAGCATTGATAGAAAATGAGCTAGGGGAAGAAGTTCTTTGCTATGAGTTTCTTGGGACCATCGATAGTGATACGTACAGGATTTTTATCAATGCAAACACAGTACAGGAAGAAAGAGTGGAAAAGCTTAAAAACGCAGAGCCGGTTTATGAAAATTTATTGTAAAATGGTGTATAACAGGAGGGAAAAGTGCATAAGCACTTTTCCTTTTTTCCATGAAGGAACTTTTTGTATCCTTAATTTGGAGTTTCGTGATACATTAATCATAGGTAAATAAGAGTGAATAAAAAGAGAGATCCAATCTGGAGATGGAGAAAAATGATTAAAATTGGTGATACGCTTCTCATAGAACCAAAATTTTCGCTGCAGTCTGAACAGTATAAATCCATGGTAGTTGAGATCAGTGAAAGCAGCATTTTCATTGATTATCCCATCAACACCGCTACTGGGAAAATTGCTTTTTTACTAGATGGGACTCAAATGAAAATCACGTTCATAGCCGGCAATCAGGACCTGTATATTTTTGATACAGAAGTCCTGGGCAGGGTGAAAGCACAGATAGCGATGATACAATTGTCACACCCTCCGATTGAGTCTTATGTAAAGATTCAAAGAAGACAGTTTGTAAGGGTTGAAACGCCTGTGGATACAGCTGTCCATCCAGAAGCGTTTGAATTTGAGCCGTTTAGGGCAATAACGGATGATATCAGTGCAGGTGGTGCAGCTTTGCGAATTTTAAAGCAAATCAGTCTACAGCCGCATTCGAACATATTTGTCTGGCTTGCACTCCCGCTAAAATCCGGAGAAATTGGCTATTTGCGGCTGAAAAGCAATGTCATCCGGATCAGCGAACATACAGAACGATTTAATAAACTGTCTGTACAATTCATCGAAATGGCCGACGCAAACCGTCAGACCCTTATCCGCTATATTTTCGAAAGGCAAGTCGAGATGAAGAAGAAGGGCCTGATTGACTAGATTCTCGAAAAACATGAATAAAAATTGTTCCATTTTTCCATACTGTCAATAAAAGATGGTTGGGAAGGTCTATCATGAAAACAACCGAACGGATTATCATCAAGCTAATACTCATTCAGGTGGTTTGCTTGCTTGCTTTTCAGGTGGTTTTTCACCGTGAAGATTCTTTTCTGAAAATAAAGAAACTGGCTGAATATGAAGGCGTGACAAAAAACAACTATACGAAAATCATCGAAACATTCAATGGCCGAAATAACTAGCAGGGATTCCTGCTTTTTTTTATTTTCAAAAACCAAATAATAATTCCACTGCCAGGCAAGCATTCATTATTTTCATAATAACTCAACCTTTTGTGTTAAACTATAGAGGTATGGAATTATCGATGTATTGTCAGGATTATGGGAGGATTTATGGAGAAGAAAATATCAGTTGCAATCGACGGACCCGCAGCAGCAGGAAAAAGCACGGTCGCAAAAATCGTTGCAGGAACACTCAATTACATATACGTAGACACAGGCGCCATGTACAGGGCGTTGACATATAAATCACTGAGTGAAGGAGTCGATATCGGAAACGAAATTGCCCTGGTCCATTTATTGAATGATACAGTAATTGAACTGAAGCCGAATGATTACGGCCAGCTTGTTTTCCTCGATAATCAAAATGTAACCGAAGAAATTCGCAATAACGAGGTCACTGCCTCCGTTTCCGAGGTGTCGAAGCATAAGTCGATACGTGAAGAAATGGTGAGAAGGCAACAGCTTCTCGCCAAACATGGCGGCATAGTGATGGATGGCAGGGACATAGGCACGCATGTCCTTCCTGCAGCGGAAGTAAAAGTATTTTTGATTGCCTCAGTTGAGGAACGGGCCCTTCGGCGGCATCAGGAAAATATTCAAAAGGGGTTTTCTTCAAATCTCGGAAAATTAAAAGAAGAGATCTCTCTGCGGGACAAGCTGGATTCCGAAAGGGAAGTAGCACCATTAAGAAAAGCTCATGATGCCATCGAAATCGACACTACCTCATTGTCCGTACAACAAGTGGCTGAAAAAATAATGTCGTGGATTGAAGAAAGGACAAGATGAGCTTGAAGTTTTACACATTTGGCAAAAACGTAGTGAAACTAGTTTTAAGCCCTATTTATAGGGTCCGAACAATAGGTAAGGAGAATTTTCCAAAAGAAGGCGGCGTCTTGATTTGCTCCAATCATATCAATAATCTCGATCCGCCGATTGTTGGAATCACCTGTCCCCGCGATATTCATTTTATGGCAAAAGAAGAACTTTTTCACGCCCCTGTTTTAAAGGAAATCCTGCCAAGGGTAAATGTTTTTCCGGTAAAGCGGGGAATGAGTGACAGGGAGGCTCTTCGAAAAGGACTTTCGCTGCTAAAGGAAGGGGAGGTCCTCGGTTTGTTTCCCGAAGGAACAAGAAGCAAATCAGGGGAGCTTGGCGAAGGTTTGGGGGGTGCAGGATTTTTTGCCTTGCGATCCAATGCACAGGTGGTTCCATGTGCAATTATTGGTCCATATAAAGCCTTTGGCCAACTAAGAGTTGTCTATGGAAAGCCGATTGATTTTACCGAACATAGGGAAAATAAGATATCTGCCGACGAAGCTACCAAAATCATCATGGAAGAAATAAGAGTATTAATTTCCGCGAGCAAGTAATCCTTCTTGCTTGACAATTTCCTCGATTTATTAGAATTTATAAAAAAGGGGTTATTCCGAATTATGAATTAATAGGAAGATAAATTCTGCAGAGCAGTCAGGGGTTAAGGAGGAGTCGTAAATGACAGAAGACATGAACCAAGTAGAAGTAAACAACTATGAAGTTGGCGATCAAGTTAAAGCCAGGGTAACCAAAGTTGAAGAAAAACAGGTGATTGTAGATGTGGAGAACAGCAAAACAGATGGAATTATTCCAATCAGTGAGCTCTCCAGCCTGCATGTCGAAAAGGCTTCCGATGCAATTTCTGAAGGAGACGAGCTTGAGCTCGAGGTCATCAAAGTAGAAGAAGAGGCTCTTATCCTGTCCAAACGCAAGATTGATGCATTGAAGGCATGGAATGAACTGGAAGAGAAATTCGAAGCTGAGGAAGTTTTTGAAGCGGAAGTCAAGGATGTCGTAAAAGGCGGACTTGTCGTTGATCTTGGGGTCAGAGGTTTTGTACCTGCTTCGCTGGTCGAAGATTATTTTGTCGAAGACTTTGCTGATTACAAGAATAGAACATTGACGTTTAAAATCGTTGAACTTGATAAAGAGAAGAACCGCTTGATCCTCTCCCATCGTGCTGTCGTACAGGATCAAAAGGAGAAGAAAAAAGGCGAGGTGCTTGATTCGATTCAAAGCGGGCAAGTTCTTGAGGGCACCGTACAAAGAATCACGGATTTTGGAGCCTTCGTAGATATTGGCGGTGTGGACGGGCTTGTCCATATTTCCCAGCTTTCACATGAGCATGTTGAAAAAGCTTCTGATGTCGTTAAAGAGGGGGACAAAATAAACGTAAAGGTGCTTTCTGTCGATCGTGATAACGAAAGAATTTCGCTTTCCGTGAAAGAAACACTTCCTGGTCCCTGGTCTGATATTTCAGAGAAAGCTCCTAAAGGCGCTGTACTTGAAGGGACTGTCAAAAGGCTTGTTTCATTCGGTGCTTTTGTGGAAATTTTCTCAGGTGTGGAGGGGCTTGTCCATATTTCCCAAATCTCCCATCGTCACATCGGCACACCACAGGAGGTCTTGCGAGAAGGACAAACTGTACAGGTGAAGGTTCTCGATGTAAATGAAGAGGATCAGCGCTTATCTTTAAGTATAAAAGAATTGCAAGAACGACAAATTAATCAGGATTCAAATTATGACCTGCCAGAGGAATCGAATGGATTCCAGCTTGGTGATATGATCGGGGAGCAGTTAAAAAAATTCAAATAATTGGTGATAGTTTTGACAAGGACCCAGCGTAAATTAGAACATATACATTATGCACTGCAAACCGGGCAGCACAGGCTATCCGGGTTCGAGGATATTTCGTTTGTTCATCAAAGCTTGCCGGATCTATCTACAGAGGGTATCTCTCTTGATACAGCCATTGGCGGACTTCATGCAAGTTCGCCAATTTTTATAAACGCGATGACCGGGGGCGGCGGAAAAGAGACGGAAAACCTGAATCGGGATCTGGCGATGGCTGCAAAAGAAACAGGAATTTCGATGGCGGTAGGTTCACAAATGGCAGCGATAAAGGATCCTGCTCAAGCTGCCTCTTTCGAAATTGTCAGGAAAATGAATCCAGATGGCATCGTGATCGCGAATCTTGGCGGGGAGGCCGGCATTGAAGAAGCTAAACGTGCCGCCGATATGCTGAAGGCTGATGCGCTGCAAATACACTTAAACGTCATCCAGGAGCTGACTATGCCGGAAGGAGACCGTACCTTCGAAGGTGTTTTAGCGAGGATTGAAGAAATAAGACTGAAGCTCGATATCCCGGTAATTGTTAAAGAAACTGGATTTGGCATGAGCAAAGAAACCGTAGCCCAATTATGTTCGGCTGGCATTAGCATCTTGGATGTCGGCGGGTTCGGCGGGACGAACTTTGCAAGAATTGAGAATGAAAGGCGCCAGACGGCTCTCACCCTTTTCAATGATTGGGGAATTCCAACTGCTGTGTCCATTGCAGAAGCAGTTTCAGCAGGAGAGGATACCTCAATCTTAGCTTCAGGGGGAATCCAAGATGCTCTTGATGTGGCAAAATGCATTGCTTTAGGAGCGGATGGAGCGGGAATAGCGGGGCATTTTATGAAATCTTTGAAAGAAAAAGGCATGACCGCTTTAATTCACGAGATCGAAGACTTGCATCAAGAGTTAAGAATCATTATGACGGCCCTTGGGGCAAAAAATATCAAAGAATTGCAGGACTCCAGTCTAGTTATCAGCGGAAAGACATACCATTGGCTTACACAGCGAGGCATCGATTGTTCCCGGTATGCAAAATAATGAGTTTTATAAAGAAGCTGCACCCGGTTCTCTATAAACCGGGTGCAGCTTCTTTCTTTAAAGATAAGAAAGTATAACCTTTTCAACTATGCTAAGTGTCTAGCGCAAGCAGCCTACCCCCTAGCCCCGCACAGGACGTGCTAGTGCCGACGAAGACATAAGGACGTGGCGGTTCTTAGTCGACGTTCCTTTTACAGGCGCTAGCGCCTTTCTTACCGTTTGTTTCTGTCGCGGGCCTCTTCTGGGCTCTCCATTTTCGTTGCACCCGGTTTAGCCAGCCCCTGGTCTCGATCGGACTCGACACGTCCGCTTTCCTTCAGTTTTTTTTCTTGTCGGTCTCTTCCCATTTTAACACCTCCTACGTTTAGCGTTGCTATTCGAAAAGAATTTATGTGTTCATTATAACGGGCTATCGTGAGCTGGTTCAGGGTTTAAGCCTTTTAGAAAGAAGACATAATGGTTCTAGAGGAGGAAATATTATGGATGGATTGTTTTTTTATTGGATCTTATGGATGGCCTGGGTAGTCGTTATGTTTTTTATCCCCAAAACGTTTCAATCCCGCTATGCTATTTTATTTCATTTGCTTGCCGTAATGTTTTTAGCAGCTTATGAGCTGCATGTTTATCGTTATGTTATTAATAGTTCTTCTATATATTTGTTAATTATTTGCAGTTTTTATTGCAGAAACCTGAGTCTCTACAGGACGATTGAATTTATCATTTGCAGTTTCATTATTTCACTAGGGTACTCATGCTTCCAGTTATATGCGCTGTTAGATCCGGTATGGCTCATATTCAAGGCTGATTGGATGCTCGGTTTTTTCTTGAATTATCTTGCAGTAGTCCTTTTCCAGGACTGGAAAAGGCGGACATGTGCCCTCGTGATCGGAATGATACTAGGTGAAACTATCTTTTCAGGGTTATTACTATTTCATTCGCTGCCTTACAAGGCAGGTTCGTATTCATGGCTGGATACAGCTGTCCTGTTAGTATTGATAAATTTGGCATGGGCTTTGTTGGAATTTGCCAGCCGCTTTATCCAGGGTGTGTTTGCAAATCAACAAGCAGCAAAAGGAGCGTCCAGGCTAAGATAAGACAAACATTGTTGATTGCGGAAAAATTTGATACTATATGATAGGTAGAAAAGGCCGTCCTAAGAGAGTATGGCCTTGCTTAACGAGTACGGCTGCATACACAAGACATGGAAAATGAACTTTATTATATCGCAATAAAACGGCTTTCATGAATTCCATAAAAACAGATACTCATTTGAAGAAAGGGCGGAGAAACATCATGCCAAAACCGGTAGTAGCCATTGTGGGGCGGCCGAACGTAGGAAAATCCACAATATTTAATAGAATAGTCGGGGAACGGGTCTCCATTGTCGAAGATGTGCCTGGGATAACGAGAGACAGAATTTATAGCTTAGGCGAATGGCTGACACACGACTTTAACATCATCGATACGGGAGGAATAGATATCGGCGATGAACCCTTCCTGGAGCAGATTCGCCAGCAGGCGGAAATTGCGATCGACGAAGCCGATGTCATCGTTTTTTTGACAAATGGCCGTGAAGGAGTAACTGCTGCGGACGAAGAAGTGGCTAAAATTCTATATAAGTCAAAAAAGCCGGTAGTGCTTGCCGTAAATAAGATTGACAATCTGGAAATGAGGGACCAGATTTATGACTTTTATGCACTTGGTTTCGGCGATCCATTCCCTATCTCCGGATCCCACGGTTTAGGGCTTGGCGACCTGCTCGACCAGGTAGCTAAAAGTTTTCCCCAGTATAATGAGCAGGATTATGATGAAGAAGTCATTAAATTTAGCTTAATTGGGCGTCCGAATGTCGGAAAGTCGTCACTTGTAAACACGCTTCTCGGGGAAGACCGCGTGATTGTAAGTGAAATTGAAGGGACGACAAGAGATGCGATCGATTCGCCATATACATATAACGGCAAAGAATATGTCATTATCGACACTGCTGGAATGAGAAAAAAAGGGAAGGTATATGAAAGCACTGAGAAATACAGTGTTCTTCGTGCCTTAAGGGCGATTGAACGTTCAGATGTGGTCCTTGTCTTATTAAACGCGGAGGAAGGTATCAGGGAGCAGGATAAAAAAATTGCCGGTTATGCTCATGAAGCCGGCAGGGGTGTCATCATCGTCGTCAATAAGTGGGATGCCATCGAAAAAGACGAAAAAACAATGAAAGAATTTGAAGAAAATATTCGCGCCCATTTCCTCTTCCTGGATTATGCCCCAATTGTTTATTTATCGGCAAAGACAAAAAAACGGGTGCATTCCTTGCTGCCTATCATCGATCGGGTCAGCGAAGCGCATGCGTTGCGTGTTCAAACCAATGTCTTGAACGAAGTAATCATGGATGCGGTAGCTATGAATCCAACGCCAACCCATAACGGCACCCGCCTAAAAATCTATTATACTACTCAGGTAGCCGTGAAACCGCCGACCTTTGTCGTCTTTGTCAATGATCCTGAGCTTATGCATTTTTCGTACGAAAGATTTTTGGAAAACAGGATTCGTGATGCGTTTGAATTCGAAGGTACACCCATAAGGATCTTCGGTCGCCAAAGAAAATAAAGGAGAGGTGCTGAACATGCCGAAAGAAACGAAAAGTATTGCCGTGATTGGAGCAGGAAGCTGGGGAACTGCCTTAGCGATGGTGCTGGCGGATAATCATCACGAAGTAAGGCTCTGGGGACATAAAAAGAATCAAATCAATGAAATAAATGAACAACATACCAACCGGAAATACCTTCCGGAAATTGAATTGCCAGCAGGAATCACCGGCTATTCTTCCTTAGGGCAGGCGTTAGAAGGAATCACAGACATCATTCTGGCAGTACCAACAAAGGCGATTAGAGGGGTACTCGGACAAATTAGAGAGCTTGCAAAGAAACCGCTTATGGTTGTCCATGTCAGCAAAGGAATAGAACCTGATACACTCTTGCGTATTTCTGAGATGATCGAAGAAGAAATGCCAGCGGAACTGCTAAAGGATGTAGTCGTACTTTCCGGACCCAGCCATGCCGAGGAAGTCAGCCAGCGCCATCCTACAACCGTAGCAGTATCTTCGAAGAATATGGCAGCGGCTGAAAGGATCCAGGATTTGTTCATCAACCAGAACTTCCGCGTATACACAAACCCTGATATTGTCGGAGTGGAAATAGGCGGGGCCTTGAAGAACATTATTGCACTTGCCGCCGGGATCACAGATGGATTAGGGTACGGGGACAATGCAAAAGCAGCTTTGATTACAAGAGGTCTTGCCGAGATTTCAAGATTAGGGACGGCAATGGGTGCGAACCCATTGACCTTTTCTGGTTTGGCAGGGATTGGCGATCTAATTGTAACCTGTACTAGCATCCACTCGCGGAACTGGAGAGCGGGGAATTTGCTCGGAAAAGGGCAGAACCTGAATGAAGTCCTCGAAAATATGGGCATGATTGTCGAGGGCGTCAGGACTACAAAAGCCGCCTTTCAGCTTGCCGAGAAATATAGTGTAAATATGCCGATTACAAATGCGTTGTATAATGTGCTGTTCAACGGGCGGAACGTGAAGGAATCAGTTGATATTTTAATGAACCGTACAAAGACGGCTGAGATGGAAGACCTGTTCAATGTCCTTGATTCAAGGCTCAAATGACCGAGCCTTTCCTAAAACTGGTTCAAGCGAAGGAAGCGAAGGCCTGAATTATTTTTGGAAAATAGGCATTAGGGGGCGCGCCTTATTTCTTTTCTGCATACAATGCAACGTAGTAAACTAGTAATCTGACCTGGCGACATGGGGGATTTAGTCAAATGGCGGAAGATATACAGCTGTTTTATATCTTCTGCTTTTTTAAAGTGTATGAAGGGCATGCAGTGGCCGAGCGCCGATTGGTTCCACTTTAATAAAGAGGTATTCGGTAAAGCTTGCATGTGTTATAATACTTTCGGAATGAAGGAGTGAAAATCTATGACACCAGCACTGCAAAAAATGTGGATCTCATTTGCTGCCATGTTTTTTATGTTTATTTCCATCTTATCCATTTATTTCAGCCGTTATAAGTTAAAAGGTTTCTTGCGGGTATTTACTGCCATCATTGCTTACATATTGATGATCTCAGCGGGTCTGATTATTCTATTTGTCGTATTAACTGGACCGACGGATGCATAGGGACAAATTAATATGTTGAAAGTAAAAGTAACTGCATTATTATTGCTTCTACCGCTTTTTTTGACTGGGTGCCTCTATCCCGAACAGAAAACCGCAGAAAATCAGGTTCCTTACAAAGAGCAGATTCAGTCTGTTCAGAGTGCAATCGACCAGTTCAGGGAAGACGAAGGCGGAATCCTGCCGATTAAAACGAAGTCAATGGAAACACCCTATTATCAAAAATATCTTGTCGATTTTCCGAAAATCGTTCCAAAGTATATGGCAGAACCGCCCGGTAATTCCTATGAATCGGGCGGTGTGTTTCAATATGTAATCATTGATGTGGAAACAGATCCGAAAGTGAAGATATTTGATGTGAGGATCGCCCAGGAAATACAGGACCTGAATCTTCGCCTGACTGCGTACAGACAACAAAATGGCTATCCTCCATTTAAAGAACGCCTTTCGAATGATGTTTTTACAATTGATTACGAAAAAATGGGCCTGAAAGAAGTGCCGGCCGTTTTGAGCCCTTACTCACAAAAGACGCTGTCGATTGTCATCAATTCCGATGTAGAGCTATTTGTGGATTACACACCTGATTTATATGATGCCTTGCAAAAAAAGGGGAACTCATATAAACAAGGCGAAGATATCCGTTCAATCCTGACAGATGATTCTGATTTTGTTCCAGCTTACTCTCTTCCTTACACGATTGATCAAACAGCAAAAAAACCGATATTCTTAACAAAATAGGCATAACCCTTCTTCTGCAAAATATATTGTAGGGGAAGGGTTATTTCTTTATTCTTCTGAATATATATGGACCTTAAAAATAACAGCCCTCATATAAAAAGCGAACTCTGCAGGCGACCCTGGTTAGAATCACCGCTTCTAATCAAAAAGCCAGGCAGCTTGAACTTACAGATTATCGAAAGAGAGGCGCCTCTTCCGTGGCATAACAGCCAGGGAAACAATCTATTTTAAAGGTAAAAATGGGATGCAGAGTTCAACAAAAAATTCTGGAATAAATTTTTAGGACAACGTCATAAACATATACTGTCCTAGAATTTTAAATAAAACGGATGATGCTATCCCAGGACTCTAATATCGGGAGGGGATACCTTGGAAAAGGTAGATATTTTTAAAGATATTGCTGAACGCACCGGGGGAGACATATACTTAGGGGTTGTCGGAGCTGTGCGGACCGGTAAATCTACATTCATAAAGAAATTTATGGAACTGGTGGTCATTCCGAATATCGGGACAGAGTCAGACCGTGCCCGGGCAAAGGATGAACTGCCACAAAGCGCTGCCGGTAAAACGATCATGACGACCGAGCCGAAGTTTGTTCCGAACCAGGCAGCTACGGTACATGTTTCCGAGGGACTTGATGTAAACATCAGGCTCGTGGACTGCGTCGGTTATACCGTACCGGGAGCAAAAGGGTACGAAGATGAAAATGGCCCGCGCATGATTCAAACGCCATGGTATGAAGAGCCGATTCCCTTTCATGAAGCGGCTGAAATCGGCACAAGAAAAGTCATTCAAGACCATTCCACGCTTGGGGTCGTAATAACGACTGACGGCACGATTGGAGAGATTCCGCGCAGCGACTACGTTGAAGCAGAGGCGCGCGTAATCGAGGAACTAAAGGAAGTTGGCAAACCATTCATCATGATTGTGAACTCCGCACAGCCGCATCACCCTGAAACGACGGCCTTAAAAGAGAGCCTTCAGGCCAAATACGACATTCCTGTTTTGGCAATGAGTGTTGAAGGAATGCGCGAATCCGATGTATTGAATGTTTTGCGTGAAGCATTATATGAATTCCCTGTTTTAGAGGTGAATGTGAATCTTCCAAGTTGGGTATTGGTCTTAAAGGAAAACCATTGGCTTCGTGAAAGCTATCAGGAAGCCGTTAAGGAAACCGTCAAGGATATCAAACGTTTAAGGGATGTCGACAGAGTTGTCGGACATTTTAACGACTTTGAATTTATTGATCGTGCCAGCCTAGCCGGAATTGAGATGGGCCAGGGTGTTGCCGAGATTGACCTCTATGCGCCTGATGAACTCTATGATGATATTCTAAAAGAAATCGTCGGGGTTGAAATCCGCGGAAAGGATCACCTGCTTTCCCTCATGCAGGACTTTGCCCATGCCAAGGAGGAATATGACCAATACTCCGATGCGTTAAAAATGGTAAAACAGACAGGATACGGGGTTGCTGCACCATCATTAGCTGATATGAGCCTGGATGAGCCGGAAATCATCCGCCAGGGTTCCCGGTTCGGCGTCCGTTTAAAAGCTGTTGCACCGTCGATCCATATGATCAAAGTCGATGTAGAGTCGGAGTTTGCCCCGATTATCGGCACGGAAAAGCAAAGTGAGGAACTGGTCCGTTACTTAATGCAGGACTTTGAAGACAACCCACTATCCATCTGGAATTCGGACATTTTCGGCAGATCCTTGAGTTCGATTGTCAGAGAGGGAATTCAGGCAAAACTGTCGCTGATGCCTGAAAACGCGCGTTATAAACTAAAGGAAACGTTAGAACGTATCATTAACGAAGGATCAGGCGGTTTGATTGCAATTATTTTATAGAGGAACAAAGACGAAGAACCAGCCCGGTTGCGGGCTGGTTCTATGCTTGTTTAAGATCAAAAAAATCAGGCAGAGAGCCGATTTTGATAGCACAAACAAATAATATATGCAATTTTTAAGAAAAGATTCCCATAATTTTTTTAATATACTTGCTATCGGATTGCCATATGTGATAATCTACATACAGAAAACGCGTTGTAACGCCATTCTTAGGCAACTGAGAATCTTTTTCTCGCTAGTTTTGAGAAAGTTTCCCTTATTATTAGCAGGGAATCAAAGGAACTGGTTCAATTAATAACAAATCACTATTATACAGTGTTTGTAATATTGATTTTTTATTAGAAAACTCGCCGATTGGCGAGCCTTTAAAGGCGAAGACAGAGGCGTAGTTATGCAGACAGGAAAGTTTATACTTTCTTATGCTTGCGAAAATTCCTTTTGGGAGGAGGTGAATGGCATGAACAAGACAGAATTGACTAACGCAGTTGCTGAAGCAGGAGAGCTTTCCAAGAAAGATGCGACGAAAGCTGTTGATGCTGTTTTTGATACAATCCTAGACGCTTTGAAAAACGGAGATAAAGTACAACTAATCGGTTTTGGGAATTTCGAAGTACGTGAGCGCGCGGCTCGCAAAGGCCGTAACCCGCAAACTGGCGACGAAATCGAAATCGCAGCAAGTAAGGTACCAGCTTTCAAACCTGGTAAGGCACTTAAAGACGCTGTTAAGTAAGTACATACGGTACTTTAGGGTGTAAGGGGACCACGCAATGTGACGTGGCCCCCTTTTTGCTTCTTTTTTTCGAAATGTGCTAATATGGAGTTATATGTTTTTTAAAATGTCTTTGTTCAAAGAAAAGAAAGTATAACTTTTTCAATTTATACTGGTGTCTAGCGCAAGCAGCCTAGCCCCGACGCACAGGACGTGCTAGTGCCGACGAAGACATAAGGACGTGGCGTACTTAGTCGGCCTCGAGGTCATAAGGCCCGGCTCCCTACAGAAGGCAAAAAGCGCCTTCTTTCGGGATCTGTCTTATGCTTGTCGGACTTGCGCATGGATGCGCTGACGTCGACGTTCGCAACAGGACGTGGCGGTTCTTAGTCGACGTTCATTATTAAAGGCGCTTGCGCTTTTCTAATTTAGGAGGAAGTATGATGGCAAACGTGAATCATGCCAAAATAGAAGAAGCGGTAAAAATGATTCTGGAAGCGGTCGGCGAAGACCCGGAACGTGAAGGTCTATTGGATACACCTAAACGTGTCGCCAGAATGTACGAAGAAATTTTTGCAGGACTGGCGCAGGATCCAAAGGAATACTTTGAAACGGTTTTTGGGGAAGATCATGAAGAACTTGTCTTAGTAAAAGACATCCCCTTTTATTCCGTCTGTGAACATCATCTTGTTCCTTTTTACGGGAAAGCTCATGTTGCTTACATACCGAGAAATGGAAGGGTAACCGGCTTAAGCAAACTGGCCAGGGCCGTTGAAGCCGTCTCAAAAAGGCCGCAGCTGCAGGAAAGGATCACCTCGACCGTGGCTGACTCGATTATGGAGAAGCTGGAGCCCCATGGTGTCATGATCGTTGTTGAAGCAGAGCATATGTGTATGACAATGCGCGGGGTTAAGAAACCGGGAGCAAAAACAGTGACTTCCGCTGTCAGAGGTGTATTTGCAGAGGATGCACGCTCGAGAGCCGAAGTGCTTGCTTTCATCAAAGAATAAGTGAAGGCTTTGAAACGTTTGATACGGAGGCGGACATTATCGAGGAAAAACAGCTAAAGGATTTTGTTGTGATAAAGGCAGTGGAAGATGGCGTCAATGTGATTGGACTGACCCGGGGCACTGATACAAAATTCCACCATTCTGAAAAGCTTGATTCGGGCGAAGTGATGATTGCCCAGTTCACAGAGCATACGTCAGCGATAAAAATCAGAGGAAATGCCAAAATCTATACTCCATATGGAGAGATAGAGAGTGAAACTAGAAAAGGGCTGGCCGATAAATAGAGCCTGGTCGATCAAGCTGATTTCATTAACCGATACTACCATTGCCGGCATAAACTGGCCGTTAAAGCCTGCTATGCCGGTTTTATTTTTCAGGAACCGAACCCAAGACTTTATCGTAAAAAAATTTGTTACAAGCACTATTGGATTATTTTTATGTTATAATGATTTGTGCTTTAATCCGGAAACCTCGCATGATGCGGGGTAAATAAAATTATCTTACGGCGATGTAAGGGTGATCTCAATTGTTAAACAAAAATACTCTTTTGACAGAATTGAAAGAATTAATAGAAAGAAAAGCTTATCATCCTTATTTACTCAAATATTTAGAGAAGCCGAGTATTGATGAAGATAAGCTGCTTTTGCTTATGGGCTTGTTTAACGAATTGGAGATAACAGATGAGGAAAGAAAAAAATATATCTTATCTACCATGCTGGTGCAGATGGCCCTTGACGCCCATGAAAATGTAACTAACACCTCCCTGCAGGATGAAGAGGGGGGCAGCCTGAAAAACCGGCAATTAACAGTGTTAGCCGGGGATTACTACAGCGGCCTATACTATCAGTTACTGTCAGAAGTCGAAAACATTCCGTTAATTCGCGTTCTAGCTAGCGCGATAAAAGACATAAATGAACATAAAATTTTATTATACCAAAAGTCACTGGATGAAATTTCCTGTCTTATCGAAAGCGTGAAGGCAATCGAATCGTCATTGATCAGGAAAGTGGCTGATAACTTTAATAGACCAGGCTGGAAGGAACTCTCCGCGAACATCCTTCTCTTGAACCGCCTTCATAACGAGAAGAAAAGCTATTTGGAAACTGGACAATCCATCATTTTCGAGATAGTAAGAAAAATTTCTTTCCCAAAAAAAGAGAGGGCAGGCTCTTTATCGAATGAGCAAATAGCTCTCGTGCTGAACAAAATGGATCAGTGCATCGCTTATGCTCAGGATTCCTCCAGACAGACACTGGAAAAGCTTTCTCCCCAGAACGTGACCCTAAAAAAAAGGATCGGCGCCATTTTGGAATATACATCCATTACAGCAAATTCAATTGTGGAAGAAGGGTGAACTATGCAGCAGTCAAAAGAACAAAGAGTTCATCATGTTTTTGAAAAAATATATGATAATTATGACAAAATGAACTCTGTCATAAGTTTCAAGCAGCACATCAAATGGCGTAAATATACGACGGATCGAATGGATGTCCCTAAGGGGGCGGCTGCTCTTGATGTTTGCTGCGGAACAGCTGACTGGACCATTGCTCTCGCGGAAAAAACCGGCCCAACTGGCAAAGTCACCGGCCTTGATTTCAGCAAAAATATGCTTAAAATCGGTGAAGAGAAAATCGAAGAGTTGAAACTGGATGATTACGTAACATTGATTCACGGAAATGCCATGGAGCTTCCGTTTGAAGATAATACTTTTGATTATGTGACAATTGGATTCGGACTTCGCAATGTTCCTGATTACCTGCAGGTATTAAAGGAATTAAACAGGGTCTTGAAACCGGGAGGAATGGCGGTTTGTCTCGAAACCTCACAGCCGACGATGATAGGGTTTAAACAGCTGTATTATATGTACTTTCGTTTTGTAATGCCATTGTTTGGCAAGCTGTTCGCCAAAAGCTTTCAGGAATACTCATGGCTCCAGGAGTCGGCACGGGATTTTCCGGGGATGAAGGAGCTGGCAGGCATGTTTAAGGAAGCCGGTTTCCGGAATGTCAGCTACAAAGCCCACAGCGGCGGGGCAGCCGCTACACATTTTGGCTATAAATTGAAATAAATACCGAAAGCGGAAGCGCCTTGTTCAAAGGAACGTCGACTAACAACCGCCACGTCCTGTGGCAATGTCGGCACTAGCACGTTCTGTGCGTCGGGGCTAGGCTGCTTGCGCTGGATGAAAAGCATTTACAAAAGCTGGGTGGAGTTTATGAAACTTAACATATTGTATTCCTTTTTGAATACAGATCTGCAAATCATTGAAAAAGAATTAGAAGCTACCATACACGCCGAATCGCCTGTCCTTAGACAAGCATCTTTGCATCTGCTGCAATCCGGAGGGAAACGGATTCGCCCAGTTTTTGTATTGCTGGCAGCAAAATTTGGCCAATATGATATCCATGTGGTGAAAAACGCTGCGATTGCACTTGAACTGATCCATATGGCGTCGCTTGTCCATGATGACGTTATTGATGATTCAGATTTGCGCCGCGGAGCACCGACAATTAAATCAAAGTGGGATAACCGTGTCGCCATGTATACAGGCGACTACATTTTTGCCAGGTCTCTTGAGGTGATGTCTGAAATCAAGAATCCTCTTGCCCATCAGCTTCTTGCCCATGCAATCATCGAAGTATGCAAAGGCGAAATTGAGCAGATCAAGGATAAATATGATTTCGGCCAGAATTTAAGAACCTATTTAAAAAGGATTAGGCGGAAAACGGCCCTGCTCATCGCCTCAAGCTGCCAGTTAGGCGCCATTGCCGCAGGCGTGGAGGAGCATGTCCATAAACAACTGTTCCGGTTCGGCTATTATGTCGGGATGACCTATCAAATCACCGATGATATCCTCGACTTTACAGGAACGGAAAAGGAGCTCGGAAAACCCGCTGGAGGCGATCTCAGGCAGGGAAATATCACGCTTCCCGTGTTGATCGCCATGGAAGACCCAAGGATCATGGCCTTGGTTGGAAGCGTCCATGAAAATATCTCGAAAGATGAATTAACTGATATAATCGATACAATCAACGCTTCAGGAGCGATTGAAAAGGCGTCTGAAATGGGAGACGCTTATTTGAAAAAAGCATTTGCAATATTGGAGACACTGCCCCCCAACCGTGCAAAAAACACATTTTCCGAAATAGCGAAATTCATCGGTAAACGAAAATTTTAATTATTGATATCCGAAAGGTTGCGTAATTTTCAAAACAATGATACTATTTTTGAGGATTGTCTAAGATTTAGGCAAATATCATTCATACATAGCAGGAGTGGACATTCATGGAAAAAACGTTTCTAATGGTTAAACCCGATGGTGTACAGCGCAGCCTCATCGGTGAAATTGTTTCTCGTTTCGAGAAAAAAGGCTTCCGTTTAGCTGGAGCAAAATTGATGGCGATTTCAACAGAACTTGCCGAGCAGCACTATGGTGAACATAAAGAGCGTCCTTTTTTCGGAGAACTAGTCGATTTCATCACCTCCGGCCCCGTTTTTGCGATGGTCTGGGAGGGCGAAAATGTAATCGCTGTCGCACGCCAGATGATGGGTGCAACAAATCCCAAAGACGCAGCTGCAGCTACAATCCGTGGCGACTTCGCTGTTACTGTCGGCAAAAATATCATTCATGGATCTGATTCACTGGAGAGTGCAGAGCGTGAAATCAGCTTATTTTTCAAAGAAGAAGAATTGGCGGAATACGCTAAGTCAATCGGTGAATGGGTATATTAATCAATCTAGCTTTGCCATCCGGCGAAGCTTTTTGTTTTTTTAAAAAAGATCATTTGATAATTATGTCCTAAAAGCAAACTTCCTGCAAACTTCTTCCGATATATTAGTGGGCGGAAGTAAAAAAAGCAGGGGGACGTATCTATGCCGCAAGAGTATGAAGCATTCATCATACATATCAAAAAGCTCACAGGAATCGATTTATCACTTTACAAGGAAGCCCAGATGAAACGCAGGCTTATTTCGTTATATGAAAAAAAGGGATATAAATCATTTCGTGTCTATTATAAAGCAATTGAAGAAGACCCTAACATCTTAAACGAATTCCTCGATAGAATGACAATCAACGTTTCCGAGTTCTATCGAAATGAAAAAAGATGGAAAGTATTAGAGGAAAAAATTTTTCCTGGCTTGTTGAATTCGTCGCGGAAATTGAAAATATGGAGTGCAGCCTGCTCTACTGGAGAGGAACCATATACAATCGCAATGGTGCTTTCCAAATTTGTTCCTTTATCACAAATCGAAGTACTGGCCACAGACATTGATGAAAAGGCATTGGCCCGTGCCAAACTGGGCATTTATCCGGAACGCTCACTTACTGAGATTCCCGCAGCTATGAGGGCTCGGTATTTTTCAAAAAATGGAGACTTCTATCAAATTGCTGATGAAATCAAGAGGGCAGTAATTTTTAAAAAACATAATCTGCTGGCTGACCGGTTTGACTCGCAATTAGATTTAATTGTCTGCCGCAATGTGCTGATCTATTTTACTGAGGAAGCGAAAAACATCCTTTACCATAAATTCAGCGCTTCCCTTAAAAGCGGGGGAATTTTTTTTGTTGGCAGTACGGAACAAATATTTAATCCTGCCCGCTATCAGTTCGAGACGGAGGATACTTTTTTTTATAAAAAACACCGATAACATTTCACCGTATACTGTTCCCACTTTTCTTAAAACTATGGTATATTGATACATAAATCCTTGAAAGAGATAAAAGGGGGAAGCGGAAATGAGATATTTAACGGCTGGGGAATCCCACGGTCCACAGTTAACCACAATCATTGAGGGTTTGCCTGCTGGCATGCCAATCACACAGGAAGATATCAACGAAGAACTGGCACGCCGCCAGAAGGGACATGGCCGCGGCAGAAGAATGCAAATTGAAAAGGACCAGGCGTTTATCGCATCAGGAATCAGGCACGGTTCTACACTTGGTTCACCGGTTGCTCTTGTGGTTGAAAACAAGGATTGGACGCATTGGACGAAAATAATGGGCAGTGAGCCCCTAGACGAAACAGAAACGGAAGAGGTTAAACGGAAAATTACCAGGCCAAGGCCGGGACATGCCGACTTAAACGGCGGAATTAAATATGGCCACCGTGATTTGCGAAATGTCCTCGAGCGTTCTTCGGCGAGGGAAACCACGGTACGAGTCGCCGCCGGAGCCGTTGCCAAAAAACTATTGTCGCTTCTTGGAATTGAAGTGGCTTCACATGTTATTGAAATCGGTGGAATTAAGGCGAATCCGCAAGGGTATTCGTCCATTCGTGAGCTTCAGGAACGAACGGAAGCTTCACCCGTCCGCTGCTTCGATTCTAGTATTGAACAAAAAATGATGGACGCAATCGACGAGGCTAAGAAGAACGGTGATTCGATTGGTGGAATCGTTGAAGTAATTGTCGAGGGAATGCCTGTAGGGGTCGGGAGTTATGTTCACTATGACCGGAAGCTGGATGCGAAGCTTGCGGCTGCCATTGTCAGCATCAATGCTTTCAAAGGCGTTGAAATTGGAATCGGCTTTGAAGCGGCCCATCTTCCCGGCAGTGAGGTTCATGATGAAATCCTTTGGAATCAGGAAGAAGGCTACTACCGGAAAACGAATCGCCTTGGCGGTTTGGAAGGCGGCATGACTACCGGAATGCCGATTATTGTCCGCGGCGTCATGAAGCCGATCCCGACATTGTACAAACCGCTGCAAAGTGTGGACATTGATACGAAAGAAACGTTTACCGCAAGCATCGAGCGTTCCGACAGCTGTGCAGTACCTGCCGCCGCAGTGGTCGCTGAAGCGGTGGTAGCCTGGGAGCTTGCCCGTGCTCTTGTCGATCAATTCCCGTCTGACCGTTTTGATAAACTGGCTGAGGCGATAGAGATCCATAAGAAAGAGGCAAAGGAGTTTTAATCGGCTATGGAAACCATCGAAATTAAAACACCATCCAAATCGTATCCCGTTTTTATCGGCCGGAATACCGTCAGATCACTGACTGATTTTATCATCGGCCACTATCGCCTGACCGGGAAGATCATGATTATTACAGATGAAAAAGTCGCTGGCCTTCATTTGCATACCGTAAAGGAAAGCCTGTCTCAGACCAATATCCCGATCTGTGAATACATAGTCCCAGAAGGAGAGCATGCGAAAAGCTTTGACGTGTTTTATCAGTGCCAAAGCTTTGCGCTCTCGGAGAATTTAAACAGGAAATCGGTGATTATTGCGCTAGGCGGCGGTGCGGTCGGGGATGTGGCGGGCTTTGTTGCGGCTACTTTCATGAGAGGGATCCCCTTTCTCCAAATCCCGACAACGCTGCTTGCCCACGACAGTGCAGTTGGCGGGAAGGTCGCGATCAACCATCCGCAAGGAAAGAATATGATTGGCGTTTTCTATCAGCCGGAAGCAGTATTTTTTGATCTAGACTTCTTAAGGACATTGCCTCCAAAGGAATGGCGTTCCGGGTTTGCGGAGGTAGTTAAGGAAGCCCTTATCCAGGATAGCGATTTTTACAATTGGCTGCTGTCCTCGATAGGTAATCTGAATGATCTGACCGAAGAAAAACTCATGCATATGATTAAAAGAGGAATCGAAATCAAAGCAGCGATTGTTGCCGAAGATGAAAAAGAAACAGGGGTAAGGGCTTATTTAAACCTTGGCCACACGCTCGGCCATGCAATTGAAGGATTACTGGGCTATGGCAGCATCTCTCACGGCGAAGCGGTCATGACCGGGACGATCTTCGCCTTGCATTTAAGCCAAAGAAGGCTTGGCCTCGATTTTGATATGCAACGCTTTATAAGCTGGATACATACATTGGGCTATGAAACAACGATTGATCGGGACGATAAGAAATCAGAGTTGCTGTCTTTTATGAAACGAGATAAAAAGAATGTCAGCAATATAATCACATTTGTACTGCTTCAAAAGGTTGGCCATCCTCAAATGGAAGATATTCCTGACAGTGAGATTCTGGATAGCCTTTCGCTTATGTACAGCGGGAAGTGAACGTCGTAAAATCGAAGGGGGAGCAATATGATTAGAGGAATCAGGGGTGCAACGACTGTCGAAAAAAATGATGAACGCGCTATAATTGATGCAACAGAAAAACTGTTGTCTGTGATGATTGCTGAAAATGAGATAGACCCGGATAAAGTTGCTTCTGTTTTTATTTCTGTTACGGACGACCTTAGTTCCGCCTTCCCAGCTAAGGCTCTTCGTAAATTTGAAGGATGGATGTATGTGCCTGTCATGTGCATGAAGGAAATTCCTGTACCAAGTTCGCTGAAATTCTGTATTCGCATTATGCTTCATCTCAATACAGACACAGCACAGCAGGATATCCAACACGCTTATCTGGAAAAAGCGATTGCTTTGCGTCCTGATCTACAAAATCATTCATAAGCAGCTGTTGAAAAATCTGAAAACTAAAGATAAATCTATCGCTAAAACATGGAAATGTGCTATACTAGCTATATACTCTGCCGCTTTAAAGCGTTGAATCTACCTAACTGAGGTGAATGTTAATGAAATGGAAAGACGCCGTACTTTCGTTAAAGCCTTACCAGCCCGGAAAATCGATTCAGGAAGTGCAAAAACAATACGGTCTTGAAAGCATCACGAAACTTGCTTCAAATGAAAATCCTTCTGGCTGTTCCGAAACTGTTAAAGAGGTGATAAGCAGTTTCAATGAATCGTATGCCATCTATCCAGATGGATACGCAACGATGCTGAGGCAGGCTGTCTCTAGTTATTTAGGAGTGAAGGAAACAGAACTCATTTTTGGAAATGGCACTGACGAGATTATCCAGGTTATCTCCCGCAGCCTTCTCACTTCCAACTGGAATACCGTAATGGCAACCCCGAGCTTTTCACAATACCGCCACAACGCCGTCATTGAAGGCGCTGAAATCAGGGAAGTGGAACTTGTGGGCGGAGCGCATAATTTACCGCGGATGCTTGAAGAAATCGATGAAAATACCGCCGTCGTCTGGCTGTGCACGCCTAACAATCCGACAGGCGTTTATATTACAGAAGCAGAATTGATAAGCTTTTTAAAAGAAGTCCCTAAAGATGTGCTTGTCGTGATTGATGAAGCCTATTTTGAATATGTTGACGCAGCAGATTATCCTGATAGCACCAAACTTATCGAAACGTATAAAAATATTATTGTGTTAAGGACTTTTTCCAAGATATACGGCCTCGCAAGCTTACGTGTTGGATACGGTGTGGCAAACGAAGAAATCATCCAGAAGCTTGAACCGGCCCGCGCACCATTTAATACGAATACATTGGCGCAGCTTGCTGCGATGACGGCAATCAGTGACCAGGAATTTATTGCAGAATGCAAGCTGGAAAATCGGAAAGGACTTCAACAATATTACCGTTTTTGTGAAGAAGAAGGACTTTCTTATTATCCATCACAAGGAAATTTCATTTTGATTGATTTTCAGGCAGATGGTGACGAGGTGTTTCAATTTCTGCTTGAAAGAGGTTTTATTGTCCGTTCAGGACAGGCACTTGGCTTCCCAACTTCTGTCAGGGTAACGGTAGGCTCTGCTGAACAAAATAAGGGAATTATTGAAATCATGAAGGAATACCTTGCTTCAAAAAAATCATAATAGTACGCAAAATGTAATATTCCCTGTAGGTGGGGGTGAGTTCATGAGGGGAAACGTATTTATCATCGGTCTCGGCTTAATTGGCGGATCCGTTGCGCTTGCAATTAAACAGCATCATCGAGATGTGAGGATTATTGGCTATGATGTCAATCAAAAAAATGTTCAGTTAGCTAAAATGCTCGGAATCATTGATGAAGATTGCGACGTCCTGGAAGAGGCAGCTTCAAAAGCTGATCTAATAATCATTTCAGTTCCGGTCATTGAGACGGAGCGGATCATGCGCACCCTGTCATCCATGGATCTAAAGCAGGGTGTTATTATTACGGACGTCGGAAGCACCAAACAGGGAATTTCTGATACGGCTAAATGCCTCACCAACAAGGGAATCTGTTTCATTGGCGGACATCCAATGGCAGGATCCCATAAAAGCGGTCCAGGTGCAGCGAAAGCCCGTCTGTTTGAAAATGCTTTTTATTTATTGACGCCAAATGAAGAAACCGATATAGAAAAAATCGAGCAGCTTAAGTCATGGCTTGAGGGAACCCAGGCCAATTTCCTGGTTGTTACCCCGGAAGAACATGATAGGCTGACGGGCGTCATCAGCCATTTTCCGCACATTATAGCTGCCGGCCTCGTCCAACAGGCTAAAAATTACAACATAGAAAATAGCCTCGTCTCCCGCCTTGCAGCTGGCGGTTTTCGGGACATAACCAGAATAGCCTCCAGCAGTCCGGTCATGTGGCGCGATATCTCCATACAGAACAAAACGGTGCTTTTGGATCTGATGGATGATTGGCTCAAAGAAATGGAACGCGTAAAATCGGTATTAATACAGGATGACGCTGAATCCATTCTTGGTTTTTTTAAAAGTGCCAAAGAATTTCGTGATGAACTGCCGGTACATGCTAAAGGAGCGATTCCTGCTTTCTACGATTTATATATTGATGTGCCTGATTATCCGGGTATAATTTCCGAAATCACCGGTTATTTCGCCCAGGAAGGCATCAGCATCACGAATATCAGAATCCTCGAGACAAGGGAAGAAGAAATATACGGCGTACTCGTCGTCAGTTTTCAAACGGACTACGATAGAAGTAAAGCTGAAAAGTGCATCAAGCATCGCACAAATTATGGGACGTTCATTGCTTAGACGTTTTTATATTCATATCCAAAGGAATGATTATATGAAAAATGTTACATTGCAGACCAATATCACGTCGCTCAGAGGAACGGTTTCGATACCTGGAGACAAATCAATTTCTCACAGGTCGATTATGTTCGGGGCTCTTGCCGAGGGTGAAACGATAATCAGCAATTTTCTTGCCGGCGCCGATTGCCTGAGTACGATTGCTTGCTTTAGGAAGCTTGGGGTCGCAATCGAAGAAGATGGTCCATTGACCCGCGTTTTCGGAGGCGGCATGAATGGGCTCGTTCAACCGGAGCAACTGCTGGATGTCGGAAATTCTGGAACGACGATACGGTTAATGCTTGGCATTCTTGCTGGCAGGCCGTTCGAGGCAACCCTTGCCGGTGATAGTTCCATTGCCAAACGTCCAATGACAAGGGTGGTAAAGCCGTTAAGGCAAATGGGCGCCATTGTGGAGGGTAAAAATAATGGGGAATTCGCCCCGCTTACCATCCGCGGCGGAAAATTGCAGGGAATAACCTATGAGCTCCCCGTGGCGAGTGCCCAGATAAAGTCAGCGATTTTGCTTGCCGGCCTTCAGGCAGAAGGAGAAACTGCTGTCATTGAGCCAACCAGAACAAGAGACCATACGGAGAGAATGATCGTCCAATTCGGCGGCCGCGTTGAAAGAGACGGGAATACGATAAAGGTAAAAGGAAATCAATCCTTTAAAGCGGCCCATATTGATGTGCCGGGAGATATTTCTTCGGCTGCTTTTTTCATGGTTGCCGCCGCGATTACGAAAGATAGTGAAGTGAAGCTCGTCAATGTCGGGTTGAATCCTACGCGAACGGGGATCATCGATTGTCTTAAACAGATGGGTGCCAATATTGAAGTCGAACCGGTCAAGAGTGATGGAGAACCGGTTGGGAATATCATTGTTCGCTCATCAAGCTTAAAAGGAATCGAGATCTCTGGGGAACTTATCCCCCGCTTGATAGATGAACTGCCGATTATCGCCCTGCTTGCCACTCAGGCAGAAGGAGAAACAGTGATAAAAGATGCGGCAGAACTGAAAGTGAAAGAAACAAACCGCATTGATACGGTTGCGAAAGAGCTTTCGTCACTAGGCGCTGATATAACACCGACGGATGACGGCTTGATCATTAATGGAGGAGTTACCTTACATGGCGGCACGGTTTCAAGCCATGGAGACCATCGCATCGGCATGATGCTTGCGGTGGCGGGGCTGATTGCCCGCAGCGAGATGAATTTACTGGACGCTTCAGCAATAGAAGTATCCTATCCGCAATTTTTCGAACACCTTTCAGAGTTGATTCATTCTTGACCGGGGACGCTTCCTGGTCTTTTTTTTATCCTTTTTAGATATTGTTTAGTTTGTAAACTGTCGGAATTAAAAAATGATCTTTGTCACCAAAGAGGAGAATTGCATGTCAATGGAGAAATAAGCTATAACTTATTCGCGAAGGATTGCATTCATAAGCTATCCTAATGGAATTTCTGCGTTTGATTATGGTAAAGTTGTCACTGCCTAAAGATGTCTAGCGCAAGCAGCCTAGCCCCTCGAGGTCATAAGCCAATCATCTGATGGGGAGAAAACCGCTCCCCATACAGCTGCTCGTCTTATGCTTATCGGACTTGCGCAGGGATGCGCTGATGTCGATGTGCCACAGGACGTGGCGGATCTTAGTCGACGTTCCTTTTTACAAGGCGCTTGCGCTTTTCTAGAAATCAAACGATAAACGATAGCGGAAGGAAAAGGCCAATGAATATAGTAGAAAAGACGTTACAACTATTGAAAAAAGGGGAATTTGAAGAAGCGGGGATCCAGATTGCACGAATAAAAGCTTCCGAGTCTGCCGAAGACATGCTCCTGCTTGCGGACGAAATGCTGCAGCTTGGATTTATCGAAGAAGCAAAAGATTTGTATGAGCAGTTATTGAGACTGTTTCCCGAGGAAGGCGAACTGATGCTGTCGCTTGCTGAAATTTTGATTGACGGCGATCAGGAAGATGAAGCGCTTGTCTTGCTTGCTCGAATCAGCCCTGAGGATGAAATCTATCCAAGTGCGCTCCTCCTAGAAGCCGATTTATATCAAATGCAGGGCATGGATGAAGTAAGCGAGCAAAAGCTGTTGAAAGCAAGTAAACTGCTTCCTGAAGAGCGTTTGATCGATTTTGCTCTGGGAGAGCTGTATTATCAGCAGGGAAGAGACCAGGATGCACTTGCAAGCTATATGAAGGTGCTTGCCACTGAAACTGAAATCGGCGGAGCCAATTTGAATCAACGAGTGGCTGAGGCTTTGGGCGGCTTAGGCCGCTTTGAGGAAGCGCTCCCTTACTTTGAAAAGGCCTTGGATGCAAGGCTTGAAATCAACACGCTATTTGAATACGGCCTTACTGCCTATCAAGCCGGCTTATACGAGACCGCTGTTGAAAAATTTACGGAATTGAAAGGGCTTGACCCGGAATATAACTCCTTATATTTATATCTGGCAAGGGCTTATGAACACCTTGAAGATATAGACCGCTCGCTTGGAACCGTACAAGAGGGAATCAGGGTTGATGAATTTAACAAAGATCTGTATTTTTATGGCGGGAAGATAGCCCTGAAAAAAGGAGAGCCCCGTGAAGCGGAGCGAATGTTTAGGGAGGCACTTGCAATTGACCCGGGCTATTTAGAAGCCGCCTTGACATTATTAAAGTTGTTGATGCAGGAGGAACGTTATCAAGATACTCTTGAATGCATCGAAGAAGTTAAGAAATACGGCGAAGAGGATCCACAGTTTGATTGGTTCTCTGCTGTGAGCCATCAAAAATTAGAACAATATGAAGTGGCATTAAATGACTATCATAATGCATATAATTCATTTAAGAACAACCACGACTTTCTGGAAGATTACGGATTCTTCTTAATTGAAGAAGGAGACCGGCCTACAGCTAGAGAAATATTTAGTAAACTAGCCGCAGAAAACCCATCTAATGATGAATATGTGCTGATTTTGGAACGTCTGGCAGAATGAGAAGAATGTAGGAAGCCTTGAGTGGGACAAATGAAAACAGAGGAGGGAACTCATGGTGGCTGCTCCTGTATCTGTAAATGAAAAGAAAGATTTCATTCGTTGGTTTTTGAATCATTATCAATTAAAAAGAAGAGAATGTGTGTGGATTTTGAACTATCTAATGAGCCATGACCAATTAATGAAGAAGGTACATTTTGTGGAACATGCGCAATATTGCCCCAGGGGACTTGTGATGTCAACGCACTGTGTTGACGAAGCCCCATTCAGATTTTACAAATCTAACATCATGACGACAGATGCAGAAAAGTCCTTCCACGATATCAGGCTGAATCGCGAGGAGGAAATCTATATCCAATTGAATTTCAAATCTGCATATTCTATCTATCAATATGCAGCTGTGCTGGAGGACAATCCTTTTATGCAAAAAAGCAGCACATCTAATGAAAAAGACAAAATTCTTGCCGAACAGTTTTTAGAGAAAACGATTCTCACGTTCCAACGCGAAAAAATATTGCTGCAGATCGATGAAGCTTTAGACCGCCATGATGAAACAGCTTTCCTTCAACTATCAGACCAGTTAAACAAAATAGAGAAACAAACTAGGTAAATCAAGACAAAATACTTAAAGCCTCCCGTAAGGGCAGGTTTTTTTATTTTGTCTTGGTCAAAAAAAATGACAGTTTCAATAGTAAAATCGCGTGGAATTGGTAAAGATACTATATAAAGAAGAAAAATGCTAAAATAATATGGGAGTTGATACATAAGTTTGAGGAGGTTTTAATCTTTGAGATGGACACCAAAAGATATTGATACCTTTGATAAGGCAAGGGAGTATATCGATACCGTACTCGTGCCGCTTGTACCCGTTGCATTTGAGAATGGAATGAAACAATCGGCATCGATGTATGATTTTATCACGTTGCTTACTGCTGCTATCGAACATCAATTTAAAGGCCGAATTATGCTGATGCCTTCACTTGCTTACTTGTCAAGCGTTGACATCGACAAAAGAATGGAACTGGTTAACGATTGGAAAAATGAAATAGGCAGCTTTCAAAACATTTATTTCATCACATCTGACAGTGAGTGGAAAGCCAGGGAGCCTGAGTTTGCGGGCACGTTAATCTGGATGCCTTCTATCCCCCTCGAACATTTTGGGGAAGAACAGGTACGGACCATGGTGGGTGACCAGGCACGCCAGGTATTTGACTTGTTCAAAAGAAAATGGAATGAGGCATAAATGGCCTTTTTTGAAATTTTCGAAATTTAGACACATTATTGCATCTTTAAAATTTAACAGAATGTTGACCTTGCCGAATTATTGATATATCATTGTAATGTCCTAGTTTTATAGTGTTACTATCAATTGGTCCGCTTGGACTGAAGCTTCTGATAGAGGGGGGGAAAATGCATGAGCAAACATAATGTTTCAAGACGTCAATTCCTTAGTTACACACTTACTGGAGTAGGTGGGTTCATGGCAGCCGGTATGTTAATGCCAATGGTTAGATTTGCTGTTGACCCTGTACTGAAGGCGGATGCAGGCGGGGATTTTATCGCTACTAATCAAAAAGTGTCCGATTTGACAACTGAACCAAAGCGTGTCGACTTTACGTATGAGCAAACAGACGCCTGGTACAAGTCCGAAGAAACCAAAGTCGCCTGGGTTTATAAAGATGATAATGGCAAAATAGTCGCTTTATCACCGGTATGCAAGCACTTGGGCTGTACGGTTGACTGGAATACGGACAAGTCCAATCCAAATCAGTTTTTCTGTCCTTGCCACTATGGCAGATATACAAAAGACGGGGTAAACGTTCCGGGAACACCGCCGGTAGCACCACTGGACGTTTATGATTATAATGAAAAGGACGGAATGCTTTATTTAGGCCAAGTAAAACCGCATAAGGGGGCGTAATAATTGTTAAACAAGATTTATGACTGGGTTGATGAGCGGTTAGATATTACGCCGTTATGGCGGGATATTGCTGACCATGAGGTTCCAGAACACGTAAACCCGGCGCATCACTTCTCAGCGTTTGTTTACTGCTTTGGCGGATTGACATTTTTCATCACAGTAATCCAAATCCTTTCAGGTATGTTCCTGACTATGTACTACGTACCTGATATTAAAAATGCTTGGCAATCTGTATTCTATTTGCAAAATGAAGTAGCTTTCGGACAAATCATCCGCGGTATGCACCACTGGGGAGCGAGCCTGGTTATCGTTATGATGTTTTTACATACACTTCGCGTATTCTTCCAGGGAGCTTATAAAAAACCGCGTGAACTTAACTGGATTGTTGGAGTGCTCATTTTCTTCATCGTCCTTGGTTTAGGTTTCACAGGCTATTTGCTGCCTTGGGATATGAAAGCGCTCTTTGCGACTAAAGTAGGTTTGCAGATCGCTGAGTCCGTTCCATTCATCGGTACGGCAATTAAAACATTGCTTGCCGGGGATCCGACCATTGTCGGGGCGCAAACACTTACCCGTTTCTTTGCAATACACGTATTCTTCCTGCCTGGGGCACTTATGGGCTTATTGGCGGCTCACTTCCTGATGATCCGCAAACAGGGTATTTCCGGCCCATTGTAAAAGAGAAATCGAATCTAGATTATTAATAACCTTTTCATAAAGGAGGGGAATTGTTCAATGCAGCGTGGAAAAGGTATGAAGTTCGTTGGCGACTCACGTATTAAAACGGCTGAGCATCGTAAACCGAATATTCCGAAGGATTATTCGGAATATCCAGGTAAAACGGAAGCGTTTTGGCCTAACTTCCTGTTAAAGGAATGGATGGTTGGGGCAGTTTTCCTTGTTGGTTATTTATGCTTAACAGTTGCCCACCCTTCTCCGTTAGAGAGAATCGCGGATCCGACTGATACTGCATATATCCCATTGCCTGACTGGTATTTCTTATTTCTTTATCAATTATTGAAATATACCTATGCTTCCGGCCCTTATAATGTTATTGGAGCACTTGTCATTCCCGGACTAGCATTCGGGGCGCTGATGCTTGCGCCGTTTATCGACCGCGGCCCGCACCGCCGTCCTGCAAAACGTCCGTTTGCAGTAGGGTTCATGCTGCTTGCAATTGCGGCTATCTTTTTCCTTACCTGGGAATCAGCTTCTACCCATGACTGGGAAGCAGCCAAGAAGCAAGGGGAAATCGTTGCGGAAAGCTCAGTTGACAAAGAAAGTGAAGGCTATAAAGTATTCAATGCCAGCGGCTGCATCAGCTGTCATGGCGCTGAACTAACCGGTGGTGCCTCGGCGCCTACATTGCTGGATACCGGCCTTACGCCTGAAGAAGTTGCGAAAATTGCTAAGGAAGGCCAAGGCGCGATGCCAGCCGGTATGTTCAAAGGTTCAGATGAGGATTTAGAAAAGCTGGCTGAATTCATCTCAAATGCAAAATCAGAATAACACAAGAAAAGCGCAAGCGTCTGGTAAAAAGGAACGTCGGCTAAGAGCCGCCACATCCTTATGTCTTCGCCGGCACTAGCACGTCCTGTGCGTCGGGGCTAGGCGCTGGAGCCAGACACCAATTCTCGTTGAAAAAGATATACTATATTAACATTAATAAACTGGCGGAACTTCTTCGTCAGTTTTTTTTCGACATAATTAGAGAATAAATTTGGATTCCCTGGACAATAAAGGTAGAATGGAAGTAAAGCATGTCAGACCAGTTGATTGAAGCATAGAAAGAGGGAAGGGTATGAATATCCTTTATGTGTTTTTTGCTAATAGAAATGTAATCGCTTTGCTTTTCGTCATCAATATTTTAGGGACTATTTACGGGTATTATTGGTATGGCTATCAATTACAGGAAACACCTGCAATCTTTTTGCCGTTTGTTCCTGATAGCCCTACGGCCAGTTTGTTTTTTGCATTTGTCCTGCTCGCTTTTTTATTGAAAACAAATTGGGGATTGATCGAGGCACTGGCGATTGTTACGCTTTTTAAATACGGGATCTGGGCTGTTGTCATGAATCTCTTAACCCTTTATACGACGGGGTATTTACCGTGGGAAGGCTATATGCTGATAGCATCACATTTCGCGATGGCGATTCAGGGAATTCTTTATTCACCGTTCTACCGCATGAAAGCATGGCACCTGATTGCAGCAGCAATATGGACGATACATAATGATATTATCGATTATGTATTTAACATGATGCCCAGGTACAGCGACCTCATGCTTTATATGGACCGAATTGGCTATTTTACTTTTTGGTTAAGCATACTATCTATCTTCATTGGTTATTATTTTGGCTTTCGCAAACACCGATACACCCTATCGCTAGAAAAATAATTGCCTAACTCTGGTCTACTCTTAAATCGTCTCTCATATTGTTTAGTAGAGAAATAAGGAGGGACAAGGGTATGGCAAAAAAAATTCTGTTGCTGTTATGCGTTGTATTTGCAGTTTCTTTTTCTAATGTTCAAGCAGAGTCCCCCTCTAATTTACTTCAATTAGATGAAATCTCTGATGAGGCATTGCAGCTGACAAAGCTGAAAAGATATGAAGATACAGAAAAAATGCTGTCTTATTTCTCGGATCAGTTTTTAAAAGCCACTGCCAAAGAACAGATTTTCAGTATGGATGAACTTCGTATCATTACAGTGGCCCATAATCAAGCATTACAGGCTGTGAAAAATAATCAAGCATCCTCGGCAGAAAAAGTAAATTCAGTGACTAAATTCCGGCTTGTTATTGATGCGATTAACTCCACACATCAACCGTTGTGGACTGCCATGGAAGATCAGTTGATGGTAACGTTCAGTCAGACTAAAGCTGCGGTTAAGAAGCAGGACCCCGAGGAATTTCATGTACAGCTAAATACGCTGCTATCTCAATATGACATGATCTATCCAAGCTTAAAGGTTGATCTTGCACCGGATAGGATCCAAAAGCTGGATGAACGCCTGCAGTTTATCAATCAGAATAGCACCCAGGTTTTTTCAGAAAAAGGGAGCCAGAAAGAGTTGGACGCATTGCAGCAGGATTTTAAATCAATTTTTGACGAGATGAATGAAGACGAGGCAGATCCATCTCTTTGGTGGGTGATTATCTCGACAGGAAGCATCATTATTTTGACATTATCCTACGTTGGTTGGAGAAAATATAAAGGCGGTAAGGAAAAATCAATCAAAGAGCGAAATGATTGACAGTACCCTTCTCGAAACATACAATTAAAGTACGTTAGAAATAATCAGGAGGAAGATATGTATTTCATCTATTTGGCGATCATCATTCTCGTTCCGATATTTGCACAGATGAAGGTAAGAAGTGCCTATAAGAAATACTCGAAGGTGCCGTCTTCTTCCAGGATGGCAGGGGCCCAGGTGGCAAGGCAAATCCTGGACCAGAACGGATTGTATGATGTCACAGTCGAAGAAACGGGAGGCGTCTTGAGCGATCACTACGATCCCCGTTCGAAAACAGTCAGGTTGTCATCCGACAACTTCCACGGCCATTCAGTCGCCGGTACAGCCGTTGCGGCGCATGAAGTTGGCCATGCGATCCAAGACCAGCAGGATTACTCCTTTCTTCGTATCCGCCATGCCCTTGTGCCGGTAGCGAACATCGGATCAAACTTATCCTGGGTCCTGATTTTGATTGGTATCTTTGCCCAAATTTCCGGACTTCTGCTTGTCGGCATCGCTTTCATGGCCGCAGCCGTCGTGTTTCAAATCGTTACATTGCCTGTTGAATTCAACGCTTCATCAAGGGCGATGGATCAAGTCGTTTCCTTAGGAGTCATCAGAAATGATGAAGAAAGGGAAACGAAAAAGGTTCTGAATGCCGCAGCCTTGACTTATGTCGCTGCCGCAGCTGTCGCCGTTCTTGAATTGGTACGATTGATCATGATTTATACGGGAATGAGCCGCAACGAAGAATGACATATAAAAAGATGTAAAAATTCAAAAACTTGTACTTCTTTTCTTTAAATAAAACAACTTCGGTGCAGATGCTGAAGTTGTTTTTTTGTCTATTTATTAAAAGGTACTTCGCTTTTAGCGATCAATCGGATTTTTGTTTTCATCCAATGTGAACCCTTCTCCGAGAACATCATGGACGATGCTGACGGAGACGAAGGCATGGGGATCAACAGAGGTGATCGCGTTCTTAAGCCGGACAATTTCGTTTTTGCCGACGACACAATACAGCACTTCCCTGTCTGTCTTGGTAAATGAACCATAGCCCCTTAAGACAGTAACGCCCCGGTCCATATCCTTCATGATCTTAGCGGCAATTTCCGTGTTTTTGTCGGATATTATCATCGCACCCCTGGCCGAATAGGCACCTTCCTGCATGAAATCAATCACTCTTGCACCGATAAAGACGGCCACAAGTGTGTACATCGCTTCGCGGTAATCAAGATAGGTGATGATGGAAAGCGTAATGACCAGCGCATCGAATAAAAACATCGTTCTTCCCATGCTCCAGCCAGTATAACGGAAAGCAAGCCTGGCGATAATATCGGAACCCCCGGTGGTGCCTCCGTATCTAAAGATGATTCCAAGACCGATACCGACGAAGATGCCGGCAAACAGTGCGGCAAGCATTAAATCGTCGCCAAGCGGCATATCAAATTGGAATCGTTCAAATATCCACAGCCATACTGATAAGCTGACAGTACCGATTATCGTATAGAGAAAAGCTGTCTTCCCAAGATGTCTCCAGCCAAGAAAAAAAAGCGGGATATTTAAGATCAGGTTTGAATAAGAAGGATTAATTCCGACTAATTGATAGATAATCAATGTCAGCCCGGTGAAGCCGCCTTCTGCAAGATTATTTTGTATATTGAAATGGATCAGCCCAAAGCCGAGTATCCCTGAACCAAACAGGATGAAAAATATATTTTTAAACTTTAAGCCAGTAAACATCTAATTCAATACCTCCAGAGTATAACTTTTTTAATTTGTACCGGTGTCTAGCTCCAGCAGTCCGTTTTTCTGAACCTCAGGTGACCATAATTATAAAGGAATAAACATCCAGTAGCAATGCAGGCGAGAATGGCGCAAATGTTGTCAGAAACGAAAGTTTTCGCTACCATTAGAAAGAATAAGGTAACAGGCAGCAGTGAAAAGGGTGATATAATTGGAGAACAAAAAAACGTTGGCTGAGCTCCAGGCTGAAGTGGACGAATACATAAGCCAGTTTAAGGAAGGATACTTCAGTCCGCTTGCGATGCTTGCCAGGCTTTCTGAAGAGTTAGGGGAGCTTGCCCGTGAGGTGAACCATTTTTACGGCGAGAAGCCAAAAAAATCGATAGAAAAGGAAAACACTGTTGAAGCAGAACTTGCCGATATGCTTTTTGTGATTGTTTGTTTTGCAAACTCATTAGACATTGATTTACAGACGGCACATGATGCAGTCATGAATAAATTTAATACCCGCGACAAAGACAGATGGACAAGAATCGGAAAAGAAACAGAGAGGGTGGATGACAGTGGAGAAAACTAAGATTATCGTTGCTGGACCAAGGGGAAGAATGGGCAGGGAAGCGGTCAAGCTTGTCCACGAAACAAATGGGTTTGAACTAGCAGCAGTCCTGGATCACTTGCATGACGGGATGAACCTAAAGGATATCGAAGGATTTCAAGGGATCAATGCACCGGTATATTCGGATGTCGAACAATGTTTCTCAGGCGTAACAGCAGATGTGCTGATTGACCTGACGACACCTGAAGTCGGCATGCTGCATGCTGAAACGGCATTGACCCATGGGATTCGCCCTGTAGTTGGAACAACGGGATTCTCGAATCAGGACTTGGACAGATTGGCCAGGCTTACCAAAGAAACCGGGTTGGGCTGCATCATCGCTCCTAACTTCGCAGTCGGCGCCATTTTGATGATGAAGTTTTCGCAAATGGCAGCCAAATTTTTCCCTGATGTTGAAATTATTGAACTGCACCATGATCAAAAACTGGATGCGCCATCAGGAACAGCTGTAAAAACAGCGGAAATGATCAAGAGCAGCAGGCAGACAAAAGAACAGGGGCATCCGGCCGAGAAAGAAACGATAAATGGGGCACGCGGCGCCAATATTGACGGCATGCACATCCACAGCGTAAGGCTTCCAGGGTTAATCGCGCACCAGCAGGTACTGTTCGGAGCGGATGGGCAAATGCTTTCACTGCGCCACGATTCCTTTAACCGGGCATCGTTCATGTCCGGTGTGAAACTGGCCGTTGAAACGGTAATGAAGCAGGGTGGCCTCGTATATGGCTTAGAAAATATCATCGAATAGGAGACGGTCTGGATGAAGATAGCCTTAATCGCCCACGATAAGAAAAAAGAGGATTTAATCAGGTTTGTGACAGCGTACAAAGATATTTTCGAACGGCACGAATTATTTGCGACCGGGACGACGGGAATGCTCATTTCCCAGGAAGTATCTTTGCCTGTACATAGATTCAAATCAGGCCCGCTTGGGGGAGACCAGGAAATTGGTGCGATGATTGCAAGAAATGAAATGGATATGGTCATTTTCTTTCGGGACCCGCTTACGCCGCAGCCGCATGAACCGGATGTTACTGCCTTGATCAGGCTGGCTGATGTTTATGCCGTACCGCTTGCGACAAACATGGGAACAGCAGAGGTATTGATCCTCGGATTGAAGAATGGTTATATGGCATGGAGAGACATCGAACATGAACAAGGCGGGACTGATGGAGAATAAGGTTCAGCTGATTTATTAGGAGAATGATATGAAACTCAAAATTGGGATTACTTGTTATCCGACTGTCGGAGGTTCAGGAGTAGTTGCTACCGAACTCGGCAAACTGCTTGCTGAAAAAGGCCATGAAATTCACTTCATTTCTTCAAGCCTGCCTTTTCGGTTAAACAAGATGTATCATAATATTTATTACCATCAGGTAGAAGTCAATTCGTATTCTGTCTTTCAATACCCTCCCTATGATCTTGCGCTGGCAAGTAAAATGGCGGAAGTGATCAAAAGAGAAAAGCTTGATGTCCTGCACGTCCATTATGCAATCCCGCATGCTGTATGTGCGATATTGGCAAAGCAAATGGCGGATACGGATGTGAAGATAGTCACTACCCTTCATGGAACAGATATAACGGTTTTAGGCTATGACCCGTCCTTGAATGATTTAATAAAATTTGGAATCGAAAAGTCGGACGTGGTTACGGCTGTTTCCGATGCCCTCGTCAGCCAAACGATGGAATTGATAGCACCTGACAAGGATATTTTGACGGTCTATAACTTCATTGATGAACGCATCTATCAAAAAACGGATTCACATCAATTGCGAAGGCAATATGGAATTAGTGATTCGGAAAAGGTTTGCATCCATGTCTCTAATTTCCGCGCTGTTAAGCGAGTGAAGGACGTAGTGCATGCTTTTGATATAACGCGGAAAAGGGTTCCAGCAAAATTACTTCTTGTCGGTGATGGGCCTGAAATGACAATCGTTAGCAAGCTGGTTAAAGAACTTGGCCTGGAAGAACATGTCCTGTTCCTTGGTAAACAGGATAATCTGGAGGAACTATATTCCATTAGTGACCTGATCCTGCTGTTATCCGAAAAAGAAAGCTTTGGCCTTGTTTTGCTTGAAGCAATGGCCTGCGGGGTGCCTTGTATCGGCACAAACGTCGGCGGGATTCCGGAAGTCATCGAGGATGGGAAAACAGGCTACATTTGCGGGCTCGGAGATATAGAAACTATAGCTGAAAAAGCTGTCGCACTGCTGTCCGATGCCGAACTGCATAAACAGTTTTCTGAAGCGGCCTATCAAAAAGTGCAATCTGATTTCCGCTCTGATATTATCACAGCAAAATATGAATCGATATACGGTAAACTGGTGTCTCCAAAATTACCTGATCGATAAAGGAGTATCTTCTCCATGAACAAGACATTTCTAAAAGCTGTACCTATCCTTGAAAAAATCGAAGAAGCGGGCTTTGAGGCCTATTTTGTTGGCGGCTCTGTACGCGACTATCTTTTGCATAAAGAAATCAATGATGTTGATATTGCCTCATCTGCGACCCCGCTCGAAATTAAATCAATCTTTCGGAAAACCGTGGATGTTGGCATTGAACATGGGACTGTGTTGGTGTTAGTAAATGGTGAAGGCTATGAGATTACGACCTTCAGGACGGAGAGCGGTTATTCGGATTTCCGCCGTCCGGATACTGTCGAATTCGTCCGTTCCCTCGAAGATGATTTAAAGCGAAGAGATTTTACGATGAATGCGATAGCGATGGATAAACAGTGCCGTTTAATTGATCCGTTCCATGGAAAAAAAGCGATTCTTGAAAAACGGATCGTGACTGTCGGCGAACCGGGTGAAAGGTTTCGCGAAGATGCACTCCGGATGATGCGGGCGCTCCGTTTTGTCAGCCAGCTCTCGTTTGAACTGGACGCACAAGCGTTCGAATCGTTGCGTAAAAATAGCTGCCTTTTAGAAAATATTGCAGTGGAACGTATTTATACGGAGTTTGAGAAACTGCTGATGGGCAAAAGCAAGCAAAAAGCGCTCAAATTGTTGACTGCAAGCGGACTGTATACATATTTACCAGGACTTGCAAGTCAAAAAGAGGCCCTTGAAAGATTTCAATCCCTGCCGCTGGAGAAGCTTACGGACCCTGTTGTATTGTGGACCTTGTTACTGACGGAGTGTTATGTCGATAATATAGAAACTTTTTTACGAAAGTGGAAAATACCTGTAAAACAAATAAGGGAAATTCAAAGATTATTGATCCATATCGATAACAGCAGCGATTTCACAAAGGATCGAATGGCCCTTTTTAACGCAGGTGTCGAGGAGGCAGTGAAGGCTGCCAGGATAATCGCGATTCTTGGCAATGAGGACGGGCGTAAAGCAGAGAGTAGCGTATATCAGGCTTTTCAGGAGCTGCCTATTCAATCGATGATTGAATTAGCGGTTAATGGCAATGACCTGATAAGCTGGTTCGACCGGCGTCCAGGCCCCTGGGTAAAGGAAGAATTAATGGGTATCCTCGAAGCTGTTCTTAACGGGGAGGTACGAAATCGAAAAGAAGCGGTAAAGGAGTGGCTTAAGCATTGCAAACGGATGTAAGAAGTAAATTGATTGAAGCATTCTCAAAAGCAGACGGGAAATTTATTTCAGGCCAGGAAATCGCAGAATATATCGGCTGTTCCCGGACTGCGGTATGGAAGCATATTGAAGACTTGCGCAGTGAGGGATATGTATTGGAAGCGGTTAGGAAAAAGGGGTACCAGATTGTCAGCAAGCCTGAAAAGGTGACGGCTAATGAAATCAAGCTCGGTCTACAGACGAAAATTTTCGGGAAATCCGTCCATTATGAGGAGTCGGTTGAGTCCACTCAAAAAATCGCCCACCGGTTAGCTGGAGATGGTGCTTCGGAGGGGACTCTTGTCGTCGCTGAAGAGCAGACGTTTGGTAAGGGCAGGCTTTCCAGAAGCTGGCACTCGCCAAAACATACCGGGGTCTGGATGAGCTTAATACTAAGGCCTAATATTCCCTTTCACCAGGCGCCACAGTTGACGTTGCTTACTGCCGTGGCTGTCGTCCAGGGCATCGAAGAAGCAACGGATTTGATGCCAGGCATTAAATGGCCCAATGATATCCTCATTAACCAAAAGAAAGTCACCGGAATCCTGACTGAGCTTCAGGCTGAAGCCGATCGGATTCATTCAGTAATTATTGGCATCGGGATCAACGTAAATCAAAAAAACGATGATTTTCCTGAAGATCTGCGGCAAAAAGCATCTTCCCTTTTTATTGAGTCCGGCCAGCCCGTTTCAAGGGCAAGGCTGATTCAGCATATACTGGCCAAAATGGAACAACTCTATCAGCTCTATCTCGACAAAGGCTTCACACCGATAAAAATCTTATGGGAGAGCTATGCCGTCAGTTTAGGAAAAGAAATCAAAGCATCCACATTGACGGAAACGCTTTATGGCAAAGCACTCGGGATAACGGATGAAGGTGTGCTGCTTCTTGAAGATAACGCCGGACAAATTCATACAATCTATTCCGCAGATATAGAAATCCCTTAGTATAGTAAAGTAATAGCAATTTTGAAAAGAAATTGGTATAATTCCTTTGGGCAGTATCTTAGGTGAACTGCACCTGGTAAGAAAATAATAAAACAAATTTCTGCCTTGATCCAGGATGCTGGACGGGGACGGAGGGATGAAACTAATGAAACGATCTGGACAATTTATGAAAATGAAACAAAACAACGAAAAGATTGTTATGCTGACAGCCTACGATTTTCCGACCGCCAAGTTAGCAGAACAGGCCGACGTGGACATGATCCTTGTCGGAGACTCCTTAGGAATGGTTGTGCTCGGATATGAGTCAACGATCCCGGTGACAGTTGACGACATGATCCACCATACAAAAGCCGTTAAAAGAGGTGCGAGGGATACCTTTGTTGTCACGGATATGCCTTTTATGAGTTATCACCTTTCGCTGGACGAGACTTTAAAAAATGCTGCACGCATTTTTCAGGAAGGCCAGGCGGATGCGGTCAAGGTTGAAGGGGCGGAAGATGTGATCGGAAAAATCGCTGCCCTGACAAACGCCGGCGTTCCGGTAGTGGGCCATCTCGGGTTAACTCCGCAGTCTGTCGGCGTGCTTGGCGGATATAAAGTACAGGGGAAAGATGCAGACGCAGCACAAAAGCTGCTCGAGGATGCAAAGAAGTGCGAGGAAGCGGGAGCGATCGCTTTAGTGCTTGAGTGTGTGCCGCATCAGGTTTCTGAAATGATTACCAAAGCGCTGGACATTCCCACCATCGGGATTGGTGCTGGCGCGGAGTCGGACGGACAGGTGCTTGTTTTCCATGACGTCATCAATTACGGTGTGGACCGTGTCCCTAAATTCGTGAAGACATACGGAGATGCGAACGGGCTGATTACAGCCGCGCTATCCCAATATGTCAAAGAGGTTAAAGCAAATGAATTCCCTGAAGAGAAACATACCTTTTCAATGAATGAAGGAGAAGTGGCTGCCTTATACGGAGGCAAATCATGAAAATAATTACCGTAGCACGTGACATGCAGCGAACGATCCGCGCGGAAAAGAGAGCCGGGAAATCTGTTGGCTTCGTCCCTACGATGGGTTACCTTCACGAGGGACATCGAAGACTTTTGACAAATGCCAGGAGAGAAAATGATCTTGTTGTTCTCAGCATCTTTGTCAATCCGACACAATTCGGGCCGAACGAAGATTTTGAAACGTATCCGCGCGATATGAACAGAGATGAAAAAATCGCAGAAGAAGCAGGTGTCGATTTTATCTTTTTCCCGGCGGTGCAAGAAATGTATCATGACGAACCATCCGTAAACGTCACCGTCCAAAACCGTACCGCTGTTTTATGCGGCAGAAAAAGGCCAGGGCACTTTGACGGGGTTGCCACCGTACTGACAAAACTCTTTCATATCATCCAGCCGGACAAGGCTTACTTTGGCATGAAAGATGCCCAGCAGATTGCCGTAATCGATGGATTGATCAAGGATTTCCATTTTGATATTGAACTGGTCCCGGTCCCGACTGTCCGCGAAGAAGATGGTCTTGCGAAGAGTTCGCGCAATGTGTATCTCCATCAGGAAGAGCGCAGGGAAGCGAAGGAATTATACCAAAGCCTTCAGCTTGCCAAACGGGCAATTGAAGACGGGGTTGCCAGCCCGGCACGTATTGCCGGTATGATAAGGGAGCATCTCGAAGCATCTACGAGCGGTGAAGTGGATTATATTGAGATCTATTCATATCCCGATTTGGAACCGCTTGAAAAGCTGAAGGGTAAAATCATTATCGCCCTGGCTGTGAAGTTTAAACAGGCAAGGTTGATTGATAATATCACGATGGCATTATCCTAGCATCTTAGAATGATTAAGGGGGAATCTGCATGTTTCGTACAATGATGAATGGGAAGATACACCGCGCACGTGTTACGGAGGCAAATTTGAACTATGTAGGAAGTGTTACCATCGATGAAGATCTTCTCGATGCTGTCGGTATGCTTCCCAATGAAAAAGTGGCGATTGTAAATAATAACAATGGGGCAAGATTGGAAACATATATCATCGCCGGGGAAAGAGGCAGCGGCGTGGTATGCCTGAATGGGGCAGCGGCAAGATTGGTTCAGCCGGATGATATCGTCATCATTATTTCATATGCGATTATTCCGGAAGAAAAGATCCATGATCATAAGCCGAAAGTGGCTATTATGGATGAAAATAATCGGATTGTTGATCTGATCGCCCATGAACCTGAAGCTACGATTATGTAATAAGAAAAGCGGAAGCGCCTTGTAAAAAGGAACATCGACTAAGATCCGCCACGTCCTGTGGCGAACGTCGACGTCAGCGCATCCTGCGCAAGTCCGACAAGCATAAGGCGAGCACAGAAAGAAGGCGTTCTTTCCTTCTTACTGTGATTGACTTATGACCTCGAGGGGCTAGGCTGCTTGCGCTAGACATTTTAAAAAATCCCTCGCTTTGAGGGATTTTTTAGTTAGAGAAATTTCAACATAAGGAAGCGATTCATCACGAACGTTCCTTTTGCTCGTATTACGTGATATGGTATATAAAAAAGTGACCAACAGGATGATCATTCAATGAAGGAAATGTTTTGAGGTGTACAATATATGTCGCAGCGATACGTGGTAATAGATTTAGAAACAACCGGCAACTCACCGAAAAAGGGCGACAGGATTATCCAATTTGCTGGAACCGCTATTGAAAATGGCAAAATTGTTGATGAGTATTCAACATTTATCTATCCGGAACAGGATATTCCGGTTTTTATTGAAGAGCTTACCGGAATTAATAATGAGATGGTCAAGAGTGCTCCGGTTTTTGAAGCGGTTGCCCCTAAAATCGCTGATTTCCTCGAGGATTCGTGTTTTGTTGCCCATAATGTATTATTCGATTTATCTTTCCTGCAGGAGGAATTGAAACGCTGCGGTTTCGAAGGTTTTTATGGATCGACGATTGATACGGTAGAACTTGCGAAAATTGTAAAACCGACCTCGGATAGTTATAAATTGAATCAGCTTGCACGTGACGCAAATCTGGAACATGATCGGCCTCATCGTGCCGATAGCGATGCTTATGTCACAGCACTCCTGTTTATCGAACTGAAAAAGCGACTTCAATTGCTTCCGTTAATTACACTAAAACAGCTATATAAGCTTTCTTTTTCACTGAAAAGTGAGATTTCTGAGCTGCTAGATGTACTTATTAGCCAAAAACTAACACGGAGCGAAGTCCGCCGCCTTGATATCGAAACGTTCCGGGGCCTTGCCTTAAAAAAGGTTAATCGAATAGATACATACAGAGAAAATCCATCCCCTCGTTTTCCAGAGAACCATGAGGAAAGGTTAAAGGGAATCAGAAGAACAAAGCCGGAGATGGAGTACAGGGAAGGCCAATTGAAAATGATGGATACCGTTTATGAATCATTTCAGGAAAGCCGCGATTCCATGATTGAAGCCGGAACAGGCATCGGAAAATCATTGGGGTACCTTTTTCCGGCTGCATATTTTGCAAAAGAAACTCATAAAACGGTTGTTGTTTCGACTTATACCATCCAGCTTCAAGAGCAGCTGCTTCAAAAGGAAGTGCCAAAATTAAAAGAGATGCTCCCTTTTCCGATCCATGTCGTTTTATTAAAGGGCAGAGGCAACTATTTAAGTTTGGCCAAATTCGAACGGGCTCTTCGCCAGAAAGATGATAATTATGAAACGGCACTTACCAAGATGCAGATACTCGTCTGGCTCACGGAAACAGACACAGGAGATAGAGATGAGTTGAATTTAACAAGTGGCGGGCTGCTGTTTTGGGAAAGGCTACAAAGCGATGATCATACCTATCCTGGATTGCTTCAGCCCTGGTCTGGTGCCGATTTTTATCAAAGGGCCAGGCGTGTCGCGGAAACAGCGGACATTATTGTAACCAATCACGCGTACTTAATGGCAGATCTACTTTCTAAAGACAGGCTGATTCCGAGTGAGGGTTACATGATCCTCGATGAAGCGCACCATTTAGAGCAGGCAGCGTCCAAATATTTGGGTACGAGGTTCGATTATGTTTCAGTTAAAACACAGTTAAACCGGTTAGGGGCATATGATCAAAAGCAGCTGTTGTTCCGCCTGGAAAAAATGGTTCGCGAAAAGAAACTTGAACATGTAAGGCCTATCTCTGTTTTAGAACAATCGCTCAATGACTTTATGTACGAATTTGAGCAATTGTTCTATATGCTGGCCGGAAAAGCGGAGAAGCATGTAAAAAACGAAGGCCCGAAAGCAATGGCAATAAAAGTCAAAGAGAACGGAGAATGGAAGCAGGTAACAATACTTGCAGAGAGATTGATTGAGCATTTATTTTTACTTGCTGAGGGGCTGGCTGAGCGCGTCTCTGCCTTAAACCAACTGGACTTAGGAAGAAATGCTTTGTTTTTCCTTAATGAACTCGAATTGTTGATCGTTCACATTGACGAACTGAGATTAACATTAGAGGAATTTTTCGTTCACCCGTCAAACTATGCTGTTTATTGGCTTAATTATATACCATCAGCACCGCATCATGGACTTTCGCTATCGTCCCAGCCAGTTTCTGCAGCCAGTCTTATATGGGAAACCTTTTTTGCCGCTCAAAAAAGTGTTGTCATGACTTCGGCAACATTATCAGTAAAGAAATCGTTCCGCTTTTTTAAAAGGCTGCTGGGCATTGAAAATCTGGACATTAAAAGTGAAATTTTTCCTTCTCCCTTTGATTTTGCAAAAAACATGAGGGCGTTCGTTTCAAGTGAGATGCCGGAAGTCAATTCGATATCTCTTGAGGGGTTTACCGACGCTGCATCCGCACATCTTATTGCAATAGCAAAAGCTGCCCGCGGCAGAACGATGATTTTGTTTACTTCCCACGATATGCTGCAGCGTACGCATCATAAGGTGAAAAAGTCAGGGCTGCTTGAGGAGTACACGATCCTGGCGCAGGGTATAACCGGCGGGAGCAAGATGAAATTGCTTAGGAATTTCCAAAGCTTTGATAAGGCGCTTTTGTTTGGAACGACAAGCCTGTGGGAAGGGGTTGATATACCCGGCGAAAGACTTTCCTGCCTGGTAATAGTCCGGCTTCCGTTTTCCCCGCCTGATGAACCTGTAACTGAGGCAAAGTGCTCGCTTCTCGAAAAACAGGGGAGGAATCCATTTACGGAACATTCACTCCCGGAAGCAGTCCTGAGATTTCGCCAGGGATTTGGCAGATTGATCAGAACCGATAGAGATAAAGGGGTCTTGATCGTTTTGGACAGGCGAATTACCGCCAGCAGGTATGGAAAAGAGTTTATTTCTGCGATTCCCCAGATCCAATGGGAGGAGATCGGCCTCAACAAAATGAAAGAAAAAATAAAGGATTGGATCTAAGCTATGTGCCTCTTACAAATTTGGAAAGCTGCTTGTGGAAGTGTTGTCCCGCTAGCACGAAGAAATACTCGCTTGCGGCAAAAGGCGGAATAAATTCCAAAAATATAGGCAATCTATGGATATAAAATCATGTTGGAGGGTTAACCATGAAGCTGATTTTTTCCATTATTATTGCTCTGTCCGGATGGCTGCCGAATATAGATGATGAGTCAGTGATACCTGATGAGATAGAGAAAATCGATTTGAATCTGATGGAAAATGAATATGCATTCACCTTTTTTGATCTGAGCAGCGGCGATGCAGCCATTCTCCAGGCAGAGGATGGTTCGACCATTTTGATTAATACAGGAACGGCCGCCGAAGAAAATAAACTGAAAAAGTGGCTTACGCTGTACGGGGTGAAGAAGATTGATGCTGTTATCCTGACAAAAGCCACAAAAGGCTACGATGATAATGTGAAGAATATCGTCACCGAATATAACGTTCCCAGGGTCATTGCCGGAAAAAAGATGGAGAATAGGGTAAACAGCATACTCAGTGATCTGCAAGGAGTGGAGCTCAGTCTGTGGAGCGAGCAATCGAAGGAAACCTTTTTGGATGAAATTGAAATTAGTGTGATTCATGAAAATGATACTAAAGAGGAAGGGCTTGATTTATCGTTTAAGATAAAGGACAATTATCTTCTGTATGTAACATCATCTTCTGAAAAAATTAGAAACAAACTCATGGAATTGAATCCTTCTGATGTCCAAATTATAAAGGCGCCTTATAATGCCATGCCTTTTGCAACAGCTGAACACCTTGATCCCCAGGCTGTAATCCTTAGCGAACAGGTTGACAAAGCAGTCGAAAGAGAAATGGTCCAGAAATTCCGCGAAATGTGGATTGAGGTTTTTAACACCGCCAAACAAGGAACAGTGACAGCGAAATTCACAAAAACAACTCATGAAATTTTTCCAATAAAGAATTTCCTTAATACCAGGAAGTGAGACAGTCTCCATGAAGGGAAAGCAGTCTGATTAACGCGCTGACCGGGTTTCGGATATTGACTAAAATAATCAAGAAATATTATCGAAAATAAAGCCAAGCTGTTATAATGAGAAAAGCGCTGCTAGTATCCGCTTGTTTTGAAAGAATATGAGACAGTAGAAATTTATTGGGGGAATTATGGATGGAAAGCAAAATTGAAGTGCTTTCGACGGTTACGATTGAAAACTCGCCGGATCTATACAAGGTCGTCGATGCTTTGAACCGGACTTTAAAAGAAAAAGACTTAATGTTCGGGCTGGCGCTCGACTCAGAAAATCAGGAAAAAGCGATATTTACGATTTATCGTACATAGAAAGAGTGACTTTACTTGAAAAAATGGCTGATTGTTTCTGCGATCATTGTCGTTGTTTTTATTGGCTTTACAGCCGGTGCGTACATAAATGCGTTAGGGCCAAAGAAAGATGCTGCCAGGGAATCCTTTCAATCTGCAAGAAAGATAAGCGGACTTGTCACAATGGACGAGTTTTATATTTATAATGGAAAGGATTCCTACAATGTGGTGATTGGCAAAACGAAAGATGGCGAAAAAAAGGTCGTTTGGCTGCCGAATGATAACAAGAAAAAGCCGGTCACGGAAAATTACCATGACGGAAAATCGGAAAAAGAAATTTTGCAAATTGCTGAAAAACAACTCCATCCTGAAAAAATTATTTCCGTCAAACTGGGCATGGAAAGCAGCACACCGCTTTGGGAAGTCACATATCTTGATGAATCGAACAGGTATAATTATGACTATTATGATTTCCAGTCAGGGGAATGGCTGAAATATTATCGAAGTATATAGAATGGGGGATCATTTCATGAAATTAGCTAGCCGTGTACAGACATTAACACCATCTTCAACGCTGGCCATCACCGCTAAGGCAAAAGAGCTGAAAGCACAGGGCCATGATGTGATCGGACTTGGCGCAGGGGAGCCGGATTTCAATACTCCCCAACATATCATCGAAGCGGCAACTCTTTCGATGAATGAGGGGCATACGAAGTATACACCTTCTGCGGGCCTCCCAAAACTCAAAGAAGAAATAGTAGGTAAATTAAAGAGAGATCATCGTCTTTCGTACAAGGCTTCTGAAATCATCGTTGCCTCCGGCGCAAAGCATGCCCTATACACATTGTTTCAAGCGATCCTCGATGAAGGCGACGAAGTCATCGTCCCGATTCCTTACTGGGTAAGCTATCCGGAGCAGGTGAAGCTTGCGGGTGGAATACCGGTTTATGTAGAAGGAAAGGAAGAAAATGATTTTAAGCTAACGAGAGAACAGCTTGAGGAGAGCATTACCGCAAAAACAAAGGCGCTAATAATCAATTCCCCCAGCAATCCTACGGGCATGATTTATTCAAAGGAAGAACTTCAGGTTATAGGGGAAGTATGTCTCGAAAATGATGTATTAATCGTTTCCGATGAAATCTATGAAAAATTGATTTATGGCAATGCATCGCATACATCCATTGCCGAATTGTCTCCGGAATTAAAAGAACAGACCATCCTTATTAATGGTGTTTCCAAATCATATTCCATGACCGGCTGGAGAATTGGCTATGCCGCCGGCAATGAAGCGATCATCAAGGCGATGACAAACCTGGCCAGCCACAGCACTTCCAACCCTACAACAACGGCCCAATACGGTGCCATCGCTGCCTATGCCGGCCCCCAGGATAAAGTGGAAGAAATGCGTTCAAGCTTTGAAGAGCGGCTAAATATTATTTACGATAAGCTTGTCGCAATTCCGGGAATCTCCTGCATTAAGCCGCATGGAGCTTTTTATCTGTTTCCAAATGTCAAAAGGGCAGCAGAACAGGCAGGCTATAGCAGCGTTGAAGAGTTTGTAACTGCGTTGCTTGAGGAAGCATTGGTGGCTGTTGTCCCGGGCTCCGGATTTGGCGCTGACGATTATATCCGCCTTTCTTATGCGACATCGCTTGACCAGCTGGAAGAGGCCGTAGAAAGAATCCATAAGTTTGTAAAAGGAAAGATGGCTTAAAAAGGTTAATTCCTTAATATGGATTGCAATTTGGAGGGAAATGTAACGTGAAAATAACCATAAAAGAAGCAAATAAATATGTCGATCAGGAAGTCACCATTGGCTGCTGGCTGGCCAACAAACGCTCCAGCGGGAAAATTGCCTTTCTGCAGCTGCGTGATGGTTCCGGTTTTATCCAAGGTGTGGTCGTCAAGGAAGATGTCGGTGAAGATATTTTTGCTCACGCCAAATCAGCTTCACAGGAATCTTCCATGTATGTAACAGGGATCATCCAAAAGGATGAACGCTCCCCATTTGGCTTCGAGCTGCTCGTCAAAAATATCGAAGTGATTCATGAATCAGTGGATTACCCGATTACGCCAAAGGCTCACGGTCCTGAGTTCTTGATGGATAACCGCCATTTATGGCTCCGCTCGAAGCGACAGCATGCCATAATGAAAATCCGCAATGAAATTATCAGGGCCACATATGAATTTTTTAACAACGAAGGTTTTGTAAAGGTCGACCCGCCGATTTTGACTGGAAGTGCTCCGGAAGGAACCTCTGAGTTATTTGCCACGAAATATTTTGAGGAAGATGCGTATCTTTCCCAGAGCGGACAGTTATATCTAGAGGCAGCGGCAATGGCGCTCGGCAAAGTATTTTCCTTTGGACCGACATTCCGTGCAGAGAAGTCAAAAACGAGACGGCATTTGATTGAATTCTGGATGATTGAGCCTGAGATGGCGTTTTATGAATTTAAAGATAACCTCGAGGTTCAAGAACAGTATGTTTCTTACGTCGTTCAATCGGCGTTGAAAAATTGTACGCTTGAGCTCAACACATTGGGACGTGATACTTCTAAGCTCGAACAAATCCAGGCGCCATTCCCGCGCATAACGTACGATGATGCCGTCACTTTCCTGAATGAAAAAGGATTTGCTGATATCAAATGGGGCGATGACTTAGGTGCTCCCCACGAAACGGCTATTGCCGAAAGCTATGATAAGCCGGTATTCATTACTCATTATCCGACTTCAATCAAACCATTTTACATGCAGCCCGACCCTGATCGGGACGATGTGGTGCTTTGCGCTGATTTGATTGCTCCGGAAGGCTATGGAGAAATTGTCGGCGGATCGGAACGTATCCATGATTTCGGACTATTGGAAAAGCGGATTGAAGAGTATGGCCTGAGTAAAGAAGCTTATAAATGGTATCTCGAGTTAAGACAATATGGCTCTGTTCCGCACTCTGGATTTGGACTTGGCTTAGAACGGACAGTAGCATGGATCAGCGGCGTCGAGCATGTGCGTGAGACAATCCCGTTTCCTCGTTTGCTAAACAGATTATATCCTTGATGATGGAAACGGAAAACTAAAAACAGTCGAAAAGAACGGCTCTGCCAAATATATGGTGGCACTGCCGTTCTTTTTCTTTCATTCGGTGCTAATATAGCCCCGCGAAAAAGGACTGGAGCTGTTAAAACTTTCAACTCGCTTAGCTCTTAATCCGCCAGTGAATTTCATGTTATACTACATTTGAGGTGTCTTATTATGATAAAGAACAAGATATTTGCATGGTTGAAGGAAGGCACGATCACGATTCCTTCTTTTCTCTTTAGTAACTATAAAGCAATGGGACTTAACGAACAGGAAGTGATGCTGTTATTGCAACTGCAGAGTTTCCTGGAAATGGGGAATGCGTTTCCGACTCCAAGTCAAATGGCCGCCCGGATGACTTTCCAGGAATCAGAATGTTTATTCATGATCCAGCGCTTAATCCAAAAGGGTTTCATTGACATTGAAGAGGAATATTCCAATTCCATTCGCCATGAAAGATATTCCATCGATCCCCTCTATGAAAAAATGATCGATTGCTTTCTGAAGACATTGAATCAAACCGAAAGCGCCCAGGCTGCAGCTGATAATGACAGCCTGTATACCATATTTGAAAAAGAATTCGGACGTCCATTGTCGCCTTTTGAATGTGAAACGCTGGCAATGTGGATGGAGGAGGATCACCACCCTGATATCATAAAAGCTGCATTAAGAGAAAGTGTAATATCCGGAAAATTAAATTTTCGCTATATTGACCGGATTTTGTTTGAGTGGAAGAAGAATGGTGTTAAAACGCTTGAACAAGCAAAAAGCCATGGCGAGAAATTCCGGGTCCATCAAAAGCGTGACAAAAAGGCAGGACCGGCCGCTGCCGCAAAGGAAGTTCCTTTTTATAACTGGCTGGAACAGTAATTGATGTTTAAAGGAGCAAGCAGATGCTTAATAAAGCGCAAATAAACAGGTGCCTTGATACGATAGGGGAAATGTTTCCTGACGCCCATTGTGAGCTGGACCATTCAAATCCGTTTGAACTGGTTATTGCTGTGGCGTTATCCGCTCAATGTACAGATGCTTTAGTAAACAGAGTCACCAAACATTTATTTGAAAAATACAAAACGCCTGAGGATTACATAAGTGTACCGAGTGAAGAGCTTGAGCGGGATATCCACTCAATCGGCCTATACCGGAATAAGGCGAAGAATATCCAAAAGCTTTCGAGGATGATTATTGAAGAGTATAACGGAGAGGTTCCGAGAGACCGAGATGAACTGACAAACTTGCCCGGTGTCGGCAGGAAAACGGCGAATGTGGTAGTGTCTGTCGCTTTTGATGTACCGGCAATAGCTGTCGATACCCATGTCGAAAGAGTAAGCAAGCGCCTTGGCATCAGCAGGTGGAAGGATAGTGTCCTTGAGGTGGAAAAAACATTAATGGCAAAAGTTCCGAAAGAAGAATGGTCCATCACCCATCACCGCTTAATCTTTTTTGGGAGGTACCACTGCAAGGCGCAATCACCAAAATGTGAAATTTGTCCGCTTCTTGAGCTGTGCCGGGAAGGAAAGAAACGCATGAAGAGGAAAGAAATGAAATGACTGGACTTATAAAATGCAAGATTCCGGCAGAACTGAAATCCTCGCTGTTTTTTTCCACAGATGAAATGGAGATATCGCCGGACCGACTTCAGGATTGGTCCATTACATGCGGAGAGCCGTTTTTTCCTTATGAAATTCTATATTGGAGTGCTTTAGATAGCCATCATCCATGGGAGAACTGCCGCAAGCCTATAAATGATCTTCTTGCCAGGTGGCTGGTGCTAAAGGAAAAGGCCGGAAAGCTGTTTGCGGAGAGGAAGGCCCAAGAAACAATAGAGCCGATGAGAGAGGGACTTTCTTTACTCCTATCAATTCTATTTTGGCTGCATAGTGAGCCTGTTCATCTAATGGACTGGGAGGATAAATTGGCTCGTTTTCCCTATAAACCTGTTAATACAGAAGAGAGGTTACGTTTTATTCTGGCACGGCCGGTTCTTTACCATTCCTTTGTCCAGCTTGGTGAATTATTCACAGAATTGGAGAAACAGTATCATAAAAAAAACATCTTGTCGCCAAAAAAAAACGTCTGAGCATTGAGCTTAGACGTTTTTTTTTATGATATTCAACGAAATAAAACTGGTATCATTGGTTTTTAGATCCGGTTTCGGGAGGTTCTGTTACATTGCCATCTCCTGGATTTTGTCCAGGGTTTTCGCCTTCGCCCGGTTGACTGTCTTCGGGATTGTCGGGATTATTCTCTCCGTTATTGCCTTCATTTCCCTGGTCATTTCCATTACCTGGGTTGTTGCCATTACCCGGATTGTTCTCACTTCCTCTGTCATTGCCTGGGTCATTTCCGTTTTCATCGTCTTGGCCGTTATCCTCGCCATTGTCATTTTCATTCCCTTCCTCAGGGCTCTGGCCATTTTCATTGCCATTTCCTTCATCAGGAGGTAAACCGTTTTCCAGATCAGGACCTGGCTGCTGTTCTTCAACACCGGCATTTGGATCTGCTATTTCAACCGATGTAGAAGCAGGGTCGCTTCTTTGACCGCCAGTTATTGCCGTAACAGTGAAGGTATATTTTGTTCCAGGAGTTGGGTTTTGAATTTTCAATCCATGTTCCCCGGTAACGCTTAGAACCTTTTCGCCTCCTCCATCGATGGCAAGCTTTACTTCAAATTCAGGTTCTTTATCACTTCTTTCGGAATAATTCCATTCTAGATTAATTTCATTGACGGTTTGGTCAAAAGACGCTCTAAGATTTTGCGGTCCTTTTAGCTTCTCAAAACGCTTCGTTACATGTGTCGGTTCATTTCCTTTCACAAAATACTCATAGACGATTTGACTCTCAGGAGTATACTCATTTGGCAGCATTGCCGGATCGGAGTCTTTTACAATTCCGATTCTTTCGACACTGCTCGGCTGTTTAAAGTCTTTCGTTTCCCTTCCCCGGGAAACATGCTGCATGAGATTGCGGAAAACTTCTTTCGGAATCGCCTGCGAATCTTTGCCTAAGAATTCTTTCTGATCTTCATAGCCCATCCAAATCGCGGCGGTATAATTCGTTGTATAGCCGGCAAACCATGAATCTGGAGCACCGCCGGGTTCTACATTGTACTTTTTCTTATCTTTTTCATCATAGTTTGTCGTGCCTGTCTTTCCTGCTACAGCGAGATTCGGGACATTAGCCCGGACACCGGTGCCATAGCTTTCCTTCAACACACTTTTCAGCATGTCAGTGATTATGAATGCAGTTGAATCCTTCATGGCCGCCCTGGATTCCGGTTTGCTTTTAATCGTCGTGCTTTTATCCCTCAGTACGATTTTTTTGACTGCATGAGGTTCATTGTATATTCCGCTGTTTCCAAATGCACTGTACGCCCCGGCCATGTCAAGGGAGGATACATCAAGTCCGCCTCCAATGGCTGCAGACTCCGTCAGGTCCTTCTCAATCGGAATCCCTAAATTCTTTCCAAATGTTTGAGCACGGTCAATGCCGACTTCCTGAAAAGTTTTAAGCGCCGGGATATTTAACGAGCGCCCGAGCGCTTCACGGATCGTCATTTTCCCATAGTGTTTCCGAGAAGCATTGTTAATATCTGTGCCCCCTGAATATTGATAGGGCTCATCGACAATTTGGTGATATGTGGACCATTTCAGATGTTCAACTGCTGGTCCATAGTCGAGAATTGGCTTGATTGTTGAACCGGGCGAGCGTTTAGCATCAGTCGCATAGTTAAAGCCGCCGTTGAATTCATCACTTCTTGATCCCCCGATTGCCCGGATTTCCCCGGTTTTCGTATCAAGCAGTGTTATACCAGCCTGAAGCTTATCACTTGGGAATTGAATGACATCGTTTGTTGTCATTATCTTGTGTACATACTCCTGGGCGTCTCTGTCCAGGGTTGTATGGATCTCGAGTCCATCGGTGTAAATATTGTAGTCACCCATTTTCTCTACTTCTTTGATTACCTGGTCTATAAACACATCGTAAGGAGAGGTGTCCGCCGTATCCTGTTCCTGACTCACAAGTCCCTCTTTGATTGGAGTATCCTGGGCTTCATTCATTTGTTCTTTAGAAATAAAGCCATGCATATTCATCAAATGAAGCACGACATTCCGTCGTTTCTCGGCCCGGTCCGGGTGGTTATAAGGATTATAGCGGTTTGGGCTTTGCGGCAAGCCGACAAGCAATGCTACTTCATTCAACTTTAAATCTTTCAGTTCTTTTCCATAATAAACTTCAGCTGCAGTTGCAATACCATTAGCCGATTCAGAGAAGAAAATTTTATTAATGTACATCTCAAAAATTTCCTGTTTTGTATATTTTTGTTCAAGTTGTATGGATAGCCACATTTCTTGGGCCTTCCGTTTTAACGTTTTTTCTGGTGATAAATAAGATCGTTTAACCACCTGCTGTGTAATCGTACTTGCCCCTTGTGAGCCGAATCCCTGGGTAACATTGGCCAATACGGCACCCCCGATACGCATTACATCGATTCCGTGGTGTTTATAAAAGCGTACATCTTCGGTTGCCAGGAAAGCATTTTCCACGAGTTTTGGCACATCTTCATATGCGACATATTCCCGTTTTTCCGGACCGACTTCTTTAATTAGCTTATCGTTATCATCATATATCGTGGAAGGAACGGGATCTTTCAGCATTTTTTCATCCAGCTTTGGTGCATCGCTGATAAAGTATGCAAACGTCGCTCCTCCGGCAATCATGCCGACGATTCCTAATGTGATCAGAAAGAGAAAAACCCGTTTAAAAAGGCCTTTGGACTTTCTCTGCTTTCCTTTTTTCTGCGCCTCGCCCTGCATTCGGCGCTCTTGCCTTGTGTTGTATTTCTCAGCCATTACAGCTACCTGCCTTTCTAACTATATGAAGAAGTATAATCTTCAACATGTACTGGTGTCTAGCGCAAGCTGCCTAGCCCCGACGTTGCCACAGGACGTGCTGGGTCTTAGTCGATGTTCCTTTTTACAAGGCGCTTCCGCTTTTCTTAGATAAAAGTGTCTATTACTTTAATATAGTCAATTCGTGGTTGGAATCCAAGTGGAACTTTAAGAGAACTCTCTTTCACTTCATCCTTGGTAATTGATTTTCTGCCTCCCGAGAGCATCCTCTCCCAGTAATAGGCGAGCGTACCCGATTTCATCAAATAGGTTTCCTCGACGGCCGTGAATCTCATAATTACGAAAGCAATTCCAGCCTGATTTACAACATGGTTCATATGCTCAATTTGGTGTTCATGAAAATTTTTAAGCGGAAAGGATGTGGGGCTCTTCGTTTCCTTTGCTTCAAAATCGATATATCGTCCTTTATAGACACCATTGTAATCTGTTGTCGATGCCTGTTTAAAATAGGCTTCCTTAATGACTGCAGCACTTCGTTGCGGGTAATGTACATCGACAATTTGAATCGGGACCGGCTTTTTGTGGATGACAGCAATGCCATTTGCCAAATAATATTCATTACTATCATTTAAATCGTCCTCTAACGTTTTCCCGCGGTTACTGTAGCTCATTTGCTTCAACGGACGAGCAATGGGTTTCTGCGCTGCCTGAACAAACCTTCGTCCGTTAGGGTAATGGAAAGCCAAGATAACTCCTCCTTTTTTCACTCATCTATGATAGCAAAAAAGCAAGTGGAGTGGTGAATAAAAGTGTTTATTTCTAAAAAAGATAACATGTAAGCTAGTTTGCCACAACAAGATTTTTCATGGAAAGAAGTGAGCGGGTGATGCAAGTCAATCGATATAGTGGACTAACGAAATTTGAACAGGGTCTTATAAATAAAATAAACGCATTGATGGAAAAATCGAATCAAGACAATATATCAAGGACAAAAGCATATGAATATTTCTTTTCCATCCACCCTGAAATCAAATGGGCTTTCCTGGCTGGCATGGTATCGCGCAATGCGGGTTGGAATATGTGCGATCTTGAAGGGGAGTTGTTCCCAAAGGTTGTTTCGCGCAGCTTCCGGCATGTTTTGTTCATTACGTATGAGCGTGCCAATTGGCTCATTTTCCATGATGCGTTCCCGCAGCTTTTGCTCTATCATTATTCGACGAAATATAAAGCGTCTTTGTTTCACTTATCATGCCATTTTCGTATTTCTGAGTTCTCAGAAAAGGAGTGGAAGCGTTTCTGGCACTTTCGCGATGAAGAAAGGCTGCTTTATTCACTGATCATTAATGAACAAAACGTGATCGAAGAGCCTGTGATCAGGCACCAATTCTACAACCCTTTTGTGTTTCACTCCCTTTTATTTAATTTTCAGGATTGGCTGCATTTTAGCACTGTGCTTTTTCCAATGTATTCAGGAGATATGTATGGCCTTTCCGTGTCAGACTTCCGGAATGTCGATTCGCGTATTGAACTTGGAAAAAAGCTTTCTCTGTTATTATTTGACCGCGAATTGTTTCCTGAATTCTATAAATTTGCCCGATTCACAGAGCCAACTGGGTCCAGGCATGATTACGAGAAGTATTTTCCAGATAAAAAACGAAGGGTAACCCCATTTTTACGAACAACTTATCCCAATATCACCCATTCCATCCATGAGATGAACCAGTGGGACAGGAAAAGAGCAATAAAAAGGAAATGGTCCAAAACACCAGCGCTTCCTTCAGAAACCAGACTGAATGACTGGTACCGCAAAAAGCAAAAACAGTTGCATTTTGCGATCGGGGCGAAGGACTATTTTTCGATGAAAAAGTGGCGTATGTAAGAGTGGGGAAGCTATAGCTTCCCCACTCGAGTAAATGAAAAGCAGCTTAAGTGGAAGGACGGTCCGGCCCTTTTAGTTTAGGGTTTCCATAACCAGGCTTTTCGGTTTCCTGCTTCTTCGCCTTCTTTTCTTTTTGTTGTTTACTTTCATTTGAATTCATCAAAAACACCTCCTGATTTTAGTTTTTGTAAAATACATCTAATCATTCCTGAGGTTTGTCGAAAACCAAAAGAATCTTAAGCGAATTCCACTTTCTTTGCCGATTTCCTTCTAGTTTTGTCAACCATGAAGGTCTAAGGGGAAAAGCTAAGAATACTTATATTATAAAGCGAATGAGGAGGTATTTTGATGGGGATGAAAAAAGCAGCTTCGAATGAGATTCTAGAATTGCTTGGAGAGATAACCGCTCGTTTGGACGAATTAGAGGAAACGATGGTTGAATCATTGAATAGTGAACGCTGTCAGTTATGGGGAAATCAGATGGCCATGGTCCATTCCGTCCAGGAAGCATATGAAAAAACGGAAAAGGATTGGAAGGTAAAAGAATTTGAAGATCAGGCCTTTATCTTACGGAAAGATAGTGCACTCAATAAACAGGTGGCAATGAATCCTAAATTAGGATACTAGTTCAACCATGAAGCAGCTTACTTAAGCTGCCTTTTCTTTTTTAGGCCGGAAAGTTTTATATTTCCCTCTTATCATATATACTTTAGGCATTAAACCTTTGGAGGAAGAGATGCGAGACAAAGAGGTAATCCTAAAACTAACGAAGGAACTAATCGGTTTTTGCCAGCGTGCCGATCAAATTTATGAAGATGTCCGCTCCACGGGAAAGGAGAAAGACTTCTATAACGATGTGAAACCTTTTGCAGATAAAGTCCAGCTTGCTTCTTTGGAATGGGCCGATAGCATGAAGGTCTGGATGAGGGAAGAACGCTTCCAACACTTATTCCCTCAACAAATTGACCAGACCGTGCAGAATCTTTCCGATGTAGCCGTCCAGGCCTTTTTTCCAAAAACAAGTTATAAAAGATTTAAAAGCCATGTCCAATCCGTTCAATTTATCCTGCAAAGCGCTTTACATGAAATAAACAAAAAAGTCAATCACGGCTGATATATTCAGCAAATACCTCCACTCACCAATGTGTTCTTTTGCTCATATAGTATATCAGCTAATGTCATGTGGAGGTGGAAAGATTCGTGAATTACAGGAATACCGTTTCCGGTCAGGAAAGAGACGACGGATATTACATGAATTCAATGCCGGGGTTTTGGAGCGGATATTCATACTTTCCCGGACAATATGAAACCGGGAAACAGGGGATGAACATCCCAATGCACAACGGTGAAAGGCAGTATTATCCTGATGCATTTCAACCACCCGATCATACGCACCCCATTCAGGCCGAAGAATGGGGGCACTTCAATGGAGGGCAGCAGCCTCCTTACAATCAAGCATTTTCAAACGACGGACATCTGTATTTTCAAAACAGCGATGTACAGCACTTTGGCAAAGGTATCCAAGGAAATCCTCTTGGAGTAGAGCAAAGCCAACTTTTCAATGGACATCCGGGCGGCTTTCTCGCGCCGTTTCAGCAACCATACATGCCACAACCATATCAGCAGCAAACCCAAAAATTAAATTCGCTCAATCCTTTTGAAAATCCGCTGCAGCCTATGCAAAAAGGGCAGCCGCCTCAGCCCCAGCATTTCGCCAATCCGTATCCAAAGCAGCAATTTATGCAAAAACAGCAGCCTTCCGGTTTCCATTCTGTCCTCAACCAGTTCAAAACTCAGGATGGTTCCTTCGATATCAATAAAATGATGAGCACAGCTGGACAAATGGTGAATACAGTCAACCAGGTGTCAGCGATTGTCAAAGGGTTCGGTGGGATGATTAAAGTGTAACAATCTATCAAAGAAGGGCCACAACCGCTTTCTGGTGGTTGTGGCCCTTTACATAAATAAGCGCAGAATAACTTACGCTTTTCCAATTAATCGTTTATGGCAATGCGCTTGCCTTTAAGTTTAGGAACTTTGATTTCCAGCACACCGTCGCGATGGCTGGCCGATGCTTTTTTGCCATCAATTGGCTTAGAAAGCCTGATTGTCCTGGATTTATTTTTTAAGGTGCTTTTCCTTTTAAACAGACCCTTGTTTTCATTCGTTTCCTGGACTGTTTCCTGATTTTTCACATTGATGATCACTCCCTGGTCAAGCATTTCAATGTCAATATCCTGTCTTTTTATGCCGGGGATCATTGCTTTAATGCGATAATCTGTTTCATTTTCGATAATTTCCACTGGAAAGCTTCGATCATTTGAAGTACCAAAAAAGTCATCCATGGATTGAAGAAGCCCCTTATATGGCTTCTCGGCAAAAAGCCGGTCCACCGTTGTCATCAATTCATCAAATACCTCCTTCGTGGAAGGTTTCAAATTCTTGTTATTCTCTGAATCAGACATTATTTGTCTCTCCTTTCAAATACCGCTTCTAATTAGGCTATGTTCTTCTGAAAGCAAAGGTGAATTGCAAGTTTTGTTAGCTTAAGGTAAACGCTTGACAGAACATCTGTTTGTATAATAAAATAGATATAAGTAAGTAATGGGGTGAGCGGTATGAAGGTAAGAAAGAACCTGCAAGAACTGATAACTGACCTGAAACATAATGAAGATTATTCAGATAATATTGTTCACTGGCATACGATTGAACCGATAGAGGCGTCAAGCGTCCCTTTTCCAGAAAAAATGGATAAAAAAATAAGACAGGCCCTTGAGAAGAGGGGGATTCCTGGACTTTACACGCACCAGGCCACCGCCTTTGAAGCGGCCATCCAGGAAAAAAGCTTGGTTGCGGTAACCCCTACGGCATCCGGGAAAACACTTTGCTATAATCTCCCTGTGCTCCAATCAATCCTTGAAAACGAGAAAACAAGGGCTCTGTATATATTCCCAACCAAAGCACTGAGTTATGACCAAAAAAGTGAGCTCCATGAGATGATCGAAGAAATGGAAGTGGAAATTAACAGTTATACATATGACGGTGATACTCCTTCTGCTATCCGCCAGAAAATCCGCAAAGCCGGACATATTGTTATTACAAATCCAGACATGCTGCATTCGGGAATTTTGCCGCATCACACAAAATGGGTATCGCTTTTTGAAAATCTGAAATATGTCATAATTGATGAGCTTCATATTTACCGGGGTGTATTCGGCAGCCATACGGCGAATGTGATCAGGAGGCTAAAACGGATCTGCCATTTCTACGGAAGCGATCCGATTTTTATTTGCACGTCAGCGACGATTGCAAACCCGAAACAATTGGCCGAGCAGCTCACCGAACAGGATATGGTGCTTATTGACAACAATGGCGCCCCTAGCGGAAAAAAACATTTTGTTTTTTATAATCCTCCTGTCGTGAACAAGCCTCTTAATATCCGCAGAAGTGCTGTCCTGGAGGCACGGAGCCTTGCGATGGAATTTTTGCGGAATAAGATTCAAACGATCGTATTCGCGCGTTCACGGGTTAGGGTGGAACTTCTGCTGACCTATTTACAGGGTTTAGTTGCGGGTCAGCTAGGGCCAAAGGCGATAAGAGGCTACCGTGGCGGCTATTTGCCAAAACAGCGGCGTGAGATTGAGAAGGGGCTGCGGAATGGCAGTATTTACGGAGTAGTCAGCACGAATGCGCTTGAGCTTGGCGTCGATATCGGCCAGCTACAAGTGTGCATCATGACGGGCTATCCGGGCTCGATCGCGAGTGCCTGGCAGCAGGCTGGCCGTGCAGGGCGCAGAAATGGTGAGGCATTGATCATCATGGTTGGAAGCTCCAGTGCGCTTGATCAATACATCGTCCAGCATCCTGAATATTTCTTTTCACGCAGTCCCGAAACGGCAAGAATCAATCCTGATAACCTGGTGATCCTCGTCGATCATATTAAATGTGCAGCCTATGAACTTCCGTTTGCTAAAGGGGATACATTTGGCAGGGCGGAAATCACCGAAGTGCTTGAGTTTTTGACAGAAGAAAGAGTCATCCACCAAAACGGGGACAAATGGTATTGGATGAATGACGCATTTCCAGCCCACAATATCAGCCTCCGTTCTGCGTCCCAGGAAAACGTGGTCATCATCGACCAGACAGAAGCACCGCGCAACTTGGTAATTGGTGAAATGGATACTTTCAGCGCGATGACTTTGCTGCACGATGAAGCGATTTATCTGCATCAGGGCATTCAGTACCAAGTTGAACGGCTCGATTGGGAAGAGAAGAAGGCATATGTCCGGGAAGTAAATGTTGATTATTACACAGACGCAAATCTTGCGGTCCAGCTATCCGTCCTGGAAGTGGACAAGCACAAATCCTACAGTACGAATGAGGCAGCCTATGGCGATGTATCCGTAAGGGCGATGGCAACGATTTTCAAAAAGATCAAATTCGAGTCGCATGAAAATATCGGCTCCGGGCCGATTACGCTGCCGGAAGTAGAGCTTCATACAAGTTCGGCGATGCTTTCGATCCATCCTGACATCCTGAATTGGGACGATAATCGGATGGAGCAGGGATTGATTGGGGCCTCCCATGCGCTGAACTACATGGTACCGCTTTTTGTTATGTGTGACCCAAATGATATCCATGTGTATCCCCAGGTGAAGGCGGCCCATAATGAGAAACCTACTATATTTATTTACGACAGCTATCCGGGCGGTATCGGCCTGAGTGAAAAAGTCTACGATCATGTGGAGACGATTTTGACCGAAACACAGAACATGGTGGAGCGGTGCCAATGCGAAAGCGGATGTCCTTCCTGCATTGGAACGGATGCTGTCTCTGAAACGGCCAAACATGACGCGATCCAGCTATTGAATCTGTTTGCAACCGGACTTTCACAGGACACTAAGGCAGCAGCAACACACCCTTTTCAAGAGAACGATAGCTTTTTAAGGATGTGAGTCGACGTTTCTTAATAAAAAGAACTTCCGCTTTTCGGAAAAGAGGTGTAACCATTGTCTTTAAAAAACAAACTTGACCGAATGAAAAGCCATATGAACCTGGAAAACAATGAAAAAAAAGATAAACCGGCATTCGCTGAAAAGGATGCAGGAAATGGAAGCCTCCCATTTCTCGAAACATGGCAAGAAAATGATACGGCAGCCTATTGGTACGATAAAGAACACTGCTTCATCCGGGAGGTACGCTATCCAATTGAATATCAGCACGGTATGTATTCCTTTAAGGAATTGAATGCCATTGTCAGTTTATGGAACGGAGCGTCGCTTGACCATCCGCTTTCGGCGAAAGGACTCGCCGCAGAGGATTTGTTTTTCTTTGATACCGAGACTACCGGCCTTGGGGGTGGTGCCGGCAATACGATCTTTTTGCTTGGCTACGCTTTTTTTGAGAAAGATGCCATCGTTGTCAGGCAACATATATTGCCACAGCCGGGTAACGAAATTCCGCTTTATCAAAGCTTTTTGGAAAATATCAATTATGAGACCCTTGTTACTTATAATGGAAAAGCATTTGACTGGCCGCAGTTAAAGACGAGGCATACCCTGATTAAACAACATGTCCCGTTATTGCCGGACTTCGGGCATTTTGATTTGTACCACGCTTCTAGAAGGCTTTGGAAAAATAAGCTGGAAAAAGTCAAGCTGTCTGCAGTAGAAGAGAAAATATTGGGATTGAAAAGGGAAAATGATATTCCAGGATATTTAGCGCCGATGATTTACTTTGATTTTGTCGAGAGAAAGGATCCAGAGATATTATTCGGCGTCCTTAAGCATAATGAAATCGATGTCCTTTCATTGATCACGTTGTATATTCACTTATCGAAACAAATACTTCAAGTCAACGGATATGGCGAAGAAACACTCGAAATTGCACGCTGGCTTGCTTATCTGGGGAAAAAAGAAGAAGCGTTTGAAACGTACAATCGTCTTCTTCTGGAGGGAAATGCCGAAGAGCGGATAACAGCGAAGCATGCGATCGCTTATCAGAAGAAAAAGAATAACGAGTACGATTCGGCGCTGGGTATTTGGCTGGAAGTCGCCGAAAAAGGCACGGAAAAACAGAAGGCAGAAGCGATACTTGAATCCTGTAAGCTGCTCGAGCACCATTATAAAGACTATGAAAAAGCCATACAGCTATCGTTCCGACTGCTTGCTGAAATCAAGGGCAATTCGAAAGCACTTGAATCGGATCTTTTTAAACGTTATGAACGATTAAAAAGAAAGCAGAACAAGCACCATTTCTGAAACAGTCACAAAAATGTAAAATTTTTTCTTATTTTTGAAAAGAATGATTGTCTCGTAAAGATAATGTGTGTAAAATTAAAAATTGTATGGGAGATTTTAGATTATTAAACGGGGCGGAGAAAATGTATAAAGCGATTTTATTTTTATTTTTCATGGTCATTTGCTTAACGGGGTTTCTTTTTTCGACATTAAAGGATGGATTTTATTCCTTATTATTATAAAATTAGGTTTTTTAACCAGTACACCTGTACCTCTTTTTTCATAGTCTGATATTGTACTAACAAATTATGAAGAAAGGGGACGCTTTCTTATGGAATATATGAAGAAGCATGGTTATGGAGGTCATCATCCTCATGTTATGGGAGCGCAAATGAGCCCATATCCGAGTAAAGGACCTTCGGTAATGGGTGCACAAACGATGCCATGCCCGAGCAAAGGACCTTCGGTAATGGGTGCACAAACTGGCCCTTATCCAGGTCCGGGGATGGGCCCAATGGTTTCTCCTGCATCTTACGGTCCTGGTCCTGGCACAGGCCCAACTAATATGGCACCAACCCAGGTTTCGCCTGCACAGGTTTCACCAACACAGAATTCTGTGAATACAAACGTGATTCCGCATGTCGTGCCTCATGTCCATCCATCACACACAACCAATGTGAATAAACACATATTCAAGCATCAGCACTATTATCCGCACACTGAATCTACAGTAAACGAATGTTACAGCCAGCACATGGTGTGCAGCGGCAGACCGCCGGTTGCGCCGATGCATCACAACCCTTGCTGCCGTCCAAGGCGTTTTGGTTTTTAATTAGATTAGGCAGGGGCTAATACAGCCCCTTGTTCATTTACTATGTCGCTTCCAGAAAGGAATCATCCCTGTTTGAATGTTATTTACATAACCGGCTATAAACCTTTTGAATTCGGGATATATAAAAACGATCATGAAGGTGTAAAATACATCAAGAGGGCAATAAAGCTTCGCCTGCTTCCGTTCATTGAAGAGGGGGCCGAATGGGTGATTATTTCCGGCCAACTGGGCGTGGAGTTATGGGCCGCAGAAGTGGCCATAGAACTAAAGAATGAACATGAACAAGTGAAGCTTGGTGTACTGACTCCATTTCTGAATCAGGAGGAATCCTGGAATGAAGGGAACCAGGAGTATTATCAACGTATTTTATCCCAGGCCGACTTTGTCGATTCGATATCCAAAAAACCATATGAAGGCCCACAGCAATTACGGACGAAAAACTTCTTCATGGTACACAAAAGTGACGGAATGATTATTGTATATGACCAAGAAAGAGAAGGAACTCCTAAATATGCTTTTTCGGAAGCGAAAAAATATCAGGATGAAAGTCCCTATCCGATGATCCAAATATCCCTCGAGGACCTTCAACAGGCAGCGGAGGAGGAAACCTGGAATGACTGAAAACTTCTCGTTTTACTCGCTAAATTGATGATGTATCGTTGACAAATGGAAGTATATTTGAAAAAATAATATAAAATCGATGTATGGTGAAAGTATTGAGGTGAATCTTATGCTATCTGATAAGATAAAATTAACGGCTAAAGACATTCTTGAAAAAGACTTCAAAACGGCAATGCGTGGCTATAAACCGGAAGATGTTGACCAGTTTCTAGACCTGGTTATAAAGGATTATGAAGCTTTCTATCAGGAAATTGAGGATTTAAAGCAAGAAAATCTGAAGCTTAGAAAACAGGCAGATGATATGTCAAGACGCCAGAGCCAGCCGGCAGCGAGCGTTACACCGGGGACGACTAATTTTGACATTCTGAAAAGGCTATCCAACCTTGAAAAACATGTTTTCGGCAGTAAGCTGTACGAGTAAGCATCAATTTGTTTGATTTACCATTGATGTTTGTCTGTGTATTTATTATAATAGGTTATGTTATGCATTACGTTCAGGTAATTGCTGCAGCATTTTGCTGTAGAGGAAAGTCCATGCTCGCACGGGCTGCGATGCCCGTAGTGTTCGTGCCTGGCGAAAAAATAAGCCAGGGCAGCAAGGAAACTTGCTGACGGCAGGGATTATGCCTAAGTCCTTCGGGATATGGCATGAATACCTGTAAAGTGCCACAGTGACGGAGCCTTTTCAGAAATGAAAGGGGTGGAACGCGGTAAACCCCACGAGCGAGAAACCCAAATTATGGTAGGGGCACTTTCTTCCTTGGAAACGAACGAGGAGAAGGACAGGAGTATACTTGCTCTTGTAGATAGATGATTACCGCCGAAGTACGAGATGAATAATCGCTTGCAGTACTGAGGAACAAAACATGGCTTATAGAACGTTTTCATAATTTTCTCCTAAAAGCAGCTCTCCTTTTCGAGGAGGGTTTTTATTTCGCCAAATTTCAAACAGCTGAATGAAGCCGCGATATCGGTAAAACATACATACGCAAGAGTGTAAATACATTAATAAAGACGGAGACTCAACAAAAAAAGGAAGTTCAAGCAACCGAAATCAACAAATTGGCAAATTTGGCAACAAAATTGATATCTGAAATTTAGCAACAAATAAAAACAAAACAAGTTATAGACAGGATTCTGATCTTTTAAACAGGAAGTTGGTGGATGAATGAAACAGTTTGATATCATCGCAACAGCAGCAATGGGGCTAGAAGCCATCGTTGCTAAAGAAGTGCGTGATCTAGGTTATGACTGTGAAGTCGATAACAGTAAGATAATTTATAAAGGGAACGTAAAGGCGATTGCCAGATCCAACATGTGGCTCAGGACTGCTGACCGGGTTAAGATCAGAGTCGGTGAATTCAAGGCAACAAGCTTCGATGAACTGTTTGAGAAAACGAAAGCGCTGAATTGGGAAGATTATTTGCCTGAAAGCGCGGAATTTCCAGTAAGCGGAAAGTCCATCAAGTCGGCTTTATTCAGCGTTTCGGATTGCCAGGCAATTGTAAAAAAAGCCATTGTAAACAGGCTGCAAACACATTACAATAGGACATCCTGGCTTGAAGAAAACGGCCCTCTGTTTAAAATTGAGGTGGCCCTTCATAAAGACATCGCCACGTTGACCATCGATACAAGCGGAGCAGGCCTTCATAAACGCGGATATCGAACCGGACAGGGAGATGCGCCGTTAAAAGAAACGCTGGCAGCGGCGTTAATCAAGCTGACGAATTGGTATCCTGATAAACCGTTTATCGACCCGTTCATGGGATCAGGAACAATTCCGATTGAAGCAGCGTTAATTGGCCAGAACATAGCTCCCGGCTTTAATCGTGAATTCCTTTCAGAAGAGTGGGATTGGATCGGAGAGAAAGTATGGGAAGAAGTGAGGATGGAAGCAGAGGACCTCGCGAAATATGACGCACCGCTGGATATCTCCGGATACGACATTGATCATAAAATGGTTGAGATTGCTAAAGCAAACAGCATTGAAGCCGGCCTTGGCGACTTAATTACTTTCAAACAAATGCAAGTCAGGGATGTGGTGACACAAAAGCAACATGGCGTTATCGTCGGCAACCCTCCATATGGTGAAAGGATTGGTGACAAAAAGGCAGTCGAACAAATGTATAGAGAGATGGGACAGGCCTTCAGCAAACTAGATACCTGGTCGATTTACATCATCACCTCTCACCCCGACTTTGAAAAGCTGTACGGTAAACCCGCTACGAAAAAACGTAAGCTGTTTAACGGTTTTATCAGAACGGATTACTACCAATACTGGGGACAGAGGCCTTCGCGAAAACCGCATAACCACGCAAGTTCTAGCGATAAATAATATTCGTCTCAGTTATTTCGTATAGTATCCGGCATGTGTCTGCAATACTTTTTCGATAAATGAGTCGGAAAAGGAGACGCAGCAAAATGATATTAAAATTTGCAATTACGGAAAGAAGACGTCACTCTTAACGGGGTGACGTTTTTTTGGTGTCAAAGAAGGGGAAAGTCTCAAATTTGTAGAATTAGTTTAAAGGAGGTGTATATATGCGGGAAGGTAATAAGATTACAGGGACTCTTAAGTGTAAAGAATGCGGCAAGGTTAACGAATGGTATTACATTACTGCTGATAATAGTAATTCGGGTAAAGATAATACTTTTATTATCGATACGACTAAAGCTGCGGCTACTCGAACGAAAGGTAGACGGGAACAACCGGAAGAGTTTAGAATATACTGCAAAGGATGCGATCGCACTATATTCTTTGAGTATAATGAAAAGGAGTAGCGCTGACCTTAGGGTTGGCGTTTCTTTATTACCGGCGGCTTCCTTCTTTTTTATCCAACCATCACAAATAACCAGCTCCGCGAATGCTTAACAGCTTCCCTCGAAATCAATCGCGACCAAACTCCTTGTATCAATGAATATGCATTATACCGGGACAACAAAAAGGAGAGAATACGTTCTGCCGTTTAGTGAATGAGCAGGTATAAGCTTCTTATTTTTCGCATAAACTAAACATATCTTTGTGCGAAAAAAGGGGGTAGTGACTGTGGATACAAAATTATTGGATTTTGATTTGATTACAAAGGCTTTGTATACTTCCTATGAATCATTAAAACTTGATGGTGATGAGGACAGATGCCTGGTTCAAATAAAAGATGCTGAAAAGAACCTTTATCAAGCACTGTCATTTCATCTCCAGGGTGATAAAAGAAAAGACGATTAACCATAATTCAAAAAGTTGGACCTTCTGGAGCGGCAAGGAATCGTTTCACTTCAGAGGGACCGGCTCTTTTTTTGATATCAGTCAAGTTTTTTCCTTGACTCCTTCTTTATAATAGGTGATAATTAAAATTTGTATTTATCATAATTTGAACAGCTAAGAGCTTTGCTATGTAGCTTGTACGATATAGAGGGGTGAACAGGATGCTGCAGACGCTGCCTTTTCCAATTACGAAGGATGATTCTTTTTATAACAAGCTTTCTGAGTGGATTGGAGATGTATTTTACGATATTCTGCCTGAAAAAGGGTTTGAAGAACGCGATGAGCAGATTTTTATGGCGTTTCAACTTGAAAAGGCCTTTAAAGAAAAATCGATTGCTTTTGCCGAGGCCGGTGTAGGAACTGGAAAAACACTGGTCTATTTACTTTATGCCATCTGCTATGCCCGTTACACGAATAAACCTGCTATCATTTCCTGTGCTGATGAAACCCTCATAGAACAACTGGTGAAAGAAGGAGGCGATATCCAGAAGCTTAAAAGTGCGCTCGATATCTCGGTGGATGTTCGTCTGGCAAAGTATCATGATCAATATGTTTGCCTCAAAAAACTGAACCAGGCTGTCGAGACGGTCGATTCGGAAGGCATTGACCAACTGTATGATGAACTGCCGAAGTTCGTCCATAACGGAGCCTCCACCTCCATGTCGGCTTACACTCCTTACGGCGACCGCAAACAGTACCCATACTTAAACGACGAAGACTGGGCAAAGGTTGGCTGGGACCAGCTTCAAAATTGTTTTACATGTGATTTGCGCCATCGCTGCGGCCAGACACTTTCGCGGGATCATTACCGCAAGTCAAGCGACTTGATCATCTGTTCCCACGACTTCTTCATGGAGCATATCTGGACAAAAGATAAAAGAAAGCGTGAAGGACAGCTCCCGCTGCTTCCTGAACATAGCACGGTCATCTTTGATGAAGGGCATTTGCTGGAATTTTCAGCGCAAAAAGCATTGACCTATAAAATTGGCGAGACTACTCTCGCCAATGTCCTGCAGTCACTGACTGCTAATAATGTCCGCGATGAAACGCTCTATGTCATCGAGGAACTAATTGATCTGAATGAAAAGTTTTTCAACTTCCTTGGCAAAATTGCCATTCCTGTTCAGGGTTCCAATCGATACCAGATACCTGGTTCTGACCAAATCAGCCATTTTGCCCACAAGCTTCACCAAAAGGTTGAAGAACTGGAAGAAAGCCTTGTATTTGAAGCGGAAATGCATACCATCAATGAATATGACTTGAAAGTTACCGAAGAATATCTGGAACAGCTGGGCTATTCCCTTTCGCTGTTTCTACAAAATCAGCAGGCCGTGACCTGGTTTGAGGAAAATGAAGGGGCAAAAACCCTGGTAATCATGCCAAGGTTGGTGAAAGATATCTTGGCAGAAGAAGTATTTTCAAAAAAAATACCTTATATCTTTTCGTCTGCAACGCTTTCCGAAAATAAATCCTTTGACTACATTGCAGACAGCCTGGGCATCAAAAGTTATATGAGCTTCTCCGTGGACTCGCCTTTTGAGTACGATGAAGCAATGAGGATCTCCATGCCGGTATTTGAAAATGATAATCTCGCGGAAAAAATGGCGTACACGTTAAAAAGCATCGAGCAGGAGCAAGGGAGAACGCTTGTCTTATTCCGTTCCAAAGAAGAACTGCAATGGTTTAAGGACAACTCGCTGCCTTCGAACTATCCCTTTTATTTCGAAGGTGAAGCGGAAATCAGTGACCTTGTGAAAAGGTTCCAGGAAGAGAAGCATTCGGTATTATTTTCCTACCATCTCTGGGAGGGACTTGATATCCCGGGAGATTCCCTGAAAAATGTCGTAATCTTTTCGCTGCCTTTCCCGCCTCATGATCCTGTGTTTGAAGCAAAGCGAGGATCAACTGAAAATCCTTTTGAACAGGTTGATTTGCCATATATGCTGCTTCGTTTACGCCAGGGAATCGGCCGTCTCATCCGGACGTCGCATGATTCAGGAACTGTACACATTCTCACAGAGAAAAACCTGCCGGAAAAGGTCTTGAACAAAATTGTTTCGGTCCTGCCTACAGCACCGTAAAAGGAAAAGCGGCTCTGCTTTTTACTGTAGAGCGTTTGCACTTGTCTGTCCAGCAGGCGACCAAACAATGATCCATCCTAAAAAGTAACATTCATTCTTTAAAGTTGAAAACCGGGGTGACCCGGTTTTCTTGTTATTTAAAGGGTTTTTGACAGAATATTTAAAAGAAGTCAGTGATGAACGGCTGCCGTTTTGGCAACAGTGAATCTAATCTTTGAACCTCTTCAAACATTCCCGATACCAGACCAATTTCCTGCAACCTGCTTGGACGCATATAGCCGAACATGGCAGCGGCCAAAGCGTTGATATCTATCTGGATTCCGGCCTTTTCGTATTTAGGGATATCTTCTGTATTCAACATAGTGACTTCGCCGTCTTTAAGGAGCATGGATTGATTATTCCAGTCTGCGAAAGAATCGGTAATATGTATGACAACTTCCTCTTCAAGACCTTTCCATTCGAAATCATATTGTTTGAAAAATGAGCCTACATCGACGATGCGCGCCATAAAATAAGGTGTTACTTCCGTTTTGACCCTTGGTTCCACAAGACTGAAGATTAACGGATTATTTTCATAGCTTGTCAATTCTACCTCAGCCAGCATCGAATCGTGCTGGCAGATAAAATTCCATAAACCAGATCTGGCTTCATTTTCCAACACAACAAACTCGCCAATGGTCATTTTGTGATTTTTGATTTGATAAAGCATATATCCGGCTGCTTTGCCTTCCTGATCATAATAAACGGCAGCTTTGCTGCCTCCGTAGGTAGAAGTGAGCCACCAGTACTTGTCCCGGGCGAGCATGCCGTTAAATTGTCCGGCAAAACGGTGATAAACCAGCTCCATTTCCTTTGGATAAGAACCATGCGTGAACCGTTTAACAGTACCGGGAACTTGTTCTTTCCTCACGAGATCGGATTTTGTGAGCGTCGACTTTGACCTGCTTGCAAATAGCTCCCACCCATACTTCCTGTAAAATGACTCGGAGAAAGGATGCAGCATGGAAATGCTGTAGCCATGATCCTTCATATATCGAAGGGAATGTGACAGCATTTCTTTCACATTCCCTTTTCTCCGATATTCAGGATAAGTGGCTACACCGGCGACGCCAGCCATTTTGAGGACATTCCTGCCGAGGTATACTTCTAGCGGAATCAGGTGAAGCTTTGCCGCGATACTGCCGTTTTCCAATATACCGAATAATTTGTGCTTCTCAAGATCTTTCAGACGCTTCTCAATATCCTCTTCAGGTACTTGATATTTAAAGGCATATTCGGACAAGGCAATCGTCTCGCGGTAGTGACTTTCTTTTAACGTGAGCACGTTCATCTGATCATTCCTTTCTACATGACACTTTCCTATTAGCAGTTTCCTATTCTAGCATATTCGCAGGGTTATTTCTTGTTTTTGGTGCAGTCTTCTTCTTGTTCGCACAGCTAAAGCATTCCAGGCTTTTTCCGTCTGACACACCATCGAGAAAGCCATCCCGGCAATAGACCTTTTTTCCACAGTCGCTGCAGTGACCAATAAATTCAACCATTGTTTTCACTTCCTTTCCTGTAGGTAGCTAAATAATGGCAATATCACCTTTATTATATGATAAAATAAAACCGTAATGCAAAAGGAGGAATCGATATGACAGCCGTAATAGAAATGGTAGAGAAAGAGTTTTTAGAGTATGTGAAAAAGATTTCCGCTTATGGCGAGGCACTGGGACTCATTTACTGGGATCTGCGGACAGGAGCCCCGAAAAAAGGAGTCGACCAGCGATCTGAAGTTGTTGGCATGCTATCTGGTGAAGTATTTACCATGTCAACAAGCGAAGAGATGGCAACATTTATAACCAGCCTTTCGTCTGAGGAAGCAAAAACGGCACTCTCGCAAACAACAAATAAAATAGTTGAAGAATGCAAAAAGGAATATGACAGGAACAAGAAAATTCCTGCCGAAGAATATAAGGAATTTGTCGTGCTGCAATCAAAAGCGGAAAGCGTCTGGGAAGATGCAAGGGAAGCAAACGATTTTGCGATGTTTCAACCGTATCTGGAAAAGATCGTAGCGTACACAAGGAAATTCGTTGACTACTGGGGCTATGAAGACAACCCATATAATACCCTGCTGGATATGTACGAACCGGGAATGACCGTGGACGTCCTTGATCGGGTATTTAGTGAACTGCGCGAACGAATCGTTCCATTGGTTAAGGCGATATCTGAAAGTGAAAACAAGCCTGAGACCTCATTCCTGTTTAAAAAATTCCCGAAAGAAAAACAAAAAGAATTCAGCCTTGAAATCCTTAAACAGCTTGGCTACAACTTCGAAGCAGGCCGTTTGGATGAAACGGTCCATCCGTTTGCAACGGGGATCAACATTGGCGATGTACGGATCACAACCCGTTATGATGAACATGATTTTAGAGGCGCGGTTTTCGGAACGATCCACGAATGCGGCCATGCGATTTATGAACAGAACATTGCTGAAGAATTGACAGGAACGTTATTGGATGATGGCACTTCGATGGGAATCCATGAATCCCAGTCGCTATTCTTTGAAAACTTTGTCGGCCGAAATTACAGCTTTTGGAAAAAACAATATGACCTGCTGAAGCAGTATGCCCCAGGCCAATTTGATCATGTAGAACTTGATGACTTCTATCGTGCCATTAACGAATCGAAGCCGTCTTTAATCCGCGTTGATTCAGATGAACTTACATACCCACTGCATATCATGATCCGTTATGAAATCGAGAAAGCATTATTTAATCATGAATTGGAAGTCAAGGATCTGCCGGAAGTATGGAATAAGAAATACGAAGAATACCTGGGAATTACCCCGGAAAATGATGCGGTAGGAGTGCTTCAGGATGTCCACTGGTCAGGCGGCAGCTTTGGTTATTTCCCTTCATATGCGCTTGGATATATGTATGCTGCACAAATTAAGCAGGCAATGATTAGGGATTTGCCTGAATTCGACCAGCTTCTGGAAGCAGGCAACATTACGCCGATAAAAAATTGGCTCAACGAAAAAGTTCACCAATTCGGAAAAACGAAAAAACCATTAGAAATCCTTGAAACCATCACGGGTGAAGGCCTGAATGCGAAATATCTAATACAATATCTTGAAGAAAAGTACAGCAGTGTTTATCGATTGAACTAAGTGACAGATTTTACAAGTATATATCAATCAAATAAATAATCAGCAACAATTTCTTCTTCGAGGAATATAATGAAATTATATTACGTTAGAAGGAAAGTGGACATGTTGGAAAAAAAATATTGCTTGCATTGCCGTACGATCCAGGATGAAGCAAAGATTTGCAAAATTTGTGGCAGAGATCAGTTTCAATCCATTATCATCCACGTGCAGTACCATTCGCAAACGGATAAATAAAAAGAACTTCATTTTTCGGAAAATGGAGTTCTTTTTATTCTTAGTGACAAAGAAATCAGACCCTGTAAGAAAAGCGTAAGAGAAGGGAGGACAACAGAGAAAGTAATGTGAGAAAAAGCGTGATAAGAATGATATTGCGGTCAAGCAATGTGCTAAATTGAGATGGCAGGCCGCACAAGGATGGATCTATGATGACTGCAGCCAGCATGGTTCCCATTAGTGATCCAATAGTTCCGTTAAACAATCCGATAATCAATGATTGAAACGTAATAAGGATGCCGTATGACAGGCCAATTATGCTTCCGGCAGCAGCTGAAATAAATATCAGAACACTGAATGACACAGGCAGCGTAAAAAATAACGCTGTTCCCAAAGATAAACTGAATATTAGGCTTGCACTGAAAGAAATAGTCATGCCGTACCGGTCAGTAAACAGTTTGCGTTTTTTCTTCATGGTAAGGAAAAGAACGGCAGGAATAAGAATATTGATTCCAAGCATCGTGTATAAGTAAAGAATCATCTATACATCCCTCCGTTATGTTTGTCTGGCTGATGAAAGCACCAGCAGCAATGAAGCGAAAAACAGGCATTCCGCAAATGATAAAAATAAAAAGCTGTTTTTTGCTACAGCCCCCACCATCGGCGACATCATTCCCATCATCAATCCGTTGCTGTACCCTGATAATAGAGTTTGATAATCAAAGAAACTGCCGAAGATACTGCCTACAGCCATACCTAACAGGGTTGCGGCAATTGTAACCGGCAAAAAATGAAAAGGGTACACATAAATAAATATGATCCCCGATGTGAAGGCGAAAAATCCGCCTGCTACCATTGAAATCGTCATTCCCAATTGAAAACCGATAAGTTTACGCAGCTTGTAAATATAAACTAAAACACAGCCAATGAGCAGGATGTTGATATAAAATAGTAAAAAGTAGAGAGAAACCATTTGAACACCTCAACTTGTTTCTTATTTTCACTAAAAATGTTTTACCGCTTTCTTGGTAATCTTTCTGATTACTATATGCATCTATCCATGGGAAGGTTTTTTGTTATCCTATATTTAAAGTGCGTCTGCAGCCGATAATTAACGTGACGTATAGAAGGCTGTTCGCACATGAAGGATAAATAAATCATATTCTGAAAAACTAAATAACTATTGAAGGTTGGGACTCATTTATGGACTTAACTAAAATTGTACAATCCGGGCATTTTGATTTGCATATGCATACAACAGCTTCCGACGGTGAATATACGCCTGAAAATCTTGTGAAAAAAGCGCATGGTATTGGATTGAAAACCATTGCAATAACTGATCATGATACATTGGCTGGATTGGCGGCAGCTATAAAAACTGGCGAGGAGCTCGGCATAACCGTTATTCGCGGAATTGAATTAAGCACGAAGTATAAAGGGAAAAGCGTAGATATCCTTGGATACAATGTAGCTGAAACAGCAGGTTTGAATCGTATTTTGCAAGAAATGCGTACGGAAAGGGAAGAGCGTGCGATTCGAATTATAAAAAAGTTTGAAAAAATAGGAATGCCGATAACATTGGATGATGTGAACAAATATAGCGGGGGAGAGGTCATAAGCAGACCACATATTGCAAAAGCGATCGTTGAAAAAGGGTATGTACAAGATTACCAGACAGTGTTTGATTCTTACCTGGCAGATGGTAAACCTTGTTCAATTGACAAACTGATTATCTCACCGCAGACAGCCATTGATTTCATTCATGAATCAGGCGGTATGGCGGTTTTAGCGCACCCTGTACTTATAGGAGACGATGAACTCATAAAGGAATTACTCCACTTTAATTTTGATGGCATTGAAGTATGGCACCGTAAACAAAATCAAGCAGATAATGACCGGTACAAAGCTCTGGCGAAACAATTCAAGTTAGCAGCCACAGGCGGTTCTGATTTTCATAATGACGAACATCAACTGGGGGTATTTGGTTTTCATGCAATTGATTGAAGTGTAAAGCAGAGTTGAAAAATTTCAGGAATTTGACATGAAAGTCTAATCTTTCCTCCTGCTTTTGAATATATTATGTTATCAAACAATGAAGGGGGGATGAATGGAATGGCGAAAGAAGAAAGAAAAGAAGAACGAGAAAAGAGAGCTGATGAAATGAAGAAAAAACGCGAACAGAAGGAAGAAGAAAAGAAAGAAAAGCGTGAACAGAAGGAAGAAGAAAGAAAAGAAAGACACAAACAGAAAGAAGAAGAAAAGAAAGACAAGGAAGAAGAGAAAGAAGAAAAAGAAGAAAAGAAGGAAAAGCGTGAACAGAAGGAAGAAGAAAGAAAAGAAAGACGCAAGCAGAAAGAAGAAGAAAAGAAAGACAAGGAAGAAGAGAAAGAAGAAGAGAAAGAAGAAAAAGAAGAAAAAGAAGAAAAGAAGGAAAAGCGTGAACAGAAGGAAGAAGAAAGAAAAGAAAGACGCAAACAGAAAGAGAAGGAAGAAAAGAAAGAAGAGAAAGAAGAAGAACAGGAAGAAGAAGAACAGGAAGAAGAAGAAGAAAAAGAGAAAAAAGGGAAACGTAAAAAGACTGAAGAAGAAAAAAAGGAAAAGCGCGAAAAAAGAGCAGGAGTAAAGCACAGTCAGAAAAAAGCATAACATAAAAAGAAGAAGAAAATGAGCAATAAAGTGAATATAAAAATGAAAGGCTGTTGTTACTACTAAAACAACAGCCTTTTGTTGTACTATAAAACAGGTTCGAATCGGCTATAACAATCAAATCAACCAATGATGATCTTTGCGTAAAATATAAAAGTCACCCTGTTTCGGCCTTCTACAGGATGACTTTGTAAAGTGAAACTTCCCAGTGGGGGTTTTCTTCATCACTACCTTAGACTTCGTGGTTTTTTCTAAGCCTTGAAGTGGGTCAAAATGTCCGTTAATGTGCGATAAATGATTCCTTTAGCTTTTCGTTCCTTTAATTAAGATTTCGACTACTTCAGGGCGGCTGAATTCTGGTGGAGGGGTTTGTCCGTTTCGCAGCATCTCCCTTACTTTTGTACCAGATAAGATGAGATGGTCTTCCTTGTCGTGTGGACAAGTTTTTGTCGAAGCCATATTCCCACATTTTTTACAATAGAAGCTGTGTTCAAAAAATAACGGTGTGATTCCCAGTTCCTCGACTGAAAAATGACGAAATATTTTTTGTGCGTCGTAGGTTCCATAATAGCTCCCGACACCAGCGTGGTCCCGTCCGATGATAAAATGCGTACATCCAAAATTTTTCCGGACAATGGCATGGAAAATGGCTTCTTTTGGGCCAGCATACCTCATTGCCGCCGAGAAAACTGCCAATAACACACGCTCACTTGGATAATACTGATCCAACAAAACCTGATAGCTTTCCATTCTTACCTTTGCCGGAATATCATCAGCTTTCGTTTCGCCCACTAACGGGTTTAAGAACAAGCCGTCTACAATTTCCAATGCCGACTTTTGGATATATTCATGTGCACGATGAACGGGGTTGCGGGTTTGGAAGCCCACAACGGTTTTCCAACCGTTGTTTTGAAATTCTTTTCTCGTTTCGGTCGGATCTAAATAAAACGCTTCCGAATGGTGTTTATGAGGCCGCTTAACAAGTATGACCGGTCCTGCTAAATATACAACGGGTCTCTCGAATAGTTTTTTAACTCCGGGATGGACTAAATCGGTTGTTTGATAAACTTGCTGTGCTTCAACCTGTTTATCTGGTTTATACTTTTCCTCAAGATCAAGAATGCCATAAACAATCCCGTCAAATGTAAGTTTTATTTTTTTGCCTACTTCAAGAGAATTTGCCTTTTCTTCACTTACGGGAAGGGTAACCGGAATGCTCCAAATAAGACCGTTCGAAAGTCTCATATTAGCTAGAATAGAATCATAGTCCTTTTTGCCAAGAAAACCAGTTAAAGGACTGTAGGCACCATTTGCGATTAACTCCAGGTCTGACAGGGACATATTATCCAGTTCTACCTCGTGGGAGATAAACGAATAATCATAGTCCAAATTTATTCTGTTGACTAAAATTCCTCCATGTGGTTGATTGGTAAACAAAAATATTCGCTCCTTTATGCTGCTTATTTAAATCATAGCCATTGAAAAAGCTGTGCTGTTTGCCACCCTTATAGCCTTCCTTTAATGAATATAAATAGTTGTTCCAGCGTTTCATCTAAGGATTGGGTAGATGTGTCAAGTACCAGTTCAGGGGAGAGGGGCTCTTCATAGGGCTGGGAAACCCCTGTAAAATCTTTTATTTCTCCGGCTCGCGCTTTTTTATATAATCCTTTAGGATCGCGGATTTCGCATTCATCTAAAGAGCATTTCACATATACTTCGATAAACTCGCTGGCTTCGAAAAGGTCTCTTGCGGCTTTTCTGTCTATTTCAAAAGGGGAAATGGCTGCTGCGAGGACAATGACACCTGCATCCACAAATAATTTTCCTACTTCGGCTATACGCCTTATATTTTCCTGACGATCCTCCAAACTGAAACCCAGATTTTTATTAATACCGTGGCGCAGGTTATCACCATCAAGTAAATACGTCCGGATTCCCTGAGCGTGCAGCACTTTTTCCAGCGCATTGGCAAGCGTTGATTTTCCAGATCCCGATAATCCTGTAAACCAAATCATCATACTTTTATGTTGATTGAGTTTTTGTTTGTCATCCTTAGAAACAGTGTTTTTATGCCAGATAATATGATCGATAGGGTCGATTCCACTCATTCTTACACCCCCTTTTAAGTACACATTAGGCAGTAGCCATAGCAAATTTATTGAAATATGAACGGAAACTATTTGAAAACTATATCTATTATTTATGCTTGTTCGCTAATGTTTGTTACGAATTTCCACTTTTATACCATTCTAATGAAAAGAACGGAAAGGTTACTGCTCTTTCAGTTCAATTTTCCGTTGATAATCCTTTTAAGACGGTGATGAAATGTATGCTGGAGCAGCACCTTTTTTCTCCCGTTAGCGGCTATCGACTGCCGTTCCTCTTCATTTGAGAGATAATAATCTAACTTTCCAATCAATTCTTCATTTGTTTGAAACGACACAATTTCCATGTGTTCCTGAAAATGTAAGGGGAGGTCATCCATATATTGAATAAGCTGAAAGGACTTGCAACTTGCGATATCAAAGGTACGATTGTTTATACTTCGATTGATAATGCCTGCACTGTTTTGATTCGTTTTTTCATCATAAGGCCGATGAGTATTAAGAACAATTTTTGCACTGCGATAGAAATGAGCGGCTGCACTTGGATGAACCCAGCGATTCAGTAAGCTTACGTTTGTATCTGTTGCCTTAGCGAAGAATTGTTTTCTCCACATGTTTCCGACCACTTGAATTTGGTAGGGGGTTTCCTTTAACAACAGTAAAAGTAAACGGATCCGGTCGGGATAGGGATAGCCAACCAGACATATGTCATGCACTTTACCTTTTTTATCTCCAGGTGTGAACACCCCGGGGTCAGTACCCAGTGGCAGATGATAAACATTTTTGTATTGTAAGCTTTTATAATAGTCCACAGCACCGCTATCGATGGAAAAAACAATATCAAAAAAAGGAAGGATTTTAATCGATCGATCGGTGTAATAAGGATCTTCGGTTAGCCAGAGAACTGAGCGAAAACGTTGATCTTTTATCCAATTCAATGTATCTATAGGCAGAAGATCTCCTAACAGGGTAAAAACGATATCAGGCTTAAACTGGTTACATATCAATTGGAAGCCTGAGAAGTCCTGTAATTGTGTAAAGAATTCAACCCTGACACCGAAGAATTTTTTAAGTTCTGTTAGAATACATGAATCAAAAAACTGGTAAACTCTTGCGTAACCCGAAGAAATATACAAAATGTTCATCTGCTTACCTCCACGACAGTCATTTCTGTATAGAAAAGAGGTTGCAACTCGTGATACGGTCTTTTAGATAAAATCATTTGGGAGAATGGTGATGCCGGCAATGGAATGGCCACCAGCAATAAATGATCCGGTTGCTGATACATATGGTGTCGTACTGTTCATATCGTCTTCATACGAAAATTCGAAACAACCAGTTTCAGAATCGAATCCCACCAGGGTAAATACCGTGGGATTACCTGTACCATCCAGGGATAAGGGCGAAGAGGTGCCTTTATTGACAATAAATAATCTTTTTAGCTGACCGCTTTCAGCTTTTTGGTTTGCCAGTTGGGTTAATGCTTCACAAACACAGCCTTTACATTTTGGTATGGCTGATTTTTTTTTTTTGCGGCTGGAAGAACCGTCATCAAATTCTGATACGTTACTCATATATGTTGTCCTCCTTTTAGAAATAAGACTCATGTACTTACACTGAAATCCATCTATTTACACTATATTAAAATGAAGTCCTTTCGACTTGGGTTTTTAACCAAATCTGAAAAAACGGGCCTTACACTAATGAATGGTTGAATGTAGATTTTCTATAAAAATGGATGAACGAATAGGGTTTTGTCCAATCAATATCTCTTACCAAGCGCATATTATAGACTAATAACCTCCTACGCTGAACAAGGCGCTTCCGCTTTTCTTAAGGGATATGAAAGTATAACCTTTTCAATATGAACGAGTGTCTAGCTCCAGCGCCTAGCCCCTCGAGGTCATAAGCCAATCATCTGATGGGGAGAAAATCACTCCCCATACAGATGCTCGTCTTATGCTTGTCGGACTTGCGCAGGATGCGCTGACGTCGACGTTCGCCACAGGACGTGGCGGATCTTAGTCGACGTTCCTTTTTAGTTAGATGTTATGAAAATAAAACACAGTTCGAGGTGTATGCAGAATGAGTATTGAAATTATCCTGATGGGATTGCTCGTTGGAGGCTTAGTTGGAATGACGGGGGTTGGCGGGGCTTCCTTACTTACTCCGATTTTAGTTTTTTGGGGAATAAATCCTGCGATAGCCATTGGCACGGACTTTGCCTACAATACGATTACTAAATTATTCGGGGCTGTCCAGCACATACGGCAAAAAACGGTTAATTTTCAGCTTGTTAAACATTTAGCTATCGGAAGTCTGCCAGCGGCCATCATCGCAAATATCGTTTTTTATTCTCTCTTGTCCAACCATTATAATGAAAAGTTTATCGTTCTTTTGCTTGGCTATGTGCTAATTATTGTGTCAATAATTAGCCTCATTCAACTTATTTTCGTTCCAAACCCTGTTAATCAGTGGAAAGCAAAAACTTTAAGGGAGAAACGTTTTATCACGATCCTTGCGGGGGTGGTGATCGGAGCCATCGTTGGGGTAACTTCAGTCGGTTCGGGAAGTCTCTTTGCTCTGTTTATCCTTTACTTTTATAATGTGAAATCTTCTGAGTTAGTCGGTACAGACATCACCCATGCCTTTTTGCTTGTATTAGTTTCTGGTCTTTTGATGGCGAGGTTGGGGAACATCGACTATGTCCTGGTAGGCAATCTTGTATGTGGATCGATTCCGGGAGCCATAATCGGCAGTAAATTAACGAAGAAGATCCCGCATTTTGCAATGAGGATCTTAATTGTTGCCATCATTTTATGCAGTGGAATTGCTCTGGTTTCTTAAAATGGAATGGAATGAAATAAGAATGAACATGATAAAAGGAATGCATGTCCATAATGGAAAACCTTTTTATATAAATGAGGGATTGGGCCAAACAGGAGTAAATATTCGGATTGGAAGCCGTCCTGAAATTACTTTGCACCATTTGTCGGTATCATCCGCCAATCAGGAATCTTTACCTGCAATGTAGGACTGTTAACGATGTTGTTAACAATCCTTTTTACTTCCACGTTCCTTTTTATGTCCGGTACAGTTTAGATAGCTTCTCCTTTGAAATAAATAAATAGCTTGGGGCAGGATGTTTGAGAATGTTTTTATTGGAAGCTTCTGTTGAAGATAGGAATATAATCGGAAAAAAAGTGACCCATTTAAACCTTTTATAAACAGGATTCGAAATTTCCACAACCTCAAACCCCAGACGGTCACATACTTTGTTTAAAACCGTGATGCCAATAATTCCTTTAATATCATTAAAGTTTTTATGGTTCCGAATATACTCTTCAATTCCCGGTAACGATCTTTGAACATTTCGATAAATGATCTTTGCTTTTTTTACTTCACTTTTAATAAGTTTTAGTTCGTTTAATAAACGTATATTATGCAAATGAATTTTTACGCAAGTATCATTTTTTTTAATTTGAGTACCATCCGAAAGTGTAACATCTACTCCTTTATAGCGAGTAAGACGTACCCTGAAAATATTTTTGAATTCTTTCTCAGGAAGATAATTGAGCCGGGTACACATAAAATATAAAGGATCCAATGTATTCCATACTGATAAAAGATATCCTTTCATATTCTGACTTCCTTTTTCCTCATTTTCATGTAAAACTGTTTCTTTAGGCTGCTCCAACGAATTTTATTCTAACCCCTGATTATATTCTTATGCTGGTGATTGTTACCTTTTAAGCGGGTCAAATAAAGTTAATTTCTTCATCTTTACTGGTTTTAACTTAATTATGGATCAAAATAGAAAACGATCATTCAGGTTTATACATGTTGAATATACTTACATGCCACCCAAGAGTAAGACACTTACGTCTGAAAATAAGAACAGCGAAGATTCATATGATGTATGGGGTAACGTTGTCTCAAAAAAGGAAGCAGCCAAACTAAAAGAACAACATAAAGAGAGCGTCCTTGCTGCTGAAAATGGCGCCGTGAAAATCGATGAATCTCTTCTACAATTAGGCAGGAAAACGTTTTACAAGGAGAACTTTGGAAATGAAGTTTTTCTTACTGATATTCTGGGTGTAATAGAGGGACCCTTGACGGCGACGGGGATGACAAAAGCGATTATAGCTTTGAAAGGGAAAGGCACTACAAATTTGAAAGTGGAGCTCGCAGACTCTGCTATTATCGGAGGCAGGACCTTTAAAAAAGGGGAAGTAATAGATACCGGTATCGACGTTGCAAAGGGGAGTTATACTCCACTGGGGATGCCTGTTTCTGTGTCGGCTGGCAGGATTAGAGTAGGAATCAGTTGTGCCGCCTGCCATGCAACAGTTGATACGCAAAGCAAAACTGAAAAAATCCAATGAGTATTCCAAATGTTTACCATTGATTATTATTTCGGTCTATCAGTCCTTTTTGTGAATCTTTTTTAATGTATGTGACTTCTTTCTAAGCCATGAGAAAGTATCTTCAAATTTCGGGGATAGGTAGGCAAACGTCTAGACCTAGGAACTTGAGGAACATAAGATAAAACTGAATATACTCAATATAAGAAAGGGAGTTAAAAGATGCCTCTTTATCATAATCACCTGTCTTATTATCAACCTCAATATTCCAGCCAGTTTCCGCAATACCCTGAGTCTGAGATTTGGGCAGATCAACAAATCAAACAACCTTTATATCCTCATTTGAAATCACAAGCGTTAAATATTATTGCCCCTTTTGTAAAATATGGATTAGAAGAAGCAAAAGAAACTTCTTACGTCCATGCATTACAGGAAGTTGCTGCAATGACCTATTTAGTTGGTAAGGGTATGGATCCACAGACCGCTTATTTAACGGTCGAATCTTGGGAAATTAATGAAATGTTTTAAAAATGGTCAGCTTTAAAGCTGTCTATTTTACTCTATAACCTTTTAGAAATTATCTGGATACCTGAAAAACTTCAATTTTCAAAAAAAAGATGCTGCTCCCTATTTCCCTTTTTAGTGAGATAGGGCTATTTTTTTGATATTTTAGCAGGTGTTGCCCTCATGAAAACTTACGCCTGGACAGACTCCATACCTAAAGTGCGTACCGATCTGCCAAGGAGTTCCTTGGCAACTGCGATACTCCGTTAAATCGTACAACTTATATAGCGTTTTACCTTCAGGCTTTCGTTTATTTTCGCAAGAAGCAATCAAACAGGCTGCTACTGAAATTGCACAAGATCAAACAGCTGTTAGTCAAGTACAAGTTGGAACGATTCTTGCGCTGCTCATTTGTGTGAGTACGAAGCCCAAAATCTAATATAACTTCTTAACTTATTGTGAGACATTTTATTTATGATAATAATTTGCGAAATAAATTATTAACCAATTTTGGAGAAACCGTTTCAAAAAAGGATATTCTGGTCCAACAATTTTTGAAGAATCAATGGAAACTAATTTACATTCATGGAAAGGGACTTGGGTGGAGGTTCAGCAAGGTGATCAAAAAGTGACGGGCAGGATTGATAGCTCTGAAAAAGGGCATGTAAATCTGTCCTTCTTCAAAAATAAGCATGAAGTTCCAATTAAAGAGGTTACGTATATCAATAATCTACGCTGGTTCCAATTCATGACGAATAATTGGAAACGAAGAAAATGATGGTTTTACTGTTCTAATCAGGATGGGCTGGTTATATTTGTTTTTAAATCGGAAATCAGGGCCATATTGGTTTGTGAAGGCTTGACGGTAAAGCTTGTAACCAACCCGCCCTGGCAAGATGTCTCCCTGATCGTCGATTGTCGCATTTTTAGGTGCCTGGTAAACTCGTCTGTCCAGTTCTTCGATGAACTGCTGGTACTTGTCAATGTCAATCATCGGCATATCAGGTAAAGGTGTTGTAAAATCAGCGCGGTTGACGGTGGACATGTTGTGGCCTTGTTGATTAACAGTCAGGTTGTCAGGAGAATTGACAAGTTGAACGATTAATAAAAAACTGATAAACCACGTAAGTTTGATAAGATCGCATACCTCCCGGATATAGTTCAGTGTAATCGTTTGGCTGTACGCCTTTTTTTCGACCATGGTCGCCTACACTTTAAGCCAGGCGCTTACAAGGGTCTTTGCATTCCTTGGAATGTATTTATTACTGAAGAAGCATTTTCTGCAGGAGCAGCAGTTCGCGTGGATTTGTGTGGGAACTTCCCTAGCCTTTGCCCTGACCCCTTTTTGGCCTTTAGGAATGCTCAGCACCCTTGGGATGCCTCTTGCTCTCTGGGCATTTTTGAATATACGGAGCGGGGAAAGATCATGGAAAAATTATTTGGTCCTTACTCTGCTGCCGGTTTATTCAAGCATCGTACTTGGTTTTTTCTTTTTTCTCTTTGCTATGGGAGTTTTCTGGCTTACAGATGTTATCAGAGGAAAGGGATGGAATCTAAAATTTCTTCTTTCGATTGTCTATATGACACTTGCATATTGTCTTGTTGATTATCGCCTGGTATCATCATTCATTTTTGGTTCTGAGCCAAACAGTAGAGATGAGTATTTTCATGCAAAATTGCCACTCTGGCAGGTAATCCGTCTGATAATCAGAAACTTTGTTCTGGCTCAAATTCTTTTATTAGCTGTTTTTAATGAAAAGATCATCAATCAGAATAATCCATCTGTAAATGAGTTTTACGCAGAAAAGCTTTTTCAGAATATTAAAGAGCATATAGCACAGCCTCAGGAGGATTACCGTGTTGTAAGCATCGGCATTCATCCGGCAATCGCCCAATATAACGGCTTCTACACGATACATATAATAATTTTTATCCGCTAACCTATAAACACCAATTCCGCAAAATCATTGAAAATGAACTGGCTAAGAATAAAGGCATCAGGATTTATTTTGATGAATGGGGCGGCCGCTGCTACCATTTTACCGCTGAGCTCGGCAAGCATTACATGTATGAAAAAGACTCCAAAAAAAGGCTGAAGAATCTGGAATTAAATATGGGGCCGTTTAAAAAAATAGGCGGAGAGTATCTATTTTCGGCTGTACCGATTGATAATGCAGCAGAAAATGATTTAAAGCTTGATAAAATCTTTACAGAAAAAAGTGCCGCTTGGAAGATTTATTTATATAAACTCATGTAAGGAGAATATTTGCTTACAATTGCCACCAATATACTCACAATAAAGATGACCTCAGCCAAAACTGAAGTCATCTTTTATGAGCTTAAGTGGATTTATTAATAATAATAAGGGTACGGTATAAAAAATGGGAACACAAAGAAATTGAACGGATAGCGGCGGCGCCGAAAACGACGGTATCTCCTTCTATAACCACCGCCATACCCGCCAAATTGCCTCATGTCTGCGTCTGAGTCATCATCTATTTCTTCAGCAACTAACATGGTTACTCCATCATCATCCATATCTTCAATAATTCCATCCATTTTAGTGCCGTCTCTCAATTGCGCGATAACATGAAAATACATATATTGCCTGCATTTACTCTTTGCATCTCTATACTCCTGACCTTGTTGGTCCCAGTAGCCCGGCTGATTTCCTCCGGGTCCCATATTGTAGTTATCCATCATGGTCCCTCTCTTTCACACCCATGTTATTCAACATGACTGAGGAAAGTTACATTTAAATTTTTTTCTTAGCTAAGTCGTTGGATAGGACGCTGGGATTAGATACGTATGCATATCCGCATGTGCTTTCAAATCTTTCCTTCACGACGAACCGTAAAAAAACAGAAGGGTTCATGTGAACTCCTTCTGAAACATTTGCCCATTTGCTAGGATGTTGATGTCTTAACAGCCGTTAGACTGTTTGAATTTTATCCTTGAATAAAAAATATATTTCAAGCCTCTTATTGCAATTGTGTATTAGCTGCTTGTTGATTTTGTTGGGTGTTTTGTGTTTGCTGGCCTTGCCCACCCATTCCTGCCATAAGTGGGACAAACTGCTGCACGCTTTGTCCTATGCTTTTTTGACCCTTAGTCATACTATAATAAGCTGCTGCGCCAATACCTGCTGATGCAAGTAAAGGCAACCATATTTGTTGTTTTTCCAAGCTTAGTCACCACCATTTATAAGTTTTACTTGCTTTTTTAACCTTTGTTATTCCGGATTACATTATGTAAGTGAAACAATTCCATATGAGTAAAAATGGCAGCACGTAAGAATAAATTGAAAAAAAATTAGACACGATATATTCATGGATATTTATAAAAAAATAATAGTAGGGGTGAAATTTTGAAATTCGTCATTAGTTTTATCGTAATTTCATTTATTTTATTTATTATTTATTTGAATTTACCACCTACAACTGGCCAATCAAATAACCAACTTGATACACCACATGTTTCGCCTTCAAAAAGGGTTGTTCTTATCATGATAGACTCTCTCATGGATAAACCGCTTCAATCTGCTGTAAAGGAAGGAAAAGCACCTGCTTTACAATTTTTGATCAATAATGGACGCTATTATCCAAAAATGGTGAGCAGCTACCCAACGATGTCCGTTACGATTGATAGTACACTTTTAACAGGAACATATGCTGAAAAACATAAAGTACCTGCACTTGTTTGGTACGATGAACAGGAAAAACGTTTTATCAGTTATGGGAGTGACACGAAAGAAATTTTTAAATTAGGACCTAAACAAGTCTTTAAAGAGAGCATGTTTCATTTAAATGAACATCACTTAAGTGATCAGGTAAAAACGATTCATGAAGAATTGGGTGACAGGGGTTTACAATCTGCTTCCATCAATACACTCGTTTTTCGCGGAAACAACACACACATGCTGCATGTTCCTAAGTTTTTAGAAGTATTTCACTTTCTAAATAAAGATGCTTCTGTTAAAGGACCTTCCTATTTTTCCTATGGAATTTTATCTACATTAAATCCAAAGAATAAGTATACCCGCTTCTGGCAAGGGCTTGGTTTTAATGATAAATATGCAACGGAAGAATTGAAATATTTAATTGAACAAGATAGAATCCCATCCTTTTCATTGGTTTATTTTTCAGATAATGATAAAAAAGTTCATAAAAAAGGCGTGAATGAAACGAAAGGAATTGAAGAAGCCGATAAACGGCTGCAGACACTCTTTAATAAATATGATTCTTGGGAAAAAGCGTTAAAAGATAACGTGTGGATTGTAATGGGGGATAGCGGCCAAACTTCAATTGAAAGCGATAAGGAAAAAGCCTTAGTTGATTTAAGAAAAGTGTTAAAAGACTATAGAATTCATAAGATTAGCGGGCCAATTCAGAAGCAAGATCAAATCGTACTCGGATTGAATGAGCGAATGTCTTTTATTTATCTTCTGGATGAATCGCTCAAACACGAGTTTATTGCTAAACAACTTCAAAAGGATAAGCGTATTGACACCATTGCCTGGAAGGAAGGGAAGACATTAAAAGTTATATCAGGAGATAAGAAAGGAGTATTTTCCTTCCAACGAACAGGGAAATTTATAGATCAATACGGACAAAGCTGGAAAATAGATGGAGATACTCATATTTTAGATATCACGATAAAAAATGGCCATTCTATTGTATATGGCGATTATCCTGATGCACTTGCACGCCTCTCCAGTTCTTTCTATTCACACACAGGAAACTTCCTGGTAGTTAACGCAAAACCTGGGTTTGAATTCATCGGAGAAGGATCTCCAACACATGTGGGGGGAGCAAGCCATGGATCATTGCATAAACAAGACACATACTTTCCCATGATTGTAACAGGAACAGAGCTTGAACCAAAACACTTAAGAATGGTGGATGTAAAAGAATGGATTTTAAATATTTTGGATGAGTGAAACTGTCTATAAAATGTAAAATCAATTATTTAAAGGCCGGGGGGTTATCGCACAAGTCCCAATGTATTAGTTAAAATTCCTCTTCTTTCTCATAAGATAAAAAATGCTATCAAGTAAATGGGTGCCCTTTTGGGCACCCATTAACAAAAATCTGTTCATCTTTTATTCCTTTCTGCTTTAGAAATTCTTTCATTTCACGAGAAGTAACAAAATGATAGTCAATATGCTGAATTCCCCAAAGTTGATGAATAAAATAATCGGTATATAGGTTGATAACCGGTATTGTTAACTCTTCTATTTCCTTTAAATAATTGAGTAAATAGGACGGAAGGGCTGCAAACAATAAAATCAGGCTTCTTCTCCTTCAATAATTTTTTATGAATGTTAAGAAAAGCAATTCAAAAACTCTGTAGCGTTTGTTATTTTCAACATTTTTATAAACGGTACTTCGGTAAATCATACTGTATAAATCCGGAAAGGTATGAAGGTTTAGATACCATCCCAAAAAGAATGAAAAGCCGACTGAATTTTTTACTAGAGTCGACCCTACCCCGGGAGCACCGGGAATAAATGAGATTATTAAGCCGCCATCATTTCCTCATAGGTGCAACAGTTAACAGGATTCCTACCAATCATTTGGATGAAAAGCAGATTGAACTTGCGTTTGCTAAAAGAATATCTTCTGGAGGTTATAAGACTCCCAGTTTAATCGGTCTGTTTTGGAGTGCTCCTTATCTGCACGATGGGGGAGTAGCTGTTGGTCCGCGTATGGAACAACTGGGAATGCCGGGTACGTTAGTGAAAGGGATTATACCAGATTCTAAAGAAAAAGATGCTGCTCCCTATTTCCCTTTTTAGTGAGATAGGGCTATTTTTCTGATATTTTAGCAGGTTTGCAGAGAAAAGACAATGTTCCTTATACCTCTATAGAAGAGGGGCACCCTGTTTTGGGCGCATCCCTCAAGGAATCTCTGGACTATGGGGATTCTTTTTTCATATCATATAATAAGGAATTGTGAAAGCTGCCTGGGTGAAGTGTTCCATTATTTCGGAAAAAGTTTCAGCTGGGTATAGGCCTATTTTCTAATAAATAAGCCTATGAATAAGACAATAAAAGAAAAATCACATAAATTATCAAAGGTAGTAATTTGAAAGTATGTTTTTAGAGGGCAAAGGGGTGGGATACATGAATAAACAGATAAGGCTTGATGAATATACAAAGCTATTATTGGAAAGACGAGATCAAGAAGAAAGAAAAGAGGATATCATTAATGATCACAATCTAAAAACAGGAAGCGGACTGACTTCACCACATAGTGCTATGTCAACAGAAGAACTCAGATTGTTCATGGAATATATGGATCAGGCAAATTTGCGAAGCCTGGCAAAAGCGAAACCGGAACTTAAGAAGCCATTAATGCTTAAAAAGTTTTTTAAGTCCAAACGGAATCAGCAGGTGGAAGTTTACTCGAAAAGTGGTGAGGGCTCGATTTATACGCTTGGAAAGGTAAGTGCAGTTGGTCGTGACTTTGTCATGATCACAAACTTGAAGGATCGAAAGTGGCTTCCTTACACAGCGATTGAATCGGCGAATATTCCATTTGGCATCCCGAATTATTCCAATACTCATCAGCACTTTATTTATGATAACAACTTGAGAACCAAATTGCTAACCAATTTTGGGGAAACCGTTTCAAAAAGGGATATTCTGGTCCAGCAATTTTTCGAAGAATCTATTGAAACGAACTTACATTCATGGAAAGAAACGTGGATAGAAATTCAGTTTGGGGACCAGAAAGTCGCAGGGAAGATTGACAGCTCTGAGGAAGGGATCGTAAACCTTTCATTCTTCGGCAAAAAACATGTAGTTCCAATAAAAGACATTACGTATGTAAGCAATCTTCGCTGGTTCTACTTCATGACGAGTATTTGGAAACGTAGAAATTGACTGCTTTAATTAATAATAATAAAAACAGCGCCCTACATAGGGCGCTGTTTTTTACTTGTTTAAAAACAAAAGAGTTAAGCAATATTTTTGTCAGAAATAATTCAGGATAGTTTTACTGTCCATTTCACAACCTGGGCAAGTGTGGCTGATCTTTATCATGAACACGCATAATTCCCCACATTCCCTGTTCAATATCCCAGCGAATGTTGCCTGAGCGGTACATATAGTCTCCGGGGAAGTTGAAGATACCGCCTGCTCCGCCAATCAGCAGCAAATCTTCTGCTGCTCCTGGAACCATGTGGCCGACATACGAGTCCATACGCGAATCAATATCCCTCGGGTCAAACTTCCAGACATGGCCATGGAGGTGGAAGGTGTGGGCTCTTCTTCGTTCAGAAGGCATGGTCAAACGGATCGTGACAGCTTCACCCGCATAAGCTTCAAAGACAGGGGTGGCTGGGTCGCCAAATACTTTTGAACTAAATAGGTCACTTAATACAGGATGTTCCCTGAAGCGGTTAATCAGTCTTTCCGTCCGATAATTGAAACCGCGTGAACCATTGTCATAGGTATCTACAAGATCTTCTAAGTCATCTTGTACTCCTAAAATACCATCGATTGGATCTACAATTAGTTGGCCTTGCTTATCAACAAGCCGTACCCCGTCATGCATGATTATGACAAATTCTCTTGAATTGCCTCCTAGGAGCGGGTTATTTAGGACGATATTAGTACCGGTTTTGACCGGTTCAAGGGTTAATGGATCGAGATAGGTCGTAAATCGCGGCTCCGCGATAAAAGCTCCAAAAGCGCCGAATGAGCGATGATTCCGCAAATCCGCCACATCCCACATCGCACACGTCCCGACCGCATCATGGACATGCCAGCGGTAGGTAATTTTTTCACCGGGTCCGACCGTTTGATCAGGATTAAATCCCACTGTATCACCGCTTGAAGTTGTCACATCATAATCAAGCAGGCTTACGTGAAGTGAGATTCTCAGTGACGGAGGATAAAACGCCTGTTCTTTCACCGGCGGATAAGGGTGAATTCCGTCCTGGAATGGAAATAATTCGAATTTAAGCCTGCTCGTCAATGTTACTTCGACAATGTCACCGGTATTTCCCCTCAGTACAAGAGGTTCCGGATTTTTCTTGCCGCAAAGGATATCATCCACATCTTCTTCGAGGGCAAAAATAATCCCAAACGGGTCATGATCGCCATAGGAATTATAAACAATCGGCGTTTGGAACGCGACGACATCATATCTTCGAATTGGTGCGTTCGGCGATGCTTCTGGCGGCAATGTGCTCTGCGGGTTGGCAAGAGCAGGCGGTTTGCCGGTGACCTCGGGAAGCGGTTTTGTCCTTGGCGGAGGCAGCGGCCGGTCCGGAAGCGGAATCAAATCTTCTACTTCCTGATCAAATGCGCGAATCAGCCCCCAGGTACCGTTCCAGACATCCTCCTCATCCTCAAAAGCCCATAAATAATCCCCTGCCCTTGGAATATCCATTTCCATTGTAAACGATTCGGAAATGCCGATATGCTGTTGGGATAAAAGGATGGAATCGTTGTCGGGGCGTTCTGATTTCCACCTTAAACCATGCACATTAAAACTGTGGGATTCTTCATGTGCTCCCTGCAATAAACGGATGCGGATCGGATCACCTTCATAGGCCATTAATATCGGGGTGACGGGATCTCCGTTGACAAACGAGCTAAAGGAATAGGCAGGATCACAATCCTTACCGAGCCGGAATTGCAATGGTTCGTTTTTGTAGTTCACCCCAAAGACGCCTGGGTCATCCTGCGAACCGGGAAATTCAGGGGGCGCAAGCGGACAGCCATTTTTATCGAATAAAAGGGCGAAATCCTGGACAAATAAAGCGAAGTCGCGATAGTCAGGGATAATTGGATGTGTGACAGTTACTTGTGTCCCACGTTCCGTTTCCTCACCAGTTGTAGAGTCAAAGAATTGAGAAAAGCGCGGCTGAATGACACCGGCGCCAAAAACGCCATGCTGCTGATGAGAAATCGGAAATAAATGGTCATGAAAGAAAAAGGCTTTTAATTCCGTATCGGCAAACCATTCATAGCGAATCGTCTCACCCGGCAGAACCGAACTGTCGTAGTTCCAGCCAACATTTGCCCCGTCCGTTACGAGAACATCAAATTTTACGAAATGAATATGGAATCCCACTTCATATGTTCTCGTGACAAGCTGAAAGGCGTCTCCATCAAGGATGTGCGGCAGCCTGTTCGTAAAGTTTAGCCTGATACAGGAACCCGCAGGTATATGAAGGACGAGTGGCTCTGGCTCTTTTTTTCCTGACAAAACGTCATCGAGGTCTTTATCGAGAACATATATCCTTCCTTTTGGATCGTTCCAGCCCTGCTTGTTATAAACAATCGGCAGTTCGATCATGGATACATCAAATTCGACGACAACTGGATTTCCAAGGCATGAATCGGTGAAAACCGCTCCGGGTCTTGCGTTCGGAACAGCGGCATTTTTCTCGAGTTCCGTCATTTCCCTGCCGCCAACAATGCCAAGCGGAGGTCTTGGGGCTTTGCAGCCGACTTTACCGGGAATAAAGTTCGGGAATCCCGGCTTTTCTTTGGTTGGACGCGGCAGACACGGCCGGTCCGGCAAAGGCTGAAGCGCGGCGATCGGAACACCGTTCGGATAGCATTGGCTGCCGTCCTGAAGCGTATCAAATATGCGGTTGATTCCCCACATCCCGGCTTCAAAATGGGGGTATAAATGACAGTGAACAATCACATCCCCAATTGCTCCGGAAAGACTTCCCAGCCCGTACAAAGGCTGGACATTGTAATGAGATTGAGGGCTGATCGCCTGTGAATCGATAATTTCAGATCCGGCATTACTGGGATCCCTTAGCCATTGGTGGACATGATAGTGAAAGACATGTGTTTCTTTTACACCGGCATGAATTAATCTGATCATCGTGGGATCGCCCCTGTAGCCGCGCAAGATCGGTGTTGCCGGATCGCCGAAAACCCATGAATCGTGATGAACTTCTTCACCGTCACAATCAGGGCAAACGACCCCCTCCTCAAGCAATCTATCGCGGTTATGAAGGGGCTCGTAGCGGTAATTTACCCCATGAAACGATTCGGCATCCTGATTGGTTTGCGGATTAATCGGCCTGTTGCCGGTTAGGTCATCGACTTCCATTTCATCGTTAAAAAACCAGGCATACTCCCTGAAAGAAGGCAGGAACGGATTGTGAACATCGGCAAAAACACCGCTGTTTAATGGGTCGCCTGTTTCCGGATCTGTCCACCAGGAGCCTCGTTTTTCAACGAGCAACGTCCCAAAAAGGCCTTGAATGCTTGAGCCGTCTTCCGTGCTCGACACATTGCCGAGATCAGTGAAAAAATAAATTCCTTCCCGGGTAGCATTAATTTCGTAAAGAATTTGTTCACCGCATTCGGCCAGGGAGCTGGGATTCAAACCAACGTTTGCCCCGTCTGATGTTAAAACGTTATAATCAGCTTCCTGGAAGTGCATACCGGCTGCAAAGGGAAGCTGATTCTCAAAAAGAATTTCCACTACGTCTCCTTCGTTTGCCCGGATCGTAAGCGGCTGCACGAGTTCGACAGGGGTAAACGGATTTTTTCGGACAAGTTCCTTTACTTTAGCTTCCTTTTCTTTTAACACATACATTCTTCCGTCAGGATTATGGTCGCCAAAATTATTGACGACAATCCGGATCGGAATAGCTACTACATGATAGCGTCTTATCATTGATTTCTCCTTTCCTGGACAGCAACATTCTTCATATGATGTTTTTGCTGTTTTGATGTGCATCTCTTCAAATGAGTAAAGAGATGAATCCCCTTGGCATACAATTAGTTTGTTAACCTGGGTAAATGAGGTTGATCCTTTTCGTGGACACGGAAAATACCCCACATTCCCTGTTCAATATCCCAGCGAATGTTGCCTGAGCGGTACATATAGTCTCCAGGGAAGTTGAAAATACCGCCAGCCCCGCCGATTAGGAGCAGATCATCCGTAGATCCTGGAACCATGTGACCGACAAATGAATCGATACGGGAAGAGAGATTTCTTGGATTGAATTTCCACGAATGGCCATGAAGGTGGAATGTGTGTGCCCGTCTGCGCTCGGATGGATTTGCAAGACGAATTACGACGGCTTCACCAAGGTATGCCTCAAAAACAGGTGTTGCCGGGTCACCGAAAACTTTTGAACTGAATAACTCGCTTAAAACAGGATGTTCATTTAATCGGTTAATCAGCCTTTCTGTCCGATAGTTGAAACCGCGCGAACCGTTATCATAGGTGTCAACGAGATCATCAATTTCCTCTGGTTCCCCGAGAATCCCTGCAATAGGGTCAATAATTAATTGGCCGTTTTTATCGACGAGCCGTACCCCGTCATGCATAATCAGCACAAATTCTCTTGCATTGCCTGTGAGCGGATTGCTGATAATTACATTTGTGCCGGTTTTGACCGGTTGGAGAGTTGTCGGGTCAAGATAGGTTGTAAAGCGCGGCTCCGCGATAAAGGCTCCAAAAGCCCCGAAAGAGCGATGATTTCGCAAATCAGCCACATCCCACATTGCATTCGTTCCAAACGCCCCATTGACATACCAGCGATACGTAATTTTTTCGCCGGGTCCGACCGTTTGATCCGGATTAAATCCTACTGTATCCCCGCTTGACGTTGTCACATCATAATCAAGCAAATTTGGATGCAGGGAGATTCTCAGTGAAGGAGGGTAGAATGCCTGTTCTTTCACCGGTGGATAAGGATGTATTCCATCTGCGAACGGAAATAATTCAAATTTAAGCCGGCTTGTTAATGTGATCTCAATAAGATCACCGGTATTTCCACGCAGCACGAGCGGCTCCGGATTTGTCTTCCCGCTTAAGATGTCTTCCACGTCTTCTTCCAGGGCAAAAATGATGCCGAATGGATCATGATCACCATAAGAATTATAAATAATCGGCGTTTGAAAGGCGACAACATTAAATCTTCGGACGGGAGCGTTAAGTGGTGCTTCAGGCGGCAATGTATTCAGCAAGTTGGCAAGAGCCGGTGGTTTTCCGGTTACTTCCGGCAGCGGTATTGTCCTTGGCGGCGGCAACCGTCTGTCCGGCAGCGGGATCAAATCATCTACTTCTTGATCAAAAGCACGAATCAGCCCCCATGCACCGCTCCAAACATCTTCTTCATCTTCAAAGGCCCACAAGTAATCCCCTGCTCTTGGAATATCGGTTTCTAGAGTAAACGCTTCTGCAATTCCGGTATGCTGCTGCGATCTAAGAATCGAATCGTTGTCAGGAAACTCCGATTTCCACTTCAATCCATGTACATTAAAGCTGTGAGATTCTTCCTGAGCCCCTTGCAATAGGCGAATGCGGATCGGATCACCTTCATAAGCAAGTAAAATCGGAGTGATGGGATCGCCGTTGACAAACGAACTGAAAGAATAAGCAGGATCCTTTTCCTTTCCGAGCCGGAATTGCAGCGGCTCATTTTTATAGTTGACCGCAAAGACGCCGGGGTCATCCTGTGAGCCGGGAAATTCTGGCGGAGCAAGCGGGCAGCCGTTTTTGTCAAATAAAAGGGCAAAATCCTGGACAAATAAAGAGTAGTCGCGATAGTCAGGAATGAGTGGATTTACCGCGGTTACTTGTGATCCACGTTCTGTTTCCTCGCCGGTTCTTGAATCAAAAAATTGAGAGAAGCGTGGGTGAACGGTCCCTGAACCGAAAACACCGTGCTGTTGGTGAGCAGCAGGAAATAAGTGGTCATGAAAGAAAAAGCCTTTTAATTCGGTATCAGCAAACCATTCATATCGAATCGTCTCACCCGGAAGGACGGAGCTGTCATAGTTCCAGCCCACGTTTGCGCCATCAGAGACAAGGATATCAAATTTCACGAAGTGGACATGAAATGCAGTCTCGTAAGTTCTTGTTACAAGCTGGAAGGCATCTCCATCAAGGACATGCGGCAGCCGGTTCGTAAAGTTCATCCTAATGCACGAATCCGCCGGTATATGAAGCACAAGGGGTTCAGGCTCTTTTTTTCCTGAGAGCACATCATCCAGGTCTTTATCAAGGACGTACAATCTCCCTTTTGGATCATTCCAACCCTGCCTGTTATACATGATCGGCATTTCGATCATGGAAACATTGAATTCCACGACAACCGGGTTCCCTAGGCACGTATCGCTAAAAACCGCTCCAGGTCGCGCATTCGGGACAGCGGCATTTCTCTCGAGTTCCGTCATTTCCCTGCCGCCGACAATGCCAAGCGGGGGTCTCGGTGCTTTGCAGCCGACTTTACCAGGAATAAAGTTAGGAAATCCCGGCTTTTCTTTCGTTGGAAGCGGCGGGCGGGGACGGTCCGGCAGAGGCTGGAGCGGTTCAATCGGTATGCCGTTCGGGTAGCATTGGCTGCCATCCTGGAGTGTATCAAATATGCGATTGATTCCCCACATCCCGGCACCAAAATGCGGGTACAAATGACAATGAACGATGACATCTCCAATTGCGCCCGAAAGACTTCCAAGCCCGTACAGTGGTTGGACATTATAATGAGATTGAGGGCTGATCGCCTGTACATCCAGCATTTCAGACTGGAGATTGCTTGGATCCTTCAGCCACTGGTGAGCATGATAGTGAAAAGTGTGTGTTTCTTTTGCGGCTCCATGAATGAGTCGTATCATCGCCGGATCGTCTTTGTATCCGCGTAAAATAGGTGTTGCCGGGTCGCCGAATACCCAGGAATCATGGTGAACTTCTTCCCCATCACATTCTGGGCACACAACACCTTCCTCCAGCAATCTTTCGCGATTGTGAAGCGGTTCAATGCGGTAATTTACCCCATGAAACGATTCGACATCCTGTCCGGTCACCGGATCAAGCGGTCTGTTTCCGGTTAAATCATCTACTTCCATTTCATCGCCGAAAAACCAGGCATACTCCCGGAAGGAAGGCAGAAAAGGATTGTGGACATCGGCAAAAACGCCGCTGGTTAACGGTCCGCCTGTCAGGGGGTCTGTCCACCAGGAACCCCGTCTTTCAACAAGCAACGTACCATACAGACCTTGAAGGCTTGAGCCGTCTTGTGTACTGGACACGTTGCCTAGATCGGTGAAAAAATAAATTCCTTCGCGCATGGCGTGGATCTCATAAAGAATGGTTTCGCCACAATCTGCTAATGAACTTGGGTTAAACCCGACATTCGCCCCATCTGACGTTAATACGTTATAATCGGCTTCCTGAAAATGCATCCCGGCTGCAAAGGGCAGCCGGTTTTCAAATAGAATTTCCACCATATCTCCTTCATTTGCCCGGATCGTAAGCGGCTGTACGAGTTCAACAGGTGTAAACGGGTTTTTTCGGACAAGTTCGTTTACAGTAGCTTCATTTTCTTTTAATACATACATCACTCCATCGGGATTATGGTCGCCAAAATTATTAACGACAATCCGGATTGGAATGGCGACGACATGATAACGTCTAATCATTCATTTCCCCCCCAACTATTAAGTCATGTCTTTTAATTCCGGAATTTGTGGTTCGCCTGGGCGTTCTATATAAAACACTTCAATGTTATGAATATGGATAAACCAGGTTCTGTCTTCCAATTGTGAAAAGTGGGTCGTTTCCACATCTAGCTCTATAAGGTCTTCCACTACATCGACAATTGTTCCGATAAACAGAAAAGGAAACGATGGGGAGAGAATAATTACCTTTTGGCCAATTCCATCGATAAAATGGTCAAGAAGCGCCATATCGTGAATGGCGTTTACGTCAATATTATTTGAATTGTCATGTGTCATTTTCTAATATCCTCCTTCATCTTTTAGTTAAACAAGCGGAAATCGAGCTTCACAATCAAAATTAGGTGTGAAATGGGCAATTTTTTCAAGAGGAATCGATAAAGGTGTTGGAAATTGAAAAAAAGGTGCATTTAAAATTTTAATCGTTGCAGGAAAGATAGTAATATGTCCAGTCTCAACTTCGACGATCGGCCCGCAGAAAATCGGGCGGAACGTTTGACCAAGCAGGTTGAGCTGGGCAGATTCTGTCACGACCAAAATTGACTCGCCGATTAACCTATTTAGCTGCCTGAGTATTAAATCTTCTCTTTCGCTGTTTTGATTGCTCATTTGCAATCCTCCTTTTTTACTATTACGTACACATACTATTCCTGTATGATATGTCCTGTTCAGGTTACTAACCTAATTGTTTGGAAAATCAAGGGAAACCTTTTTCCTAAACAGCTTGATCTTCATTTGCCTTTATTAAATAAAACAGGCAGTTGTACAAGCAACAGGAAATCTCTCACATAAAATGTTATAGATTATAAAACTTTTTGATGGAGGTGTGAAAAGTGGCAAAAAAACAAGTTCGTGAAACATTTCGCTGTCCCGAAATTGTCCCACCCGATGCACCCGATGACTTCTGTATCCCTGAGTTCCGTTGTCCGGAACGAATCGAAACGTTTAAATTCCCTTCACCGACGAGCTGTCTGCCTCCTGAAGAAACAGAAGAGCTTGAAGCACGTATTGATGCGGCAAACGAGCTTTTGCTTGATTTAGGGCTGTCTGCCCGGCGTGAAGATGAAGAAAGGAGAGAAGAAGCAAGGAGGGAAGCGTTTGAAGGTCTGATTGGACAAAATGTCGAGGTAGAACTGGACTGTCCCAATGAAAACAATCCGGAAAAAAATCGTGTTGTAAAAGGACGAGTCCATTTTGCAGGTGAAGATTTTGTCATATTAAGGAGAAACGAAAAGCAAGTTTTAATTCCGTTATTAAAAATTTGTTCCATTGACCTGCAAAATCGTTTTGCGGAACCCGAGGAGAATCAACAGTTAATCGACATCGATCCATGCCTTAGAAGAGCAATTACCTTTAACTTTGGCGAAGTTGTTTCACAGTCTCCGCAATTGATTGAAATTTTCTTTGGACTCAGGTTGGGAGTATTTCTCCTTACATTTCTGGATCAGCGAATCAAGGCCGTATTGGAGGATGAAGTGATTGCGGGGAAGTTAGTGGAAGCAACACAAGATTCACTTACCGTTTGTCAGAACGGGGGAAATCATGAAATACCGATAGATGATGTCTGTTTTTTGGCAATAACAGATTAACAACTTGTCCTGCTGAATGCTTCTTAGGCTGTCGAGAAACTACGATAGCCTATTTGCTTTTCAAATATTAAAATTTCCGCTGCTCATATTCATAAGAGAATCTAAATCAAAAAAATTCGAAAGAAAAAAAAGCCTGTAGAACATTTCTCTACAAGCTGATTCAAATTATAACTCATGGTGTTTTTTTTGTTACTGTTCTGTTAACAGCAATCATGTTTATCATGTTTGTCATGTCTGTCCTCTTTGATTTCAACCATCTTTACGTTCTCGAGCGGGATAATACGGAACTTCTCGTCGCGGCGTCTTCTCCTGTTTCTTCGGTTTCTTTTATTTCTCCTGTTATCATTGTCTCTGTCGTTGTCGTTTTCTTCATCGTTATCTCTATCTCTGTCGTTTTCTTCATCGTTATCTCTATCTCTGTCGTTTTCTTCATCGTTATCTCTATCTCTGTCATTATCTCTTAGTACATTCACTTCAACAAAGTCTGAACCGACAAAACAGATGACAGCATCGAACTCCTCGCATCTGTCTCCACACTCTGTTTTTATTCTTACGTCACAGTCAATAAGCTGACGAAGCCGAAAAGCGAGTCCGCTTTGCAGTCCTCCCAATCGAATTTGAAAGCGGTCGTCGCAAAATTTATCACGTCCATCAAAACGGTCAAAACGGTCAAAGCGGTTGTCAAACCTGTCAAAATGATGATCATCAATATGACCATGATCATGGTGAAAAGGTTTGTTGCACCTTGAACAATGCGAATTGTGAAAATGGCTCATTTATCTCTCTCCTTTACATGATAATAACAATTTTGTTCACGGTTCCTTGCCGATCGTTTCCGTTTTGTAAGGTTATATGACGATCTTCATGTTCCGTTGAGTTCCTGTTTGATATTGTATTAAGGTTTTGATCAAACATCCTTGTACCTTCGCAGTTTCTTTTTCGTAAAGGTGTTAGCTCTCTGAATGGTCTTTGTCCACCTGAACAGCTGCATAAACGTGAGGGATTTTGTTGAAAATTCCTGTTTAGCCGAAAATCTCTAAGGTTGCGTTGCTGTTGAAACGAATTTTCCATACGGCATTCTGAACATTGGCAGTGATGTTGTTCTTGGTGGCAAGTGCATGTATCCAGTGAAATCCTTCCTGTTGAACGTTGATCAACTGAAGAACGTGGTTGGAAAGTTTGCAGATCATTCTGCTGGCAATTGCAAAAACGATTTAGATCTTGATTCCGAGACAACTCCATAAGTAACCCCCTATCCTATGACATACGTTATTTTATGCTTGGGTTACTGTTTTGATCGGACAAACATCCAGTAATGAGAAAATGGATGCTTGCCGGGCAAAGCGAACGATAAAAAATCATCCGCTCCGTTTTTTAACAAAACCTATCAAATCGGTCAAAGTGATGGAAACGATCAAAGCCGCAAAAACAGTCTAATTTACTTTGAAATCTTCTGCTTTCACACGAACATGGATTAAAGAATCTGCGATTAAAGCAGGAGTCACAATGGCACAGGGAACGGCAATGTCCTTTTCTTCTACAACTCATTAGCGGTCACTCCTTTCATAACCGGATAATACAGCGTATGTGAAACAAGCAGATTGCGAAAGGGACAAGTGTCCTCAGAAAAAAATTGTGGGAAATGGCTGCTATAAAATAGTTACATGCATTAGAAACATCGATAGCCTCTCTCATACACTATAGAAGGTGTAATTCGAAGGGGGGATATGATTTGAAAGGAGTAATTTTAGCCGGTGGAACAGGCACCAGATTAAGGCCTTTAACACATATTATTAATAAGCACCTGCTCCCGGTCGGTCCATACCCGATGATCTATTGGCCCATTTTGAAATTAAAGGAAGCAGGTATAGATGACATTCTCATCATTACAAATAAAGGCGATCTGAGTTCTTTTATTAACCTTTTAGGATTAGGCGAAGAACTAGGTGTAAACTTGAATTATAAATTGCAACAAAGGGCAGGAGGCATTGCAGAAGCTCTTGGCTTGGCAAAGCCATTTGTAAAAGAAGAGAAATTTATTGTTCTCTTAGGCGATAATATTTTCCAGGACAGTTTGGTTCCGTTTATCACCTCATTCGAAAGCCAGACTGAAGGTGCCAGGGTTTTGATTAAGCATGTCAGTGACCCAAAGCGTTACGGCATTGCCATGATCGATGAAAAGAAACATGTTATTACTTCAATTATTGAAAAACCTGAAAATCCTTTGTCAAATTATTGTGTGACGGGAGTATATATGTATAGTTCAGAGGTTTTTCAGTACATTGATATGGTGGAGCCATCTGATCGGGGAGAATTAGAAATTACCGATGTAAATAACTATTTTATCAGAAATAACAGCTTACAATATGACGTTTTAACAGGCTGGTGGATCGACGCGGGTACACCGCAATCGCTTTATCAGTCAAGCGAACTTGTCTATCGGGATTTACTAACCGATTAAGCGGGTATATGGAAACATTTGATCAAAGGATCTTACTGACCGTTAATGCGCGACAAAAGGAAAACGGGCTGTTGACCTTCAACAGCCTGATTTAGGTTACAGAAAAATGTGATAGGGTGTGGTAAATCATGACTGAACAAACAAATAACCTGTTTATCCATCTACACATGCCAAAAACCGCAGGAACGACATTAAACAGCATCATCAAAAAAAACTATAAATCAAATGAAATCATTGATCTGTATGAATCCTTTAAAGACCATCAAGAGGTGGTCGAAAAATTGCAAAGCCTGCAACTTTCGGGTGTTAAATGTATCAACTGCCACCTGTCTTATGGAATCCATTGCCATGTAACGCAACCAGCTAAGTATGTAACGATGCTTCGGGAGCCAATTGAAAGAGTAGCTTCTGAATATTATTTCATTCGCAATACACCACATCATAACCTGCATGACAAAGTAATGAAGATGGATCTGCTTGAATTTCAGCAAGAACCAACCAATATGAACAAGCAAAGCAAAATCGTGCTTGGCATCCCGTTATCAGAGGATGTTTCCAAAGCGGATTTCAGAATGGGGAAACAGAATATCAAAGCGGATTTTGCTTTCATTGGAATAACAGAGCTCTTTAACGAATCGATAGTAATAATGAAGAAACAATTTGATTGGCCTGATATTCAGTACGGCAAGAAAAACATTACAACAAATCGGCCTCAAGTAACAGACCTGCCGGAACATGTCATCGAGGAGCTGAAACAATACAATAAAGTGGATTATGCTTTATACAAATATGCGATAAAGCTCCTGAAGGTAAGATTAATGCTTTTAGACTCAGAATCGAAAATATTGCTGCAAGCTATGAATATGAATAACGGGATATCTTAAAATTTATCACTAATTTGAGGGTGGGAGGTATATGAAATATTATGATTATCTAATCGTAGGCGGCGGCATTATCGGCCTGGCAATAGCCAGGGAATTAAAGACCAGATTTCCGGACAGAACGGTTTGTATTATTGAAAAGGAAGCGGATGTTGCTTACCACTCCAGCGGACGAAACAGCGGGGTCCTGCACGCCGGGTTCTATTATACAGCGGACAGCTTAAAAGCAAGGTTTACCAGAGATGGAAACAAAGCACTCACAGAATACTGCAAAGAACACAACCTCCCCATCAATCACTGCGGCAAGCTTGTAGTTGCGACAAACGAGACAGAACTGGCCGGCCTTGAAGAATTGAAAAGAAGAGCGGAATTAAATGGCGTTGACCTCCGGTGGATGGATGAAACAGAAATTGCAGGAATCGATCCGAATGCCAAAACATACAAAAAAGCGCTCTATTCCCCTGCCACCTCATCCGTAAACCCAGTAATGGTATGCCAAACGATAAAAGAAGAGATCAAACAAATGGGCGTCGACCTTTATTTCAATACTGAATTCAAAAAGAAACAAACCAATCTGGTATTGACAAACAACAGTAGCCTTCAATACGGCTATTTGATAAATGCAGCCGGTTTATACGCGGATAAAATAGCAAAGGATTTCAACTTTGGAAAGCAATATACGATTATCCCATTTAAAGGAATATACCTGAAATATGATAAAAACAAAGACGATATTGTCACAAACATCTATCCTGTCCCCAACCTGGAGAATCCTTTTTTAGGCGTTCACTTTACGAAAACAGTAGATGGAACAATTAAGATTGGGCCAACTGCAATTCCTGCTCTCTGGCGTGAAAACTACAACGGATTCAAAAACTTTAAACTGGGAGAATTTTTCAACATTCTTTTTTTTGAGGTGAAACTGTTTATTCATAACGCTTTTCAATTTCGCCGGCTAGCCTTAGAGGAAATGAAAAAATATCGAAAATCTCATTTTACCGAATTAGCAATGAATTTAGTGAAGAAATTGGACCAAAAGAACTTCGGTGAGTTTTTAAAACCAGGAATAAGAGCACAGTTGCTAAATAAAGATACTTTAGAACTTGTCCAGGACTTTGTCATAGAAGGTGACCGTGAGTCTTTGCATATATTAAATGCGGTATCACCGGGTTTTACGTGCTCTTTACCGTTTGCAACATATATTGTGGATGAAATGCTTAAAAAGCAGGAAGGATTTGGAGAATGAAAGTAACGAAAACAAAGCTGGACGGTGTGCTCATCATAGAACCAGATGTTTTTGGAGATCACCGCGGTTTCTTCATGGAAAGCTATAATCGAACTAAATTTAAGGATATAGGAGCAGATCTCAACCTCATTCAAGATAATCATTCCCTATCTGGAGATGCCGGAACAATCAGAGGACTGCATTATCAGCTGAACCCGAAAGCGCAGACAAAAGTTGTCCGTGCATTAACGGGTGCTCTATATGATGTAGTGGTCGATATCCGAAAAAACTCACCGACCTTTGCGGAGTGGATTGGTGTGATTTTAAGCGAGGATAACAAACGGCAACTGATTGTCCCAAAAGGATTTGCCCATGGGATTTGCACACTTGTGAAAAATACGCAAATTTTGTACAAAGTAGATGAATTCTATTCTCCTGAACAAGATAGGGGAATCCTTTGGAATGATCCGCTCCTCGGGATTACCTGGCCAACTTCTACCCCGATCCTATCTGTTAAAGATCAAAGTCAACCCCTGTTGGAAGACGCGGAAATCAATTTTGAATATAAGGAGGGGCAATGATGAAAACAGTTCTGGTAACAGGTGCAGGCGGTTATATTGGTACAATCCTTGTCCCTAAACTGTTAGCAAAAGGATATGCAGTGAAAGCGTTGGATCGTTACTTTTTTGGTACCGACAAACTTGCCGCACACGAGAATCTGACGATTATCCATGAAGATGCAAGAAGGATGAAACCGGAATATTTTGCAGAAGTTGATGCGGTAATTGACCTGGTCGCGATTTCTAATGACCCAAGCGGTGAACTGTTCAAAAATGCAACTTTTGAAATCAATCACATTTCCAGGGTCCATACAGCAGCATTAGCAAAGAAATTGGGAGTGAAACGATATATTTTGCCGTCTTCCTGCAGTCTCTACGGGTTTCAGGACCAGGATGTGATTGTTGACGAAACATCAGCGACAAATCCTTTGAGCAATTATGCAAAGGCCAATGAAAAAGCGGAATTAGGTGTGCTTCCATTAGCAGATGACAGCTTTACGGTTACGGTAATCAGGCAGGCAACGGTCTATGGATACTCACCTAGGATGAGATTTGACCTGGCGATTAACGGAATGGCGTATGGGGCATGGGAAACCGGGATTATCCCGCTGATGAGGGACGGTACACAATGGCGGCCATTCGTCCATGTCGATGATACGACAGACGTGATGTGTTTACTGCTGGAGGCAGAAGTTGTATTGGTTAACAGGGAAATTTTCAATGTCGGCTCAATCGAAAATAACTATCAATTAGGTAAACTGGCAGAAGATATAGCAAAAGCACTGCCGAGGGATATTAAAATCGAGTGGTATGGTGACCCTGATCACCGCTCCTACCGCGTCAATTTTGACAAAATTGAAAAGGCTCTTAATTGGAAAGCGAAATGGACAGGAGCCGATGGGGCGTTGGAAGTGTTTGAACAATTGGAATCTGGTACATTAATAAAATCTGAACAAACGATCACATTAGATTGGTATAAAGAGTTAATAAAGTGGCACAAGATTATTAAAAATGCCGAACTGCACGGGGGCATTTTCGATATTTTGTAGGAAAGGAGGCTAAATGTGTTATCAGTGAAAAAAATACTTCTTCTAGGTGCGAACGGGCAGCTTGGAACAGATGTTCAGGACGTCTTCTCTCCATTTAAACAATATGAGATTATCAATGTCTACAGAAACCAATTGGATGTTGAAAAAGACAATATCACTGACTTTCTTACGAGTGTTGGTGATTTTGATATTCTTATCAATTGCACCTCGTACCATAAAACCGATGAATGTGAAGACTTTCCAGCAAAGTCGTTTGCCATTAATAGTCTGGCAGTTTGGGAGATTGCAAAATTTTGTAATGCCCATAATAAGGTATTATTTCATATCACGACAGATTATATTTTTGATGGAAAAAGCAGGCAGCCTTATCTGGAGGATGACTGCCCCAATCCTCTGAATGTGTATGGGACGTCAAAGCTCTCAGGTGAACATTTTATTAAGGCATACCACGATAAATACTTTATTTTCCGTGTATCGTCATTATTCGGCAAAGCCGGTGCCAGTGGAAAAGGAGGCAATTTTGTCGAAACAATGATCAACCTTGGAAACCAGGGAAAAACGATCCGTGTCATCGACGATCAAGTGATGTCCCCGACACATACGCTTGACATTGCGAAGGCCATACACACATTTATCGATCAAGATGTCGATTCATATGGAGTGTACCATTGCTCTGGTGAAGGGGAATGCAGCTGGCATGGATTTGCAGAAGAAATTTTTACACAGCTTAATATGGATGTCGATTTAATACCGGTGCCGCATACGAGTTATCAAACAAAAGCAAATCGGCCGCTTTTCAGTGTGTTGGATAACTCCAAACTAAATGAACTTCATCAAATGCCAAATTGGAGAGATTCTTTAACCGCGTATTTAATACAAAAAGGTTATCTATCATAGGCACAAGCAGGGGTATCACCAAGCGTGATACCCTTGTTGATTTAGGCAAAAGTCTCAAAAAAATAAATGGTGATAGGGGATAAACACCCAAACAATTTTTATTATTATTCATAAACTGCTAAGAAGAAAGATCGTGTTCAATTCAATTCAGCTATAAATGAGAGGTGAATGATATGAAAGAAAACGAAAGCAGTGTGGAGGTCCTTCCTGAAAATCAATTGTTTGCTGACATGATTGGCCGCGAAATATTACTCACAACGAGATCAGCGCAGCTTAATCTTTTAGGACAAACCTTCAGAGGCATTTTCACTGGTACTGTAAAGAAGGTAACAGACGGTTGGATCACGCTTGATCCAGTCATCATCAAAATGAATAATGCCCCGTTTCACCATTTTCCAACACCGCTTACCGTTCCAATCGAAAGTATTTCCAACTTTGTTCCATTTAATAGCGAAAGACGTTTTCCGATCCCATAAATCACGGAGGTGACCTGCCTTGTCTAACCATTTGAATAAGTTAGCTCAAGACCTTGCTGATACAAGCATGGCGATTAATGATATCCGTCAAGCCGTTTTGTCCCAAACTTTTGAAGATGCTATAGGGAAAAGGGTACTCGTCATGACCCCTTTCTTTCCATTCCTCATCATAGGAGAAATTAAGAACGTGAAAAGCGATTTTATCATAATAAGCATAGAGACGACTCATATTCAAGAAATTGAAGGCCAAAGAATCAGAATTCACATAGATGATATCGATGTTTTTCATATTGAAGAAGATGGAAGTCCCATTCCTAGATTCAATGAAGCTGAAGATCATCATAAGAAAGGAGGGTAATGATTGATAAGGGAGTTTCATATAGTTGCGATTCCGATTCGGATCGTTATTAATAACTTCGGTGACCATGATCCAAATGGTATGATGTATGTTTTAAAAGAAAATGAAACGAAGGTACAAGAACAAGTTGTGAAAAAACCGTTTACACCTGTTGATCTTGTTCAGCCGTTAACGATTAGGGCAAATATAGGTGACGAAATAGAAGTAGTGTTTGAAAACAAGCTCCCGTTCCATACGTCGATTCATATCCAACAGGCGGAATATGATGTTCAAACGTCAGACGGTGCTTTTGTTGGGTTTAATAAAGACTCTACAGCTACACCATCGTGTGCCCCGGGAGATCGTCTCATTTACAAATGGCGCGTTAACCGAGAAGGGATTCATTATTTTTCTGATCTGGGAAATACGTTGTCGAGTGAACTTGGTTCGAATGTGCATGGGCTGTGGGGGGCTTTAATCGTTGAACCAAAGGGCTCATGGTGGACTGATCCGGTTACAGGTAAACATATCAACAGCGGCATATATGCCGATGTTCACCATCTCTTGCTTCCATCCTTCCGAGAGTATGCCTGGTATTTCCATGATGAAATGGAAGTGAATGACTTGACCGGTGGGACGCCAATTAGTCCCCACACATTGATGGCTGAGGCAACCCACGCAATTAACTACCGGGCTGAACCGATGCGTAATCGGTTGAGGTTGATCGAAGAAGGCGTCGTTTGCCCTGAATGTGAAGGAGAAGAAGTGCATCATGATTCGTGGGTATTTGGCGATCCTGCAACACCTATTCTAAGAGCATATGTAGGTGACCCTGTTAAAATAAGGCTTATCCATGGCGGAATTCAGGAAACACATGTGTTTCATTACCATGTTCATCAATGGCTGTTTGAACCGGAAGATGCTGACTCGGAAATAATTGATGCCCAGGCTATCGGTCCGCAGAACAATTATTCGATTTCACCTTTATATGGTGCAGGAAGTTTACAGGAAGCGTTTGGTGATATCATTATTCATTGCCACTCTTATCCACATTTCGGCGAAGGAATGTGGGGGATGCAGCGAATATTTAATACGCTGCAGGATGGCAGTCAATGCTATCCTAACGGTGTTCCGATAAAAGCACTCAAGCCCCTCCCGGACAGGTCGCATCCGCCAAAACCGACTCCTGAAAAACCAGGCTTTCCGAATTTTATTCCGGGTATTGTAGGCCGTAAAGCACCACGTCCTCCGCTCGGAATTGAGAATGACCGAAAACCGACTGAGCTTGAAATAAATCAGTTTGCACCAAATGCCAGGCCTGGTGCCGTATTCGTTAATCCCTGTGTCGAGGGTGTAAACCCGGACGTCGAGTTTGATGTTGTCGCGATCCAGCTTCCCATTATTTACAACGGGCAAGGATGGAACGATCCTGAAGGACGAATATTTGTTTTAGCTGAGGATGAAGAAGATATCTTGGCTGGTCGAAAAAAACCGGAACCGCTTGTCTTTCGTGCAAATGCAGGGGATTGTATCAGACTGAAATTCAAGAATAAACTTCCTGAAACACTGGGCGGGAACGTATTTCAACTCATTGAACGGACGTATGAAAGCGGTATGCACGTACACTTTGTAAAATTCGATCCTATTGTTTCTGATGGAGCAAATGTAGGATGGAACTATGATTCTTCTGTACTACCTGGTCAGACGATCCAGTATCAATGGTTTGCGGATGTTGAATTAAGAGGAGTATTCTGGCATGATCATTTGTTTGCCAACTCACATCAGCAGCATGGCCTGTTTGCTGGTACAAATATTCAAGCAAGAGGCTCTACATTTCTCGATTCCCGTACAGGAGAAGAAATCAGGTCCGGTACACAGGCTTCAATCGTTCATCCTTTACTTCCGGATTTTAGAGAGTTCACCTTATTCGTGCACGATTTTGCCCTATTGTTTGACGCAGATGGCTGCCCGCTTAATGAGCCGCCGTTCCCGAGTGCATCTGACGATCCCGGTGTAATGGGAGTCAATTACCGCAATGAGCCATTGCAATTTCGATTGAAGGCACTGGACGATCCTGCCTATGTATTCAGTTCGTTCGTGAACGGTGATCCGGTCACTCCACTTTTGGAAACATACAACGGCGATCCGGTCCGTATCCGGCTTTTCCAGGGCGCGCATGAAGAATCCCACAGCTTTAACCTGCATCGGCAGCGCTGGAACGGGGAGCGGCGCGATCTGGATTCCGAGCTTGTCCAGCAGCAGCATATCGGTCTCTCCGAGCATTTTACTGCAGAATTAAGCATTGAAGGCAAAGGGGACTTTGACATGCTCTGGCACTATGGATCGATTGATGATTTATGGTTGGGTAACTGGGGATTGGTTCGTTCGTTTAAGGAACAAGTAGATCATTTAATCCCTCTTCCAGACCGTGTGGAACCTCCAAAAAGAACAAAGCCGCTCCCGGTCCAGACAGGAGAAGTCCCTAAACTGGCGAAAGACCCGGGTGATCCGTGTCCGTCAAATCAAGCTGTACCGCTGCGTAAGTTTGAAGTGGCTGCCGTGAGGACACCGATTATCTATAATAAAGAAGGCGACAACGATCCGTTTGGAATTGTGTTTATTCTTAAGGACGATTTACCTTTGCTCCAGTCAGGCTGGAACCCGGAACCGCTGATACTGAGAGCGAATGTCGGGGATTGTGTCGAGGTGACCCTTCATAATATGCTCGAAGGTCCGGATCACCATCACGGAAAACATGGCTATCCTAAAGTTCCCGTAGATGCCCCATTCCCGGCATCGCAACGAATTTCACTCCATGCTCAAGCTTTGAATTATGTTGTGCAAGGTTCTGATGGAGCCACGGTTGGTTTTAACCCTGACCAAACCGTTGGACCCGGAGAGAAGACCACGTATCGCTGGTATGTAGACCATACAGTGGGCTCATGTAATTTATGGGATATGGCGGATGTACGCAATCATCGGCATCATGGAGCATTCGGAATTTTTATAGCCGAACCGAAGGGGTCTCGACATTTGGATCCTGTGTCGCGAAACGAAGTTCGTTCCGTTTCCGATACTACTTTTAAATCGCTGAGCCAACTGGTCATTTCTCATTCGCTGCTTGGAGAGTTTCGTGATTTCGTTCTCGTTATGCATGATGGCGTTCGGTTGGTGGATAAAGATGGAGAATTGATTATTGATCCAGAGCCGCTGGTAGTGGAGCCGGAAGAAGCAGGCGACCCCGAGGATCAAGGGTCGAGAGGGTTTAACTACCGCAATGAACGCTTTAGTCACCGTTTAAAGAATTTTGATGGCATTTCAAAAGTGTTCAGTTCAGAGGTCTATGGAGATCCAGCGACACCACTTTTCCTTTCTTATCCGGGCGATCCTGTCACGTTCCGCTTTGTCTTCCCGGGCGACCGTGCCAGGGCCCATGCGTTCACGATTCACGGGCATAGCTGGTTAAGAAGTCCGGAAGATGTGAATTCCAGTATTATTTCGGTCAAAGGACAAAATACAGTCGGGACATCTGATGATTTCCCTCTTGTGAACGGGGCAGGCGGACTGTTTAACACTCCTGGAGATTATATGTACCGATCGGGCAATATCCGTTGGGATATTGAACTAGGTCTCTGGGGTATCATGAGAGTACTCGAAAAACAGCAAATGATACTGGCTCCTCTTGAAAAATTGGAACCCAGTCACGATCAAGTAGTTAAGAAGGGGGAGGAGTGGAACGGTGGACAAAAATAAAAAAGCTGAAAATTACCTTTCGAAGAAGGAACAAATGAAATCTTCTGCACAAGATGATCAGCCTTGTTCACCAAATTGTCCGGAAATAATCGAAACGCCAAGGTTTTCATCTCCAAACAGTTCCTTATCTGAAAAAAAATTAAAAGAACTAGAAGAATGTATCAGCAAGGCCAATGATTTATTGCGTTCTATTGGCAATGAGAGTGATCCGGACAATTTGCGGCAGCTTCAGCTTCATTTTCGTTCTCTAAGGGGAGTAAAAGTTAAAGTTGATGTAATTAATAATGAAAAAAAGATACAGATTAAAGGAGAAGTCGAAGAGGCGGGAAAAGATTTTATTCAGTTAGGTAAACGGGGACAAACAATATTCATCTTATTTGAGCGAATTCGAACCATAGATCAAGCTGAACCCGCAAATGTGAGAGAAGAACAAGAATTACGCAACATCGACAAATCTGCTCAAAGTTATATCACATTTAAATTCGGACATGCTGTTTCCGCTAATCCGTATTTACTCAATCTCTTCTTCGGGATTCCTTTATTCGTACAATTGGTGCCCAAGCTTGGAAGCAGGGTGATCGTAAAAGCAGAAGGGGAAAAAAGGATAAAAGGCAGGTTAATCAGTACGGAAAAAGGCCACATGCAACTTGAAATCAAGAAAGGCAAGACCAAACAAATCAACCTTGCTAAACTGTATACCCTAACCTTTCTAAAAGGATAAAATAAAAGAACGGCATGTGGTCAATCTTACATGCCGTTCTTTTATGCAATTATTATGGAAAAGTTTCTATCGTTAATGTTGTTTGCAAGGCCTGCAATTTTTGTTGGTCCAAATTATCTTCTCGATACTATCCTGTAAAATGGTAATGATTTCATCATCCTTATGAATGATTTTCACGAAATCAATTCCAGCATCGCATATCTTTCCGGTAATTTTTTTCTCCTTACCCTTACTATCTACTTTAATCATTACTTCACATCCTATATTAGTAAGGAAGTCAAAATTTAAATGATCGTGCAAACCGGCTAACACTAAACGAATTCGATGATCACAAATTTTTATAGGCTCGACCGGACCGCAATCTTTGCCATGATTGTCGTTTTGATTTTTTTTCGTATGCTTTGTTCTTTTAAAGAGGTCTTTTTCATTCAGTAACTCCGATTTAGGACATTGACTTTTTGCCTCCATTTGATTCAATATACCTTCTCCTTTCACAATCTTTATCTCCTTTATATAGAATATGATTTTGTTATGAAAATGCCAGGTACAAGGCACCATCCGGAGGGAAATAGGCTCTGTAACTCGCCCTGCCCCAAATAGTAAAAACAGGCTATTGATGTTTAACGGTCATCTGTTTTTTTTCATATGATAACAAAGGTACATTTAACAGACGAATGTAACGAGGAGGTAAATACATGTGGCTGAGGATTATGAACTCTGGCTGAAGTATAATGCATTAACGAACAAACAAAGAGAACAAATTCTAACGAACATTTCTTCATTTAAGATACAGCCTTTATTTTCGATTGTTACCGTAGTCCAAAATGAAAAGATGCCAATTACTGAAAGATGCATTGAATCCGTCATGAAACAGCTGTACTCGCTATTTGAATGGATCATTGTAATCCCGTCAAATTCAAGCAAAATTGAAAAAGCAATCAAAGAATACTCCAGTGATGCCCGGCTGAAAATCTTGACTGTCCGGGAAAGAAATATCGCCCAGGCAAAAAATGCCGCGTTGCAAACCGCAGCCGGTGATTACATTGCCATACTTGATGCCGGGGATGAATTAAGCGAGGATGCATTATTTGAAAATGCGATGATGATAAACCGTCATCCGGAGGCGGACATCATTTACAGTGATGAGGATCAAATAACCGGCAGAGACGATAGGCACTCTCCATTCTTTAAGCCAGACTGGTCGCCTGATACGTTTTTAGCACAGAGATACAGCTTTAATCTCGGCGTATACAGAACAGCATTAGTTCATAAGCTGAATGGCTTCCGTTCCGCGTACAAAGGCATCGAAGAAACAGACCTTGTACTCAGGCTTAGTGAGAGTACAAGCGATATTTTTCATATCCCGAAGATTTTATATCAAAAACGGGACTCTTCCTATCCGAAGAAACGTAAGCAACGGGATATTACTTCCTTATCCCTGCAGGCGGTTGAAGAAGCGTTAGAGAGAAGGAACGAAACCGGTATGGTTACGAAATCGCAGGAATCCTCCACTCATTTCCTAGTCCGTTATCAAGCGAAGAGCAATCCACTGATTTCGATTATTATTCCCACCCGCGATAAAGCCGATTTACTTGATACTTGTTTACAGTCTATTTTTGAAAAAACAGCCTACTCCAATTTTGAAATTATTGTCGCCGATAACGGGAGCGCAGAACCGGAGACGTTCGCCCTTTTTGAAAAATGGAAAGCAGCCGAGCGTGACAGGATTAAGATTGAAAAAATGGATATTCCGTATAATTGGTCGACGATAAATAATCAAGCGGTAAAGCATGCAAACGGAGAGTTGCTTCTATTTTTAAACAATGACATTGAACTTTTGTCTCCATACTGGCTGCATGAGATGGCAGGCCAGGCAATGAGGCCGCAGATAGGTGCTGTTGGTGCGAAGTTGGTTTATCCGGACAGCACGATCCAGCATGCTGGTGTGATCCTTGGCATACACGGCGTGAGTGATCATTGTTATAAGGGTGAGGATCATGATTTTCCCGGTTATTTTGGAAGGCTGTTAGGGGTTGCCAATTTTGCTGCTGTTACAGGTGCATGCTTAATGGTGCGAAAGTCCCTTTTTGAACAAGTCGGCGGGATGGATGAAAAGTTAGCAATTGAATTCAATGACGTGGATTTTTGTTTGAAGTTACTGGAAAAGGGACATTTCAATGTACTTCTTCCGCAAGTCATCCTGGTTCATCATGAGTCCAAAAGCCGTGGGCAAAGCAGTGATTCAGATAAACGTTTAGTCAGCCAAACAGAAGCTGCGATTCTAAAAACACGGTGGCAACAACAAATAGACAATGACCCGTTTTATAATCATAATCTTGAATTAAGCAGCGGGAATTTCGAAATGGAGTATAAACTGAAATATTTAATTGAATTAAGTAGCTTGGCAGAAAAAGTGGCGGACTTTGACGAGAGAATAACCGGCCGGATCAATGCCAAGCAAAATGGAAACAAACTGGAGTTGTTTGGCTGGGCAATCAATCGTTCAAAAGATGTATCTTCCATGGAAATCTTTGTAGCCAATCACGAACAGTCGGTAGTGGCCCATACAAAAATAAACCGGGAAAGAAAAGATATCGCTGCCAAGTTTAATGATGACAGTTTTTTACAATCGGGATGGTGGACAATTTGCGATACATCCCTTTTGCCAAAGGGCACGCACATTCTTTATGCCTACGCATATCTACCGGATGAAAAGACAGCGATAAAACTTAATGGAGAGTTTCCTATTACCGTTTGATGGAATCCCATTAGCCCGTCATGTCGATTCTATACGGCGTTGTTGACAATTTAAAAAGGGGAAGATGAAAAGAATGAAAGGAAACTACAGCAATTCAGGCGAGTTATTAATATTCAGCCACATTCCTAAAACGGCAGGTACGACGATTCGGCGTATCATCGATAATCAATATGATAAGACAAGAATTATCAGATTTCCACAATTAGATATGCTGTCAGCCGAACAATTAAACCAGACGGAAGTGTTATATGGCCATTGCAGATTTGGCGTTCACCGCCATTTTGACCAATCTTTTTCCTATATTACGATGTTGCGTGATCCGGTGGAACGGATTATCTCAACCTATTATTTTGCTTTAAGGAGCCCGAAAAACCGCATGCATGAGAAAGTAAAAAATATGAGTTTTCCCGATTTCATTTTCGATGAAACCCGCGATGGCCGTTCTCCATTAGTCAATCACCAAACAAGATTTTTATCAGGGGAAAAAATTCCTGATCTTGAAAAGGCGAAAGAAAATATGCATGAACATTACACCGTTGTCGGTTTAACGGAAATGTTTGATGAATCGATCTTTTTAATGAAAAAGTATTTAGACTGGAATGAAATTGATTATTCCAGCTCTAATGTAACAAATAACCGGCCCAAACAAAATGATATGCCTAAAGAAGTGATTGAACTTATCAGGGAAAAAAATGACCTGGATTATCGCTTGTATGAATATGCGAAACAGCTTCTATTGGACAATATGAAGGCCCTCGATTCCGCATCGAAGCGGGAATTCCGAACATTTATAAATAATCGATCGATATAAGGATAGTGATCAGAAAATGAACAGCGATAACAAATTGTTACTCTATATGCACATCCCAAAAACCGGCGGATCAACCATGAAAAATATTATTAAGAAACAATATGCTCCAGGGGATGTCTGGTTTCATATGGAAAAAGATATGCTGCCAAAATTGGAACAAAAAATGAAAAAAAGTGAGTTAAAAGTCGTTGGCGGCCATTGCTGGTATGGACTTCATCAGCATTTCGACAGGCCTTATACGTATTTTACCATGCTCCGGAATCCAATCGACCGGGTGATATCGGAATATTACTATATCCTGGAAAGGCCTCATCATAAGGCCTACCCGAAAGTTACCTCCATGGATTTACTCGGTTTCGTCCGTCAATTTCAACTAAAATCATCCAACCAGCATACCCGAAGGTTATCCGGAAATATCCATTCCCCCAATTTGGAAACGGCAATCGAAAATATCAAAAATGACTTCACAGTGGTTGGCCTTTCCGAGATGTTCGATGAATCGCTGTTTCTTATGAAAAAATCATTCGGCTGGGAAGACATCCATTATCAAAAAGTAAATGTGACAAAAAAGCGTCCTTTAATCGATGAAATACCGGAAAATGTGAAGGCCGAACTTAAGATTAGAAATGAATTAGATTTGGAACTATATGAGTTCGCCAGGAAGTTATTGCAGGAGAAAGTCGAACAATTAGATTCCGAGTCGAAACAAGAATTAGAAAATTACATGAAAAGGAATGAATGAAAAGCATAGGCTGTGAATTCCGAACCGGAACATTTACAGCCTTTTTTCGCTAACGGAGTATAACACCCAGTTTTCTAGTCTCATTTTTTCTTTTTTGATAAATTAGGCTTTAACACTTCCCGCTTATTCCTATTTTCATAGGATATCGTGTGGCATAAACAAAAGCATTTATAAGGAGGAAAAATAAATGAAAGATAGATATAAAGACTTCAAATCTATTACGGTTACGAGAGGAGAAGGTCATGTTGAGGTAAACAATCCAACAGATTATCCCCTCATTGGGAAAGGGATTCAAGGTGCCGTATTTAAACTTTCCCGCAGACGGTGTGTGAAAATATATTGGAGCCCGAACGGCGCAAGAAAAGAGGCACAGGTTATGAAAGACGGCCAGGATTCTCCTCTTATGCCAACCCTATATGAAGTAGGAGATAATTATATTGTTATGGAGTATATCGAAGGGCAGACATTGGAAGATATCATGCTGGAAGGGGGAATTACGGAATCGTTAACAGCGAATATTCTTGCCATGCTCGATGAAATGAAACGGCTGAATTTCTCAAGAGTAGATGCTGTTGCACGCCACGTATTCATTACCAAGAGAGGTGGGATCAAGCTGATTGACCATACCAACTCTTATATCAAGGACTCGCCTTATCCAAAAAGGTTGTTAAACAGATTTAAACGTTTAAATCAACTCGATACATTTTTGGACCATGTCGAGCGAATTGAACCGAAAGTATATGATGAATGGAAAGTAAATTTACCGGATTTTTTCAAAAAAAGACAGTAAAGGCAGATGTTTTTGATGAATGATGATCAATTGGTAATCTTTTTGCACATCCAAAAAACGGCAGGAAGCTCACTGATAACTTTTATTAAGAAACAGTATACAAGAGAAAAAACATGGTTTGGCAGCGAAGATAAGCTACAGGCGCTTAGCCAAAATGAAACGGAAGGGTTATCTTGTATTGGCGGCCATTTCAGATACGGGATTCATGAAATGTTCTCGAAACCGTCCACATACATTACCATGCTTCGTGACCCCGTTGATCGCATCGTTTCGTATTATTATTACCTGTTGAACAGACCTGACCATGGGAAATATCAGCGGGCAAAAGACCTGGACTTTGAAACCTTTTTGAATACGTTTCAAACGAAAACGTCTAATTTTCAAACGAGGCGAATCACAGGTGGGAACCCTGATTTAGAAACAGCCAAAAAACACCTGTTAGAAAATTTTTCTTTCGTCGGACTCACTGAACGGTTTGAGGAGTCATTGTTTCTGATGAAAAAGGAATTCGATTGGACCAATACTAAATATAGGAACCGTAACATTACCTCACAGCGTCCCGATCAGAGACATGTCCCGGACGAGGTCATCTCTCTTATTGAGGATAATAATAAATTGGATATGGAATTATACCGGTTTGCCCAGGACCTTTTTGAGAAAAGGATTCAATCCCTTGACGCTAAAACCAAAGCCGAATTGGAAAATCATTTAAAATCAAACTAAAGCAGCTGAGTTAAGAAAGAGGTTGGGTAAGCTTAAGCTGGCTCAACCTCTTTTGTCTGAGAGAAGTTGATCAATCGATGAAGCCAAAAGTGTCGATTATTTTGACTTGTTATAATAAACCCGGCACGGTTGGAGACGCCATTCAAAGCGTTATGGACCAATCTTTTGAGAATTGGGAACTGTATATTATGGATGATGCCTCAAATAAAGTAACGGAAGAGGTCATTAAGCCCTACCTAACAGACCCGAGGATTTATTATTTGAACAGTCAGGTGCAAGATGAGGACCGTTATAAGACTGCAAGATACGCTACACTAATAAATGTAGCCATTCCGTTAACAAGAGGAGAATACCTCTCTTATTTAACGGATGATAATTTTTATTTACCCAATCGGTTAGAAGCAATGGTTGCCTTTTTAGATCAGAGTCCACATATTGACATTGTTTACTCAAAACAAAAGGTGAAAAACGTTAAACGCGATCTTAGTGTAATCTCAGAATATACACGGAATACAAGGGGGATTTTACAAAAGGCTGCCAATCTTGTCGATCACTGCTCTGTGATACACCGCAGAAAAATTGCCAATCAAGTGTATAAAAAGTTTGGGAGCTACTGGGATGATGACCCGGCTTTTTGGCATAACGGCGATGCTGCTTTTTGGGATCGATTAAATGAATTTCAACCATTTCACCCAATTGACTGTATTCTAGATATCTGTTTTAAAACGCCATCTTCTTTTCAATCACTCAATGCCTATCTGCCAGACCTTATTCCTGACGGTTCCATAGTAAAAAGTGTACGTGCCGAACACTTTTTCATTGATAACCAGCTACGAAGAAAAGTTGATGAACAGATCTGCCGGAAAGTAAAAGTAAATATAAGGAAAGCAATCGACGTTCATGATCCGATTCTTTTTACGTATAAAGAGGGTGCTGCGATTGACGATACCGTTTTTTCTAACGTTACCCTTTTTCCCAATTTGCTCCTTGTGAAGGCAAAAAACAAACCGGGAATTTTTTATATCCAAAATAATCAAAAACGGCTCATCCTGAATAAGATGGCTTTTCATGGATATAAGTTTCATACGAATCAACTAACTTTTGTGAGTGAGTCTTTACTGGATCAATTTCCGGCCGGAGAAAATATTACTCTTCCAATTTCGCGGGAAACGATTTTACCGGATCGAATTCTCTTTTTAAAAGGCAATGATTTTTATCTGAGCTTTGGTAACTGTATGCACTATATAGAAAGAAAAATTTTAAATAAGCTCGGTTTCTCCATTAAACAAGCAGTACGAATCGATGAAGAAATATTTTCATTTTATAGCCAGGGTAAGCCATTTATTTGGGAACAAAAAAACGTTTAGGGCTGTCGAGAGAATCGGCAGCCTTTTGTGCGACGGGCAGTCGCACGTTAAAATCATATTTCGGGCAATCATTTCAACCATAGCAATATATTATTGGCATCGCTCACAAGTTTCAGTAATGGCTTACAAATATTTATTTACCATATTGTCACCACTTTTACAGTTTTGTCTCCACTTAATTGATTTCAATTAAAGCTCCATCAATCATTCCTCAAAAACCGAGTGATCGCGTTAAAACAGATCGACGGGATGCCATTCGTCTAGCGCAATAGAGTAGTTTTGCCTTCGTGCCGGTTCTTAACCAATCAAAACCCAAGAAAAGCCTTTCTTTTGTTTGCTTTTAGCTGTTTCGATTCGGGTCTGTTGAGATTCGCGGAAGGCTAAAAAATTTTTATCTTTAATGATGAGAATGAACCGCCAGCCAGGATTCAATTTGTTTTTAAAGAAAAAAAGCTGATCCAAAAGAGCACGTAAAGTGATCTTTTAGCATCAGCTTGGAAATCCTATGATTTTTTATTTAATGTGCAATTCTACGGTAGATGGATTTTTGCTGTTTTTTCTCGTGGCCACTGAAACACCTGGCCCCATCTCTTGAATTATTTGAAAAACAACCTTATTCTCTACATTTGATACGTCTATTCTGTAGACTTTCTCTGCTCCGGGCTCTAGGGTATCTATATGCGTAAGTTCGTCATTTATATAAAGAGGTAGTAATTCTTTTGTTGGTGAGTCTTTATCATATACATTCATGTTGAGTTGGCGGCTAAGTTTTTCGTTTTTGTTTTTAATTTTCACATATAGGTTATCTTCAGCTTTTTTCGTGGGCATTGTACAGCTGGAGACAGATCGGCTTGTTTTTGGCATACAGCCTCCTCCAAATCTTTTTATTTGTCCTCTTTTTTCAGTGAGTTAATTGCATCAAGGATAACTTTACGATTATTGTTTTCTCCTTGTAACATTCCACTCAGTGTATTCGTGAGGTTTGAGATTAAGGCTTCATTATTGTTTGAATTCCGGTCTCCCCTTAAAACTTCCATCATGGTAAGTGTAGATAGAACCATACCAATTAATGCACCAGAATTATCGCTATAATTGATGATGGTATTGTTCCCATTTGTAAAGGTATTTCCACCAGCGCTTGCATCTGCGTTGGCATCAGCCTGAGCATCGTTTTCCGCATTAGCGTCGTTGTTAGCTTCGTTGTCGGCGTTGGCATCAGCCTGAGCATCGTTTTCAGCGTTAGCGTCGTTGTTGGCTTCGTTGTCGACATTAGCATCAGCTTGTGCATCGTTTTCAGCGTTGGCGTCGTTATTGGCTTCATTGTCCGAGTTGGCATCGGCTTGCGCATCATTTTCCGCATTGG
>NZ_RYZZ01000011.1 GCF_003989135.1 Peribacillus cavernae
GCGCTTTGTTTTGTTCAGTTTTCAAAGAGCAATTATTTCGGCTAATCAAAAAGTATAAACAGGTTCTTTCTGAACGTGTAAGAAAAATTAACGGTTCCACCTTCGTCTAAAAGACTCGGTTGCAAGCCGGATTTTCCTAATCGTTTCTCTCGGAAGCGACTTTATTACTATAACATCTCACACTATCAACGTCAATAACTTTTTATATGTTTTTTTGATCAAAATTGAGTTATTATCCTTTTTAACGACAAGAAAACATGATACCACCACTTTAGTTTATGGTCAACCATATTTGATTTTTATTTTGGAATAACAAAAAAAGGCTCGAGTGGCTAAGCTCGAGCTCTGCAGCTGCTCCTGAATTTACATTACCCAGTAATCAATTGCGGCTAGTGCAGCAACACCTGGTATGCCAAGAAAACCAGAAACAGATGCTGTTATAATATTTATCGGCACATGCACTCCTGCCTGGTTGCCTAACGCATTTAAGAAAAATAAAAATACCGCCCCGATCACAACCTTTATCAGTCCCTGTCCCAAAAACCGAATTGGCTTTAATGGTGCACCCACTAAAAGCAATAACAAAATCAAGCCGGCAATAACCGCAACAACTACAATCGGCTCCAAAATAATCCCTCCCCACACAGTAGCTTGTACTTCAATTTATGATGTGAAGAACGAATTAAGAACCATGTGGCAGGGAGCTTTTCTCACCTTTTCACTCTTACCTGTCTTTCCTTTGCCTCTTTGAACAGGTAAAAGTATTTCACTTCTGCCAATTTAGCCTGAACGAGTGCATCATCTGATGGATCAAAACTTTTTTCCAGCAGTGATTTCCGGCTGAACCAGTTTCTTTTTTGCTGTTCCAATTGCTGCATTAACTTTTCGTCATATTCATTTCGCAGCCAACCTTTTCGACGAAAGAACATTTTAGCCCTCCACTCTTACATTTCTCTTCTACCTTCAAGAGCTTTAGACAAAGTAACTTCATCTGCGTATTCAAGGTCACCGCCGACAGGCAAGCCATGGGCGATTCTCGTAATCTTGATTCCTGATGGTTTTAAGAGACGCGAAATATACATGGCTGTTGCTTCCCCTTCGATATTCGGGTTCGTTGCCAATATCACTTCCTGGACCGCTTCGTCCTGAAGGCGTTTCAATAAATCGGGGATGTTGATATCCTCAGGACCGATTCCATCCATTGGTGAAATGCTTCCGTGAAGAACGTGATACAAACCGTTAAACTCTCTCATTTTTTCCATGGCGATGACATCTTTAGGATCCTGTACCACACATATCAAACTGCGGTCGCGTCTTTGGTCCTCGCAAATATAACAGGGATCCTGGTCCGTGATATGCCCGCATACAGAACAATATGTCAGATTCCGCTTTGCATTCACAAGTGCCTTTGCAAAATCCAAAACCGTATCTTCTTTCATACCCAATACAAAAAAAGCAAGCCGGGCTGCCGTTTTAGGGCCAATACCCGGCAATTTCATAAAACTGTCAATAAGCTTGGAAATTGGTTCAGGATAATGCATATTATTCCCCCTAGGATTAAAACATTCCAGGAAGGTTTAATCCTTTTGTGAATTGCCCCATTGTTTGATTAGTCAGTTCATCCGCTTTTTTCAAGGCATCATTGGTAGCTGCTAATACTAAGTCCTGAAGCATTTCGATATCATCCGGATCGACAACCTCTGGTTTGATATTCACTTCGACAATTTCTTTATGGCCGCTAACGATAACCGTTACCATTCCACCGCCAGCTGTACCTTCAATTTTCTTTTCGCCAAGCTCTTCCTGGGCCTCGGCCATTTTCTTTTGCATTTTCTGCATTTGTTTCATCATATTTTGCATGTTTCCGCCACGCATTCCCATATCCATACCTCCAATTATTCTTTAATTTCTAGCAATTCATCACCGACTAATTTACGGGCCTCTGCGATAAAAGGGTCTTCTTCTTGCTGTACTCTTGCATCGGGTGAATCGATGGCTTGAGTGGCAAGGAAGTCTTCCCTTATTCGCTGCCATTGATTTTCAGGAACTCCCGCCACTTCAAGGCGATGGCCAGTTATTTTTTGCATAATCGCTGCCATTACCTCAAGAAACCGGGTATTTTCCATCGCCATCTGGCAATGAATATCATATTTGAATTTTAACACAAACGCAGTTGAAGAAGCAGCTACCGGTTCAGCTTCATTCAGTAAAGCTGCCAAAGATTTTAAATTTTGTTGTCCAAGCTGCTCAAGAATTTCTCCCCATCGGCTTTTGACTTGGTTCAGATCCTGCTTGGTCGCTGACTTGAGAACTTGATGGATCTTCCCTACGGGGGCTTTATAAGCCTTTTTCGACACACGCTGGGTTTTTGGCTGTGTTGCTGCCATCTTTTCTTCCGTAGTTATCGCTATCCCTTTTTCCCTGATCTCCTGAAGCTGCCTTTCCAGTTCAGAAATTTTTTGCTGCAGCTCTTCTATCCTGCCGTCGGATACATGTGCGGATCGTTCCTGATGACAAAGTTTAACCAGGGCCACTTCGAGAAATATCCGCGGTGTGTTCGTCCACTTCATTTCCTGCTGGGTCTTGTTGAAACTTTCGATAATATCATAAATATAATCTGTTGTAACTGCTTCCGCCAATTCCTTGAAACCAGGATCAATCATCGCCCGTTCAAACGAATCGGCCAGGCCCGGTGCAGTTTGATACAACAGCATGTCCCGGAAGAAAAAGATCATATCCTCGATAAACCGGGAAGGATCCTTTCCCATGGATAGCAATTCCTCTAATATCTGCAGGACATTTGTTACGTCTTTTTCATATAACGCTTTTGCCAGGCGGCTCAAAAATGCCTGTGACACGGATCCGGTTACCGTAAGGGCGTCCTCAACGGTGACTTCATCTTCGCTGAATGAAATGGCCTGGTCAAGCAGGCTCAATGCATCGCGCATTCCACCCTCCGCAGCTCTGGCAATGATATGCATCGCCTGGTCATCAAATACTACGCCCGTTTCAGTAGCAATCTGTGCCATTCGCCCAACAATATCCTGCGGCTGAATCCTTTTGAAGTCAAACCGCTGGCAGCGGGAGATGATCGTAAGCGGTATCTTGTGAGGTTCTGTAGTAGCCAAAATGAAAATCACATGCTTTGGAGGTTCCTCGAGCGTCTTTAACAATGCATTGAATGCTCCCTGTGAAAGCATGTGGACTTCATCAACAATGTATACTTTATAGGCAACTGCACTTGGCGCATATTTCACTTTATCACGGATATCACGGATTTCTTCCACGCCGTTATTGGATGCCGCATCAATTTCAATCACGTCAGGAATCGAGCCATCGGCAATCCCTTTGCAGGCTGCACATTCATTGCAAGGCTCACTTACAAGGTTCTTTTCACAGTTCACAGCCTTCGCCAGAATTTTTGCCGCACTCGTTTTTCCTGTACCGCGCGGGCCAGAAAATAGGTAGGCGTGGGAAACCTTTTGCTGCATTAGAGCATTCTGCAAGGTTTTGGTCACATGCCCCTGGCCTACGACATCAAGAAACTGCTGCGGCCTCCATACTCGATATAATGCTTGATACCCCACGGTAACGCCCCCTTTATTTTCTATTCCCATACTATTATACCGTAAAAATTTTCTTTTTTTCAAAATCTTATCAGACTGAATTGTCATCCTGATAGCTATCCGGAATTTTTTTAAAAACTTGCCATAACCGCAAAAAAACCCATCCAATGGATGAGTTGTCGTGCTATGTAATAACTGCCGTGCACCTTCTGTCGATTAGCACCCATAAGCGTTACTTAAGCAGTTAGCTCAGTCCAGGCAACCCTGCGGCACATGAGAGCTTCCACTTAATGCTGCTTCCTTCCGGACCTGACATGGTTCATGGATTCCCATTGCGCAGGACCCGGACGTCAACGCCACTTACTTAAGGCAGGCCCTACAGTATGCTAACCTCGAGAAGGGATTCAGCCTCGCTGGAGCGGATTGCGAGTACAGGGCACCGCTACCTCCCCGCCTAGCACGGCAAATTTGCTACCATATTCACATAGCGCCATTTACGGCGCATAATTTAGTATACTAAGGTTCCGGGAAAAAAGCAATCTTTATTCCCTGTCAATTCCTTCATTCCTATCTAGCTGCATGGTCTTCCTGTTGGCTTTTTCGGCTTTTTTGCGTTCACGCAGATCCCTGAAGAAATCAGTCAGGATTGTTCCGCACTCTTTCTGCAGAATGCCGCTTGTCACTTCACTTTGATGGTTGAACCGCTTATCCTGGAGCAGGTTCATTAGCGTGCCGGCGCAACCCGCTTTCGGGTCATGCGCCCCGAAAACGACCCTTTTTATGCGGGATTGGATGATCGCTCCGGCACACATCGGACAGGGTTCAAGGGTTACATATAAGGTAGCATCCTCCAGACGCCAGGTTCCAAGCGTTTCACAAGCATCCTTTATCGCCAGAAGCTCTGCGTGGCAAATAGCATTGTGGTCTGTTTCACGAAGATTATGCCCCTTTGCGACAATTTTTCCAGCTGCCTCTATAATAGCTCCAATCGGAACCTCGTTTAAATCCCTTGCCTTTTTCGCTTCTACCAACGCCATTTGCATATAAAAAGAATCATCTTTCATTATCGAAACCCTTTCATGAGATAATAAAGGTAAAGGAATAACAGCGCAAGCGGCTTTTAAAAAGGAAATCCTGACCTAATCATGAATTTTAAAGGAAGATAGCTGATACCGCAACCACTAATTAGAATGCCCTGTCTAATCTACCAGTCTGTGATACAATAATTTTTGGACTGAAAACCAAATAGGCTGAATTAGCCATGTTGAACCTGATCAGGATGTGCTTTGAAGGAGGACGGAATTCATGAAGAACACACCATTTATCACCGTTGAGGGTCCGATTGGTGTGGGAAAAACATCATTAGCTAAAGCAATCTCTGAACATTTCCAATTTACACTATTGAAGGAAATTGTAGACGAAAACCCATTTATTGGTAAATTCTACAAAAATATAGATGAGTGGAGCTTTCAAACTGAAATGTTTTTCCTCTGCAACCGCTACAAGCAACTAGAGGATATTGAAACACAAATTATTTCCGATAATAAAGCGGTCGTGGCAGATTACCATATTTTCAAAAATTTAATTTTTGCACAAAGAACATTAAAGAACCGCCAATATGATAAATACCTTGAAATTTTTAATATACTAACAGATGATATGCCAAGACCAAACATGGTTATCTACTTAAATGCCAGCCTGGATACATTGTTAAACAGGATCAGCAAAAGAGGCAGGGACTTCGAAAAGAATATTAGCCCGTTATATCTGGAACAATTATCACTTGATTATCGAACCTTTATGGAGACTTATGAGGAACAGCATCCAGACATACCTGTCCTGCGTTTCAACGGAGACCTGCTCGATTTCGTGGAGAATGAAAAGGATTTAACGACAATCCTATCGCAAATAGGGGACGAGTTGCAAAAAGGAGTTTATACGAATGAACCTACGAAATAAATATGACATTCCACATAATACCGTCATCACAATTGCGGGAACGGTAGGAGTCGGCAAATCGACGATGACAAATGCCCTGGCAAACGCTTTGAATTTCCGGACTTCACTTGAAAAGGTCGATGCAAATCCTTACCTTGATAAATTCTATGATGATTTTGAACGCTGGAGCTTTCATCTCCAAATTTATTTCCTGGCAGAACGCTTTAAAGAACAAAAACGCATTTTTGAATACGGCGGCGGTTTTATCCAGGATCGTTCGATTTATGAAGATACAGGTATATTCGCAAAAATGCATTATGAAAAGGGAACGATGAACAAGGTGGATTACGAAACGTATACCAGCCTTTTTGAAGCAATGGTCATGACACCGTATTTCCCGCATCCTGATCTTCTCATTTATCTGGAAGGATCACTTGAAGACATTCTCCGCCGGATCAAGGAACGCGGCCGCCCGATGGAACAGCAGACTCCCGTTGGGTACTGGAAGGAAATGCATCAACGCTATGAAGATTGGATCAACCACTTTAACGCGTGTCCGGTCTTGCGTTTAAATATCAATGACTACGATCTTGTACAAAGCCATGGATCGGCAGAACCTGTTGTCGAACGGATTGCTTCGTTTATGGAACAAACAAAAAGACTACGTAAAATATAAAAAAATCACCAGGTAACTGGTGATTTTTTTGTAAGAAGTTATACCAGAAAAATTAAAAAACCGCTACATTGCTGTAACGATTTTTTTATGATCTCATACGATCTCTTATTATGCGCTGTGGTTATTCAATTAAAAATGGAGGAGGAAGAGGGATTCGAACCCCCGCGGGCTTTGACACCCCTGTCGGTTTTCAAGACCGATCCCTTCAGCCAGACTTGGGTATTCCTCCGTATCAACATGTAATAGATTAACATGGATAAAATTCATTGTCAATATTTTAAAATGCTTTTTCAAAAAAATTCTAAGAAAAGCGGAATTGTTTATAAAAAAAACGTCAACTAATATCCGCCACGCCCTTATGCCCTCGTCGGCGCTAGTACATTCATATACGTCGAAGCTTGAGAACTGTACTATTGAAAAAGTTATACTTATCTTTTTAGAAGAAGGAAAAGCGCAATGCTTTTCCCTCTGTGAGATTACCGTTTAATCACTTCAGCACCGCGCATATACGGTCTTAGCACCTCAGGGAGCACGACGCTGCCATCAGCCTGCTGGTAGTTTTCCAGTATCGCGGCCACAGTACGGCCGATTGCCAGACCAGAGCCATTTAATGTATGGACATGCTCCGGTTTAGCCTTTGTGTCGCGGCGGAATCGGATATTAGCCCGCCTTGCTTGAAAGGCTTCAAAGTTACTGCAAGAAGAAATTTCGCGGTACGTTCCATAGCTTGGGATCCAGACTTCGATATCGTATTTTTTTGCAGCAGTAAAGCCGAGATCGGCCGTACACATGCCTAATACACGGTAAGGAAGGCCCAAAAGCTGAAGCACTTTTTCAGCATGCCCCGTTAGTTTTTCAAGCGCCTTATAAGAATCCTCAGGCTTCACGAATTTCACAAGCTCCACTTTATTGAATTGATGCTGGCGGATCAGGCCGCGTGTATCCCTTCCTGCAGATCCAGCTTCAGACCGGAAGCTCGCACTAAATGCAGCATAACTGATTGGCAAATCATCACCATCCAAGATCTCATCCCGATGATAGTTTGTCACCGGTACTTCCGCGGTCGGGATTAAGAAATAATCCTCACTTTCGATCCGGAACGCATCTTCTTCGAATTTAGGCAGCTGGCCTGTGCCGGTCATGCTCGCACGATTCACCAGATAAGGCGGCAGCATTTCTTCATATCCATGCTCTTCAACGTGCAAATCAAGCATGAAGCTGATTAACGCACGCTCAAGCCGGGCACCCAAACCTTTATAAAAGACAAAACGGCTGCCTGTAACTTTTGAAGCCCGTTCAAAGTCGAGAATGCCAAGCGCTCCGGCAACATCCCAATGCGGCTTTGCTTCAAATCCAAATGACGGGACTTCACCCCATTTGCGGATTTCAATATTATCATCCTCTGTCTCACCGACAGGAACGCTCTCGTGTGGAATATTGGGAATGGACAACAGCAGTTTTTCCAAAATCGCTTCCACATCACGAAGCTCGGTATCCAGCCCTTTAATCTTATCGCCGACCTCACGCATTTCTGTAATTAAATCATCAGCATCCTGCTTTTCCCGCTTTAAGGCAGCTATCTGCTGGGATACTTCATTGCGGCGGTTCTTAAGCTGCTCCGTTTCAACAAGTAAAGAACGGCGCTTCACATCCAATTCCTCAAACTTCCCTAAGTCCGTCAAATCTTCACCGCGATGTTGCAGCAGATGCTTTACTTCTTCAAAGTTATTGCGTAAAAATTTCAAATCCAGCATGCGTAATTCCTCCTCATTTTCCCATCAAGATCTATGAAACCAAATCTGAAAACGCAAAAAACTCCCGTCCCCAAAAAAGGGACGAGAGTTTACCCGCGTTGCCACCCTAGTTGAAAGCATAGCATGCCTTCCACTTATAAAGATAACGGCTTATGCCGAAAGTAATTACTTACCCGCTAGGTGTTCCTTACTTTACTCGAGGATGGATTTACAGGCTGCTGACACCGGTTTACACCCTCCACCGGCTCTCTGTAGAAAGCAATGCCTGTTACTGATTCCTGTCATGGTTTTATGATAATCAAATTGTTTTCCATAATGTACTATAATTTTCAACAAGATGCAACCACTTTATACAGCTTTAGCACGAAGAGATTCTTTTATCATTTCAATAAAGAGCTCCGTAAGACGGTGGTCGTCCGTTAACTCTGGGTGAAATGAACATCCTAAAAATTGTCCTTCACGTGCCGCTACAATCCGGCCATTATATTCAGCCAGCACCTCTGCTCCCTCTCCAGCTTCGATGATGTGGGGAGCACGGATAAAGACAGCCGTGAACGGATCTTCCATGCCTTTAATCTCAAGGTCTGCCTCAAAGCTGTCTATCTGCCGGCCAAAAGAATTCCGTGCAACTGTTACATTCAATACTCCAAGGTGAGGCTCTTCAAATCCTTCAATATGTTTCGCCAAAATGATCAGCCCTGCACATGTACCGAAAATGGGTTTTCTTTTACGAGCAAATTCCCTTAGAGGCTCCATGAAACCATACTGATTCATCAGCTTTCGCATTGTCGTGCTTTCCCCGCCAGGGATAATCAAGCCGTCGATACCCTCGAGCTGTTCCGCCTTTTTCACAACGACAGCCGCGGCACCTGATATCTCAATGGAGCGGACATGTTCCCTGACAGCGCCCTGCAGTCCTAAAACGCCAATCGTAATCATGATGATAGCCTCCTTGCGCTTTGCTGATTACCAGCCGCGCTCTTGCATTCTTTGTCCAGGAGTCAATGATGAAATTTCAAGTCCTTTCATTGCCTCACCCAGCCCTTTGGACAGGTTGGCAATTAATTCGTAATCCTGGTAATGGGTTGTAGCTTCCACTATCGCTTTAGCGAATTTTGCTGGGTTTTCCGATTTGAAAATTCCAGAGCCGACAAACACACCGTCTGCTCCAAGTTCCATCATTAATGCAGCATCTGCAGGAGTAGCCACTCCACCCGCTGCGAAATTCACGACAGGTAAACCGCCATTCTCCTTGATTTGAAGCAAGACTTCGTAAGGAGCTCCTAGTAATTTAGCTTCTGTCATAATTTCATCTTCATTCATCGAAATTAATTTACGTACCTGCCCATTTACTTGTCGCATATGGCGAACAGCCTCGACGATATTTCCTGTTCCCGGTTCGCCCTTTGTTCTAAGCATTGAAGCACCCTCACCTATACGGCGTGCTGCTTCCCCTAAATCACGGCAGCCACAAACAAATGGTACCGTATACAGCTTTTTATTTAAGTGATACTCTTCATCTGCCGGTGTGAGAACTTCACTTTCATCGATATAATCTACGCCAAGAGATTCAAGGATACGCGCTTCCACAATATGTCCGATTCTAGCTTTCGCCATAACCGGAATGGAGACAGCCTCCATTACCTCCTGAACAATTGAGATATCAGCCATTCTTGCTACTCCGCCTGCTGCACGGATATCAGAAGGGACACGTTCCAGCGCCATAACGGCAACTGCCCCGGCTTCCTCGGCTATTTTAGCCTGTTCAGCATTGACAACGTCCATAATAACGCCGCCTTTTTGCATCTCAGCCATCCCGCGTTTAACTCTATCTGTACCAGTATTCATTTTTTTACCCCCTAGAAAAGTTGACTGCCTAATTTTAATCTAACTATATATAGCCTATTATATGAATTATCTCTAAAAAAAAACTCCTGTCAAGACAGGAGCACTATAAAAACGGCTTTTTTAAGAGTGGAAATAACTAGAACCAACTCGTAACTGTGGATGAAGCACTATGCCACACATCACCGAAGAAGCCGCCTACTGCCCTCATCGAAAGCACAAACCAATTCGATTTCTCAACATCTTCAAGCGCAACTAGATCAACCTTGTTCGCTTTGCTGCCTTCACTGGTGATAAATCCATATTCTTTGGCTTCCTTCTGTTTAACCGTTACATACCCGACTTTTTCACCTTTTTTAACGGGAGCAGTTAATTCACCGTCTTTATTCAGCTTGTCTTTATCTACAACTACTACAGGCTGATAATTGTTCTTTTCCCCATTCTTGATTACTAGATCGATAGGTTGTTTTGTTGTTATTTTAACAGAGTCCTCTTTTCCTTTTACAACAGGAATCGTCTTTTTATCTTTTGGTTGATAGTCAGCAGAAAGGACTTTTTCATTACCGAAGTTATCGAATGCATAATTCATAAGCTTTGTCGTATCAGCAAACCGTTCTCCTTTAGAAGTCGATTTCATGACGACGGTGATATAACGCTGGCCATCCTTCTCTACTGTACCAGTGTGGGCATAGCCGGCAAAATCTGTGGATCCAGTCTTTAAGCCGTCAACTCCAGGATATTCATGAATCAACCCTGGAAGCATCCAGTTAAAGTTAGGGTATTCTTTCCCATCGCGAAATTTCAACTTTGGAATTTTCGCATATTCGAGAACCTCAGGATAATCAGCAATGATATGAAATGCTAATGTCGCCATGTCACGTGCGGTCATGACATTCTCCTCGTCGGGAGCACCTGCCGGATAATTTCCGAGAAGGTCTTTGTTGTTCAATCCACTTGAATTCACAAATTTATAGTTCTTTAGATCTAATTCTTTAGCCTTCTTATTCATCATTTTGACGAAGTTTTTCTCACTCCCGCCAATCGCCTCTGCCAATGCGACCGTGGCAGCATTCCCGGAGTGGACTGCCATGGCAGAGTATAATTCTTTTACTGTATAATCTTCCCCTTCTGTCAGTCCTATATTTGAAAGATTCGGGGCTTTCGAAAGTCTATATACATAATTATTGATTTTCACTTTCTGATCCCAATCTAGCTTTCCTTTTTCAATCGCTTCGAGAACCATATACTCAGACATCATTTTGGACATAGAAGCAATACCCAGTACTTTATCTGCGTTTTTCTCATAAAGGATTCTCCCCGACTTCGCATCAAGAATGATAGCCGCTTCCGCCTTTAATCCCAGTGTATCTTCTTCGGCCTTTGCACTGCCGGGGTTATAGGCAAATTGCGATGCCATCAAAACAAAAAACATCGTAAAGATCAGTGTAATCTTGCTGATTCTTTTCACTTTCAAATACCTCCAACTTTCATAGCTTCTATATTGTCGAAGAGACTCTCTCCGTTATTTGGAAACAAACGCCTTATCTAGTTTATCACAAACATATTAAAAAAAATAGACAGAGAAAAGTACCTCTCCGCCTACTTTTAATGAAATTATTTTTTTGTAAAATAGGAAATAAGGCAGTTTTCAAAAGACTTCTGCTTTTCTTACATAGAGTAATTGGGAGACTCTTTTGTAATTTGTACATCGTGCGGGTGACTTTCTCGCAAACCTGCTCCGGTCATTCGTACGAATTGGCTGTTTTCTCTGAGTGCATGAAGGTCTTTTGACCCGCAGTATCCCATACCAGACCGAATGCCGCCCACTAATTGATAGATGGTATCGGCAAGCGGTCCTTTATAAGGCAGCCGCCCTTCTATGCCTTCTGGAACAAATTTTTTATTTTCTTCCTGGAAATAACGATCTTTTGACCCTTTTTCCATTGCCGCAACAGAACCCATCCCGCGGTAAACTTTAAAGCGTCTTCCCTGGAATATTTCTGTTTCTCCCGGGCTTTCAGAGACACCGGCCAGCATGCTGCCCAGCATAACGGCATGACCGCCTGCTGCCAAAGCCTTCACAATATCTCCTGAATATTTAATTCCGCCATCTGCAATGATTGTCTTACCATGCTTGCGTGCTTCTGTCGCACAATCAAAAACAGCCGTAATTTGCGGCACCCCAACACCTGCTACAACGCGTGTTGTACAGATTGATCCTGGCCCAATGCCTACCTTGACAACATCTGCACCAGCCTCAATCAGGGCCTTTGTCGCTTCAGCAGTAGCGACATTCCCTGCAATAATGGCCAGCTCAGGATAAGCGTCACGAATTTGCTTTACCGTATCAAGCACCCCCTGAGAATGACCATGTGCTGTATCTACGACAATTGCATCAACGTTTGATTTCACAAGCATCTCGATGCGTTTCATGGTATCTTTCGTAACACCGACTGCAGCGCCGGCAAGCAATCTTCCTTGCTTGTCCTTTGCTGAGTTAGGAAATTCAATGACTTTTTCTATATCTTTAATGGTAATAAGCCCTTTTAATACACCGTTATCATCTACAAGAGGGAGTTTTTCAATTTTATATTGCTGGAGAATCTTTTCCGCTTGTTCCAGATTCGTACCGACAGAAGCAGTAACGAGATTTTCTTTTGTCATCACATCGGAAATTTTCATGGAAAAGTCCTCGATAAACCGCAAATCTCGATTGGTAATAATGCCGACTAATTTCTGTTCTTCTTCATTGTTAACGATTGGAACCCCGGAAATGCGATATTTTCCCATTAAATGTTCAGCATCAAAAACCTGATGTACAGGAGTCAGAAAAAAAGGATCGGTAATGACGCCGCTTTCGGAACGTTTCACTTTATCCACCAAATCTGCCTGTTGTTCAATGGACATATTTTTATGAATAATGCCTAGGCCCCCCTGGCGTGCCATGGCAATCGCCATCTCCGCTTCAGTTACCGTATCCATCCCGGCACTGATAATTGGCATATTGAGCCTAAGATTTTCTGCCAATGTAACTTGCAGATTTGCATCCTTTGGAAGCACCTCGGATTTACCCGGTACTAGCAACACATCATCAAAGGTTAATCCTTCTTTTGCAAATTTATTTTCCCACATCTTTTTTCCCCTCCTGCTAAAAATATTATTTGTAGGTTATCAATTGGACAAAATACTGTCAAGGAAGTTTTGAAATGTTAGACTTTTCTATTAATTTGGAGGTTTTATCTTGGAAATGAAAAATGACGTCTGGAATTCATTCATTTACTTTTTCTCTGCATCCTCTACACAAACTTATCTAAAGAAATGTTATGCAGAAGCGAACATAATGGACAAGGAAAAGAAAAGCTTTGAGAATTGCTATCCTTTTATATATTACATCGAACATGCTCAAGCTTATTATAACCAGGCGGCCGCTGCTCCATTATCAATTCAGCCTATTTTATCCTTTTACGGCTTTATCCAGCTTCTTAAAGCCTGCCTTCTAACGATTGATCCGAACTATCCAGAGTCAACATCCGTTTTGGCTCATGGCGTTACCACTCGGAAACGGAAAAAGCAGCAATATGAATTTATATATGATGAAGTCAAAGTGCAAAAAAACGGCTTATTTACTTATATGGCTGAGAAAATGTTTCATCTGAAACATCTGGACGGAGAGAAATTTTCCATGGGGGAATTGTTGAAGGAACTTCCAGAACTAGAGAAATGCTTTCAATTTCTCCATTCTAAAAGCAATTTTAAAACACTTATACCTATGGTAGAAGGATATTCACTTCCATCCTCAATTCTGGATACCTTTCACATGACCGGCAGCCGTTTTAAGGATTTTCTTGAAGCGAAAACAAAGAATAAATACTCTGTTGAAGAACAAGAAGCCCGCCTGATTTTGCATCCAGGCCGTGAATGGTCCTTAAATCTTGATTCACCAATCCATTATCACCTTTTTGAAAAAAGTTTCGCAATCTCGATGAATAAAAACTCCAGCTGCTTTGGATTTCCAGAATTATTGGTACATTATCTGTTGCTCTATAATTTAAGTATGATTGCCCGATATGAGACAGAATGGTGGTCGGAACTGCTTAAAACAATGGCGAATGATGATTATCCACTTATTTCACAATTTTTAAATACCACACTGATTAAAGGCCCTCATCTTGTATATGAATGGCTGACGAAAGAACGGTTTATAGACGTATGATCCTTAGTCATTATTAAAATATTGCAACGCCTTACTAAGCTATACCAGAGGTTTCGAAATATCTTAAACCCTTTGAAATCATGAACTGAGAAGGATTTACAAACCGGCGGACACTGCATTCCTGACCTTCTTTTTCATGACTTTATTTCCTGGGCAACTTCCTATTCTCAAAAGGAAGAAAGACCAGCCTCATCGCTGGCCGAAGACTTTCCCGAAGATTGTACTACCTGACTATTACGTTGCGACATGGATGTGGCGGTTTTAGAAGCCCTCTTATCTCTCAACTACCATCAGCGCTCGAGCTCACCCTCTGTGTTCGGACTCCTGGATGGCGATGAGCGGCGGATCTCTTCGTCTTAGAATAACTACGTTCGATCATAAATTTCGATGATCGCTCTTACATTTGGATTAACGCTCTTAAATCCGAATAATCGCTCTTACCTCTTGAATAATCGCTCTTAACTGGAAAAAAGGTAGTATTCCGGCAAGGTTTCTTCCACAACCCATAGGAATTCTCCTCAATATTTTTCATTTTCCTATTAGAAAAACTATGATCGATCATAAATTTCGATGATCGCTCTTACATTTGGCCTATCGCTCTTAAATCGGAAAACGGACTACTATTAGCTTCATGTATTCGGTTCCCACCTCGAACAGAAGTCTCTATCATGCTTTTTACTCCTGCATGCTTGAAACATCAAAAAAGACCAGTCTTATCGACTGGTCTTGCGCTTGCTTGGCGGCGTCCTACTCTCACAGGACTTGCACAGGATGTGCTGACTTCTCCGTTGCCACATGGATGTGGCGGTTTTAGGAGAAGCTCCTTAATCCCCCAACTACCATCAGCGCTCGAGCTCAACTTCCGTGTTCGGACCCTGGATGGCGATGAGCGGCGGATCTCTTCGTCTGCTTCCTTCGCTCCGGTCCTCATGTACATAGTACATTCCGGTCCTCGCTCTCTCGCTTCCTCGACCTCCCCATCCAGGTTTACGTTTTCTTTATTTTATTTGAAATTGCATTCTACTTCTTTCGTGTATTTCAACCTTCGGTTTTAATATATCAAAAAAGACCAGCCTCATCGACTGGTCTTGCGCTTGCTTGGCGACGTCCTA
>NZ_RYZZ01000012.1 GCF_003989135.1 Peribacillus cavernae
GGCGCTTTGTTTTGTTCAGTTTTCAAAGAGCAATCTCTTGCAGCTTCTCTCGGAAGCGACTTTAATAGTATAACACCATACAAAATAAAGAGTCAATATTTTTTTCATTTATTTTCAAAAGAAAGTAAGGATGTTTTGTGGTGTATTAACTATATTAGCAGCTGACCAACGATAAGTCAACTAAATTCTAAAAATAATATACTAGATTTTCTTTATACTTACTAAGGAATGAAAACAAAAATAGTTTACAAATTAAATTTAAAAAGCAGCTTTACTCCGCGATATTGAAGTACGGGGGAAAGCTGCTCTACTCTTTCTTACTTAATTGAAATGATATTCTCTTCTTCGCTGTCTACTTTTCCTTTTTTCTCAAGATGCACCGTTTCTCCATCTTTAAGATTTGTGAAGACAATTGGAGTAATAATGGATGGGGCTTTGCTTTTTACATAGTCCAGGTCAACCTTTAATAGAGGCTGGCCTCTCTCCACTTTATCACCTTGTGAAACCAACCCTTCGAATCCTTTGCCCTCTAATTTAACGGTATCAATCCCTACGTGAATGAGGATTTCACGGCCGCCTTCTGAAACAATGCCTATAGCATGCTTGGTTGGGAAAAGATTGACGATTGTGCCATTGACAGGGGAAACAATCAGCCCATCTTCTGGCATGATTGCAAATCCGTCACCCATCATTTTTTCGGCAAAGACAGTATCCGGCACTTCAGTGATTGGTTTTATTTCCCCTTTGATTGGAGAAATGAACGGCTCATTATAATGCTCGGTTTGGAGTGCTTCCGGAATGACTTCTTCAATTTGCTGTTCGACTTCTTTTTCTTGAGAAGTTTCAACCGCTCTTGGCTTTTTCCCGGACATAATCTCCTTCATCTGCCCTTTTATCGTTTCGGAACGTGGCCCAAAAATGGCTTGAATATTATTTCCCACTTCGAGTACTCCGGCAGCCCCAAGTTTTTTCAATTGATTCTTATCCACATCTTTAACATCATTCACTGATACACGTAGACGAGTTATACAAGCATCCAAGTGAGCAATGTTTTGTTGTCCGCCCATTGCGACCAAGATATCACCGGCAAGACTTCCTGCTTGTCCAGCGGGAACTTCAGCTTCCGCATAATCTTCTTCTGTTTCCACTTCACGACCAGGAGTCTTCAAATTGAATTTGCGAATCGCATAGCGGAATCCGAAATAATAAATCACAGCTAAAACAAGACCGACGGGTATGACTAACCAGGCATTTGTCTGCGGATTAATTAGCCCGAACAAAACGTAGTCGATCAGACCGCCGGAGAAGGTCATGCCGATTTTCACATCTAATAAATGCATAGTCATGAATGATAAACCGGCAAAAATCGCATGAATCCCAAACAAGACAGGTGCAACAAACAAGAAAGAAAATTCAAGTGGTTCTGTAATCCCGGTTAAGAATGAAGTTAATGCAGCCGATGCCATTAGGCCGCCGACTATTTTCTTCCTTTCTGGACGGGCTTCGTGGTAAATCGCAAGGGCGGCAGCCGGAAGACCGAACATCATGAATGGGAATTTACCGACCATAAATGTTCCTGCCGTTAAACTTTGTACCCCATCCTTAATTTGGGCCATAAAGATCGCCTGGTCCCCTTTAACAATTTGTCCTGCCTCATTTGTATAACTGCCAAACTCAAACCAGAATGGTGAATAAAATATGTGATGAAGTCCAAAAGGAATTAAGGACCGTTCAATTACACCGAAAATAAATGCGGAAAGTGTTAAATTTGCACCAAGCATGTTTTCAGAGAAGGCATTCAACCCATGTTGAATTGGAGGCCAGATCACGATCATTATCAAGCCTAATATTACAGCACTTGCTGCTGTGATGATCGGCACGAATCGTTTACCTGCAAAGAAACCTAAATAGGACGGCAGTTCGATTTCAAAAAATCTATTGTACATATAAGCCGCGATAATTCCGACAATGATGCCGCCGAAAACTCCAGTAGATAAAGTTGGTATCCCAAGTACACTTGCAAATTCCTTGCTGTTTTCGATATCTTTTGCATCAATTCCAAGCACAGTACCCATTGTGACATTCATGATCAGGAAACCAATAATGGCGGCTAATCCAGCTACCCCATCGCCGCCGGCAAGGCCTATTGCCACACCTACTGCGAATAAAAGCGCCAGATTGCTAAAGATAATATTTCCTGCATTCTCCATGACTGAAGCAACCATTTCAACACCGTTATTATCCAGAAATGGTGCAATATCAATCAAGGTTGGATTTTGTAAAGCGTTACCAAAAGCCAGTAAAATACCTGCTGCAGGCAGGATGGCAACTGGCAGCATCAAAGCTTTACCCACCTTTTGCAAAACGCCAAATAACTTTTTGAACAAGGCAAACAACTCCTCTTTTTTATGAACACTTTTTGAATAGAAAAAGAAGACATGGTCGATATCTCTTTACAGGAAAATGGTTCTTATACATTTATGTTTTTAGGATTAGCAGGAATGCTACTCTATGTTAGTCAACTCCATGAATGAAAGCAACTAAAAAACTTCACAAAAAAAGAAACCCATAGAAAGGTTCCTTTTCTTAACGATTTGTAATTCTACACTAAGAAAATAAAGTACAAGACAAAAACCGCAAATAGCAAATACATAATCGGATGAACTTCTTTCATACGCCCTTTAACTAGCATCGTAATCGGATAAAAAATGAATCCTACAGCAATACCCGTTGCAATGCTGTATGTCATCGGCATCGCAATTAAGGTAAAGAATGCCGGTACAGCCACTTCGAATCGTTCCCAATCAATCTTCTTCAGTGAAGACACCATCAAGACCCCGACGATAATCAGAGCCGGCGCCGTTACTGCGGAAGTAACCACACTGAGGAGCGGGAAAAAGAAAATCGAAAGGAAAAACAAGAGACCTGTTACAATGGAAGCAAATCCGGTTCTAGCACCTGCAGCAACGCCGGCAGTCGATTCAACATACGAAGTCGTTGTCGATGTACCGAGAATGGAGCCTACAACAATAGCAAGTGAATCGGCAAATAATCCCTTTCCAACACGCGGAAGAACGTTTCCTTTCATTAGCCCCGCTTGAGTCGCTACACCCACCAGCGTTCCGGCTGTATCAAAGAAGGCAACAAACAAGAAGGTTAAAATAACGACAAGAATCTGGACTGAAAAAAGTTTCTCCCCTGGATCAGCGAATGCTTCAAAGGCAGCACCAAAGGTTGGCTCAATGCTTGGAACCGCACCAACAATACTACCCGGCATATCAATTAAGCCAGCAATCATCCCCACCATGGCAGTAATAACCATCCCAATGAAAATCCCCGCATGTATTCCCTTGGTCAATAAAATCACGGTTAAAATAATTCCAAACACGGCTAATAGTGTGTTTCCATTCGTCAAGTCACCGAGACCGACAAGGACTGAGTCATTATTTACGATAATACCCGCATTTTGAAAACCAACAAAGGTAATAAATAGCCCAATCCCTGCACTAACAGCATATTTCAGCTCCACCGGAATCGCATTAATTATTTTTTCGCGTATGCCCGACATCGTTAACAATACAAAGATGATCCCTGAAAGTAAAACACCTGTTAAGGCGGTTTGCCATGGAATTCCGTATGTCAGCACAACCGTATAGGCGAAGAATGCATTCAACCCCATGCCGGGAGCAAGTGCAATCGGATACTTTGCAATGAGGCCCATTAATATGGTACCAATCGCAGCAGCCAGAGCTGTCGCAACAAACACTGCTCCATAATCCATTCTTAAAGCGTCAGGCAAATCTTTGACACTATTTAATGATAAAGTCAGCGGATTGACAACCAGGATATAGGCCATCGATAAAAAAGTGGTCAATCCTCCTATAATTTCACGGCGATAAGTTGTGCCGAGCTCATCAAATTGAAAATACTTCTTCATTCTCGTTCTCCTCAGAAAAATATTTCGTAAAACGAAACTATTCCCATTCAATTGTTGCTGGAGGTTTACTGGTGATGTCATAAACCACGCGGTTCACATGACTGACCTCGTTTACAATGCGCGTGGAAATGATTTCAAGTACATCCCAGGGGATTCTAGCCCAATCAGATGTCATCCCGTCTATGGAAGTAACAGCCCGGATGCCGATTGTATAATCATATGTGCGCGCATCCCCCATTACTCCGACACTGCGGATATTGGGAAGCACAGTGAAGTATTGCCAAATGTCACGGTCAAGCCCAGCCTTTTTAACTTCTTCACGAAGAATCGCATCTGATTCACGGACGATTTCAAGCTTCTCCTCAGAGATTTCGCCCAACACACGGATTCCTAACCCTGGACCAGGGAAGGGTTGGCGCCAAACGATTTCATCCGGGATTCCAAGTTCGGATCCAAGTTCGCGGACTTCATCCTTAAAGAGCGTATTTAACGGCTCAATCAATTTGAATTGCATATCTTCCGGCAGTCCGCCTACATTATGATGTGATTTAATCGTTTGGGCAGTCGCGGTTCCACTTTCAATAATATCCGTATAAAGAGTACCCTGGGCAAGGAATTCAATTCCTTCAAGCTTGGTCGCTTCGTCATCAAACACATAGATAAATTCATTTCCAATAATTTTCCGTTTTTGTTCCGGGTCTGAAACACCTGCAAGCTTGGTAAGAAAGCGTTCGCTTGCATCCACCTTAACAACGTTCATATGGAAACCTTCGCTGAACGTTTTCATGACACTGTCCGCTTCCCCTTTACGCAGCAAGCCGTGGTCGACGAAAATACAAGTTAATTGGTCACCAATTGCTTTTTGGATCAAAACGGCTACAACCGATGAATCAACGCCGCCGCTTAATGCACAAAGAACTTTTTTGTTTCCGACTGACTGGCGGATTTTCTCCATTTCGATTTCGATGAAGTTCTCCATCGACCAGTCACCCTTGCAGCCGCACACCTCGAAAACGAAGTTCTTTAGAATCTCGTTACCATATACTGAATGGCGCACTTCAGGATGGAACTGAACCGCATATAATTTCCTTGACTCATCACTCATCGCAGAAATTGGACAGGAAGGATTTGTTCCATCTACGGTAAAACCAGCAGGAGTCTCAACTACTAAATCCCCGTGGCTCATCCAGACAATCTGTTCCTTTGGTAAGTCGTGAAAAAGTTTAGAATCATTCTCGATTGTCAATGCAGCTTTTCCATATTCACGGTTTTTTGCAGGTTCCACCGCTCCGCCGAAATGCTTCGTCATCAATTGCATTCCATAACAAATTCCCAAAATCGGCAGCCCTAATTCAAAAATTCGTTCATCGCAGCCAAAAGCAGCAGCATCATAGACACTGTTTGGCCCGCCTGATAAAATAATCCCTGCAGGATTCATTTCTTTAATTTGTTCCGCCGTTAATGTATGCGGGTGGAGCTCGCTATACACGCCAAATTCACGAATCCGGCGCGTGATCAACTGATTATACTGGCTTCCGAAATCAAGCACTATGATCATTTCCTGGTTTTGTAATTCCGTTTTCCCCGGCACTCTCGTCACCTCGATTGATGTATTACACCCTGCTTGTCTATAATGTTAGGTTAACCCATTCATTTCTGTAAGCAAGCGAATGCAAATAATAACTTACTGATAGTATTGTGCAAAAGTAATCAAAATAAAAACAGCATAAAAAAATCTAGAATTCTGCCTTCATAATACAAAGGCAGAACTCTAGATGGAATACCAAATAAAATCCGCCTTCATAGTCAAATCATTTACGGTGATTCGGTAGAAACTTTCGATCCATATCATCGAAGATATATGAAGGGTTATAAGAAAAGCGCAAATATAGAACACGATTGAATCAATTGTAACAACACATTAAAAACTTGGTCAAGAGATTGTCTTTTTAATTAAATTTTCCCACAATTCGCGGTTATCTTTCCATTCTGCAGAAGTAAAGTCACCCCGGTAAATGTGTTTCTCGTAGCTCCGTGTTATTCTCCCCATTTCACCAGAGTGTAAATAGGAATCGACATATTCCGCATAATCCCTTAATGTCTGGTCCTCTGGACGTTTAAGTCCCATCCTTTTCAATTGTTTCAATAGTATCATATAAGCTTTGGAGAAAGTCTTATCATCGTTTTTTCTTTTATAGATGGCAATCAAAAGATATGGAAGCCATCTTCCCCTGAATTTGAAAATAAGCAGGCTTGATAAACCAATTCCAGCGAGAGCAGCAATCAGGCCCTTCCAGTTTCCTTCAAGCCAATTTCCCTGGCTTTCCGCAGATTGTGCTGTTGTTTCCTCAGGTGCTGCTTCTTGCTTTTCTGGAGCCTGCTGTTGCTCAGCCTGCTGCTCTTTTTCACTTTGCTGCTCACTCGTTTCAGCTGATGCTGTCCCGGTTGATGAATAATAAAAGTCAGTTTCGTTGGAAAATCCTTTTGTTGGTTCAAACGGAACCCAGCCGGCATTTGGGAAGTAGACTTCCACCCATGAATGGGCGTTATTATTCGTTACTTCATAGACCCGCTCACCTTTGACGTTAATCTGCGTGCCCTCTGTATACCCCTTTGCCCACCTCGCCGGGATGTCAATCGAACGGAGCAGCATCACCATCGCTGAAGAATAGTTATCGCAATAGCCTCGTTTTGTCTCAAACAAAAATTGATCTACATAGTCCTGAGCATCCTCGGGATAGGGAATATTACTTTGATCATAGACAAATTCCCCTCCATCAAAATAATCCTCGATTGCCTTAGCTTGATCGTACCAGTTACTTTCCTCCGCGGTGATCGTTCTGGCCAGCTCCTTAATCCGCTCAGGAAAGACAGTCGGTATCTGCGTATACAGGTTCATGAATTCTGGATCGATCTTTAACCCATCCCTCGCCTGCATTTTTTTCAACTGATTAATATCAAACCTCGGTAAAGTATAAGATAGTTCCAGCCGCTTAAGTTTGACCATATCGCCTTCAGCAGTGTGAGATGTGATCCGGTCATTATACGGATGATACCGGTAAAGCTCCCCTTTAGGCGAGTCTATTTTGGTTAAGCCGAGCGGCTCCGGATAAGGAACATGGGTATAAGGAAGTGCCACCGTTAAAGTCGACTTTAAGTCTGTCGTTTCCACTCCGGGCGGGTAGGCAAACCCGTTAAATTTCTCCGTGTTGGCAAATTGCGTATAGCTTTCATCCTTACGTGCAGTCACCCAGCCTTTTCCTGTATAGAAATCCTTGTTTTCCACCTTCCAATAATGGCTGGCAGAAGCTTGAGCACGAAAAACTACCGTGTCATCATTTTCAAATCCTCCGCCAAGCGATGAATCGTCCACCCCGTACCCGATTCTGTTCGTTCCGCCGCTTCCGGACGCCTTATCCGAATAGGAAGTAATAAACGACATCGGATCGGGCCACTGCGGTGTAAACTTTGGAGCAGCCAGGCCGATGTATGAACTGAACGCTACCATAAGAACGAGCGGGATGAGCCATCTTCTCAGGGATGGAACAGTAATCGACAGCTTTTCCTGGGACGCCAGACGGAAAAGGGCCAGTACACCAAGCACGCTAAACCCAATCAGCACGAGCCTGATGATAGCAAAGGTTGCATCATACGGAGTAAACGTATCCAGAACTGCTACAATGATGACCGTGGCAATAAAAAATAAAAAGACACTTTTTTTAATGGTAATCCAGTAATGCAGCAAATAGGTAATCAGCCAAAGCAGGATAAAAACCAGCAGCGATTGAAATTCGAATGAAATCTCCAGGAATTTAGCCTGAAAGACCAAGGGAAAATCGCTAAAGACTTTTCCAAGAAAATCAAAAAGCCAGGTTATATCAAAAATAGACGTTTCATAATAAAGGTAATGAATCGATATCGTTAAGAACCCAAGCAGTAAAACAAACCGGATCCAGAGTCGGCACTGAAAGAAATGAAGCGCCAGGGCAAGAGCGATGAATACGATAAAGACACTTACATTGCCCGTGTCAGTGAGCTGCTTAACAGGACGCAGCCACTCCCACAATAATAAAAATCCAAACAGATAAAGCACTATTTTCATCGATGCATCATAGCTTTTCGATTGCATCATTGGGCGATCACCTCTGGAATACCGGCTTCAAAAAGTTCTTTTTCGATATACTTTACATTGATTCCTTTCGCTTTTGCGAATTCACGGGCCACTATTTCTTCCCTTGATAAAGACGGGTCCCTGTTGATTGAAAAGATGGTGATCGACTGATTGATTTTAGAGAGGCTGATCCATTCAACCGTCTGTAAGGTCATGCCCCCGGTGATAATGACTAATGCAGCATTGGAGGGTATAATGGAAGCATTTTTTTCGATTGTTCTTTCGATGGGAACAGAAGCATTTGTGCAAGCCTTAGCCAGGCTATAAAAGAGCTTCTGCCTTTGAAGTTCCCCGCTGCGTACCGGAAGTGCGTCTCCACCTTTTCCGGTACGATAAAATCCGATTTGAATGCCCTTTTTGCTGACGGAATGGACAAAGGAGGCAGCATATGTCACCATCGCCTCGAATCGTTCAGTCGGCGATTCATCCAACATCAAAAAGATGTCACGGCTTTTCATTTCCTCAAATTCCTTTGTCATAATGTCATTCTTCTTTGCTGTCGCTTTCCAATTTATCCAGGAAAGCTGGTCACCGGGCTGATAATCCCTCACACCCGAAACAATCGAGTTTTCACGTTGAAGCCGATTGGCCGTTCCCGCGCGTCCCTGATCGAACAACTGATCAAGCTGCCTGTAGGGAAGCTCGAAATAGGCAGGATATACAAGCAGCTTCCCCGGAAGATCAAATACAGCTTCCTTATCAAACAAACCGAGAAAATCGCCTGTTTTCAGCCGAATCCCTTTAAAAAAGTGCTCACCCCGGGGCAGCTTTTCAAGGGAATAATTAATGGTAAACTCCCGCTTAAACCAGGGGAATATGATCTTTTTTTGCGCCTCGGTCATATTCTGTTCAAGCCTTTTCGGCAGCTTTTCTTCCACAAGTAAAAAAAATAGCGGAAAGCTTGTTTTCCTGCTGATAACGATCTTGACCCCAACGTTTTCGCCTGTCCTTAATTCGTTTTTGCTCAGGACTCTTTCCACGCGAAACCCATGTATCGGATAGCAAAAGAGAATGAAAGAATAAATCGCAAAAGGCAGGAAGCTGTAAAAAAGAAACCAGCTTACAAATCCACCTTGAAACATCGCAAAGACAAAAGCTAATCCAACTAAAAATAGCAGAGATGACATTTTCAAGGAAGCCTTCATTTTTGAGAGGATTTTTTTCATTGTAAGTTCACAAGCCTTTTAACCGGAACTGGAATCTTTGTCACAATTTCGCTTACGATTTGTTCGGCACTGACTCCTTCATATTTAGCTTCCGAAGTTAAAATCAGGCGATGTGCAAAAACAGACGGCGCCAGATACTGAACATCATCAGGAAGAACATAATCCCTTCCATTTAAGAAAGCATAGGCCTGAGCCGCTTTCATCAATGAAATTGACCCTCTCGGACTAGCCCCCAAGTAGACATTTTGATGTGAGCGGGTCCGAGTAGCGAGGTCGACAATATAGCGGTTTATCGTGTCATCCACATGGACCGATTTGACATGCTGCTGCAGGTCACGCAACTCCTCAAGCGTTATCACAGGCGCAAGTTCTTTAATCGGGGGAATAGCTTGAGCACGGTTCAGCACTTCCATTTCCTCGATGATCTCTGGATAACCCATCTTCATCTTCAGTAAAAAACGATCCAATTGCGCCTCCGGAAGCGGGTATGTCCCTTCATAATCAATCGGGTTTTGGGTCGCCATCACAAAAAAAGGCATCTCTAATTTCCTCGTAATCCCATCAACCGTCACGCTCGCTTCCTCCATGCCTTCAAGCAAGGCAGACTGCGTTTTCGGAGATGTCCTGTTTATCTCATCAGCAAGAATGATATTACCCATTATAGGTCCGGGCCGGAAAATAAACTCCTGCTCTTTTGGATTGAAAATCGAAACGCCGGTGACATCAGAAGGAAGCAGGTCAGGCGTGAATTGAATTCGTTTAAAATCAGCGCTTATCGATCTGGCCAGCGCCCGCACCATCATTGTTTTTCCGACTCCGGGAACATCCTCCAAAAGCACATGGCCGCCAGCAAGCAGAGCCACCAGACTAAGTTCTGCTATATCTCTTTTCCCGATAATCACTTTTTCTATATTATGCAAAACCTTCTCTAATGTTGGGTGCATCTCTTCCCTTATCATCGTAATCCCCCTGTAAAGGCATATTAGTGAATTCCACGGTCATACATACAATTCGTTTTTGCTCCTACAAAATCCTCCATCATTCGCTATACCTTTAACTTTACCTTACCAAGACGACGTAAAGGAAGAAAAAACACTCCTGTTTTACAGATTTAGGCATTCTGTAAAATCGGAGTGCAATTTCAAGACATTGTAAGCCACGCGGCATTATAAAAACGAATAGCCTATAAAGGCAATCAGCGGAATCGTCAGTAATGAAAAAATAGTAGAATAAACCGTGGTTGCCACCGCTGTGTCCTCATCCTTGGCATACCGTGCAAACAGGACAGTTGCCAGCGTAAATGTCGGCATCGATACCTGGATTAGAGCGATTAGTTTAAGATCGTTTGTGACGGGAATGATTTGTAAAATAGCAATCAGTATAAGAGGAATAATTAACAATTTCATTAATAGAGAAACACTCACAAAACGTACAGGTACTTTCTTCTTTTCCCTAAAAAACGCCGGGATTAATAAACCGATGTAAAGCATGGCCAACGGAGCAGCTAAACCTGCTAATATCGATGCTAAATTTTTAAATACTGCTGGTGGTTCGTAGCCAATAATCGCCGTCGAAATCCCAATTATAACCGCAGCAATAGGGATATTAACAAGCTCTTTAAAGCTTTTCAAAGAAAGCTTTTCCTCTTTCAAGAGCATTGTAACGAGGGTAAATACGATAACATCTAGCCCGGCATCATATATGGCCGCTAATAAACCACCCGTCGGCCCGAATAATGTAATGCAAACAGGAATGCCAATGAAGCCTGTATTTCCTAATCCGGCTAAAATAGCTAGCTTCTTTGCTTTCATTGTACGAAAACCAAAAAGAATTGCGCTAATCCACCCCAGCCCGATACCGATTGCATTGAAAATGATCGAAATAACAAAGATGGCTACTATTTTTGAAATTAATTCAGCATTAATATCAGTCGTAAAAACCCCGTTTAAAATAACAGCGGGAACAGCTACATTAATAATAATCATTACCAACAATTGTTTTGATTCGTCAGTGACTTTACCCGTCAGCGCTATGATTGTTCCGAATAAAATAATGATGGCCATTATCGTTACAGAAGACAAAACGGTTGTTATCTGCACAGCGCCTGTCCCCCAAAATTCTCGAACTTGTCTCTTACGCTAATCGCTCATTAACCTGAAAACGCTCAAGCAGCTGCTCGACTACAGCATTGCCGATTTGAATCGATGCCGTCGCTGCAGGAGAAGGCGCATTGCAGATATGCAGCGAGCTTTTCCCCGGGAAAATCGCAAAGTCATCGACCATGCTGCCATCGTCCATGAGCGCCTGTGCCCTCACTCCCGCATGGGTCGGAACAATATCTTTCTCCGTCAACTCTGGAATCAGATGCTGCAAGCTGTGCAAAAACGCTTGCTTGCTGAAAGAACGGACATATTCTTTCATGCCTTCTTTCATATTCGGCATCGCCATCTTCCAAAACGCCGGATAGGTCAGTACCTCAAGAAGATCTTTTACATTAATGTCCGTTTTGGTATATCCTTCACGTTTAAAAGCCAACACCGCATTCGGTCCGGCGTGAACATCCCCGTTAGTCATCCGTGTAAAGTGAACACCCAGGAACGGGAAATCCGGATTCGGTACCGGATAGATCAAATGTTTCACGAGATACCGTTTTTCCGGCGTTAGTTCATAATACTCGCCGCGGAATGGCACAATTTTCATATTGGTATGCAAGCCAGACATCCTTGCAACCCGGTCGCTCTGCAATCCGGCACAATTAATCAGAAACCGTGCTTTTATCGTGCCGCGGTTTGTCTCAATTGTCACCCCATCGTTCTCTTCGGCAATATTCTCTACCTTTGTATCAAGACGAATGTCACCGCCGCCTTCCTCGATGATGCGGGCAAATGTGCGGGATACGCCTTTATAATCGGCAATCCCCGTATTCGGCACACGGATTGCGCCAACTCCCTTTACATGCGGCTCTATCTCCTTCAATTCTTCAATTCCGATTTTCATGACGTCAAGCTCGTTCTGCAAGCCCCGTTCATACAGATTATCCAGAAGCGGCAGCTCTTTCGGTTCAGTAGCCACAATCACTTTCCCGCATACATCGTATTTGATTCCATGTTCTTCGCAGAATTGGACCATGGCGGTACTCCCTTCACGGGCAAAACGCGCCTTAAAACTGCCTGGTTTATAGTAAATACCCGAATGGATGACCCCGCTATTATGACCTGTTTGATGATGGGCCAAGTCTTTTTCTTTTTCAATGATGGCAATTTTCGCGCCTGGAAACTTTTTCGTCAGCGCCATACCTGTAGATAAACCAATGATCCCTCCACCTATGATAGAAAAGTCATACATATATATCCCTCTTTTATAGTAATTTGGCATCCCTGGCCTGTATTTTTTACATTACAAAAACAAAGCTCTGATCCTTACCCATTTGTATTTATCTGAATTAGAGGGCAAAGGTCCCAAAAACCTTTGCCCAATCCATTGTTTTATATAGTTTGAAACTTCATCGATATATACTTATCCTCTAAATAATCGTCCATGCCCTGATGGCCGCCTTCCCGACCCATTCCACTTTCTTTTATACCGCCAAACGGAGCCTGGGCAACAGTCGGGATTGCATCGTTCATACCGATGATTCCAAATTCCAAAGCTTCAGATACCCTCACGGAACGGCTCGCATTCTCTGTATAGAAATAAGCTGCTAAACCATACACCGTATCATTGGCGTATTGAAGCACTTCTTCTTCTGTGTCAAACGGGATAATCGGCGCAACAGGCCCGAATGTTTCCTCGTTTGTAATAAGCATATCTGCGGTTACTTCCGCTAGTATCGTAGGTTCATAGAACAATCCATCGGCCAATTCACCTTCCAGCCTTTTGCCGCCACAAAGGAGTTGAGCACCTTTGGACAATGCATCATGGACATGTTCCTCTACCTTTTCCAACCCGTCACGGCTGACCAGGGGACCGACATCAACGCTTGGATCTATACTATTTCCGACTTTAAGAGCCTGTGCCTTCTCCACGAAAAGTTTAGAGAATTTCTCGATAACGGAACGCTGGACGTAAATCCGATTTGCACAAACACATGTCTGCCCGGTATTTCTAAATTTACTGGCAATAGCACCTGAAGCGGCTGCCTCGAGGTCAGCATCTTCAAAGACGATAAACGGTGCATGCCCGCCAAGCTCCAAGGACAATCGCTTCAATTGTGGAGCCGACTTGGTAACCAGTAATTTCCCCACTTCCGTAGATCCGGTGAACGAGATTTTCTTTACAATCGGATTTTCGAAAATTTCGTCTGAAATCGGACCAGAATCACCGGTTACCACATTAACTACCCCATGTGGAATCCCCGCCATTTCCACCAATTTGCCAAACGCAAGCGCGCTGATCGGGGATTGTTTGGCCGGCTTCAAAATTCCTGTACACCCGGCTGCCATCGCCGGGCCTATCTTCCTGGTCATCATCGCCAGCGGGAAATTCCATGGGGTAATCGCAGCAACCACACCGATCGGCTGGCGAATCACCATTAACCTCTTATCAGGCGAGGAAGCAGGGATTGTTTCGCCATAAATCCGGCGTCCCTCTTCAGCGTACCATTCAAAATAACTGGCCGCAAAGATTACTTCCCCCTGCGCTTCTGTAAATGGCTTTCCCATTTCCAGGCTCATGATTTCGGCTAATTCATCTTTATATTCGTGCATAAGATCACGTAATTTCAGCAGGTACTTACCACGTTCATTAGCGGTTAATTTTGACCAGGATTTAAACGCCTGTCCAGCAGCTTCGATTGCCTGTTGTGTTTCGTAACGCCCGCCTTTGGGAACATGGGCAACAATTTTGCCTGTTGACGGATTGGTAACAGAAAAGGTTTTTCCTTCTTGCGCATCCGTCCACTCTCCGTTTACGTACATTTTCAGTTCGGTTAAGTTCACTAATGAATCGACTTTTAACATGTATATCCTCCTTATGTTAGCTCGTTACAGTCCGCTTGCAAGATTATTTCCTTTGCCAATGTCTGCGTCGAGTGATATCCTCTGGTTTTTCATAAAGAATGTGTATGCCACAGATGCAATTCCGCAAATGACTACCGGTATGATCAGCGCAATTGTAAAATTATTAAACTGAGAAACTAAAATTCCTGTTGCTACAGGAGCCAGCCATCCAGCCAGATTACCTACGAAGTTTTGTAAACCGGCAAGCTTTCCTTCCGCACCCTTCGGAGCCACATCAGCAACGGTCGCCCATAAGATACCTGCCGCCAGGCCTTCGCCGCCAATAGCAATCGAAATCAGGATAAGCGCCGCAATCGCATTTTCAACATAGATAGTTGGAATAATCGCTAACGGAAAGAGCATCCCGATCGCTAATATCGTCTTTCTTGCTTTGATCGAGTTCCATCCTCTTCTAATCAAACGGTCTGATAAGATGCCGCCAAGTATATTTCCAAGGAAAGACATAATCCAAGGTAGCATTGTAAAGAAGCCTGCTTTCAGAAGTGTCATTTCTCTTTCGACTACAAGATAGGTAGGCAGCCAGGTCATCATTAAGTAAGTCAAATAGTTGTGCGCAAACAAGCCATATAACATTGGATATACATTTCTATATTTCAAAAATTTAAATGGTGAGATGTTGACAACTGGTACATCTTTCGTATCTGTTTGTCCATCTTCGATATAAGCTACCTCTGCTTCATTAGCAATGGCGCTTTGGCTTGGACGGTCTTTGAAAAAGAACAACCAGAATGCCAGCCAAATAAACCCGACCGATCCAATTACGACAAACGCCGTTTGCCAGCCCCAGCTCTCAATAATCCATGCCAGTACCGGTGTTGTAATTCCGATCCCAATTGCCGTTCCAGAATTAAAGATTCCGTTCGCAACGCCTCGTTCGTGTGGAGGCAGCCAATCTGAGATTACACGTGTATTCGTTGGAAACGCGGGAGCCTCTCCTATTCCCATTAGGACACGAATTCCGATTAATGCACCAAGTGAGCGGCCAAAACCCGTGAATACCGTACATAAAGACCACCATACAATCGCGATGGAATACGTTAGCCGCGCCCCTAACTTGTCAACGATCATCCCCACCGGGATTTGCATTAAGGCATACGACCAGAAGAATGCTGAACCTAAGATTCCAAATTCAACAGTTGAAAGGGAAAGATCTTTCATCATTGAAGGACCTGCAATCCCAAGAATCGCCCTATCCATGTAATTAATTGTTGTGGCAACGAATAGAAGTGCAACTACCCACCATCTTCCGTTTGTCTTTTTCATATGTTCACCTCTAATTTTAACAGTTTATAGGTTGAATTCACTTCCAAACCTGTAATCAAAATACGCTAGTTTTACTGCGTTCATAGTAGCTATCTTCTAGATTACCGTGATAAGCCTTTTCAATGATCGATTGAATATCGCCAGATTTTGTAAGTCTGGGATTTACGAATACATTTCCACTCCTCATTGAGTCCTCCACCAATTTCGGCAGCACCTGCAAGGAGACTCCCAAATCCTTGATATTGAGGGGAATTTTCATTGATTGATTCATTTGAACGACAGTCTCTATCGCCTTCTCGGCCGCCTGCATTTCGGATAAGCCGCTTACATCCGCTCCTAAAGCGATTGCAACATCCTTATATTGCTCGGCACATGCTCGCAAGTTATAATTCATAACAAAAGGCAATAGGGCTGCATTCGCAATTCCATGCGGGATATTAAAGACGCCGCCAAACGTATGAGATATAGCATGCACATTTCCTAAGCGCGACTGGGAAAACGCTACTCCAGCAAGCATCGAAGCGACAAGCATCTTTTCCCTGCTTTCGATATCCGTTCCCCTAAAATAAGCTCTTGGCAAATGCTCGCCAATCATTTTAATCGCCTGCATGGCGTAACCCTGGCTAACAGGGTTAGCCGCCTTGGATGTATAGGATTCAATCGCATGGGTTAAGGCATCCATTCCTGTCGCCGCTGTAATTTGTTGAGGCAGCTGTAAAGTAAGGGCCGGATCGAGGATCGCCAGCCTTGAAAATAAATGGGAACTAAGGACGCCTAATTTAAAGGAAGTTTCCTTGTTGGTTATCACTGTTGAATTCGTTGTTTCGCTTCCCGTTCCTGCGGTCGTCGGAATCGCGATAATTGGAAGTGGAGGAATCTTGATCTTACCCACTCCTTCATAATCAAGGATGTCACCTGGATTAACCGCCATCACAGCAATTGCCTTAGCTGTATCAATACTGCTGCCTCCGCCTACAGCCAGCACCGCATCACATTTATATTGTTTGAGAAACTCGGTACCTTTTCGAATCGTCTCAGCAGATGGGTTCGGCTCAACTTCGTCATAAATTTCATAATCCAAGTTGACAGCCAGGAGTGATTCCTCGATTCCTGTTAAAAGATTGGCTGACCTCACCCCTTTATCTGTTACGATCAATACTCTAGAAACACCTAATTCTTTAACCATTGCTCCCGTTTTCTCAGCTATTCCATTACCGGATTCCACTCGTGTCGGCATAAAATAGGTAAAAGGCATTAATGACATAGCTTGCAACTCCTTACACTATTTTTCTAAGATTCAGACCGGATAATTATTTGCCCGCTTCTTACGAACTACTAAAATAACAGCCTATTATAAAGCTTTCCGAAGCAATGCTTCCAAACCACGTTGGGTAGGGACCCGAGGGTTATTACGTACCAGGCGATCGATCTGCAACGTTTTCTCTGCGATTTCGGGTATATCCTCTTCTTTGATTCCAATCTCTGAAAGATGCGTGGGCAGTCCTATTTCCTCAAGCAAATTCAACACGGCCGTGGATGCAGCCAAAGCGACTTCCTTCTTGGATAGACCTTCTGAGTTAATGCCAAATGCCTCAGAAATTTTGACCATTTTTTCTGTTTCTACTCCTGTGTTAAATTCCATCACATATGGCAACAAGAGACCTGTCACTTCCCCATGCGGTGATTTGATAAGCCCTCCAATCGGATAAGCTAATGCGTGAGCAGCCGCTGTTCCGGCATTTGAGAAAGACATCCCGGCAAGCAGGCTCCCGAGCAGCATATTGGAACGGGCTTCAAGATTGCTTCCTTGTTGGACAGCAAGTGCCAGGTTGTCAACAATTAACTCAATGGCCCGGTATGCAAGTGCATCACTGATCGGCATGGAGCCTTGAAAGAGGATATTTCCTTCTGCCTGGATATAAGAAGAAGGCTTTGCTGTATAGGCCTCAATCGCGTGGGCCAGCGCATCAATTCCTGAACAAGCTGTTACATACGCAGGAAGTCCTACTGTTAGCTCGGGATCAACAAGAGCGACCGTTGGGCGTAGGAAATTATCCGAAATTCCCACTTTTAAGTTATTTTCAACATCGGTCAACACGGCTACTGAAGTCACTTCTGAACCGGTCCCTGCCGTTGTAGGTATTGCTACCAAAGGTGCTATCGGCCCGGGTACCTGATTTTCACCGCCATAATAATCCAGCGGATGCCCGCCGTAGGCTACCAGTAATGAGACAACCTTCGCCATATCAATGCTGCTGCCTCCGCCAAGGCCAATGACTGCATCCGTTTCCATTTGGGATTTGGCAAACTTATAGCAGTCCATCGCTGATTCTACCGGCGGCTCCGGTACGACCTGATCGTAAACCACTGTATGATAATTTGCTTGCTCCAACAAAGCTACTACTTTGTCGACAATCCCTGCCTGTTTGATTCCAGGATCGGTAATCAACAAAACGTTTTTCGCCTTTAGCCTTTGAAGAATTGAATCCAGTTGTTGGATTGCTCCATTTCCAAACACAATTCTCTCTGTAGAGAAAAAATCCCATGTATTTCTCATCTATTTCTTACCTCCATCTGTTATAAATTGATAACGACAAGTTTCTCATCAGTCATTTCTTGAATGGCATAGTGAGGGCCTTCCTTGCCAACTCCACTGTCCTTCACACCGCCATAAGGCATTACATCTGCACGATATGTGGAAACATCATTGATAATCACACCGCCAAAGTGAAGATCCTGTGCTGCACGCATTGCCAAATGGAGATCGGACGTAAACAGGCCAACCTGCAGTCCGAATGTCGAATCATTAGCCTGTTCGAAAGCCCTTTTAATATCATCAAAAGGAATAATGTTAATGACAGGGGCGAATACTTCTTGACAGACCACTTTCATTTCTGCCGTCACATCTACTAAAATAGTCGGTTCAATAATAGCATCATGTCTTTTCCCGCCGTAAACGACTTTTGCTCCTTGCCGAACAGCTTCGTGAATCCACTCTTCTGCCCGCTTCGCTTCTTTTTCCGAAATCATCGGTCCAATATCTGTCGCGGAATCTGTTGGATCGCCGACCTTTAAAGACGCGGCAACTTTCTCTGCTTTCTCGACAAACGACTGATAAATATCGCGGTGGACATAGATTCGCTGTACGGAAATACAGGCTTGCCCTGCATTCGAATAACCACGCGTCACACACAGTTCAACCGCCTTGTCTAGATCGGGGACATCCTTATGAATAATATTGGGAGAATTATTCCCCAGCTCCAAAGTGACCTTGCGGATCCCAGTACTGCTCTTAATTTGGCGGCCCACACCCGGACTTCCGGTAAATGTATACATCGCAACACGCTCATCTTCCAAAAGAAACTGACCCGCTTCTCTGCCTGCTCCGTTAACCACATTAAGGAACCCTGCAGGCAATCCCGCTTTTGCCAAAATGTCGGCAATCTTGCAGGCAATTAGCGGAGTTGCTTCAGCAGGCTTCAGTACCACTGTGTTCCCTGCCGCTAACGCCGGCGCTACCTTATGTAGTGTGAGATTAAACGGGAAATTAAATGGAGTAATAGCCCCAATGACCCCAACAGGAACGCGGATTGTAAAAGCCATTTTATTTTCATTTCCAGGTTGACCGAGAGGAACGCCTGTACCGGCAATCCGTTTGGCTTCTTCCGCGGATGCAATCAACGTTTGAATACCCCTATCGATTTCACCCCGGGCATCTTTCAATACTTTTCCGACTTCTTGTACAAGAAGCGAAGCCAACTCTTCTTTTCGCTCTTTTGCGATTTCCGCTGCACGCATTAAAATTTCATAGCGCTGATTCATGTCTAACTTTTTGGTTTGAAAGGTTTCAAACGCATTGGTGATCGCATCCGAAACGACTTTACGAGAAGCATTGCCGACCTGTGAGATTTCTTCTCTAGTGTATTTGTTATAAACAGGTATTGTATTGTGATCAGAGATCCACTGCCCATTTATAAAATGACCATAAAAGTTGCTTTTCCTATTTTCTATCGTACTCATAACCATTTCCTCCTCGTTAGCGAATATGAAAAAGTCATTATTTCCAAAAATCATATATATTTCTGCTTTGATAACGCCTTCTTTACATCTTCTTCTTTTCTTTTCCTAATATGAATAATAAAAAATCGTTCTATTAAAAATAATATATGATTTTCAAAACAATATAGCATGAAGTACATCAATTGTAAATATTATAAATTGTAAAAATACTAGTAATATGGCTATAATCATTATAAGTAAGGGAATATTCCTTGTATGTGAAATAAAATTTCCGTTCTTCCCCAAGGTAAGTTCCATACATAGTTTGAAGTCACTTTCGAAAAATAATATATGATTTTATGATCAGCATGCAAAATATTGTAAGTTTTTGCAACCATAAAACATCCTCTCTATAGAAATGATTGACTAGAATCATTAGGAAAAGTTGTATATACTTTTTGTTAGAAACCAAATGTAAGAAGAAAAGGTGATTTCCGTGATCAGGGAAAAAGAAAGAGGCGAGACAACGGAGTATGTATACAATTTGTTAAAAGAGATGATTTTTGGATGGCGTTTATCTCCAGGACAAAAGATCAACATCAGCCACTTAACCAGGGAAATCAATATAAGTGCCATTCCTCTAAGGGAGGCTCTGTCTCGTCTGCATTCTGAAAGATTAGTCGTCTCCGAACCAAACAAGGGATATCGTGTCAGTGACACTTTAGATGATGACAGTATGACGAAAATGCTGGAAGCCCGCATTTTAATGGAAACTCATGCTGTACGAAACATTATCCGTTCCAATCACCTGAGCGTTACGGAAGAAATGTCCCGGCTAACAGAACAAATGTCTTCAATAAACGTCGTTTCGTCCAATAAGGAAGGACTCCATTTCACTCATTTAGATCAGCAATTCCATTACTCAATGATGAACAGGGGAGAGAACTCGTTCCTTTCCGAAGCATACGAAGGCATGCACTGCCACCTTCATATCGGGCGTTTTTATCATCTCAAGGGAATAGTGGACCAAAGGGAGACAACCGCGGAGCACTGGGAGATCATCGAGGCAATCCGGACACGTGACACATATCGCGCCGAGAGGGCTATTGCCAATCACATTCAAGATGCCAAAAGCCGCTTATTGGAAAGGGACAAAAAAGAAAATAGATAGAAGTTATTTTGGTATAGTTTTTTATTCATATATTTGTACTTATTTTAGCAAAAGGGGGCGTCCTTAGTTTGAACGTTACAAAAGAAAAATTAAAAGACTTAATCAGAACAAAACTGCACAATGCTGGACTTAGTGTCGAGCACGCTGATGGTGTAGCTGATGTGCTTGTCTATGCGGATGCGAGAGGAATTCATTCGCACGGGGCAATCCGTGTGGAATATTACTCTGAGAGAATCGCCAAAGGTGGAATCAATGTCAATCCTGATTTCAGTTTTGAAAAGACGGGACCAAGTGCAGGCCTGTTTAACGGTGATAATGGTTCGGGACATGTAGCGGCAAAAAAGGCGATGGATGAAGCAATCAAGATGGCGAAAGAAACTGGGATTGCTGTTGTCGGAGTAAAAAGGATATCCCACAGCGGTGCCCTTTCCTACTTTGTCCAACAAGCTGCGAGAGTAGAAATGATAGGCCTTTCTGTTTGTCAGGCTGATCCGATGGCCGTCCCGTTTGGCGGAGCGGAGCCTTATTACGGTACAAATCCGATCGCCTTCGCGGCTCCGGGGAAAGATCAGAAAATGATCACGTTCGATATGGCTACCACTGTAAAGGCATGGGGGAAAGTCCTCGATGCCCGTTCAAAAAACGAGCCCATTCCGGATAACTGGGCGGTCGATCAGCACGGGGAGCCGACAGCCGATCCATTTCAAGTCAACGGTTTATTGCCGATTGCCGGCGCAAAAGGATATGGGCTGGCGATGATGGTCGACATATTATCAGGAATTCTATTGGGCCTGCCTTTCGGTAACCGTGTTTCTCCTCTCTATGGCGATCTTTCCAAAGGCCGTGATCTGGGCCAGCTTCATATTGTTATTAATCCTGCCTTCTTTACGGATTTGGAGACTTTTAAACAAAACATCTCCCAGACAATGGCTGATTTAAACAACATAACACCTGCACCGGGATTCGAACAGGTTTCATACCCGGGCCAGGGGAGTGCGCTAAGAGAAATCGAGAGTGAACAGAATGGGATTGAGATTGTAGATGATGTATATAACTATCTCATTTCTGACGTCATTCATAGCAATAAATACGGAAACAAAGATCCCTTCGCAAAGTAATCCCGAAAAAAAGTCACACCCCCGGCAGAATGAGAGATTCTGCCGGGGGCGTGCCTTTTATTTTATTTTGCCTTATATTCGGTCGGTGGCGTGCTCTTCAGCGCCTCCTTGCTGATTTTAGGTACAAGGAAGAAGAACAGGCAAAGCACAGCAAGGTAGACATTTGCACAAAAGAAGGTTTCAGTTCTTCATATTGCTGAGCAAACGCATCGCTGGAAGCACCTTCCCAAATGCTTCTCAAGTGGTCTCTCATTTGATCCAAACGGCTCACCAATTCTGTAACATTACCACTCTCCGTGCCATATTATAATGAACAATTTAAATAAACAGACCTTTTGTTATATAACAAAGATCTGCTCTCATGTATTATTCACTAAAATCCACATTGTGGTACACTTGCCTGACATCTTCTAAATCTTCTAATGCATCAATCATTTTTTCAAATTGTGCTTGTGCGTCTTCTGGAAGTGTTAGGTCATTTTGCGCAAGCAATGTTAGTTCTGCAACGGTAAATTCAGTTATACCAACATTCTTGAATACTTCTTGCACTGCATGGAACTGGTCAGGTTCGGCATAAACGATAACCGCTTCATCTTCTTCAAGAATGTCACGTACGTCTACATCTGCTTCCATTAATAATTCAAGCACTTCATCTGCTGTTTTACCTTCCAGACCAATGACAGCTGTCGCATCAAACATATATGCTACAGATCCACTAACGCCCATGTTCCCACCGTTTTTACCAAAAGCAGCACGCACATCGGATGCAGTACGGTTCACGTTATTTGTCAGTGCATCTACGATTACCATGGATCCATTTGGTCCGAAGCCTTCATAACGAAGTTCGTCATAGCTTTCTTCTGAACCGCCTTTCGCTTTTTCAATCGCACGATCAATAATCGTTTTCGGTACACTGTACGTTTTTGCACGCTCGAGTACGACTCTTAAAGCCTGGTTTGATTCTGGATCTGGTTCACCTTGCTTAGCTATCACATAAATTTCGCGTCCAAACTTTGCATATATCCGACTCGTATTTGCATCTTTTGACGCCTTTTTTTCTTTAATATTGTTCCACTTACGTCCCATAAAGAACACTCACTTTCAATTTTGATTCTACACAATATTAGTAATATGAAATAAGCTGCTCCTTCAACACTTTTGCCAAATAACTATAAAGAGTTCGCTACGATTTAATATTGCCTACAAACAATACTAATTAAAGATGTTGCACTTATTCACTAGATTATATTATACCTTAATTGCCTAATTTGTTTCGAGTTTAATAATCAAAAAAGACAGGCAGTTCCCATGTAACTGTGTAATGATGAGAGTAGATACAATTAGCATAAAAAGGAAGAGGAAACTTACTCTCTATCGATGGTTATCCTCAAAAAAAAAGTCAAAACGACATCTTAGGTCGCATTGACTCGTTTTAAGAATTACGATTTATTATTTGTTTTTCTCTTTTCAATTTCTTTTTTCACCAAGGGTATTACCTTTTCTTTTACTGTTTTTTGTACTTTTGGATTATTTATTAATTTCATAAATTTGTTTTTCATTTTCATACCTCCGAGTTATTAAATTTGGGATTTAACTAATATGGAGTTGTGTATTAAAAAAAGGGCATAAAAGATTCTTCTATCCTATGGCTATTGTATATTATTCTAATTTTGTCGATATCTACTCAGAATTTGTAGATATTTCTCGGGAAATTGTTGAAATTTGAAAAATGGTGGATCCGAATAGTCGGACAAAGGAATTTCTACATTTTATTTGGTTGCCTGAGGTTTAAATAGTCATTGAATTATCTAACACTAGAACTTATAAGATCTTTAGCTCTATCGTCTAGGGGCTTGTCCGTATCGCGTAACGCTATAAGCGTTTCGATGTCGGATTGAACAAAGATACGCCAATCGCCATCTCCTTACAGCTCATATCCATTTCGCTCTAAGTTTTACACATGCTTACGAACAGTGGGTGTTGCATCTCCACTTCTTCTGCCACTTCCTTGGAAGAGGATACTCATTCATTCGGATGTATATCCTGTCGCATATCGGACCTCCCTTTCTATTAAAGACGAAGGTTCTGTGGATTTATTTGCATGTTATATCGCCCAGTGATACGAAACACAAAAAAGAACCGATCAGCTCCTTTCTATTATATATTTAAATGAAGATTTATCAAATGTTTATACATCAATAATTTGCTTCCACAAATCTTTACACAGATAAGCAAAAAAACCTTAACAGGCACCTTATTTTCGGAATATGGAGAAAAGCGCCCCCCATTTTTCTTTAGGTTTTTGTATCGCTTCTTCTAAACGTTTATTAAAATCATTTTGTGAACTCCATTCTTTTTTCTGTTCGTCCCGCATATTTTGTATTTCTTTTTGTAAGAGTTCACTTTTTTGTTTTTCTTGTTGCAGCAATGTCTCGTAATGGGTATTTTGTTGTTCAGTTAATTTTTCAATTTTAGCATTAGTTTTTTGCGTTGAATTTCCAATACTAGAACTTATAACATGATGATCTTGCTGGAGTCGGGAAACCGTTGTTTTGAGCTGTGACATATCGTTTGTCAGTTGGACATTCATATCACGTGTGGCTGCGAGTTCATTGACTAAAAACATTAAGACCTCTTTTAATTGATTGGCGTCGTGGGGTAAATTTCCATATGTATCGGGTATTGCTATCTCTGTTTCATTGGATCCTTCTAATCTTTCTTTTTGTTGATATACAAGGTCTTTAGCTGTATCGTCTAAGGGCTTGTCCGTATCGCGTAACGCTATAAGCGCTACGATGTCAGATTGAACAAAGATACGTCGATCGCCATCTTTCAAAAACTCATATCCATTTCGCTCTAAGATTTGGCCATACTTTCGAACAGTGGGAGTTGCAATCCCCACTTCTTCTGCCACTTCCTTGGAAGAGAAAGCTCGTTCATTCGGTTGTATATCACGTCGCATATCGGGCCTCTTTTCTATAATTAGTAGTATCTGTAGTGTACTTGACCTTAAATTTTCTGTCTAGCTGAGACGATAGAATAAAAAGCAAATGGAAAGCTGAAATAAGACCGTTTCTTATTGCCCGGTATCCTGTAAGTATGAGTCCATACTATGCGCTTACAAAAAAATCACCTAATCCTTTTGACGGAGATCTAAAACCGGTTGTGAATATTTCTTGGAATGATGCAATTTCTTTTTGTAATCTACTTTCACAGAATGCTGGACTGAAAGAGTGTTATTCTATAATTAATGGTGGTGAAAACATTATTTGTGATTGGGAATCAGACGGTTATCCACTTCCTTCAGAAGCAGAGTGGCAATCTGCATGTAAAGCAGAAACTACTGCTTATAGATACGGAGAGCTTGATAAGATTGCCTGGTATAACGAAAATTCAGGAGGCAAAATCCATGAAGTAGTAAGAAAGGAACCGAATGCATGGGGTCTGTGTGATATGTTAGGGAATGTTTGGGAGTGGTGTTGGGATTTATATGATGAACAAGTGTGGGCTCCTACTGAATTTTCCGAGGAGGTAGCTGGGCTGAAGAGGCCAGGGGTTGTGGGGCTTCGTGTCGTCGTCGTAGCCATCCGTCATTTTGCATAGATGGATTCCGTCTTGCCCAGTCTTTTTGACTTCTACAAACAAGCAAACTTTCGAGGTTTTACAGCTCAACTACCGGATAACAAGAGTGAAATAACTAGGAAGCACTCACGCTCCATGATTAGTTCCTGGCCCTCTACCCTTGATATGAGACTGTTTACAGCTTTTTGTTCTGACATTTCAATTCCTCCTGCCGTACTTTTTTGATACTGCTTCATGTTATGGACTCAGTCTTTTTCCTGCAGTTTACGCAAATAATCATTCATCCGGTCGTACCTCTCCTCCCAAACTCTCTTAAACGATTCAAGCCAGTGATCGAGATTCTGGAAAGGCTGCTGCCTAAGCTTATAAATCCGTCGATTAGCTAAAGCTTCCACTTCAACCAGACCTGCTTGATTTAGTACACGGAGATGTTTGGATGTTGCAGGCTGAAGAAGATCTAGCTGTTCTGCAATTTCACCTACAGTAAGGGAGCCATTGCGTAAAAGCTCTACAATCTGAAACCTGGTGGACTGACTCGGCAAGTGCGTTCAAAGTTGTTGTATTGTGTTCGCCCATAAATTATTTCTCCTTTCATTAAAAATATAACCCAGTAGGAATATTCCACTCAAGGAATATTAAATCATATATTTAAAAAAATTTGCATTTGGGTGATTTCTTTATCAACTTTCACCATATAAAAAGGCCCTTTTGCATGGCAGTATGCAAAATGGATTGATCCTTATGAAATACTAAGAATACACATCTTCATTTTGTCTCCTTCGGGAAAAACCGTGGCCGTTTGCTAAAGGTTTCATAATAATTTGTTGCCTGTTGTAAGGCCTGTTCCTCTACCCGAATCCTAAAGGAAAGTACAATTGCGTTTAGAATGGTAAAAACAATAGCTGTTATATAGGCTTGAAAAATAAGCGGGATGACGATAATTTCTGTCGCTACGATTACATAGTTTGGATGTCGCATAAACCGATAAGGACCTCTAGCAACGACTTTTGCCCCTGGTAATATAATAATCTTTGTGTTCCAGAATTGTCCAAGTGAAACAAGACTCCAAATCCGCAAGCATTGCGTTACAATAAATAAAGCAAAGGGTATATACCACCATTGGACTGGCCCATTTCCAAGAAGTCCTCCTTCGCCGAATAAGGAAATAAGAAATGCCGTATGCATGAGCACAATCCATTTATAATGGTTTTGTCCAGCTTCAAATGCTCCTTTTGCTTTCATCTGAGCTTCGTTTCGGCGTGCGATGACCAATTCGATCAACCTCTGGGCAACGACAAAGGAAAAAAATAGGTAAAAAAACAGCATCATCAAGAGCCCCACTTTAATAGTAATAATTCCGAACTAAATCCTGGTCCAAGCGCCGCAGCCAATCCATAGTCACCCTTGGGTATCGTTCTTTCAAGGAATCGTTTTAGCACAAATATAACGGTTGGCGACGACATATTGCCAAATCTACGCAAAATATCCCGTGATTCAACTGCGAATGTTTCGGTTGTTAAGACAGTCTTTTATTGCTTGTACACTTATTGATAAACCCATGTCTATGTATCGGTCATTTTTCTCTTGCAAGCTATGTTCCTCTGTAAACCACTCAAGTGGCGCGGCAAAATAACGCGTCTCAATTTGACCATTTTCAAAAACCTTTAGAAGCCGTTTAATATCAGCAAAATCACGTTTAAAAAAATTCCCTGCAAAAGCCATCGTCTCATTCTGATCGAGCCGATGGGGTGGTGTTGCCGTTCCGACTGATAAAATGCAGGACATAATAGCACTCCTCGTTAAATGATTACACTAACTAGCATAACATGGTTTTTTATATGCCGCTGAGCAGCGATTATTAATTGTGGCGTTTGTTAAATGAATATTGAACATTATTGAACATGGTAAAGTAAGTCTGTGCAGAACTGGATTGAAGAAGGCAATACGATGAGAGTAAAGCTTTTTACCTATTTCCACTTTAGGTCTCTATATGATTAATTTCCCATTTAGCTTCTTAATTAATAAATAAGAATCAAAAGAAAATCTCCAAATCAACAGTTTTGATGGAACTAATCTGTCCTCATCAGCTAACTTCCACATTTTGAATAGTTTAAAGTTATAGAGCATTTCCCTGTAATGAGGAATGCTTTTTATCTTGTCTAAAATTAAAAGGATATTTCTACAACAACAATAATATAATAAAAATCAATAATAACTTATTGTAAAACGATAAATTGTGTGTTAAAACCAAATTAATAATAAATAGGTGAGGTGCTTTTTATGAAACGAGAAACATTCTTTTTAAAGTTCGTTGTTGTTCTTATGGGACTTCCTGTCCTTGCTTTGTGTATATTTTTGCTACCTGGGATAGCTGAATATTTTGCAGAATTAAATCCAAAGTTAGATTTTTTGCAATATCCCTTTTTAATCGGGTTGTATGTAACAGCGATAGTATTTTTCGTTGCATTGTACCAGACTTTAAAACTTTTAAGCTATATTGACAAGAACCAGTCGTTTTCGGAATTATCTGTAAAGTCTTTAAAGTATATCAAATACTGTGCCATTACCATCAGTGCCTTATATGTGGTATTTATGCCACTCTTATATCTCATGGCAGAGTTAGACGATGCCCCAGGTATTATACTAATCGGAATGGTCATTATTTTTGGTTGCATGGTGGTTGCAGTCTTTGCCGCTGTTCTTCAAAACCTATTAAAAAATGCTATCGCTATAAAATCAGAAAATGATTTAACGGTCTGAGGTGAAAACAATGGCGATGATAATCAATATTGATGTGATGTTGGCTAAAAGGAAAATGAGCGTTACAGAACTTTCGGAGAGGGTTGGAATCACGATGGCTAATCTTTCTATATTGAAAAACGGAAAGGCAAAAGCGATTCGATTATCAACTTTAGAGGCGATTTGTAAGGCTTTAGAATGTCAACCCGGAGATATTTTAGAATACCGAAGTGATGAAGACACCCAAGATTAATAAAGTAGGAATATTTAACATGGAAAGGAGAGGCACAAATCATGAGAGCACTAAAACAACTCGTTCGTTTTGGTTGGGAGCAGGCCCTATCATGTTTGTTTCCTGTCGTTATTTTTGCCTCTTTGGCTTTTACACAAATCATGCCACTTCCCTTCCTACCCCGGTATGACTGGCTGCTCATCATCTGCCTTCTGATGCAGTGGTGGATGATGCGTTCTGGGCTTGAAACACGGGATGAACTAAAGGTTATCACATTGTTCCACCTTATTGGACTTGCTCTTGAACTTTTCAAGGTACATATGGGCTCCTGGTCTTATCCAGAGGAAGGATATTTCAAAGTTTTTGGAGTGCCTTTGTATAGCGGATTCATGTATGCAAGTGTAGCGAGTTATCTTTGCCAGGCGTGGAGAAGGTTTAAGGTTGAACTGGTTAGGTGGCCACCGTTTTTGGTAGTTGTACCTCTTGCAGCTGCGATTTATTTGAATTTTTTCACCCACCATTATTGGATTGACGTTCGTTGGTGGTTATCTGGACTTGTAATTATCGTCTTTTTGCAATCATGGGTCACATACGAGGTTGATGGAACTCGTTACCGTATGCCACTCGCACTTTCTTTTGTGCTCATCGGATTTTTTATTTGGATAGCCGAAAATATCGCAACGTTCTTTGGAGCTTGGGAATATCCAAACCAAACCGATGCATGGAGTCTCGTTCATCTAGGAAAGGTGAGTTCATGGCTCTTATTAGTGATTGTTAGCTTTCTTATAGTAGCGACGTTAAAGCAGGTTAAGGGAAAAATTCCACTAGGATAGATACTAGTCAATTTTTATAACTGTTAAGAACCCTCTTTTAAAAAAGTCGGATCCTTAGAATAGTAAGGAATTCGACTTTTTTTAGGTTGAAGTTCTCCTAGCGTACAAAATTCCGAATAAGATAAATTGGAAAAAGCAAAGTTCGAATTGATGCTTTTTTCTTTATAAATAGCTTTTGATAATACTGCCGGAATGCATTTATTAGGGGTTCTTGTGATTTAACATTTCTAAAGGAGATTTCGTTCAAGACTCTAATATGACTTTTCATACGTTAGCAGAAAAGTGGCTAGAAAGCTATGCAACGCAAGCTAAAGTGAGCAGTGTAAGGGCTAGAACGAATGAATCTAACGTATTACTCAAACAATGGAAAAACACACCAATAAAAAATATTAATAAGTCTGTGTATCGAGTATATTTAAATAAACTGAGCAAAGTGTATTCGCTGAACTATATGGATGGGATTCATACTACAGGCCGGATGATCTTCAAATTTGCTGTTGAGTCGGAATGGTTACAACAGAACCCTACAGAAAATTATGGCCTTCCTAAACAACAAGCTACTATTGAAGAAGTTGAAAAGGAGAATCTCAGAAAGAAATTCCTAGAAAAAAGCGAGCTTGTAAAATTCTTATCCCTTGCTCGTACTGAAGGACTTAGTAATGATTATACGCTGTTTTCGTTATTAGCCTATTCGTTGCATTCATTCAGGCATACGCATACATCGTTGCTGATCGAAGCAGGGGTGGGGTTGAAAGAAATTCAACAACGATTCGGACATACAGATATTCAAACAACGATGAACATCTATGCTCATATGACTGACAACATGGAAGAAAAGGCCTCCCATCAGTTCAGTAAACTGATGGGAGGCCTTCAACTTTAAAAGATATTTACATGTTAGATGAGCAAATAGGTGAGCATTTATTTCTAAAAACTCGTTAAACCCCTATATATCAAGGGATTTAAAACCCTATTACATCATGCCGCCCGTAAGCTTTGAGGGTGTAATATCGTTAACGAGAGGTGCAAAAAGCGCGGTAAATCAACGTTTTGGATATTGTTGGCTGTAATATCTTTAACGGGGAATTACCGTTTTTTATGGGATGGCGTTAGCAAAATGTTAGCAAGTTTAGAGCTGAAACCATTTCTAAAATACAAAATAAAATTAACCACATACTTAATTTGAAATATTTATTGATTCATTAACTTCAATTTTCTTGGGATCGACATTGGAATAATATTTTGGACGATATCCTATAAGGTGAATTTTAGTAATTACCCCGTTATCCAATTTAAGTGAAAGAGTTTCAATTTTATCAATTGTACCAGTTAAAATAAGAGATCCTACAATCATAACTCGTATTTTCTCAGGTGTGTATTTTTGGTTAACTAAGCTCGAAATGATATTTGGTATCACTTGGATTTTTGCATTTGTAGGATGACTAATTATCGATTCCACTAAAGAGTCTCCATAACCAGATGGTAAAACCTTTTCACCGAATAATATGCGTCTAATACGTAACATTGCTATATCATTAGAGTCAGTGTTTTACCCATCCCTCCACCAACTGACATTTCAGAAAAGATTGAGTTATTGCTTTCCCCTGTACCTTTCAGGTTTACAACAATGTATGTTCCTTCTCGTGTAGATCTGATGTCAATATTTTCAATGGATACAATATCTGCCTCATCTTTTATAGCAAACGGATATTTATCTCTATCTCTCATGTCCTTTAAAGCTTGTTCAATTTTAGAGTCAGGATTAATCAGTGTTATCTGATATTCACCCTTAATTTTGCTATGAAACTCATCGTAATCGGTTATTATTGGACCAAGCCAGAAACTTAATCCAGAAGATTTTACCTGTTCAATTGTATTTGTTGCAGTTTTACTGCAGTCAGTTCGCTTCTATTTATTGTTCTTTTTAATAACAACGGCTCTCCATTAAGAGTACTTTTAATTACAGGATTCTGATCTCCAATTTCCTCATTTAACATTTTGCTAACATATGAATATAAGTTATATACATCTATGTCACCATTTTTATCGGCAGCTTCTCCCTCTAAACCTCGAATTAAATAGTCGGTAAATGCTCCATGTCCCGCTCTATCCACAGCATATTGACTTGCAGTACATGCAGCAATAAGAACCTTTCCTGATCCTTTTACTTCTAATCCTCGATGCATTTCCTGTTGAATATTTCGAGTAATCGCTCCACTATGGCATGTATCAAAAAACGATAAAATTGTTTTAGCTGGGGTCTGGTCAATCAAATCTCTTACTTCGGACATTTTTATCATTGATATATTCGGAGAATAAACATTTCCATAAAATGGAACAAAATAACCTTCATTATCTATAAATGCACCGTGTCCAGCCCAAAATAGAAATAATATATCTGTATCAACTGCGGTTTCGAAGAATGATTTTAAGGCAGAAAGTAAAATAGTTCTTCTTGAAATACCCCCTCTGTTAGGATAGATGTCGTACGAGGCTAACGGAAATCCAAGGCGAACCGCTGGTGTTACATTCCGACAATGGTAGTCCGATGAAAGCCGCAACATTCCTAGGTTTACTGGAGAAATTGGGCATTCAAAGCTCGTTTTCCAGACCGCGTGTGAGTAACGATAACCCGTATTCAGAAGCGATGTTTCGGACGCTTACATATCGCCCGGATTTCCCACACAAAGGGTTTGTGTCACTCGAGAAAGCAAGGCAATGGGTCCAGCAATTTGTCTATTGGTATAATGAGGTTCACTTGCATAGTGGGCTCAATTTTGTGACACCGGTGCAGTGCCACACTGGGGCGTATGTGTCCGTATTAGAAAACCGAAAAGACGTGTACGAAGCAGCGAAGGCGAAGCATCCAGAGCGTTGGGCACGAGCCACAAGGAATTGGTCGCCACACGAAAAAGTAGCGCTTAATCCAATGCGAGATGAGGGGCAAACAGATGCATTTGGAAAATCATAATACGCCTTTTCCCTGGTGATTTGAGTCGAAAGCACGCTTTTCTTTTCGACTCAAATCACCAGGCCAGCAAGCGCAGCGCGGTAGCCTTGATTGAACTTGGAGCTAAACGATAGTAAACGGATATTTAATAAAATACTAAACAAGCTAAATACGACAACTATATTGACAAACACCGATTTTTAAATCTGAAAGTAAAAGCATCAAAACTCTTTCAATCCTCCGCCTGGAAAGAAATCGCGTGAAACGAAAAGTTGTGAAACAAGAGAATTCGGGTGGTGACAGGCACCCTATATTAATGGTCAGTGAAATTTGTTCATTGGTATAACTGCGAGCATTTGCATAGTGGGATAAATTTCGTGACACCAGATCAGTGCCATACAGGTGTCTATATTGATGTGCTCAAAAATCGAAAAGAAGTATATGAACAAGCAAAATTAAAACATCCAGAACGGTGGTCACGCGAAACAAGAGACTGGGTGCACACGAATCAGTGGCATTAAATCCGATGAAAGAAGCAAATGAAAAAAATAGAATTACATGACTTTTCTTCAGCAGAGCTTGAACCTACTCTACCCTTCTCATAAAAGAACAGAATGGTTCTGTTCTTTTATGAGAAGGCCACCAAGCGAAGCACGGTAGCTACACTATTAATTAAACACACTAGCAAAACAAGGAAAATGCGACAACTATCTTGACAAACACCGTACATAACAAGGAAAGAATGTACATTTCACGGAAAATGATAGAAAGGTCCTGACTTTAAAATGGACGGTACAGAATTTTTGTTTTTTTTTGGCCCATACAACATACTCCGTTTGATCATATGAATGGCGAATGATAAATAATATTCTTGCAGTGAATGAAGTGAATGCCTGAGTTGATTTTCTGCCGGAATTACCCGGAGCTGTCGAAAAGAGCCGATAATCAATAATCAGCGAAAAAAAGGAAAGATGGTCGGGTCAAATGGCAAAAAAGCATTTCTGAAAAATTGTCAGAGTCTGATCAAGACCTGCGAAATGTAAGGTTAATATTGGCTGGCACAACATTGCTATGGAAAAAGACAGAGAGCCAAATCAATCACTCTCTGCCTCTATTAATCTTTCGACAATTTTCGGGTGGGTCGAGTAGGAGGGAACCTTTCTGC
>NZ_RYZZ01000013.1 GCF_003989135.1 Peribacillus cavernae
GGGAAGCCACGAGAGTGGTTTCCCTACTTTATTTATTGTCAATTTTCCCTTTTTTGTTATAGCTTATATAGGAAAGAAACCCGAAATCGTTTACAATGATAGTAGTACAAACTAGACTCTCGAATTAAGGGGAATGGATTCATGGTTCATCAATCAACAAAGCAGGAGCGGGATTTAGATACTTTGACGGCCCTTTATGAAGCAATCGGGTCTGGAGGAGATTTCGCGAATGCTGAAAAAATGAAACAGCTGATGGTTAAAATTTACAATCAGGAATTTATCATAGCCTTTTGCGGCCATTTTTCCGCGGGGAAATCCAGTATGATCAACTATTTGCTGGGGGAGCAGGTGCTTCCATCAAGTCCGATACCGACAAGCGCGAATACGGTAAAGCTCCAGCGGGGAGAAAACTATGCAAAGGTATATTTTTTTCAAGGCAAACCAGTTCTTTTTCCTGCTCCATACGATTACAGGGCAGTTAAAAAATTCGCTAAAGATGGCGAGAGCATTTCGTCAATCACGATCAGTTCAAGTGAGTTTCCACTGCCTGAAACATGTACCGTCATGGATACGCCGGGCATTGATTCGACCGATGATGCGCACCGGGTTGCAACAGAATCGGCTCTTCACCTTGCTAATGCCATCTTCTATGTCATGGACTATAACCACGTCCAGTCCGAAGTCAATTTTCAGTTTGCAAAAGACCTGATGGATGCAGGCAAGCAGGTCTATTTAATCATCAATCAAATTGATAAGCATGATGAAACAGAGCTGGGTTTTATAAATTTCAAGAGCTCGGTCAGTGAGGCTTTTGCAAACTGGGGAGTGTATCCAAATGAGATTTTCTATACTTCATTAAGGGATTTACAAAATGAAGAAAATCAAATTGAGCAAGTAAAGGAATTCATTTTCAAACAAGTGCAGATGGGAGAGGACACCCGGTCTGTTTTTGACTCTGCTGAGAGGCTGTTGGAGAACCATCTGCTCTGGCTTAAAGAAAAGCTGCAAGAAGAAAATACATCGGCCTTTGCCATTCTTGCTGACTTGCCGCTTGAGGATCGGGAAAGAATCACCGACCGTCTTTTGTCGTTGAATGAAGAAAAGAGTCGGATTACTTTTCATGCTGGCAGCGTCCAGGAGAAATTTGAAGCGGGACTAGAAACAACCCTGAAAAATGCTTATATCATGCCAGCGCAAACAAGGGATCTGGCAAAGGCCTATCTGGAATCAAACCAGCCGGAATTTAAAATCGGGTTACTTTTTTCCAGAAAAAAAACAGAAGAAGAGAGAGTGAAGAGGCAACAAGCAATTCTTAACGACCTCCAGGAAAAGGTGAAAACCAAACTTGAATGGCATCTGAAGGAGCTTGCCGTCAACACGTTATCAGAAGCAGACATCCATAACAGCAGCCTTGAGCAGGCAGCACAAGGAATAGAAGTAACTGTTACAGAGCAAATGCTGGCCAGTTCGTTGAAACAGCAGGTGAATATAACCGGGGAATATGTCCTGAATTACACCAATGAACTCGCGGCATCGATTAAAAAGGAAGCAAGGAACCAAGCAGATGGATTCCTTCAAGAGTTGCACGGCCATTTGAAGAAGAGAGCCGCTGAGAAAATCGGCACCATTGAAAATGAACTTGCCGCTTATATACGCTATCAATCGGCTTTTGAATCAATCAGAACCATGAAAGACAACCTGGAACATACGAAGAAGGCTTTGTTCGATCTTCTAACTAACAAAGAGATTCCATCAAGCAATCTTGATTCCATCCAAATGGTTACTAAATGGATCAAGGAAGACGATGATGCTATTATCAAGCATACAGACGAAATCGAACCTGCACAGTCAGCAGGCACAAGTCAACAAAAAAACAACCGTAAAGATGTGCCAGTGCAGCAACCGGCCCAAGATTATCATGTGGACAAGGAAGCGACCGGTATCCATGGGAAAGACAGGCTGAAAAAAACAGCAGCCAATTTAACGAATGCATCGAATCTGATTCAGCCTTTGAAAGGCTTCCACTCGTTATACAGGGAATTAAAAGAAAAAGCAGAACGGCTGGAGTCGCAAACCTTTACGGTCGCCCTTTTCGGTGCTTTCAGTGCCGGGAAATCATCGTTTGCAAACGCCTTAATGGGAGAAAACGTCTTACCCGTTTCGCCGAATCCGACAACAGCGGCAATTAACAAAATTTTGGCGTCAACGGCAGACCATCCGCACGGTACGGCAACAGTCACCTTGAAAAGCGCTGATATGCTGCTCGAAGACGTTGCCCTCGCCCTGTCTGCCTATGACCTTACTGCCAGGACATTGGAGCAGGCTTACCAGCTGGCGCGAGAATTGCTTAAAGAGTCCGCTGCAGAAGAAAGAGGTAAAACGCATCTTTCCTTTATCAGGGCTTTTTATCAGGGACTGCCGGAATATCAGGAAAAGCTGGGAACGAAGCTTTCTGTCGACTTAGATGGATTCAGAAGTTTTGCGGCAGTGGAATCAAAATCATGTTTTGTCGATTTAATTGAACTTTATTTCGATTGTGAGCTGACAAAGCAGGGAATGGTCCTCGTCGATACGCCTGGAGCGGATTCGATCAACGCCCGCCATACAGGCGCCGCTTTCGAGTATATTAAAAACTCGGACGCAATCCTTTTTGTGACTTACTATAACCACCCTTTTTCCAGGGCGGACAGAGAGTTCTTGATCCAGCTCGGACGCGTAAAGGATTCCTTCGCGATGGATAAAATGTTTTTTATCGTGAATGCCGTCGATCTTGCCGACACCTCTGATGAACTGGAGGAAGTGATGGCATATGTCAAAGAACATCTGAGTGGATTCGGCATTAGGTTCCCGAAGCTGTTCCCGATGTCAAGCAAAGGGGCGCTTGTGGAAAAAAACGCGGAAATCCCTTTCCAGCATAAGTTTCTGCCGGACAGCGGTCTCGAAGCATTCCAAACCCAATTTGATAGGTTCATCGAGCATGACCTGACAACACTGGCGCTTGCATCTTCAAAGGGAGCGATCTTGCGGGCCAGACAGCTGCTGGGGGATGTGATTGCTGCCTCAAAACAGGATGAACGTGCGAAACAAAAGGCGCTTGCAGGACTTGATCAGGAATTGCTGCAGCTAAAAGAAATCCTGAGTGGCTTGAATGGAGAAACGGAAAAACAAAGGCTGCGAAAAGAGATTGAGGAGCTGGTGTTTTACAGCAAACAACGTGTGTTTTTACGATTTGCCGACTTTTTTAAGGAGTCCTTCAATCCTGCAGTCATCAAGGATGATGGACGCGATCTAAAGGCTGTGCTGCAAAAGTCGTTACGGGAGTTTTTCGCTTCGCTAGGGTTTGATTTGGCGCAGGAAATGCGGGCAACAGCATTAAGAAGCGAACTGTTTGTAGGCCGGTTGTTATTGGAAAAGCAGACTTCACTTGATGCGAAAGGTAAACAAATCCGCGAAAGTCTCTCTTTAAGAGAGCCCGAAGCATTACATTGTGAGACACTGGAGTTTAAACAGGCATTTGAAGATCTTCATGTAAACAGTTTTAAGAAAGAGCTTGCCCTATTCAAAAATACGAAATCTTTTTTTGAAAAGAATGAGAAAGCAAAGATGAGCGATGCACTGCAAGAAGGGTTGGAACAGCCAGCCGCAAGCTATACCGCAGCCCAGCAAGAGCGCATGTACAGCTTCTACTCCACACTCTTTGACGAAGAATTACAGAAGCTGCAGCAGGAATATGGTTCCGAAATAAACGAAATATACAGCGGCTTGCGTTCAGCTTTGGAAGAAATCATCGATATTCCGCTTTATGAAGGAATACTGGAAGAAATAAAACAACTTACTTGATGTAAGGGTTGATAGTGAATGAACGAAAAGGCTGGCTCTCTTTTAAAAAGTATTGAAAAAGAAAACGAGATTGTCATCGTGATGGCTGCTGAAACCGGCAGCCATTCTTTTGATCTCGAGTCCCCTGAATCGGACAGGGATATCCGATTTCTATTTGTCCGGGCAAATATCAGGGAGTATCTTTCAATCGAACTGCAACCTGATGTCATATCTTTATGGAAAAGCGATTATGAAATAGAGGGATGGGATATCTTTAAAGCTTTCCGCCTGATCTTAAAAAGCAATCCGAACCTGTTTGAATGGTTTCATTCCCGTACTTATGAAGGTTCAAATGAAGTATTCATGGCGGAAATGAAAAGCTTGATGGCAAGCCATTATTCTTTGCGCAATCTTGGCCAGCACTACTATCATATGTGCGTTAGCAACCTAAACCAACTCAGCAAAAATAGCGGCAGCGATAAAAAGGGACATAAAACCATGGTTCAGGCGGCGCGTTGTTATTTAATGCTCTCCTTTTTATTGCAAAAACAGGCTCTCCCGCCGTTAGCAGTTTCTCAGCTTTTAAAGGAAGTCAACATGGATTGGAAATTATCCTCTGTTTTTGAAGGGTTGTTCCAGGCAAAAAGGAGCGACGTGTATTTTTCAAAGGAAAAAATCTTAAAAATTGGGTCTTTGTTTGAAGGAGAATTAATTTCTGCAAAGAATCTATTAATAACTCTTCCTGAGGGAACTGACATGGAAGATAGGTTGAATAAAACCATATGGGAATGCCTGGACATTGGGCAAGGAGGAAAATAAGATGGGATTCTTTATTTCAAAAGAAGAAGTTTTGGAGCTAGTAAACAATCATCAAGCGAGAATCGTGGATTGCCGTTTTCAGCTTGGGAATACTGGTTATGGAGAAGAGACATACCGAGAAGTCCATATTCCTGGAGCGGTTTTTTTTAACACCGAAAAAGATCTGTCAGGTCCGACTTCGGAACATGGGGGACGCCACCCGCTGCCGGATTTACAAATGTTCAGGAAAAAGTTAGAAGAGGCTGGCATCAGCAATGATACGACAGTGGTGGCCTATGATGCCGGGAAAGAACCATTCGCTTCCCGTCTGATCTGGATGTTGACTTATATCGGCCACAAAAAAGCATATCTGTTGAACGGCGGCTTCCAAGCCTGGCAGGAGGCTGGCCTTCCTGTTGATACAGACATCCCTCATTATCATGAGGAAAGTTATCAACTGAATATCAATGAAGCTGTTCTCGCCAGTTATGAAGAGGTAAAAAGCTTTACAAAAGAAAGGCCTGAAGATATAGTTTTAGTCGATTCACGCGAAGAAAAAAGGTTTCTTGGAATAGAAGAATCCATTGACAAGAAGGCGGGCCATATACCAGGAGCGGTTAATAAGTTTTGGGCGGAAGGGTTAAGCAACGGAATGTACGGCGATAGCTCCCGCCAAAGTGAACGCTTCAGCGAAATAGACCCCTCAAAGCAGCTGATAGTCTATTGTGGCTCAGGGATTTCTGCTGCCCCTAATTTCCTCGCATTAAAAGAAGCTGGTTATGAAAATGTGAAACTGTACGTTGGCAGCTTCAGCGATTGGATTTCCTATCAGAATAATCCGATTGAAACAAAGAAATCATGATAATAGCCTTTGGTTTTTCCAGTCAAACTTCCTCGAAAAACGAGTGGCTTATGGTAAAATAAGATAGTGTCTAATAAATGAGTGAAAATCTACTGCCTTCCATGTAACAAGTTGGGGGCCTTTCCTTTTTTTCATCTTATGATCGGTCATAGGAAAGTATGAGCTATCATTGAAATTTAAGAGCGATTAGCCAAATTTATGATCGATGGCAGTTTTTCTGATAAAAAAAAGAAATATTTGTGGCGAACCTCTTCGTGTTTCTAGAAGAAACGATGCTGGATTACCCCGATTCTTGCTTTTAAGAGCGGTTATCAAGAATTGTGAGCGATTATCAGAAAATATGAGCGATTAGCCAAATTTATGATCGATGGCAGTTTTTCTGATAAAAAAGATATATTTGTGGCGAACCTCTTTGTGTTTCTAGAAGAAACGATGCCGGATTACCCCGATTATTGCTTTTAAGAGCGATTATCAAGAATTGTGAGCGATTATCGAAATTTAAGAGCGATTAGGCAGATTTATGAGCTATCATCGAATTTATGCTACAACTGCGATTTTTCAACAGATAATGTTTCTAATATTTGTGAGTTTAAAGTTTTTTGAGGTGATGATATGGAAAACAACGAAACACAACTGCCATCCCTTATGCTAGTGGATGGAATGGCACTTTTATTCAGGGCTTTTTATGCGACGGCTGTTACAGGCCAGTTTATGATAAATTCCAAAGGCGTACCGACCAATGCCGTACAGGGCTTTTTGAAGCATATGTTGACAGCGGTCGACCACTTTTCTCCAACGCATGTTGCTGTTTGCTGGGATATGGGCAGCAAAACATTCCGCAACGAGCTGTTCGGTGAGTACAAGGCAAATCGATCCACCCCTCCTGTAGAGATGATCCCGCAGTTTGATCTTGTAAAAAAAGCGGTAGAAGCGTTTGATATTCCAAACATAGGCCTGGAAGGTTTCGAGGCGGATGATTGTATTGGCACAATTGCAAAAGCTTCCATATCCAATAGCAACGTATATATCCTAACAGGGGATCAGGATATGCTTCAGCTTCTGGAAGATAATATTTCAGTTGTTCTTCTCAAGAAAGGCTTTGGCAATTATGAGGTCCATAATACTAATAGCTTCTATGAATGGAAGGGAATCACACCGCGTCAAATGATTGATTTGAAGGCGTTAATGGGAGATCCTTCCGACAATTATCCGGGAGTAAAGGGAATTGGCGAAAAAACCGCCTTAAAGCTGCTCATCCAATATGAGAGCATTGAAGGAATCCTTGAAAACGTCGAAGCTTTGACTAAAACCCAGCGCGCAAAAATTGAGGTAGCGGTTGATATGCTGCATCTCTCGAGAAGGCTCGCTGAAATAAAATGTGATGTGCCAGTGTCTTGTTCGTTAGAAGAATCCCTCTTCAATTATGACCGTGAGAAAGTCAAACAAATGGCTTTGGACCATGAGTTTAGAACATTGCAAAGAATGATTATATAAGAGCCAACCGCTGCCTTGGATTGGCAAGCGGTTGGTTTTTGCTATTTTGTATTATCCTTCTTCGCCGCGTTTTCAAGTTTACCTTTCGGATCTTTTGCTGTGTCTGCGCCGACTGAATAACCTTGCGGATTAACCCCGCTGAAAGCATCGGCTCCTCTATTTCTACTTTTGCTCATGAAAAACACCTCCTGTTAGTACTCTTTGCAAAAACATGAAAGCATATGTTGGCAACTTTTGTCGAAAAATGTATAGGCAAAACAGCATTTTTACGGTAAAATGTAGAAGGGAAATGTAATAAGGCAGGTGGAAGTTCCTGTGGAAAAAACTGTAGAAGAATATATAAGTTTCCTTGAATCGAAAGGGTTTTCCTTCGGTGAGGATGCAGTAGGGTTTATCTTTTTTGGAAAACATTATACCAATGCCAGTGATTTTCTCGTAAATCTGGCGATCGAAATGACCCTTAAAGCACAAAAGGATTTTGACGGAAGCTTTTACATATCGTTGCTCGAAGCATTAAAACAGAGTCAGGTCCATACCCGTTCCGAGGCAGAATCATTTGCAAGGGACCGAGGGTTATTGGTTTAGAAAAAAACGGCAGATATCGATCTGCCGTTTTTTTTCTGTATAAGAAACTACGGATTGAATTTTATGTAGATAACTTAATTTTGGTTATCTCCATCCACCTCCAGCGCCTAGCCCCGACGCACAGGACGTGCTGGTGCCGACGAAGACATAAGGACGTGGCAATTTTAGTCGGCCTCGAGGTCATAAGCAAATCATCTGATGGGGAGAAAACCGCTCCCCATACAGCTGCTTGTCTTATGCTTGTCGGACTTGCACAGGACAAGGAACGCTTCGTCAGCATTACATCGCACGAAGGAAAGCGATAGCTTTTCGAGGATGTGCTGACGTCGACGTTCGCCACAGGACGTGGCGGATGTTAGTCGACGTTCCATTTAGGCGCTTGCGCTTTTGTTCCTGAACTGCTCCTACAGAAACCGATTATCGTTGCCGAAAATTAATGGTTCGTTGTCTTCTTCATTCTTTTGCCTCTGTGTTCAAATGAATCGCCTTTCTCGCCAATTTATCGGCTGATTTATTTTCGATGCTCGGAATCCACTTCATAAAAAACAAATCAAGCTGGCGAGACAATTCAAGGGCTTTTTCCAAAAGCGGTGAATAGCGCTTATTCTTCACGAATTCTTTTTCAATCGCCCGGTTAATCAGTTGTGAATCAGTCCGGAAGGAAACGGCCATATATTTTTTTTCAAGACAGATTTCCAGTGCTTTGATCAAGGCATGATATTCCGCTTCATGGTTTTCCATCATGCCAAGCGGAATCGAAAACCGTTCTACCTGGCCGTTATTATTAATGAAAATGCCGGCACCGCTGGGACCGGGATTGCCCGCGCTTGCTCCGTCGGTATTCACTTCAATCATAATAAGTTCCCCCTATGATCCCCCAAGTTGAAAATCGCAAATTATTAAAAATATCCAATTTTATCATATAGCAAGCCCAGGGATGATTGCAAAAAAAATAAGGGAAATTATAAATAACAAAACGTATACTAAAAAGACCAAACATAGATATGATAAGGATAGAAGGCAGGGTGAAGAAATGAAAGTAATCATGCATTGGACGTATGGCAGCGCGAAAAAGCCTGCTTGTGATTTTACCTCTGACTGGCTTGATGCCGGAATTGCCCTTATAATAGCAGATGACCTAGAAAAAGCAGGCCGGATGAAGACCGTCGAGTTTAAAGACGAGATTGGTACATCCTGGACAAAAAAAGAACTGAAAAAGCTCTTGGTTGAAATAGATGAGGATCCGAGTAATGTGACTGTATATTTTGACGGAGGCTTTCAAAAAGAAGATGGATTAACCGGCATTGGAGTTGCCATATATTATACCCAGGGGAAGAATCACTGGCGCCTTCGCGCAAACGCCCTACTAGCAGAACTGGACTCCAACAATGAAGCGGAATATGCAGCTTTGTTTGAGGCTGTCAAACACCTTGAAGAATTAGGCGTGCACCATCAATCCTGCCGGTTCAAGGGCGATTCCCAGGTAGTGCTTAAGCAGCTATCCGGGGAATGGTCATGCTTTGAGGAAAATCTGAATCGCTGGCTGGACCGGATCGAACAAAAAATCGGCAAACTTGGCATTAAACCAATCTACGAACCAATTCCGAGAAAAGAAAATAGCGAAGCAGACAAATTAGCGACCCAGGCTCTAAAGGGTGAGGAAATTTTAAGCAAGCTCAACATAAGTGAAAAATAAAAAGGGAGCAAAACAAATTGAAGAACCGAAAAGTTATCTACTCAGAAGTAGAGGCAGTCCTTGAGGATTACTGCAAGGATTGTTTCCTGTACAGTACTTTAAGAAAAGAAAAAGGCAGAAACTATGCCCATAAATTTTGTATTTCACAATGCACGGTCGGGGAGAAACTGAAAGAAATCGGCAATGAACTGAGCGGAAACAAAAATAAACTTAAAAATGAGAAAGGCCGGCTATCATAAAACCGGCCTTTAGTCGTTCGCACGTGCTACAGAGTCAAAATATTCCCTGAGCATAACTTTATTCTCAGTGATGTCTTCAAGAGTATATTCATCGAGGATCTGTAAAAAAGCGTCCAGCGCTCTGTTAAAAATATGTTTCAATGAGCATACCGGCGCAATCACACATTTATTGCTATGATGCTCAAAGCATTCCACAAGATAGAAGTCTTCTTCCGTTTTTCGGACGATTTCTCCGATATTGATCTCGGAGGGCAGTTTCGCAAGACGGATGCCGCCATTGCGGCCGCGGATCGTTTCGATATAGCCCATTTTCCCTAAATTATAAATGACTTTCATAAGATGATTCTTGGAAATATCATAGGCTTCGGCGATTTCACTAATATTCGCCAGCTTTTCATTCCTTTGGGAAGCTAAATATAGTAAAACTCGAATCGAGTAATCTGAATAGGTAGTTAAACGCATAAATCTTTTCCCTCACAATCCCTTCCTGCCTTCATCTTAGCATAATTGTGAACATTTCTTAAACGTTTAAATTTTGCAGGCTAAAAGATGTATATGAAATATTGCTTTTTAACTTGCTTAGTTTTATTATAAAGATGTATTTAAAATACTACTTTTTAGAAAAGAGGGTAAATCCATGTTATCTCAGCAGACGATTGACATCATTAAATCAACGGTACCTGTTTTAGAAGTGAAAGGTACGGAAATTACAACAGTATTTTATAAAAATTTATTTGAAAACCATCCCGAATTATTACATATTTTTAACCATGCCAATCAAAAAAGAGGGCGTCAGCAAACCGCTCTTGCAAATACGGTGCTTGCGGCAGCGAAATATATTGACCAGCTTGAAACAATTATTCCGGTTGTCAAACAAATTTCCCATAAACATCGCAGCCTTGCGGTCAAACCAGAGCATTATCCGATCGTAGGCGAGCATCTTCTTGGAGCCATCAAACAGGTTCTCGGGGATGCAGCGACAGATGAGATCATAGGTGCATGGGCAGAAGCATACGGCGTGATTGCCCAGGTATTTATCGATATTGAAAAAGAAATGTACCAGGGAACGGCAAACCAAAATAATGGCTGGGCCGATTATAAAGATTTTAAAGTAATCGACAAAGTAAAAGAAAGCGATGTTATCACTTCATTTTATTTAAAACCGGCTGACGATTCTAATGTTCCTGAGTTTGAACCGGGCCAGTACATTACCGTCCGGCTCCAAATTCCGGGAGAAGACTATTTATTCAATCGCCAGTACAGCCTTTCGATTGCTCCCGGTAAAGAATATTTTCGAATTTCCGTGAAAAAAGAAGCAGAAGGCACTATACCGGACGGAAAAGTATCCAACTATCTGCACGATCATATCAACACTGGTGATACGATTGAAGTGACCGCTCCAGCAGGGGACTTTACTCTTGATACGGAAAAAGAAACACCAGTTGTTTTCCTCAGCGGCGGCGTAGGTATTACACCATTCATGAGCATGGCGGGCGCCGTTGCTGAAAAGCAGCCGGGACGACAGGTGCAATTTATTCATGCAGCCAGATATGGCAGTCTTCAAGCCTTCAAAGAAGAGCTAAAAGGATTACATGATAAATTGACGAATTATCAATTGGCATTCGTTTATGAACAGCCTGACGAAGAAGATTTGCAGAATGAATATTTCAGCAAGCAGGGCTACATTGATGCCGAATGGCTGAAAGATAGAGTAGCGGCCGATGCCGACTTTTATGTCTGCGGACCGGTGCCATTCCTGCGCGCCATCATCGGCAGCCTGAAAAAGCTCGGCATTCCCGATACACGGATTCATTTTGAATTCTTTGGACCGGCGGAGAATCTTGAAGCGGAAGAAGCTACCGCCTAAATATCCATCAAAATAGACAATGATATCAACCGATTTTCCTGACTTTGAAGGAGGATCGGTTTTTATTTTTGTCAAATTGGGCAAACTACTTTTCGATACATAGTCCAAAAGGTTTATAAGTAGAATCTCTAACCATACATTTATTCAACTAGTGTTTGCTTGCCAATAAAGGCATTAATTCAAAGCTTGGAGAGGATATTTAATGTACAAGAAACAGGAACGCAGGTTAATGTGGCTGGCATTTATTGTTGCACTCATGATGGGATTATCGATACTGGGCCGGATCGTTTCGGGGTAAGGGAAGGTGAGTGTGAATGGGAAATGAAGAAGCTGTCTATTTTAGTAGAGGATTAACGGAACTGACATTATCGTTCCATATCATTTTTGCGACCATTGGGGTAGGGATTCCGCTGATGATCATGATTGCTCAATGGGTTGGGATTAAGAAACAGGATGAACACTACATACTTCTTGCAAGACGATGGACGCGCGGATTTGTAATTACCGTCGCTGTAGGTGTCGTGACCGGGACGGCAATTGGATTGCAGCTCTCGCTTCTCTGGCCAAACTTTATGCAGCTGGCTGGAAATGTGATTGCTTTGCCTTTATTTATGGAAGTGTTCGCTTTTTTCTTTGAAGCGATTTTTCTGGGAATTTATTTATACACGTGGGATCGGTTTGAGAACCAGAAGAAGCATATGCTGCTGCTGATTCCGGTTGCAGCAGGTGCTTCATTCTCTGCGGTCTTTATCACGATTGTCAATTCGTTTATGAATTCTCCCCGGGGGTTTGATATTGTAAACGGGCAACTGGTGAATATTAACCCGATACTCGCGATGTTTAACCCGGCGATGCCAACTAAGGTCACCCATGTTTTGGCCACTTCCTATATGACAGCGGCGTTTTTGCTCGCAGCGATCGGTGCTTATCGTTTAGTAAAGGGATCCAATCATGTATATCACAAAAAAGGCTTATTTTTAACGATGAAAATGGGGCTCCTATTCTCGATTATCACGGCGATTCTTGGAGATTTCTCAGGAAAGTATTTGGCAGAATACCAGCCTGAAAAATTAGCGGCTGCCGAATGGCATTTTGAAACGGAAGAAGGAGCTCCGCTGATGATGTATGGTGTTCTTGATAATGGCGAAGTGAAATATGCGCTGACGATTCCATTTGGGCTCAGTATTCTTGCGCATAGTAATCCGAAAGCTGAAGTGATCGGGCTTAATGAATTTGCTGAGGATGAGATTCCTCCCCTGTATATTCACTACTTGTTCGATACAATGGTCACGATTGGCATGTTGATGATCGGGATTTCTTTTGTTTTTTTGCTGGGATTTTGGCGAAGATGGCGCTTTGTTTTAACAAAATCATTCCTCTGGATAGTAGTGTTTGGCGGCCCCCTTTCCTTTCTTGCAATCGAAGCAGGTTGGTGGCTTGCTGAAGTGGGGCGCCAACCGTGGATATTGCGGGGAATCATGCGAACATCGGAAGCAGCGACCACCAGTGGCCAGGTCGATACGATGTTACTTTTATTTGCTGGATTATATCTGATTTTAGGGATCGGCAGCATGGTAGTGCTCACCCGGATGTTTCGTAAAAATACCGTCGAACAGGAACTGGCCGACCGGGCCTCCGATAAAGCAGGTGAAACGGTATGAATCTAGAATTTATCGGTATCTTCGTGTTGTGGCTGTTTTTGTTCGGATACGTGATGGTCGCTTCGATTGATTTTGGGGCAGGATTTTTTAACGCATACGTTACACTGACAGGTAAGCAACACATTTTAAGCAAAATCATCCAGCGCTATTTGTCACCGGTCTGGGAAGTGACCAATGTCTTTTTAGTGTTTTTCTTCGTAGGAATTGTTGGTTTTTTCCCGAGAACCGCTTACTATTACGGGACAACATTGCTTGTACCTGTAAGTATCGCGATTATCTTGCTTGCGATTCGCGGTTCCTATTATGCGTTTACCACTTACGGCGGGCTGAAGCATAAAAGGTATACATATATGTACGGACTTACCGGATTATTTATTCCCGCTTCATTATCGATTGTATTGACGATTTCGGAAGGCGGCTTTGTAACAAATGAAACACCCGGACCAGCACTGAATTACTGGGATCTATTCACCAGCCCTTTAACCTGGAGTATCGTTGTGCTAAGCCTGACAGCCGTGCTGTTTATTTCAGCCGTCTTTTTGACGTGGTATGCGCATGAAGCGAAAGACGAGCATGCGACCAATTTATTGCGACGATACGCGCTTATTTGGGCAGGCCCAATGATTCTTACAGCATCGGGTATTGTCGTTGAATTGCATGCACATAACCCGGAACACTATGCGCGGCTTATGGACGTTTGGTGGCTGTTCATTTTATCCGTCGCTTTATTTATCGGCACCGTTTATTTACTTTGGAAGCGGCAAGCGTATGGTACAGCGTTTGGGCTATTGACTGGACAATTTTTTCTGGCCTTCTTTGGATACGGCATTGCCCATTACCCGTATCTCCTTTATCCATACCTTACGATTTATGATAGTTTTACGAACGAGGCGATGGCGATTGCCTTAATCATTGCCTTTGTCGCCGGGCTTGGTTTGCTTCTTCCATCACTTTATCTGCTGCTCAGACTGTTTTTGTTTAACAAAGAATATGTACAGGGTAAACGAAACGATCACACATAAGGAGGAAAAACAAGATGGAAAGTTTCCTGATCTATTATGCACCTTTTCTTGTAATCATCGGAGCGATTACAGCTGCTTTTTGGCTTGCATTAAAAGGTGATCCGATTGATTTAAAAAAAAGTGAATGATGGGGTTCTATCAAGGTATAATGGATGTATGCATTTTTATCATGAACGAAGGTGACAAATCCATGAAATTAATTATTGCCGAAAAGCCCGATCAGGGGGCGGCCCTTTCCTCACAATTTAAAACGAAAAAACAGCAGGGATATATCGAGATCCTTCCGAACGAGCTTTTTCAAAAAGGGGCTTATGTGACATGGGCGATCGGCCATTTGGCCCAGCTTGTTTCCCCGGAAACATATCGTCCTGAATGGAAAAAATGGACGCTTGATGCGCTGCCGATCATTCCGGAGCGGTTTCAATATGAAGTGACACGCTCCAAGGCAAAGCAATTCAATCTTGTCCGCACGCTGATCAGGAAGCCGGAAGTGACTGAAATCATCCATGCTGGTGACGCAGGACGCGAAGGTGAACTGATTGTCAGGAATATTGTCAATTTGACCGGGGTGAAAAAGCCGATGAAACGACTTTGGATTTCATCGTTAACGCCGAAAGCGATCTATGAAGGATTTAAAAACCTGTTGGATGAACAGGAAACGAAAAGCCTTTTCTTTGAAGCATATACGAGGGCATGTGCCGATTGGGTGGTTGGCATGAACGCATCCAGGGTGTATAGCATTCTCTTAAAAAAGCAGGGAATGTCAGATGTATTTTCGGCAGGCCGTGTGCAGACGCCGACGCTTGCATTAATTGTCAAACGTGAAATGGAGATTGAGAATTTCAATTCAGAGCCGTTTTGGGAAGTGTTGGCTACTTTTGACATTCAAGGGAAGAAGTACGAAGGAAAATGGCATAAAGACAAAGATTCCCGGATTAAAGACGTGGAAACAGCCAATAAAATCGCCGCATTTTGCCAAAACAAGTCCGCGAACGTACACGATGTACAAACCGAACGGAAAGAATATCAGCCGCCTTTACTGTTTAATCTTTCAGCTTTACAGGCAACGGCAAATAAAATTTTTAAGTTTTCTCCTAAAAAAACACTAGATGTTTTGCAGAGTTTGTATCAAAAAGGGATTGTCTCCTATCCGAGATCTGATTCTAACTATGTCACAAAAGGAGAAGCTGAAACGTTTCCGGACATTCTTCAAAAACTAAGCAACCTTCCTGATTATCAAGAGTTATTTCCGCCTCCACACCCTTCGATTATCAACAATAAACGTTATGTCAATGAGAAAAAGGTAACCGATCACTATGCGATTATTCCGACAGAACAGGTGAAGAATCCCAGGCAACTTTCTGCTGATGAAAGCAAAATTTACGATTTGGTCATCCGACGGCTCATCGCTGCCCATTATGATCAGGCCATTTTTGATTATACGACGATTAATACCCTTGTGGACAAGCGGGCTGAGTTCATTTCAAAAGGGAAGCAGCAAGTCCAGGAAGGCTGGCGGAAAGTCATTTTTCAAAACGACAAAGATGATGATATCATTTTGCCGATTATTGCAGAAGATGAAGAAGGAAAAGTGGCGAAAGTACAGGTGAAAGAGGGAAAAACGCAGCCGCCGAAGCGTTATACGGAAGGGCAATTAATTACCCTGATGAAAACGGCCGGCAAGCATTTGGACAATGAAGAACTGGAAAAAGTACTGATGAAAACAGAAGGGCTTGGGACAGAAGCTACCCGAGCCGGCATCATTACGATGCTAAAGGACCGGAAATATATTGAGGTCAATAAGAATCAGGTATTTGCAACCGACAAAGGAAAAGTATTAATTGCAGCGATCGGTGATAAAATCCTTGCCTCACCTGAAATGACTGCTAAATGGGAGCAACGTTTAAGGGAAATAGGTGAAGGGAAAGCGTCTGCCGCTGTCTTTATGGAACAGGTAAAGAAGCTTTCATCGAAGATTATTGAAGACGCAACTGATATGTCGGGAAAATGGAACTTTGAAGGGTTGGACACCCAGTCCATCCAAAGAACAAAATCAAAATTCACAATTGGGAAATCGGTTGGTACATGTAAATTGTGCGGCGGCACAGTCATCGATAAAGGGGACTTCTACGGGTGTTCAAACTATAATAAAACGAAATGCAATTTTACAATGTCTAAAAAAATGTTAGGCAAAAAGATTTCCCAAACGAACACTAAGAAGCTTCTGGACAACGGAAAAACCGATTTGATTAAAGGCTTTAAAAAGGGCGATAAAACATTCGATGCTTTTTTAGAATGGAATGATCAGGAAAAGCGGATTAGCTTTGCTTTTAAATGACCACATGGAAAAAAAGGTCGATTCTTTTACCCAAAAAAGGTGTCCATTTGAATGTGGACACCCACGTTTTTTTGTCATACTAAGTATATCCTACTCAGAGCGATTTATTTCTATACTGTTAAGGATGCTGGAATTAAATTGGCAGTATTATCAGCCTTTTAGGGCTTTAATACGACCTTGATGCAGCTATCTTGATGGTCATTAAAGATGTTATACCCATGACCTGCATCTTCAAGGGGTATATTATGTGTAATAATCTCTTTTGGATCAAACTCTTTATTTACAATTTTTTCATAGAGCTTCGGCATAATTGGGATAATCGGTGCCTGTCCCATTTTTATTGTGATATTTCTTAACCACAGGGCGCCTAATTCAAAATTATTGTAGTTGCTGCCATAGATTCCAGTAAGTTGAAGAGTCCCATTTTTTCTTACAGCTTTTGCGGCAATCTTTAAAGGTCCAAGGGTTCCGCCCTGCAACTTTAACTTTTGCCCGACAAACTCAAGAGGTGTTTTTTTTCCGTCCATACCGACAGCATCAATCACTACGTCTGCGCCCCCATGAGTGATTTCCTTTAAATACTCGCCCATATCATCTTTTTTGGTAAAGTCAAACACCTCAACATTGTTCATCTTTTTAGCATGGTTTAACCGATAATCCAAATGATCGATAGCTATTACACGCTTTGCGCCTTTCATCCAGGCGAATTTTTGCGCCATCAACCCAATAGGTCCACAGCCGAGCACGATAACGGTGTCTCCCTTTTTAATCCCTGAATTTTCCACGCTCCAATAAGCAGTGGGCAAGACATCGGATAAAAAGAGAAGTGATTCATCTTCGAGCTCACACGATTCAGGGATGACAAAAGGGGTGTAGTTTCCAAAAGGCACTTTTAAATATTCAGCCTGTCCGCCTGGATGATTTCCGTACTTCTCTCCAAAACCGAAGAATCCTCCTGAATCGTAATAGTCATTGGCATTATCGCATTGGCTAGTCATATCCTGCTGGCAATATATACACTGGCCGCATGAAACATTAAAAGGGATAACAACACGGTCACCCTTTTTTACTTTTGTCACTTCAGGGCCAACTTCTTCTACAATCCCCATGGGTTCATGGCCAATAATATAGCCATCAGGCAACGGCATGTTTCCTTGATAAAGGTGAAGGTCTGACCCACATATAGCAGTAGATGTGATTCGAACGATGACATCATCTTTTTTTACCAATTTTGCATCTTCTACCTCTTTTACTACTACAGTATTAGGTGCCTGGTACGTTACAGCTTTCATTTTTTACACTCCTTCATTGGCTACTGATTATTTTCCGCGGTCAAAATAGTAATGTGACTGCTAAATGAATATTGGCACGCATGATCAATATTAAGTATTTCCCAAACTTAGCCGTATGATTCGAAATTGTAAAACCTAAAAATGAATAATAGGATAAATTATGCACACGATAAATATGGTTAAGTTTGATGAATGAATCTTTTTGGGAATCAAACGGTTTATTAGGAACGTATTCTAGTTGAGTGCAATCGTAATTTAGCATAGTTACTTAGTTAGTCAACCCTAGATTATGGCTAAGACCGATAATTATGTTATAATTTTTGTTATGGCAATAATAAGCAGTATTGTCGAATAGGGTCGACAGGGTGAACAATTCTGATAGGCTCTTTTTTTTGTACTTGATTTGCAGGCGAAGAACCAGTGTTTACATCTGATTTCTGCCTATCTCAAAAGGAGGTTTATGACATTGCAGGAATGGATACGATTTCTTGAGGTTAACTCACCTCGGATTTTAGAATTGACGATCGAACACACCATGCTTGTCGCATTAGCGATTATCGTCGCGCTCTTGATCGGTGTCCCGCTCGGTATCTACTTGACTACGAATGAATACCTCGCCGGAATCGTTCTACAAGTCGCTTCCATTATATTGACGATTCCGAGCATTGCCCTATTTGGTGTGATGATCCCCCTCTTTTCACTTATTAATCAAGGCATTGGCTACGTGCCTGCTTTTGTTGCGCTCGTTCTCTACTCACAGCTCCCGATTATCCGTAACACGTATACGGCGATAAAAAACGTCAACCCTGAGATGCGTGACGCTGCAATCGGAGTAGGTATGAAGACGCATCAGCGACTGCTCCGTGTTGAAATACCCAACGCTTTACCCGTTATTATGGCAGGTATACGTACGGCTGTCGTCCTAAATATCGGCATCGGTACTATTGCAGCTTATATAGGAGCCGGCGGACTAGGCGTTCTAATTACCCAAGGCATTGGCAGGGGAGACAATTATTTGATTATCAGTGGTTCATTGGCTGTTGCGCTGCTTGCGCTGTTTGCAGACGGTATTTTATTAATGATTCAAAAACGCTATACACGTTCAAATGCTTAGTTAATTAATTGCAAAGAGGTGAAAAGATGATCAAGTTTGATCATGTAACAAAATCATATGAAGGCGGTATAAATGCTGTCAAAGATGTTAATTTTACAGTTGAAAAAGGAAACATTGTTGTCTTGCTTGGCCCGTCAGGCTGCGGAAAAACAACGCTGCTTCGAATGGTCAACCGTCTCGAGTCTATTACAAAGGGAACGATTAATGTTAACGGCCAAAATTCGATGGAACTGAATGAAATTGATCTAAGAAAAAAGATCGGTTATGTGATCCAAAGTAATGGACTGTTTCCGAATATGACCATTGAAGACAATGTCATGATTGTCCCGGATTTACTGGGGTGGAGCAAAAAGGAAAAACGCGAACGATTTTACTCATTGATGGGACTCATTGGTCTTAATGCGGATGACTACAGGAAGCGCTACCCAAATGAATTGTCAGGCGGTCAGCAACAACGTATCGGCGTGGCGCGGGCACTTGCTGCAGATCCACCGGTTATGCTGATGGATGAACCATTTGGTGCGCTTGATCCTATCATTCGCGAAAAGATTCAGGATGAATTCTTGCATATTCAAAGAGAAGTCAAAAAAACGATTTTGTTTGTAAGCCATGATATTGATGAAGCTATTAAAATGGCAGACAAAATCGTCCTGATGCGTGGAGGAGAAATTATGCAGTTTGATACTCCTTCAGAAATGTTGGCGCATCCAAAAAATGATTTTGTGTCGCAATTCTTCGGCAAAGACCGGGCGATTAAAAGCCTCAGCTTACATACAGTCAAAAAGCTGCAAGACATTATTGGTCTAGTGGAATTTGATGAGACCATTCAGGATACGAAAACGATTAATGTCAACCAAGATTTGCGTAATACATTGTCGATGTTGATGAATCAAGAAGCCGATCAAGTTATTGTCACAGACGATAATGGGCGGCAACTTGGCGCGATCACGATTGATCTCGTACAAAAATACCTTCACTTCGAAATCAAGGGGAAGCCTTCCGTGGCCCAGAAAGGGTGATTCCGTGAATACGAAGAAGTTTATCGGCTACAGTGTAAGGTTTATGATTTATGCGCTCGTAATCTTTTTTTTCATCTGGGCGATTCAAAATCAGTATTTCAATTATATTTTTAGTCAGTCCAGCACGTTTCTTGTTTTGCTGAGACAGCATATAGAGATCGTGCTTGTTTCCTCCTTGATAGCGGTTGCCATCGCTTTGCCAGCAGGCATCCTGATCACTAGGCCAAGATTCAGGAAAGCTGAATGGTTCGTTTCTATGATCGTCAATTTTGGGCAATCCATACCGAGCCTGGCTGTTCTTGCTCTCATGATGAGTATTCTTGGCATCGGATTCAAAACGGCCGTTTTTGCATTATTTATATATTCGATCCTTCCCATCTTTCGTAATACAGTAGCAGGCATTAATTCTATTGATCCCAATATGGTTGATGCTGCAAAAGGGATGGGGATGAAGCCATCACAGATTTTATTTCGTATTGAACTGCCAAATGCGGCCTATTCAATATTAGCTGGCGTACGTACGGCTGTCGTTTTAAATATAGGAACAGCGGCCCTTGCCTATGTCATCGGAGGCGGCGGTTTAGGGGTCTGGATATTTACAGGCATTCAACTATTCGACAATGGGTATTTAATCTCGGGTGCTGTCCCCGTTACCTTAATGGCTGTACTTGCTGACTTTTTACTCCGCAGGCTGGAGAATATTGTTGTACCAAAGGGATCGAGAAGATCTGTTGAAACATAGTTAAAGATGTAAGGAGGTATCGGGTTAGTGAAAAATTCACTCAAACTTTTTCCTCTTATTTTAATCGTCATCGTCTTGACCTCCTGTTCCTTAATCGGTGTTGGAGGCAAGCAAATAACGATAGGTGGAAAGAATTTTACAGAGCAGTACCTGCTATCTGAGATGACAGGCTTCTTGCTGACAGAGGAAGGGTTTAATGTTAAACAAATGAACAATCTAGGGAGTACGGTCGTTCGTACAGCCCTGGAAAATGAACAAGTAGATATGATGTGGGAGTATACTGGAACTGCACTTGTCACTTATATGGAAGAAGAACCGATAATTGATCCGGAAGAAGCCTTTCAAAAAGTGAAAGCAATTGATGCCGAGCGCAATATTCACTGGATGAACATGTCTGAAGTTAACAACACCTATGCGCTTGTTATGGATAGGGCCAAGTCAAAAGAACTTGGAATCCGGTCCATTAGCGACTTAGCCGCCTATGTGAACGATCATCCACAAGCCTTAACAATGGCGTCTGACGCTGAATTTGCCAATCGTCCTGACGGATTGCCCGGGGTAGAGGAAACATATGACTTTGAGTTTGGTGCTAATCAAATCAAACAAATGGATCTCGGCTTAACACAGCGGGCGCTTAACGATGGACAGGTGGATGTTTCTGTCGCTTTTGAAACAGATGCAACGATCAAAAATTACGACTTAGTCATTCTGGAAGATGACAATCAATTCTTCCCTCCATACCGTGCGGCTGTCTCTATCAATCAAGAAGTGTACGAAAAGTACCCGGAAATTGAAGAGATCACTGAACGGTTGGCAGAGAAATTAGACAGTGACGTTATGCGGGAATTAAACTATAAGGTAGATATTGAAAGAAACAGTGTCTCCGTTGTTGCGCATGATTGGCTTGTGGAAAATGGTTTGTTAGATGAAGAATAAAAAAATGCCCCGTTCGTAGAAGTGCACTTTTACGAACGGGTTTTTAATGTGTTTCTTGTTTCAAAGCGTATTATATAGTAAAATTTTAATGATATGGGTTTGAAATGGAGGATACGTGATGCCTACACCTAGTATGGAGGATTACATAGAACAAATATATTTATTAATAGAAGAAAAAGGGTATGCACGTGTTTCCGATATCGCGGAAAACCTGTCTGTACATCCATCCTCCGTCACCAAAATGGTACAAAAGCTTGATCAAGAGAAATATTTAATTTATGAAAAGTACCGTGGACTTGTGTTGACGCCTGATGGGAAAAAGGTGGGCAAGCGTCTCGTTTACCGCCATGAATTGCTGGAGCAGCTGCTTAGGTTAATCGGAGTGAAGGAAGAAAATATTTATCACGATGTAGAAGGAATCGAACATCATTTAAGCTGGGACGCCATCGACAGGATTGGGGACCTGGTGCAGTACTTCGAGCAGTTCCCGCACACGGTAGAAGAACTCAAGGCAAGCCGGAAACAGAATGAAGATGAAGAATAAGCCTTCGGAACCTGGCTTATTTTTTATACTCGCTGTTTTACCTGCTGAAATCTTTCCGTACTTACAGATCTTCCCAAACGAGAAAGCCCATTACGGTGCGATAGCACCCCCTTAGGGATGGGAGTGTCAACTGAAACTAAATTATGATAGATACGTAGAAAAGAAAATTCGAGGAATTGGGGTGTTGCAATGAGCGTACATCGCTGGCACGAAGATGCTGAGAAGAAGTGGGATTCCTACGCTTCGCAATGGGCAAAGAATTCGCGTGATATGTGGGATAACGGAAGCCGAAAGAAAGTTATTCCCTTTTTTGTTGAACATATTCCCGCTGGGGGAAAGGTAAGTGATCTCGGATGCGGTGATGGCTATGGTTCGCTGCTGCTTGCCAGAAGCGGTTATCAAGTTGTCGGTCTCGATATCTCTAGTGAAATGATTGAAACAGCCAATCAAAAAGCGGCGGTTCATGAGCAGCTGTCCTTCATCCGCGGAGATCTAGTGAAACTGCCTTTTTCAGATGGGCAGTTTGACGCGATAATGGCAATCAATTCGATAGAATGGACGGAATCTCCGCTTCTTGCCTTACACGAAATAAGACGGATTGTAAAGCCGGGAGGATACGCCTGCTTCGGGATTTTAGCCCCGACCGCTGCACCGAGATTAAATAACAGCTACCGAAGATTGTATGGGGAAAAAGTGATCATGAATTCGATGCAGCCCTGGGAGTTTGCTCAGCTGGCAACAGAAAACGGCTGGAAACTGGTGGCTGATGCCGGCGTGGAAAAGCGAGGCGTCGATTTTGTTAGATTAGCTTATCTCTCGAAGGAATTGCAGCAGGCTGTTTCATTTATGTGGCTGTTTATTCTCAAAAAAGAAACGCGAGGAGGGGAAAATGACTAAATACGAAATCAGCCAGTTTATAGCCGAAACCAAACAGCAAGATAAAGGGCAGGGCCTGTTCGAGCTCGAAACGCCACGGATTCTGGAAATAAATCTTGAAGATAATATTTGGGCCAAGATGGGAACGATGATCTCCTATCGCGGCAATATCAAATTCGAAAGAGAAGGAATCCTCGAACATGGACTCGGCAAGCTTTTCAAAAAAGCGCTTTCTGGTGAAGGCACCGCTTTGATGAAGGCATCAGGAAAAGGGAAATTATATGTTGCCGATCAAGGTAAAAAAATCTCAATCCTGCACTTAAAGGAAGAATCCATTTCGATTAATGGCAACGACTTGCTCGCCTTTGAAACGAGCATTAATTGGGACATTAAGTTAATGCGTAAAGTAGCAGGTCTTCTTTCAGGAGGTTTATTTAATGTTAAGCTGGAGGGATCTGGTATGGTTGCATTCACCTCCCATTATGAACCGCTAACCCTTCTTGTGGAACCGGGCAATCCTGTTTACACGGATCCAAATGCGACTGTAGCCTGGTCTGGTAATTTGCAGCCTGAATTTGTAACAGATGTCTCATTGAAGACCTTCTTTGGCAGAGGCAGCGGCGAATCGGTACAGATGAAATTTGATGGAAACGGGTTTGTGGTCGTTCAGCCGTTTGAGGAAGTATACCTGGCCGCTCAAAGCTGAGAATCGCTGTTCGTAACTAACAAAGTCCCTGTCAATTCTATCGACAGGGACTTTGTTATATATAATCAGGTAACCTGGGTTAATCCCATTCATATGGCGTTTCCTGATAAACATAATAATTCAGCCAATTAGAAAACAATAGACTGGCGTGGCTTTTCCAGCGGTAGACAGGATTTTTTTTCGGGTCGTTGTCAGGAAAATAATTTTTAGGGATATCGATCTTTGCTCCTTTTTGCAGATCACGATGGTATTCCACGGAAAGAGTATCCACATCATATTCAGGATGTCCGGTAATCATGATTTTTTTTCCATCCCTTGAAGATATGAGAAAAATGCCTGCCTGGGAAGATTTTGAAACAACCATTAGTTCGCGATGGTTTTCAAGCTCTTCAATATCAACGCCTGTATGTCTTGAATGCGGGGCCAAGAAGGTTTCGTCAAAACCTCTGACAAGCTTCATATTAGGCAGCTGCACGTCATGTTCGAAAATGCCGAAGCATTTTTGCGGAAGCTCGTGTTTGCCAATGCCGTAATGGTGAAATAGTGCAGCCTGGGCACCCCAGCATAAGTGCAAAGTCGATGTTACGTTTTCACTTGTCCAATCCATGATTTCCTTTAGCTCATCCCAGTAGTCGACTGCTTCGAATGCCAGCTTTTCAACTGGTGCCCCGGTGATGACCATGCCGTCGAATTTTTTACTCTTCACATCGGCAAACGTTTTATAAAACTGGTCGAGATGGAGCCTGCTCGTATTTTTTGAAACATGGGAGGTTAACCGCATAAACGAAATATTCACCTGAAGCGGCGTGTTTCCTAGAAAACGGAGGACCTGGGCCTCTGTTTTTTCCTTTTCCGGCATTAAATTCAAGATAATAATATTTAAAGGACGGATATCTTGGCTGATGGCCCGTTCTTCATCCATTACAAAGATGTTCTCACTCTCTAATATTTCTTTTGCGGGCAGCTGTCTTGGTATTTTAATCGGCATGTATGGGCCTCCTTTTTCGAAAATTCAAAATTACATTATGTCCATTATATATAAATTGGCAAGCTGCCGCATCCTTTTTGAAAAAATTCGTTATTTCCTTTTATAATCGTAACAACGTGATAAAATATTAATAGCTTAAGCGAGAGGCGGAGACATAGTCGATGAATTCAAATGCAATATTCAAAAGCGATATCGAAATCGCTCTCAGTTCCGAAATGAAAAACATCAAAGAAATCGCCGAGGCTATCGGGATTGGTGAAGACGGCATTGAGCTTTACGGTAATTATAAGGCAAAGCTCTCTTTTGAAATGCTTGAGAAACTAAAAATAAAAAAAGACGGAAAACTGATTCTGGTTACCTCGATAAACCCGACAAAGGCTGGTGAAGGAAAGTCTACCGTAACTGTCGGTCTCGGGGATGCCTTGAATAAAATCGGCAAGAAGGCGATGATTGCCATGCGCGAGCCATCGCTTGGCCCGGTTATGGGATTAAAAGGCGGAGCGACTGGCGGGGGTTATTCCCAGGTGCTGCCGATGGATGAAATCAATTTGCATTTTACCGGTGATATCCATGCGATTACGACGGCGAATAATGCGTTAGCCGCGATGATTGACAACCATCTGCAACAGGGAAATGAACTAAGCATCGACCCCAGAAAAATCACCTGGAAACGGGTCCTTGATATGAACGATCGTGCCCTCAGACAGGTAGTCGTCGGTCTCGGAGGTCCTTCCAATGGCATTCCAAGGGAGGATGGGTTCGATATTACCGTTGCTTCGGAAATTATGGCAATTCTGTGCCTTGCTGAAGACATCGCAGATTTAAAAGTACGTCTGGCAAGAATGGTGATTGCTTATGATTACCAGCAAAAACCGGTGACTGTTGGGGATTTAGGGGCAGAGGGGGCATTGACACTGCTTCTAAGGGATGCTGTAAAGCCAAACCTGGTCCAAACGATCGAGCATACCCCTGCTCTTATCCACGGCGGACCATTTGCGAACATTGCCCATGGCTGCAATAGTGTGATCGCAACAAAGGCTGCTTTAAAGCTTGCCGATTATGTCGTCACCGAATCCGGATTTGGAGCCGACCTCGGTGCAGAGAAATTTTTGCATATTAAAACAAGAAGTGCAGGCATTAAACCGGAAGCAGTTGTAATTGTGGCGACGATTCGCGCTTTGAAGATGCATGGCGGTCTACATAAAGAAGAGCTCGTTAAAGAGGATTTAGCCGCACTGCAAAACGGCTTTGAAAATCTACGGAAGCACATCGAGACGATCAATGAGTTCGGACTGCCTTTTGTGGTAGCTTTAAATCGATTCAGTGCCGACAGCAGCCTCGAAATCGCTTTGTTTGAAAAGCTATGTAATGAGGAGGGCATCCCTTTTGCGTTGACAGAAGTATGGGAAAAGGGTGGAAATGGCGGAATTGGACTAGCGGAAAAGCTTCTGGAGGAGATCGCAAATAACACAAAGACCTTCCAGACGTTATACAGCCTATCCGACCCAGTGGAACAAAAAATTATGACGGTTGCCCAAAAAGTATATGGAGCATCAAATGTGGAGTTCAGTTCAGAGGCTAAAAAACAGCTGCTTCAATTTGAGAAAGAAGGCTGGTCGCAGTTGCCTGTCTGCATGGCAAAGACGCAGTATTCCCTTTCGGATGATCCATCGAAACTCGGACGTCCTGAAGATTTCACGATAAAGGTCCGATCTTTAAAACCTTCGATCGGCGCTGGTTTCATTGTCGTACTGACCGGAGATATCATGACGATGCCGGGCCTCCCGAAAAAGCCGGCTGCGATGAATATGGATGTCGATGATTCCGGAAAAGCGATTGGGCTTTTTTAATGTTCGACCCGACCGCTTTCGAAAATATGAAAGTAGTATTGGAAGGGGCGATTTACGATAAGGAATTTTACGGGGAAGTTTCTGTCACAAACAGGAAAGACATCGTAAATCTTTCGGCCCTGTCAAGACAATACGAAATTGAAATCACACTTCCTGAAAACCGATCCGTTAAAGCGAGCCTTTTCTTAGAGGCTGATATAGAGAACCTTACCTCTGAGCTCCTTGGGAATGCACAGGAAAATGATACGAAAGCGGGCTGTACGTTAACCGTTGCTTTCTCTGTACCATTTCAAGTTGATCAAAAGCAAGCTGATCATTTAATTGGTTCGCTTGAAGCCATTTGGGGTAAAAAAAGAATCATCAAGGTAAGCAGTACTGTCCAATACACGAATGCGGCCGTCAGCCATGCTTCATACGCCATTGCTTCCGTCTCATTTGACAGGCTTGTAAAAGAAGAGCAAATGGACGATCTATTGACCATGGTAGATTACATGGTAGACTCGCTGTCGGTCCTGGAGAATCTTCAAAATAACAGGAAGTAAAAGAGCTGCAGCAAATAAAACTGCAAATAATAGGATCGGAAGTGAAATAATGTATGTCTGTTTATGAGTTTGAGGTTAAAAAGATAAATGATGAAGAGACATCTATCAATCAGTTTAAAGGCAATGTGCTCTTAATCGTCAACACTGCAAGCAAATGCGGCTTTACCCCTCAATACGAGGAACTCCAACGCCTTTATGAAACCTATCAAGATCAAGGGTTTTCAGTACTGGGGTTTCCCTGCAATCAGTTTCTTGGCCAGGAACCGGGGGATGAACTGGAAATTGACTCATTTTGCCGTCTGAACTATGGAGTGACCTTCCCATTATTTGCAAAAATAGATGTGAAGGGTAGGGATGCCCATCCCCTTTTTAAATATCTTACGGAAAATGCCCCGGGTGTAATGGGTTCGAAAGCAATAAAGTGGAACTTTACCAAATTTTTGATTGACCAGAAAGGAAATGTGGTAAATCGCTATGCACCGCGGACAAAGCCTCTTGAAATTGCAAGTGATATTAAAGCGCTTCTTTAGCAGTCATGGCTAGAAGCCCCTCGTTGTCGTACAACTTTATTCCATTTTATAGAATGGATTATCTATACCATTAAAAACATAATCTAAACATACCCGATTTCCTACTGGATATCGGGTATTTTAACGTGGAGTCTTATTGTGAGAACTTGACTAACTGGATAACTACTTAAATCTTAAAATCCTGGATTCGATTGAAGGTCTTTTTTTAGTTTTACGTATTTCCCGAAGAGGTTTAATTCCTCCCAGGCGTTCCAGTTCCATACGCAGCCTTTTTTCAAGTGCATTCTCAAGTTCAGTAATTTCTGGAGGACTGTCTATAAGGTCTGTTATATTAATATTTATATCAGGTTCCGGGCAGCTACGATTAAATGTATAGCAAAAAAAAGGGAATGACTGTTTCATGAACAATTTACTCCTTTCAAATCGGATGATGTCTCATTTCATCGTATGTTCACGTCTACATGCTGTTACAGGATTTCCATTTTTAGATTGAGCCCATTTATTAAAGTGAAAAAAGGCTAAGAACGATAACAAAACGATAATAGTTCAATACAGGTAATAATCAATCTCTAGGCTATAAAGGAATTAAATTTTACCAAGCAGAAAAATGATGTGATATATACGTATCCAGTTTAATAAGATAATGGTAGGTAACACTCTGGCACCTTTCTCTTTACATATACTTAAGAAAAGAAAAGTGCTTTCAAAAATCTAAAATGTATAAGAAAAAGGGGGAATTTGTGGTGAGTCAATTGGCAGAAGTGGATTTTGTTACAGAGTCAATTAATGAGAATCTCTTCTGGTTGCGAATTATGAAAGAACACGCATTGTTTATGTCACAGGGATTTGACAGAAATGATAAAAAGTTGATTCGAGAGGCGGATCAATTTTTTGTTGTATTTGATAAGCAATTGGCTGAATTGGCAACGCTGCGCCGGGATTCAGATGTGGTAAGAAAATTTAATGAACAGACTATTATACTCGCACGAAGTTTCCGGGAATTTAAATCAAAAGTTCTGTTACTAATAATCCAGTGTAAAATTGCAGGATTTAACTTCCCGCTTTTAATTGATCACATTGCCCGTGAAGCTGGCTATTTTGTTGAGACATTGAAGGGCCTTAATAAGGGAAGACGTGAACCCCTTGCCGATCGTATTGTGGATGAAAATGTTTTTTGGCTTCGTATCATGGCTGATCACAGCAAGTTTATTGCTTCATTACTTGACCCCTCGGAACGAAAGTTAGTTACTGTTGCAAGTACGTTTTCAGATGAATTCGATCAACTATTGGCACAGGCGCGGGATCTAGAATCAATGGTAAAACAAACAGAGCCGTCATTTTTTAATGTACTGACGCGCTTTACCGAAGATGCTCAAAGGGCTACTACCGATCTTCGCAACTTTAAGCAAGATGCACGTGATCTGATTCAACAGTGCAGGGTATTGAGTTTGATCAATCCTGTCCTCGCTGATCATGTTACACGCGAAGCGAATAAGTTCCTCTCCATTTTAAATGATCTTTCGAATCGTGCACAAAATGATTCAACAACTCAATAGCTCTCAATAACTTCAAAACGATCTTCTCAGTTGCATTAGTTTTTACATCCATAAAAAATGCATGTAAGTCAATTACATGCATTTTTTATGTTTCATTTTCTAGAGACAAGTTCAAATGCAACAAAGGGAGTTTATCCGGATAATAAGCTAATAGATGAGTATCGTAAAAAGTTAAAGACTGGTTCTTCCACTATATCCGTGTCTATGAGGAGTATCTCCATCGACATTGGTAACCCCACTAAATTCGTGATAATGGCCACCGCTTGGAAGGGGAATAGCAGGACCAGTTACACCGCGGATCTGATGTTTGTGCCCATCATCAAAGGAAGTAAAAGTAAAATACTTATGGGTATGCTGTACTCCACTTGGAGCCGGTTCAGTAGTTCCCGCATATCTATGTCTATGTCCTACATCGTAAGAGGTAACTCCTTTAAATTCGTGAACATGGACAGGCCTCCCATCCCATGAAGTTATATAAAGATGGTGGGAATGCATAGGATCTGAATCATCTGAATGATACATGAACCCGGTCACGGGTATTTCCATTGGCAAAAACTCCTTAGTCTTTTCCAATATGGTATGAGGTGGAGACAAAAAAGGATTGGGCTTTTAACTAGCAAAAGCTAGGAATATGGCTGGTTGGTATCGAAATAACAGGATATTCTTTTCAATAAGCAAACTCATGATAAAATAGTAAAGAAATAACTGAAGGAGATTTATATGAATCAAAATTACTTACAGCAATTTCATAAAGAATGGGATGTTACATGATGAAAGTTTTCAGTATAGATCATTTGGAAAAAATGCAGGGCGAAAAATTGGTCTTTAAGGATGTATCTTTTTCAATTACGGAAGGTGACAAGATTGGAATTATTGGCGTCAACGGTACCGGAAAGTCAACGTTGCTGAACATCATTGCCGGCGTGGAAGAAAGCGATGGAGGGACAGTAGATCATCCAAAAGACTATACAATTTCTTATTTATCTCAGGCCCCGGTCTTTGATGAAAGGCTGACGGTGCTGGAATATTTGTTTGCAGGCGACACCCCGACCTTTTCCTTGATAAAGGATTATGAAAAAACGCTGCTCCTGCTTCAGGACAACCCTGAAGATTCAAACACACAGGAGCACCTGCTGAAGCTTCAGCAGTCTATGGATGAAACCAATGCTTGGGACACAAATGCCAACGCCAAAACAATCCTGACCAAACTGGGGCTTTACGATTTCTCCAGAAAGCTTTCAGAAATGTCTGGAGGTCAAAAGAAAAGGGCGGCTCTGGCAAAGACGCTGATTGAAAACCCGGATTTGCTGATTCTTGACGAGCCTACGAACCATTTGGATTACGACAGCATTACCTGGCTGGAGGATTACCTTGCCAAGTATCAGCAATCTGTTTTATTCGTAACTCATGACCGCTATTTTCTTGATCGTATTTCCAGCAAAGTTTGGGAGCTCGCACAGGGGAATTTATACGAATTCCGGGGGAGCTACACAGATTTTCTTGAAAGCAAAGCAATTCGGGAAGAAAATGAATCCCTCCAGCGTTCCAAGCAGGAAAGCTTGTTTAAAAAGGAACTTGCCTGGATTAGGACTGGCGCCAAAGCCCGCTCGACAAAACAAAAAGCGAGAATCCAGCGGTTTGAAACGTTGGAAGGAGATCTAAAGAATAAAAGTTATTCGGAAAGCCTGGAAATTGAATTAAGCGGTTCGAGGCTAGGAAAAAAGGTGCTTGAACTGAAGGGAATTTCAAAATCGTTTGGAAATCAGCAGATATTGGAGGGATTTTCTTTTTTGTTCAAGCCGGGTGACCGAATTGGTGTTGTCGGCAGCAACGGGACCGGGAAGTCAACCCTGTTAAATATCTTGTCGGGAAGGCAGACGATAGATGAGGGTGAAATTGAAACAGGACAGACCGTTAAGCTGGAATATTACACTCAGGAAAATGAGGATATGGATGAAAGCCTGCGAATGATCGAATATATCCGGGAAACGGCAGAATCGATAGCGCTTAAGGATGGCACTTACATTACAGCTGCACAGATGCTTGAGCGCTTTCTGTTCCCGATGAATACGCACGGGACGCCGATCCGAAAGCTTTCAGGCGGTGAAAAGAGACGTCTATATTTATTGAAAATCCTGATGTCAGCCCCGAATGTTCTGCTTTTGGACGAGCCGACCAATGACCTTGATACCCAGACACTCACCGTGCTAGAGGATTATTTGGAAACCTTCGCCGGGGTAGTCATCACCGTTTCCCATGACCGTTATTTCCTCGATAAGACGTGCAAGCAGCTGTTGGTTTTCAAGGGTGAAGGAAAAATCAATTTTTATTATGGGCTTTTTTCCGAATTCCTTGAGGAATCGAAAGCGTATGAAGCCGCTACAATCGTGAAGCAGTCTGCGGAAATCACTAAGCCGGCAGAGGAGAACAAAAAGAAAAAGAAAAAGCTTACTTATAAAGAAGCGAAGGAATGGGAAGAAATAGAAGACAAGATGGAGGAAGTGGAAGAAAGGATTAATGTCATCTCAAAGGAAATGGCAGCTGCGGGCAGCGACTACGGGAAAATAAAGGCGCTTTCTGACGAAGAGGATGAACTGAACGAAAAGCTGGAATATATGATAGAACGGTGGGAGTATCTGGCGGAAAAAATCGAAGAATAAGGGGATTGCTGTTATACAAAGATAAATTAAAACTGCAATAAGCTGGTAATATTGGTATAATAGGGATGCATAGCAATTCGGTATAGCGGGCAGTGGTTATCCCCGATCAGAAAGGGGGTGCTGCTGGTGATTACAATAACCGACGCATTAGTGATTATGATCTCTTTCGCTTCACTTATCGTCGCAGTAATCGCGGTTACACAAAAAAAGTAACCCCCCTTACCAATGTCTTGGCCGATGTAGTAAGGAAATAGGTTACTTTTTTGTAGCTTATCAACATCTACTAAAGCCACTGCTCTTTATGCAGTTTGCTGTGCAAGGAAGGTACTGGTTCACTGCCAGTGCCTTTTTTATTCTCTATATTTTTATTATACCCATGGATCAGAAAATTAACAACTATAAAAACGGCCCGGTGAGGTGATGAAAAAATTAAAAAATTTGCTTCAATCCAAATGCTATTCCGAGAGCTTTTTGATAATATCCTCCTGGAGCCGATTTTATACAGATAATCGGGAAACATGATATTAGCTGGACACTATGATAAAATCGGAACTAAAGTCCTTTATGGAAAAAGGAGAGAACACTTTTGGATATAAAATCAATTGAACCAACACCGAGCCCTAATACAATGAAAATAAATTTAACGGAGGAGCTTTCTTCTGGAAAAAGCAATAACTACAAAAAAGACCAGGCTGAAGCAGCCCCAGCCGTCGTTAAAGCAATCTTGCAAGTAGATGGGGTGAAAGGGGTTTATCATGTAGCCGATTTCCTTGCAGTAGAGAGAAACCCTAAATTTGACTGGAAGGAAATCCTGATTAAGGTCCGCCAGTGCTTTGGCGAGGATACCGGCAAAGAACAGGGCGAGAATACGATGCTCGACCATTACGGCGAGGTATCTGTATTAATTCAGCAATTTAAAGGAATTCCTATGCAAATCAAGCTGAATGATGGCACCACAGAAAAACGGTTTGCCCTTCCGGATTATTTCGTAAAAACAATGGCAGACGCTCAAGCGCCTGAAGACAATGTTGTCCTGCTTCGAAAATGGAAGGATTACGGTGTCCGGTACGGCGACATGGATGCCATTGGCGCGGAAGTGTCAGAAGAGCTGATTGCTGCCTACCCAGAGGAAAGATTGAATATGCTGGTATCAGCGGCACAAAATGACGATGGAAAAAAGGGCGCAGTTATCAAGCGGAACAAGCGGAAACTTACGGAAGAAGTATTTGCCGAGGAAGATTGGAAGAAACGGTATCAGGCTCTCGAACAAATGGATGACCCGACAGTAGAAGATATACCGCTGCTTGACCGGGCCCTTGATGACAGTAAGCAATCGATCAGAAGGCTGGCTGTTGTCTATTTGGGTATGATCGAAGATAAGCAGGTCCTGCCTGCGCTTTATAAAGGGCTGAATGATAAAAATCCTGCCGTCAGGCGCACAGCGGGAGACTGTTTATCCGATCTTGGCTTTGAAGAAGCGATGGACGAAATGGCGAAGACACTTTCTGATAAAAATAAAATTGTCAGGTGGAGAGCCGCAATGTTTTTATATGAATCCGGGGCTGAAAGGGTACTGCCCGCATTAAAGAATGCTGAAAATGACCCTGAGTTTGAAGTTGCGATGCAGGCAAAGATGGCGATAGAACGGATCGAGACCGGCGAAGAAGCAAAGGGTTCTGTCTGGAAGCAGATGACCGAATCGAGACAAACCTAGGATTAAAAGGCTGATCAATGGCTTTTGGATCGGAAAACAATGCACCCGGTCCGAAAGCCATTTTTTTTACATAAAGTCCATGAAACCGTCTTCAAAACAGAATATTTTAAAAATGTTGAGAAAGTTGTTGAAATTATCTTAAAAGTTTTCTATATTGATATAAAAACAAGAGGAGGTAAAAATGCAATGGCGAAAGATTTAAGAATACGCAGCAAGGTTATAAGCGAGGGAGAAACAAGGGTTCCTAACCGGGCGATGCTCCGTGCAGTTGGGTTTACCGATGAAGATTTTAAAAAACCGATGATCGGCATTGCTAGTACATGGAGCGAGGTTACCCCGTGCAACATACATATCGATGAATTGGCAAGAAAAGCGAAATCCGGTGCAAGAGAAGCCGGGGGCGCACCGATGATCTTCAATACCATAACTGTCTCAGACGGGATTTCAATGGGCACTGAAGGCATGCGTTACTCTCTTCCGAGCCGTGATTTAATCGCTGATTCGATTGAAACGGTCGTTGGCGGGGAAAGCCTTGATGGGTTTGTGGCTATCGGCGGCTGTGATAAGAACATGCCCGGCTGTATGATGGCGATTGCCCGGATGAATCTGCCTTCCGTTTTTGTCTATGGCGGTACGATAAAGCCTGGTAACCTGAATGGGAAGGATGTTGATATCGTATCTGCGTTTGAAGGGGTAGGCCAGTACAATGCAGCAGCGATTGACAGGGAGGAACTCCACCAAATAGAATGCCATGTATGTCCAGGTGCCGGATCATGCGGCGGAATGTACACCGCAAATACGATGGCAAGCGCGATTGAAGCGATGGGAATGAGCCTTCCGGGAAGTTCCTCACATCCTGCGGAAACAGATGAAAAGCATGACGATAGCTTCCGTGCGGGACAGGCTGTTTATAATCTGCTTGAAAAAGACATCTATCCACGTGATATTCTAACGAAGGAAGCATTTGAAAATGCGATTACCGTTGTCATGGCACTGGGCGGGTCGACAAATGCCATCCTGCACTTAATGGCGATTGCCCACTCCGCTGAGGTGGATTTATCGCTTGATGACTTTAATCGCCTGCAAAAGAAAGTGCCTCATATCGCTGATCTTAAACCAAGCGGAAAATACGTCATGCAGGACTTGTACAATGTTGGCGGTGTTCCTGCCGTGATGCGATTATTATTAAAAGGCGGCCTGCTTCATGGCGACTGTATGACTGTCACCGGAAAAACGCTTGCTGAAAACTTGGAAGAATGGCCTGATCTCACAGACGGGCAAAAAGTGATCTTCCCGCTTGAAACACCATTAAGGGAAGAGGGACCGCTGGTTATCCTGAAAGGCAACCTTGCACCAGAAGGAGCGGTTGCAAAAGTTTCTGGATTAAAAGTGAAAGAGATGACTGGCACGGCAAAGGTTTTTGATGATGAACCAAGCGCAACCGAAGCCATTCTAAAAGATGAAATTCAGGCAGGCGATGTTTTGGTCATCCGCTATGAAGGTCCAAAAGGCGGACCAGGAATGCCTGAAATGCTTTCTATCTCAGGAATTCTTGTTGGTAAGGGCCTCGGCGAATCCGTTGCCCTGCTTACGGATGGACGCTTTTCAGGAGGCACGCATGGCCTGGTAATCGGGCATATTGCACCAGAAGCACAGGCAGGAGGTCCGATTGGACTGATTAAAACCGGTGATATCGTAACAATCAATACCGAAGCACAATTACTTTCCGTTGATCTATCGGAAGAGGAGTTTGAAGCACGCAAGCTGGATTGGCAGGCGCCTCCTTTAATTGCAAGAGGAACATTGGCTAAATATGCAAGGCTGGTCTCATCTGCATCCAGAGGCGCAGTGACTGATTGGTTTAAAGAAGAGGAAACGAAGCTCCGTTCTAAGTAACCCATATTACCCGGCCGGAAACCTATTTTCCGGCCGGGTTTATTATTCCTTAGAATCGAATTCCAAAGCGCGTTCATTGCACATTAATTAAAGAATATAGTATGCTATCACCAGACAAGAAATGAATAATAGGAGGTAATTTTTATGTCAATGGCATATGAAGAATATATGAGACAAATGGTAATACCGATGCGCCAGGAGCTTGTCCAGGCGGGTTTTAACGAACTGCTCACAGAAGAAGAAGTGGAAACGTATATGGAAAGTGCTGAGGGAACGACGTTGGTCGTTGTAAATTCCGTTTGCGGATGTGCCGCGGGGCTTGCCCGACCGGCAGCTACTCAGGCAGTTCTCCGTTCTGAAAAAAAACCTGATCACCTTGTAACGGTCTTTGCCGGACAGGATAAAGAAGCAACGGCAAAAATGCGTGAGTATTTTAAAGGGGTCGAGCCTTCCTCACCTTCGATGGCCCTGTTACGAGGAAAAGAAGTCGTCCATTTCATCCCGCGCCATGATATTGAAGACCATGCGATGGAAGCGGTCATGGAAAATCTTTTGTCTGCATTTGAACAACAATCATAAGAGAAACATTAGGGGAGTGTCTAAGGGCATTCTCCTTTTCAATGATAAGGGAGACTTAATTTATGTTTGTAACCACTGCCGGACGGACAGATTCTGAATTGATAGCCCAGGCCAGGAAGGCAGCCGGGGATTTGCATGTACCGTTCATCCCACGCTTTAAGCGTTCTGTTGCGGAAATGCAAAAGATATACAGCGGGGATTGTTTGGTAGTTGGAAGACAGAGACTTGATTTATATAAAATGAATCACAACGAACCTTTTTTCTTCCATCCAAACGTAGCCATGCTGAGAATCAAAAGGCTGCTTAAAGGAGAAGAAGACCCATATATTTTCACTGCTGGAATCGAAACTGGATCTTCTGTACTGGATTGCACGCTTGGATTGGGCGCAGATGCTATCGTCGCAAGCTTTGTTGCAGGAGAATATGGGACAGTAGAAGGGATAGAAGAAAGTCCGCTGCTCTCGTATGTAGTAAAAAGAGGGCTTGAGGAATGGCAGTCAGGCAACGAAATCATTGATCATGCGTTAAGAAGAGTTAAAGTGAGGCCGTCCAATCATCTTGACGTGTTAAAGTCATGTAGTGATGCAAACTTTGACGTTGTCTATTTTGATCCGATGTTTGAAAAAAGCATTACGGAATCGGACGGGCTTCGCTCATTGACGCACTTTGCGTCCGGCCATGATTTGTCGGAGGAAATAATCGAAGAGGCAAAGCGGGTGGCAGGACGGAGAGTTGTCCTTAAAGATCACTTTAGAAGCCGCCGGTTTACGAAATTTGACTTTCGGGTGATTGTCCGTAAAACTTCAAAGTTCCATTTTGGCTATATAGATGTCTAATAATAAACCGGCAGGCCCTATCAAAGGGACTGCCGGTTTCAATCTTAGTTGTCGTAATCTTCTTCATTTAATCCTGTTGCTTTGCCTTCACGGCTGGAGTCGGCTGCACCAAATAATGTGCCATTATCGGGATCGATTTGGATGCCCTGGACGTTTCCGATTATGTGGGGGACATCATTGAAGGCAAAGCCCATTGATTCAAGATGGCCTTTGCTCTGCATATCCATGCCCTTCTCCCATTCGATGTGAGGTCCCATCGGCGTGAAAATCCGCGGTTCTTCGATGGCATCTTTCAAGTTCATATTGTAATCTATGACATTGATAATCGTTTGTGAAACAGAGCTGAGGATTGTCGGCCCTCCCGGTGAGCCGAGTGTCAGCACCGGCAAATCATTTTTGAAAATAATAGTTGGGCTTTTAAAGCTGACAGGGCGTTTCTCCGGCTCAACTTGGTTCATGCCGCCCGGAACCGAATCAAAATCAGTAAGTTCATTATTCAGCATAAACCCATATTCAGGCACCATGATGCCGGAACCGAATGGGTGTTCAACCGTCGATGTGCAGGCAACGATATTTCCCCATCTATCTTGCACGGTGAAATGAGTTGTTTCACTTAATTCCGGATCTTCTGGCTGGCGGATAACCTCCCATGGTTTTACTGTGTCATACTTCCACGGGTTGCCAAAATCGATTTTCGGGTTCCTTGTTTTAAAATCAATTAATTTTCTCCGACCTGCGAGATAGTCTTCGTGAAGAAGTCCCTTCAAAGGAAGATCGGCAAATTCAGGGTCTGCAAAGAAAGCTTTTTTATCAGTAAAGACCATACGCATTGCTTCGGAGATTAAGTAATACTTTTCCCATGACCTTACGTCGTACTGTTCAAGATGAAATCCTTCAAGAATCTTCATGAGTTGGATCAAGGCAAAGCCACCTGCACTTGGTGCATAGGATGAAGCAATTTTAAAGTCTTTATAGCTTCCCCAGACAGGCTCGTCCACTGTAATCCTATAGTTGGCTAGATCGGTGAGCTTCATGAATCCGCCGAGATCGGTAATTGCCTTGACTATTCCTTCACCGATTTCTCCTTCATAAAAGGCGGCTATTCCTTCCTTCTGTAAGATACGATAGGTATGTGCAAGGTTCTCCTTCTTAAAGATTTCCCCTTCTTGTATTCTTCTTCCATTTGGGATAAAGATGCTTTGTGCTTCATCTCCTAAACGATAATGGAAATTCTCCAGGGCCTCGGACAAGACCCAATTAGCGGAAACTCCCTTTTCAGCGAACTCAATCGAAGGTTCGATTAGCTCGGCCAGCGGTTTGGTCCCGTAAGCCTTGCGGGCTTCATCCATCGCTTTTAATATACCAGGAACGCCTACAGCCGACGCATGTGTTGAGCGCTTTTTGAATGGGATGACCTCTTTGTTATTATCAAGGAACATTTCAGGATGTGCCGCCTCTGGCGCCCGGACATGGCCGTCGAATATTTTTATTTTATCGCTATCTTTATCGTATATCATCATAAATCCGCTGCCGCCGATGCCAGTCATCATTGGCTCGGCAATATTCAAGGCAAATTGGATCGCAATGGCTGCATCCACTGCATTGCCGCCATCCTTGAGAATTTTCCTGCCAATATCCGTTGCGATAGGATGGGCCGTAACGACCATCCCGGCGTTGCCTGTTGCTGTTTCTCTCGCATAATCGCGATGATTTGTACGTCCAAGATATTCTTTGTTATCGTCAGCCATGCTAAAAAACCTCCTCGAAGTGTGTACCGGTAGACAAAGTATAAGAATATTTATGGGAGTGTCAATAGTTAGACGAAAGAAAACCTTGTCAAGCAAATGACAAGGAATTAAAAATTGACGTCTCCATATCAATCAGTAATGGAAAGATAGATGAAATATAGTAACATTAGCATACTTGAAATAACGATTGCAATTGACCACTCCATGACCGTTCCTCCCTTTGATTAAGGTTTGTTACATCTTAGTATTGCTTCCTGTTATTTATTCTCATTCATCTGAAAAACAGATTTAACGGTGGAGTTCCGGAATGAAGGGTTAAAAATACTTGCTCTATATTTGCAACTTATTGTTTTTTATCCCTTTTTCGTTTTTTTGAAACATTTCACAAATAAAAATTCGTAATACAGTTAAAAGGCTTGTATACTAGAATTATAAAAATGTAAATGGAAGTTTCACTTTATCGCGAGGGGTTTTTTGCAATGAAAACTGCGAAGTGGCTTAGGAAAAGTCTGGTTGTTTTAGTCTCCATCTTAACGTTCGGGTTAATCTCTCCTGCTGATTTACATTGGTTAGGCCAGGCGGAGAATGATAAGAATTCGAAAAAGGATTCGATTCATGAAGCCGGCTCACAGCATAACTTTGAACGTCTGGATAGGGAATCGCCATCCTATATCCATGAGCCGATTGATAGGGAAATGTTTGTCCGGGAAATGCTGGTGCACGCTGAGAGAAATTCATATGTAAAATTTGGCGGCAAAATCGGTCCGAAAATTCAAGATGAATTCAAGGGAATTATTTTGCCGAAAATGGAAGAAGCAATTGACCATATTACCTTGCAATTTCCCGAGGAGAAACTGATGCAGTTGGCTGTTTCGGAAAAACCGGCGGCAGGCCGCGGAGAAAAGATTTTTCATATTTACAATGAACAAACAAATGAGGACATCATCCGTTTCCATGTAAGGCAGGAAAATCCGCCCCAGGAAGGCTATTGGTTTAATTTTCATTACCATACACATCATGACCAGTTTCTCAGCCATTACGAGCTCGGAAAGATTTATTGGGACAAAAACACCCCGCCTAGATGGGGCAGTACCACCTATTTATCATGATTTTCAATCAAGCGTGTTCCTTAAGTTGACAACAGGGACAGTCACAAGAGTGACTGTCCCTGTTTTTTTTATTGTTAAGGATAATTTAATCTAGGTTATCTGCATCCAGCTCCAGCGCCTAGCCCCTCGAGGTCATAAGCCAATCATCTGATGGGGAGAAAATCGCTCCCCATACAGCTGCTCGTCTTATGCTTGTCGGCTGTCTCTTATACACATCTGACGCTGCCGACG
>NZ_RYZZ01000014.1 GCF_003989135.1 Peribacillus cavernae
ATCTCCCCCTGTGAGAGTAGGACGTCGCCAAGCTATATTATTCAAGACATTTGTAGAAGCTAGTTTTAGAAAACATTATATCATTCCGCAGTAGCTCAGTGGTAGAGCATTCGGCTGTTAACCGAACGGTCGTAGGTTCGAGTCCTACCTGCGGAGCCATGCTTCCATAGCTCAGCAGGTAGAGCACTTCCATGGTAAGGAAGAGGTCAGCGGTTCGAGCCCGCTTGGGAGCTTTCAATAGTTTTCGAAAAACCAAATCGGCCCCTTGGTCAAGCGGTTAAGACACCGCCCTTTCACGGCGGTAACACGGGTTCGAATCCCGTAGGGGTCACCATTTATACATATTGGAGGATTAGCTCAGCTGGGAGAGCATCTGCCTTACAAGCAGAGGGTCGGCGGTTCGATCCCGTCATCCTCCACCATATTTATTAGCCGGTGTAGCTCAATTGGTAGAGCAACTGACTTGTAATCAGTAGGTTGGGGGTTCAAGTCCTCTTGCCGGCACCATTCTTTTTATATGTGGAGGGGTAGCGAAGTGGCTAAACGCGGCGGACTGTAAATCCGCTCCCTACGGGTTCGGCGGTTCGAATCCGTCCCCCTCCACCATTTTATAAAAGCTCTTGTGGACAAGTTATATATTCTCTATAAAAGGGAATTATATGATTACCACCTATTTTTTTATAAAGCTAATTTTTTATTGGGCTATAGCCAAGCGGTAAGGCAACGGACTTTGACTCCGTCATGCGTTGGTTCGAATCCAGCTAGCCCAGCCATAGAGCCATTAGCTCAGTTGGTAGAGCATCTGACTTTTAATCAGAGGGTCGAAGGTTCGAGTCCTTCATGGCTCATAATGTAAATAAGAAATATAAATTTGATAGTTAGGTCTAGTTGCAGCGCCCAGCCGTTCGGAGCTATAAGCCACCTCGTCTCAGAGATCAAGATTTCCTGCATGGTGTGTCTTATGTCTGTCGCGGCTGAACAGGGCGCTTTCACTTTTCTTTGCGGAAGTAGTCCAGTGATAGAATACCAACCTTGCCAAGGTCGGGGCCGCAGGTTTGAATCCCGTCTTCCCCTCCATGGTCTAGCTTCGATAAATGGGGCCTTAGCTCAGCTGGGAGAGCGCCTGCCTTGCACGCAGGAGGTCAGCGGTTCGATCCCGCTAGGCTCCACCATCTAACTACATAACACCAAACTTTCGTCTTAAACTCTCGAGTTTAAGACTTTTTTATTTTAGGTTTCACTTGGATTTTGTATTAAGACGGCAACCGAAGCTGTCGCTTTGGGGTCGCTGTTTCGGAGAAATTGAAACAGTAACCACGGGGTTACTGTTTTTTCGTTAAGTGCAAGTATTGATTAATAAGCTGGTCCAATTCTGTACTGGCTTCTACTACTCGATGATTGTCCATTGTGGAGTAACTGGCTAAATGAATCATCCTTTCCCGGCATTCTTCTATATTTCGCAAAAGTTGTTCCGTAGTCATCGAAGGTAATCCTCTCTTTCCATTCTATGTCTTTTTTATATAACCATTTTCTTATTTTTTAAACATTTTTTGTAAAACTTTGTTAATATAAATATGATGTGTTTTTTGAAACCTTTTTAGCTTGCGATTCGTAAATATCGTATAGCCGCATGAGCGGAGGTAAAGTACTGAATGGAAGAAATCATAAAAAAGAGAATTAAACAGGTCTTAAAGGGAGATCAAAACGCGTTTGGGGAGATTGTCGAGCTGTATAAAGACAAAGTCTTCCAGGTCTGTTTTCGAATGCTTGGTAATAGGCATGAAGCGGAAGATATGGCACAGGAAGCATTTGTGCGGGCATACGTTAACATTCAAAGCTTTCATATAAACATGAAGTTTTCCACGTGGTTGTATCGGATTGCCACGAACTTGTGCATTGATCGGATCCGGAAAAAGAAACCAGATTTTTATCTGGATGCCGAGGTGGCCGGGACAGAAGGCTTGAATATGTATTCACAGGTAGCCGCCGATACGGTTCTCCCCGAGGATGAATTAGAATCCTTGGAGCTGCAGGAAACGATTCAAGCGGAAATTCTTAAACTGCCGGAAAAATACAGATCGCCCATCGTATTAAAATATATCGAGGAGCTATCGCTTAAGGAAATCAGCGAAATATTGGACTTACCTGTAGGCACCGTTAAAACAAGAATACACCGTGGCCGAGAAGCGTTAAGGAACCAGCTGCGCCATTTATAAGAAGAAGGTGAGAATTTTGCAATGCCCTGATGAAATCATCGATCTTATGCATCAATATTTAGATGAAGATATAAAGACAGAAGACGAAATTAGCTTACGGGAGCATTTACGGAGCTGTCAAGATTGCCAGGTTCATTTTCATGAATTGAAAAAGGCGGTTGCACTCGTTCAGAGTACTTCAAGTATGGCAGCTCCAGCCGGGTTTACCCAGCGAGTAACGGCAAACCTGCCGAAGGAAAAGAGAAAGGCAGGTGCCGAGCGCTGGTTAAAGAAACATCCATTTTTGACAGCTGTCTCTTTATTTTTCGTACTGATGGCAGGCGCAATGTTTGGAACGTATAACCAGGACCAGAATTTTTCTGTTTCGAAGCAGGTGAATCTGGTGGTTGAAAATGAGACGGTAATTGTTCCTAAAGGAAAAACCGTAAAAGGAGATGTTGTCGTCCAAAACGGGGACATTCGGATAGAGGGTGACGTCCAGGGAGATGTGACCGTTATTAACGGACATAATTATCTGGCATCGGCCGGAAGTGTTACCGGTGATATGGAAGAGGTAGATCAAATTTTCGAATGGCTTTGGTTTAAAATGAAAAATACCGCCAAAGCGATTTTTCAAATGAATGAAGATAAATAGAACCAAGATAAACAGGCTGTCCCCTAGAAGCGATAACGCTCTTCAGGCTAAGTGAGGAACGAATCCCCGCATGTTTGAAGCTGCTGCTTTTAAGGGGTGGCTTTTTTTGGACATACTATACCGATGACACTATAATGTTTAGAAGTGATAAAATAAGCTATGTTATACTAGTAAAGTTACATTACGAAACATTTACTTAAGGAGCATTGCCGACTGGAGGAAGTAACATGTCATTATCCAACTTTACTTTCCTGGATTATATAGTGAATTTCATCGATATTCTCGTTGTTTGGTTTGTGATATATAGACTATTGATGGTCATTCGAGGCACGAAAGCCGTTCAGCTGCTGCGGGGAATATTTGTAATTGTTGTTGTACATAGCCTGAGCAGTCTGATTGGTCTAAATACACTTGGATGGTTAATGCAACAAGCGATGACATGGGGATTCCTTGCAATCATTATCATTTTTCAGCCGGAGCTGCGCCGGGCCCTTGAACAACTGGGAAGGGGAAAGTTGTTTACCCGGGGTGCCGGACAGGAAGAAGAAGAACAGGACCGATTGGTAGAGGAAATTATTAAAGCTGCTTCATACATGGCGAAAAGGCGGATTGGGGCGCTGATTTCAATTGAACGGGAAACAGGCCTGAGTGATTATATTGAAACAGGGATTCCGCTGGGATCCCATATTTCAAGTGAATTACTTATCAATATTTTTATCCCGAATACACCGCTGCATGATGGAGCCGTCATTCTCCAAAATAATCAGGTGGCTGCAGCAGCCTGTTATTTGCCGCTTTCGGAAAGTCCCTTCATTTCAAAGGAGCTTGGGACAAGGCACCGAGCCGCAATTGGTGTCAGTGAGGTCACCGATTGTATCACTGTGGTCGTATCAGAAGAAACAGGCGGGATCTCCCTTACGAAAAATGGGGAGCTGCACCGTGAGCTAGACCAGGATACATTTAGAGCGATATTAATGGATGATCTTGTCTTAGAAAATAGAGCAACTTCTTCAGTACGCTGGAATTGGAGGGGGAAGAAAGATGGATAAATTCATGAACAATCCATGGTTCATCCGGGTTGTCGCCTTAGCCTTGGCTGGTCTTTTATTTACATCCGTTAATCTGGAGCCTGAGTCCTCCAGCAAGAGATCTCTTGGTTTTAATACACCGGGAAAGGAAGTTACCGAAACCATTGAGAATGTGCCCGTCGAGATTGACTATGATCAGGATAACCTGGTGGTAACCGGAGCCCCCAGGACCGTGGATGTTACCTTAAAAGGAGCGAAAGCCCTGGTGGTTTCTGCGAAAAATCAAGGCGATTTCAGAGTATATATTGATTTATCCGATCCGGAAATATCCTTAGGCCAGAAAAAGGTGCAATTTAAGGTACGGGATTTGAACGAAAGGTTAACAGCCGCTATCAGTCCCGAGTACGCCACAGTCACTGTCCAGGAAAGAGTGACGAAAGAATTTACGGTAGATCCGGAGTTTAACAGTTCTATACTGGAAGAGGGATATACAGCGGAAAGCCCTGTTGTGAATCCGGAAACAGTTAAAATAACCGGCGCCAAAGACACAATTGATAGAATTTCATATGTAAAAACAATCATTGAACTTAATCGAGACGTAAATGAAACCATAAACCGTCAGGCCAGAGTCCAGGCTCTTGACCGTGATTTAAATAAGCTTGACGTGCTGATAGCACCTGAAGTTGTAGATGTTTCCATCCGTGTCAGTATTCCTGCGAAAAAGGTACCAATTGTACCGATTCAAACAGGGACCCCGGATCAGGGAGTTACGATCACAGATATAAATGTTGAACCTAAGGAAGTGACATTGTATGGTCCAGAGTCGGTCCTCGGTTCGATCAATGAGGTTCGGCTTCCTGTAGCGGTTGATGAAATAAAGGAAGATGACGAGTTTGACGTGCCGATCGACCTGCCTGACAATGTTCAGAAAATGTCCAGGGGAACAGCTACGGTTAAAATTGAGACAGAGAAAGTAGAACCTGAGACTAAGCAAGAAGAAAAACCACAAGCGAAAGAACAGGAAAAGCAGCAAAATCAGGAACAACTGCAAAATCAGGAACAACTGCAAAATCAGGAACAACAGCAAAATCAGGAACAACAGGCAGACGAGGAAGTACTTGCCCAGTCTAAAACAATAAATAATCTAGAGATACAGCCAGTCGGAATCACAGATGATATGGAGCTTGAATTTATCTCTCCTGACAGCGGACAAACAGAGATTACCCTTACAGGAGATCCAGAGGAACTGAATAAAATTACCGAGTCCAATATTCAGCTTTCCGTTGATGTGAGTAACCTGGAAGAGGGAAAACATGATGTCGCCATCCAGGTAAATGTGCCGAACAACGTAAAGTGGGAGCTGCCGTCGCAGAATGCAACGGTCTCCATAACCAAAAGAAATGAAGAAACATAATACGCTTAATACAATCAGTTCAAAGAACAATTTGAAGAGGGAGCGATATTGATGGGTAAATATTTTGGTACAGACGGAGTCAGAGGTGTTGCAAACAGTGAATTAACCCCTGAGCTTGCTTTTAAACTTGGCCGCTTCGGCGGATACGTGCTTACGAAAGATACAAACCGTCCGAAGGTATTGATCGGACGTGATACACGGATATCAGGCCATATGCTTGAAGGGGCGCTTGTTGCAGGATTGTTGTCTATTGGGGGGGAAGTAATGCGTCTTGGGGTCATTTCAACTCCTGGAGTAGCTTACTTGACAAAGGCCTTAAGCGCAGAAGCCGGAGTCATGATTTCAGCATCACATAATCCGGTTGCCGATAATGGGATTAAATTTTTCGGGCCGGATGGTTTCAAGCTATCCGATGAGCAGGAAGAAGAAATCGAACGGCTGATGGATCTCGAAACGGACGGGCTTCCCCGCCCTGTTGGCGGTGATCTTGGCCATATGAACGACTATTTTGAGGGCGGCCAAAAGTACATTCAATATTTAAAGCAGACTGTGGATGAAGATTTTACAGGCATTCATATAGCCCTTGACTGCGCGCACGGAGCTACATCTTCTTTAGCGACTTATCTATTCGCAGATTTAGACGCTGATATATCTACGATGGGCTCTACGCCGAATGGCCTGAACATCAATGAAGGTGTCGGGTCTACCCATCCGGAAGCGCTGGCCAAATTCCTTAAAGATAAAGGCGCGGATGTTGGGTTGGCTTTTGACGGGGATGGTGATCGCTTGATTGCCATTGATGAAACTGGGAAAGTTGTTGACGGCGATCAAATCATGTATATTTGTGCGAAATTCATGAAGGAAAATAACCATTTAAAACATTCAACCATTGTATCGACTGTAATGAGCAATCTTGGCTTCTACAAGGGCTTAGAGGCGCATGGCATTGAGAGTGTGCAGGCGGCTGTTGGCGACCGCTATGTAGTGGAAGAAATGAAAAAGGGCGGTTATAACCTTGGCGGTGAACAATCCGGACATATTATTTTCCTTGATCACAATACAACAGGCGACGGCTTGCTGACAGGACTGCAGCTGGTCAACATCATGAACGTAACGAAAAAACCGCTTTCGGAGCTCGCGGCAGAGATGAGGAAATTCCCGCAGAAGCTTGTGAATATCAGGGTTACTGATAAATACGGAGTTACGGATAATCCAAAGGTCCAGGAAGTCATCAGCCAGGTAGAGGCTGAAATGAACGGAAACGGTAGAATATTAGTCAGGCCATCAGGCACGGAACCGCTCGTGCGTGTCATGGCAGAGGCTTCGACAGAGGATCAGTGCAGGCAATACGTAGACCGAATCGCAGCTGTGGTCAAAGAGGAAATGGGATCCTGAATGATTAAGGAATGGATATGCATATGAGGAACTTCTTTTTCTCTTATGCATATTTCTATATAGAGCGATGTTTTGCTCTTTTACCAGGTAGAATATCATATTTCTTGACGGAAGCAGATGGTTAAGGTATGATTATCCTGTTTTTGTAGCTTCATTTGCAAAAACGAATGAGACCCTATAAGAAAGGAGAAAAGGTGGATTCACTTTAAAAGCGCCAGGACTGAGCACGGACGAAAACTGCTTAGTTGACGAGGAGGAGGTTTATCGAGTGTTCGGCGGATGCCTCCCGGCTGCAAGTGCACAGCCGCAAAAATTCCTGTTTTAAAACAGCGGGGCAACCTGCTGCACAAAGAATAGGAAATGCGCACATAATTAACATACAGAGATAAGGGGGCAGGAATGCCCTCGTGCATTCTTGTTCCCCGAATCGGTATAGGAGGAACATAATTTATGTGTGGTATTGTCGGTTATATTGGAAATAATGATTCAAAAGAAATTTTACTAAAAGGATTAGAAAAGCTTGAGTATAGGGGATACGACTCTGCAGGGATTGCAGTGAAAAACGATGAAGGAGTCCAGATATTCAAGGAAAAAGGGCGTATCGCTGATCTTCGCGCGATTGTGGACGAAACGGTTTTCGCGCAAACAGGCATCGGACATACCCGCTGGGCAACTCATGGCGTTCCAAGCAAGTATAATGCACACCCGCACCAAAGTACTACAGGCCGTCTAACTCTCGTTCATAACGGGGTTATCGAAAACTATGACCTTTTGAAGCGTGAATATTTAGAGGATGTTAGCTTTCAAAGTGATACGGATACAGAGGTTGTTGTTCAGCTTATCGAAAAATTCGTTTATGACGGATTAGAAGTTGAAGAAGCATTCCGTAAAACATTGACACTGTTAAAAGGGTCATATGCATTTGCTTTGTTAGATAACCGGAATGATGAAACAATTTTTGTTGCAAAAAACAAAAGCCCGCTGCTTGTTGGCGTGGGAGAAGGATTCAACGTAGTTGCTTCTGATGCCATGGCGATGCTGCAGGTGACCGATCAATTCCTTGAGTTAATGGATAAGGAAATGGTTATCGTCACCAAAGAAAAGGTTACGATCCAAAGTCTTGACGGTGAGGTAGTTAGCCGTGAACCATTCACAGCTGAGCTTGATGCAAGCGATATTGAAAAGGGCACCTATCCGCACTATATGCTGAAAGAGATTGATGAGCAGCCTGCTGTAATGCGTAAGATCATTCAAGCCTACCAGGATGAGACAGGTAAGCTTGCCATCGATTATAACGTCGCAGAAGCAATGAACGAGGCAGACCGTGTTTATATCATTGCCTGTGGAACCAGCTACCACGCAGGTCTGGTCGGTAAGCAGTTGATTGAAAAAATGGCGAAAATTCCAGTAGAAGTCCATGTGGCCTCAGAATTTGTCTACAATATGCCATTGCTTTCCGAAAACCCATTGTTTATCTTTATTTCACAAAGCGGTGAAACAGCAGACAGCCGTGCGGTACTTGTAGCAATCAAGGAACTTGGATATAAAGCGTTGACGATCACAAACGCCCCTGGGTCTACGCTTTCCCGTGAAGCGGATTACACCTTGCTGCTCCATGCCGGTCCTGAAATTGCCGTTGCTTCAACCAAAGCTTATACAGCTCAGATTGCTGTACTTTCGATTTTGGCTAATGTAACGGCCAAATATCGCGAACAAGAAATGGACTTTAATCTTGTCAAAGAGTTGGGAATTGTAGCAACTGCTATGGAAGCACTATGTGATTCCAAAGACCAAATGGAAGACATCGCCCGTGATTATTTATCTGTAACACGAAACGCCTTCTTTATCGGACGCTCCATGGACTACTTTGTAGGCCTTGAAGGCGCGCTGAAGCTGAAAGAAATATCCTATATTCAAGCGGAAGGGTTTGCAGGTGGGGAATTAAAACACGGCACTATCGCCCTGATCGAAGAAGGAACACCAGTGATTGCGCTTGCGAGTCAGGCAGATGTAAACCTAAGCATTCGCGGCAACGTAAAAGAAGTAGCAGCCCGCGGAGCCTACCCATGCATTATCTCAATGAAAGGTCTCGAAACCGACGAAGACCGCTTTGTGATTCCGGAAGTGCATGAACTATTAACACCTCTTGTCTCTGTGATACCGTTCCAGTTAATTGCTTACTATGCAGCGCTGCATCGCGAGTGTGACGTCGATAAACCGCGGAATTTGGCGAAGTCGGTGACTGTGGAGTAGGGGATTGGTTATTATACAAATCTTTGTAGCTTTTAAATAAAGTCGTACCGTTTATAAAAAAGATGTACCGTTTTGAATAAAGTTATACCGTTTGTAAAAAAGTTGCACCGTTTCACCCCGTTGGATATGATTATCTAAAGGGGTGTTTTTTTATGTCTAAAAGAATGAGAACATCTAAAGTTGATAAGTGGATTAAAGAAGGCCTAGGAATAGGAATTGGTGTGCAGTGACAATAAAGTTGTTTGATTTACAATAAAGTCGTTTAATACCACCTATCAAATCTATCGTTAGGTAATTGCTGCATTTTTAAGAGCAAAATTGAACAACTTTATTATCTATACAAACAATGAGGTTAGATTACAAACCGATTGTGCATATAGAAAAAGTTAAACCTAAAAAAGAGTCTGCGGACTTTGTCGAAATTGAAGAAGAAGTAAAAAAACTAGGGCTGAACAAAAGGCGATTTTTGAGGTGTCTAAGTATCCTGTCAAAGATACGGATGAGGTTGCGAATGGTGTAATTGATGTCATGGAGTATTGGCATATTGGCATAAAAATTACATCGTTCAAAAATAATTTTTTATTTTAGGAGAGAACGACATGGAAGTTTTTGCAGAATATTTAGCGCATATTGATAACCCACAACATCGGGACCGAACGGAAGAAGTTTTGGCTTGGGTAACTAGGAAATTTGCAAATTTAAAGCCGAAAATTGCATGGAATCAGCCTATGTTTACCGATCATGGCACATTTATTATTGGCTTTAGCGTAGCCAAACATCATTTGGCTGTTGCCCCCTGAAAGTGCAGGGATTAATCATTTTTCTGATGAAATTGTGCAGGCTGGCAATGATCACACCAAGCAGTTGGTACGTATCCAGTGGGATAGTCCGGTTGATTTCTCATTGCTTGAGAAAATGATCGAGTTTAATATTTTGGATAAGGCAGACTGTTCAACTTTTTGGCGGAAATAAAAAAGTCGGATATTAAGGGTTCAATTAATTTTAATCAAACTTTTTTATAAAAAGATATTTGTAAATAATATAAGTGACTCGTATTTTGATCGAACTTTTTTACAAAAGTGAAATATTATACAATCAACGTTCACAGCACTCTTTTGATCAAACTTTATTCCAAACCAACAATCTTTTGTGGGTTTGAAATAAAGTTTGATCGTTTATAAAAATTCTGATCGTTTGTAAAAAAGATTGGTCAAAAATCCTGTATTTATAGTCTAATACGGGATTTTTATTTTTCCTCTTTTTTAACTATTAAGATAGTCTTTTTATTCCACAGGAATAAGATGATTAAATTTATGTTAACGAGGAAATAAAGAGGGTGAGATGTATGAAGTTGTTTACTCGTACGTATAACTGGTTTTTTAAAAAGAGATGAAAGAGATTTACGTATGTTGTTAACAATTATTACAATAGCGATTGCTATAAACTTTGTTAGTACTCCTATTGTTGGAAACGTTCTAGTAGATTTTATTATTATGTTTATAATTTTGATGATTTGTTATCGACCATTAAACAGTCTTTTACACAGATGATAGATAGGACCCGGAACTTGGCCATTATAGGTCTATGAGTTAATAGCTTTTCCTTTAAGAGGCTCCCATGTATGTGGTTCTCATACCAACGTACATTCCTGTGTTCCAAGGAGTAATATGAGGAGTGAGGCCTACACCGTTCAAAATATCCTTTGCTTTTCGTTGCTCTGCATTAAACTCGTCCGTTGTTTTTTGTTATCTCCTTAATTTTCTTAATTATTTCTTAACATATGTGTAAACGGGGATATACAACCTCCATCTAAACTTATAAAAGTAATCATTTTATAAGGAGTGGAGCAAATGAATAGGAAAAAGGTTATATTAGCAACGATTGCTGCTGCCCTTATGGTGTGTTCAGCACAACCCGCCTCGGCTGCTGAGCACCCGTCCCAGTCAGACGACAGGGGTTACGGCCCTAAAGGTTTCGACCTTCAGGCGCACCGCGGCGGAATCGGGCTCACTGTCGAATCCACGACCGCGTCATTCTCCCGTGCTCTCGAAGTCGGTGTGAGCACACTCGAGCTCGACGTGCAGATCACCGAGGATCACCAGGCTGTCGTCACGCACGACCGCAAAATCTCGGGGGCCAAGTGCGAGGACACGGGCCCGGCATTCGCTGGAGACCCCGAGTACCCATACGTTGGCAAGTACGTCAAGGATCTTACCCTCGCCCAGGTGCGCACGATGGACTGCGGCTCGCAAACGTTACCGCAGTTCCCAGAGCAGAACCCGAGCCCCGATGCTCGGATGCCGTTGCTGAGCGAAGTGTTCGACATCGTCAAGCGCTACCATGCCAAAAAGGTGTGGATGAACATCGAAACGAAGGTGGAGGCCGGTGCACCGGAGGAGACCGCTCCCCGTGAAGAGTTCGTGCAGATCGTCGCCCACCAGATTCGCAAGGCCGGGATGATCGACCGGGTGTCGATCGAAAGCTTCGACTGGGGCTCGCTCATGCGCATGCACGAGGTAGAACCACGCTTGCCCCTTATCGCACTGACCAACGGTCCGCAGTTCCTGCAACCCGGCCATCCGGGGGCCTCACCGTGGTTGGGCGGAATCGATATCGACGACTTCGGGGGCGATCTCGTGGCGGCGGCCCACTCGTTCGGCGCGGACGCTATTTCCCCCGTGCATGGTTTCCCGCAGAACGGCAAAATCACCGACGAGAACTACGAGCCTTACGTGACGAAGCTCATGGTGCAAGAAGCACACAAGGCCGGAATGAAGGTCATCCCGTGGACGGTCAACGACGCGCCCACCATGGACAAGCTTATCGACGACGGCGTCGACGGGATCATCACCGATTACCCTGACCGGCTGCGGGAGGTCATCGATCAGCTTGGTCTCAAGCTGCCCAAGCGCTACCCGACTCCCAAGAATGATAAACTTAAATAGTAACGCTAATAATACAAACTGTAATTCTGTCGAATATTAGCTTTTACATAAAGGATGCACCAGGCGAATATAATCTAATTGGTGAAAACTTTATTAGGGGTGATTATATGGCTAATGCATTTGTATTACGTTCGCTGGATGAAATTCGTTTTTGGTCTAGGATTATGAAGGAGCATGCCTTTTTTTTAAGTCTTGGATTCAGCTATAATGATTCGAAACTAATCCAAGAAGCACAGCAATTTATTACTTTATTTGAACGAATTGAAGAACAACTTAGTCGCCTATCTCCCAACGCCGATCCAGAAGAAATTAGAAATTTTAACAATCAAGTTTATCAGGCTGCTGCTTCAATCTGGGTTTATAAGCGAAAAGTTCTGGGATTAGTATTGCGTTGTGAGATTCGCTCAAATAATTATGCATTGCTGGTTGATCATATAAGCAGAGAAGCTGCTTATTTTGCTAATCGCTTAAAAGAACTAAATGAGGGCAGGATGATACCTTTACCTGAAGCAATTATAAAGGAAAATGTCTTTTTTCTAAAAATTATGGCAGACCATTCCAAATTTATTGGTCATCTTCTTGATCCTTCCGAAAGGAAATTAGTTGAACAAGCAAGAGAATTTAGTCATGACTTTGATCAACTTGTTTTTCAAGCAATCGATTTAGATTCCATGCGTCCTCAATCTGAAACTGAACCCATTTTAGATCAATTTCTTGATCAAAACCGTGTATCAGTAGTTGCTTTACGCGATTTTAAGAAGACTGCAAGAGAGCTAATCGAAGCATGTAAAATAAAGAGTAACATTCATCCACTGCTTGCTGATCACACCTTTCGTGAAGCCGAACGTTTTTTGTCTATCATTGATATGTTTGAGGCTAGCCTTACTTCAGGTAATCAGTAAATTTTTAAGTGTTATTTCTTATGCAATTATAAGAGATTTTTTCTGGTCTAAGCAGCAAGGCGTTCTCGTATTTTCCATGTGTAAATGATTGTATGCTTATTCAACTATATAATTAGTTGATCTTCCGCGATCGGGCGCCTAACTTTAATAAGGAATGCGCCTAGTTCCGCTTAAGGGCCAGATTGTGCAAATAAGACATATTGAACTAAAGGGCCGTTAGTGAAAGAAGGTTAGACTTTATGTTTGTACTAATGACACATTGAATATTGTGAACTAATCAAGATCACCTACAAAACTCCTCTGACAAGATCTGTCAGGGGAGTTTTGCTATTATAAAACGTACATTGATGAGTGTTCTATTACGTGTATTTGGTACGCTACTACCTGAGTCAGCTATTCGTAATGGGGTATATAATAATCTTTCACTGGAGCAAGCAACAGAAGTAGTACGTGGTTTTGTACCGGAGTCAATTCGCATTTATACGGATCGAATAGAAGCACTAATTCCAAATGTACTAAAACTTTATCTAAAATTAGCGAAAGACCAAGAGCTTAGACTGTCCCAACAGGATAAAATGATTGCCAGTCTTGTCCCACAGAATATCATATAATTGGAGTAACTTACTTTTTACTTTTATGCCAACGTACACTCTATCCTTAAGGGCAATCAAAAGAACTGTTCACAACATCTGAGATTTAATAAAATATAGTAGGCTACAATCAAAACACGAACATTAAATTTATTTTTGAAATTAATGTTCAACTTTTTATTGATCATCTATGGTAAATTTGCTATATTAGCAAAGTAATAATCTTAAATATTATTACTCGTATATCCTCGATAATATGGTCTGAGTGTCTCAGCCTGGTTCCCTTGAAAGAACCGGACTACGAGTTAAAGTCTTTGGCTGCTCGGCTTTTTTAGCCGCTACCATTTTTATGATTTAGCATTAGCTTCAATTTAGCTTAATTATCTATACTTTGACTTTCGTAGGTCTGGAAGGTAGAAATCATTCTACATTTTCTGGACCTTTTTCTTTTGACGAAACTACGAGTATATCAAACAACAAAAGGAGAGAGTATATATGAAAAGTAAAATGGTAAAAAGCTACGCTTCATTAGCATTTATTACTGTACTGTTATTATCGGTAGTTGTAGGATGTAGTTCTCCTTCACAGTCTGAAACTGTACAAGAAAGTTCTCAAAGGCCTATTATAGTTCAAGGTCCAATGCCTATAGAAGCTGAAGAGTTTGCACAAAGGTTAGAAAATGTTAAAAAAGAAAAATCAGGAACCTTTGAATTTTATATAGGCACTGTAAACGATTATCCTGTAATAGTTGCAAAAACAGGTAAGGGAATGGAAAATACAGCAGCTGCTACAGCAGTGGCTATTGAAAGATATAACCCTATAGCAATAATCAATCAAGGAACTTCGGGTGGCCATGATCCAAATTTAAACGTATTTGATATTGTTTTAGGAAAAAGAACTGTAAACATAGGCTCATTAAAATCAGCAGATAAGGATGAAAACCAAGGGATTGATCCAACTGAATGGAAACCCATGGACTTAATGGCTTCTGAAGGAAGTGCAGGAGAAGATCCTAATGCTGAAAAAATCCGTTACTATCAGGGAGGTAAGGATTTACTCGCAGCTGCTAATGCAGTAAAAGATAAATACACGAAGGGTAAGATTGTCGAGGGTACTATAGGTTCTGCAGATGTATGGAATAATGAAGTTGACAGAATTAAATGGTTCCATAATAAGTATGGTACCTCTGTAGAAGAAATGGAAGGTGCCTCAGCAGCACAAATTTCCGAAGCTTATGATGTAGCATTCTTGGGAATTAGAATACTATCTAATAATAAAGTGAATGGTGGTAAATACAACCCAAACACTGCAGCAGCAAATCAAGAATATGTTTATGAAGTAGTTAAAGAATATATATCTACGTTGCCAAGCGAATAATATAGTAAAACCACATTAGTATCAGTTCCATTTCAACTAAAGCAACAATTCATTCCCTGTTTCTATCTCGGATTCGACTCTCTGTAGGCACAAGAAGTGCCTCAATATCGGGGCTTTTCTGGAATATAAGTTAGGCTTATGTATGTGAATCGATCTTAAGCTATCGGGCGCACTTCTTGAATAAAGAGGCGTCCTTTTTGAATCGGGCCAAATAGTGGAATAAGGCTTACTAAGCTAAAAAAGATTCTCACTATTAATATTTTTAAAGGTACTTTTGATTCGGAAAACAATTAGTTTGTAAAGTGGATTATTGATAATACGGAGGGGATAAAATGTATAAACGAAGATGCTATTTTTGAAAAACAAAGCGCTTACTCAGAAGAAACACGGTATAATTAGTTTTATTTCTTTTATAATCGGAATTACTTGTTTTTTTGTTGTTTTTGTAACGCCGACAAGGATTGCAAATATTGGTAATTTGGTTGGAGACTATATAACCTTTGCACTCACAGGTGTCGGTATCATACTATCTGTAACAGGTTTAGTGAATAAAACGGAAAAAAATGTAATTCCTATTATTTCTTTAGTCCTATCTTCGTCGTTCTTTATATTTTGGCTTATCACGATTGTCTTATTGTTAACTGGTCAAATTGAATTTGCACCGTAGTGTACAAAGCACATTAAAGCTAATCGGTGCGATTGGCTCAACTAGGGCAGTCTTTTCTTGTTTTAACGGGGCAGTTTATAAATAAAATCTGTTAGAGATATGGATGATAACAAACGGTGATTATAATGAGAAAATTTATAATAGGGTTATTCATTGTGACAAACTTAAGATTAAGAGGTCAAATGGGATAGGAGGAGGGTATCAATTAACCTTAAGGGTACATCCATATTATGGTGCACATAATAGTTATGGAATAGATGAGGTAGTTGTAAGGGCAAGTGGTGAATTAGTTAGTTATAAACACATAAAAACATATCTCTGATGTTCAAATACCGGATGTGTTAGTTGTCGTATCAACAAAAAACCCCAAAAAAGATCAAACTTTTTTATAAAAAATGAAAATGCTGGAACACAAGAACAACCTATTTGGATCAATCTTTTTTCGAAATAGGTTATTTTTCCATGCCAACTATTAAGTGTTTGAGGAAAACTTTTGATCAAACTTTTTTACAAAGCTACAGCAAATTGCTTCTTCAAATAAATAAATTTTAGTTGACCGTTTCAAATTTTTAGATTAACGGGGGCGTTCCTACAAGAAAGTAGGGACGCTTTTTTCGAAATTGGGGTCCTACCAGCAAAATGGAAATTTCGTATGCTAACCTAATTCAAAACTACTTATATTTATACGAGTCTTTTTCGTGTATGCATGAATTAAAGTGTGACAATAATCGGACCATTTTTAGTAAGGATAATCGTATGTTCCAATTGAGCTACATAGCTTTTTTCTGTAGCATAGGTCCAACTGTCTTCTTTTTGGAATACTTCTTCTTCAAAGGTTGAGATAAATGGTTCGAATGCAATAACCATCCCTTCCTTTAATAATTCATCATCCCATCTATCATTATAATTATAAATATGGTCAGGTGCTTCGTGTATTGTACGTCCAATGCCATGTCCTGTAAGGTTTTTGATAACTGTTAATCCATGCTGTCTCGCTGTTTGGGATACTACTTTTCCAATTCCACTTTTTTTTGAACCGGGTTTTGCTTTCTTAAGACCTGCTTCAAATGCCTTTTTAGCAACGTCGCATATTTTCGTTAATACTTCTTCTCCTTCGCCTACTACAAACGAGATTCCTGTATCTGCGAAATAACCGTTCTTGGAACCAGAAACATCTATATTTACTAGATCCCCTTCATGAATAACCCGATGACCCGGAATACCATGTGCCACTTCTTCATTAACACTAATGCAAGTATAGCCAGGAAAATCATATTCACCTTTTGGAGCTGAAACTGCACCTGCTTTCTCTAAAAGCTCTCCGGCTATATCATCAAGTTCTTTGGTCGTTATGCCAGGAATTGTTCTTTGTACCAATTCATCTCTAATGGAGGCAACAATTTTGCCAATTTCCTTCAAACCAATCAAATCTTCTTCTGTTTTTGCAATCATTTTTTCCTACCTCATTATCTTTTATCATCAATAAACTATATAAGTATTAATTGTACCTTTATTTTCCTGAAAAATTCAAGCAATGTAAATTAAAAGGTGGAAACGCCAGGCATCTTATTCCATTATACCAGCTATATAAGTCAACACTTTCGGTTAAAATAGTGGGAGTAGTCATGCTATAATAAATGTAAGCATAACAAAGAGACTTCAAACCGATTTTTGAGATTTGTTTTTATTACTTTTATAATTAGTTTAATTGTTATATTAGTTATTTTATTTGCTCAAAGAAATAGAATCAACATCGTTAACAAGGGAATCCGTCTATTTTCAGTTAAGGACACGTTTGCGGAGTAAGCAGGGGATTTTTTTAGAGGGAAATCGAGGTTGTACAATGGGCTTATTTTTTGAAAAATCCAGCAGTCAAAGCAAGACTCAAAAAAAATTAATAAATGCATTCATTATTTTAATAGTATTAGATCTCATAAATAACTTTTTACTAAATTTATCTTGGCTAAGTACTATTACCACTTGTTCATATATTGTATTTTTAATTCTTTTCATAAGAGAAATTATGAGGGGGAAAAACAATAAAGCTAACGATTAGGTGGCGTTAGAGTGTCTTATATTGAGTGACAATAAAGTCGTTTAACATTCTTCTTCAATAAACGGACGTTTTTATGGAGCAACGAAAAAATCCCAATTTCTCAATTTTAATGCTGAGGAATTGGGATTTTAATATTGTGATTTCCTTAACGTTGTAAATCCTCATATTCCTAAATCCCACATTCCGCACCTAGGAGGCAAACTTCTGCCAATTTCCCTAGGTGCATTTTTTTTGAAAATTAATTCTTGTTCCTTTTTCTTTTATTATCGACTTTCTTCTTAAAAGTTCTCTTTTTTTCGACATTACCTATTGATACCTCTCCCGTTTTGGGGTTAATTCGCTGTTTTTTCTTCCTGTTTCGACACATAGATGGAAAGATCATAGCCCGCCAGTCCAAGGATCCTCTTTTTTTGGCCGCCCTCTATTTGTTCGTTTTTCGATTTGCTTTTCAGGTAGAATGTGGAATGAATAGCGAAAATAATGGCTGGTATAGGCTTTTTGAAACGTTCCCCATGCTTCTTGGGCATCGGCTTCACAGTGGTAGACCGTGTTTTCAAATTTCTTCATCGCTTTTTCGAGTGTGATTCGTTCTTTTTCCAAGTTACGCTGGAATGTTTGATCTTTTTGTTCATTCAACTTGTCGGAATAGACCATAACGAAACGATATGGATACTCATCCAGTTCTTCTGTAAAGGACTGGATCTTATAGGAAGCTGCCTTTTTTTTGCGGCTTCAACTGCCCGACTTCTTGCCACTCGCCATTCTTCCAAGCTTCTTCTTTTAATGCATGACTTATTTTGAAGGTTTTGGGAAGACGAGAAATAAAGGGGAGATCCCCCGTATTTTACGCAAGTTCTCCGTCGTAATCAGGGCTGAATCTGCTTGATAAATGAGATGATCCCATTCTTCTTTAGAAAGAATCTCGCGAAGTTTTTGAATGAATGTGAGATTCCAGCTTTGTCATCCATATTTCCGTTTTCTACATTCGCTAAGACCGGAATACGTTCGGGTGTAACACTCATGCCAAGTACAATCTGTTTTAAATCGGGGCGGTGTTGTTTACTGTATCCGTAGGTGATGTCAAGGTCCTCGTTGTTTTTTCTGAGGTCTCGTTTGTTTTCTCGTACTCCCCATAGACGCCTGCCTAGCGGTAACCCAAGTTTACGGCAAGTCGAGATGGATAACGTCGAATATACTTTCCATGGATGGGCCCGATGCAGGGCATCGAGTGCACGCCCGATGGAATATTCGTTTAAATCATCCGCTTTCACATCAGAACCAAACAACATCTCCACATCTTGTTCTTTAAAAAAGTGATGAATATGGTAAAGGGGTTCCCGATCACAAAGAATGTTAATGACTAAGGCTTTTATTCGAGCGCCTGGTGATAAATGACATCGTTCTTTGTCCCAGTCAAGCTGCCCATTGATGGTTTCTTCAAAGCCGATTTCGTCACAAATAGCCGAAATCAACTGCGACGGTCCAGCAGAAAGTGTTAAGATCTGATCAGGTTGTTTCATCGGATTTCTCCTCACCTTTCATTCGTTAAGAATGGTTTCGAGAGAAAAGGAAAAAACCCTTCATAGAAATTCAAATTTTCTGACTTGGGACCTGCCGAATGTGGGCTAAATGTACCCCAAGAAGGAGATAAGTATAAGGTTGGAGAATTTAAGAATTAACAATCCGTTTAATTCGGCACACATACTATCTATTCCGAAGGCGATAATCATTTAAAAAGAAGGGAGAATGCATTATGACACAAAACAATAATGTTAAGAAAAAGCAGCTATTTCTAAACATATCAAAGTTTTAGAACGGGCAGGATTACTTGAAAAGACTATGAAAGGGCGAACGCATATATGTCGTCTTAATCCTGAATCGTTATCAGCTGCTACAGAATGGCTTCGTTTTTATGAACGTTTTTGGAACAGACAATTTGACGTTCTTGAACGTGAGTTAAATAGAGCAAAAAAGGAGGAACATTAGATTATTAGTAACAATTTTATAATTAAAATATTTAGTAAAGGATGATAAAAAATGATTAACACATCAACAACAACTCTTACTATGACTCGTCGTTTTGATGTCACTGCGGAAAGAGTATTTGAAGCTTGGCTAAACCCAGAAATGATGAGAAAGTGGTTTTTTACAATGGAATCAACAAATAAAGTGGCAAAAAATGATCCTCACGTCGGTGGCACTTGGGAAATTGTCGACCATAGAGAAGAGAAAGATTACAGGGCAGTTGGTAAGTACATGGAAGTTGACCCACCGCGTAAAATAGTTTTCACATTTAAAATGCCTCAATTCAGTGATACGGAGGACAGAATTACGGTTGATATTAAACCTTTTGAAAATGGCTGCGAGATGACCTTCACACAAGTGATTGTCGTTCCTTACGAAGAAGGTTGGACTGAGGAAGACATTGAAAAAGCACGTGATGAATATAATAGTCAAACCGAACAAGGTTGGGGTTATATGTTTGAAGGGTTAAAACAGTTAGTTGAAACGGGTAAAATTAATTATCCATCTTGAATTACAAACACGAGCGACTACTTTCGCTCGTGTTTTTGTTTATTTCGAAGTACACGAATAATGCAAAAGAAGAGAAAGTGTGTATTTGTCAACTAACGAGTGCTTTAGTTGTGCGAAATGTTACTGTTTAAATGGAGAATGGTTACATCACTCTGGTAAAGGCTAGACAATTCCTTCTGGAATTGAAGGGTTATATCGAAGAATCAAATGATAGAGTAACGTGTTAGAAAAATCAAGTTTTCATAAAGAAGGAATAGCTAAAAAAAAGTTATGATAAACGGAAAATGGGAAGATCATCAGGTACTAGCAATAATCAATACTAAAGATTAAATCACATTAGGTCAGAGTTTCATATTTGCCCAATAATAAGTAAGGTAGTGATAAAAATGATTCAAAGCAAAAAGCTTTATGTCTATGCCGGATCCATTTGGTGTTTTCTTTTTGCGCTAATAAGTTTTTATTGGGCAAGTGGAGGTATGCTAGGTGTAAAATCATTAGGAGGGCTAATCTATAAAAAAGCATAAGAAAACGATTATTCAGCAATCAGCACATACTGTTTAACTGAACAACAAGCTATTTATACTTCTTTACCTGTAAATATTATTGAAGCATTTAAGAAGGATAGATATAACCAGCCCTTTGTAATATATTTTGGTGATAATTTGATAGGCTGCTTTGCCTTATATATTTATAAAAAGGGTAATAATTGCACAAGTAACGAGCATGCTATACTTCTTAAATCGTTCTCGATTGATTCTCGCTATCAAAAAAAAGGGGCATGCGCTTAAAACCTTAAGATTATTGCCTGAAATAATAAAACTAAATTTCCCTGATAAAGATGAGATTATATTAACGGTTCATCATACAAATATCCCAGCGATGAATTTGTATATTAAGGCTGGATTTATTGATAAAGGACTGAGACTTGAGGGTGATTACGGGGAGGAATCGATATTTCATTTTGATTTGGATAGGGAGAAGAAAATTTGTTATAATAGTATACAAGTAGGTTCAATAATCAAAGTTATGGTCAACTTACTTTAATGTGATGCGATGAGGATTTCAAAAGTGGCATAAAAATCTGTGATGATTTATGGTATACCACATTGGTTAAGATATGTCTGGGGGAAGTGCAGGGATCATCGGTTATATTGATTTTGGCATGATTCACATGCATAATGAAAAAAAGGTAGTCATGCTGACAGATGGCTAGTGCAATCAAGGGAGATCTTGGGTAGGAACATCTCTCTAACAGTATTGGGGCACCTGTATCGAGCATTTATTTGGAACAACAAGTACATGAGCTTAGATAATAGCCCCGCTTGCTTGACGTTTCCCTTCCTAAACTGTCTGATGAAATACAGAAATCTTATTAGAGTATATTTGCTTTTTTATAATTTTTTCTGCGAAAGGAGGAATTCATATGTCAGAAAATAAGAAATTAAGCCTGGCTGATGCGGTCAAACAAAAATTGGCCCAAAAGCAGGAGCAGGCACAAGGTAAACAGGAAAACGGCCTTGTAAAGAATACTAAGACACTAAAGAGCCAGATGACGAAGAAACCGAGTAATACCCGCAGAAAAATGGGAGTCTAATAACAGAAATAGTCAAAAGGCCAGCTAAGCTGGCCTCTTTGTGTTTAACAACCGACACAAACCCTCCCACCCGGCAATTGAGAGGCTTTACAATCCTCTTTTAAAAAACGCCATCAAGCATCTAATCATCATGGTGAATAAACTGATTGCAGCGGGCTACAACATTAGCTGGGAACAGGTAATGAAGTTTGCCGAAGGAGGTACAGGGTTTATAAGCAGCATATTATCCATGCGCTAATTGAGAACGGTTATATGAAGACGATTTATGACGAAAACGGTTTCTGCTGACCCGTAGAATGAAATCCATTTGAACGGTACAAAATCCATAAAAGTGAAAGCCTTAAATAAAGCGTCTGTGATCAAGCAATTTACAATCGTCACCCTGATACTGTTAACGATCTAATCAAGGCATACTCCGAATCCTTCGAGGAGATGGATGAAGGAGTGATTGAGGCGTTAAAGGCAAGTGGCGCAGACTGGTGGCAAATCATTTTCCAGGCGTATCAAGTATTTTATTTATAAATGGGATGAAAACAGAAAGTTTATACACCACATTAAGAAACGGCAGATTGATTCTGCCGCTTACTTTATTAATGATTATCTAATTTCCGTTTTTCTGCTAACAGTTTCTGAAACTCCATTTCTAGTTCATCTGATGACTCGATACTAAGGCGGCTCAGTATTTCGGATATTTTCGTTTCTAAGATAAGCCGTTTATCTTCCTTGAAATTTCGCTTTTCTTGTGGTTCGTGATGTTTATATTCATCATATGTTCCTTCAAACAGTTCAATTTCCTTATGATTAATCGCTAAAATCCGGGTTGCAATATTTTCGATCAAGCGCCGGTCATGAGAGACAAAGATGACCGTTCCCTCATATTGTTTTAAAAGGGATTCCAATGCTTCAACGGCTTCTGTATCCAGAAAGGTTGTCGGTTCATCTAAAATGAGCGTATTAATGTCGCTTACCATTAATTTTGCCAGGGCTACTTTTACTCGCTCGCCGCCACTCAAAACTTCGATTGACTTGTAAACATCCTCTCTAAAAAAGTGCAGCCTTGCAAGTATGGTTCGAATGAATGTTTCATTTTGTATAGATGTGGATCGGACATTATCTAAAATTGACTTTTCGGTATTTAGTATATTTAAACTTTGGCTAAAATAGCCGATCTTCATGGATAGGGAAATGGCTATACCCTCATCTGGTTGAATGATTTTCTTCACGAGAGTGGTTTTTCCGCTTCCATTTGGACCGATAATAGCCAGTTTGTCACCACCGCGGACACTAAAACTTGCTTTTCTCCAGAGAACACGCTTGCCAATCATTCCCGGTACTTCTTTTACACGAAGAACAAAGCGTCCCTTAAAGGTTTCTTCATTCGGAAAATTCATCTTGATCGGTGTATCTTCTTTGGGTTTTTCCACTTTTTCCAGTTTTCCTAATCTTGTTTCAATAGCTTTAGCGGATTGTTGAAGCTTCTTTTGCTTTTTTGCAAAATATGGTTTGGCACCAGTTATTTTTGCTTCTGAATTACTCGTTTTTTTAGGTGCCTTTGCCGCTCTTTCCGCTTTCTTTGTTTTTAATATCAGTGCTTCTTCTAGCTGTTTTTTCTTTTTCTCATAATTTTCATAAACCATTTCATGCTGATGATGCTCTAATTCTTTTTGTGCTGCATAATCGGAATAGTTGCCTTTATATTCTTTCACATGTCCTTCACTGATTTCCCATATCTTCGCGCAAAGCGAATCCAGTAAAGCTCGGTCATGGGAGACAATGATGAACGCTCCCTGCCATTTCATCAGTTTCTTTTCCAGCCATTCAATGTGATCCGTATCCAGATTTGTTGTTGGTTCATCTGCAAAAAAGATTTCAGGATTCTTGGCAATTGCTTCATTAATGTATTCCTGTGTCACTTCTCCACCGCTTTTTGTTGTATCAGTTCGTTTTAGCTGGGGTAAGAGTTCACATTTTGCAAGTGTGGTAACGGTTCCATCTTCAGGAAATTTCTTTCCAGCCAAAACCTTTAATAAAGTGGTTTTTCCGCTTCCATTTCTACCGACTAAGCCGATCCGGTCATGTTTCTGGATTTGTAATTTGGTCACATTTATTAATAATCGGTCTTTTACATAAAGTTTTAAGTTGTTGGCTTCTAATAACATCATGTAATCATCCCCATTTTTCAAGTATTCTGGAGACAAAAAAATGCCTCCTATCTACATTCAGAATAGGAGACATAGATGCACACCAAAAATAGGCTGCATCCTTTTGGGTTTCCCGAAAGAAAACCAATCCTATTCTGAAAACCCCGATTGAAGGCATTGCTAAAAAGCAGGATATTTATCTGCCATACAAAAATGCCTTCAATTGATTGCTTTCGAAAATAGGATTAGTACTTCATGTAACTGGTTCACCCTTCCGTTTTTAATTAATGTCACGATAAACTATATATAATGATTTGTCAATTGAGTTTATATGTCGAATCCTATAATTTTGATTTTATAAATAAAAAAATACCAGGATATCATCCTGGTATTTTTACTTCCTATGTATATATAATCCTATTGCTTAAGGATCTTTTTAACTTCCACTTTGTCGATTTTTAACCGGGTGCCGCCCTTTGAATCAACATAAAAGCCTACACCGAGTTTGTTGTTTTTCACATCGACCTCTGTTGATATTTTTGTGTACAAGTCAAGGTGGTCAATGTTTACGTTCACATGCTCTCCACCGTAACCGTAAACCTCCATACGAGAAGATACAGGGGTGGATTGCTTCTGTCGTACCCATGCTGATACCTCATAGCGGCCATTCTCTACATTCGTAAGGTCTTGATGGATGTTTTGTTGATAAGGTTTGCTTGAGTAAATATCAGCGTAATATTTCCCCTCGAAAGGGCTATAATTTTCAATTCTCAGCTTGCTTGATTGTTCTTCTGGAACCCATTCTTTCCAATTCGTCATACTGTTTGTTTCAAAACTTCCATTTTTCAAGATGTTTGAACCGTACGTTACTTTTGGACTGTCCGTTACACTTGAATCATCCGTTGTGTTTGGAACGTCCGTTTTTGTTTGTGGAAAGTGAAAATTCACAATTTGTTCAATCATATTTTTTGCACCGAAATCATGGCCAACACCCGGCAGTCCTACAAACTGGTACGGTGTATTGTAACCGTACTTTTTAGATTCCGTTTGCATGGCTTTAATCCAATTCTTCCCGCGTTCATAACGACCTGCTCCTTGTTGTTCGGTAATATCTCGATCGTCGTTATACGTTGGCTCATTTTCGTTGTCCAATTCACCGACGGTTACGAAAGAAGGTACTTTCAGAAATTCAGCAGGGTTCATAGTGCCTACTTCGGATGAATATTTCAATCCTTGCCAATAATTCCTGTTGGCGTCAGGGAACGTGTACCATCCTGCTGCACTAACCGCAAGACGTTCAACTTTTTCTGGATAACGCATCATGAATCTATGGGCAAACTGCGCCCCGCCAGACGAACCAGACAAGTTGATTTTGCTGACCTTAGAACCTGTTTGAGCCTTCGCATCATCAATAATACTTATTAGCTTTTTATCAGAACCTTGTTCCAGAGTTTGATAGTCAGGATATGTAGATTCGTCTAAAAGCGGGGATACAACGATAAATCCCATCTTTTTTGCGTAAGGTACGTAAAAGTTAACATGCTCATCTGCATTTCTGCTGATGCCGTGCACAGATACCAAAATTGGGGTATTCGCGTTCACGTTTTCGGGTTTGTACATGTAATAGGTTGTCCCGTCTACCTTGTACTCTTCAACTCCTGGTAATAGAGTATCAGATTCAGAATTTGAACCAGCAGCATGTGCAAAAGTACCGCTTAATAGGCATCCGACAAGTAACACGGATAGAAATAAAATTTGTTTTATATGTCTCATTTTTCAACCTCCTAGTATTAGACTTCGACACATATATACAGTAAAAATGATACTTTATAATAATCTAGTATTAACAAAAGTTTGGAAACCCCTCATAAGCCCTAATCTGATCTAGGAAAGTAAGAGTAATATGTACTATACTGCTCAATGTACCAAGGAGGGCTGATATCATGAAACAAAGCATTCAAAAGAATTCAAACTACAAGTCGTTAAAGAAGCCAGAGAGACTGGAAATAAGAGATTAGTGGCACGTAGATATGAACTGAATCCTAATATGGCGGGTCCGTTGGTGTAGTGAATATAAAAATGGCAAATATGGAGACGAGCCTGATCTTGATCCCAAACAAATATCAAAAGAAAATGAAAAGCTTAAAAATAATACTAGGCAAAAAGACCTTGTTATTGCGATCTTACGAGACCTCAAAGAGTTTTTACTAGAAGAAATTACCGGTGGCGCTTACAACTACGGCTATCGCAAGCGTCGATTATCGATTTTCTCCAGCTCTTTCAACTGCGTGAACAGCAATGGACATAGGTTCACTTAAAGCGGCAATTTTAAGGGGTAAATCATCGGGGATTTCCCTTACAAAAACTGCCTTGGTTTTCACATATTCAGCCATCCCTCCGTCAAAATGTAAGCCTATCACTTGGTTGTTTTCACAGATTGACTGCCGGCTCAATAGTCACTATTACGGAGTAAATCGGAAAGCGCCTCCAAAGGTGCTTTCTTTTGATACCCGAAAACTTTCATTCTTTATGTTTTCAAGAACAAAATTAAACGACTTTATTATTTCTATACAGCAGGGCCCCTACCTCTAAGGGTAATGAAGGTAGGGGATATATGGAACTTTTATCAATTTAGAAATCAGTCATGCTGCTGGAAGATGGTTTTGTATTTCTTTCAATTGAGTCGGACCTCCCTGGAAAGTTACTGATATATGTTCCCGCCTGATTCCTTAAACTGCTCCGCTTTTTCCTGCATCCCTTGTTCAATCGCAGCTTCCGTATCAAGTTTGTTTTCTTTAGCATAAGTACGGATATCATGTGAGATTCTCATACTGCAAAATTTCGGCCCGCACATGGAACAGAAGTGGGCTGTTTTGGCGCCTTCAGCGGGTAACGTTTCATCATGATATTCCAATGCGCGTTCAGGATCCAAAGCTAGATGGAACTGGTCTCTCCACCGGAATTCAAACCGGGCTTTAGATAAGGCATCATCCCGTTTTTGCGCCTCTGGATGTCCTTTTGCCAGATCAGCAGCATGTGCAGCGATTTTATACGTAATCACTCCTTCACGAACATCATCTCGATTTGGTAAACCTAAATGTTCTTTTGGCGTTACGTAACAAAGCATCGCCGTGCCATACCAGCCAATCATCGCGGCACCTATGGCCGAAGTAATGTGATCGTAACCGGGAGCAATATCTGTTGTAAGCGGTCCGAGTGTATAAAATGGGGCTTCTTTGCAAACCTCCAGTTGTTTGTCCATGTTTTCTTTAATGAGGTGCATTGGCACATGCCCTGGTCCTTCCACCATGACCTGCACATCATGCTCCCAAGCAATTTTTGTGAGTTCGCCAAGGGTTTCCAATTCTGCAAATTGGGCTTCATCATTCGCATCCGCAATGGACCCAGGACGTAAACCGTCCCCTAAAGAGAATGAGATATCATACGATTTCATAATTTCACAGATTTCTTCAAAATGAGTATATAAAAAGCTTTCTTTATGGTGAAATAAGCACCACTGGGCCATGATCGAACCGCCTCGTGAGACAATCCCGGTTAATCGTTTTGCTGTTAATGGAACATATCGCAAAAGGACACCGGCATGAATCGTGAAGTAATCAACACCTTGCTCGGCTTGTTCAATTAACGTATCCCGGTAAACCTCCCATGTTAGATCTTCAGCAATACCATTTACTTTTTCAAGTGCTTGATAGATGGGAACTGTGCCAACAGGAACTGATGAATTTCGGATAATCCATTCCCGGGTTGTATGAATGTTTTTACCAGTTGATAAATCCATGATCGTATCAGCACCCCAGCGGGTCGCCCATGTCATTTTTTCAACCTCTTCTTCGATGGAAGATGAAACAGCAGAGTTGCCAATATTCGCATTAATTTTGACGTGAAAATTTCTTCCAATAATCATCGGCTCTGTTTCCGGGTGGTTAATATTAGAGGGAATAATCGCCCGGCCTTTTGCTACTTCATCACGGACAAATTCAGGTTTCAAATTTTCTCTTAGTGCAATAAATTCCATTTCAGGCGTGATGATTCCTTTTTTTGCATAATGAAGCTGTGTAACATTTCTCCCTTTTTTGGCACGTAATAATTTCCGCTTTAAACCAGGAAACAGGTTATGATTGGCACGGGGATCTATTTCATTGCGATACCCATTATCTTCAGGCAAGATTTCCCGGCCTGCATATTTTTCCACATCGGCTCTTTCATGAATCCATGAACTGCGAAGGGCAGGAAGGCCTTTGGTAATATCAACAGAGTAATCAGGGTCCGTATAAGGGCCGCTTGTATCATAGACCCGTACGGGAGGATTTTCTTCTTCTCCAAAAGTCCCGCTTGTCGGACTTAGCCCGATTTCACGCATTGGAACTTTGATATCGGGTCTTGAACCTGTTACATAGATTTTTTTACTACCAGGAAGACTGGACATGATGGAAATGTTTTGTTCGTTTAATGAAGACGTTGACATAATACATCTCTCCTCTTTTGAATGGTAAGGACGAGATTCAGTACATAACAAGTGGGAAAGCATATAGAAGTACATGAAAAGCCGGGCCCATGAATGGTTGGACCCGGCTAATTGGTATGCAGAAGTAGTATTGCATTGATGATTGTTCTAACTTCCCCACGCTGGTATGAACCAGATCAGGTCCCGAGGGTCAAGAAACTTCAACGTGTTTCTCTCTCAGCCCAACTGATTGGACACCCCTAGTTATTTCTATTCAATTATATTTACATTATATATGAACTTCGGGTAAAAAAGGAATAGCTAATTTAATTAAAGTGATTGAATAATTTGGAATCTTGTGTTAACTTTATTTCATAATTCAATTATCACTAGGGGATCCCATGTTATTATGGGCTGAGAATAAAGTAGTGACTTTTAAACCCTTATAACCTGAACAGGTTCGAACCTGCGGAGGGAAGTGGCTCACATTGTTTATTTGTGCTTACTTTTCGTACAAATTACAAACCACTTTCCAGTTTCGGAGAGTGGTTTTTCTTTTGGACTTTTCATTTTCAGGAAGAGGAGGCGGCCAATGAAATTAATTGCGATCACCGATGATTCGCATTCTGTTCAAGATCTGGCTTCGATGATTATTTCAATCAGAAATAGTGTCGATTACGTACATATTCGCGAGAAAACAAAAAGTGGCCGGCAATTGCTTTCACTGATTCAGCTTTTAGAAGAAGGAGGTGTCCAAAAAGAAAAAATCGTCATAAACGATCGGTTGGATGCAGCATTGCTCATGAATATCCCCCATATTCACTTGCCTGCACACGGCTTTCCTGTCAAAGATGTAAGAGAGTGTTTTCCTTATTTGAAGATTGGACGTTCTGTCCACTCCGTCGAGGAAGCCAGGCAGGCCGAAAGCGATGGAGCGAATTATGTATTATATGGCCACTGTTTTGAGACGAACAGCAAAAAGGGCAAGCCTGCCAATGGATTGAATAAAATTATAGATTTAAAAAGGGACCTTAGAATTCCGGTTTATGCAATCGGAGGGATAACAACAGAGCGGGTAAAAACGTTGCAACAAACCAATGCAGATGGAATTGCTGTGATGTCGGGAATTTTTTCTTCAAAAAATCCATTAGTTTCAGCACGGCTATACTATGAAACTTGTAAGGAGGTAAACGATGAAAAAAACCAAATTTGATGTAGTAGTCATTGGCGGTGGCATTATTGGATGCTCAATTGCCTATTATTTAGCCAAAGAAAAGATAGACGTTGCCGTATTGGAAAGCCGGCAAATTGGAAGCAGGGCAACCAGTGCCGCTGCCGGAATGCTTGGTGCCCATTCAGAAACCGATAATGACCATGAAATATTTTATCCTTTTGCAAGGAGCAGTCAACTGGAATATCCCAGGCTTCAGGAAGAAATCAAGGAGCTTAGTGGAATCGACATCGAAATGCAACAGGGCGGCATTTTTAAGCTCGTCTATTCCGAATCTGAAAAAAATCAGCTAAAGTCAGCTCTTTCCTTGCCTACTGTTGAATGGTACGAGGCTGAAGAGGTAAGAAAACAGGAAGCGACTGTATCCCCAGATATTATCGGGGCTGCATATATTCGGGACGATGTACACGTATTGCCTGCTTCTGTATGCCGCGGCTTTAGTAAAAGCGCTCAAACGCTGGGTGCAACCATTCTGGAATATACGCATGTATTGGATATCCAGAAGAAAGACAGCACTTATGTAACAAAAACAACCTCAGGAAACTTGGAATCACAATTAGTCGTAGTGGCAAATGGTGTGTGGAGCAGCTCTTTTTTCACCCAGCTTGGTTTACAACACCAGCTTGTTCCTGTCAAAGGGGAGTGCCTGTCCGTTTATGATGAAAGGATCACACTGAAACATACGTTATTCCATGATCATTGCTACATCGTTACAAGAAATGATGGCAGGCTCGTCATCGGGGCGACCATGGTTGAAGATGACTGGAGTGAAAATCCAACTCTGGCAGGGATAGAATCACTGATTGCAAAGGCGAAGACCATGCTACCTGCTGTTACCGGGATGAAGGTCGAATCTTTCTGGGCAGGTCTTCGCCCGCAGACATTAGACCAGAACCCTTTTATCGGGCATCACCCTGACCAGGAGGGAATTTTATTTGCAACCGGACATTTTCGGAACGGAATTCTGCTTGCTCCAGCGACCGGGCAAATGATTCGGGATCTTATTCTAAAAAAGGAAGTAAAAAAAGAATGGGTGGAGGCATTCAAGGTTGACCGAGGCATGCATGCACTTGTATAGGGAGGTGATAACCAAGTGACCATTCAATTAAACGGAAAAAAAGTAAACCTGCCGGGAGAAATATCCTCGATCAGGGAGTTACTTGCGTTTTACAAGTTGGAAAATCAGATTCTTGTGGTGGAATTGAACAAGGAGATTGCGTATAAAGAACAATATTCTACACAGCTTTTATCAGATGGAGATATGGTTGAAATCGTTCATTTTGTAGGAGGAGGATGACCATGCTAACAATAGCCAATCAAACGTTTAACTCCAGGCTTTTGCTTGGAACAGGCAAATATTCATCATTTGAAATTCAGAAGCAAGCGGTTGAAGGATCAGGAGCTGAAATCCTGACCTTTGCGGTTAGGAGAATGAACATTTTCGAACCATCGCAGCCGAACTTTCTGGAGCAACTGGATTTGTCCAAATATACATTACTGCCTAATACTGCCGGAGCCAAAACGGCTGAAGAAGCGGTGAGAATTGCTAAGCTGGCTAAAGCTTCAGGCTTATGCGACATGATTAAAGTCGAGGTAATCGGCTGCGACAAATCGCTCTTGCCTGATCCAATTGAAACGTTGAAAGCCTCTGAAATGTTATTGAAGGAAGGATTTATCGTATTGCCATATACGTCCGATGATGTCGTCCTGGCAAAACGTCTGGAACAGCTCGGCGTACACGCGATTATGCCGGGTGCCTCGCCGATTGGTTCCGGAAAAGGAATCGTAAACCCCTTAAACCTAAAGCTGATTATCGAACAAGCATCCGTCCCAGTTATTGTTGATGCCGGCATTGGTTCTCCCAAGGATGCAGCTTATGCGATGGAGCTTGGAGCTGACAGTGTTTTACTGAATAGCGCTGTTTCCGGGGCAAAAGATCCAGTAAAAATGGCTCTGGCCATGAAGCTTGCAGTTGAAGCAGGGCAGCTTGGTTTTGAAGCGGGAAGAATCACTGAAAAAAATTATGCGGAAGCGAGCAGCCCGTTAACAGGGATGGTGACTTCTTGAAAGGCCGGTACGCAAAGCAGGAATTATTTTTAGGGAAAGAAGGGCAATCAAGATTGCAACATGCCCACGCGATTATTATCGGTGCGGGGGCACTTGGATCTGCAAGTGCTGAGATGCTTGCAAGAGCAGGAGTCGGCAATATCACGATTGTGGATCGCGATTATGTGGAGTGGAGCAATTTACAACGGCAGCAGCTATATTCAGAGGAAGATGCAAAAAAGAAACTGCCTAAGGCAATTGCCGCTAAAACACGCCTCGAGCAATTAAATAGCGAGATAAAGATAAATAGTATTATAGCTGATATCAATGGGCTGAATATTGAAGAACTATTAAAAGATATATCGGTAATCATCGATGCCACTGATAACTTTGAAACTAGATTGGCAGTCAATGATGCGGCAGTAAAGCATAACATCCCATTTATTTTTGGCGCGTGTGTAGCAAGCTACGGACTGACTTTTCCGATTATTCCCGAAAAAACTCCCTGTCTGCATTGCCTGTTGAATCATTTGCCCGCCGAAGGGATGACCTGTGATACGGTCGGTGTGATAAGTCCGATCGTCCAGATTATTGCCGCTTTTCAGGTCACAAACGTCTTACAGCTTCTGACCGGGCAAGAGCTTTTGCCCATCATCCAATCCTTTGATATCTGGAAAAACGAAAAGGCTGAAATAAATATACAGGGACTCAAGAATAATGATTGCCCGACATGCGGCGAGCAAGCGACTTTTCCTTATTTGTCGTTCGAAAACCAAACAAAAGCAGATGTTTTATGCGGCAGAGACGCCATTCAACTTCGACCGGGAACTTCCCGCCTAATTCAGCTTGAGAGTTTATCCGAACACTTAAAAGGGTCAGTAAGTCATATTGTTTTAAATCCTTACTTGCTTTCGTGCTCTTTTGAAGAGTATCGAATTGTCCTGTTTAAAGATGGCCGTGCTATCATCCACGGTACCAATGAACCTTCAAAAGCGAGGGCAATCTATAATAGAATCATTCAATGATCGATAATTAGGTCAATTAGCTGACGAATATTATCTTTCAATCGAAACGATCAAAAGATTGTTTATTCTAATGAATAAGAAGGGAGCACTGATGATCTTAAGAGTCGATCTTCAGTGCTTTTTTATGTCGAGATTGTTTCTTATACTAGAAGACAACTATTTGTAACATAAACTAACGGTATATAATTTCACTATCTTGCTTTTATAGTATCTAAACCGTACATTCCTGCTAATTGACGGTATACTATCAGTGGAAGGGGATGATGAGCATGGATATGGATCGTGAGTATACGCAGGATTTTGTAACAGACGAAAAGTGGCAAGCGATTATAAATAATGACGCCTCTTATAATGGACAATTTTACTATGCGGTAAAAACGACAGGCATTTTTTGCAGGCCGTCATGCAAATCCCGCGCTCCGAAAAGAGAGAACGTACGAATCTTTAAGTGTGCAGACCAGGCACTTGCAGCGAATTATCGTCCTTGCAAACGTTGTAAGCCTACAAGGGAAAAGTTGCCGGATAGTGAATGGATAGCTCATGTTACACAGTATATTGACAAGAATTACATGGAAAAGCTTAACCTCGATCTATTAGCTGAAATTAGTCATGGAAGCCCTTATCATATGCATCGTATTTTCAAGAAAGTAAAGGGCATTACTCCTGTTGAATTTATACAGCAAGTAAGAATAAAAGAAGCCATAAAGTTTTTGATTGATACAGAAAAAGGGGTATCCGAGATTGCATTAGCTGTAGGCATCCCCAATACTTCATACTTTATAACATTGTTCAAAAAGAAAACTGGAGTAACACCAGCCGAATACCGTAAGTTAAATAAAAAGAAGTACAAAATGGAGGGATTACGCCATGGAATACAAGAATGAAAGCATATATTGGATGTTGCTAAAGCATGAAGATTGGAATATGTATATAGCTGCTACAGAAAAAGGACTTTGCTATGTTGGTTCGAAGACTATGCCGTTTGAAGAACTATCTGACTGGGTGGCAAGGAAATTTCCAGGATTTGAGCTTGTGGAAGATAAGGACAAGCTAGAACCCTATTCGATTCAACTTATTGAATATTTAGAAGGAAGACGCCAGGATTTCACGATTCCTTTTGATTATAAAGGTACTCCATTCCAGCAGGCAGTATGGGAAGCATTATGTAAAATTCCATATGGAAAAACTCAATCGTATTCCGACATTGCAACCCGAATTAATAAACCGGCCTCTGTACGTGCGGTAGGGACGGCAATTGGGGCAAATCGTGTGCTAATTACAGTGCCTTGTCACCGGGTTATAGGGAAAAATGGTTCTCTTACGGGATACAGGGGAGGATTGGAAATGAAGACGAAACTGCTTGATTTGGAAAGAGCGGGGGCACTCACCAACAGTAAGTAATATTTACAATTTGCGTTCACTTAAATCTGCTTACTTACAAGCTAAATATTATGTGTATTGGTAAAAGGGGTGATAATAATTCATGGATGATAAACCGTTGAAACTCTAGTAAACAATAGCCTGGTTTTAAAGAAAAGTCACACTTTATGAAAAATATACAATTAATTAATGAAATACCAAAAAGACTACATATTTCCTTCATGTTCCAAATGTAGAATAAATCCGTAGATTACTATTTCTACAGTAAAAAAATCGAATGGAGGAATACAAAATGTTCCATGTGAAAGAAAAGAAGTTCTTATTTTCGGTATTTTTTGTTCTGTCAATGTTGTTAGCCACTGTTCTCCCGCAAATGTATACTTCCGAAGAAACCGCCCAAGCAGCTAGTTCTTATGATGCCACATTGACATTTCCGAGCAGCCAATATCCTTACACAGCCGATCATATTCGCGATGCTATAGCGTCCGGTCACTCTTCCGTTTGTACGATTGACCGCGATGGTGCTGACCAAAACCGAGAGGAATCACTTCGCGGGATACCTACAAAACCGGGATACGATCGTGATGAGTGGCCAATGGCTATGTGTGAAGAAGGCGGAGCAGGTGCAGATGTTCGTTACGTTCCTTCCTCTGACAATCGTGGTTCTGGGGCATGGGTTGGAAATCAACTTTCTAAATATCCAGACGGAACACGTGTTAAATTTTACGTATATTAAATGAAACGCAAAAAGCCCATTTGGGCTTTTTGCTTTATAATAATGAGGAATTCTAATTTGGGGAGGATGGATAGTATGAAAAAGTTTCCTGAGGGAGAGTTACATATATCATATTCACAAATTACTGTGTTTAATAAAGGTCTTGAAAATCCTTATTCTGATTGGACAGACAAACATATTAATCAGGGCTTTGTGTGGAGAGAAGGCACTGTGTCTTTTGGAACACTTTCAGACTCGCTCTGTAAAATCGAAGTGATTCTTGGTGGTGAAATCACTGCGAGTGCAGAAGCGATTCGATCTATTGTCGTCCCGTTTACAACCGCTGATACCGGCATCACGATATCAAGTATCCTTTCAAAAGAGTACAATTTTGTTATCCCGGCTGGATCTTATGAACTCTTGTTTGAAGCGTTCCCGCTCGAGCCCCCTAGTGAAAACGATTTCTTCAAAGTACAATATAGTTTTACGTTTGCAGAATCAAAAAGTCCTAAAGCCCGCATTCTTAAACACGATGGTGACTTACTTTCTCCTGAGACATTATTGATGACTGGAGAAGCTGCTGTGTGATCTGTATGAAATCTCAAACGGTTGTTTCTCACCTTAGTTCCTCAGTTAGATTCGTATCCAAAGTTATCATATAATTTTTATTGGAGCGAGTAACGAACATTAGCTACATTTTAGACACTTTGCAAAAAGGATCTAAGGTGTGGCTTTTTTATGTGTCAACAAATGAAAGGATGTAAATAAAATGGAAAAGGCGGGATATCATGCAATTTGACGGAGTTTGTTACATTATTAAGTACTGCTACTGTTATGATAGGAGGAATTTAATGCGTTTTTTGGGCGTAATGTTACATGAATTCCTTTTTCCCTGTCTGCATCTGTATCGACAAGTAAAAGGATATCACCCTGTTTTATATAGTTTACATACTCATTTGCTTCATGCTCAGAAATACCCATTCCAACCAGTGCGCCAACTAAACGTCCTGCCCCTGCTCCAGCAGTTGCTCCCCCTAAGGTAGCGAGAATTGGGCCGGCTGCTATAATTGGGCCTACTCCAGGGATGGCAAGAGCACCGATTCCAGCGAGCAGTCCGGCAATCGCACCCATAAATCCCCCGGTAGCTGCTCCTGTGACAGCTGCTTTCTCTATTTTTGTATCTGTTTCCTCTGAAATATCTCTAAACTCTTTTTTTTCCTTTGTAATTAGTGAAATATCATCTGAAGTATATCCTTGATCTTTCAAAGAATTAATCGAGCGTATTACTTCATCCACATTATGAAATACTCCTACGACTTTCTTTTCCATAATCTAAAATACCTCCATTTATTTGGCATGAGCCATTATTTTATTAGTCAAATCTTTTGGATTAGAAGAAATGAAACATATTTAAATGCTACTGAGTACTGTTTAGACTGTAATGGTACCTGATTACATGAGATGGAAACACTCACTAACAAGGAAATGCACACACGCGATGATTATTTTTAATCCTATTCTATATGAAACTCGTTTATACCATATTTAGTCTTCCGTGAACGTAATTTAGTTTGATTTATTCGAATTATAAAAAAGGTTCAGGAAAACCTAGCATCACATGGCCGGAAGCGGTGGACGAATCGCTTTGTTTCGGTTGGATTGACGGAATGCGGAAAAAGATCGATGATGTTAGTTATACCATTCGGTTTGCACTCCGGAAACCATACAGCGTTTGGAGTTCTGTAAACAGCCTGGAGCAAAGTTTTGTTAATCAAACGTTTGATTAACAAAATTTTTAATCAAGGTGCTCATTTTAATTAACCGATACAGCCATCAATAGAAGCAGTCAATTTCTTGCCATCATCCATCGGAAAAGAAGAAGGAAGGATCATTTAATTTTTCTTATTGCCAGGTTTCTCAACAAAGAATTTAGAATAAAAGCGAAGAATTAGTTAAATGAAAGTCAAAAAGAAATACTATATAAATATGTTGAACTTAAATTTTTCACACGCTTCAAATTGGTTTTAGGGTTTCATTCTGCACAGCAGGTTGTATAAGACGTTCCACCAGGCATAAGAGTGCCTTTATAACCCCTGTGAAGGACAAAAACGAGTCAGTTCGCCCGTGAAATGTCCTTCATAAGGACAATGAAGGACAAAAACCAGTCAGCTCGCCCGTGAAATGTCCTTCATAAGGACAATGAAGGACAACAAACAGTCAGCTTGCCTTAGAAATGTCCTTCATAAGCCTATAGGTTCGAATTTCATAAGTAGAGGCTTCTCAAGAACCTGTAATTGTTAAGTTCAAAATATATAGAATACCCAGCTAATCAATCCCACTACTTTAGCAATTTTTCTTTAGGTATATTTGAAGCTACAATTACAAATATGTAAAATAATTTGAAGGGATAATAGGAAATTCATCTCTTATAATTTAAGTAAAAATACATTTGCTTTTTCTGAGTGATAAAATAAAACTATTATTTTAGATAATTAGACCTAATTAAAAAGGATGTATAAAGAAGGAATTCTCTGTACTCTCATTTCTTTCCTCGCTTTTCTACAAAAGGCCCATTACAATCTCTTAACATAGCTTATTAAATGATGATTTTCCTAAAAAAAAACTATAATTTTACATTTTAAGGATAGCGCTTTCAATAGTTATCCTTTTTTTTTATTAAAAAAAATGCCTGTCAAATCAGCATTTGTGCAAGTCTGAGAGGATAGTGGAATATTCAGTAATATCAGAATATTTGTTCGCCATCCTACTTTTAACTTGTGTTTGCTTTTTTTTCCATGTTTTCTTGCGATTGAAATAGGCACTATAGTCATCTGGAATAGTTCATTCATCAGCTTTACATTTAAGTAGGTGTTACCCGAAATTGCTTTTTTATGTGTTAACAAGTTGACCTAAATGGATAAGGGAGATGATGAATACTTGTGGATAATCTTTGTGGTCTCAGCTTTGATTTTCTTACTTGGCGTTCTTGAGAAAAGACGTCATCAAAAGAACGTAGATTCCATTCCTGTGAGAGTAAACATCAATGGAATACGCGGAAAGTCAACCGTAACAAGACTCATTACAGGCATCCTCATAGAGGCAGGTTATAAGACAGTAGGGAAAACAACTGGGACAGATGCCAGAATGATTTATTGGAATACAAAGGAAGAAAGCCCGATCGTACGTAGACCCGAAGGACCGAATATCGGGGAACAAAGGCGAGTGATCAAGGAAGTCTCGGATTTAGAGGCAGATGCTCTGGTAAGTGAATGTATGGCTGTAAATCCGGAATATCAAATTATTTTTCAAGAGGATATGCTTCAAGCAAGTATTGGAGTTATCGTGAATGTGTTAGAAGACCATATGGATGTTATGGGTCCCACATTAGATGATATCGCAGAAGCGTTCCTGGCAACGATTCCTCATAATGGGCATGTTATTGTGAACGAGAGTCGTTATATAGAGTTCTTTAGGAAAGAAGCGGAAAAGCGTAATACGAAGTTAATTGTTGCTGATAACTCTCGCATTTCAGATGAGTTTTTGCGAAGCTTCGAGTACATGGTCTTTCCTGACAATGCTTCACTCGCATTAGCTGTTGCAGAAGCCCTTGATATTGATGAAATAACAGCCTTTCGCGGCATGTTAAATGCTCCTCCTGATCCTGGTGCAATGAAGATTCTGCCGCTGATCTCGACGAGTCAGCCAGGATACTTTGTAAATGGATTCGCTGCAAACGATGCTTCTTCAACGATTAATATTTGGAAGAGGGTAGAAGAGCTCGGCTATCCAACTGATGATGCAGCGATCATTATGAATTGCCGTCCGGACAGGGTCGATCGGACCATCCAGTTTGCGAATGATGTGTTGCCGCACATCAAAGTGAAAGACGTATTTCTAATTGGTGAAACAACGCAGCCAATCGTGAGAGCTTATAACGAAGGAAAGATTCCTTCTGAAAATCTTCATAACCTTGAAGGTTATACAACAGATGAAATAGTAGATGAACTGGAAAGTACACTGCATGGAAGAGTGGTGTACGGTGTCGGAAATATCCATGGTGCCGCTGGGCCGCTTATCGAAAGGCTCGAAACATTTAAAGTGAAGCAACTTGTTAGTTAGGAGGAGCCATTTTGTTCGGATCAGATTTATACATCGCACTCGTATTAGGAGTTTTACTTAGTTTATTATTTGCCGAAAAAACAGGGATACTGCCTGCTGGGCTGGTGGTTCCAGGTTACCTTGCATTAGTGTTTGATCAACCCGTATTCTTAGCTGTTATCTTTTTAATTAGTATCATCACGTATTTTATTGTCACCAAATTCATCGCGAAATTTACGATTTTATATGGCCGGAGAAAGTTTGCTGCCATGCTAACAACCGGAATCCTATTAAAAGTAGCCTTTGACTATCTTTATCCTGTGATGCCATTTGAAATTGCAGAATTTAGAGGAATTGGAGTTGTCGTCCCGGGCTTGATCGCAAATACGATGCAAAAGCAAGGGCTGGCATTAACAGTAAGCAGTACATTGCTTTTAAGCGGCGGAACCTTCTTATGTATGTACTTATACTATATTATCTAATTTTTGGAGGGAGAGCATGAGTCAATCATCGGAAAAGAAACTAACGTTTCAGGAGAAACTACTCCGATTTGTCAAAAAAGATAAGAAGCGAACAAGCAAATATTCGTTGATCGGACTCTTCATTTCGTTAATAGTGATGTACGGATTTTCTTTAGCGGAGCGTCCGCAAGCAAAAGCGGTGACTCAATATAAAGATGAAGTGTTTACCGCTTCTTTTATGGGAGATATCATGATGGGCCGAGATGTGAAGAAGGTCACAGATCGCAAAGGAGTAGATTATCTCTTTCAACATGTGAAGCCTTATCTGCAAAACTCTGACTATATTACCGCAAATCTAGCAAGCCCGATCACATCAAATGAGAATTATCCTAAAAATGAATCAAAACGGCTTCATTTTCAAGCAAATGAGGAAGCAGCAGCTGCGTTAAAGGACATGAACTTCACAGCAGTGAATCTTGCAAACACCCATGCGATGGATTATGGGGTTCAAGGTCTGAATGATACGTTTACGAATATGCAAGAACAAGGAATCGATGTGGTGGGTGCAGGGAACTACTTTGATGATGCAAAACAGCGGATTTCATATCAAAACTTCAATGGAATTACGGTTGCTACTCTTGGATTTACAGATGTTTATCCTGAAGGCTCCAATGTCACAAAGTATAAAGCGGGTGTCCTTCCCATGCATCCAAAATACTTTATTCCAATGATCAATGAAGCGAAGGATAAAGCTGACTTTGTATTTGTAAATGCCCATTGGGGGCAGGAATATGATGCAGAAGTACATCCAAGACAAGAAGAATTTGCAAAGTCAATGGTCGATGCTGGCGCTGACGTCATTATTGGACATCACCCACACGTCCTGGCTCCTGTTGAGGTATACAAGGATAGTGTGATCTTCTTCAGCTTAGGAAACTTTGTCCATGATCAGGGCTGGTCTAGAACGAGAGAAAGTGCCTTGGCTCAAATGAGACTGCTCAAAGATGGAACTGCACGTTTTGAAATGAACCTTATTGATATTAGAGAGGGTCAACCATCGCCAGTTCGTGAAATCAACAATCTTAAAAAGAAAAAAATGATCAATCAGTTAACAGGGGACTCAAGTAACCTCGATTGGAAAGAGGAAAATGGGGGAATCAGCTTTGAATTGGATTATTCTGATAAGTTGAAAAAGGAGTAATATGTTAAAAAAATTTGGTTTGATCATTGTCCTGGGAATCACGGCAATCGTTCTAATTGTCGTTTATAACACAAAAAAAGACTCGGTGGAGCATCAAGGCGGGGCGGTAAGCGCTAATCACCCCCTCGCTGTAAAAGCTGGAATGGAAGTGCTTAAAAATGGCGGAAATGCAGTGGATGCAGCTGTTGCTGTCTCTTATGCACTCAGCGTCGTCGAGCCTTATGCATCAGGGCTAGGCGGCGGTGGAGCCATGGTTGTTTATAATCCTGAAAAAAATGTGAAGCGGGTCTATGATTATAAAGATATTGCACCAACAAATATGAAAGCATCAAGCAAGGTAGGGGTGCCTGGTCAGGTGAAAGGATTAGAAACAGCCCACAAGGACCTCGGCCGAAAACCCATGGATAAGCTGCTTGATCCTGCCATTGAATATGCTGATAAAGGCTTTAAAGTGGATCAGTTCTTGACTGACAGGCTTGAGGCAGAAAAAGAAAAGCTTGATCCTGTTCCAAAGAGTTTTTATCCAGAAGGAAAGCCCATTCAACCAAATGAAGTTTTGCAGCAGAAGGAGCTTGCTGATACGTTAAAAGCAATTCAAAAGTCCGGCAGTCAAGCTTTCTATTCAGGTGAAACAGCTCAAGCTATCGTTAAAAAGTCAGGTAATATCAGTATGAAAGATCTATCTAAGTATGAAACAAAAAAACGTAAGCCTGTTACAGGAAAGTTTGGTCCCTATGAGGTAATAACAGCTCCAGCGCCAATGGGAGGAGTGACATTGCTTCAAATGCTGAAGATGGTTGAACTTTATAAAGATGAATTCGAACGAGGCCAAGTAACCAACTACATTCATTTAATGGGTGAAATATCAAAACAAGCCTATGGTGATCGAGTAGAAGAGGTTGCCGATCCCAAGTTCGAAGACGTGAATGTAAAGAAAATGCTGTCAGATAAACACATTGAAGATTTAGCGAAAGACATTGACTTTGAAGGTGTCACATTTGATATTGACATTAATGACTCTGAGGCCGATGAGAAAGATTACGATAACACGACACATTTTGTCATCAAAGATGCAGAGGGAACGGTTGTATCGGTAACAACCACGCTCGGAAATTTTTTCGGTTCTGGTCAGAATACGAATGGAGTTTTCTTAAATAATGCACTAAGCCATTTTAGTAGTGATGAGTCATCACCCAATAAAATCGAGCCCGGGAAAGCGCCTCGCAGTTTTGTTTCTCCTTCGATACTTGTCGGAAAAAATGAGACGATCGGAATTGGAACACCCGGAGGTAAACGAATTCCAGTTGTCCTGGCAGAGATTCTGACTCAGCATGAATACTTCGGCGCATCATGGCAGGATGCGATCAACCAACGAAGGTTTTACGTCGAAGACAATGACATTTCGATGGAACATGGGTTTCCTAAGAATGTCAGAAAGAGATTGGATAAAAGAGGATATAACGTCGAGATTAAAGAATCGCCTTATTTTTATGGCGGAGTTACAGCTGTCATTGAAGATAAGGAAAATGGTCGAGTTTACGGTGCAGCTGATCCTAGGAGAACAGGTACTTGGAATTCTATTAACTAAAGGAATGGGAGGAATAAATAATGAAGTTAATTAAAAATGTGCTACCAGTATTAGCGATTGCAGGGTTAATGACATTTATTTCTATGAACAAGCAAATTGAAGTGGTTGACGCAACAGAGAAGAAAACCATCTCAGCTGAAATGACAAAAATCGAACTAAAAGAACTACAAAAAGTAGCAGAGGCAAGAGCACAAAAAGTGGCAGCAGCTCAAGCAAAGGCGAAAGCACAAAGAGTGGTTGAAGGCCAACCAAAAGCCCTAAACTAAATCAGATGATTCATTAGATGATCAGTATAGTTCCTGTTAGAGTTTTTCCATGAATGGGCAGATCAAGCTGACATCGAAGCAAGAGCTCAAGCAAACGCCGCAAATTTGCGAGTGAATAATAGAATAGACGACAGCAATAAACAGGCTCTTGCAGGGATTTGCAAGAGCCTTACTTTTTACTAGTTTCCATCCAACCTATGGATTTAGGCCCATAGGTATTATGCTTTGATTTTACAGTATTCTCCTCGCTTTTATGAATTTCTCTCCCCAGTAGCGGTTCACCTTATAATGAACGACTCTTACTCCTTCATTGCCAGAAACAAGTAAGACCTGGCCTTTTCCTGCATAAATGGCGGGTACGATGCTGGTTGTTTGGAAGAAGACCAGGTCGCCGGGTAGAAGGTCGGATTCGTTAATATCCTTTCCAACCTTTATTTGCTCCCTTCCGTACCTTGGAAGACTGATACCTGAGGACTGCTTCAATACATATTGTACAAAACCGCCTGTATCAAAGCCTGCAGTCGGATTGGTACCTCCTTTATTGTAAGGAGTTCCAATCAATTTCACTGCTGTCTCGACAACAGGATTCTCCATATCCAGCTTCAAATGTGTGAATCTTTTCGCTCCAGCAAACTTTTCCTGTAAGTAGCTGTTGGAAAGATAACTGACGGTGACTTGATTCGCTCCGCCGATGCGGGTCGCATTAATGATCTGATTATCACCTGCATAGATGCCTACATGGGAGATCCCTGGCCTGTGTGTATCCTTAAAGAAAACAAGATCCCCTACAGCCAAATTCCCCAGCTGTACAGCTTCGCCAACATCCCACTGCTGTTCAGGGGTTTCGGGAAGATAAATGCCTAGCACCTGTTCATATATGTATTTAGTAAATCCTGAACAATCAAAGCCTGCAGGTGTTTTTCCGCCTTCTTGATAAGGGACACCTAAATAGGAAATAGCTTTATTGATAAGCGGATTTGACAGATCCACCTTTAATGGTTCGGCAATTCGTTTTGCTCCGTAAAATCTCTTATTCCAGTATACCGAAGATTGAAAGGAAATCGTCGTTACACCTTTGGAGACAGAGCTGTAAATCATTTTGCCGTCGCCCTTATAGATTGCTGTTGTTGTAAGACGGCCGCTCGTAAGGTCCTTAAAAAACAGCACATCTCCTGGCTTCAAGTTTTCCTTTGACACTTCATCTCCCCAACTCCATTGATCACTTGACCGCAAAGGCAAATCAAATCCATTGGCTTCTTTGAACACATATTGAACGAAGCCCGCTGAGCCAAACCCTTCCGAAGGTGTATTTCCGCCTTCTGAATAACGGGTTCCTGAGTATATGTCAGCGGTACGTGTAATGGTATTCGCGTTTTCAGCTTTAACTGGTTCCCCATTCAAAGGAAATTGCAGACCCACAGCCAGCAGTCCGCAAGCAACACTTGTTCCGATCCATTTTATTTTCATAGGTTTGAATACTCCTTGTTAAGTGACTTAAATCATTATGTCATAATCAATTTGGACTGCCAATAGATTTTCAGGCATTGGTAAATGACTGCATCCATAAAATCATTTACTTATCGCAAAACAAGGGATAGACATCATTTTATTTATCGGCCTGTTTATTGGCGCTATATTCTTTATATCGGCAGGAAGCTTCTTTTATTTATGCTTTTATGCTGATTTAGAAGAAGACAAAAGACAATATAGTGCCAAGAAAATGGGCTATCAGGAATTTTTTTCAAAAGGGTGTTGACCTTGACGTTGCGTAAAGGTTTACAGTTAAATGGTCAGGAGGTGAAACACATGGAATATACAGTGCAGAAGCTAGGCAGGTTGGCCGGGGTCAGCACCAGAACGCTTCGGTATTATGATGAGATTGGCCTTCTTAAGCCGGCAAGAACCAACTCTTCAGGATACCGCATCTATGGTCAGCAGGAAGTTGATAGGTTACAGCAAATCCTGTTCTATAGGGAACTGGAGATCAGTCTAGACAATATTAAAGAAATTGTGACTGCCCCCTCCTTTAACCGAGCTGAAGCCCTTATCGAACATCGTGAACAACTCCTTGACAAAAGAAAGCAGTTGGATTTGCTGATCGCCAATGTGGAAAAAACAATTGCCTCAAACGAGGGGAGAATGACTATGGCTGATAAAGAAAAGTTTGAAGGTTTTAAGCAAAAAATGATTGATGATAACGAAAAAAAGTATGGGAAGGAAATTCGTGAAAAGTATGGCGATGATACCATTAATAAGTCCAATGAAAAGCTAAAGAACATGACACAAGAAGAGCATGAAGAAGTAACGCGTCTGGCGAATGAAGTGACTGCCACTTTAACTGAAGCTTTTAAAAATGGCAACCCTTCAAGTGCCATTGCTCAAAAAGCAGCCGATGTGCATAAGCAGTGGTTAACTCATTACTGGAGCGAGTACAGTAAAGAAGCGCATGCGGGACTTGCCCAAATGTATGTGGATGACGAGCGTTTTAAGGAGTACTATGATAAAAAGCAGCCGGGTTCGGCAGAATTTCTGAGAGACGCTATCCACATTTATACGGGTTATAAGAAATAGGATTGTTACAGAAGGGAGTAGTACCGCAGTCATTAGAATGCGGTACTACTCCCTTCAAATTTACTGAGTGGTGTTTTAAAGAAAAGAAGGCGTTCGAAAGTATCGAACGCCTTGCTTTCACTTCCTTCTACCTGTTTAATCCGTTTTTTTCGCCCAGAATGACAGCATCAATGCCGCCTGAGTGTAAGCAGCCACTTAAATTCGAATCCTATTTCCATGCCTGAATATCCAGCTGTTGATGTCTATTAAATAAACCCGGATAGATGAGAAAGCCCAGGATAATGGCTGTTAGCGAGGCTGCAGATAAGATCATAAATACAATTAAGAGTTGAAACCGGACAGCTTGTATAGGATCAGCTCCAGCAATAATTTGGCCCGTCATCATTCCGGGAAGCTGGACTAAACCGATTGTTTTTTGGCCTTCAATAGTTGGGATAAGGCTTGAACGGATTGATTGTTTTAAGATTGGATAAATGGACTGTTTGATGCTGCCACCCAGTGACAATACGAGCAGAACTTCTTCTTTTCTCATCTCTAACTCCCCTTTTAAACGATTTAAGAAGAGATTTGCGATCACCATGGAACTTCCGATTATCATACCACTGATCGAGATAATGTATTGTGGAGTTGCCGGTACAATCTGTAATCCTAATAGAAATCCTTGAGTAATGATCTCAACAAAAGAAATAGTCAAGAAAATTTTCCAAAAAATATAGGGCAGCCCTTTGCCGCGTTTTGCTGCATTTTCAGCTGCAACTATAATCATTATCAGCAGCATTAGAATCACTGCGAATGGGTTATCGAAACCGAAAACCATTTTTAAAATATACCCAACAATAAATAATTGTATGGTGGCGCGAATACTCGTAATGATTAAATCGCGGCCGAGTCCTAATTTGAATGCTTGTGATAGAAAAAGTGCAAGAATGACAAAGCCAAAACTTAATAGAATGGCAAATAAGCTCATTTATAATTCCTCTTCATGTCTAAAAATTGTTTCGTCCGTACATCTTTAGGTTCTGTAAAAAATTGTTTGGTAGGTGCCGCTTCAATAATGCTTCCATCCATGACGAGCCATGTTTGATCACCGACTCGTTCGGCTTGAGATAGATCATGGGTGACCCAGAGGATAGTCGTATGCTGTTCCCGGTTGATCCGCAAAACGAGTTCTTCCACCTCGTGTGAAGCTAAGGAATCTAGTGCAGATGTAACTTCATCCAGCAGCAAAACAGATGGCTCATTAACAAGTGTTCTGGCAAAAGCTAATCTTTGTTTCTGCCCGCCGGAAAGCTCTTTAGCCTGACGTGATAAAAGGTCCTCTGTGAGACCAACATACTTCATGTATTTTTTGGGATTTTCCAATGACTTACCTTGCAATCGTGCAGGAAGGCTCAAATTATCTAATGAGGTTCCTTTTAGCATGGGTGCGTCCTGGAAGGCAATACCAACTAGACGCCTAAGCTCTTGTATATTCCACTCCCGAACTTCCTTACCATGAATATGTATCTCTCCTTCATCAGGAGTTTGTAGTAAATTGCATAAAGATAAAATGGTGCTTTTTCCTGATCCTGATGGTCCAACAATCGTTACAATCGTTCCTTTTGTTACTTTTGCGCTAATCCCTTTTAATACAGAGACAGTTTCATGGTCATGCATAAATGCTTTGCAGACGTTTTTTAATTCAATTTCCGATTCCATATTAAGGGTTTCTCACTCCTATCATACAAAAGGGTTTCTTTCAGATTCCGCGTCACTTGGAGTATAACAAAAATATAAACTCAAAAATAAAGTTGTTTAAAATTGGCTGTAAAAACCCTTGAAATTCAGGAATTTACCCTCTTTTAAACAGCTTTCTTGGTATTTTACAAGTGATCGACGGCATGTGTGTTGTTCCTTCTTTTACATATTTTTACTTTCCAAATGAATAAGATGACTATAGACCACCTTTTTACAGCTCACTTTCAGTCTGATAAGCATCGTAGAGGAGGAAAGGTATGTCAAACTATGTATCTCCGGAGTTATCAACTGATCAAATGATTTCGATCATCAGAAATGGACTTCAAAAAACTCAAATTCCCAAGAAAATCATCATTGTTGGCGCAGGTATGGCAGGACTGGTCTCGGCCTTATTGCTTAAGCAAGCTGGACACAATGTTACAATCCTTGAAGCTTCTGAAAGAGTGGGGGGACGGGTCTATACGGTAAGATCCGATTTTAGGGATGAACAGTATCTTGAAGTTGGGGCGATGCGCATTCCGGATACTCATCTTTTGACTTTGGAATATATAAGGAAGTTCCGCCTTCCGTTAAATAGATTTATGTATCCCTCCCTTGGTAATTCTGGATATTATATACTGTTAACATGACTTCTGGAGAGCTAACCTGTGTTCGAGCGGTGATCTTTTTTCATAGTCTTACATGAATGCGGAATTATTCAGTTAGATATAACTTATCAATCACTGAATTAACTAACGGACGTAAATCCCGAAGCAAGGCTCCATACTTTTCACTGCTTGTCATTGCATCCATCGTTTCTTTTTCATTCCAAACACTTACGACGCCAAAAAGAGGATTATTATTTTCAATATTAGGCTCTAAAAAATATACACTAACACAGCCTGCATCTTTATTGACAGGCACAAGTACATTTCTTCCCAATTCCCGTAGTTGATTTTCCATTCCCACTTTGCAATCGATATTAACCACTCTAACAAACATCAAATTCCTCCCTTTAAACCTTTATCCAATTCAAGATACATTGTTTTATGATGCAATTCAATCATCATGATTTTAATAAAACCTTCATGATTAATATATACCCTGATAACCTAAACCATCCATCTATTCGAGTAAGGGAATTACGTACTTATAAATTCTTATTTAATAGCCAGCAGGCGTATATGTTGCATATCCAAACGTAACATAGGTACACTTTAAAAAGTCTTGTTTATTGTTTGTACTATGATTTAAGGAATAAGGTATTCCAGTTATCAACTTGGTTAAAATAAACAAAATCTTAAGGAGGCAATCACTTTGTCATTAAAAGGAAAACGCGTAGTTATCATCGGAGGCACTTCCGGCATTGGACTTTCCACTGCAAGGGCATTTCTTGATCAATCAGCTCAGGTTATCATTGCCAGCCGTTCTGCTGCAAAACTTTCTGCTGCAAAAAAGGCACTTGGTGATCAAGTAGATATATTTGAACTTGACTTCCGTAACGAAGAGATGGTTGCAGATGTTTTCAACAAAATTGGAAAGTTTGATCACCTGGTAATCACAGCCGGAGAGATCACTACTGGCCGATTTAGCGACCTGCCTATCTCTGATGCAAAAGAGTCTTTTGAAAATAAATTCTGGGGGCAGTACATCACAGTTCGGGCTGCTGTCCCATATTTAAATAATGCAAGTTCTATTACGATGACCTCAGGCGGATATGCGAAGGGTGCGACTACTTTAGAGGCTGTCAATTCTGCAGTTGAAGGATTAGTACGCGGACTTGCCGTTGACCTGGCTCCTGTGAGAGTGAATGTCGTTTCACCTGGTATGGTGGACACACCACTCTTTTCCGGAATGCCGGAAGAGCTGCGGCAGGAAAGCTTCTCTAAAGCAGCCCAGCATTTGCCCGTTGGACGAGTCGGAAAACCGGAAGACATCGCTCAATCATATGTCTATTTAGCGGAAAATGGATTCACTACAGGAACAGTGGTTACCATCAATGGCGGCGCTCACTTGGGGTAATAAGCTGATTTAGAAAGAACCAAGAAAAATAAGTTTGAATTATTGAGAGGAGCTTTTTACATGACTGAATCTAAAACTTTATTCAACACTGTTAAAATAGGCACTATCGATTTAGACAATCGTGTAGGTGTGTCACCGATGACACGCGTAAGTGCAACACCTGAAGGTTTAGTGACAGATCAAATGATATCTTACTATACAAAGTTTGCCCGGGGTGGATTTGGACTTATCATTACGGAAGGTGTTTATCCTGATGACAAGTATAGCCAAGGGTACTTCAACCAGCCTGGAATAGTTAACGATGAACAGGTACAGGCCTGGAAAAAGGTAACAGATTCCGTTCATCAAGAAGGCAGTAAAATTTTCATTCAGTTAATGCATGCTGGTGCTCTTTCCCAAGGAAATCGTTTTAAAAGGCAGGCTCTTGGCCCATCCACGGTTCAACCAAAAGGTGAGAAATTGGCGATGTACGGTGGAGAAGGATCTTTTCCTGCGCCAAAAGAAGCGACGAAAGAGGATATTACAGATGTAACCAAAGGATTTGTGGATGCCGCGATACGGGCGAAGGAAGCGGGATTTGACGGAGTTGAAATTCATGGTGCCAATGGATATATCCTTGACCAATTCCTAACAGACTATATAAATAAACGTAATGATGAATATGGCGGTTCTACAGAAAATCGGGTTCGATTAGTAGTGGAAACAGTGAAAGCTGTTCGGAATGCAGTTGGTGAAGAATTTACAATCGGAGTTCGGGTTTCGCAGGGAAAGGTAAATGATCACTCCCATAAATGGGCAGGAAAAGAAAAGGAAGCGGAAGTTATCTTTGGACAATTAGGAAATGCCGGGATTGATTTTATTCATGTTACAGAATATAAAGCTTGGCAGCCCGCTTTTGAGGGAGCTAGTGTCACCCTTGCCGGATTGGCAAAAAATTATGGAAATGTGCCTGTCATTGCCAATGGCTACCTTCATGATCCTGACCGTGCAAGAAAAATCATTGAAAACGGGGAAGCGGATGTAATTACACTCGGCCGTGGCGCGCTTGCGAATGGCGATTGGGTAACCAAAGTGAAAAACGATGAGCCGTTGGACGAGTTTGTGCCTGAAAAAGTATTAAGCCCCGATGCAAAAATTAAGGATTTTGAAGCGTAAATAAAGAACAAACTTAAAGGGCCAAATAGATAGAAGATCAAACCGTTTGCAAGAGAATCATTTTTCAAATTTCTAATAATAAATGTGAGAGCAAACGTAATCATAGGGAGGTTTATAAGAATGGCGACGAAAATTTTGGTGACAGGAGCCACAGGAGCCACGGGTCAGCAGCTTGTTGAGAAACTATCTGGCATGGAAGGCATATCCGTCCAAGCCGCTACACGTTCAATCGACAAGTATAAGAACAACAGTAATATTGAATATGTAAGGTTTGACTATAATGATGTATCTACCATTCGGAATGCTCTTCAAGGTGTTGATAAGGTATTTTTAGTGACCGCTGCTGTACCGGAGATGTTCGAAAACGAAAAACGGGTCATTGAAGAGATAAAAAATGCTAGTGTCAAACAAATTGTAAAACTTTCGGTAGCTGGAGCGGGGTTGGGTGAGGAAGGGATTACATTCGGAAAATTGCATTATCGCTTGGAGGAAATGGTGAAAGAAACAGGAATTGCTTACACGCTCCTGCGTCCGATGTCATTCATGCAAAATTACTCCAATTTCATGAGTCAAGCGATTAAAACGCAAGACGCGTTTTATTTACCTATGGGTGATGGAAAGGTCAGCATTGTTGATACAAGGGATATTGCCTCTGTAGCAGTCAAAGCCTTTACCGAGCAAGGCCATGAAGGGAAAACCTATACGTTAACTGGTCCTGAACCTCTTTCTAACTATGAGATTGCAGATATTTTGTCATCGGTATTAGAGAGAAAAATTAGCTATGTGGACGTTTCAGAAGACCAGGCCAGACAAGGAATGGGAGAAGGGGGAATGACTGATTGGTCCATCGAACGCATGCTGGAACTTTACAGGATCAATAAGGCAGGGCATACTGCAAATGTTTCCTCCGATATTGAACAGGTTACCGGGGTGAAACCAACATCGTTTGAGCAATTTGCCAGGGATTATAGCATGACGTTCAAATGAAGAGGCCTGGTATTTGTGCAAGAGGATAACTGAGATACAAAAGGATGCGCGATCGTAAAAGATCCGGCATCCTTTTGTCTTATTAACAGAGGATATACTGAGAGCATTAGGGTTAGTGGCAGCATCTGTTTTGCCTTACTTGCAACATCATATTGAAAACAATAATTGATTCATTATGATTGAAATTGAAAGGTAAATTATTGGAAGGTAAGAATTTTTTGTGAAACAGTTATTGGCTATTTTGCTTTCATCAGGACTAGTTCTTAGTTTTTCTTTGAGTGCCACCGACTTCGCTGAAGCCAAGACCAAGGTCAAGACGTATAAAAACTGTACGGAGCTAAATAGGGATTACAAAGGCGGGGTGGCCCGTTCTTCCTCTGTTAAAAACAAAGGTGGAAAAACGCGCTATAAGCCATATGTTTCAAAGGCTCTCTATGACGCCAATAAAAAGAGCGATCGCGATAAAGACTGGATTGCTTGTGAAAGATAAACCTTCGTTCTTCGATAAGAGCATTGCCAAGATCTTCTGCCCGGAGGTCTTTTCTGCATTTTTGTATGGACTGCCAAACGCTAATTCGATAAGACAGACTTATCACAAGTGTAAACCACTTTAAGATTTCCTTATCTTTCAAACTTATGTAGACTTAGGGTATAAGATCAGGGGAGGAATCTGAATGTCTTTTATCTTCAAAGCAATCGATCATATTCAACTGGCTGCTCCAAAAGGCAGCGAGGACATGGCCAGACGATTTTATATAAATATTTTGGGTTTTGATGAAATAGAAAAACCAGAGGAATTAAAGAAAAACGGCGGAGTTTGGTTTGCATGTGGAAATCTCCAAATACATATAGGAATTGAAGACCCTTTTTTTCCGGCCAAAAAGGCGCATCCCGCATTTGAAGTGGTGAATTTAGCGGAGTTAAAGAAGCATTTGACCATAAAGGAGGTTGAGTATAGCGAAGACGGTAAACTCCCTGGGGCAAAAAGAATCTATATATTTGACCCTTTTGGCAATCGCATGGAATTGTTAGAGTGGGACAGGGAATAGGGGCAGTTCCAGGCGGGGTTACTATTGGGTATCAAGTTGGTTAAAATGAAGTGGCAGGACAAATTTTCAGGAAAGCTGTGATGAAAGTGTGTTTAATTCTATTTGCTTATCAAGTACATCCGACATACAAGCTTATCGTTGCTGCCAATCGTGATGAGTTTTACGGAAGACCAACGGCCCCGGCGCATTATTGGGAGGATCACCCCCATATTCTCGCAGGCCGGGATTTAGAAAAAATGGGCACGTGGATGGGAGTGACAAAAGAAGGCCGTTTTGCCGCGTTAACTAACTATCGAAACCCGGACGAGAAAACAGAGGGAAAGCATTCGCGTGGAGAGTTGGTGGCGGATGTTTTGAATGGCAATGAGAGCCTTGAGCATTGCATGCGAAAAGTGGAGACAAACCGTCAGTTGTATCCAGGCTACAACTTATTGGCAGGTGATGCCAATGAGCTTTACCACTATTCGAATATTGAAAATAAGCTTCATAAGTTAGCGCCGGGTATTTATGGCGTCAGCAATCATTTATTAAATACCGACTGGCCAAAGGTCAAACGAGGCAAAGCAGGTTTATCAAAAATAATCAGCCAAAATGATGAGTCTATCGTGGAGCAGCTTTTGAACCTTCTTCAAAATACTGATCCCTCCTCGGATGAAATCCTTCCTAGTACAGGAGTATCCTTAGAATGGGAAAGAGTTCTTTCGCCGGTGTTTATCCAAAGCGAAAGCTATGGAACGAGGAGCTCGACTGTTTTATTAATGACAGATGAAGAAATTCACTACAAGGAACGAGTCTATGGGGAGGGAGGGATTGACGACCGGGAATATACAATAAATCTAAAAAATTAAACTAGCAGCGTATGATGGATGGAAGGATTCACGTCCCATCATCACTCCTCTTTGCCGATAATATTAAATTTCCTTAAGCGGTATTGAAGGCTTTGGCGGCTCAGCCCTAGTAGTTTCGCTGTGCGTGAAATGTTGTGATTATTACTGTTTAATGTTTTTTGGATATAGTATTTTTCGACAACTTCCATATGATCCTTTAGTTGTACGGTTGTTTGCGAACTTTTTTGCAATAACTCTTCAACCGGAGGCATGGAAGGAATGGCCTCCTTAAATTGCGATTTGTTTCGGTATTGGAAGGGCAAATGCGAATAACTGATAACCCCATCATTTACAATTAAATTCATTGCCCCTTCAATGATGTGCTCCAATTCACGGACGTTTCCCGGCCATCCATACGTAAGAAATGATTGAAGAACTTCTCCATCCACTTCTTTGACATCCATTTGAAACAACTGATTGTATTTTTCGATAAAATTTTGAACAAGCGGCAGGATGTCCTCTGTTCTGTCTCTTAAAGGAGGTATGAAGATTATGACGACACCCAATCTGTAATATAAGTCTTTTCGTAAACGTTGATTAGCAATGGCATCAATCGGATCTTCGTTTATCGTCGCCATAATCCGTACATCAATCGGGGTATCTTTTGTATCCCCAATACGTCTGATCGTTTTTTCCTGTAATGCGCGTAAAAGTTTTGCCTGAAGGTTAGGGTTCAAGGAATTGATTTCATCCAGTAATAAGGTTCCGCCTTCTGCTTGCTCAAATAATCCCGGATGTTCCGTGGCACCTGTGAATGCTCCTTTTTTCGTGCCAAACAGAAGGCTTTCCAGTAAATTATCAGGTATCGCGGCACAGTTTTGCGAAATAAAAGGCGCCGCAGAACGGTTACTGCCATTGTGGATGCTTTGGGCAAACAGTTCTTTTCCAGTGCCTGTTTCCCCAACAATTAGCACAGAAGAGGAAGTGCGTGTCGCTCTTTTGGAATTATCAATCACTTCCTGTATAGACAGACTCTCCCCGATAATGCTATCGAATGTGTATTTTGTATTTCCTTTTCTATTGATATTATCCCTTATCAGTCTTTCGAGTTTTGTCACGTCCTTCGCAATCTCAACAGCGCCTTTGATCTGGCCGTCTTCTATGATGGGGAATGTATTATTAATCGTGGTAATTTCCATTCCTTTATTATTAAAATATGTCTGTTTGACATTCTTGGTTTCTTTCCCTTTTTGCAATGCTTGGACAAGAGTACTGTCTTGATCATTCGAAAACATGAACACATCCAATAAATTTTTATCCAGCACATCCTGAATATCCATAGACTCAATTTGCATCATTTTCTTATTATAAATGATCGTGTTTCCTTTTTCGTCGACGGCATGAAGCCCGACATCGATTTCATCTATGATCCTTATGAAAATTCCCCATAAATAATCGTTTTCTTGTTGCATCGCAAAACCCCCGGATAGTTTAGACTATTCTAATTGTATCTTGGATTTTCCTGTGCAGCAAAAAAATTTTGCATAGCTGGTGCAAAAAAATAGTGTAAGTGCAAAAAAGGTTGGCATTTTTCATTATTAGAAACCTAATAACCTCCTGTTTTGATGTTGGCACAGAACTTGCATTTAAGATTTATAGATAGATAAAAACATATCAGGTGGATTACTTATGACATTCCCATATAAACATGAACCATTTACTGATTTTTCTACGAAAGAGAATCAACAAGCATGTTTCAACCGCGATTGTACAGGTGCCCTCGTCGGATATCAGCCTTTCGGAGGCTTTAATATGTCAGGCACAGATTCCAAAGCGGGCGGACCTGATTACCTAATCCTTCACATGCAGGCAAAAACAACCTCTGAAATGCTTTAATTTATAAAAATAAAAAGATTGCTCGATGATTAAATGAAGCAGAATAAATTTTATTTCAAGGAGGAAATAAATATGGCGACTTCGACAAAGTCTAATAAAATCATTGAAAAAACTTCCCAATTTGGTGCTAATAACTATCATCCGCTGCCAATCGTGATCTCGCAGGCAGAAGGAGTCTGGGTACAGGACCCGGAAGGCAATAAATATATGGACATGCTAAGTGCCTATTCGGCGTTAAACCAAGGCCACAGACACCCAAAAATCATTCAGGCTTTAAAAGATCAAGCAGACAAGATTACCTTAACATCACGTGCTTTCCACAACGATCAGCTTGCGCCGTTTTATGAGAAGGTTGCAAAGTTGACCGGGAAGGATATGATTTTGCCAATGAACACCGGTGCTGAAGCCGTAGAAACAGCGATTAAAGCAGCGCGCCGCTGGGCTTATGACGTCAAAGGAGTGGCTGATAATCAAGCTGAAATTATCGCTTGTGAGGGAAATTTCCATGGCCGTACGATGACTGCTGTCTCCCTTTCTTCCGATACAGAATACAAACGAGGATTTGGTCCGATGCTCCCTGGGATCAAATTAATCCCATACGGAGACATTGATGCTTTAAAATCTGCGATCACGCCTAACACGGCTGCATTCCTAGTTGAACCTATCCAAGGGGAAGCTGGTATCGTCATCCCGCCAGAAGGTTTCTTAAAACAAGTGGCTGAAGTGTGCCAGGAAAACAACATAGTATTTATCGCTGATGAAATACAGGCAGGCCTCGGCCGTTCCGGAAAAACATTTGCTTGCGATTGGGAAGAAGTAATACCGGATATGTACATCTTAGGAAAGGCACTTGGAGGAGGCGTATTTCCGATCTCATGTGTGGCTGCCAATAAAGAGGTCCTGGGCGTATTTAATCCAGGATCTCACGGCTCCACCTTTGGCGGGAATCCACTTGCTTGCGCTGTTTCGATTGCATCACTTGAAGTTCTCGAAGAAGAAAAGTTAGCGGAGCGTTCGTTAGAGTTAGGAAACTATTTTAAAGAAAAATTAGCGGAAATCGACAATCCAATCATAAAAGAAGTTCGCGGCAGAGGATTGTTCATTGGGGTTGAGTTGACGGAAGCGGCACGCCCATTTTGTGAAAGATTAAAAGAAGAAGGTCTGCTATGCAAGGAAACACATGATACTGTCATACGCTTTGCCCCGCCATTGGTGATTTCAAAAGAAGATCTTGACTGGGCCATTTCAAAAATTAAAACAGTGTTATCTAACTAATTTTCTATAAATAAACGATCCGAAGTGGAAGGAGACTCCACTTCGGTGGCTGTTTATACTGTTAAATATTAGGGAAATTAGTAGGGATTGTTATATATTCCTGCTTGACTTACTATCGCCAATTATCTGAAAACAATAACATTTTTAAATCGTTATCTTCTGCTGTTAAAATAAAAGAGGATCCAATTAACAGCAAATATTGTAGATGTTTATCCTAAACTAGATTTAAGAGCGACTCTCAAGAAATGAGAGCGATAATAGAAATTTAAGAGCTATTATGAAAACGCATTCATTTCAGGGTAAAAAATCAACAAACAAGAGTCAGCAATGACCTTGAAGGCCAATTAAAGACTGAAAAACAAATGATTGTCTAAAGAAAAGGATTACTCGATAAGAGTGTAATCCGAACTAGTTTCATATAATTTTTTTTACACAATTAGGAAAAGAGGGACCATAATATGAATAAAAGTATTACAATTATTGGAATGCCTATGGACTTAGGCCAAATGCGGCGCGGCGTCGATATGGGGCCCAGTGCAATCCGCTATGCAGGAATTGTGGAAAGACTGCAAGGCCTGAATCTTGAGATACATGATCGAGGGGATATCCAAATTGGCAGGCCTGAAGTGGTCATTGACCCGGATACAAAAATGCGCAATTTGGAATTAGTAGCTGAGAAAAGCGAGATTCTTGCTAAGGTAGTCGATAAAGTAATTGAAGATGAATCTTTTCCTTTAGTGTTTGGAGGAGACCATAGTATTGCTATCGGAACTTTAGCCGGAGTAGCCAGGCATTATGAGAATCTTGGAGTGATCTGGTACGACGCTCACGGGGACTTGAACACTGCGGAAACTTCTCCATCAGGAAATATCCATGGAATGCCATTAGCTGCAAGCCTGGGAATAGGACATCCTGTTTTAACCCAAATTGGTGGCTATTCTCCAAAGATCAAACCGGAAAATCTAGTGATCATTGGTGCCCGTTCACTGGACGTGGGAGAAAGAAAGTTAATAAAAGAAAAAGGAATTAAAGTCTACACAATGCACGAAATTGATCGTTTGGGCATGGCTAAAGTGATAGAAGAAACCATTGAATACCTTAAAGCAAGAACAGATAGTGTCCATCTTTCCTTAGATTTGGACGGTCTTGATCCTACTGATGCGCCTGGAGTCGGAACACCTGTTTTGGGAGGCATCAGCTACCGGGAAAGCCACCTGGCCATGGAAATGCTCGCGGAAACCAAAATGATTACTTCAGCTGAATTCGTTGAAGTAAATCCAATCCTGGATGAGAGAAATAAAACCGCTCTTGCAGCAGTTGCTTTGATGGGCTCCCTGTTTGGTGAGAAATTGTTATAAACGTTATAAATCAACCATTTTAAGGACAATATTGAGTATTCTTTGGTTTTCTCAATAATATGAAAGGACTTTACAACAGGTGATGAAGGACTCTATAAATGCTGGAATACAATTGGATTATAAGTCAGTAGTCTAGTAAAAAAAAGGTCTTTTTTTCTGTTACTAAGCTATCGCCAAAAAAGCTGAATATGAGATTAATTTATAGATATGATCAATATAAGTGGAAATAACAGGTTTCGATTTCGGTTAAAGTTTTGTCGTCACTTTTGTCGTTTCGTCGTCTGTTTTTCTGTTTTGGCGTTTCTTTTTCTAGTTTTGTCGTCACTTTTATCATTTTGTTGTCACTTTTAATTTTGTCATCTGTTTTTCTATATAAGTGGCTATTAACTCGATGCGGAAGGAGGAGCCATAAAAATGGTTGAAGGCTATCGATTTTCACATCGTCTTAAAGCGTTATTCAGAAATTGATGGGCAAAAAATTGTCTTTAATGCTCATTATTTAACCGATTTAGATGTCGCGGTCACGGAATATTTCCTGGAAGGTTTGCAGCTGGACATGGCTGAACTGGCAGAGAACAGAGAGTTTGATTTTGTCCTGGCGAAAACGACGCTGGAATATAAAAGCCCGGCCTATCTAAACGATTGGTTGAATATTTGGTGCCGTGTGGGGAAAGTTGGCAATGCCAGCATGACTATGGATTTTAAGATTACAAGAGATGGGGAGACGGATCCTTTGCTTTTTTTAAAAAAGAGTTGCAAGAGATAAATACAAATTTCGACCGGAAAATGCTCGTAGTATGTGAACGGTTTCGATTGGTTTATAAGGAAAAAGTCATCTGAAGAAACTAGTTAGATTTTCTTGAGAGAAAAAAACCACCTCTGATTCATGTTGACTCAGAGGTGTTTATTTCAGGAACTATGATCCAACAAAAATGAAGCTCAGTTCATAGTACGTTGTTTGTTTTATGAAATTCCGGCTGCCTCTGCCAAATACTCGATTAGATGCATGGCACGTACAGATTCGGAGAGCTTTTCGCGTTCAATACCAAGTTTCATCTGCAGCAGGCATCCCGGGTTGGTCGTAATAATGACGGATGCTCCGGTCGCTTTCGTATCCTTCATTTTCCTATCGAGAATATCCATGGATGCATCATAATTGATAATATTATAGATTCCCGCTGAGCCGCAGCACATGTCCGCCTGTTCCATCTCTATAAACCTAATTCCTGATACACTGTTTAGAAGGTCCAGTGGTTCACTGGTAACCTTTTGAACATTGGTCATGTGACACGAACGTTGATAGGTTACTAGTTCCCCGGGATATGTGTGTAAATTAGACAGACCGCCACAGGAGACAAGCACCTGACTGATGTCTCTTGACTTTGCAGAGAACGCGGCTGCTCTATCAGCCCATTCTTTATCATCTTCAAGCAGATGGCCGTATTCATACAGCATAGCACCGCATCCTCCTGCATTATTAACTATGAAGTCTACGCCCGCTTGTTCAAATGCAGTGATGTTTTGTTTGGCAAGACGTTTGGTTTCTTCCATTTCACCAGAATGAGAATGCAACGCGCCACAGCACGTCTGTTTCGGTACTACAATAACTTCACAACCCGCTTCTGCAAGCAGCTGTACAGACAATCGGTTGATACGTTGAAACATTGCATCCATTATACATCCTGTAAAAAAAGCTACGGTATACTTCTTTTCTCCCTTTGCTTTTACTCTATTAGGGGTTTTTTTGCGTTCTGCAGGTGAAACAGCCTGAGGCATGATCGCTTCGAAATCACCGAGGTGATTAGGTAACCTCTTCATGGCACCTGATGTGCGTCCTGCCTTTTGAAGCCCGCTTTTTTCATAGAGCCAAAACGCATTGCCGGTGAATTTCATGATTTTTCTGTTTGGAAATACTTTTTGAAACATTGCTTTTCGCAGCAGTCGAACCGGAGCGGAAAATTTCTTGCGTCTGACAAGTGCCGCCCGGGCCGCTTCAAGTATAGAACCATATTCTACTCCGGTTGGACAAGCTGTTTCGCAAGCCCGGCAACCAAGGCAAAGATCCAATGGCTCTTCTAATACCGATAAATCGGTAATCTTTCCTTCACCAACCATTTTTACAAGATTAATTCGACCGCGTGGAGAATGGGTTTCTTTTCCCATCGTAATATATGTCGGACAGACGGGCAAACAGTATCCGCATTGAACACAGCTGTTTGTTTTTTCATATCGGAATTCTTCCCTTAATTGTTCAAGAGATTGTTTCATGTTAACTCAACTCCAATTTTTGTCCGGGTTCCGGAAAAATTTTTCCTGGATTCATGATGTTGTTTGGATCCCAAGATTCTTTTATCCGCTTCATCATATCGAGGCCAATCGCTCCTAACTCCATTTCCATAAACGGGGCTTTCATCAACCCGATGCCATGCTCACCGGAAAGGGTTCCACCAAGTTCAATGGCTGCTGTAAAGATTTCAGCAACGGCCTGTTCGACGCGGCGCATTTCTTCCTTATCGCTTTTGTCACATATGATGTTCGGATGAAGATTGCCATCACCCGCATGTCCAAATACCACGAGGTGAACATCGTACTTGTCACGAATTTCCTGCAATCTCATGCACATTTGCGGGATTTTGCTTCGTGGCACAGTAGCGTCTTCAGAAATTTTCGTTGGTTTTATCCGTGCGATTGCTGGAGATACCAACTTACGGGCTTTCCAAATTTCTGCTCGCTCCTCTGCATTTTGTGGGATGCGAATTTCCCGGGCTCCAACCGAATCGCACAGGTCAGCTGCTTGTTTGACCTCATCCTTCAAAGCTAAAGGATGTCCATCCAGTTCTATTAGAATAATCGCTTCTGCATTCAGAGGCAGTCCTAATGGCTCGTAATTTTCAACCGCCGCAATGGAGGCCTTATCCATCAGTTCCATTTTGGAAGGCAAAATACCGGAGGATAAAATTTTAGAAATGGCACTTCCAGCATCAATGAGACTATTAAATACCGCCATAATCGTCTCGGAGCCCTGGGGTTTTGGAATAAGACGCAGCACTGCTTTTGTGATGATGCCCAGCGTACCTTCTGATCCAACAATGAGTTTTGTTAAGTCGTAACCGGTTACATTTTTCACTGTACTGCCTCCAGTCTTGATGATTTCCCCCTCGGGCGTGATAACCTCCAAACCAATAACATAATCTTTTGTTACTCCGTATTTTAGTCCCCTGGGCCCTCCTGAGTTCTCTGCCATATTCCCGCCAATGGTAGAGACATGTGAACTGCTTGGATCAGGAGGGTACATTAAACCTTTTTGTTCGGCAGCTTTATGGATATTAGCGGTTAATATACCTGGAGAGACAACAGCAACTAGATCTTCTCCATGAATTTCAAGCAAATCGTCCATAACGGACAGGTCGAACACCATGCCGCCCTTGACGGGAAGTGGACCCCCGCTCAAGGAAGTGGACTGGCCGCGGGGATAGACAGGAATCTGTTCGCGGTTGGCAAGTTTCACTAGTTGGGCCAATTCTTCTGTACTTTTTGTTTGAATGACCGCATCTGGTAAAAATGTACCGAAAGAACCGTCAAATGAATAGCTGAAACGGTCACTTTCATCTGTTAGAACTCTGCCGCTTTTGACGATCTTTTTGATTTCATCAATATGATTCGATGTCATCATCTTCATTTCATTCTCCCCCTCTTTGTTAAATTAAATGGTGTAATCTTTTAAGAACAGGCTTAATTTTTTTTCTGCGTTTTTTAAATGAATCAAGCATTGGATTTTAGCTAACTCTGGTTCTTCCACTTCTATTGCCAGTAAGATATTATGGTGTTCATTGTAAACGGCCCTGCGCTTTTGAACTAATTCTGCGTTAGGACGAAGGGTGATCTTTAATGTTCTTTCATAAAGGGAGGATAGGTTTTCCAATGTTTGAATCATAATCGGATTCTGTGTAGCCAAAATGACTGAGCGATGGAACTCTATATCGGCCTCCATTGCACTGTTGCCCTTATCAATAGATTCATCTTCCATTTTCTTCACTATTTGCTTCATTTGTTCAAGCTGTTCAGATGTACGTCTGAGCGCTGCTAAATAGGCAGCTTCAGGCTCCAAGATCTTTCTCATTTCAAATAAATACTTAATACTCTCCACATCATCACTTTCAATTCGAATGCGCTGCAATAATGTTGAATTTGTTGCTTCTTCTACATAACTTCCTCCTCCTTGACGAGAAGAAATGACACCCGCTGCCCGCAACATACTTAATGCCTCGCGTATAGGTACTCTGCTTACGCCAAATTGAGCCGTCAACTCCATTTCTGTTGGTAATTTCGACCCCGGGGGAAACTTTCCCGATTCAATTAATTGTAGTAATTCGCGGGATATGGTTTGTGAAACTTTTTCTTTTTGGGGCATGTTCTGTCTCCCTTTACTCTATATTCATATTATTACGGATAATTGTGAAAACGATTTCTGTATTTTCCCAAATAATTTGTATAACAAATATGTGATTGAATATGTTTTATTTTAAGAAAATATGATTTACAGTTGGTTAGTTTCACCTTTATAATAAACAAAAGTAGCAAATTACACAATATATAGGAGAAAATTTGTAATACAAATTTTCCTGTAAGAGTACTAACTAATAACACGTAAGCTAATCATCATGTTGTGCTTCTCTTGTTAGCTGCGGGCTAAACACTAAAATAGCGACCAGCTAATGAATGTAAAGGAATTTTTGATCGCAAAAAATGTAAACCTTTACATTTCGTTAATAGCCGCTCTATTTCTATGTGCAGAGTCCTGGTTATAAATAAATTGAGATGTATTTATTTCATCATCAGTTTAAAACGTTTTCTATTATTTCAATTGAGGGGGAATCAGAATGAACAACGGTACAGATTCTTTGGAAAGACGAACGACAAAAAAGGTTACCAGGAGAATTGTCCCTTTTATTATGCTACTCTATGTTGTTGCGTTCCTGGACAGGGCAAATTTAGGTTATGCGGCATTGGACATGAATGATGCACTGGGGCTAACGAGTCAAATGTTTGGGATTGCTTCCGGTATTTTTTTCATCAGCTATTTTTTATTTGAAGTACCAAGCAATCTTATGCTGGAACGTTTTGGGGCCCGAAAGTGGATTGCCCGAATTCTCATTAGTTGGGGAATCGTTGTTGTTATAACAAGTTTTGTAGGGAATGCCACACATCTGTATATAGCAAGATTTCTACTGGGTGCATTAGAAGCTGGATTTTTCCCGGGAATAATTTTGTATCTTACTTATTGGTTTAAAGCCAAAGAACGGGCTAAAACAATCGCCATGTTTATGACAGCCATCGCAGTTTCTTATATTATCGGGGCTCCGCTTTCGACATGGATTATGGACAATATCAATTGGATGGGAATGGCTGGCTGGCGTTGGATGTTCGTTATTGAAGGGGTACCGGCTATTATTTTAGGGATTGTAACGTTTTTCTATTTAACAGACCGTCCGGAAAATGCGAAGTGGCTAACAACTGAAGAGAAGAATTGGCTTATTTCAGAGTTGAAAAGGGAAAGGGAGATAAAGGACAAAACAAATCCAAACAATCATGGAATTAAGAAGGCCTTGACCAATCCGAGAGTGTGGTATTTGGCTCTCATCTATTTCACTTTCAACATAGGCCTGTATGGAATCGGGTTCTGGCTGCCGCAGATCATTAAATCCCTTTCTGATGTATTAACAAATACACAGGTGGGATTACTCACAATGATTCCTTATATAGCTGGTGCGATTGCCATGAATATCTGGTCCCGTCGCTCAGACCGTTTAGAAGAGAGGCGTTTGCATGCAGCAATTCCGCTGATTGTCGGTTCTTTGGGATTGTTTGGCTCGGGACTGACATCCGACCCTCTAGTATCTATTACAATGATGGCAGTGGCAGTAGGTGGCATGTATAGCTTCTATGGACCTTTTTGGTCTTTGTCGACGCAGTTCCTGAGCACGTCTGCCGCAGCAGTAGGGATCGCCTTTATCAACTCGATTGGCAATTTGAGTGGATTTGTTGGACCTTATGGGATAGGTATGATTCAAGATGCGACGGGAAATGTGAATTTTTCCTTGTTCTTTTTAAGTGCTTCGCTTTTAGTTCCCAGCATCTTGCTATTTGCAATGCGAAAGGAACACACGAGCACTGCAGATCAAGCTTCCAATACGTCTAGTGACCTAAATGTGAAATAGATTATCCAAGAAAAGTGGGATAGACTGGTAAAAAGTATCTTTTTGCAAAAGCAAGAGGATGAAGTATGGGAATACGCAGTGATCGGGAAATTGCTGCAAGCATGGTGAAAAGAGCGGAAACCGCAGGCTATAGGACCATTGTAATTACATTAGATACCCCGATGATGTCATGGAGAGAGAGGCGCATAAGTAATTCATGCGCCTCTCTCTTATGTTTCGAAAAATTATTTTTAAGACTTGAAGTTACATAGGTCTAACGCTGTAGAACATCTCATTATATTTTCTGAGGTGTGCTGGGGCTGCCTTGATGTTAAAATAAGGATATCAAATCGGCAGGGGGATCATTTTATGATAAAAGGATTATACGAAGCTCACTTACCAGTAAGTAATATGGAGAATTCAGTTGAGTTTTATCAAAGATTAGGCTTGGAGTTGGCATATAAAGGCGAAAAGGTTACCTTCTTTTGGATTGAAAAAGAAAGAAGTTGGCTTGGTTTATGGGAATCTGAACAAGTGCAAATCCCTTATCATCCGTCGATCAGGCATGTGGCATTTCGAGTGGATCTTGAAGACATCAAAAGAGCTAAATCGTGGCTGAAGGATAGGGGCATCTCCGTAAGAGAGTCATTCGGATTTTCGTCGGAACGCCAACCACTTGTGCTTCCAAATAACCCTCAAGCTCACGCAGCTATTTATTTTCATGATCCTGATGGCAACTCTTTGGAATTAATTTCACCGCTCAGAATAGATGTTGAAGAAGAATTTAGAATGATGGAGTTAGATGAGTGGTACAAACAGAAGGTTAACCATATAAAGACATAAAGGGTGTGAACCGTTTTGTTAGATGTAAGATGTTTAGAAGTAAGTGAAACTGATTTTCTAATGGACATGATGTTTGAATCTATTTATATTCCAGAGAATAAACCCTCTAAAAAGGAATTGTTAAATCTCCCTCATCTCAAAAAGTATAATGAGGGTTGGGGAAGAATCGGAGATAGGGCTTTAATAGCTTTAAATGAAGATAACCACCCTGTAGGCGCGGTATGGTATCGATTGTTTGATGAAAATAACAAAGGATATGGATATATTGATACTAACACACCGGAGTTAGGGATTGCTGTGCTAAAAGAGGCGAGAGGGATGGGAGCAGGTACCCTTCTTATGAGAAAAATCATTGAAAAAGCATCGGATGATGGTTATAAATCAATTTCTTTAAGCGTGGACCCAAACAATATTCATGCTGTACAGCTTTATAACAAGCTTAGATTCGAAAAGTGCGGATCATCAGGTACGTCTTGGACAATGGTATATTTCATTTCTGCTAGTAAGTAACTAACAATTGCTTTAGTTTTTAAAAATAACTACTGGGAGTAATATCATATGAATAGTTTGCAAAAGCTTCTTGATCTTGATTTTGCATATCTTGAAACATTTACTAGGCGAATAGAAATGCTGGAAAAGTGTGAGAAATACAAATTAGATCAAAAGTTAATATCAGCTCTAAAAAAAGAAACGTTAATTGCAGGTATCAGTGCCGGTGCAATCTGTTGGTTTAAAAGTGGAATTCGTTCCAATTATCAAGGGGAAGGTTACATTGAAAGTCCAGGCTGGAATATTATCAACAAAACTTTTTGTCCACATTATAATCAGGAAGATAGAGCAAGGGCTTTTCATTTACTTTTGCAAAAAAGCAAAGGAAATGAAAACGCGATTGCTTTGGAAGACGATTGCGCTTTGTATATAACTGATGCTTGTGAATTGATTGGAGAGCCCTCAAGGTCCTGGGAGTTTCAAGTTAAGAATGGCGAATTAACAAAACGAAACTTTATTTGAATTTCAAAAAAAGATTACCCTCAAAACTGGGGTAATCCTCGATAAATCCTAGTCTAAATAATTTAATCAAACGTTTGATTAAATGTCGTGTTACGGCTTTAAAATAACCTTAATGACGTCATCTGCATGGTCGTTAAATACTTTATAGGCGTCACTTGCCATGTCCATCGGCACTTTATGGGTAATGATTTCAGTCGGGTCGAACTCGCCTTTTGTGATTTTATCAAACAGCATCGGCATATAATGGATGACCGGTGCCTGTCCCATTTTAAGCGTTACGTTTCTTTCAAAGATATTGCCAAGCGGGAACATGTTGTACATGGAGCCGTAGACTCCTGTTAGCTGAATCGTGCCAAACTTCCTGACTGCTTTAAGAGCGATTTGGATCGCGCTCAATGTTCCACCCTGCAGCTTCAGCTTTTGCTCAATCGCTTCAATTGCAGACTTTTTACCGTCCATACCGACGCAATCAATGACGACATCCGCTCCGCCTTCGGTAATTTCTTTTATATAAGCGCCTGTGTCATCATATTCATCAAAGTTATAAATTTCAACATTGTTCATCTTTTTGGCATGGTTTAGCCTGTATGGAAGATTATCGATCGCAATAACGCGTTTTGCCCCTTTCATCCAGGCAAACTTTTGCGCCATTAAACCAACAGGGCCGCAGCCAAGTACCGTCACTGTATCCCCGGGCTTCATGCCTGAGTTTTCCACACTCCAATATGCTGTCGGCAATACATCTGACATAAACAGCAATGCCTCATCTTCAAGTTCGCATGACTCAGGAATCACGAATGGCATGAAATTGCCATAGGGAACCCTCATAAATTCTGCTTGTCCGCCCGGATAGTTGCCGTATCGTTCGGTAAAACCAAAATATCCGCCCGAATCTATTTCCTTATTTGGGTTGGAGTTGTCACATTGGCTTTCCAAATCATGCTGACAGTAATAGCACTCACCGCAAGAAACATTAAACGGCAGGACTACTCTGTCTCCTTTTTTACCTTTGTAACTTCCGGTCCTACTTCCTCCACAATACCCATTGGTTCATGGCCGATCACGTAATCCGGGTGGGAAGGTAATGCCCCTTGATAGATATGAAGGTCAGACCCACAAATGGCTGTTGAAGTAATACGGACAATAATGTCATCCTTCTGTTCAAGAGTTGGATCTACTACCTGTTTCACTTGGATATCTTTAGCTCCTTGAATTGTTACTGCCTTCATGATCATCCTCCTAAATATGGAATACTTGTATTATACCCGCTCTATTTTTTTATATGTCTTGGATGTGTTGGCCGTTAAAGCTAAACTTACTGCTAAAGAATGGAACCGCTTAAAAGGCAATAATCCACCAACATAAGAAAATATGCAGGGGTTAAAATAAAACCTGTTGACCATTAAAGCAACACAGAATAGTTTTAGATTAATTCAACTAAAAAATAAGGGAGCTGAAATATGAAAGGATATCTTTTGTCAGTATGGAATATACTAGATCCTTTATATTTTAGGTGTACACGGCTTAATTATCTTCCAGAGAAGGAATTCAGCAAAAGTATTTTTAGGGTACGTCTTACTTGCTATAAAGGACAAGATGTTATACTTTCTGATGAAATTCAGATTAAAAAAAACGATACTTTGGTAAAAATTCATTTGCATAATGCCCGATTATTACATGAACTAAAACATATAAAAAGTGAAGTGAAAAGAGCAAAGATTATTTATCGAAGTGTTCAAAGTTCGTTACCGGGAATTGAAGAGTACGTACGCAACCATAAAAGCTCCAATGATATTAAAGGAATTATTGGAATCACGGTTTTAAACAAAGTATGTGACCGTCTGGGGTTTGAGGTTGTGGATATATCCACTCCGGTTTATAGAAACCTTAAATGGCTTACTTTTTTGTCGATAAATATCCTATCTTCACCAAAACCTTGGAGTAGCATTTTCAAACATCCAGCCCCAAGTTATTTATTTATGTCTAAGGAAAAGCTAACCAAACTGTACAAAACATAAACCATCATTTATCAAGCACCTCCACTAAACAAGTGCTTTGGATATTAAAAAGACTGTTAACATAATCGTTAACAGTCTTAGATTGCAGGTAAAGATGATTCATGATTGGCAGCAGGTGGCAATGATAACTGGTGCAAAGTAATTTCAGGACGGCTTCCAATCCGAATATTAACTCCTGTCTGGCCCAATCCCTCATTTATATAAAAAGGTTTTCCGTCTTGGATATGCATTCCTTTAATCATGTTCATTTTTATAAGTTTTCCCATCTTGACAAGATGGTACGCTTTAGGATAGCAAATCTGGCCGCCATGGAAATGCCCTGCCATCAAATAATCAAATTGATAATTTGTCATATCAAGGACGACATTAGGATCATGGGTTATCACTAGATTGGTCCCATTTTCAATATTTGAATATGAAGCCCCCAAATCACTTCTTCCTGTACTGTAGTCATCAATACCGATGATATTTACTGTTTTTCCATCAACTGATATTACTTTGTTCTTATTTTGTAAAACAACACATCCGTATTTTTCCAGTTCATCCTTTAACTGATATAGGTCATCGTTACGTAAAACATAATCATGGTTCCCGAACACAGCATAAATGCCATATTTTATATTTAGTTTATTTAGAACCTTCAAATAGGGAATTAGCTTAGGAATTGTTCGTTTTCTGTCGAGGAAATCACCTGTAAGAGCGATTAAATCAATCTCTTCATTTTTTAATTTGTCATGAAGTTCATCAGGCGTAATGGAGATATTTTCAAGATGCATATCGGAAAGTTGCAATATATTTAAAACGGATGTATTTCCGTGGTGAGATTGGTTTATTGAAATTCGATTGATTACGATATCCTTTGTATTCTTGTATGCTCTATTTATAAGATAAAAAAGGACAATAAGTAAAGCTGTAAAAAGTAAGAACATCAATTTTTATCACTCCTCCCAATACAATTATACATGAAAAACCTCCTTATTCTTACGGTAATTGATGGGACTAATGTCATGGGCCCTTTTACCATCATCTATTATGAATAGATAAAAGAAGAACAAAGAAAATAAAAGAAACTATACCGATATGGAGAAATGCCATGAAACAGCGTTCTGCTAATAAGACGATTTTGTTTTTACCATTCTTACAAATCCCATCAGGCCATCATCAGGTTGCAAGAGCATTATTGGAAGGAATACAAAAAAGCCAACCAAATATCATCTGTGAAAGTGTGGATATTCTGTCCTATAGCTATGGAAAAGCAGAATCCATTGTATCAAACGTTTATCTTAAATGGATCCATTCGTTTCCGGGTTTATACAGTTTAATTTACAGTAATACAGTTTATAAAAATGTAAATAAGCAAAAACACTATAGAATTTTCGAATTACTTTTCTTACCATTCATCAAAAAATTATTGAAGCAAAAAACCCCCACTTTGATTGTATGCACACATGCCCTACCATCCTATATGCTTAATTGTTTGAAAGAAAAAAAGGAGTTAACAATACCGGTTATTAATGTGTATACTGATTATTTTATTCATCAGCTTTGGGGAATTGAGCATATTGACTATCATTTTGTTTCATCTCAAGAAATGAAAGATTTTTTGCAGCTGAAAGGGGTAAAAGAAGAACAGATTTTTGTTACAGGAGTCCCGATTCATAATAAAATTAACAAACAAAAAGAACCCTTAATGGAACGGGAAGCTTCTTCTACATTGAAGATCTTAATAGCAGGAGGAAATCTTGGTGCAGGTTTAATAGAAAAGTTAGTAAAAAAAATAAATTATAATAGTGAATTTCATTATTATGTATTATGCGGCACAAATAAGAAGTTATATGACAGGATACTTAAACTGGGGAATAACAATATAACACCTTTACATTATATTACGTGCAAAGAACAAATGAATGAGCTTTATGATCACGTAGATGCAATTGTCACTAAACCGGGCGGGGTTACAATAAGTGAGTGTCTTTTCAAAAGAAAACCTATTTTTCTATATCATGCACTACCGGGACAAGAAGAAATCAATATGCAAACGCTTGAAAGACTAGGGGTTATTAGTCATTTGAAAGGTTGGGAAGAGGACGACAAATCGTTAGAGGATGAAATATATTCATTTTTTAATGACAACCAACAACTTCGTACTAATCAGAATCGAATTGCAGAATACCATCAGCTTGTTAACACAAAAGAGCCTGCAGAAATCATTGAGGAATTATTGGCTGCCCGTAGTTAGTAATATTAATGATTGATTTCATTAAGCTGACCCCTAATCACTTTTTATAGGCCTCCATGAATATCGTGTCTGATTCTATTGAATATATTCCTGAATTTTTCCTCCCTAGCTCATCTGAGCCCTCTTCTAGTCCTAAGAGTCAGTTTAGATTTCTTACATAATTTTGGTGTAAAAAATAACCTATAAATTTTGAAATAAAAGTTATCTAGGTAATGTAACCATTATGAATGAATTGCATAATATGGGTGTGGAAGACGAGGAGGGATCATGATGAATAATCCATATATTGGACCTGAAGGATTTCAGGCACCTTACAGGGATCAAGAAAATCAGGATTTTAGAGATGTGAAAATTAAAATCAGACAGCACATCAATTATCATGTTATCGGACATATGAGTGATGGCTCTAAGGTGGATGGAATTATTGAGGATATGGACGATGACGGGGTGACCATGCTAGTTGGTGAAGATATGTATGCTGACACCGACGAAGGCATGAGGCAATTTGGCGGATATGGTGGTGGGTATGGCGGAGGATACAGAAGAAGATACCGTCGTTATCGCCGGCGCCGGTATCCGTATAATTACTTTGTGTTTCCATTTTTTGTGCCGTACCCTTATTATTATTGATAATGTTCCTAGAAAAGACTTTTCTTTAAAAAAGCAAAATCACAGGGTCTATTCCTTAATTCAGCTATCCTTCCTTCATAGGATAGTAATGAACATTTGACCCTGTGCTTTCTATTTAAGGAAGCAACAATATCTTCCCGGTGCTTTTTCGGCTTTCAAGCAAGCGGTGTGCGTCGGCGCCGTCTTTTAAAGAAAAAGTGAAAGGATCGGCGATGTTTAACTTTCCTTCCGTAATCCAGTCAAACAATTGCTTGGATCGGACTGTTCTTTCGTAATGGGAGGTCAAAACATTCCAAAGGTCTCCGCCGGTTAGTGTTTTAGAAGTATCCATGAGCATCCGCGGGTCCACCGGAGCGGGATCCCCTCCAGCCATACCGAAAAATACTACCGTACCGCCAATTCTCGTCGCCTCAAAACTTTCTGCTAACGTAGACCCGACTGACTCGTACACGATGTCCACACCCTGACCCTTTGTCACTTCCCGTACTTTTTCACACCAAGGTTCTTTATACAGAAATACATAGTCTGCCCCAGCTGAATAGGCAGCGTCAGCCTTTTCATTGGAGGAGGTTAAACCAATTACCTGTCCGCCAAGCAGTTTTGCCATTTGAACTAGGAGTTGTCCAACCCCTCCAGCTGCTGCGTGGACCAGAACAGAGTCAGCTGCTTTTATTTGATAGCTGTCCTGGGTTAAATAATGTGCGGTTAATCCTTGCAGTAAGACAGATGCGGCAGTTTCAAAAGAAATATTATCCGGCAATGGAATCGCTTTTTCGGCAGGAACGGCGACCAGCTCAGCGTTGGCGAATGGGGCATCCGTGAACACAATGCGGTCTCCCGCTCTAACGCCAGTCACATCATCACCTACTTGTTCAACAATTCCGGCACCTTCATAGCCCAATATGTAAGGTGGTTCTCCTGCAAGGTGGTAATTTCCTTTCCTTCTGTATACGTCGGCAAAATTAAGCCCGATTGCCTTCATTCTTATCAATATTTCGTCATTTTTAATAGTGGGGTCAGGCAATTCTGTGTACTCCAGAACTTCAGGACCGCCAAAAGTGTTAAAGATCAGTGCTTTCATGTTTGACCTCTTTCCTTCTTCAAGCTCTTCTTTTCTTGCGGATAAATAAAATAACGAAAATGACAATGCCCATTCCAATTACAGCGTAGGCGATATTCGAATAAATGCCGATAAAGTGGGTGATATCTTCCCAGGATTCTCCTAATGCAGCCCCCACTGTAATGAGGATAATATTCCAGATAAGGGTTCCGATTGTTGTAAAAAGGAGAAAAAGCCAGAATTTCATATTAGACATGCCGGCAGGAATCGAAATTAGGCTCCTAACCAATGGAATCATCCGGCAGAAAAGGACCGTCCAATACCCATATTTATCAAACCAAGCATCTGCTCTATGAATGTCTGCTTTAGTGACACGAAGGATATGTCCCCAACGCTCGACAATTTTCTCCAGTTTCTCTACATCAAGAAGAAGGCCAATTCCATACAGGACAACTGCTCCGAGTACTGAACCCACGGTTGCGGCGGCGACGACACCCGGTATCGTCAAGTCTGTATAAGTAGTCATGAATCCCCCGAAGGGAAGAATGACTTCAGATGGAATCGGGGGGAACACATTTTCCAACGCAATCATTAAAAAAACACCTAAATAACCAAACTGCTCCATAAAATTTGTAATCCAGCTTTGCATGTTAAACCTCCGAAAATTAAGCTAACTCAAGCATAGTTGTATCAAATCTGGACGTCAACCAAATATGATTGTTAGTGTTAATTTACGTTTCCTGTAGAACTGCCCATAGGAAAAGACCTGAAGGAATCATAATATGATTCCTTCAGGTGTTTTTCCGTTGTTGCTTTTACAATTTAATGTTTTTTGTTCAAACTTTCCTCAGCCATTTTGACAAGTTCGCGTACCATACTGCCGCCTAACCTGCCGCCGATTTTACCGGTTTGGCGGGCTGTAAGCTGGCCGTTATACCCTTTTTCCAGTGGAACACCTGCTTCTTCTGCAGCTTCAAATTTAGCGTTATCGGAATTCTGTGTGTTGGCCACTTTAGCCTTTAAATTATCCAATCCCTCTCTCGCTTCAGGGACAAGAATTCTATTTCTTCTCGCCATGTTTATCCCCCCTTTAGAGTAGCGTTCCCTGAAAACGGGAACGAAATTATCAAGGCTGGGTTGAATACTAGTTCAACTTTCATTTAACACTATAAAAACAAAAAGCTGGCCCAGTTTTTCACTGGCCAGCTTCAAGTGTTATTCATCTCTTTTCGATAAGCAGCGGTCACATTCCATTAAATAAGATTCTGCCTGTTCAACGATGTTTTCCCCACATTCTGTACATTTCTTCGGCGGTAGGCTCCTAAAGAACTCAACTGGACTAATCATTTGCATTTCTTATTCCTCCTCTTATAATACAGAATTATTTTCTATTTGTTGTTATAATACAGTATATACCCAAGATCAGAAATTGTATAGATAAATGTCAGAAAAATTTTAAAATTTTAGTTTATCGCAATTATGTTGGATAGATTTGTACAAAAATTCCGTCTCCCTCTAACCATTCAGCTATAAAAACAGCTTTATAATCAGAAACACTTTGGGTTAAAAGTTGCATCTTTAACCAAGATTCATCAAATCCCAGATCTTTAACTTCATCCCATAACACTACCCCATCACGAATGAGAGTAACAGGAACGTAAACAGGTTTTCCCAAAAGTTTGAAATCCTCCAACGTTGTTTTTTGGTACTGTGTCTTCTTTAAAATGCTAATCGAACCGTTCGCCTCCAGATAACAAAAGGCGACTTCCCGAATCGAAAAGGTTTCACTTTGACGAAGCAGGCTTTGTAGCTGATTGAGATTCATCCGGTTTTTTTTCAGTTCTTCGCGGTCAACAACTCCGTTTTTAATGAGAGCAGCCGGTTTCCCTTCAAAAATACCCCGAAATAATAAAGATTTTTGTCCAAGATATTCAACAAGAAGCAGTAAAAGCCCCCATAAGCACATAGAATAGATAATGTATGCTACCCCGATATTGTGGTCGTATAAGGCGTTTCCAAGTAGTTCCCCCAATACGATGCCAGCAATAAAAGTAAACGGCGTTATTTGGTTGATGATTTTTCTACCAACAATTTTAACAAGAATAAAAAGCAAGAAAAATCCAACGATAAGTTCAAGTGTTAAATTTGTGACCTTCATAATTCTTAATGCTCCAATCTCCATCTTGTTCTTTTCGTATTATACGTAAAGCATCGTTTCCTTACCCTTAAAAAATGAAGCAATGATATGGATGAATGTTTATTTGTTGGAACATCAGTTTAACAGAATAGGTAAAGAGGTAATTTCTATAGTAGGATATTCTATAATGATATGGAGGACTTTACCATGACAAAAGCCATGATTATCCTAAACCCATCTTCCGGAAAGGAAAAGGGTTTAGAGATTTTGCCAGTATTGAAAAAAGTTGTATCAGGCCTCTATGATGAAACAGTGATTCGGGAAACAGCTAAAGAAGGAGATGCGGCCGAATTTGCCCGCGAATCCTGTGCACAGCAATTTGATGCTGTTTTTTCGATGGGCGGAGACGGGACAATCAGTGAGACAATCAACGGTCTTGCCGAACAAAGCCATCGTCCTGATCTCGGGATTATTCCGCTTGGAACGGTTAATGACTTTGCAAGGGCTCTAAAAATACCCTTAGAGCCTGAAAATGCGCTTGAACTGCTATCCGAAAAGCATACAGTGCCGGTGGACATCGGAAAAATCAATGACTGTTACTTTATGAATGTGCTGGCAGTGGGAGCGATTGCCGAAGCCTCTTATGCGGTTTCAGCCGAACAAAAGACAATGCTCGGCTCCTTTGCTTATTTTATCGAGGGCATTAAAGCTTTCATAAATAAGACACCTTTTAATCTTACGGTGGAACATGACGGAGGTAAATGGATCGGCCAGGCCTACATGATGGTGTCGGCATTGACCAATTCCGTGGGCGGCTTTGAATCCCTCGCACCTCAAGCAGAGGTGAATGATGGCAAAATCCACACGTTTATTATCAAAGACATTTCTTTCCCGCAGATCATGAAGATCATTCCGAGGCTGCTAAAGGGAGAGCTCGAACGGCATGATAAAGTGGAATATATCTGTTCTTCCTCGATCGGGGTGTCTGCTTCTGAGGAACTCGTAGTCAATATTGACGGGGATGAAGGAGAACCGCTGCCGTTTCAAGTGAAGGTGTTGCCTCAACATCTTAATGTTTTTGTGCCAGTGTGAAATAGGTCTGCCCTATCAAAGCTTTTGACTATGTGTACAATCCATCGTAAAATCTGTTATAATATTTGCTTGTAAGAGAAAAGTGTAAGGCTAAGACCATCTAAACATACTTTATATCTTGCAAATATAAATCGATGGGTGGAAAATGAAATGACAGGAAATAAACCATACAGAGTATTGCTGTATTACAAGTATGTTCCAATTGAAAGTCCTGAGGAATTCGCAGATGAGCATCGTGCTTTTTGCAATGAGTTGGGGTTGAAAGGGCGGATCCTTATCGCTGCGGAAGGGATCAATGGCACAGTTTCCGGCCCGGTGGAACAGACAGATAAATATATCGAAGCCATGAGGAATGACCCGCGTTTTGCGGATATGGTCTTTAAAATAGATGAAGCTGATGAACATGCTTTCAAGAAAATGAAAGTACGTGCCCGAAAAGAGTTGGTTACCCTTCGTCTGGAGGATGATGTTAATCCGCTTGAGGTAACTGGAAAGCATTTAAGCCCTAAGGAATTCTTCGAAAAAATGCAGGACGAGGATACAATCATCCTTGATGCCAGAAACGATTATGAATATGACCTTGGCCACTTCAAAGGGGCAATCAAGCCGGAGATTGAAAACTTCCGCGATCTTCCCGCGTGGGTACGTGATAACAAAGACAAGCTCGAAGGAAAAAAAATCTTAACCTATTGCACAGGCGGCATCCGTTGTGAAAAATTCTCGGGCTGGCTTGTAAAAGAAGGCTTCGAGGATGTTTCCCAGCTTCACGGCGGAATCGTCACTTATGGTAAAGACCTAGAGGTACAGGGCAAGCTATGGGATGGGCAATTATATGTATTTGATGAAAGAATCGCTGTTCCGGTAAATCAGAAAGAACATGTCATTGTCGGGCGCGATTTCTTTAGCGGGGAACCTTGTGAACGATATGTGAACTGCGCCAACCCTGAATGCAACAAAAAAATCCTTTGTTCAGAGGAAAACGAACACAAATATATGCGCACCTGTTCCCACGAGTGCCGCGTCGATCCGCGAAACCGTTATATTTTTGAATACGGCCTGACAGAAGATGAAGTGTCGGAGCGACTTGCGAAAATAGAGAAGGCTGCGGTATAAAACAAGTGAAACACCTCTAGACTCGGTCTAGAGGTGTTTTTTATTGTTAAGGAGATTATAAAATTATTTTATGTGGATAATTTAATCTAGGTTATCTGCATCCAGCTCCAGCGCCTAGCCCCGACGCACAGGACGTGCTAGTGCCGACGTTGCCACAGGACGTGGCGGTTCTTAGTCGGCCTCGAGGTCATAAGCCAATCATCTGATGGGGAGAAAATCGCTCCCCATACAGCTGCTCGTCTTATGCTTGTCGGACTTGCACAGGATGTGCTGACGTCGACGTTCGCCACAGGACGTGGCGGATGTTAGTCGACGTTCCTTTTAGGCGCTTGCGCTTTTGTTCTTGGTAGCTTTCATTTATTGAGTAAATATATAAGTCGTTTTTGGAACTGGATAACACGGTAAATATGCCTGGCTTCTTTAAACAGTACCCAATAGTTGGTGAATCTATTGTAATAGTTGAACCTGATTGTTATGATTACAGGCATTAGCAAGCTTACTTAAATGGCTGTTTAAAAATTTCTTATCCATTCCTAACCATTGCTCGTTCTTGATTCCTTCGACAATATAGTCTGAAAAATCCCAGACAAGATCCTTTATTTCATTCTTATTGGTTTCCGCGATCAGGGTCAGGGCTTTAATGATGGAAGCCATCACTGACACATCAGCTTTTCCATAATGACGGATTTGATAAAAACTCTCGTACAAATAGTCAGTGAAAGTCGGTTTTTTAAGAATGATCCGCACGTTGTTTTGCCTATCACAGTAGTATGGATTAGCGGAGTGGTTCATTCCAATCTTCGCTAAGATCTGGGCCAATTGTTCAATACAGTTTATGGCGGTTTCAGGATCGTTTTTACCTGGTGCTATTGCTCTCAGGGCAATTTCGGCCAATTTCTGAATTCCAAATTCAACATCTTGCACCGATTCTTGATCCGCTGTGATAGAAATAAAATGAAGAAATTGATTTTTATCTAAAGACCCGGGACTATTCCAAACAGTGAAAAGCGCCGTATCTACATCGACGTAATTACCGTGAGCCTTCTCTAATTTAATGATCATATTAGTTTCTGTTGCAAATTCAACCAATTTTAATAGTTCTACATATTGGACATATCCTCGTTTTTTACTTTTAATCTCAATGGATTTCATTTTTTCAAGATGTAAGTCTCTGTGTTCTTCGGAAGCCTCAACCCTCTTATCCTCCACTCTGTTTTTTTTAACAGAGGAAAGTGTCTCTTTAGTAATATTTGATATCAGATTCCCAACCTTTATCCAGTCCATAATATGGTGTATCAAGAACACAAACATGCCTAAACAAATAAAAGCTACCAAAATGGCAAACGACGGCACTATGAACATATTGCTCAACTCATTGTCCCTAACTTGAATGAGCAGAACAAGTGAATAGATATATCCTCCAATAAATGTTCCAAGTACTTGTTGTGTTTTTGAATTTGTATTGAAATTTTGCAAGGCTCTCGGAGAAAATTGCGCTAAAAAAGTAGTTTGAACGACTAAAACAGAGGAAAATGTGATCGTCGTCATCGTTAGCAATGAAGTAGAAATCGCACTTAAAATTGTATGTGCCAATTCCTTATCTGTAAGAAAGACAGAAGGAACGATCTTAATTAAACTTGTATGTTCGGCAAGGTAACGATCAAACATCATACTTAAGATTGCCAAAAGAAAGGAACAAGCTCCATATAAGGCTGGTGTTGTCCAGAAGTTTGATTTGATTTTATTTACTATAATTTTAAATGACATGCTCTTTCCCCCAAGAAATAGAAATGGTATCGCGGTTTGTGTCTTGCTTCTGGGTAATCCATTGCTGTAAAGAATTTGATAAAGACTATCAAAAGTAGAGTCAAATTACAACTAATATAATGCTGCTTAGCGAAGGATGGATAAGTTGACACATTTCCTAAATTATATCTTTTTTTTGCAATTGACAGCTATCTGTTATCAAAGTATAGTAAATCAATGGTATTTAAGGAAGCCAAATATTTATAATGTTATTTACTTAATGAATCGGGAAAATATAGCGCCTTCTTATAGATTGCACAATGTCATTATTCAAGTGAATATAACACGTATTCAGATTTATAGATTTATAGAATGTAAGAGGGGAATGGCTACATGGAACATTTAAGTCATAAGGAAAAAGTAGCGATTATGATTGCCATCATCGCTGCTATGTTTTTTGCGGCAGTTAACCAAACGATTGTGGGGAATGCACTGCCGAAGATCATCTCGGAATTGGGAGGCCTTGATTATTATAGCTGGGTCTTTACCATCTACATGCTTACCAGCGCTATTACAACGATTTTGGTTGGTAAGTTGTCGGATATATACGGACGGAAGCCTTTTTTAATTATCGGGATCATTATTTTCTCGATCGGCGCGTTTCTGTCAGGGCTTTCCACAGATATTTTCCAGCTGATTACTTACCGCGGCATTCAGGGATTGGGCGCCGGGATGATTATGTCGACTGCCTTTACCGCCGTAGGGGATTTGTTTGCACCGAGAGAACGTGGCAAATGGCAGGGAGCGATGAGTGCCGTTTTTGGTATTTCAAGTGTGTTTGGGCCGGCTTTGGGCGGGTATATCGTCGATAACCTCGAATGGAAATGGGTATTCTGGGTATTCCTTCCGGTAGGTATCGTGGCCATGATTTTAATTTGGAAGTTATTCCCTAAAGTAGAGAAACGACCGGGCGAAAAGGTCGATTACTATGGATCCCTTTTCTTGACCCTTACAATTTCGCTGACTTTGTTAGGATTTTCATGGGCCGGAACCAAATATGACTGGGGATCTTTTCAGATAATTGGTTTGTTTGCGGGTGCTATTGCCGCGCTGATTATCACCCTTTTGATTGAAAGAAAGGCAACTAGCCCGATCCTGCCGTTATTCTTGTTTAAAAATGGCGTTTTTACGATTTCTAATATAATTGGTTTTGTCATCGGTGTTTCAATGTTTGGAGGAGCGATGTATGTTCCTTACTTTGTCCAAGGGGTATTAGGATATTCTGCAACACATTCAAGCTTCCTGACAATGTCCATGACATTAGGGCTGGTCATTGCCAGTGTACTTGGAGGACAAATTATTTCCAAGACAGGCAGGTACAAAATCCAGGCGATTATCGGCCTGTGTATCGCAGCCTTTGGCTTGTATCTGCTATCTACTATGAGTGTAGATACATCCCAGTTTAGCTTGATTTTATTTCTTGCCCTTTTAGGGTTTGGAATGGGTACAGGCATGACGGTGTTCACCCTAACCGTTCAGAATGCCGTGGAGCAGAAATTTCTCGGGGTAGCCACCGCTACTTCGCAATTATTTCGTTCTGTCGGAGGCACGGTCGGGGTAGCAATCATGGGAACGCTATTAAACACGCGCATGAAGGATAAACTAGGCACACTATCGCAGGGCAGCGATACGAATAATATGGCCATTTCTCCGGAGTTAGCTGGTAAGATGCAAGCGTTGCAAAATCCCCAGCTTTTGCTGGACCATGAAAAGCTGAATCAGCTTAGAACCTCTCTGCCTGCTGAAGTCCTTCCGTTATTCGAGAAGGTCATTCATAACCTGCAGGATGCACTAAGCTATGCTTTATCCGGAGTGTTCCTGCTTGTAACCTTTATCATGCTCCTGGCTGTTTTTCTTACTTTTTTCCTGAAAGAGATTCCACTCAGAAGTGCGATGCATAAAGCAGAAAAAACTCCATTAACGAGTGAAAAAAATACATCTGTATGATGCCGTCATCGAAAGAGCAGCCCCCGGGCTGCTTTATTTTGGTTGTGACGAAGTTCTACAATTAATAATTGTTGAATAAATCCCAAAGTATTACAATGAAACTATGATTCATTCAAGGAGGTAGTTTTCATTGAATAGGTTACAAACAGAAAATATAACAATATGTTTTTATCAGCCCGAACATGTACACCAATCGGACAGCTTAGAAGATATAAAACAAAAAAAGCACACCAACCTCCAATGGTTGGTGCGTGCTCATTTTAATAAGTGGATGATTTTCGGCCTGATGTGTTCACTTTAACCGATCTAATTTCAGAAGAAGGGCTTGTACCGGAAGCTGTCGTTGTTGGGGAATCCGTTAGCTTAGAGCCTGCATCGGCTACTTTAGAGCCAATTTCCTTTATTTCTTCTGTCGCTTCCTTTGCGGTGCTTAAGGCATCAGATGAAATTCCCTTCACTTCATTCACTTTTCCGAACACATCATCATTTACAATTTGATAGAGGTGTTGTGCCTCATTGATAGCTTCCTTCAACGTGTTGGAAGCATCCTTGAAACGTGTCACCATCTGTTCTTTCATCTCGCCGGGGTTCTCTTTTACTTGGGAAAATACATCCATAGAAGAATCCTTGAAATCCACTGCTGTGTTTTTCACTTTATTTCTCGTTGAAGAATCGAGGAGTGTAAGAGCTCCGCCAATGATTCCTCCTAAAATGATCCCTTTTAACAATTTGCTGTTTTTCTCCGTGTCTACCATCACTTGTGTTTGTGTTTCCATTTTAATTCCTCCTCTTTACTATTGTTTCTTTTTCCTCTTGTTGGTGTTCTTCCCGATTTTCCCGCTGTTTAAACTATAAAGTAGAAAATACTGGTTCTTTTTTGTGGCCGTAGTATCATGAAATTTCTCCGAGATTAGCTACATATTGTTATAATTATTATAAAAAAAGGAGGAAAAGCTTCTTGAATGGTATAAAATCGATTCAAAGCAGATTGGAAAAAAGCTTTAGATTGCTAAATGGATTGCCTGATTATTTAAGCTTTGAAGAGATGGGGTTAGATCCTGAAAGTTTTAATGTTGTAAAACAACATTTACAAACATTCATTAACGCGGGGAAAAAAATGAATGTAAGAAGGATATCTTTTATAATCAATCAGGATTCAAGTTATTATCAGGCACTGAGAGATTTATTGATCCAATCAAATTTCAACCTTTTTTCTTCCAAAGTAGTGATGTGCAGGGGTTTAAGTGATTATGCTGCAGAAGGAACAAAGTACAGATGGCATAGTCTTGAAGACGAAGCAGTGTTATCAGAAGCAATGTTTAAGGATCTCTGGAAAAAATGTATGTCTGGCTCCGATAATGCAAAGTCTAGTCTGTCGATGGATGAACACATGGAATCTGTTAAATCAGAACTTCCCACTTCCTGGAGGAAATCATGCTCTGCTGTATTTGAAAATAACAGACCGCTTGGGATAGCAATTCCACATATTGAGCCTGGAACAGATAACGAGGGACGTCTTTTTTACTTTGGGCTGCTGTCCGAAGAGCGAGGAAAAGGAAAAAGTGCGGACATACACAAGGATTTCCTGACATTGTTAAAACGTATGGGGGCGCAATTCTATATAGGGAGTACCGGTCAAGCGAACGAAAAAATGCAGAAAGTATTCCTGAAAAATGGCTGCCGTTTTGCCAAAACGACTGAATCGTATTACTACTATTACTAGTACATTGTCGCCAAATGAATGGAATAGATGTTACTATCTTTATCTTACTTTTAGCACTTCTACTACGCTTGTCTAGAGGGTAGGTAAGGAGTGATAGCTCATTTTTAAATAAAGGGCGCAATTGTAGAATTAATAGATCCCAATTTCTCATTGCTGATACTGGGAGATTGGGATTTTTAATACTGGATATGTTACAACAGTGCGATGCAAATAAATAGATAAGGAAAAGTTATTACTTTTATTAAATAATTTGTAATAGTGCATCAAAAAAGTAAGTATTATTATTTTCCTATAAAGGGAGTGATAATAATGGGTATATTTACCATAAATTCTATTGGAGTAGTTTACAACGAACGTAAAACACCAGAAGATGATTTTTGGGGGAAAGTACTTTCAGAAATAAAGTTAGAAAAAGATTGGGATATGAGTTGTCTAGATGGTATTGAATCTTTTAGTCATTAGGGGTGGGGGACGCATGAATAGCCAATTTTATTTTATTAATGCTTTTACTAAAGAAGAATTTAAAGGAAATCCTGCAGCAATCGTTTTCTTGAGAGAGAAAAGATCAGAAGAGTGGATGAAATCCTTAGCAAACGAACTCAATCAACCCATCACCACTTTTATTACAATAAAAGATGCAAATAGCTATCAGCTTAGATGGTTCACACCCACTAAAGAGATTGATTTATGTGGGCATGGTACATTAGGGGCTGCTCACATTCTGTGGAGTGAGGGTTTTTCCTCATCCAAATCAACAATTAACTTTTATACTCAATCAGGCCTCCTTCGAACTGAGCTATCAAAACAGCAAATAATTCTGAGACTTAATATAAAAGGATCAACCCAAACAGAAGTGACTGAGAAATTAAAACGTGCTATTGATTTCCCTATAAAAGGTGCTGCTTGGGCAGAAGACCGGTACATTTTAGAACTGGAAAATCAGGACGTGGTTCATAAAGTAACGCCTAATTTGGAAGCAATTAAAGAAATAGAGGGTCCGGGTATAATTATTACCAGTCGTGGATCAGATAAATATGACTTTGTATCAAGGTATTTTGCTCCAAAAATAGGAATTAGCGAAGACTACGTAACTGGCTCTGCACACTGCGCATTAGCTTCATATTGGAGTGACCCCTTAAATAAAAAAGAATTTACAGCATATCAAGATTCAAAGCGCGGGGGGGAATTAAAACTAAAGATAAAAGGAGAAAAAGTTGAGTTAATTGGAGAATGTGTAACTTTACTGAAAGGACATCTATATAAGTAGTTGATCCTCTGCAATCGGGCCATATAATTGAGTAAGGGAAGGGATTATTCATTATTAAATCGAAGTTGATTAGAGGATGTAATTTCTTTTAGCAATCAGAACATGTATTTAAACAAGAAATTTGCTTGACGTTGAAAT
>NZ_RYZZ01000015.1 GCF_003989135.1 Peribacillus cavernae
TTAAACAAATACTATTTAGCGAGGAAGCCTTTTTTCTTGGGAATATAAGGTATGTTTTTCAAATCATTAGGTGTCCATTTGGTAAGCCTTGTCGTAAATGGTTGACCATCTTTTCCTTCGATTAAATAGAATTAATTAGTAGTTTGTATTTCATGGAGGGATCTCTGTATGGCCAAATTGATTTACCATCTTGCCATAACGCTTGATAACTTTATTGCAGATTTGAGTGGGGAAGCTGATGATTCTATTTTTTTATACGAGGGAGATCATACTACAGATTTCTTGTCAGATATTCAGCAGTATGATGCGGTATTAACGGGAGGAAAAACGTATGAATACAGCTTTAAATTCGGCCTAAAGCCAGGTGAACTTAAGGGATTGTGTTGATCAATTAAGGGGCTTTTGGGTTGGATCGTTCCTGTAATAATGATTATGTTTAACTAGAAAGTGAATGTCGTATACTTATATGTATACGAATTGAAACATATAGCAGTATGATTCGTTTTTTTTAAACGATTATTGAATGGCTTAGATAAGATTAGTTTGAGTAAATAAGCAATAAAATGAATATAGAAGGGCTAAGATTCCCACTATCAGGTTGAAATTTTTTTTTATTCTCTTTTCTTAATATAAAGTAAATACCAGTACAAAAGAATCCTATAAACCATCCGATTTCAAATTGTAAAAAGGCTAAAGCAAAACCTAAAATTCCTGCAAATTGGAGTATTTGTGCTGTGCTAATTTTGTTCAAGTAAACCCACTCCTAATTTCCTGTTTTTGCCTTATTTTCCAATAATACTATATTAATATTCTCATCTCTATGATAACATAATTTTGTAGTTAGAAAATACAAATAAAGGGGAGAATCGTAGAAATGAAAAAAGTCGTAGTTTCAGCGTTGTCTTTAGCCTTGATGGCTGGAGTAGTACCTTTTACTAATGCTACAAAAGCTAGTGCCGACACTAGTGAATTGGCACCTCCGCCAGTCGTAGAATCAGGAGTACCTGGTGAAGTTGTCTATGATAAAAATGAAGTATCGGTTGCACCACCAACTTTACCAATCAAGAAAGTCATATTTACAACAATCTGAGAGCGTATCTGCTGCAGGTGTATATGGTAGCACTTGGAATTACAATAAGACTGTTAAATATTCACAAAAAATGACTTGGACTACAGTAGCATCAGCAGCATCGGCTATAGGTCTTTACACAGGAATAAAATATCTAACTCTTGGAGGGATTGTTGGGAATTGGATAATTGCTAACAAAGGTAGTTGGATTTATTACTCAGATAAACAGTATTGGAGAATGGCTGGTTCAACTCTTCAAACGAAACATGTTGTTACGTGGTATAAAGATAAGGCACGTACAAAGAAAATCCAAACTCAAGAATACATAACTAATGATAGAGGATGACATAAAAAAGATCTGCTTTTCAGATATGGATGTTGAATAAAGTTTGATAATTTATAATAAATAAAACTCAATTTATAGCCAGATAAAAGCTTTTATCAATTACAAAAAGAAAGAAGGATAACATGCAAAATAAACGATCTGTACAACTTAATTATAATAATCTGGTTTTTAAGGCTGTCAGCAACACGGAAAATGGCGAAACCTCTGCTGAAACCATCTTTCACTACAAACAGGAGGGGAAAATTCTGTCTGCTACCTACAAAGGCGGCGCGATTCTGTATGGAAGCTTAGTTGGTTTTGTAGATGACGATTTTCGTCTTCACTTCCGTTACAGTCAGGTAAATAACGATTATCAGCTAAGAAGCGGCGAGTGCACCTCATCTCCGGAAATCCTCGCTGATGGACGGATCCGTCTTCATGAGAAATGGCAGTGGTCCATTGATGACAATAGTGAAGGAGTATCAGTGGTGGAAGAAGTGAAAAGTAAGGAAATATTATTAGTTAGTGAATCTTAAATACATAGGCAGCAACTAGCCTTCCAAGGTTTGCATTTTTCAGTTTGTACTTCCACTTGCGGATAGGAGACCTTTTTTTCCACTTTGTGGAGATCCATATACATTCAACTTACTAGATTTATTGTATATTGAAAAAGTAAGCGCTTTCATATATACTAAGAATAGGTGGACAGCAATAGTGGCTGTCAGGGTATCCGGCGTAGGTGGGGCCGATACCACAAACAGGGCACTTGTGAGAACAGTGTCCTTTTTTATTTTGGGTTGGTAACCATAAATTAAATTCAATCATAACAAATATCAGGTTATGATTCAGCTTAGAGGTGGCGAGTGCTTCTCAACCGCGGAATTTCTCGCTTATGGCCGTATCCGCCTTCACGAGAAATAGCAGTGGTCAATTGATGACAATAGTGAAGGACTATCGTAGTTGAAGAATAAAGATCTAATGAAAAGGTAGGTAAAATGCACTAAATTTAATTTTTATTTAAAACCAAGTTGACAGATATGATTAATATATATTAAGATACAAACAATTAATAATATTCAAATTTATACATGGCAATTGGTTAGTGAAAAATAAGTACATAGACAGCAGCCTTTTTCTTATCTTTAAAGGGGGCGATATAAATGTGTGACTGTGACTGTGAGTGTATAAATGAATAGCAACGGCCAATCGGACAACCGAAGGCTCCAGACCTTACGAACTGTAAGGATTGGGGCTTTTATTTTTACTACCAGAAAGGCAGGTAAATCAATGAGTGATATTGTTACCATTTCCGGGAGCCCATCAACAGAATCGAAGTCAACCATCGTCTTAAAGTATTTAAAACGTCAACTGGAAGAAGAAGGGCTGACTGTAAAAGAAATATCTGTACTTGATGTAGAACCGAATATATTACTAAACGGGGAATATAATCATCCTTCCATTACAAGTCTCGTAAAAAATATTCAAAACGCGAAGGGAGTTATCATCGCTTCGCCTGTCTACAAAGCAGCTTATTCCGGGGCTTTAAAAGCATTACTGGACCTATTTCCACAGGATGCTTTTCAAAACAAGCCCGTTTATCCATTAATGGTTGGAGGAAGCCAGGCCCATTTACTTGCGATCGATTTTTCCTTAAAGCCTTTATTGGCAGGTTTACATGCACAAACAATTCTAAAAGGAGTTTATCTTACAGAAAAACAAATTGATAAAACAAACGATGCTGAACCAATCGTTGACTCTGAATTACTGAAAAGAGTAAGGGAGCAATTACATCAGTTTGCGGAAATCACAAAGAAATTAAGCAGCATCCCGGTGTAAATGTAAAAAGGGAGGGATAAAAATGGTGAACCTTAGTGAGGAAAAAGTCCAACATATTCTTTCTGCTTTACAGAAAATTGAATATGGATCATTGTTGATAACGATACATGAAGGTGAAATCACCCAGGTGGACAGTACAGTCAAAAACCGTTTTCTAAAACCCAAATCCAATCAATTAAACCGAAAAGTCAATTATTAATATAAAGTTCTACCGGTCAACCGGAGACACGGATTCTATTTTTATAGACTGTGTCTCTTTTTTTATTACTTTGCACGAAACACAGGAAAACGAAAAGTAATAACTATGAAGATTTTGAATTCGGTTGGTTTATCCCGACTACAGGTGATGGGAAATACTCGAATATGTGAATTTAGAAATCTTCTCCTTATTCTCTCCGGATATCCTAATTTAGAAGGAGGCAAAGGTTACAGGAAATATTCTTCTCCCTCTTGTAACAGAAATTTAGAGAGAAAAAAATTAGAAATAGTAATAGAGACCCAATATAACATTCGAGGAGTGAAAGCATGTCACTTTTAGAAATACATGATCTTGATAAATCATTCCATACGAACAATGGTTTGACACATGCATTAAAAAACATACAGCTCACAATTAAAAATGGTGAATTTATTACCATCATTGGACCTAGCGGATGTGGAAAGAGTACTTTATTAAAGATTATTGCCGGCATAGATATAGAGCATAGTGGTAGTGTGAAAATCGATCAAAAGGAGGTAATCGGGCCCAGTATCGATAAAGGATTTATTTTTCAAGAACCAAGGCTTTTCCCCTGGTTTACAGTTGAGAAGAATATAGCAGCAAATTTTTCTCTGAATGATATAAAAGTTAGGAAAAAAGTCGATGAACTAATAAAACTTGTTCGCTTAGAAGGGTTTAAAAAGGCATACCCTAAAGAGCTTTCTGGTGGTATGGCCCAAAGAGTGGCCATTGCTCGTGCGTTATTGCGTAATCCAAAAGTATTGTTGTTAGATGAACCTTTTGGGGCACTTGATGCTTTCACTCGATCACATATGCAAGAGGTTTTGTTTGATATTTGGCAAGAAAACAGAACCACGATGATTTTTGTGACACATGACATTGATGAGGCTATCTTTCTAGCAAACCGTGTCATTATTATGAATGCTCGTCCTGGGACTGTACAAAAAGTGATTAGAATTGATTCTCCTTATCCAAGAAAGAAGTCCAACAAATCATTTCAAGATTTTAGACACCTGGTTTTGAATGAATTTGATAAAACAGATGAGTTAGAATTGGTTGACCGTGCAGGAATTTAATGGAGGTGATGCATGATGGATAATAAGGCGGGAGTATTGGTGCCTACTTCTATGAACGAAAATAGACCTATCAAAAAGAGTATGAGTAGTCAGCCGAAAAAGGTAAAAAAATTAGATGTGTTCGTCAGGGGATTAATTTTCCCAATCATCGTTCTAGGGCTTTGGGAACTAGCAGGATATACAGATATCATTTCTGAGACTCTTCTTCCACGACCTAGTAATATATTTACTACTTTCTTAGACTTAGCACAAACTGGGGATTTGTTTAACCATGTACAAATCAGTCTGTTACGCGCTCTAGGAGGTTTTCTTATAGGGGGAAGTCTAGGCCTTATAATGGGTTTGCTGGTTGGCTTTTCAAATAAAGTGGAACAGACTCTTGACCCAACCTTGCAAATGATAAGGACAGTTCCAACATTAGCAGTTATTCCTTTATTTATTTTATGGTTCGGGTTTGGAGAGATGTCAAAACTTCTTTTGATAGCCAAAGCAGCATTCTTTCCCTTATATGTGAATTCGTTTCTTGGAATACGTAGCGTGGATACTAAATTGTTTGAGGTAGCAAAAGTTCTTGAATTTAGTAGATGGAAACAAATCACAAATCTTATTTTACCTTCTGCATTACCTAATATTCTTTTGGGTTTAAGATTGGCTCTTGGAGCAGCGTGGTTAGCTTTAGTAGCAGCGGAGTTGATGGGTTCAAGCGAAGGAGTAGGTTACTTAATCATGGATGCCCGCCAGTTTTCCCAAACTTCAATTGTTTTTGTAGGAATTATTATTTTCGCTGTATTCGGAAAAGCATCAGATTCATTTGTTCGTTATTTTGAAAGAAAGCTTCTTAAATGGAGGGATAGTTTTCAAGGTTAATAGCATTAACAAAGATTGAAAACGTTCATTAGACAATGGGATAAAAAGAAAGTGTTTCTTTAATTTATCAAAGAGGTGATTATTGAATGGGTAAACCTAATCGTATGTTGCATCTGAATTTGTTTCTGACAAGTATGGGTCATCACGAAGCAGCATGGCGTCATCCAAAGTCAGATGTGAGCCAAGCACTCGATTTTAACTATTATAAAATGTTAGCACTTAAAGCAGAGCAAGCAAAATTGGATTCCCTTTTTCTAGCTGATCGTTATTCGGTCTCTAAAGAAGCGGTTAAATATGGTGAATTATTAGGAGGAATAGAACCTCTCACTCTTTTATCTGCATTAGCTGTAGTAACAAAAAGGATAGGGCTCATTGCAACTGTTTCCACCACCTTTAATGAACCTTTTAATTTGTCACGTCGCTTTGCCTCGCTTGATCACTTAAGTGGGGGAAGAGCGGGGTGGAATGTGATTACATCAGGGACTGATAAGGAAGCGCAAAATTTTAACTTTGATAGGATACCTGATCATAGGGAGAGATACAGTCGAGCTAAAGAGTTTGTAGACGTGGCTCTTAAACTCTGGGACAGTTGGGAAGATGATGCACTTATAAAAGATAAAGCTTCGGGAATCTATGCGGATAATAATAAAATTCATGAAATCCATCATGCAGGACATTTTTTTTCTGTTCGTGGGCCACTTAATATTTCAAGATCTCCCCAAGGGATGCCTGTAATAGTCCAGGCAGGATCTTCGAATGACGGAAAAGAATTTGCTGCTCAATATGCTGAAGTAATCTTTACTGCACAGCAATCTCTCGAGGATGCCCAAGAGTTCTATTCAGATATAAAGTCTAAAGTAGTCGAACACGGGCGTTCTGAAGAAGAACTAAAAGTTTTGCCGGGCATTTGCCCGATTATTGGAGAATCAGAAAGTGAAGCTAAAGAAAAGGAGGCAAAACTTCATGAACTAACTAATCCTGAGTACAGTGTTCTCCAACTGTCAAATAGAATTGGTTTTGATTTGTCAACTTATCCATTAGATGGGCCTTTGCCTGATCTTCCAGATCCAGGACAAATAAATGGTCATCAGAGTAGAGCAAAGTTAATAATGGACTTAGCAGAAAAAGAGAATTTGACAATCAGACAATTACTTCTTCGTCTTGCAGGAGGAAGGGGACATTATACGATTGCAGGAACACCTAAACAAATTGCAGATGAATTAGAAGCATGGTTTACCAGCAGAGCAGCAGATGGATTTAACATTATGCCTCAATTGATGAATGAAGGATTTGATGATTTTGTCAACTTAGTTGTTCCAGAATTGCAAAGAAGGGGTTTGTTCCGTACAGAATATGATGGTCATACGCTCCGGGGACATTTCGGTTTAAATATTCCTCAGAATAAATCTCAAATTATTGGTTGAGAAAAAATACTATAGATAAATACCGAAATAAAACCTTATTCCGGAAGGAGCAATTTAAGATGCACAATGCAAACCGCAGATGGAAACTCTCCATTTTATTAAGTTTACTATTTTTAATTCAAGTCACATTAACGGCTTGCGGCCCATCAGTCAGCTCTAGTGAAAATAGCTCTGGCAAATCGAATGGAAAAGTAATTATCAACATTGGAGTTCAAGGTAGCACAGGGATATTACCTTATGCAAGAGAGAAAAAGTATTTTGAAAAAGCCTTTGAAAAAGTGGGAGTAGAGGTAAAATGGCATGAATTCACAAGTGGACCTCCTCACTTTGAAGCATTAGCTTCAGGTAGACTAGATTTTGGAGCCACTGGAGGAACACCGCTTATTGCTGGTCAATCAGGTGGAGTAGATTTTAAAGCCATTGCTGTAACAAAGGATGGGAAAAAGGATAACTCTTTTGTTATTCCAAAAAACAGTAATATAAAAGGATTAAAGGGACTAAAAGGAAAGAAAATAGCTGTTGCTAAAGGAAGCAGCGCATATAATTTTTTGTACATGGCTATTGAAAAAGCTGGTTTAAAAGAGGAAGACATTAAGATTGTACAATTACAACCTGATGAAGCAAGACCTGCATTAGACAACGGATCTGTAGATGCATGGTCAACATGGGAGCCTTATACAACTGCTGCTGTTTATCAGACTGGAGCAAAAATTTTGGTTAATGGAGAGGATTTAAATATTAATGCTCCTGGTTTTTTGGTAGGTAGAACAGATTTTATTACGGAAAATCCAAAGTATACAATTTTATTTTTAAAAACTTATGAACAAGTCCGCAGGCATTTGGTAGAGAACTTAGATGAAGTTTCACAAGAAATTGCCACTTCAGAAAAGGTAGATGTTGAAATTATCAGAACGGTTTTAAAGAATTCTCAATTCATTCTCTCTCCCACCACAGATGAATTTAAGAAAGCCCATCAAGAACAAGCAAACTTTTTATATTCTGTTGAGGGTATAAATAAAAAGCTTGATACATCGAAAGTAATTGAAAATCAGTATATCGAACAGGCTTTACAGGAGATAGAAAAAGAAGAGTAAAACTAACATTTAAAGCTGAATACTAGTAAAAAAAAGAGTTGCTGGTTAATGAAGCCAGCAACTCTTTTTGTTGTCTTTAAACTAATTTTTCGAAATTTATGCGTTTGTTTATGGCGTAGATAATCGGCGCCCCGACAATCAGGACAACAAACTCGCCCGCGGTAGTTGTGAGCCATGTTAATAAAAATGGCAAGCCAAATGCGAGGTGAAGTTCCCAAGCAATGAGAAACATGGTGAACGTAAAGACAAGGGTGTTAACGATCATCCGTGCCCAAGTGCCCTTTATATAACGCACCGCTCCAATGGTTATCAGCAAAGAAATCAAAGATTGGGCAGTGCCAAACTAAAGGGTGGAAGAAGTTCTTTCTATAAATGTATATAGATAATGTAAGATAGTTATCCCTCTCAACAACCTGCCGTTATCCCTCTCTGATTCAAAAGACCTATAAACATTTTATTTTCTATCAAATATATGTCATTTATTAGTTATATTTCACCTCGTCCAAATTTTCCAAATATTATAAAATAAACTATGAATCTACTAACACACACGGGAGGAATTCTATGAAAAGACCTTTAGTTTCCCTAGCACTAGCTACTACTCTAACATTTGGGGCCATTGGCACCCCGGCTGCTTTGGCAAAACCGGCCGAAGTATCGCATAAGCTGCCAGTTAAAATAAGTGATCAAATTGTCACTAAAAAGATCGATGTGAATAATATCTATAATACTATCGATTATCTCTCGAGAACACCGAGAGTGGCTGGTACAGAATCCGAATATGCCGCTGTACAGTATATTAAGAAAAAATTTGAGTCTTATGGATTTAAGACGGAGATTCAGGGATTCACTTTCATTGCCTATACACCTCCTACTGCAATTGAACTGTCTGTTGACGGGCAGCAAGGGGAACTCAAGCCAAGAGCCTTCACTTACTCTGTAAACGGTACTGTTACAGGTGAATTAGCTAGTGCCGGAAAAGGTAAAATAGACGAGCTTCAAAATATGGATTTAACAGGAAAAGTTGCCCTTATTCAACGCGGAGACATCCCGTTTGCCGAAAAGGTATTAAATGCAGCTGAAAAAGGGGCAATAGGAGTTATTATTTATAACAATACTGATGGCGACTTAAACGGAACTCTTGGCGAGGACAATCCTAATTATGTGCCGGCTGTGTCTCTAACAAAGGCGGAAGGCGAGGGTCTTGCAGCCAAACTAAGTAATGGAGCTGTTACCGCTTCTATTAAAATAGAGGGGGCACAAGTAAGGGAAGAAACTTCTCATAATGTAATCGCCACAAAGAAGCCGACAAGTCAAAAGAAAGCAAATAATGACATTATCGTTATAGGTTCCCACCATGACTCTGTTGAAGCAGCTCCTGGTGCAAATGATGATGCGTCAGGTACAGCCATGACTTTAGAGCTTGCCCGCGTGCTTAAGAAATTGCCGACAGATACAGAGATTCGCTTCATAACCTTTGGAGCTGAAGAACCAGGCCTTCTTGGTTCAAGACATTATGTCGAGAATCTTTCTGATGATGAAATCAATCGGACGATCGCTAACTTCAACCTCGACATGGTGGGAAGCAGAGATGCTGGCGAGCTGGTGTTGCTTACGAACGATGGACAGCCTAATCTTGTTACGGAACTTGCCCAAGCCTCCAGTACCAGATTAAACGGAGCGCCGACCTCATTCGGCCAGGGCGGACGAAGCGACCATGTACCATTCGCTGAGGCTGGAATACCGGCAGCCTTATTCATCCACGACCCTGCCGAGCCGTGGTATCATTCACCGGAAGACACGATTGACAAAATAAGCAAGGAAAAGTTGCAGGATGTTGCTGAGATTGTCGGCACTGCCGTTTATGACCGTGCCCGCTTTGACTGGCCGAAACCGAAAAAAGGAAAAAAACACAAAGCACCACATTTATACTATGAACAGGATATAAAATAAGAGTTATTATCAGGGTCTGTCATCCGTCGCATAATTGTGGCGGCTGTCAGATTCTTTTTTCTCTTATTTGTCTGATTATTCTTGTCCTTGTCTTTCATAATTTTTTCTCTTTAGCAACTACTCGCGATTTAAAATCTCTCGGCACATCTACCGATCTTCGTCCAAACTCTGCCGCAAATTGGAGTTTTTTGTGTTTTTTCATCAAAAAATGCCGTTGATATTATCTGAATATAATGTATAATAAAATAATTAAAAAAAAGGTGGATTATAGAATGAATATGCTAGCAAGAATAAGTACAGTAGCAGGTAACACTTTTATCTACTGGGTCTTACTATTCACGGCCTTAGCCTTGATGTTTCCAGGCGGTTTTACCTGGATTGCGCCTTATATCTCGATCCTGCTTGGAATTATCATGTTCGGGATGGGATTGACGTTGTCTTTAGAGGATTTCAAGGCCGTATTCAAACAACCTCTCGCCGTGTTCGTAGGGGTTGCTGCTCAATACATCATTATGCCTGGTACCGCTTATCTTCTGGCTGTAGGGTTGAATCTCCCTCCTGAAGTGGCCGTTGGCGTTATATTGGTCGGTTGCTGCCCTGGGGGAACTGCATCGAATGTAATGGCGTACCTGGCAAAAGCAAATGTCGCCCTGTCAGTAGCGGTTTCATCGGTGGCGACATTGGTATCACCAATTCTGACCCCAGCGCTTATTTATCTATTAGCGAGCCAATGGCTTCCTGTATCAGGAAAAGATATGCTTCTCTCAACGGTTCAAATCGTTCTTATTCCTATTATTCTCGGTATCGTCTTCAAATGGATTTTGAAGGACAAAGCAGAAGAAGGAGCGAAAATCCTGCCGCTTGTCTCTGTAATTGGGATCGTCGGTGTCATCTCAGCAGTGGTAGCCGGGAATAAAGATAATATCCTGGAATCCGGTTTGGCGATCCTTGGTGTAGTCATTCTGCATAATGTTGTTGGATTGCTATTAGGTTTCTTCATTTCAAAATGGTGTAAATTCCCGTATGCCGATCAAAAGGCAATCTCGATCGAGGTCGGGATGCAGAACTCAGGGCTTGCCGCAGCGTTAGCGACCGCCCATTTCTCCCCACTTACGGCTGTTCCGAGTGCGATTTTCTCCGTGTGGCACAATATTTCTGGACCTTTGATTGCCACGTACTGGGCGAAAAAGGTCGCAAAAAAAGAACAGGAAAAGAAATTGGTTAAAAATTCGAAGCCACTTTCCTAATAGTATTGACATAGGAATCCTAATAGATATTTTAAGGAAAAAAAGTCAATCTATCTCGACAGGCAAGTTTGAAAAGACAACGTGAAGCATGAAGAAATATTCAAGTGGAAGAGGTGTCCGCACGAGGACATCTCTTTCACTTGGATCATTTTAGTACAGTTTTTATTTTTCCACAGTATCGCGCTCTTACTTGAATAACACATGAGCTTCTATTAGCTGGTATAGTTTCATAATAAAATCTGTTTTTATAGCAAATTAAATTACATTAATATAGCTTCTCTTGATTCTATAATTTTCGAAGGGACGCCGGAAATAGAAAAAAAGCTGTGTCCATTCAAATGTGAATCACACAGCTTTTTTTACGTAAAAGGTTGTTGGCTTATTTAATTTGTATAAAAGTTCTCGGTATAATAAGGTTTCGATTTATCGTCAAACGCTACCCCGACACCTAAATACTCGTAGTCTTTCTTTAAGATATTTTCCCTGTGCCCAAGCGAGTTCATCAGCCCTTCATGTGCGAAGATGCTGCTGAATTGGCCGGATGCCAGATTTTCCCCTGCGACATTGAAGACCACTTCATCCTCCTGCATTCGATCAAAAGGAGATTGACCTTCCTGGTTTGTATGATTGAAGTAGTTGTTGTCAGCCATATCATCGCTGTGTTTGCGGGCTGTTTCTTTGACATGGTTATCCCAGCTCAGGACTGGCAACTGATGATTGACTCTGGCTGCATTTGTTACATCGAATAGCTGATATTCAAAGCCTTGCTTTAACTGTTCGCTTTCCTGTGTGTAAAATCCCTTCCTGTTTTGTTCGAGCTTTTCACTTATGATTTGGATTGAGGTTACCGTATTTTTTTGGTGTTTGTCAAAAAACACCGTGACATAACTTCCGTCGATTAGGTACATTTCATAGTCTCTATCTTTTTCAAATTGATAGTAGACCATCCCTTTGCGGATTTTCGATAAGGGTTCTCCGAGTTTCCCGAGAACGGATTCTTTGGAGCTTCCTCGTTTGATTCCTTTCGTAGACGCAATTAAGTCCTGGTTGCTATATAATCCAGCCACTTTATTATTTTCATCGTAGGCAGCCATCATAAAGTTTTGATAATCTTTGTGGTAGGCGTGCCATTCGACGCCATATTCATTATAGGAAGAACGTTTAGCGGCTCCGACTTGTTTTTCAACCATATCCTTTGAGTCTCCAAGTCCGATATTATAGACGGTAAAGACATCTTCGGTAGGAGTTGCTAAACTTGGTTTTTCAATTTGTTCCAGATCTGATTGCTGTTGTTCTTGGCGAGGTGGGTCCAATGTTTTATCCAACTGCCCCAGCAATTGGTCCAATCCGCTCGATAGCTTATCGACTGCAGCTGAAACATCAGGATTTTCTTTAATGGTAGTCATCTGAGAGTCTAAATGATTGAATGCCGTTTGAAAACTTGCTTTGTCGGCAGGTTTTCCTATATAAGACCAGGAAGCGAATAAAATCACTAAAATTGATAATAAAAAAAGGAAACGCCTCACCTTATTCCCCTCCATTTCTATACTACTATCCTACCCAGAATTGTTAGTTTATAAGCCATAAGCTGAATAATGACTTTCAGTATATCAAGAAAGCCAGCTAACTTACATTTTATCTACTTAGATAAATTTTGTGAGCATATATAGCCGAAGGGGAAGCTGATTAGGGAGGAGTGATGTTTACTTATTTTTCTATAGACTTTCCGCTCCCAAACGTTAACCCTTTACGATACAATTAAACTAAGTCAATGAAAAAGTGGTGACAAAATGAGTGCGAATCCCGCTATGAAAAAAGTAATAGAGGCAAGTTACCTGACAGCCGATAAGGCATGGAGCTATCGGACCATTTTGCGTTTTTTCTTTATTCAGCATGAGAGAATGAGAGACTTTATTACGCCGGAAGAGATTTATGAGTATGTAAAAGAAGTTCCAGAATTTCATGCGTATACAGAAGAGCAGCTTCATTTGGATCTTGCCCAGCTAGTGAAATGGAATAACCTGATTGCCCGCCAGGACATGGGCAATGCGAAGACGATTGAAGAATACAAAAAGAAACGGTTCCGTTACCAGTCTACCCCATACACGGTTGAAATTGAAAGAATGCTGCAGCATTTAGAGGGGATGGGAGATTCGTTTCAAGGTTCTTTGGAACGGACCCAATTTGACAGATTATTGCAGGCGCTAATAAAACTGGAGGCAGCGGCATCATCTGTGCAACAGGAAAAGTCAGAGGAGGTTGCCCAGGTATGGGATGATTTGTTTGGCTATTTCCGCAACATCAGAAGAAGCACAGCTGATTATATAGCTTACATCAACAGTGAAAAGTCCGAAGAACGAATGCAAACGGAAGCGTTTCTCGTATACAAGAATCAATTTACTGCCTATTTGCGGGATTTTATCGTATCCTTGCAAAAATCGGCAATGCAAATCCAACAAAGCCTGATGGATTTGACTCCCGAGAAGATGCAACCGGTCTACGAGACGATTATCCAACATAAATCCTCCATTCCAAGACTTGAAGATACGGGGTTGTCAAAGGAAGGAATGGCAGATGAACATAAAGAACTGTGGTAATCATTATGCCACTGGTTTCTTGGCGGTACGAACAACCAAAGCGAATTGGACATGCTTCAGATGCAGACAAACGAAATGATCAGGCGGATAACACGCTATGTACAGCGGGTTGGCGAGCGGCACCAAAATTTCCGCAGCCGGAAGAAAGATTATTTGCATCTTGCGAAATGGTTTACCGATATGGAAGAGATTCAAGAAGCCCATAAACTTTCGAGTGTTGTATTTGGCACACTTGAGACACGCCATCTTTTTAGCGAGGGTGTGCCCACAGAAGATATTTATTCCGATATTTGGGATGAAAAGCCTCAAGAAATTGCAATCAAGCCAAGAACAAATCGTTATCGTGAAAAAACAAAGCCAGGGGCGATCATTGGTAATCAGGCAAAAAAAGAAACGCTTAGGAAGCTATATTTACAGCAAATAACCGAGGAAAAGCAGTTGATAGAAAAATATATGATAAACGGACGGATCCAGATTTCAGAACTTCCGGTTATCGAACCATATGTACGGAAAATGCTGCTGACATGGATTGGCAAGTCAATGGCGAGCAAGGAGCAAAAGGTGAAAACCGATTATGGAATGGCAGTTAGAGTCATTCTTCATAAAGAGAGACGCGTGGTGCTACAGGCGGAAGACGGAGCATTAGAAATGCCTGATGCCGAATTACTTTTTTCAGAGGGGTGAACAAGCCGGGAAATGGAACAAACTTTATTTGATGAAAAGGCCCAAAAAGCGCTGCAACTATTATTTGATCATTATTGGATTCTTCGCTCCGACCAGCCGGAGTGGTACCAACTGATCCGCGAACGGGAAAAGGTGCTGCGCCGCTATATTGATGAAAAATTTGGATTGCGCTTAATCGTTCACCGGCATTTTGTGAAGCTTGAGAAAATCCCGGTTGAACCGGAAGCCTGGATGGGAATCCAGCACTTTCAAGAAGCGATGGATTACGCTATTTTTTGCTGTGCGCTTTCTTTTTTGGAAGGGAAAGCGATTGATGAGCAATTTCTGCTCTCTGAATTGTGTGAGGATATCCAGGCCGATTATCCAGGGGAAATCCCGTTGGATTGGACCGTTTATATTCACCGAAAATCATTGATCCGGGCCGTCCAAATGCTTACGGATTTTAAACTGATCCGGACAATTGACGGGGATGTTAATAAGTTTGATAATAACCAGGAACAGGAAGCGCTTTATGAAGTTACCGTTTACAGCCGCTATTTTATGAGATCTTATCCGGAGGACTTGTTTACGTATGCCAACTGGCAAGATATCTTAAGTGAGGAATGGAAACTGCAGGGAGAAGATGAGCGGAGGAAAAGGGTGTACCGTCAGTTATTTATGTCACCCGCAGTGTACCGGAAACAGCAGAACGATCCGGATTTTCTCTACATCCGTAATTTCCGTAACAGAATCAGCGATGATATGGATAAACATACAGCCTTCCAATTTTCTTTATTTAAGAATGCGGCGATGCTCACAGTACCTGAACCGAAATCCTATCAAACCCTCTTTCCGGACCAAAAGGCATCCAGTGACCTTATACTCCAGCTTTCAGGTATGATTCATTCAAGAAAGGAACAGTTCAATCCAAACGAATGGGGTGAAATTCTCCTAACAGAAGGAGAGTTCGAACAGGTAATCCATGAATTAAAAGAGAACTTTGGTGAAGGATGGTCAAAGGCATATCGTGAGGGATCGCTTTCCACGATTCGCAGGGAATTGCTTGCTGTTCTATCTGAATGGTTAATGGCCGAGACGAATGATGAAACAGGAATGATTATTTTGAAGCCAATGCTTGGGCTGCTTACAGGATCATATCCTAAGGATTTTTTGAAAGGGGCCAAAGAAAATGGGCGAGATAAATAAATGGAAAATGAACCGGGCCGGGTTATTGAACTTTTGGTATTACGATGAAGAAATCTTTGATTTCTCTGACGGGAAGCTGCTTCTTCGCGGCAGCAACGGCTCCGGAAAGTCGGTCACGATGCAAAGCTTCCTCCCCGTGCTTCTCGATGGGAAAAAGTCGCCAGACCGGTTGGATCCTTTTGGTTCGAAAGCAAGAAGGATGGAAGATTACTTACTTGGGGAAAAAGATGTTGTCGATCGTGATGAACGGACCGGCTACCTATTTTTAGAGTATAAAAAAGAGAACAGCAACCAATTCATCACGACAGGCATCGGCTTGCAGGCAAAACGGCATAAAGAAATGAAGTTCTGGGGATTTGTGATTACGGATAACCGGCGGATCGGCCACGAATTCCATTTATATCAAACCCATCAGTCCGATAAGATACCGTTTTCCGCTAAGGAACTGGAGAACAGGATTGGGGATGGCGGACAGGTAGTGCGCGGCCAGCGCGAATATATGAATCTGGTAAATAAGCATATATTCGGTTTCCAAACACTCGATGCGTTCGAGGAATTAATAAAGTTATTGATCCAGCTGCGCAGCCCGAAGCTCTCAAAGGATTTTCGCCCTACTGTCATATATGAAATTTTGGAATCGGCGCTGCCGCCGTTGGGGGATGATGACTTACGGCATTTGTCAGATACAATCGAGAATATGGACCAGGCCCGGCAGCAGCTGGAGCAATTAGAGCGGGAACACCAGGCCACAGATAAGCTGGTCCAGGTGTATGATCAGTATAACCGGTTCATTCTAGCTGAAAAAGCGGATTCCCTATTGAAAACGGAAAAAAATCATAAGGCTGCTCGAAAAAACAAAGAAGAAACCGAAGAAGCGGTACAGAAGCTTACCGAAGAAATCGCTGAATTACAAACCGATCAGGTGGAGCTCAAACGGCGGAAAGAAGTAGCAGAAGGAGAACGAGAGCGCCTTAATAAGCATGAAGTCTGGGGGTTGCAAGAAGAATTGACAAAAACCCAGGACAGAAATGATCATCTTAAGCAAGAACTAGAAAAGAAAAGAGACCAGCTTGATAATAAGAAAAAACAAGAACGTGACCATCAGGCAAAGTGGGATAAAGTGAGCGTTTCGATCCGTAATTTAGAGCAGGAAACCCATGATACGATTGAAGACATGGATTTGGATGCGGATGAAGCAGCCTTTTCCCAACATCCAATGAATGTCGAAGATTATAAGAGGAGTGAAACGGGTCCGTTTGACTTTACGGTTTGGGAAACTGAATCATCCTCTCATGCTGCACTCCTTGAAGAAATCAAGAATGAATTCCTTTTACAGAGTCAATTCAAGCATGAAATGGAAGTGAAATACCGGGAAGCCTCGGATCTCAAACAGGAGATGGATAAGCTTCGCAATGAGCAGTCTGATTTGGAAAGTCTTTTCGAGAGTGATAAACAAGCATTTGAAGATGCCATTTTTCAATGGATGGAACAACATCCAATGCTAGAGATAGATAATATGATGAAGCAAGAACTCTCTCGTTCCATTTATTCTCTCTATGAAGAGGTTTCATATGATGACTTAAAAACGCCATTTATTGAGAAGATCCATGATTATCAACAATTACTGGTCCGTGAGCAAGGGGGCGTCAAGAGCAAAATCACAAACAAAAGTCAAGAAAAGGCTGGATACGAAGAAAAAAGAAACTATTGGAAAAACGTGACCGATCCAGAACCGGAAAGGGCTGAGGCGACAAGCTTCTTCCGGGAACAATTAGAAGTGGAAGGTAAAGCATTCGTCCCTTTTTATGCTGCAGTGGAATTCCAGGATCACGTACCCGAAGATCAAAGGGAACGGATTGAATCTGCTTTAAGACAGGCTGGTATTTTAGACAGCTTAATCATTGAAAATCCGGATGGTCTGCATGACGATAGGTATATTCGCCCGAATCCTTCGATGTTTGGGCATACATTAGCTGACTACCTAAAAACGGATCTGGATAAAACCCATCCGGTTTCGCATCAATTGATTGATGATGTACTTCGAAGCATTTTAATAGAGGATGATCCAGGTGCTGACTCAACTGGATCATTGAGCATGAATGAAACCGGATCTTATCGGATCGGCGATATTTTTGGACATGCACCCATGGAAGAAGGCTCGCGCTTTATCGGTCGTTCTTCAAGAAAGAGGTATCAGAAGGAAAAAATCGCGGAATTTGAGGCAAAAATCGACATCGTCTTACAAGAAATTTCCGAACTGAAGTCTTTGGAAAGTGAACTGGAAAACAAATACGCGGAATCAACAACCTGGAAAAACTTATTCCCGGGGGACCAAGACCTGAGGGTGATCTACAGGAATCTGCAAAGTTACCAGAATAAAATCGAAGCAATGCTAAACTCCTATCATGCGGTCGATGCACAATATAAAAAGGCCGCAGGAAAATATCAGGAGATAAAGCAAACCATTTTTGAAAAGTCGAAGAATATTGAGTTGAAACCGGATCTGGAGTCGTTTACTTCAGCCCTTCAGTTCATGAGAAGCTACCAATCTTTTTTGAACAAACTTGAGAAAGCAAATATACGCTTGGTGCATGCCTATAAAGATCGGAAAACAATAGAAAACAGAGTGGAAGAACTTAAAGCAGAGATTGATGAATTAGCCGGCGACTGTAATGTCCTCGATAGCAACATTAAACGGACGGGTGCCGAAATTGAAGCAATCAAAAACCAGTTAAAGCTTCAGGGAATCGATGATGTCCTCAAGCGAATTCGTGAGGTACAGCAGGAATGGTCCATTCTTGATAGGGAGCTCGATGAAGTCAAAGAAAAGCTGCCAATGAAACAAGAAAAACTAAACCAGGAAAAGAAACAGCTTGAAACAGCCAAATATCAATTAGCATTCTGGTCCAATCTTTTGGAGAGCTGGGAACATGCACTCGACAAAGAACTTTCCAGAAAATTAATGGAGGTGGAAGACCCTTCAGCTCAAGGATTATTCGACCGGTATCAGACGGAATTTAAGAAATACGACCGGGCGAAAATGAATGAACAATTAACGAAGGCCTATTACAATGAACAACAGCACGTAATGGAATATAGATTATCGGAATACGATGAGCCGCTTGAGCAGCCGGAATGGTTTGATGAGGAGTGGGATGCAAACCATCAAATTCATATCCAGCAATGGATTCAATTGAATCGCAGAAAGATTATTCTCATGGAGTACCAGGGTCAAAAGGTGAGTCCTTATTTTGTATTAAACTCGCTGGACCATGAGCTTAGCAACCAGCAGCAGTGGCTGGATGAACAGGACCGCCAGCTCTATGAGGACATTATCTTGAAATCTGTCGGGGTCATCTTAAGGAGCAGGATCCAAAGGGCGGAAAAATGGATTAAGCAAATGGATAAACTGATGGGAAACAGAAACAGTTCTTCCGGGCTGACATTCTCTATCGCCTGGAAACCGAAGACAGCAGAAGCGGAGGAAGAGCTTGATACAAGAGAGCTTGTCCAGCTTCTGCAAATGAACAGTAAATTTTTAAATGAAGAAGACCTGAACAAAATTACCCGACATTTCCAGTCAAGAATTGCAAAGGCGAAAGAATTAATCGAGCTCCGCAATGAAGGGAACACCCTTCATCAGGTGCTGAAAGAAGTACTTGACTACCGGAAGTGGTTTTCATTTGTTTTATCGTACCGGCGGGAGCGGGAACCAAAGCGTGAACTTACTAATAATGCCTTTTATAAGTTTAGCGGCGGAGAAAAGGCTATGGCGATGTATATTCCTTTATTTACAGCAGCCTACTCGCGTTATCAGGAGGCGGATCCAGCTGCTCCATACATCATTTCCCTCGATGAAGCATTTGCCGGTGTGGATGAAAACAATATCCGTGATATGTTTGAAGTCGTCGAAGAACTGGGCTTTAATTACATCATGAATTCTCAAGCATTGTGGGGCGATTATGATACCGTTTCAAATCTGGCCATCTGTGAACTTGTCCGCCCGAAAAATGCCGACTTTGTGACGGTTATCCGCTATATCTGGGACGGACAAACAAAATATCTGGAAGATAGGGAACTGGTATTACAGGAGTGAGTAAGATGGGCAACATATGGGAATTGTTTAGGAATGAACCGGGATTCCATAAGCTTTTTATCCGCTTTAAGGATCGGTACCGTTCCCTTGACCGTGTTGGCGGGGCAGCAAAGATTGCTGACTTTTCAGAGGAAGAATTCGCAGCAATTGCAGGTTTTATGGCGCTTTCTCCCCATGAGCTCAAGATAAAACCTGCTGTATCGCTTAGAAAATTCGAAGAACAATTAGCAAACACCAATCTGGCAGGCTTGACTTTAAGGCAATTGCTTGAAGTGTATTTTGATGAACCGCTTATTTCAAAAGCTGAGGAGCAACTTAAAACGACAGGTGAGGCAAAAGGTTTTTACGGAAGACTGGCTGTGGAGCACCCTCATTTAGGATGGTGGTTTCAGAGAATTCTTCAGAAACAGCCGGATACTAGATTTATCCAGGTTTTATATAAGCAAGATAAACAAAACCTGGAACGGATGCTCCAAAATGTGGTTAAGGCTTTTGATCGACTGCCTGAGCATGGCCAGTATGAACGCCTTCCGCTATTTTCCCAGCGGATTACCGGGAATCCCCATTCATTTGATAGGAATCGAACCCAGGGGAAGCTGCTGCTGCATCTGCTCGCTGCAAATCAGGCGGAACAAGGAAACAAGGAATCTTCAGCATGGAAGCACACGGAACAAATCAATGAACTGCTGCTGAACTACGGGATTCTTCGTGATGATCTATGGAATTTTGTGACTTGCAGGGGATTCAAAGCCTATCAAAGGGGGGAGGAGCACCCTGTTTGGCGGGCGGCAGCTGCTTGTAGGACGGTGATGAATATTCCTGTGAGGGAATTGACCACCCTTGATGCTATCAGGCCATTTGCAGGTAAAACGGTATGGGTCGTTGAAAACTCGGGAGTATGTTCGGCAATTATGGACGAAGTTGCTGATGAACCGCTTGTTTGTACACATGGGCAATTTAAAGCCGCCAGCTGGATATTCCTTGACCGGCTTGTGGAGTCAGGCTGCATTATTTATTATGCAGGGGATATGGATCCGGAAGGGTTATTGATGGCTCAAAAGCTAAAAAACCGCTATCCGGAGAATACCAGGCTCTGGAGAATGGACCCGGAATCCTATTATTTGACCATGTCCGAAGAAAAAATAGAAGATCGAGTGAATCAGTTACGGAATATCGATGACCCAGAACTGAAAAAGACTGCCGACGTTATGATGGAATATGGATTTGCTGCCTATCAAGAAGGGCTTGTTGAGTTGTTGGTCTCAGATATCCAAAAGGTTTCTTTTAAAACCCTCTAATCTTCTCCATATGATAAAAGGGCGCCTCGGTTTCATTTGCCGGGGCTTTTTCTTTGTTTTTCGAAAAATATTGAAGGTGAGAGTTTAATTTGAAATACAATGTGTTATAATTTTATTACAGTCATATTTGTAACAACTTTAAAATGTAATACCCTTCACTATATCAGGGCCACACGATACCTTGCTTCTTACCGGATCATGTAAGAATGTTAGTTATGTAATTTTAGTGAAAGATGAAAAAAGAGAGACTATGCAGAATGGTGGTAAACGGAATGGAAAAGGAGAAAAAATTTATTCGGAAAGTCAATCAGCAAGGCAACAGCTTGTCTGTAGGAATTCCAAAAGAAGTGGCAGAATGTATGAATATAGGCAAAGGCGAAGAATTAGAGGTGATTTTCAACGAAGAGACAAACGAGTTGAAAATGAAAAAGCTTGCAAAACTTCCAGAGGGTGTCCGTCCTGAAGTGCTTGAAGCGCTGCATAGTGTGATGGGCCAGTATAAGGCGGCTTTAAAAAACCTCCAAGACCGTTGATGTTAAGCAAGGTCGATGATTCTCGAGGGGGAAAGAAACAATGGCTGTTTATTTCAATGCAGAAGAAGTATTAACAATTCATCTAACCATCATGTCAGAGCATGATGATCTAGAACAATCAGGAATCAAATTCCCTGGCCGCTTCGCTTCTATGCTAGAGCGACCGAGGACAATCTTATTTGGTCAAGAGCAATATCCGTCGATTTTCGAGAAAGCCTGTTGCTATTATCATTCGATTGCTACCGAGCACATTTTTCATAATGGAAATAAAAGAACCGCATTGACAGTGTTTCTTATCTTTCTCGAGATTAATGGACACAGTATGGTTTGGACTGAAAAACAAGCTGAAGATTTCACAGTCAAGATGACACTTGACGAAAGATACAAGGGAAATAATGCAATTAGTAACTTAACAAACGATTTAAGAGGCTATTTTATCTAAAGAAGAGTTGCTGCTTGATTCTTGAGCACACAACTCTTTAATTTTATTTCTTCTTTAACTCATCTAACTGTTATAAAGGGCTTTAGCTCCAATTCGATGTTATCAAGCTGTTTTTGCAAGGTGGTGATGTTCCCGCCTACAGATTCCAACTTCCCAAATCATTTTGTATACGAACGTAGTCAGCTTTCACATCCTGGATTTTATATTCAACCTCTCATATTTACACCTCATTTCCTTATCCTTTATTCATACCATAAACTACCCATGTACCACGAAAAAGTGTGCTGGTTTGCCGAGATTTTTGGCAGGCTTTTCATTTTATCCGAAAAAGAAAATCATTACATAGATTTCCCATCAGAACCTAGTTCCGAAACATTCGCAGCCTTCTTGGAAGCATTGCAAAAGTTTTGGAGGATACAATTCTATTATTAATCATGTTGTAAAAAGAAAATTCAGATTTTCAGCCTTGGTTGATCTATAATTATGATAAGTAGAAAAGGAGTGGTCATGATCGTAAAGAAGTTCACGGGAGCCTTTTGGCTGCTTCCGTTTATCATCTTCACGCTGGGGATATCTATGTTCGGAGTTTCCCCTGCATTTGCCGAGAAAAAAACCTATAGGGTGGCAGGAGAATGGGCGCTTCCCCCTTTCTCTTACACAAAAGAAGATGGGACCCTTACTGGTATCAGCATCGATTTAATGGAAAAAGTCGCAATTGAAAATGGACTTCGTTTCGAATATGTTCCAATGAGAATTGGCGAAGCAGAAACAGCGCTGCAGAACGGAACTGTTGATGCAATTGCTGGTATTACTTACAGTACGGAAAAAGAAAGGCGGTTTGATTTCTCTGATCCATATTTTACGATGTCTGACTCGCTTATTATTCCAAAGGAGAAAAAAGACAGCATTCATGGAATGACAGATGTGCGCGATTTACAGGTAGTGCTGGAGAACCGCACGCCCGCACTCGCCACCCTGCTAAACATGCGTAATACAAATCTTACACTTGCGACCAACCAATATACCGGCCTTCTCACACTTATTCAGGGAAGGGCAGACGTTTTGATAGGGAATAAATGGACTTCCACTGTCTACTTAAAACATTTGAAGCAAAAGGGTAATTTTATTATTCTTGATGAAGTCATCGAACCCGCTGATTATGCAATCGCTGTCAAGGAAGGCAATGAAGATCTACTGCGGATGATAGATGGCACCCTTACAAATATGAAGGCAAAAGGGGAAGTGAATACCCTCATTGATAAATGGGTGAAGCTGCAGCCGGAGGCAGAAATCGCCCGATTAAAGCAATTTATCTTTCTCCTGACTATCGTGTTAATGGGTGCGGCGCTTGTACTTTTTTTCATTTATGTCTGGAATCAACGACTTAAAAAAGCCGTCTCCCTCCAGACGCGAAAGCTTCAGGTTTTAAATAAAGATCTCCAAGATCAGCAGCAACGGATTGCTGATAGCAGTATTTTGAAAGACCAAATTTTGAATCATATCGACACAGGTATCGTTACTTTTGACCTTAATTATACGATGACAAGCTGTAACGCAAAAGCATATGCCATGCTCGGTCTTTCTGCAGATATGTCGCTTAAGTATCAGCATTCCTCCCTGTTAGAGCGGCTCTTCCGGCATTATACTGTTGAACATGAACTGCAAGAAGAATCAGCTGTCCCGCTTATTTTTGAAATAAATGATAACGGCCAAAAAAAGGTTATATACTACCACATGCTCCTAATGTACGATTCTCAAGTGAAACAGACCGGGTACTTACTATCGATGAATGATGAGACTGAAAAAAAGAAGCTCGAGCAAAAACTGATTACCCAGGAGAAGCTGCATGCGCTAGGCCAGCTTGTGGCAGGAGTTGCACATGAAATCCGTAATCCACTGACGTCGATTAAAACGTTTATTGACTTGCTCCCTAGTAAATATGATCGCCCCGGGTTCCGGGATATGATCATTGAACATGTGCCTGCCGAAGTGAACAGGCTGAATACGATTGTTACTGATTTGATTGATTATGCACGTCCTCGTCCGCCAAATAAACAGAGTTGCTCTGCTGATGAGCTAACCTCTTTGCTTTCGTTTCTTCAGGTCACGATAGAGAAAAAACATATTATTGTTGAACAGACGTTTGACAAAAATCTTTTTTTCTATATCGATCCGCAGCAAATTCGGCAGGTGTTGCTCAACTTAATCCTAAATGCAATCGATGCCGTAGAGGAAACCGTCGAGAAAAAGATCACGATTTCGATAGAAAAGGAGAACGAAGATACAGGCAGGATAATAATTGCAGATACAGGAAAAGGAATAAGGAAGGAAGAACTAAACCGCATCTTTGAACCTTTTTATACAGGCAAAGAACAAGGGGTGGGGTTGGGCCTTACCTTATCCTTCAAACTGATTAAAGAGAATAATGGGGATATTCATGTAAACAGCCGGACCGGCCAGGGGACAACGTTTATTGTACTACTACCAATGTATAAGGAGGCGATAGGAAATGAAGCCACACATTCTAGTCATTGATGATGAACAAGCCATTTGCGCATCTCTAAGCTTTGCGCTTGAGGACGATTATCGTATCACAACAACAACCGATCCAGCAAAAGGTCTCCGGATTATTGAAGATAACGGCATTGATATCGCGCTGCTCGACCTTAGCCTGGGTGGCAGCAATGGTCTTGATGTTTTGCAGGAAATCAAACAAAAAACCCCATCTGTTACCGTGATCATGATGACGGCCTATGCCTCGATTGAAACTTCCATCGAAGCTATTAAGAAAGGGGCCTATTATTATATTGAAAAGCCTATTAACATGGAGGAACTCCATTTGCTCATGATGAGAGCAGCTGAATTTAAGCAAATGTCTTTTCAGTTAGAGACATTACACGAGGAATTGGAGCAAAGACGCGGCTATGAAAACTTCCTTGGCAAGAGCAAAGCCATGCAGGTTGTTTTTTCGATGATCGAACGCATCAAAAGTATTGATTCCAGTGTCTTGATCACAGGGGAAAGCGGAACTGGGAAAGAACTTGTGGCCCGGAGCATTCATAACACAGGAAAGCGAAAAGGTGGTCCTCTTGAAACTGTAAATTGTGCAGCTATCCCAGAAACATTGCTCGAATCAGAGTTGTTTGGATACGAGAAAGGGGCGTTTACAGGAGCGACGCAGCGGAAGGAAGGTAGATGGGCCGCAGCCAATGGAGGAACGCTGTTTCTGGACGAAATCAGCGAAATGCCGCTTGCCCTTCAGGTGAAATTGCTGCGTGCTCTCCAGGAACGCGAAATTACACCGCTGGGTTCCAATATAAAGATTCCACTGGATGTACGGATTGTCAGCGCCGCCAATAAGAACCTGGAGCAAATGGTGATGGAAGGAACATTCCGTGAGGATTTGTATTTCAGGCTTAATGTCATCCCGCTTTCGATCCCGCCGTTAAGGGAAAGAAAGGAAGACCTGCCGCTCTTGATCGACCACTTCTTACAAAAATATAGCAAGGAAATGAATCGGGAAAGGAAATCGTTCTCTTCAACTGCCCGTGGGCTTTTGCTTGACTATAGCTATCCAGGAAATGTTCGGGAATTAGGAAACATCATTGAATATTCGGTTGCATTATCCCAAGATGATGTAATGACAGATGTGGATTTGCCACCGAACGTACAGCAACAAAAGCCAGCCTTTTCCGCCTCTATTACTAAAGATGAGGGAAGCCTTCAAATACCGATAGGAATTCCCATGAAGGAAATTGAAAAGAAAGTGATTGCTGCCACTCTCAATCACTGTGGAAGGCATAAGCGGAAAACAGCCCTGACACTGCAGATTTCCGAGCGCAGCTTGCGCGACAAGATAAAGCTTTATCAACTTTAGGCAAAAATACCCCTACCTCAAGTAATGCGAAGGGCGGTTGCCCAATGTAGGGTGTGGAGCGACAATAAAGTTGTTTAAAATTATTAGTAATGAGTGCCTTATAATGAACAGTAGACTGACCGATGAAGAACGCCTAGCCTACATCACTAAGTATCCAATCAAGCCGCAGGGGAAAGGTGTATGCGAATATTCATGAGGCAAAGCGGAAGAAAAAATAAAAAAGCCAGGACGAGTCCTGACTACCCTAATGCAAGTTTACCATAAGGGGGCGTTCTGGTGGAAGCTGCTTACAAGAATGATATGATCGCTGAAATAGATTTGATGAACAATAAAAAACTATATTGTGTGAAGGATGGAATCCTGATTGAACATGACCTTCCTGATTATGGTGAGACATTGATTATTACCCTGGGAGGGAAGGTTGATAGATTGGAAACTACGGTAAAGAGGAAGGTCTGTAAGGGTGTTAATGGTGGGTAGTTCAAGGTATTAAGGAGCAGTATGATAAATAACAGGCAAAAAACGAGCAGCCCGGCAAATTTTGCAGAACAAATCGGCAAAAATTGCCGGGGTGTTCTGCAAAATCTATATTTAATCTTGAAAGCGCATACATTTAAAAGGATCCAGAGATTTGGCATGGAATTTGCATGTATTTTACAACAAGAAAGGAGATTCAAAAATGGAAAAACAGATACTCTTCGCAGGAGTCCTGCTGCTTTCCCTGTTACTGGCAGGGTGCTTGCCTGCGAATGGGACGCAGGAAATTCCTTCTCCTGCCCTTCAGAAGCAGTCATCTTCAAAAGATAAGAATGCCCTGATAATTGCGACAGGGGATATGTCAGGTGTCTACTTTTCCTTAGGACAAGCTATGGCTGATATGTATGAAAAATACAACGGAGCAGCTTCTGCCACTCAAATTACCAGCGCTTCTATTCAAAATGCGAGACTGACCAGTCAAAAGAAAGTTGAACTCGGTTTTGCTTCTGTGGATGTGCTTGACCGGGAAACACAGAAACCAGAAGATGCAGATAGCCGTACCAAGCTTCGGGCGCTTACCGGACTTTATGCTAACTACGTTCATATTGTGACAACAGAAAAAAGCGGTATCCGTTCTTTAAAGGATCTGTCCGGAAAACGAATCAGCCTAGGCTCGAACGAAAGTGGAACAAAACTAATTGCTGAACGAACACTTCTATCAGCTGGCCTGACCAAAAATGACATTCATAAGTACTTTTTTTCTTTCTCTCAATCGGCAGATGCCCTGCGTAACGGAACGATCGATGCTGCCTTTTTTTCATCGGGTTTGCCAAATCCGGAGATCGCAACGCTTGCTGCACAATTGCCGATTACGCTCATTCCGATTCCTAAAGAAATTGTGGATCGCCTCCACGAGCAGTATGGCTTTTATATGGAAAGAGATATTCCACGTGAAACATATGGAATGAAGAGAAATATCGAAACGTTAGCTGTCAAAAATGTACTGCTGACCTATCGTGATTTGCCGAAGCAAGAAGCTTACGAACTCGTTGATACTTTGTATACACACTTACCCGAACTGCAGCAAATACACCCAGCTGCCCGGGACATTAAGCTAACAGATGCAAAAACAGGCATTCCGCTCGATTTTCACCCTGGAGCCGTGAAATATTTTACCGAACATGAAATCATTCATTAAATATTAAAAAAATCAGGGAGGTCAAAACAAATGAAAAAAATGATCAGCTTACTTATTGTTCTGATGCTGGCGGCTCTTGCAGGCTGTGCTAATCCAACACCACAAAAGCCTGGAGAGTCCAAACAGGCAAGTGGATCCAATGAAGGAGGAGGGGACAAGCAAATCACGATTGCAGGAAACGGCGGCGTAATTGAAAGAACCGTTCGTGATGTAATCGCTCCTAAATTCAAGGAAGAAACTGGCATTCAAGTAAATTACATATCTGGCCTATCTGGTGAAATTTTATCCAAGGTAGAGTTGCAGAAAAATGCGCCGCAAATTGACATTGCTTTCTTTGTTCCTGTCGATGTACAGCGTGCAATGGATAAAGGGCTTACTGAAACGATTGACGAAACAAACGTTGCGAATATGAAAAAGGTAGATTCACGGTTTGTTGCGGTTGACAAGGCAGCGGCACCGGCATTTGGGCTTGTGATCGCTCCTGGTTATAACACCGAGACTTTTAAAAAGAACGACCTTAAACCGATTGAATCATGGAATGACTTAATTTCTCCTGATTATAAAGGAAAAACGGCTTTTTCTGATATCAACAATGATTGGGGCTTTAACACTCTCAATGCGCTGGCAATGGCAAATGGCGGAAGCACCGACAACATGGAGCCCGGTTTTGAAAAAGCGAAAGAGCTTGCTGGTTATTCCAGTACTTTTTATAAAAATTCAACCCAAATGATGCCGGCGATACAGCAGGGTGCCGCTGATGTCACAGTAATGGGAAGCTATGCGATAGCTGAACTGGCAGCTTCCGGTGTGCCGATTAAAATGGCCGTGCCAAAAGAAGGAGTGCCGCTCCAAGCATTCAGCGCCGCCCTTGTGAAAAACACGCCGCGTGAACAGGAAGCGATTGACTTCATCAACTATCTAATTAGTGAAGAATCACAAAAGTTGATTGCGGACAAGGGTTTTTACCCGGTTGTCGACGGAATGAAAATACCAGAAAAATATGAAGGTTCTATAGGGCTTAAAGAAACAGATAAAACATTCAAGCCTGATTTTGCGAAATTCGCGGAAATTCGCGCTGAATGGTCAGATAAATGGTCAAAAGAAGTAACCCCCGAGCTTGGCAAACTACTTAAATAATAGGTAAGAAAGGTGGGATTTCTTCTCATGCAAGCTATTAAAAACGATGTGGAGATAAAAGGTGCATTTAAACAATATGGGTCCAATATCGTATTGAACGGGATTAACCTAGGTGTAAAACAGGGGGAGCTGCTCACCCTGCTCGGACCATCCGGCTGTGGCAAAACAACGACACTAAACCTTATCGCCGGCTTTCTCGAAGCAGATGAAGGAGATGTCTATATTAAAGGGAAAAAGGTGACAAAGGTACCGCCATTTAAGCGTGATCTAGGAATGGTCTTCCAGACATATTCCCTTTTCCCTCATATGACTGTCTATGAAAATCTGAGCTTTGGATTGAAGCTGCGAAAGGTCGCAAAGCCGGAACAAAAAAAGAAAATTGACCGCGCCCTTGAACTCGTAAAGATGTCTGGTCTTGAAAACCGCTATCCCCGGGAGTTATCCGGGGGACAACGCCAGCGTGTAGCGATATCCAGAGCACTTGTGGTAGAACCCGAATTGCTGCTGCTTGATGAGCCTCTTTCCAATCTGGATGCGAAATTACGTCATGAACTGCGTGCGGAGATCAAACGCTTACAGAAGGAGATTGGTGTTACAACCATTTTCGTGACACATGATCAGGAAGAGGCGCTCTCGATATCGGACAGGGTAGTTGTCATGAATGCGGGGAAAATTGAGCAAATCAGTTCGCCAACCTCGATTTATAATCATCCTGATACAGAGTTTGTTTTCCAATTCATCGGCAAATCCAACAGCTTTGAGGGGAAAATTACGTCAGTGGACAGCCGAAAAATCTCCGTACAAATGGAGAATGAGATAACGCATGTTGATGTGGGAAATATCATGGGTACCGACCGTGCCTGCAAGGTTGGAGACGAAGTGAAGCTTTACATTCGGCCGGAAAAAATATGCATTGCTGCTGCTGCAGAGAATGTTTCAGGGTTATCCCTGGATTTGCACAAAGCAAGCATAACCCAGTTAAACTACCTGGGTACTTCTTGGGAAGTGGCTGTATCCCTGCTTGGTAAACCGCTGCAGATCCTTACGCCTGATTTTGATTCTTCATGGCAGGCAGGAAGTGAGGTGTATGTCGGATGGAGCCCGTCAGACATTATGCTGATCAAGAAATAAATCAAGAACCAAACACAGGAGCGAATCTGCAAAAGACGCCTAAGAATAAGAAAAGAAGAAGCTGGGGTCCGGGGCTTCTTCTCCTTCTCCCGATTCTGTTGTTTATCTTTGGCTTTTTTATAGTTCCGATGTTGTACATTCTTTATTTGAGCTTTATTACAACAGACGAAATAGGCGGTACAACAGCAGCTTACAGCCTGAAAAACTACGCGCAATTTTTCACGGACAGCTATTATTTGTCATCTCTTTGGTTAACGGTGAAGATAAGTCTGTATACTGTCATTCTTTCCCTTCTCCTTGCCTATCCGGTTGCACTGACAATGGCAAAGAGCTCGCCGCGTGTCCGCGGCTATATCGCTTTGTTGATCGCCTCACCGCTTTTGGTCAGTATCGTTGTCCGTAATTTCGGCTGGTATCTCTTGTTATTGCCGAACGGGACGATTAACCAAACCCTGATGTCGCTTGGGATTATCAATGCTCCGCTAAAGCTGCTATTTTCAGAGCTTGGAGTCGTCATCGGTCTCTCGAATGCGTATCTGCCCTTTATGATCCTGGCGATTGCAACCAGCCTGTACAATATCGACCCGTCCTTGGAGAAGGCGAGTGCTATCCTTGGAGCAAGCCCACTCCGAAGCTTTTTCTCGATTACACTGCCGCTCAGCCTGCCGGGCATCGTGTCTGGGTGCGTGCTTGTGTTTAGTCTGTCTATGAGTGCATATGTGACACCAGCTCTCATGGGAGGGGCGAATGTACCGATGATGCCAGTGGTTGCGTACGATCAGATTAATAATCTGCTCCGCTGGACGTTTGGTTCCGCGATTTCATATGTCCTTCTCGCTACAACGCTCATCACTGTAATCGTTTTTACGCGTACATTTGAAAGAGGAAAATTTAAGGAGGTGTTCCGATGATGAAAAGTCTTGGCAAACTGCGCATGGCTGCAGCTGTAATAACGATCATATACATTTTGATTCCGCTTATTGTGGTCATTCCCGCTTCGTTTACCAGCGCAAACTATCCAAGTTTTCCGGCAGAGGGCTTCTCCTTTCAATGGTATACGGAGCTTCTGAATCGTCCTGAGTTCGTGGAGGCGATGGTAAATAGCGTAAAATTCGCGCTGCTGGCAGCCTTCTTTTCCGTAGTATTCGGCACGCTTGGGGCGCTTGCGATTGCGAAGTATGACATACCGGGCAAAGCCTATCTTACTTCACTTTTGACCTCGCCATTAAGCGTGCCGCAGCTCGTGCTCGGGATAGCACTGCTGATTTACTTTACACCGATGATGCTCGCTGGTACATCGACAGGATTTTTACTTGCTCATATCGTCATTTGTATCCCTTACGTCATCAGGCTCGTTCTAACCGGTCTCAGCGGCTTTGATTACAATCTTGAGCGGGCAGCGGCTATCTTAGGAGCTAATCCGGTGGTGGTATTCTGGAAAGTGACACTGCCGCTCATCCGACCGGCAATCATTTCAGGAGGCTTGTTCGCCTTTCTTACATCTTTTGATAATGTAACCGTGTCCTTATTCATGGTTTCGCCGGACATGCGCACATTGCCGATTGAGATTTTTTCACAGATGCAGGATGCCTATAATCCGATCGTTGCCTCCGTTTCCAGTTTGGTTATTTTCATCTCTGTCATTTTGATTATTATTCTTGAAAAATTACAGGGAGTAGGAAAGGTGTTTGGCGGCTCTCACTCATAATCAGTTTTTTGAGGTGAGATTTGGATTAGAATGGAGCAATTAAACGGAAAAAGTGTAGAACGATTTCTATGCCATAATGGCTCGGAAATCGTTCTACATATAAAAATCAGATAAATGTTTGCTTTATTTCTCTCCTTGGAAGAGTAGGTCTACGAGAGTCTCTACCAGAATATCAAGATTTTTTTAGGAATAGTGTCAATGAATTTAAAAAATGCAAGCATTCTTATGTCATACAATTAGCAGGCAGGAAGGAGTTATCATGATGGACTTGGGGTTAAAAGGAAAAGTTGCTCTAATCACAGGGGCGAGTAAAGGTATCGGATTGGAAACTGCCCTTCATTTAGCCTATGAAGGAGCGAAAGTCGCCATATGTGCCAGAAATAAGGAAAACCTTAAGGCTGCAGCAGCACTTATCTTTGAAAAGACAGGCGCCGAAGTATTACATGTCGAAGCAGATATGACTCTGGAAGAGGATTGCAAACGGGCAGTGACCCAGTCAGCCGAACACTTTGGACGCTTGGATATTGTCATAAACAACGCAGGTACCTCTTCAGTCCATCCATTTGAGAAAGTGGGGACTGATCTTTGGCAGCAGGATCTCGATTTGAAATTATTTGGCGCGATCCATTGTTCACGCTACGCACTGCCTTATATGCGGCAAGTGGGCGGCGGTGCAATCGTCAACGTGACAGCTGCTATTGGCAAGACCCCGCCAGCTTCCTCTTTGCCTACCACTGTGAGCCGGGCAGCAGGTATGGCTCTTACAAAAGCAATGAGCAAAGATCTTGGCCCCGATAACATTCGTGTAAACACAGTATGTATTGGGCTGATCAGAAGTGATCAGATTGAAAAAAAGTGGAAACAGGAAGCACCTGAACTGACATGGGAAAAATACGGAAAAAACCCAAGCCATCATATCCCTCTCGGACGGATAGGGAACACCAAGGAGGCAGCTAAAGTGATTACTTTTCTTGTTTCAGATGCAGCTTCCTATGTAACGGGGACGGCGGTTAATATTGATGGGGGGAGATCGGGAGCTTTGTAAAAACTTTATATGTTTTATATCGAACCGGGTAGATCTGATAGAGCTGGCATTCTTGAGATTTTGTCTATATCCTTACCGTTTATTACACTGATTAATAAGGGGTTAATACTATGGTTACTCACACTTAAAGCCCTCCAATCCACTTTATTTGTGCAGATACCTCTATTAGTTTTTACATCAATCTTTCTTTAATTCGTCTAATTGTTTATAAAGGGTTTTTAGTTCCAATTCGATGTCATCAAGCTGTTTTTGCAAGGGGGAGATGTTCCCGCCTACGGATTCTAATTTCTCCAAATCATTTTGCAAACGAACGTAGTCAGCTTTCATATCTTGAATATTATATTCAACATCAGCCTTGTTCATAGTTACACCTCATTTCCTTATCCCTTATTCATACCATAAACATGCACTCATGCACCACGAAAAAGTGCGCTGTCTGCCTGAGTTTTTGGCAAAGGTAAAAATTTTCTCAGAAAAACAATTGTAATAGAAGCCAGACAAAGTCCAAAACTTTGGAAGGTATCTGGTTTTTTTAGTTTCTCTTTCTGGAGCTATCGAATATATCCACGGGTCGGTTGTTTTTGGAGTATATTAAAGATTCTCAATATTATATTTACATTGTAGTTATTATGCTATTTAATAGATATAGGTTTTACAATTACTATTAAAATAGGGGGAAAGACATGAGACAGATAGGTAAAAAATCTCTAGTGTTAATTTCTGCACTTATGCTTGTATTATTAGCAGCTTGTGGTGGAAATAGTTCACAATCAAGTGGGGAAGGAGATAAAGGCGGTACCATTAATGCGAAAATTGGAGTTATTTCTTATTTAACAGGTCCAGGAGCTGCCTATGGAGAAGCGATTACAAACGGATTCAAATTAGCTCAAAAAGAAATTAACGAAAAAGGAAAAGTAAACATCGAACTAGTTATTGAAGATTCCGCTGGGAAACAAGAACAAGCTTTATCCGCTTCACAAAAACTAATGAGTGATGATGAAATCGTTGCTCTGTTAGGACCAACATTAAGTACAGAAATGAATGTTGTTGGACCTGAAGCAGATTTAAATGGAATTCCAATTATGGGTACATCAACTACAGCGGAAGGTATCCCGCAAATTGGTGAATATGTATTTAGAAATTCAATTCCTGAAGCACTAGCCATTCCAGTTGCCATGGAAAAAGCAGTGAAGAAATACGATGTAAAAAAGGTCGCTCTTATTTATGGGAATGACGATGTGTTTACAAAGTCAGGCTTTGACACAATGAAAGAAGAAGTAGAAAAAATGGACCTTGAAGTCGTAACGACTCAAACATTCCAAAAAGGGCAATCAGACTATAATGCTCAATTAACGAAAATTAAAGGACTTAATCCTGATTTAATTTTAGCTTCAGCTTTATACAATGAAGGTGCTGTTATTATGGATCAAGCTAGAAAAATGGGGATTACAGTACCGTTTGTGGGTGGGAATGGTTTTAACTCACCTGAAGTTATTAATATCGCTGGAAAAGCTGCTGATGGATTATTCGTTGCTACGCCTTGGTTCTCTGAAAAAGAAGATCCAAAGGTACAAGAATTTATTAAAAAGTATGAAACAGAATATGGTAAAAAGCCAGATCAATTTGCAGCTCAAGCATACGATGCGCTTTATATTATGGCTGAAGGATTGAAAAATGCTGGCGAAGCAGACCGTGATGCACTTCGTGATGCACTTGCAGAAATTAAAGACCTAGAAGGAATTTTAGGATCATTCTCATTTGATAAAGACGGAGATGTTGAAATGGATCCAATTGTTTTAACAATCAAGGACGGAAAGTTCCAAATCTTCGAATAGTTAGTTGTAATATTCTGTAAAATACCTTTATAAGTACAAGTTTCTATTGATAAGATGATCGTGTTGCCGCTCTATGGATTACCGAAGAATAAATGTATGTGTAAATCGAATAGCAGTGTATGTGCTATACCTTGGATAATATGTTGGGGTATAGCCTTTCTGTTCATTTAAGGAAAATAAATTGGAAGAAAGGGATGAGATGACTTGCTTTTAGAACAGCTAATTAACGGAATCACATTGGGAAGCATCTATGCAATCATTGCCCTTGGATTCACCCTTGTATTCGGGGTTTTAGGTATCATCAATATGGCACATGGAGAAATCTTCATGTTTGGTGCCTTTATGGGGATTATTGTAACGAGCACATTAAAATGGCCACTTTGGGCTGCCTTTCTAGTAGCCATAGCTGTTACGGCCATTTTAGGATATATGCTAGAGCGATTTGCGCTTCGACCACTTCGCGGAAAGCAAGGTGTTTCCCATCTTGCCCCATTAATAAGTACGATTGGTGTATCCATTCTACTTGAAAATATTTCACACCATTTATTTGGTGCAGGCAACCACCCGTTTCGCAACTCTTTTGCAGAAATCAACTTTCAAATTGGTTCGATAACGGTATACCTTGTCCAAATTATCATTTTTGTTATTTCTATTATATTAATGATGGCACTTTCTTATTGGTTGTTAAGAACAAAGGCAGGGAAAGCACTAAGAGCAACTGCTGAAAATTTAGAAACAGCCAGTATACTAGGCGTAAATACAAAAAAAATTATTATTTTAACCGTCATTATTGCATCTGCAATGGGTGGAATTGCTGGTATTTTAGTTGGAATGGCCTTTAACTCTGTGAACCCACAAATGGGATTATCGATGGGATTAAAAGGGTTAGCGATTATTATATTGGGTGGAATGGGTAATGTGAAAGGTGCGATGGCAGGTGGATTAATTCTTGGGTTATCGGAGACTTTCGTTGTTGCGTATGGAGATTCTGGTTATCGTGACGCAATAGCATTTATAATCATAATCATTATTCTGTTAGTAAGGCCACAAGGAATATTCGGTCAAAAGTCAGCAGCGGAAGGTCGGTGATCGTATGCTAGGTGAGTTTATTAATCCATATTATTTACAAATAGGTTCATTTATATTAATTAATATCATTCTGGCAATTAGCATTTATGTCACGCTATCCTCTGGCCAATTATCGCTTGGCAGTGCTGGTTTTATGGGGATTGGAGCTTATACATCAGCTCTATTAACCATCCATTTCGATCTTCCTATACTAGTAGGAATTATTGCAGGGTCATTAGTTGCTGGCATTTGCGGAATTATTGTCGGCCTTCCTTCATTGCGATTAAGTGGCGTATATTTGGCAATTGCCACACTCGGATTTGGGGAAGTAATGCGAGTCTTCTTCGTAAACTGGGAATCCGTTACAAAAGGTGCCGTTGGTCTTTCTGGCATTCCTCATATTGGAAGAGAGCTGCTAAATTTCTTCCGAGATGCTGGATTTGATCCAAGCAGTATTGGGATGCGAAATAATCAATTTACTTATTTACTGGTATTAATTCTTTTATTACTTATCAATATTTTTATTATTTGGTTTTTTGTTAGACAAAATAAATCACGTGTTGGCCGTGCTTTCGCAGCTATTAAAATGGATGAAAAAGCTGCAGAAGCAATGGGAATTAATATTACGTATTATAAAGTGCTGTCTTTTACACAAGGAGCTATTTTAGCAGGTTTTGCAGGAGCGTTATTTGCACACGTATTAGCTTATATAAGCCCAGCAGATTTCGCTTATCATCGGGCGATCGAAATACTAATCTTTGCTGTATTTGGTGGTAGTGAAGTTATATTAGGAGCTATTTTTGGTGCAACTTTTATGACGATTATGCCGGAAGCGCTTCGTTTTATTAGCGAATACCGTTATATGATTTATGGTCTTGTATTAATCTTCATGATGGCATTTCGTCCCCAAGGAATTATTGATGAAAATATCATGCAGTGGTTAAAAAAGAAATTACCATCTAAAAGGGGGAGAAGTCATGGTTCTAGAAATCAAAAACATATGTAAAAACTTTGGCGGAATCTCTGCTTTAACCGATGTTTCGATTCGTATAAATGAAGGAGAAATATATGGTTTAATAGGTCCTAATGGAGCTGGGAAAACAACGATGTTTAACATTATTACAAACATGTTCCCGCCAACAACAGGAGACATTACCTTTTTTAATAGAAGAATTACGGGGATTAAACCACATAACATCACCGATCTTGGGATTTGCCGGACTTTCCAGAACATTCGTCTATTTTCTCAAATGACGACTTTAGAGAATGTAATGGTTGGTGCCCATTGCCGCAGTAAAGCGGGTGTGTTAAGCGGTGTGTTTCGTCCTAAATCGCAGCGCACGGAAGAGCAGCAAATTCGTGAAAAAGCAATAGAGCTTTTAGAACTAGTTGGCTTATCAGAGTATCATGATGTTGTGTCAGAAAATTTAGCATATGGTCAGCAAAGACGTTTAGAAATTGCCAGAGCGATAGCGAGCGATCCGAAATTATTATTACTGGATGAACCTGCGGCAGGTATGAATGAAACGGAAACAGCTAATTTATTCGATTTAATTAAACAAGTTCAAGCAAGGGGAGTGACCGTTTTAATTATTGAACATGACATGCCTCTTGTTATGAAGCTCTGTGATCGGATTACTGTATTAAACTTTGGTAAGAAACTAGCAGAGGGAACACCTGAGGAAATTCAAAACAATCCTGCGGTCATTGAAGCCTACCTTGGATCAGAGGAGGATGATGAAATTGCTTAAAGTAACTGGAATTGAAACATTTTATGATAAAATCCAAGCGTTAAAAGGAATCAGTCTTGAAGTGGAGCAAGGCAAAATTGTCACGATTTTAGGGGCGAATGGAGCAGGCAAAACGACGACGATGAAAACAATAGCTGGTTTACTAAAGCCTAAAAAAGGAAAAATAGAATTTTTAGGTGAAGATATCACAGGACTAAGACCAGACCAGCTATTAAAAAAAGGAATTGCCCTCGTTCCAGAGGGTAGAGCCATTTTATCTTCCATGACAGTCTATGAAAATCTTGAAATGGGAGCATATCAACGTAATGATAAGGAAGTCGAACAAGATATTGAAAATGTGATGAAGCTCTTTCCTATTTTGAAAGAAAGAAAGACGCAGTTAGCTGGGACTCTTTCAGGTGGCCAACAGCAAATGCTTGCCATTGCGCGAGCCATTCTTTCAAAACCAAAATTATTATTATTAGACGAACCTTCAATGGGACTTGCGCCTTTAATTGTAACCGCTATTTTTAAAATTATTAAAGAGATTAAAGAAAGTGGGACAACCGTTCTTCTTGTTGAACAAAATGCTAAACAAGCATTGAAGATCGCTGATTATGGCTATGTTTTGGAAACAGGTAAAGTCATCATTAGTGGAAATGCAGAAGACTTACTAGAAGATTCGAGAATCGTTGAAGCGTATCTTGGGAAAAAATCTAGTTAAGGATTAATGATACCAACAAGGGGGCTAAGCAGCTCCCTTTTTCTTTTCACTCCTATTTCACAAAGTATGAAAACAGAGGGTAGTTTATTATAATTTAATTTTATCTAACTGTTTGTAAAGGGTTTTTGGCTTCAATTCAATGCACTTCCAGTCATTTATATATTTTTAACACAAATTATCTTGTGGATTTGTGTGAAAATGTGCTATTTATAAGATAAGACATCTAAAGAAGTTGGTGAGGGAGTATTGTTAGCACATGATCGCCACGAAAAAATCATGGATCTGTTAGGGAAAAATAAATCATTGCAAGTGTCTTCGGTAACCAAAATATTTGGTGTTTCCACTGAAACCATACGCAGGGACCTGGAGCATTTAGAGAAGGAAGGGCATTTGCGGAGGGTACGCGGAGGAGCAGTATTAGATGATGTAAACAGCAAAGAAATCAACTTCACTTTGCGGGAAACAAAGAACATCGGCGAAAAGAGGGAAATAGCCAAAATTGCTTTACGTTATGTTTCAGAAGGACAATCGATTGCATTAGACGTTAGTACAACAAACACAGAGTTTGCCAAGGCTTTAAAGGGGGAGTTTCAGCGGCTTACGATCATAACTAATTCTTTAGTTATTGCCACTGAACTTGCTGAAATGCCTTATTACACCATTATTATGCCAGGGGGTGTCCTGCGGAATGAAGAATTGTGTATGGTAGGACATATGGCAGAAGAGTTCTTTAAAGGTTTTCATATTGACACATTCTTTATGAGCATAAGCGGTATCTCCTTGACAGAAGGGTTGACAGATTACGGCATCGGAGAGTATCAGGTGAAAATGAAAATGCTTGAAAGCTCCAGAAACTGTCTCGCATTGGCAGACAGCAGCAAATTTGACGTCGCTTCTCTTTTAAAGGTCTGCCATTTTGATCGAATCGACCGGATTATATCAGATTCGAAGTTATCCGATAAGGTACTTCAAAAGTATGCAAAAGAAGGAATTGAAATCGTAAATGAATAAGCAGGTACTGTGCTGAGAGGAAAAGTTCATGATAACTTTTCCTCTCTTTTTTTGGTTTTGTTGTAAAAAGAGGATAATACTCGTTTTTACATTTAAACCACAAAAATTTACTGTTTATTCACAACTAATTAAAATATCTTGTGTATTATTGTGGTGAAAAGAGAGTAAATGTGATAAAAGGTGACTTTTTGTTGAATCTCGGAGGTGGTTTAGATTGGTAACAAGCAAATATAAACAATTCCTTACAATCTCGCTGTTTATGTTGCCTGCTCTCATACTGTTATTGGTATTTTGGTTCATTCCAATGATCGTGTCACTGTTTATTAGCTTTACAGACTGGGACTATATCAGTCCGACCTTTTCTTTGGTGGGTTTAGAAAACTATAGCAGTTTGTTAACAGACAAAGAATTTTACAAGGTACTAGTAAATACCCTGGTCTTTGCAGTGTTTACAGTGCTGCCGACAATGGCGATTGGACTTGCGTTGGCATTGACGCTAAACAAAAAGATTGCAGGAAGCACCTTTTATAAAGCAATCATATTCTCGCCCTGGGTGACCCCAATGGTCGCAGTATCGATTGTTTGGTCTTGGATCTTCCAACCGGAAGTCGGGATTCTCAACTTCCTGTTGTCATCAGTGGGATTGCCAAAGATTGATTGGCTTGGCAGTTCTACATGGGCAATGCCGGCGGTTATTATGGTGACGGTGTGGAAGGGAATCGGCTGGGTGATGATTTTCTATTTAGAAGCACTGCAGCGGGTACCTGCTGATTTATACGAATCGGCAGCAATCGATGGGGCAGCTAAATGGCGAAGGTTTCGCTATGTAACCCTTCCGATGATCTCGCCCACCACGTTCTTTTTATTAATCATAACAACTATCGATGCTTTGCAGGCATATGACCAGATTCAAGTGTTAACGCAAGGCGGCCCGGCAGGAAGCACTAGAACACTGCTTTATATGTACTACCAGCTGGCATTTGAACAGTTCAATATGGGGCAGGCAACAGCAGTTTCAACGCTTTTAGTACTGATCACCGCCTTATTGTCAGTCATTCAGTTCTGGGCATCCAAGCGTTGGGTTCATTATTAACAAAGCGAAAGCAGGTGACAAAGTTGGATGAGGTTGTGGCTACAGCAAAATACGAAACTCCTCAAGTACAGACAAAAGAAGCACCTACATTTTTACAAATAGTAAAAAAGACAGCACGCCATATTCTATTAATCTTATTCAGTGTGATAACGGCTTTCCCTTTTTTATGGATGCTAGTGAGTGCGATTAAAACAACAGACGAAATATGGAAGTTTCCGCCTTCGTTTTGGCCTGCGGAGCCCCAGTGGCAAAATTTTATAGAGGCCTGGAACAGTGCCCCTTTTGGGTTGTACATGTTCAATAGTTTGTTTACGGCCACTGCGATTGTGCTTTTTCAAATTTTTAGCGCAGCGATGATGGCTTATGCTTTAACACAATTCCGGTTCAAAGGCCAAAAGTTTCTCTTTGCTTCAATATTAGCGATTTACATGCTGCCCGCGGCGTCAACGTATGTACCAAGCTATGTCATCCTATCAAAACTTAATATGCTGGACAGCTACCAAGGGATGATTATTTCAAATGCGGTCAGCGTGTTCGGTATTTTCTTTATCCGCCAGGCATTCATGCAGGTGCCAAAAGAAATGGTGGAAGCGGCCAAAGTGGATGGGGCGAGTCATTGGACGATTCTCTGGAAGGTGTTATTGCCAATGACAAAATCATCGTTTTTGACATTCAGCTTAATAAGCTTTGTGCAAATGTTCAATAACTATCTATGGCCGTCATTGATTTTAAAAAGCCAGGATAAATATTTGATTACCATGGGGCTTCGCCAATTTTTTATTGAAGGTGGGGCATATGGGATTAAATGGCCATTAGTTATGGCGGCCAATGTGTTCGCAGTTGTGCCGCTTCTCTTACTCTTCTTTGTTGCACAGAAGTGGTTTATCAAAGGCATTAATGATCGCGGTGTGAAAGGGTAAAACATAAATGGAGGAGATGGGGAAAATGAAGAAAAACGTTTTGAAAAAGGCGATGCTTGGTGTTGCAACAGGAGTCATGTCACTATCTCTATTGGCAGGATGCAGCGGCGGTGAAAAACAGGCAGCAAACAGCGATGGCAAGGTTGAAATTGAATTTTGGTATGGACTGGGCGGAAAATTAGGCGACAATATGAAACAAAAAATCGATACATTTAACAAATCCCAGGATGAAGTGATTGTAAAAGGAATAGCGCAAGCCGATTATCAGGAAACGTACCAAAAGCTGCAAGCAGCCAGTGCTTCCGGGCAAACACCTGCGGTCGCCCTGTTGGAACATGCGACGGCTAATGCTTTAGCGAATAAACAAGCATTAGCTCCGCTGGATTCTTTCTTCGACAAAGATAAGGAAGCTAACGTAGAAGATTTTCTTCCTACTCTATTAGATTTAGGAAAAGCGAATGACAAACAATATGCTTTGCCTGCATATGGTACGACCCAAGTGCTTTACTATCGCAAAGATATGTTTGAAAAAGCAGGAATTGACCCTTCTGTGTTAAATACATGGGAATCTTTAGGGGAAGCAGCTAAAAAACTGAAGAAAGAACAAGGTGTTTTCGGTTGGGAACCGATGTGGGGAAATTTAAACCTAGTTGATGCTTCATTAAGTGCCGGCGGTGAAATTATAAGTGAAGATGGCAAAGAGGTATTGATTGACTCAAATGAATGGGTGAATACATGGGAGTTTTTCCGCAAAGCCATTCATGAAGATCAATCGATGCGCATTCACCATGGCGGCCAAGGCTGGGAATATTGGTACAAGACGATTGATGATGTGATGCAGGATCGCGCAGCTGGTTATACGGGTTCAAGCGGTGACCAGGGAGATCTCGATTTTTCGAAACTTGCAGCACATCCACAGCCAGGCTGGAAAAATCATAAAGCAGCTCCACAGGCAGAAGCACAAATGCTCGTTATTCCTGCAAAAGCAGAAAAAGAACAACAAGAAGCCGCTTATAAGTGGATGAAATACTTCACAAGCTCTGAGGTGACAGCAGATTGGTCGATCAAAACAGGTTACATCGCTGTACGTGAATCTGCTAAAGAAGTACAGGCGTACAAAGAATTCGCTGAAAAAAATCCGCAAATCCTAGTTCCGCTTGAGCAAGCGAAAAATGGGACACCTGGTTTTGTTGACCCGACTGGGGGACAAATTTTAGACGCTCTTTCAAAAGCTACAGATAAAGTAGAAATTGAAAACATTCCAGCAGAAAAAGCCTTAAAAGAAGCAAAAGAGGAAGCTCAAAAGGCGTTAGATGAGGCGGGGAAATAATGATTAAGACCACGCAACAGTTTCATCAAAAAATTACTGATGAACGGCAGCTGCCTACCTTCTATCATTCTTTTACACTTACAGAGGAAACGAATTGGATTTACTTTGAGACTAAAATAAGCAGACCATGCTGGTTCAGTATGCTTTTGTTTGATCCAAATGGCGTCTTGCGTTTGCAATATATGTACGGGAAATCTCCAAGAGGCATCGTCCTGCACCAGGATGCCGAACAATCGAGCGCAGCAACACTGCCTGGGCCGCTGGATTTAGGAGAGTGGACAGTGGAAGTCTATGTCACGGACAAACCGACAAGTGACAAAGTAGAAAAAGAATTGGAATATGAAATTGCATGTGAAGCGGGCAGTGGGGAGCTGCCTGCTGTAGCAGGAGGCATTATACCGGCTGGGGCACAGAAATGGGCGAAGTATGATCCTAATGGTTTTGTGTTGAATTCTTATCATTGGGATGCAGCTACCGAGACCGGAGAAAGGTGGTATAAAGGAGATTTCCACACCCATACCATTTTATCTGATGGCAGTATGACTCAGGAAGCCAATTTGAAATCAGCTCAAAGCCAGGAACTCGACTTCTTCGTTGCTACAGATCACAACATTATCTCTACATCCTGGGCTGAGGGAGAAACATTAGTCATTCCCGGAATTGAAATCACCTCTACAAAAGGGCACTGGAACGCTTTAGGTGTGAAAAAATGGATAGATTACCGCCCAAGCAGGGAAGATGGCGGATTTGAAACGGAGCAAGGAATGAATAATCTCTTAAAGGAGGCAAAAGAATCAGGTGCTCTTTGCTCTATGAATCACCCTTTTCTCGCTCCGTGGCAGTGGCAAATGAAGCAAACACCGCTTGCCGAAATTGACAGTATTGAAATTTGGAATGATCCCACTTTCCTGGACAATGTCCAAGCAACCGAAAAAGCTCTGCAATTTTGGTCGCATATATGGAACGAAGGGTACACAATCACAGGCGTAGGTGGCTCAGATTCACACTTGCTGCCGCATGAAAGCTATGAGACGGATGGAGAGCCATCTCTAATTGGAGACCCGGGGACATTTGTATGGGCAGACCGGTTATCCGCCTCTGTCATTTTGGAAAATATGAAAAAAGGACATGTATATGTTTCCCGTGGTCCCGTTGTTGATTTTACGGCTCAAGTAGGCGAGAAACAATATAGAATCGGCGAAGATCTCACAGATGCAATGAATCAAAACGGTTACCAAGCATTTTGCAAAATTACGTTACAACACGATCATGAAGATGTGAACGTGCAATGGATCGAAGATGGAAAAAAGGTTCATGAAGAAAGAGGCCATTCTTCAAGTTTTACAGTCAACTGGAAAGATAAAGCGTATCACTGGCTTCGCTTGGAAATCCGCAACGTGAGCGGAGAGCTGCTGGCATTTTCGAACCCTGTTTATTACGGAAAAAAGCAGCCGAAAGTTCAGACATGGGGAGAGCTCCTGGAAAAGGTAAGGGTGACAGGCTTTGAAAATTAAAGGAATCCTATTTGACAAAGATGGTACTTTATTAAAATTCGGATCGATTTGGCCTAAAGTAATCGGCGATGTCATCGATGACCTGTTAGAAATGATCGGCGAGGAAGGCAATAAAACTCTTAAAAATGAATTGTGTAAATCGATTGGACTGAAAGACGGAGTTGTTGACGAGAAAGGGATTTTAGCAAGCGGAACTTCGCTGGATATTACCCGAGCGTTTCAAGATGTACTGCCAAAGGACATTCGATATTTACATGAATGGCTGTCGGAGCGAGTTTTAGAAAAAACAAAGCAGTCGATCGAGCATGTGGAGTCAGTATGCAATTTATCTCCGCTTTTTTCGGCACTGAGGAATAAAGGAATCGTAGTTGGAATTGCTACGGCGGATGACTATGAAACTACTGCCCTATGCTTAGAACATTTAGGCATCAGGGAAGACATCCAATTCGTAGGAACAGCCGATTTATACGAGAAAAAGCCATCTTCTCAAGTGGTCGAGAAATTTTGCGAAAAATTTGGATTAGCGCGGGAAGAAGTCGCGATGGTCGGAGATACAGTCATCGATATGCAAACAGCAAAAAACAGCAAATCAGGCTTTGGAATAGGCGTCTTATCAGGTGTTGGCTCTAAAGAAGAACTTGAAAAGCTAGCGGACTTTGTCATCCCGAATGTGGAACACCTCATTAATCATGATAAATTCATCTGGGAAGTAAAGGGAGATGTTAGAATCAATGAACGCTCTTTCACTGCATAATATCGACAAGTACTACGAAAATGGCGCACATGCCGTTAAAGGTCTCAACCTGGACATAAATCGCGGAGAATTCATTGTAGTAGTCGGGCCTTCAGGCTGTGGTAAATCCACTACACTCCGGATGATCGCAGGATTTGAAAAGGTCACGAATGGTGAGATTAAAGTGAATGACAAGTTTGTAAATGACCTGGAGCCGATGAAACGTGGCATGTCGATGGTTTTTCAAAGCTACGCGCTATACCCATACATGACGGTCTATGAAAATATCGCTTTTCCATTAAAGATGAGAAATATGCGCAAGGACGAGATCAAGAGAAAAGTAGAAGAAGCCGCTGAAGTCGTAAATGTAACACCCTATTTGAAACGAAAACCCGGCCAGCTTTCAGGAGGCCAGCGCCAACGCGTAGCTCTGGCACGGGCCATGGTAGCCAACACGGCAATATGCCTAATGGACGAACCGCTATCCAATCTCGACGCTGCCCTAAGAACTGGAATGAGAAGAGAAATCAAAAAACTGCATCAACGTCTGCAGAACACAATCGTGTATGTGACGCACGACCAAGTTGAAGCAATGACTCTCGGGACTCGCATTGTGGTCATGAAAGACGGCATGATCCAACAAATCGATACACCACAAAACATCTATGAAAAACCGGCAAACAGCTTTGTGGCATCATTTATCGGGAACCCGCAAATGAATATTTGCACGGCCTCCGTTATAAAAGAAGGAAAACAAGTGAAGTTGTTATTTGGCGGAGAAGATTTGACGCTACCTCCCCAAACGGCAGATATGTTGGAACGTCAAAACTATGTAAACAAGGATATTTTAATAGGATTTAGAGCAACGGATGTGTTATATGAGGAGGGCTTTGTGGCTGAAGTGGAGCATGTCGAGCTATTAGGGAATGAACAGCATGTAAAAGCCAACTGGAACGGCCAACAGGTTTCTTTACAAGCCCCTTCGTCAATGCCTATCGACAAAGCCGTTTCCTTCTCTATTAATCTAGACAAGCTGCACTTTTTTGATAGTGACACCGAAGAGAGAATTTGCTGATAAAGAGGGATCATCTTGGAATGGATTTTATTATTGATCACCATTGTCTTTGAAGTAGCCGGCACCATCTCCATGAAAATGTCAGAAGGCCTGACGCGTCCCCTGCCAACCGTTATGATTTTTGTGTGTTATGGCATTTGCTTCAGTATCTTTACTCTAGTATTGAAGAAAATGGATTTAGGTTTGGCGTATGCCATTTGGTCTGGAACAGGCACGTTGACGATTTGTGTTTTGGGGATTGTTTTCTTTGGTGAGACATTGAATGCTTTGAAGGTTGTGTCTGTGTTGTTAATAGTTTTGGGGTTGGTGGGGGTTAAGCTGTCGGCTTGATAAAATTGAACTAGAACTATTTCAAATACAATAGGTTATTTTAAAAAGGAAGGGAGTCGTCGTAGGATGAAGACCTTTCTTTTTTTGTATGCAAGGTTCATCTTAGAGTACAATTAAATCTGAAAATATAATTCGATAATAAAGAGGTGACACTGTGCTCAAACAAGGAATCTACGAAGAAATCATCAACCAAAAACTAAAAGATGAACTCACCAGTTTATACTTAAACTCTTATGATATCGGCAAAGAACGGCTTGATGTAGAAGAAGCAAGAAAACTATTATCCTCATACATATCTTTAGTAACTATGTTAGGGGAACTCAAAAAAGAGATTATTCCACGATCTTAATCTTCCACGGGACGAATATACCTTCCAAATTGATACCCTCCTTCTTTCATCAAATTTAGCCATTATTATCGAAGTTAAGAACATCGCAGGCACTCTATTTTTTGATCAGTTATTTCACCAGCTGATCCGAACCAATAAAGAAGGCAAAGAAGAAGGTTTTCCAGACCCGATTACCCAGGCGAGGCTCCACCAGTTTCAGCTGAAGGGATTCTTCGAAAAACATCGTTTGCCGCAAGTTCCTATTGAATATGTTGTAGTGATTTGCAATAAGAATAGTATATTAAAAACAAATCCTGGCCACAGAAGGATTTTTGAAAAAGTATTTAAAGCCCCTCATCTATTAAATCGCATTCAGCATCTGGAAACCATATATCAAAAGGAAGTCCTCTCTTCTAAAGAACTGTTAAAAATCAGCAAGATGCTCATTAAAAAGAACACCCCTCCCAAAAAGCTTTTTATGGATCGATACCTTCTTTCAAAAAATCAGCTTCGATCAGGTATCCATTGCCCTTCTTGCTTTTTTATTCCTATGTACCGTGTTAAGAGACAATGGCATTGCCCGGCTTGTAACATCTATTCGAAAGACGCTAATATGCAGGGGTTGCGTGATTATTTTTTACTGATTGATTCGAAGATTAATAACAAGCAGTTTCGCCAGTTTGCTGATTTGAGTTCAAGAGATGTTGCATCAAGATTGCTGGCTTCTACGAATTTTCCCAGTTCGGGCACAACAAAAGGCCGCTTTTACCATCCGCCAGTAGATTTATATGGCAGAGACAACAAGTGAAATAGTGACCTAGATCAGAGCAATTTGCTTTTCGCTTAAATGATAGTAACTTTCGCTTAAAAATCAAGTTTTTCGCTTAATTAAAGTTTTTTTCGCTTAATTACCGCGCTTTTCGCTTAAATGCTGAAATATTTCGCTTAATCCAGGGATGGAAGAATCGTAGATAATTCATACGATATAAAAATAGTCCATTTTACGGACAATTGACTACAAAAAGCCGGCATCTGTGTTTTTCAGGTGCCAGCTATTCTTTTTATAATGAAATTTCCTAATAGGACGTCTCTTTTCCTTTTAAAGATCCGGAATTTTTCTCTAATTTCCTTAATACCTTTTTATATTGTTTTAGAGAATGTAACCAACCGATATATGAAACCTTGCTCTTTAAATCAGAGGAAATAAACATTACTACAAGATAAGGAAAAAATTTATTAGTGCGAAAACGGAGATCCTTCCAATAAACAAAGTAGCCGTTTTTCCTTTGCTGGACAAAAGGATATGCATAATTGGTGCTGGCGAGAAAGTCGGAGACGGGTTGGGCATTCCTGCTTTCGCGAACCAATTCAGGGTGTTCCACTTTTTTCGAAAGTGTAAGCTCAATAATTAGATTTCTGACCGAATATACTCCGAATAAAAAATGATCCTCAGTTTCAATTAAAAGATCCCATTTAAATATTCCTGCCCTCGGGATAAGTTTTATGCGGATTACATTTCGGAAAGAATCCTCTAAATCCTTTTTTATTAACCATGCATAGGCAGTGCGAATCAAGATGTATAAAGCCATCAGCAAATAAACAAATGAAAAAATCTTTCCTGCCTCAAAAACAGGAAGCAAAGCAAATCCGACAATATGAAGCATCAAAATATAAGGGTCAATTAACGGAATTGAATCAAAGGCAATCCATTTTGCTGAAAAAGGCCGGAATACCTGCGTTCCATATACATTAAACAAATCCAAAAGGACATGAATAACCACAGCGAGAAAGGTCCAAAAAAACAGATGGAAAAAGGACGGACCAGGGAAGAAAGTATATATGGATCCGGAAACAAAGAAGCTCCATAAGGGAAGGGCAGGAAGAGAATGTGACCATCCCCGGTGATTACGGTAATAACTGCCATTCCCATTCAGTTTGAAAACGCAGTCAAAGTCAGGTGCGTTTGAACCGAATACCGTGCCTATAATGACAGCGTGGGAAAGTGAACTTTCAGCAACCACCGGGTCTATTTGGGCGAAAGCGCCTAATCCTAATCCAATTATAATATGAGAGGTTGTATCCATTGGTTTTCCTCCTTAGCGTATAATTGCTGATTTCTGTTTAGTTTTGTCAATCGCATAATCGGTGATGACTGTAACTGAGTGAGCTTTATGAATTTTGGCTAATTCTCTCTTCATGTTTGTTATCATTTCTTTATTTCGCGACAACGTTTGTATCTGTTCAAATGTTTCCATTACAGAGTGGGAAACAACAGCAGCACCGTTTTCGGTGAAATGTCTGGCATTTTCAGTTTCTTGGCCAGGCACAGGCTTAAAAAGAATTAAGGGAACCTGCAATGATGCGGCTTCGGAAAGTGCTATTCCACCAGGTTTTGTAATCAGGCAGTTAGATATAGCAAGCAGTTCATATATTTCCTCCACATATCCGAATACATGAAAACAGCCAGGGAAGAGAAGGGAAAGCGGTAGAAGCCGGTTATGCAAATCTTCGTTATCTCCACAAATGACTACAATCTGATGGGTTGGATCCTTCAGCAATTGCAGGCATAGTTCTTTCACATTTCTTAATACACCATTTGCGCCGGCAAGTACCGTAATCACTTTCTTCCAGGGAGATAATTGATATTTTTCAAAAACGGCTCTTTTATTAATTTGCTTTTCAAATTGGGGCCGAATGGGAATGCCGCTCACCGTAATTCGTTTTTCCTGCATGTCTTGTTCTAATAAAATGTTTTTCACAGCATCGGATGCTACAAAGTAATGGTTAATTAAAGGATTGATCCAATAAGGATGAACACAATAATCAGTTATTACGGTATAAGTCGGAATAAAATAACCAAATTGTTTCATTAAAAATGGTGCTGAATGAAGAGGAAACGTTGAAATAATAAATTGAGGACGATATTTTGTAATAAGCTCCAGCAGCCTTTTGCGGCCAAGATATCGGGAAAATTGGGCAAGACCTTTATAATGTAGCTTGTTTGTACCGTAATATAACCACTTGTAAAATGAGGGGCCATAAGAAAAACTTTTGATCAGTAATGACTGGGTGAAAGTAGAAACTATAGGGTAGGACTCACCAAATAAATCTGATACAACAGGCTCAAACCCTTTATTGTTAAGTTCCTCGGCGATTACTTTTGCTGCCTGGAGGTGGCCGCTCCCATAATTGGCTGTCAGGATCAAAGCGGAAGGACGTCTCACTCGAATACCCCCTGTTATTTTTTTTTTCAGAGTATCACGCTTACTTAAAGGAAACATGAAGGGACAGTAAGAAATTGTTAAGGAAATAAAAAATTGATGAATTCACTATCAGTGGGTCTAATGTCTATCAAATATTTAGTAAGAAAAAGAAAATCGTTCCGAAAAATGACCCAACAATCACTCCGGCAATTACATCAGAAGGGTAATGGAGACCTAAGTATATTCTTGATATGCCGACACAAATACCTAAAGGAATGAGGACAAATGACAGGGATGGCACTAGATAAACAAAAGGAATAACTACGGAAAATATGGCTGTTGTATGACCTGAAGGAAAAGAATGGTCTTGTAAAGGATTAAAAGGAACCTTCGTATTTTCTAAGATCATATAGGGTCTTTTCCGGGGGTACAGCTTCTTGGCAAGATGTACAGGTAGATGACTTACGGATAAGGCAAGTGCACTGGAAATGGCAGTCATTCTGGTTTGATCAGAGGCAAAGATCATTAGTAGTAGAACTGTTACTATGGTAAACCAAGATCCCCCGATGTGTGTGATAGTGCGGAAAAAGGGGTTTAAAAGTTTATTATCAAAACGGCGATTTATCTGCTGAAATATTCGACAATCGAAGTCATAGCAAGCACGTATTAGTCTCATGATTGTCTGTTCTCCTTTAACAATAAATTATAATACGGATCTGCCTGTCTCGCTCCAGATAAAGATTGTTTTAGTTCATTGTATTAGAGCCATACCCGTCCTATCGTTAAGGGAATGTAAAATATTTGTATATTATAAGTATGGGCCGATAATATCAAATTTCTTAAAGAAGACTGCTTCTTCAAACACATAATTTTCCAATAAAAAGGAGATCTATTTTAATCCTTATTATTAAGCCAAATTAACAGAATTTTTACGTTCTTTATTTATGACATTGTTGTTCCTTAACATTGGTCTTGTAAATTAGACCTAGAGAGAAATCGTTTAAGGAGGGAAAAACATGCGTAGATGGAATCAAGGAATACTGCTTGCGATGGTATTGGTTATTTTGGCAGGCTGTGGAAATAATGCCGCATCTAATCAAGGGAAAGAAGGTTCTTCCACCGCAAAGGCGGAGGGTGGAAGGGAATCAATAGAAGGCACCTTGCACTTTTATACCTCTCAACCTGATGCTGATGCTGCTAAACTGGTTGAAAGTTTTCAGGCTAAGTATCCAGAGGTAAAAGTGGAGACGTTTCGATCCGGTACGGAAGAAGTTATTTCAAAGCTTAAAGCGGAGCGGTTAGCTGGTGATATTCAAGCAGATGTGCTTTTGGTGGCAGACTCTGTTACGTTTGAGAGTTTGAAAGAAGATGACTTATTGCTATCTTATAAATCTCCTGAATTAAGTGATATACCTCAGCGTTTTGCTGATTCTGATGGGAGATATACAGGGACAAAGGTAATGGCAACAGGGTTAGCCGTAAATACGAAAAATGTAAAAGAAATGCCAACGGGTTGGAACGTTTTAACCTCTGATGAAGCAAAGGGGAAAATCGCTATGCCAAGCCCGTTATACTCTGGTGCGGCAGCATATAATTTAGGTGTTTTGACTCGGCAAAATGATTTCGGCTGGGACTTTTATAAAAAGATCGAAACGAATGATGTTTCAGTAACAAAAGGGAATGGTGATGTGCTGAAAGCTGTTGCAGGTGGAGAAAAAAACTATGGAATGATCGTTGATTATTTAGTTGCTCGTGCTAAAGCGGAAGGTTCTCCGGTAGAACTTGTTTATCCCGAAGAAGGAGTACCGGTTATTACAGAACCGATTGGAATCATGAATGAAACGGACAATCAAACTGCTGCAAAAGCTTTCGTCGACTATGTTTTATCAGAGGAAGGGCAACAGCTCGCTGCTGAACTGGGTTATACACCGATTCGCAAAGGAGTCGAAGCGCCGAAGGGATTAAAAACAATTGAAGAAATGAATGTTATTGAAGCCGATATTTCAGAGCTTTACCAAGCAAGGGAAACCGATAAACAAAAGTTTGAAGAAATCTTCGGTGCACAGTAAAGATTGATTAGAGAGATAAGGGAGTGGAGAAGATGCTTCCAAAACACCAAGAGACATTAAGGAAAGTGAGGAACACCTCCTCGTTTTCCTTTTCTTCTATAGTTAAGAATGGATGGGCAATCCTTGGATTTCTCATGATCATCTTTATATTTCTTTTACCAGTTATTCGCTTAATATGGTTAAGTATCACTTCAGAAGGAGAGCTTAGCCTTCAATTATATCTTGAGGTTTTAACCGCACCTGCAACCTGGCCGGTAATTAAAAATACTGTCTGGGTTGTTGTTTTCAGTAGTTTGTTAGCGATTGGGATGGGTGTAGGTATGGCATGGGTCATGGCCTATGTGAATATCCGAGGGAAAAAGTGGATGAATCTGTTTATATTTTTACCTTTTATTGTACCTTCCTATATCACAACGCTGGCATGGGTTCAGTTTTTCGGAAATAATGGCCCAATAGATTATCTTTTGGAAAGCTTTCCACTAGGGAGCATTTCTGCACCTAACTTATACAGCATCCAGGGAATAATCTTTGTATTAGGTATCTCACACTATCCACTTGTTTACTTATTCACTGTTGACGTGTTTCGGAAAATCCCAAGAGATCTGGAACAAGCAGCAAATGTGTCTGGTGCTTCTAAACGGACGGTTTTTCTGAAGATTATTTTTCCGATGACACTTCCTGGTATTGCAGGAGGTGGATTATTAGCGTTTTTATCCAATCTTGATAATTTTGGAATCCCTGCATTCCTGGGTATTCCTGCAAATATTCGAGTGTTAAGCACCTATATCTATGAGCAGATTATTGGCTATGGCCCAAGTGCATTTGCAAGAGCATCTGTCCTTTCCGTATTCCTAGGTATTATCGCTTTAATTGGAACACTTATTCAATGGTTCGTTGTAAGAAAAAGTAATGTCAATGAAACCGCAAAGAGAGACATGGAGCCCCGGTACTATTTATCACCGATTTGGCGAAGTGTGGCGGAGATAGGAATTTGGAGCTTTCTTTTGGTTAGCAGCCTTGTTCCATTTATCGTAATGGCTGCTACATCATTTATTAAAGCATATGGCGTGTCTTTTAAATGGGAAAATCTATCACTTAAAAACTATCGATATTTATTATTTGAAGATCAAAAAGTCATGCAAGCTGTTGGAAATAGTTTAAGCTTGGCCCTGATTACTTTGGTTATTTGTGCAGTGGTAGGAACATTCCTTGCTTATTTACGATTTAAGCGTAATAGTATTACGATGCGCATAGTAGAGATGATTTTGACCATCCCTTATGCCCTGCCAGGAACGGTGCTGGCTTTATGTATGATTTTAATGTGGGTTCAACCGATCCTGGGATGGAAACCTGGTGTTTATGGCACCATCTGGATTCTACTTATTGCTTATATTACGAGATTTCTGGTCCTTCAACTACGAGGCAGCTTAACTGCCTTCACGCAAATTGATCCGACCATGGAAGAGGCTGCCCAAACTGCCGGAGCTTCTCATCTTGCAAAATGGAGCAGAATATTACTGCCACTTCTTTTGCCTGGCGTAATTGGAGGGGCACTGCTTGTTGGATTGACAGCTCTGACGGAATTAACCGTTTCAAGTTTATTATGGTCAAGTGGTGCAGAAACAATTGGCGTTGTTATTTTTAGCTTTGAGCAAGCAGGATACAGTACGTATTCCACTGCGTTTTCAAGCTTGATAGTACTTGCCATTTTAATTGGCGGTGTCATTTTTATGTGGATGGAAAATGTCTGGAAGAAGAGGGTGTTGAGACATCATGATTCAAATTGAACATCTGGATAAACAATACGGTGTTTTTACAGCCCTTGTGGATATTAATTTGACGGTTTTAGCTGGAGAGTTTATCGCGATTTTAGGACCCTCAGGTTGTGGAAAAACAACGTTACTCAAGTTATTGGCAGGTTTTATAAAACCGACAGCAGGCCAGATTATGTTAAATGGCGAATTAGTAGGATCAGCACATTCTCTCAAGCCGCCTGAGAAACGCAATCTTGGTATGGTTTTTCAGTCTTTTGCACTTTGGCCCCATATGACCGTTGAGGAGCATATCTTATTCCCATTAAAGCATCACCGATTTGCAGAAGCTAAACGAAAGCAAGATCAGCGCGCACGAGTTGACACAGTACTGCAAATGGTTGGCCTGGAATCATTAAAAAAACGCTATCCATCAGAGTTGTCAGGAGGGCAGGGGCAGCGGGTCGCTTTAGCCCGGGCAATTGCACCAAGGCCTTCAATTTTATTGATGGATGAGCCATTGAGTGCATTGGATGCAGAGCTGCGAATAGAAATGCGTAAAGAAATTCAAACGATTCATCGACAGACAGGAACCACCGTTGTTTATGTTACACATGATCAAGGAGAGGCTTTAGCAATGGCAGACCGGATTGTCGTGATGAATCAAGGGCGGGTTGAGCAAGTAGATTCACCTGAAACGATTTATACGAGACCTAAATCTGTGTTTGTATCGAGATTTGTTGGTAAAAGTAATGTGATGGAAGGGCAGTGGATTAGTACAGATACGTTTATGCCAAAAGGCTTTCCTTCTGTTCAGTGGAAGGATCTTGGTGTATCCCTGGAGTTGAAGCGGCAGAACGTGTATCCAATACGCCCAGAACAATGGAAATTAGAAGAACCCTCACCGGGTCAGCTGAACGGGAAAGTTTTATTTGCACAGTTCCAAGGAAATGAAGTGCATTACACTGTTTCAGTGGAGGAACAGCTGCTAACGATTTATTCGCCAATTTATGAGAAGAGGTATGAGCCTGGAAATGAAGTTTCGGTTCGATTGAGGATTCCTGCCAATCTACTTCTAAGGATATAAAAACAATAAATGCCGAAGTTATGAAAACTTTAGCTTCTGATCACTTACCGTTAACCGCGGATATTGTATTAGACAGAGCTGAGCCATTTCAAATGGAGGGAAAAAGTAGTAGACTATCTTAAGTGAATATTCAAAAAATTTGCCTGTCGAGAAATGTTTCGACAGGTTTCGTATTGTGTATTTTAATAGATTCGTTACGTCTTAATCAAAAGTGGATTTCTAATCAATCATTTGATTAATGAAATTTCTACAATTATCTTCAGCTTTCTTACTTTTATGTGAAGTGACCTGCTAGCTTGGGGACTTGAAGAATCCATTACGACTCTACCTTCAGAACATGCTTCCGAACCATTCGAAACCGATTCGATAACTTTGCGAACGCTTCGGAAGATACCTGCGAAACTAGAACAATCCGATTTAGGGATCTGCCCACCTGTAATAAGTGATATGGTTTCTGCTGTATCTTTGTCATATACCAGTAACTGTTAATTAATTTGCATATCCTACATTTACTTGTTTTTACACTCCAATCCTGTCTTTGTAATACTTGAATTACAAATTTAATAACATTCCTTTACAAAAGTTAATACGTGTGTAGCAAGTTCCACACATTGAATTTGGATAATTAGTCATGACTGAGCAAAAGGATTAAATAGGGAGGAGTAGAAAAAATGAAACAAAACACTTTGAATGTTTTTCAAAAGCTGTTCTCCAAGTGCTTCATTACAGCAATGACAGTAACAGTTGTAGGGGTATCCACAATAAACTTGCCATCAAATGTTGTACAGGCTGCTCCTGTGAAAGAACACTCTCTTCCTCTAGGGGATTCCAATCTTGCGGAAACAAGGGATAAAACAGAGATTGCTTCGGGGCTTATCCATACGGAGATCATCCGCGGGACCAGTTCGGAAAAAGATGTCTTCATTATTGATGTGGCATTTTGTAAAACCCGGGAAGAAGCAAGAAAAGTGAAGAAACAATTGGATTCCGAAGGATACACATCTCTTGTAAAGAAAATTAAAGTGGGGCCTGCAGACGATCCTGAACATGGCCCACTCGGCTACCTGGTCCGTGTTGGATCATTTCAGTCGGAGAGCGATGCCAACAAATTGAGAGATGAGCTGAAAGGGAAAGGGTATGATAAATCCCGCGTCGTTTTTTCAGCGGAAGACGGAGGGAAAACTAAAGGGCCTTGGGTAGTAAATGTTCTTGAAATCGATCCAATGAAATTTAAAGGGGATATACAACCGGAGCTGGGAACGGGAATTGTACCCGGGAAGGAAAAATTGACTGGCATGGCGGCTCGTACAGATGCGTTGGCGGCCATAAATGGGGGATATTTTATAGTGGGACCGAGTGATGGTACTGAAGGTGATCTTGCCGGAGTTTCGATGATTGGGGGAAAACTCATAAGTGAAGCGGTAAATGGGAGGACAAGCCTGATTTTATCAGGGGAAAAAGCGCGGATAGCATCGGTAAAAACTCAACTTACCGTTACGGCATCTGATGGTGTTAAAAGAGAAGTAGATGGCTTAAACCGTGAGCCCGGATTGATCCGTGGATGTGGTGGGATCGGTGATACCTTTGACTTCTCTAAGCATGATTTTACATGTACGGATCCCGGGGAACTTATTCAATTCACATCCGGTTTCGGTTCTGCAACTCAGCCAGGGGAAGGAATGGAAGTTGTTCTGAATTCCGAGGGACAAGTCACAGAAGTGCGTGAAAGAAGGGGCGGCTCCATCCCCCTTAAAGGCTCCGTCCTGGCAGGCACAGGCGATGCCTCTGATTGGCTGTTGGCCCATGGGAAGCAAGGTGCAAAACTCCATATGAATACCAGTGTTCTTGCGGATAATCAACCAATTAAAGCTCGGACGACAACTGGTATTGTCAACGGCGGACCACGATTGCTGCGTGACGGTAAAGAAAAGATTACCACAATGAGTGAAGGTTTCCATTGGAGTGGTAACCCAGAATTCTACTACAGATTTGGAGAACGCCGCAATCCCCGTACACTAGCAGGTGTTACCGAAGACGGTAAAATTCTCTTGGTCACGGTCGACGGACGCCAGCCTTTTTACAGTGTAGGAGCAAATTTCAAAGAAAGTGCACAGATCATGAAAACTCTTGGTGCGATTGACGCATTAAATCTGGATGGTGGTGGTTCCACAGCTATGACAATTGGTTCTAAGCTGGTAAATCATCCATCCGATCCTGCAGGTGAACGTCTAATCGGAGATGGGATTGTTATTTTACCATAAAGAGGATGAGGTCTTAAAATTGTGGATGGCTCGAACATAAAAATTTATGGAATGAATTCCTGTACCCACTGCCTATTCATAGTGGTTACCTCCTTAGGTTGAGGCCCTAGGAGGTATTTTTCTTTCACCTTATAAAACCCTGCTTATTTCCAGCGAAACTTGAATTTTTTGCGTGAAAACCCCGAATCAGTAGTTGTTTTGTCCTGTAGTGCTTCAACACACTTTTTTTAGCTTGCAATCGTGGACCCTGCGGTTTCTCCAAACCAGGCCTTTTAGCGTTTGTTCTTCGCGAAATGATGGTGGCCCTTTTTACTGATATAGTTGATCACTTGAACCATTCGTTGGATTTTGGTACTGGTTTACATATTGTTGAATGTGCTCCTGATTTTCAGGAACAACCTGATAAACAGCTCCAATTGGGCTGCTAGTCTCACTATATAACCTCCTTGTTTGTTATACCTTTTATAATGGGTAAAAGTAGTTTCTTTATTCCTTTTTTGTAAATTTGGTTAACTTTGACCATATTGCGGCTCTTGACTTTGGATATATTGAAAACGGGCTTTTACATGTTCCAAAATTTGTTCTTGCTGGGTAGAGAGGTTTTGAAACAACTGTTTAGCGTTTTGATCCTGAGTTTCCAAAGCAAATGAATGTAGGTTAGCTAATGTACTTTCACAGCTTGCAATAGTTTCTTGCATTTTTGTACCAACTGTCATTTAAATACCTCCTTTCTATTTAATCTAGTAGACGATTATTTTCATCCACGGACATCACTTTAGTAGGTTGATTATCCCTATAAAATGTCCCTGAGCCGCTACAAACACTACATTCGTATTGCCAGCCTTCATCATCGGATAGCATGCCAGTTCCTTCACAGGCTTTGCAAGTGTTTTCTCTGTCCACCAATTGTCATACCTCCAAAAAAATCTTTAGATTTAGGGTGTACTTTAAGCAAAAGTTCATACAATCAAAAGGTGTTATCGGCACTCTTTTGCCGATCTTTAACCCAGTTGATTAATCCGCCTTTTAGCATTATTTGCACCTGACGTTCTGATAGGGCATGTTTTACAGGAATTTGTTGATTCTTTCCTTTAACGTTAATAGAGAACTCATTCCCTTTTTTAATGTTCGTCCTCAGATTAGAAAACTCAAGAACATCTCCTTGGCTCAGCATGTCGTAATCTTCTGTGTGAACAAAGGTTATCGGCAACACACCAAAGTTAACAAGGTTTTGCCAATGAATTCGCGCAAAGTCTTTAACTAAAGCAACGCGTAAACCAAGGTATCTTGGTGCTAGTGCAGCATGTTCACGGCTGGAACCCTGACCATAATTGAATCCGCCTACTACAGCATGTCCACCTTGACTAACACTTTCCGTTCCACGTTGATAGTAGGTTTGATCAATAATTTCAAAGGTGAATTTACTAATTTCAGGAAGATTGCTTCGATAGGGAAGAACACGTGCTCCTCCGGCAAGTATTTCATCGGTTGAGATATTATCACCCATTTTTAACAAAATGGGAATTTCCAGTTGATCTGGCATCTCGTCCATTTGTGGTATCGATGCAATATTAGGTCCTTTATGTAGCTCAACTTTCCTAGCTTCCTCATATGGCAATGGTTCATCCAATAAATTTTTATCAACGGTTGGTTTCTTCATTTCCTTGACTTTGGGATATGGAACATCCATGGTACGTGGATCTGTAATTTCCCCTGTTAATGCGGAGACCGCGGCTGTTTCGGGACTACATAAATAGACGCTATCTTCTCTCGTTCCAGAACGTCCAGGAAAATTACGGGGTGTTGTCCGTAAACTGTTGCGTCCCGTTGCCGGTGCTTGCCCCATTCCAATACAGCCATTACAACCTGCCTGGTGTAAACGAGCCCCAGATTGAAGTAAGCTTGCAATATGGCTTTCTTGTACCAAATCGGTTAATACCTGTCTTGAGGTTGGGTTAATATCAAAAGAAATACCCTTTGCAATTTGTTTTCCGCTAACGATTTGAGCCGCAATGGCGAAATCGCGAAATCCCGGATTTGCCGAGGAACCAACATAAGATTGATAGATCGGTGTACCAGCAACTTCCGTAACAGGGACTACGTTTCCTGGACTCGACGGTTTAGCAATAAGCGGTACCACTTCAGACAGGTTGATTTCCTCATCAATATCATAAGTTGCACCCACATCAGCAACCAGTTCTATCCAGTCATCCTCTCGATCTTGTTCCTTTAAAAAGCGTTTTATCTCATCATCAGAAGGAAAAACAGTTCCAGTTGCCCCTAGCTCAGCCCCCATGTTTGCGATCACATGGCGATCCATTGCACTTAACGTTTTAACGCCTGGCCCGTAATATTCAATGACTTTTCCAACACCACCTTTAACATCATGTCTGCGCAACAATTCTAAAATAACGTCCTTTGCACTCACCCAATCCGATAGTTCTCCCGTTAACTTAATACCCCATACCTTAGGCATTTTCACGTAAAAAGGCTCACCTGCAATAGCTAAAGCCACATCAATTCCACCAGCGCCCATGGCCAGCATACCCATACATCCATTTGCACATGTATGGCTATCTGATCCAAGCAACGTTTTCCCCGGTTTGGCCAGTCGCTGCATATGAACTGGATGGCTGACCCCATTCCCTGGACGACTATAATATAATCCAAAACGCCGCGTGGCACTTTGCAAAAACAGGTGATCATCCGGATTTTTGCTATCCACTTGAATCAAATTGTGGTCCACATATTGGGCGGACGCCTCTGTTTTCGGACGGTCTAATCCCATCGCTTCCAGTTCTAGCATCACCATTGTTCCCGTGGCATCTTGAGTTAAGGTTTGGTCTATTCTCAGTCCGATTTCTGTGCCTGGAATCATATCACCAGAAACAAGATGCCCTTTTAGAAGCTTTTGGGTAATATTTAAAGGCATGTAACTTCCTCCTGTTTAAAAAAAATTTAATTGTTGATATCTAATCTTTAATATTGTCCATATTTAGACACTTAAAAAGTCCTTTAATAAGATGCACAATTGGTGGATTAAATATCCGGGAATTTAAAGTTTCATCGTGCAATAGCATTTGGAAAAAAACTATTGAAAAGCGCTTTCAATTATTTTATACTCTAGATAAATCGATTTACTAAATCGGTTTATAGTCGACAGAAGGTGCGTGTGATGAAAAGTGTCATTATTCCGTTAAATGCTTTTGGTAGGAAAGAAGTGATGGAAAAAGGCCAATTTCCGATTGTACCAGCGGAGCGTGTGAAGGAGTATGTGGAAATGGTGGAAAGCAACAAGGGTAGCGAGAGAGGAGATTTTGTATGCAATCGTTAGATGTTGTAACGTTCGGTGAAGCGATGGCTATGTTTATCGCAGAAAATCCAGGACCTCTGCATGAAGTAAAACATTTTACAAGGGAGCTTGCAGGTGCGGAAACAAACGTCGCAATCGGGCTGGCGAGGCTTGGTTTCAAATCTGGATGGGCCAGTAGAGTCGGGTCTGACGCATTCGGAAAGTTTATTATGAAAAGGCTTGGGGAGGAAAATGTAAATGTTGATCATGTTTTAACAGATGAACGTTTTCCAACCGGATTCCAAATAAAATCAAAGGTTATAGATGGAGATCCTGAGGTCCAGTATTTTAGAAAGGGATCAGCAGCTAGCTTTATGGATGCTGAAAATTTCCAACATCAATATTTCACGAGTGCCCGCCATTTGCATATGACCGGGATTCCTTTAGCGATCTCCGGCCACACCCGCAGATTCGCAGAGAGAGTGCTTTCTCATATGAAGGAAATAGGAAGCACTGTCAGCTTTGATCCCAATTTAAGGCCGACTCTATGGACGTCTAAACAAGAGATGATTGAAGTTATTAATCAGTTTGCTGTAAAAGCAGACTACGTTTTTCCAGGGATCTCCGAAGGCGAGATATTAACTGGGTTTAAAAGCCCGCGTGATATTGCTTCCTTTTATTTGGATAAAGGGGTTGAACTTGTAGTCATCAAACTTGGCGACAAAGGAGCGTTCTACAAAAACAGTATCGAAGAAGGTACTGTCGCTGCTTATGAAGTGAAAGAAGTTGTTGATACGGTTGGAGCTGGAGACGGTTTTGCGGTGGGCCTTATCAGTGGTCTTCTTGAAAATCTGCAGCTAGAGGAAGCCGTGCTGCGCGGGAATGCAATCGGTTCAATGGCCGTCCAAACTCCTGGTGATAATGATGGTTATCCTAACCGCAATGAACTGATGGAATATATGAAAGTACAAGTACAAGGAGTGAAGTAACATGCAACACTTGGATTTCATAAAGTATGCCAGATTACTAGAGCTAAGGGAGAGTGGAAATCATGGGTGTTTCAGAAATAAAAAACCGGGCCGTTGTCGCTGTTATCAGAGGAGCAACGCCTGAATCTATTATAAAGATAGGAAACTCGTTAAAGGATGGGGGAGTTACGGCACTTGAGATAACAATGGAGACCCCAAAGGCTGTATCCGTAATCGAAGCAGCAGCTGCCTATTTTGGAAAAGATGTGCTGGTCGGCGCTGGAACCGTTCTTGATCCCGAAACAGCAAGGTCAGCGATTCTGGCCGGTGCGAGATTCATATTTTCACCGACTGTCAAAAAAGAAACAATCACAATGGCTAAGCGATATGGCGTAGTCAGTGTGCCCGGTGCGTTTACGCCAACGGAAATTCTAACAGCATATGAGTATGGGGCAGATATAGTCAAAGTATTTCCAGCAAATGCAGCCGGGCCGGAATATTTTAAAAGCATAGCCGGTCCTCTGCCACAAATTCCTTTAATGCCAACGGGTGGCGTTGATGTCCACAATGCAGGCGCTTTTATAAAAGCAGGGGCTGTTGCAGTTGGGGTGGGCAGCACGCTTGCCAACACGGCACACGCCTTAACCGAAGAATATCTCGAAAAAATGAAAGAAAAAGCAGCACAGTTTATCAGAGAAGTGGCCAAAGCAAGAGAAGAATAGCAGCGGAAGCCCTCTCATTCTGTTACGGGATATGGAGGGCTTTCCTTTATAGAGAAATCGAATGACAATTTTGCAATGGATAATTAGTGGATTAATGCAGCTTTTGCCTTTAAAATGGAGATACGAATGTTTTGAAAGAGGAAGATAAAATGGCAAAAGTAACAATGGCAGATGTAGCTAAAGAAGCGGGAGTCTCTAAAAGTACGGTCTCCCAATTTTTAAATAAGCGTTATGAATATATGGGAGAAGACACGAAGAGGAAAGTAGATGAAGCAATCAAAAGGCTTGGCTACCAGCCCAACTATCTGGCGCGAAGTTTAAAGCAGAAGCGCACATCAATGATCGGCATAATTGTTGCCAATATCATGCACCGCCTTTCTACCGAGGTCAGCCGCTCGATTGAGGACTATTGCCATGAGCACGATATGCAGGCCATCCTTTGCAATGCCGACGACAATCCTGAAAAAGAAAGAAAATATATTGAGGTACTTCGGGCAAAGCAAGTGGATGGACTGATTATTTTCCCGACGGGGCAGAACATGGATTTATATGAAAACATGATAAAAGAGGGTTATCCGGTTGTTTTTATGGATCGAAAGGTAGAAGGCTTAAAAGCAAATACAGTCGTTGCAGCCAATAGTGAAGCAACCGTGGAAGCTGTTTCCCACTTTATTTCAAATGGACACAAAAGAATTGCAATTGCCACACAGCCATTAAGCATCAGTCCGAGGGTTGACAGGCTCCATGGCTATAAACAAGCGCTGATTGAAGCGGAAATTCCCCTCAGGCAGGAATATATGATCCATACTGAAATAAAAAATATGCAAGAAGAACTTGAAAAGCTTTTTAGCCTTAAACAACCGCCGACAGCTTTATTTGCCGGAAATGATCTGGCTTTTCTCGAGGTGCTCGAATTTTTTAACGGAAAACGGTTGAAAATTGGCAAAGATGTAGCATTAATCGTTTTTGATAATATCCCGTTTGCTCATCTTGCAGAAACTCCAGTGACAACCATTGCCCAACCAGCCCATGAAATGGGGCAACAGGCGGCAGAACTGCTGCTTAAGCAAATTGATGACGAGGTTCAGGATGTTCAGGAATATGTTTTTCCATGCGAATTATTGATACGGGAATCGTCCCGGAGAAAAGTTGAATAGGAGTCTGTTCAGTAGCGATACTATTTTACTAAACCGGTTTACACGAGGAGTAATGCAATGAAAATTCAGCTAGCTTTAGACCGTTTATCGATTGAGGAAGCGATTCAGATTGCACGAGAAGCAGAAGAATCGATTGACTTGATCGAGGTTGGAACATCATTGATAAAAGAGTTCGGCATTTCAAGTGTGTCAAAAATTAAAGAGGCCTTTCCAAATAAAACAATCGTTCGCGATATAAAAACAATTGATAATGCCGTCTATGAATTTGAATTATGTTTCAAAGCAGGCGCCGACATAGCTACGGTGATGGGAGTATCTCCCGTTCAGACAATCGAAGCATGCTTAAACACAGCAGCGAAGCACGGCAGGACGGCAATGATAGATTTGTTAAACACAAATGCAGAGCAAAAGGATTCTCTTTTTCAATATAATGATGCGATTTTCTGCGACCATGTGAGCAAGGATGAGCAAGAGATGGCAGGGAAAAAGAAAAGCAGTACTGCACAAAGCTTGGATTCTTCACTGCAGTGGGCTGTGGCTGGCGGCATTACCCTCGATTCAATCAATAAAATGACAGAGCCGCACCCTGACATTCTCATTATTGGTTCTGCAATCACGCAATCGGATGATCCCGGAAAAGCGGCAGCAGCCTTTAAAAAAGTGATAGATGAGGGAAGGGTAGAATACCAATGAATCAAATGGAAACGATACTTTCAGAAGTTTCAACTGTTCTTAAAAGAATTGATAATCAGGAAATAGACGCGGCAGTCCGCAAGCTACAGGAAGGGAGGCGTATTTTTGTTATAGGAGAGGGACGGTCTGGTTTGATGGCCAAATCTTTTGCGATGCGTCTTATGCATTTAGGTGCAGAAGTTTATGTAATTGGCGAAACGATTACCCCATCCATTACAGAAACCGACATCCTTGTGGCAGTTTCCGGCTCAGGGACAACGAAAAATGTAGTCTGGACAACAGAAAAGGCCCAGTCAATGGGCTGTAGCATTATTGCGGTCACAACAGACACTGACTCTCCTTTAGGATCACATGCTTCCCTTGTCATCCATGTTCCAGCAGCCACAAAATATCGAAAAGAATGGGAACCTGCCACGATCCAGCCGCTTGGCTCTTTATTCGACCAATGTGTCCATATCCTTTTCGATAACATTTGTCTTGCCTATGCTGCCAGTAAACAAGTCAACCATGAACAAGCTTTTCAAAAGCATAGCAATATGGAATAGCACATTTTTTCGCTTGAATCCCGAGCCTCTTCAGGATATGACCGGTTTTATCCGGGCCGCAGCGGGAATAATACTCATAACATTAGAATTTGTGTTAAATTGAGGTGTTTCAATGCTATTTTTGGATAAAAAGCATGACCCGGGTAAGAATGCAAAACTCTTGGCTGAAATTTTCGAAAACAATCAGGATATCAAACAAGCAATCAAGGAAACAGATGCTGTTTTTCAAGAGTGCCAACTAGGCTTCGGGCAAAATCAAAAGTGGTCTACTATTAATAATTTAAGTGTTGTCATACCGCGTTTCTTTCTGACCAAACGGGCAGATACGAATTTTATCCCGTGCGAAACATTGATAGATCAACAAGGGAATGTCTATCCGGATTGGAAAACTCATCTGGACAAGGAATATATACATTTACAAAACAAGATTGATAGAGAAGTGAACGTTAAAGATTATGATGCTGTGGGAGATGGCGTAACAGATGATACGGAAGCTTTTAAGAAGGCAATTGGCAATGGCCATGTAATAGTAAACGTCCCTGAAGGTGTTTTTATCACAAAAGGAATCAGGCTGCCGTCATGGACAATCCTGGCTGGTGAAGGAAAAGGCGTTACAACGATAAAACTACATGATCATGCTCCAAAAGAGACAAGGCTGGTTACCAATCGAAATCACTGGCTGGGTAACCGTAGTATTTTAGTAAAGGGGCTGAGTCTGGACTGGAATGTAGAAAGGCTTGGCAACGAGCCAAAGACTAGTACCTGGGGAAACCATTCCAGCTGTCTAACGTATGCCAATGTAACATATGGCTGGGTGAAGGATGTGGAAGCGATTAATCCCGGCCTTCATTGCTTTGACGTTTCATCGACCCTCTATAATTACTCTGGTGACGGATACCGGGCCCGGGGCGGCAGCAAGTATATCTGGCTGGATAACCTTAACGGCTATGGCTTTGGAGACGATGGAATTACTACCCATCACAGCGACTATATCTTCATTTCAAATTCACATATGTGTGATCCGAGCGGCAGGGCACATAAAAAAGGATTTTCCAACTCTAATGGAATCGAAGTGGACGATGGCTCACGATATGTATGGCTCATGAATAACTCCACGGCCAGATGCTTTGGCGGGGTAGAAATGAAAGCCCATGCCAATTCTTCAGCGGCAAACAACGTCCAAATTATCGGACATCTGTCCGTTAATGACAACCGTTCTTATAACTTCCGCCACATCGGCCATCACAAAAGCAGTGATCCTGAGTCCCGGACCGCCCATAACATCAGGGCAACGAACATTGTCGCTATCGCACCGGTCTATACCGATCTTTATGCAGGATCCACCCCTCGGGCGATGGTTGTCTCAGCATATAAAAATGTGGTGATAAACAATTTTACGATAATCGGTAATCCTGAATATGACTTCAAAGGGAATCCGATCATTGCCATTCAGTACCGCGCAAGAAATGTTATCCTCCATAATGTATCAATAAGAGATTTTAAAAATGCTCATAGTAACATTCAAGTCTTTGGCGGTGAACAGCGTGCTGATTCCGTTTATATCCATAATGTAAGGGTTCGAAATTCAGGATCTAAGGCGGTTGATGTTGGTATAGGAATAAAGGATATCAAAATAAGCGATGTGGATTTGTTAGTATAGGCAAGGAGGGGTTCGGCAAGGTTCTTTGATATAATAGAACACAAACAAAGTCCAGAAAGGGGGAGGCTTACTTTGAAAAAACTAGCTGGAAAAAGAATTGCTTTAGTTGGCCAGCGTAAAAGCGAAGAATTAAGTAAACTTGTTGAAAATCTTGGTGGAATCCCATTTTTGCGTCCTGCCCAGGGCACTGTGTTCCTTGATGAATCAAATATAGAATCCGACATAAAGTCCATAATAGAAGATGGTTTTAACTGGATGATTTTCACAACAGGGATAGGTACGGATGCACTGTATAACATCGCTGAGAAAATGGGGAAAGCCAAAGAATTTATCGAAGCATTGGGAAAGGCAAATATTGCAGCCAGGGGTTATAAAACCGTTAACGTTCTTAAAAAGCTTGGGATTACCCCGCTTGTCCGCGATGATGATGGAAGCACGGCTGGTTTATTGAGAGAGCTGGCTGCTTATGATTTGAAAGGCTGCCGGGCGGCTCTGCAATTACATGGGGATCCAGCACCAAAGCTGATCGGTTGGTTGGTTGAGCAAGGCTGTACATATAAAGAAATTCTTCCGTATAAGCATGTTCCGCCTCAACCTGAAATGATGGAGCAACTAATTACTGAGCTGCTGAACGGGGATATCGATGCAGTCAATTTCACAAGCACGCCACAGGCCAGGTTTTTAATGAGCTATGCCCGGGAAAAAGGAGTCGAACAGGATATTCTGAAGGTCTTTTCTAACAACGTCATCGCTGTTGCGGTCGGAAAAGTGACCGCCCAGGCTTTAAAAGAAGAAGGGATTGAACGGGTAGTCATTCCCGAAAATGAGCGGATGGGAAGTGCTATAGTCGCCTTAGCTGATTATTACCAGGGAAAAAGAAAACTATAGTAAAAAGAAGAAGCAGGTTTGAAATAACGATCCTGCTTCTTCTTTTAGACCTTTTTTAAAACTCCCCATCAGACTGAGTAAACGGTATGTTCAGCCTGCCTTCAACAGTACGCAGCCTCTGGTTTAATCTGCTCAGGCGGCGTGTATGGCGCTCATCATTTTGATTTAGGCGGTTTATCTCCTGATTGATCCGATTAATTTCTCTGTTTATACGATCGAATTCCTGATTAATCCGGCCGATTTCCCGACTTTGTCGGGTTAACTCTCTGGTTTGCTGCTCATTTTGCCTTTCGAGAGCGTTCAATCTTCTTTCAACTCCCTGAGCCTGGGGCTGTTGTTGTCTCTCAAAATCGAATTGTTCTTGTTGTGGCATATACGGATTGTAATTCTCAGTCATATATTGGTCAAATTGCTGTGGAACATACTCATAATGAAAACCTCTTGGATTCATCGGGGCACTCTCCTTTTATTTTTATCTCGGGTTAAATACCATATAAATTATGTGGTTATTTGCGGAGTGACACGGCATTTACCCAGAGACAGGCCTGTTCGAAACAATAGTGATAGTTGGCAAAGATTTATAAAGAATGTAAAATGAAGGCGAAACTTTTTTATATTCCATGCGAAAAGAGGTTGTTCATTATGAGTAAAGATAAAGTTTATAAGCTAAAAATCACCATTCAAGATATCTATCCGGCTATATGGAGAGAAGTTCTGGTTCCGGGTGGCATTACCTTTCATAAGCTCCATAAAATCATCCAGGCTGCCTTTGGTTGGCAAGATTATCATTTGTTTTTATTTCTGTTCCCGGATTGCATGGTAAAAGAACAAGATCCTGATTTTCCCCTGCATGAGATAGAGAAAAATCCAAAAAAAACATATATTGACGATTTGTTCGAAAAGCATGAGAAATGTTTGTATGAGTACGATTTTGGAGATTCCTGGATGCATGAAATAATTGTTGAAGAAGTGATAGGAAAGCCATTAGAAAATCGATCTCCAGTTTGTATTAATGGGGAGAGGCATCGTCCTCCCGAAGATGTTGGCGGAGCTGGAGGTTATGAATATTTTCTTAATGTTATAAATGACCCGAATAATCCAGAATACGATGAGATGCTGGAATGGGCTGAAAAGGATACGGGTGGCAGAAAATTTGATCCCGAATATTTTTATAAGAATGAAACAAATCGAAAGCTGAAAAGAATTAAATAAAACTAGATAAGTTGAGATTAAGCATTGCATCTAACACAAATCGGTCAATACTTGCTGAAAATTTATACAGGAAGGGGCAGTCATCTTGAAAGTTAGTATTTTAGGCGGGGGAAGCGAGGTTGGTGCTTCTTGTTTACATATAAGTATGGCGGATACAAATTTATTAATTGATGCAGGCATGAGAATGCACGGGGATGAGTTGCTCCCGGCTTTAGGTATGCTTGAAAATCTTGGCAGTCCCGAAGCGATGTTGGTTACGCACGCCCATGCCGATCATATCGGAGCACTCCCGATTGTCCATTCCCTTTTTCCATCAATCCCTTTATATACAACGCCTCCAACTGCAGACCTTATGAAGATAATGATGAAGGATTCATATAAAATAATGGAACAGCGCTCCCGTGAAACCAGTACCTTACTTCCATACACAGAAGAACAAGTAAGCTCACTGCTTGATTCGATTCTTCTTTTTCCTGCAAGCGGTTCTTTGAAAGTCGGCAATTTACAAATAACCAGTTTTCGTGCCGGACATATTTTAGGAGCGGTTATGTTTCTGATTGAAGGGGAAGGTGAACAGCTCCTGGTTACGGGTGATTTGAGCTTTAAAGCGGGACGGACGATTCAAGGAGCCCAGGTTCCGCATGACATTCAGCCGGATGTGGTGATCATGGAATCAACCTATGGTAACAGAGCCCATACTGACCGGAATACGGAAGAAAGGCGTCTTGCGGAACACGTTGCTGAGGTAGTGGCAGGCGGAGGCTTCGCACTTATTCCTGCATTTGCTCTAGGACGGGCACAGGAAGTTCTCTTAGTTCTTCAGGACTATATGGAAAAAGGGCTTATCCCGGAGTTTCCAATCTATGTAGATGGACTTGTGACCCCTATCAGCAGGATTTATAAAAATTACCCTCATTTTCTGAAAGGACCGGTTGCTTATCGCATTAGGAAAAACGGAGATGTGTTTTTAACAGAGGGCCGCTGTAAGGCTGTACATCCAAAAGAACGCGATGAGATTCTTAAGGGAAAACCGGGTTGTATTGTTGCTTCCTCAGGCATGCTGACTGGAGGAGCGAGCTCTTGGTATGCACAAAGGCTGGTATCCGAGGAGAAAAACGCAATTTTTATTACAGGTTACCAGGATGAAGAGAGTCCGGGCAGAAAACTGTTAAACCTCGCAGATGGCTTAGAAAATAACCTGGAACTGAACGGAACGAGCTTTCAAGTAAAATGCCGTATTGGAAAATATGGTTTATCTGCACATGCAGACGCAAATGAAATGAATCGCTTCATCCAGACATTGAATCCCACTTATACATTGCTCGTTCATGGCGACGATGATGCAAGGAGTCGGATGGCTGATTTAATTGATCCAAGATTTCATCCCGTTTTAGTGGAGAATGGCCAATCCTACCCATTTGAGAAACGGAAGTCAGGAATAGGCATTACAGGGAAAAAGTATAAGGTCAACGAAGCAAGCATGAAGCTCCGTGAGAAAATCGGAAGCCTGTTGCTCTATCAACCTGAAAATGAAAACATCCTTAAGCTGGCCGTTTGCACAGGCACTCATCCAAAAACAAATTTACTTATTTGTCAAACCCTTAAAGGAAAGCAGCTGAGGATTAGTCTGGGACAAGTTAAAGAAACGATTGGCAGTTGGAATCAGTCGATAGAGATTTTAAAGCAAGCTGCAGGGGAGGTATTTTCCTTTTCCCGTCCTTTTCTTGAAAAAATAAATTGGAGTGTCCTTCCTGATCAAACGTTATCTTTTAAAGAAATAGTGGAAACACTTCAAATCAAAAATATGGATGACAAACTGGCGGCTGCCATCGCTTTGCAAGGTCTTCCAAATGAAAATCGCATGGAAGAGCAAGCTGGGATAATCCACTATAAACTGGATCAAAAAGTAAAACGCCAGCTGAACGATTTGGAGTTGCCAATTCAGGGACTCAAGGTTAATCCTGCTGCTGCCATGGAAACCGTTCGCGCACTTTTTGCGAATCATCCACGATTTATTCGCTGCGGGGTGGATGACTTAGGAAGGGGGAATGAAAGACTGACGATCTATTTTGATTTTCCGGATGCTGTGTCCCAAAGCGAGAGAAACGACCTTTCTGATGTAATCAAAAACCAAACCGGCTGGACTGTAAGTTTTGCGGATTCTGTCCGTCAGGATCTTTTACAAACCCGGCTCTTGGATTTATTGGGCAATTCGATAGGCTCCCCTTCCATACATTTGCATGAACGGAACGTGGCTGTTGCCATGCCAAGACCAAAGGACGCTGAAACTTTGATTCTGACGTTTAAAGAAGCAACAGGGTTTGATTTGCAATTCAAAGGAGAACCGCTTTCAGCATCTAATGATAAAAACAAAGAATTGTTCCAGGTCAGCACATCTTCAATAAAGCTGGAAAATAATCAAGCTTTAGAAGAAGCAAAAAACTGGGCAGAGGAGCGGGGACTTGCAATATATAAAACAGGGGTCAAACAACAAATCGGACAAACGATCATGGAAGTCCACTTCATCTCACCGGAAATAGCTATCCAACATGGAGCGGACCTGGAAGAACTCTCATACCGGATCGGCATGCCGGTAACATATGCGAAAAACCCGAAACAAAATGAAATTATCCGCCTAACCCTGGAAGCCATCTCTAAAAGCTGGGATATAAAAAAGAACCCTTCTATTCATATTGATAAAAAACTCGTGGCTGTAAAGCTGGCATCCATGCCGGATGAGAATGAACAAAGGGAAACCAGTGAAAAAGTCAGGAGACAAACGGGTTACAGTCTAGAGGTAATCGTTTAAAGTAAAACGGCAAAAACTACAACACAGAGGTAATCCGAAAATGAGTAAAAAAGATATCGAAAAGAGGGTATTTTCTTGCGCTGGACAAGTGCTATATGAAAAAGGCTACATCAGCCCAATAGACATTTTAATCAAAATGGAACGGATTACGCCAAAGCAAGCGGAGGATTGGCGATTTAAACGTATCCCATATCTGGAGAGGGTTACGATTGGGAATCTCTCAAAACTAAATCATATTTTAAAGTCATTGGCCAAGTTTGCCAGAGAACGAAATCTTCAACCTTCTAAAAGGGTTTATATGTCCTGGGGGAAAGGGGCAAAGCAAAGGCTGCGTTTTTCAAAATCCGATAGCCCATACATGGAGGAGCTGTATTCAACCCATTACGTAAAGGTTCAAAAAGCCGGCAGCCAACCAATGGAAAACGACAAATCGGCCAAGGCTGAACAAGGAGGAATCATTAAATCTTAAACAGTGATATAATGGAAAGAAATGGGGTGATTTCATTGAGCATGCATGAAGAGAAAAGAGAATATTCTTATGCTGATTATTTATCTTGGACTGAGGACTTCTGTTGTGAAGCAATCGACGGTCATATTATTGCTATGTCGCCCTCTCCTACCCCAAAGCATCAGGATGTTGTCGCTGAATTGACCGCGGAGTTTAAAATGTTCCTTCGCGGAAAAGAGTGCATGGCATTTTCAGCCCCCATTGACGTTTGTTTATTTGCCTCTAAAGAAACAAAACATGATGACATTAAAGATTGGGTTCAGCCAGATTTACTTGTGGTATGTGATCCAAATAAAATTGGTGAAAAATATATTACAGGTGCCCCGGACTTAACAGTTGAAGTTCTTTCCCCCTCAACAACAAAGAATGACAGGCAGATTAAATTTAAGAGCTATGAAAAAGCAGGTGTGAAAGAATATTGGATTGTCGATCCTCACCATATGTCAGTTGAGGTTTATGAATTGGATGGAGATGCTTATATACAAAAAGGAATTTTTGTAAGAGAAGATCAATTGAAGGTAGGACTATTTGAAGGTTTTGAGATTGATTTAAAAAATGTTTTTAAAGAATAGAAATCCATGATTATTCTTACCATTCAGCTTTAATGAAATTATTAAGGTTAAAAAGAAAGGAGATAGCAACTTGTTTGAGAAAGCACAGCAATTCTTGCACTCTTATTTTGGTTACTCCTCTTTTCGAAACGGCCAGGAGCAGGCAATCCGCTCTGTAATAGAAGGGAAGAATTCTCTTTGTGTGATGCCAACGGGTGGTGGAAAATCGATTTGCTACCAAATTCCAGCTCTTGTGCTGCCTGGCACAACAATTGTCGTTTCCCCGCTCATTTCGCTAATGAAGGATCAAGTTGATGCCCTCTTGCAGTTGGGGATTCAGGCGACGTATATCAACAGCTCCATTAGTATAAGTGAAGCAAACGAACGAATGGTTGGTGCCAAAGCTGGCCGGTACAAGCTTCTATATGTTGCTCCCGAGAGGTTGGAGTCCCGAGAGTTTATCGAAAACTTGAAAAGCATCGAGATTCCGCTCGTTGCTGTAGACGAAGCACACTGTATCTCCCAGTGGGGGCATGACTTCCGGCCGAGCTACCGCCAGATCAGCAGAATGATGGACAGTCTGGCACAAAAGCCAAAGGTGCTTGCTTTAACAGCTACTGCCACGCCAAAGGTACGGGGCGATATTTGTGATTCTCTTGATATTGATGATAACAATACCGTCATCACAGGGTTTGAACGGGAAAACCTGTCTTTCTCTGTGATTAAGGGCCAGGACAGGCATCTATTTTTAAAGGATTATTTAAAAAAGAACAATAAAGAAGCGGGTATTATCTATGCTGCGACTAGAAAAACGGTTGATCAGCTTTATGATCGACTCAGAAAAGAAAATATCAATGTCAGCCGTTATCATGCAGGAATGAGCGATATCGACAGGATGAGGGAACAAGAGAAATTCCTCAAAGATAAAACGACCGTAATGGTTGCCACCTCTGCCTTTGGGATGGGAATCGATAAGTCGAACGTTCGATATGTCGTTCATTTCCAGCTCCCTAAAAACATGGAAAGCTATTATCAGGAGGCGGGCCGTGCGGGAAGGGACGGGCTTGCCAGTGAATGCATCGTCCTTTATTCTCCCCAGGATGTACAAGTCCAGCGTTTTTTAATAGACCAGTCTGGAGAAAGGAACCGGATCTCACAGGAACTTGAAAAGCTGCAACTCATGGTGGATTATTGCCATACGGAAAATTGCCTGCAGTGCTATATCTTACAGTACTTTGGCGAAGCGGAGACAGAGCCTTGCGGGCGGTGCGGCAATTGTACAGACTCTCGTGCAAGTGTGGATGTCACAAAAGAAACGCAAATGGTGCTCTCATGTATCATCCGGATGGGGCAGAAATTTGGAAAGATGATTACGGCCCAGGTTTTAACCGGATCGAAAAATAAAAAAATCACAGAGCTACGCTTTTTTGAACTGTCGACATATGGAATCATGAAGGAAAAAAGCGCTAAAGAAGTAAGTGATTTTATCGAGTTTCTTATTTCACAGGAATTAATTGCAGTGGAACATGGCTCTTTTCCAACGATTTTTGTCACTGAAAAGGGACGAGGAATATTGCTTGGAAAGCAAACCGTCTACAGAAAAGAAGCGGTCCAAACAAGGCAAGTATCAATAGACGATCCTTTGTTTGAAGCTTTGAGGACAGTCAGAAGAAGTATCGCGGAAACAGAAAAAGTGCCTCCGTTCGTGATTTTTTCCGATACAACTTTAAAAGATATGTGTGTAAGATTGCCTCAGGCAAATGAAGAATTCCTGCGGGTAAATGGGGTAGGAGAGAATAAGCTAAAAAAGTATGGCAAGGCTTTCATCGATGCCATTATCGCTTATTGTACAGAGCATCCAGAGCGGCAGCCGGAAAAAGTTACAGAAAGTTTCCAAAAAAAACCGGCAAAAAAGGCGGAACGGGACTCGCACTTAGCAACCTATGAATTGTTCCGGAACGGTTTAACATGCAAGGAAATTTCCAAGCAACGGGAGCTATCTCTCGTAACGGTCGAGAATCATCTGTTGCACTGTGCTGAGCAGGGTCTGGAGATTAATTTTGAAGACCTCATCCCGGCAGAATACATGCCATTACTAAAAACAGCAGTGGAGGAGGCGGGGAGTGACAGACTGAAACCAATCAAGGAACTGCTTCCCGAGAAAGTCACCTATTTTATGATTAAAGCATTTCTGTTTCTGAATCGGCAAAAAGAAAATGCATGAAGAAAAAGGTCAGTTCCCCTATGCTCAAAAGCAGGGGAACTGACCTTTTTCGATTTTATTTAAATGATACCTTGATCTATCATTGCATCGGCAACTTTAAGGAATCCTGCGATATTTGCGCCCACGACCAGGTTTCCTGGATAACCATAATCATCTGCAGCTTTCATACAATTTCGATAAATGCCTTCCATGATTTGGTGTAACTTTGCATCGACTTCTTCAAAAGCCCAGGACAATCTTATGCTGTTTTGCGCCATTTCTAGCGCTGAAACAGCTACCCCACCGGCATTGGCTGCTTTTGCAGGTCCAAAGAGAATATCGTTAGCCAGGAACACGTCAATGGCTTCAAGTGTAGATGGCATGTTTGCGCCTTCGCCAATTGCTTTTACGCCATTGGAAACCAGAACATTCGCGGCTGTTTCATCAATTTCATTTTGAGTGGCGCATGGTAGAGCAATATCACAAGGGATAGACCACACTCCAGACGTTCCTTCATAGTACTCTGCTTCGGGATGGACATCCACATATTCACTAATTCTTTTTCGCTCGATTTCCTTCAATTTTTTAAGCGTGTCAAGATTAATGCCGTTAGGGTCATAAATGTAACCATTAGAATCACTGCAGGTCACTACTTTTGCCCCTAACTGGGTGGCTTTTTCTATCGCGTAGATCGAGACATTGCCGGATCCAGATACGACAACGGTACTTCCTTTAAAACTAAGTCCTTTGTCTTTCAGCATTTCCTCTACAAAATAGACGGCTCCATAACCGGTAGCCTCTGTTCTCGCTAAACTTCCACCGTATCCTAGCCCTTTTCCTGTCAAGATTCCTGCTTCATAGACCCCGCGAATTTTCTTATATTGTCCAAACAAGAAGCCTATTTCGCGGGCACCGACCCCAATGTCACCTGCCGGAACATCGATATCCGGTCCAATGTGTCTATATAGTTCGCTCATAAAACTCTGAGCGAATCTCATGATTTCAGCATCTGATTTTCCTTTTGGATCAAAGTCGGATCCGCCTTTGCCTCCCCCTATCGGTTGTCCGGTCAGAGAGTTTTTAAAGATTTGCTCAAACCCTAAAAACTTAATGATGCTGGCGTTAACCGTGGGATGGAAACGTAGCCCGCCTTTGTATGGGCCAATAGCACTGTTAAATTGGACACGGAATCCACGGTTCACTTTTACCTTTCCTTGATCGTCTACCCATGGAACCCGAAAAGTAATCAATCGTTCCGGTTCGACAATTCTTTCAAGAATCCCATTATCTATATAATGGGGATGCTTTGCGAATACGGGAATAAGTGATTCGAAAATTTCTTTAACAGTTTGATGAAACTCATTTTCGATTGGGTTCCGCTCTTTAACAGCTTGATACACTTCACTTACATACTCTTTGGCGACTTGCACGTCATCTTGTGTTACTTCCTGTAAAGTACCCATTATTCTGTCATCATTCCTTTTTCAGCGAATTTTTTATATATGGTTGATTAGATTTGATAAATATAATTAGTAAGATCTATATAGTTTTGCCCATAAACTATTATATATTTAAATAATAATCGAAACAATATAAAATATAGATCAAATTAATGCCAAAAGTAGATGAGTATAGAGAGGGTGAGAAAGTTGGAATTAAGACAAATCCAGTATTTTATTGAGGTGGCTAAGCTTGAACATGTGACAGAGGCTGCTTTAGCTTTACATGTGGCTCAATCAGCAGTGAGCAGACAGATTGTTAACCTGGAAGCGGAACTAGGGGTGGATTTGTTTATCCGGGAAGGACGGAACGTAAGATTAACACCAATCGGAAAGGTTTTCTTGGAAAACATGGAGCGCGCCATGAAAGTTATTGATGATGCAAAGAGGGAAGTAGAAGAGTATTTAGACCCTGAGAAAGGTACGATACGTATTGGATTTCCGAGCAGTCTCGCTGCCTATACATTGCCTACAATCATCTCAGCATTTCGCGAACGCTATCCCAAAGTTCACTTTCAATTAAAACAAGGATCCTACCATGTTCTAATTGATGCTGTGGTAAAAGGGGAAATCGATATGGCGCTGCTTGGCCCGTTGCCTAAGCAAGAGAAAAAGGTTAAAGGAGATATATTGTTTCTGGAAAATATCGTTGCCTTGCTGCCATCTACACACCCCCTTGCCGATAATAACTCGCTCAAATTGAGCCAACTAAAGAATGATTCGTTTGTCCTGTTTCCGAACGGATTTGTTTTAAGGGAAGTAGTGGTTAACGCCTGCAGGCAGCTCGGCTTTGAACCGAATGTGTCATTTGAAGGACAAGATATTGACGCAATTAAGGGACTAGTATCAGCAGGTCTCGGTGTGACACTTATACCTGAAGTAACATTGATTGAAAGCCTGCCATCATCAACAGTAAAACTGCCGATTATCGAACCCGAGGTTACCCGTACAGTTGGTATAATTATTCCAAGTGAACGCCAATTACTTCCGACAGAGAAGATATTTTATGAATTTGTTAAAAGTTTTTTTGCAGTTTTGGACAGTTTTCACAGATGAGTTTGCCTGTTATCTATAAGAAAAGGTATCCGTTTTGAGAAACGGATACCATAATTGAGAAAATGATAATGTAGTTGAGAAAATCAGAACGGTTATCTTAACACTTCCTGTGGTATAGACAGGCCAAGTCCCTCTGCTACTCGTGTACCATACTCAGGGTCTGCTTTGTAGATATGCTGAATTTGGCGCAGCTTTATTTCTTCAACTGCAACAGGCTTCATTGCTCCAACCATGTTTTCTACCAGGCGTGTGCGCTCATCTTCACTGAGAAGGCGGTATAAGTCACCGGGCTGGGTATAGTAGTCATCATGATCGTATGCGACACTGTCTGCAGAGCCGGATACCGCATAGGCAGCAGGCTTATTTTCAGGTGACTCCGTTGGACCGCCAAAACTGTTAGGTTCGTAATATACGGAACCGCCGCCATTGCTATCAGGCCGCATTTGGCCGTCACGCTGATAATTATTCACTTCAGCCTTTGGACGGTTGACCGGCAGAAGATTGTGGTTTGCGCCAACACGGTAACGATGGGCATCTGAGTATGCGAAAAGGCGGCCCTGCAGCATTTTATCAGGAGAAGCTTCGATACCTGGTACAAATGAACCAGGAGAGAATGTTGCTTGTTCGACTTCCGCAAAATAGTTTTCTGGATTTTTGTCTAATACCATACGGCCTGCCTCGATTAAAGGATAGTCTTTTTGAGACCATACTTTTGTTACATCGAATGGATCGAAGCGGTAAGTATCTGCATCCTCTACTGGCATGATTTGAACATAGAGTTTCCACGCCGGGAAGTCGCCATTTTCAATGGCATTGAATAAATCTTCTGTATGATAATCAGGATTTTCCCCAGCAAGCTTAGCGGCAAGATTGACATCAAGGTTTTTAACGCCTTGTTCGGTTTTAAAGTGGTATTTCACCCATGCCCCTTCGCCCTGTTCATTTACCCACTTGAATGTATGGCTTCCGAAACCATGCATATGGCGGAAGGTAGCGGGAATTCCGCGGTCAGACATCAAAATGGTTACCTGATGAAGTGATTCAGGTGAGAGGGACCAGAAATCAAATACGGCTGTTGGATTTTTCAAATGAGTTTTCGGGTCTCTCTTTTGTGTATGAATGAAATCAGGAAATTTAATCGCATCGCGGATAAAGAATACAGGCGTGTTGTTCCCAACCAGGTCATAGTTTCCGTCTTCCGTATAGAATTTCACGGCAAACCCGCGCGGGTCACGGACCGTATCGGCAGAACCGAGTTCACCGGCTACTGTTGAGAAACGAATGAACATCGGAGTACGTTTTCCGACATTGGATAAGAAATTAGCCTTTGTATATTTGCTTAAATCATTGGTTACTTCAAAGTAGCCATGTGCACCGGCGCCTTTGGCATGGACAACACGTTCAGGAACACGTTCTCTATTGAAATGAGCCAACTTTTCCAGTAGGTGGACATCCTGAATCAACGTCGGACCGCGGTGGCCGGCTGTCATAGAGTTTTGGTTATCGCTTACGGGAGCACCCCAGCTGGTAGTAAGATTATTCTTCTTTGTACTCATAAATAGAATCACCTCAAAGTAGTTTTTTAGAATGATTATAGTTATATAATAACATTCACTAATAAAAAATCAATACTTTTTTATAATAATTATAATTAAGTAGATATTATAAAGACCACCTACCGGTAAGCCTAACAGTAATGAGTAAACTAATAGATTTTGAATAATAGATCATATAGATAAGTAATTTCAAGATAATAAATCCAGATATTCTTACTTTTGTAATAGGAGCCAAAGGATTTGGAGGTGTCTTCTGGAAACAAATAATATCTAGTATAATTTCCTTTTATAGTATGTATAAAAGCGCTCTTACTTTAAAAAAGTTACTTAATAACATAAAATAAAGTAGGTGTTCAATCTAGTGAAAATGAAGTTTCAAAAAAACATATACAAAAGGAGAGGTTCATCCGTGTCAAAAATCGTCATTACCGGGGCTACCGGAGAACTGGGCCAACTTGTTGTCCAGAATCTGCTTACAAAAGTTTCGGCAAGTGAAATTGCAGTAAGCGTACGGAATGTTGAAAAAGCGTCTGCATTTGCCGAACAGGGAATTGAAGTCCGTTATGGGGATTATGAAGATCCGGCGTCCCTTGAAAAGTCTTTTTCCGGAGCTTCCAAGCTGCTCCTGATCTCAACCCCGGAAAACGAGCCAGTGGCACGTATCCGTATGCATGTGAATGCGATAGAAGCAGCAAAGAAGGCAGGAGTAAAACACATCGCTTATACAGGTTTTGCCTTTGTAGATAAGGGGGCATTTCCTTCACTCGGCAATGTTCACCTGGCGACCGAATATACGATTCGTGTATCCGGCATTCCTTTTACCATCTTGCGAAATGCTTTTTATCAGGAAGTGTTTGTGAATCCTGCTCTCCAATCCTTTATTGACAGCGGTTCTATCGTTACTTCAGCAGGAGAAGGAAGAATTAATACGGTAACACGCAATGATTTGGCATTAGCGGCAGCGACGGTCCTTGCTGAAGATGGACATGAAAACCGGGTCTATGAATTAGCGTCTGCTGTTGCCTGGAATTATGATGATCTTGCAGAAATTCTCTCTGATGTTTCTGGCAAAACGGTTACTCATCAATATGTAACAGATTCCGAAGCCTTTAATGGAATGGTTATAGCCGGTCTGCCGGAAGGACTTGCCCGCTTCCAGATTGCTCTTTATCAATCGATTGCAAGTGGAAATGAAGGAAATACTTCTGGTGATTTAGAAAAACTGATTGGAAGAAAACCGACTTCAATCCGTGAAAGTATCACTCAGTTTTTTAATAAATAAAGATGGTTTGTACTCTATATTTATTAAGGGAGCTTAACGGCTCCCTTTTTATTCTTTTGAAGTATACTTCTAATAATTAGAAAAAATGATAAGGAGTAATCAAACTGTGAAAATCATTTTTCCGTTACTTGCCTTACTAGGAGGCATTGCAATGGCTATTCAAGCCCAGGTAAATGGTGGGTTGGGTAAGAAGGTAGGAGCAATTGAAGGATCGTTTATTTCGTTTGCTGTCGGGACGCTTGCTTTGGCCTTTGGGGTGTTGTTCATTGGGAAAGGTAATGTGTTAGCGTTCACGAACGTACCGAAGTGGCAATTGATAGGCGGTTTGTTAGGTGCTTTATATGTGTTTATTATGGTACTTGTAGTTCCAAAGGTTGGCGTTGCAACGGCGTTTGTTGCAGTTATAGCCGGACAGATCATTGTAGGTGCGATTATTGACCATTATGGTCTTTTTGGCGGAACAAGAATTCCGATTGATGGTAAGAAACTTATCGCGATCCTATTGTTGTTTGTTTCTCTTTATTTGTTTAACCATAAATGAATTTTGCTTATTGTATTGATAATCAAGGTTTGCTTTTTGGAATATCTAAAGCAAATAGTGAAGCGGGAAAAAATGAAACAGCTACAAAGCCGAAAAAAATAAGCTATCATTTTTACAGATCTCAAAAGACAGAAACTCCGGTGGGAGCTCCTGTCTTTGTTATTGAGGTATTAAGTGCGTCTGGACCAGTGTTGATTGTTCACTTCTGTTTCTGCCAACTCAAAAGTTGATCGATACGGTTGAAAATTCACATGACGGTTCACTGCATACAATTTTTTCGGAGCAATAAGGAAAAGCGCCAGGGATTCATGATATACATACCTATCAATCTGCTTGGCTTTCAAGATTAATTGATCAGGGTCAGTCTCGGAAGCCATTTGGGCATATAATTGATCAAATGTTTCGAATTTAGGTCCGGCGCGGTATGCTCCGTCTGCTCCAAAGTATTCTCTATGGATGAAGGCGGGTGTGGCTTCTGAAAACAACGCAAACGTATCTACTAACAAGATGTCCCAATTAGGGAGGAGTTTCTTTTCTGCTGCTACACGGAGCCATTTGTTTTTGCTGCTTTCGGGAATAATCTTTACCTTTGTGTCAATTCTCAACACATTTTTAATATCGTTTGCAATCAATCGGGCTGGAGAGCCATATTTTTCTGTGGCAGCGATCTCTAATACTCTACCGGACGGCCAGCCGCCAGCTTCTCTAAATAATTGCCGTGCTTTCGCTGGATCATAGGGTCTTGGTTTGAGTTCCTCAGGGAAGTCCTTTGCCCATGAGGGTGTCATGGCAGCGATCGTATTTGCATAACCAAGAAATCCTTTTGCTATTACATTTTCTCGATTCACTGATAAATTGAATGCTTCTCTCAATCGCCTGTCATGAAAACTACTATCCTTTGCAAATCGATTGAATGTACCGGCTAAAACTTGATTAGCATCGACGGAAATTAGCTTTGCGCATGCGGATGAAACAACACCTGACGCATCGGCAGGCTCTACGTCTGTTACAATGTCCACATGACCTTCTGTTGATGTACAAAGTTCTAACGCTTGTTCAGGGGACAGGTCATTGCGGAAGACAACACGCTCTATACGCGGCCCCCGTTTTTTGTTCCAGTAATTTGGATTTGCCTCGAGCCGCACGACTGAAGTGCGATCTTCTGCTTCAGTCAGCCAGGTACAAGCGAATGGCTTCCTGGTTATAATTGCAATTTTATTCTCAATAGATGAGTAACCTTCAGATAAAATAAATGGTGCGGTACCCCACGGGCCCGAAGCATCAAGCACTCACCAATGGCCCTCGCCGCTGCCGTTGCGGGCATACCCGAATCCAAGTTGGCTCCAAAATAACTGATTTCCGATATGAAAAGCGCGCATTTTTCCGATGGCTAAACCATCAGGAGACGGGAAAGTAAAATGGACGGTGTAATCATCCAGCACTTTACACTTCGCTCCTTTATCAAAATTCAACCAGGTCCCTGGCGGATGAGGAGCCGTCCAACGCTGTAGTTCATCAAAGCTTTCTTTAACATTCTTTGCTGTAAAAGGGGCTCCATCGTGGAAAGTAACCCCTTTTCTTAATTGAACCTCTAGTGTATGAGGGTTAAACCAGGAAGCTTCTGTGGCTAAGGAAGGAACGATATGGCCGTCTGGGTCAGAACGAATCGGTTCTTCCATTGTGTTATATAAGACAAACAACCAATTTAACGGAGAAGGGTCCACAACCTGAATCATCCCTGCCGGAAAATGATCGGGCTGTTCTCCCTGAAAATTTTCGAACCCGTTCAATTTAATTCCCCCTTCGTTATAATTATGTTTTCAGAAGCTACTATCATCTATATGGATGGCATCCTGGATTCATGCCGCATCGCACATGTAATATAGATATTGAAGCGAATTTTATTATTGGAAAAGTGTCAAATACAAAAGAACAGGGAAATCTATAGATTTTCCCTGTTTTTTGTGTAATAGCTATATTTTAAAACTATCACATAAGTGGACGCTTCTATTAATTACTGTCAAAACGAGTGTTTATATTATATGATTTGGCTTAAACAGTAGCTCCTTCTCAACGTATGAGCGATTATTAAGATTTAAGAGCTATTGTAGAAATTTATGAGCTATATTCTGGATTTTAAGAGCTATTAGGAGAAACAGTAAATAGATGATCTATTTTACTATCAAATTGGGTGGTTATATTATATATTTAGCCAATATAAGTAGCTCCTTTTCAACTTATGAGCGATTATTAAGATTTAAGAGCTATTGTAGAAATTTATGAGCTGTATTCTACATTTTAAGAGCTATTACGAAATTTTAAGAGCTTTCAGCAGAAACAGTCCCAAAATACGCTCCACACTACTCAATCACATTACCCTCGGCTGGAATTGGATGTTCCTTTAACATCTTCGCAAAATGGATTAAGTTATAGGCCATTATTTTTGCATGCTGCATTGTAAATTCATTTTTGTTCCCTGATGCTTCAATAAAGGATGGGCCGGGTCCTGCTTCTCCAACCCAATAGGTATCGACATTCGGCGGGATGGTAAACCCAATATGGGATAAGGCATAGATGACCGAACGGGAAACTTGTTTTGCTCCGTCTTCATTTCCGGTGACGACCACACCGCCAACTTTATTGTAATAGATATATTGGCCTTTTTCATTGGTAAGGCTGCTTCCTCCATACAGTCTTTCAATAAGTAAAGTAGCAATGCTACTTTGTTCCCCAAGCCAGACAGGTGAACCAATAATCAATATGTCTGCTTCTTTCACCTTCTCAAAAATGGCCGGCCATTCATCTTTCTCGTCCACGGCTTCAGCGGTAATTCCATATCCTATCGTATAATCCGCCATCGTCAAAATTTCTGTAACTACGCCATTCTCATCGAAAATTTTAACGGCCTCATCAATCAGCGCGCGAGTATTTGAGGTATGTCTGCTATTTTTTAATGTACAATTAAGTACAAGAGCTTTAAGCTTCATTATTATTTTCACTCCTACTTTTGTATTTACTCTCTATGTTCCCTATTATTCAATCTTAAAAACTATAAACACAAAGAAAGGGATCAGGGCCACCGTATCGCTGGCCTGATCCCTTTTTGGTTCGCTATCTACGAAACTTTCACATCTACTTCCTCGGCTACTGGAGCGTTTTTGCTTAATCCGCTAAGAATCATTCCAATCCCTGTGCCGATAAGCGCAGGTATGATCCATTCAAGTCCAACTGCTGAAAAAGGAAGCATATCACTCATGGTTTGGAGCGGGCCCAGGTTCAAACCGAAGGCATTCAAGCCATCAATTAAGGCAAAAATGCCAGTGAATAAGATAGCGCTGCCGTATACCTTTTTTGAATTCTTAAAGAAACGGTTGAAAAACGTTAGCGCGATTAACACAATGGTTAATGGATAAGCCATGACAAGGAATGGCACTGATACTTTAAGGATTTGAGCCAATCCTAAGTTTGATAGAGTGAAACCTACAAGTGTTACGGCTAAGACCACCATTTTATAGCTTGCTTTCGGGATGAGCTTTGAAAAATATTGTCCGCAGGCTGTGGTTAACCCAACGATGGTTGTAAAACAAGCTAGCGTGAAAATGAAGCCTAGCAGCGTTTTGCCGCTTTGTCCCAGCAAAAGGGTGGAGGCAGCTGATAGGATGTCTGTCCCGTCTTCAAACGAGCCGGTTGCAGCCATTTTCCCTCCTATCAGTCCAAGACTGATATAAACCAGTGAAAGCAATGTTCCTGCGATCAACCCGGCTTTCAGGGTATAGTTTGTTAATTGCTTTCTATCGCGCACACCTCTTTGCTGTATGGATGTAAGTATAACAATTCCGAAGGCCAGCGCCGCGAGGGCGTCCATTGTGTTGTAGCCTTCAAGGAAGCCTTTAGAAAATGCTCCAGTTTCATATTGTTTTGACGGTGATTGGAGCGGTGCGTCTAATTTAACAAATCCGACTACACATAATACGACCATCGAAAGCAGCAGGACAGGAGTAATCCAACGCCCCATATATTTTTCCATTTTAGACGGGTTTAAGCTGATTACATATGCCAGGCTGAAGAATAGCGCCGTGAATAAAAACAAGAATAAAGATGAATTCGCTGTGATGCCAAGGAAAGGTGCAACCCCCATTTCAAAGGCAACATTGGCATTTCTCGGAATCGCAAGAAATGGTCCGATGCTTAAGTAAATAACGACCATAAAGATCGTACTGAATAGCGGATGAACACGATTGCCAATCGATTGAACACCGCCCTTTACATGCGATACAGCATAAAGTACAGCAAACGGCAGCCCAACACCGGTAAGGATAAAACCGGCCATCGCAAGCGGGTATGAAGTTCCTGATTCAGCTCCTAAGAAAGGCGGGAAAATAAGATTTCCAGCACCGAAAAACATCGAAAATAACATCAAGCCAATAAGTAAGGTGTCCCTTCTTTTCATCGTAATCTCTCCTCGCATATTGTTTTTGCAAAATAAAAAAACTCGTCCCTATATATAGGGACGAGTTTGCGCTCGCGTTACCACCCTTATTCCGCTCATCCTTATGAATTGATGTGCGGCTCTCAGTCAATGTACAATCATACGTGTTCCAATGTAACGGTGGAAAACCCGTCAAAGCTTACTGATGTTCAGCTTTGCATCTCAGAGATGATCTTCAGATAAGTCCTGGACACCGGCTTTCACCATACACCGATTCTCTGTGGAACTGGGATCTTTTCTTACTCTTCTCGTCATCGATTTTTATTATTACAAATAATCTAGCAGAGAAAAAAAGCTATGTCAATATATTTTGATAGTTGAAATTACTCTATTTTTATAAAGAAAACTTAGACCATAATTTTAAGATTTATATAATTGACGCAAAAGTAGGTTTTGTTTTCATACCTTGCTAATATCTGTTAAAATTCAACTATCAATATTTCGCGGAGGAGAATGGATGTGGCCCAACAAAAAAAACTCGGGTTGATGGTTGATGTTGAAACGACAGGGTTAGGTCCTGCTACTGACGAGATCATTGAACTGGCTGTAAAATTATTTTCCTTTCAACAGGATACAGGAGAAATTATCGAGATTATCGAACAAGATTCGTTTTTAAGAGAACCAGTGTCTTCCTCGGCAAAAAGAAACTATGCAAATGCCTATCGGGTTCATGGAATACCCTACGAATTAGTCGAAGGCGAAAGCTTTTTGGATGATAAAGTGACAGGATATTTTGGGAAAGCAGACGCCGTTTTTGCTCATAATGCTTCCTTTGACCGCAGCTTTCTCTATCATATGTACCCGGAAGTGAATAATGCGAAATGGTACTGCACGATGAGAAACGTTCCCTGGAAAAACTATGGATTTGCTAATGGTAAACTTCTTACACTGCTGCAATCACATAAGATAACTAATCATCAGTCTCATAGAGCGATGGACGATATTACATATTTAATGGAATTACTTAAAAAGACCAATCCGAAAGGTGAACCTTATCTCAAGGAAGTCCTGACATATGGCCATATGAGAAGATACCAGCCAGCTGTAAAACGGGAGAGCTGGGCGAAAAGAAAAGCTTCTAATTTTGAAATGTAAACATAAATTCCTGCAGATATTTCTCAGGGATTTTAATTTGGTTCTATGTTAAAATAAAGTAACGTAAAGAGTATAGTGGGGTTCTGGAAATACAGGAGTTGAATGACAGTTTAGTTGAATAAGAAATGATGTTATAATAGGATTGATTACGGTAAAAGGGGATGTTATGATGTCAAACGAAAAAGAAATCGTAAAACAACTAACGAGGATTGCTGATGCTCAGGAGCGTATAGCTTCTGTTCCCGAACAAAAGGAACAAAAGAGGGAAAGGGAATCCGAGGTTCAATCTGATTCAGAAAAAATGAAAGAGTTTTTAAGCGAAAAACAAGCACAATAGAACATTGTGCTTTTGCTTTAGTTCTATATAAATTTCAGGAGCTGGAAACAGCTTCTTTTCTTATGCAGTTAACGAGCTTGTCCAGCTTTGCAGAGGATAAATGCAGAAGTGAAATAGTTTGTTAAAATAATAAGTTAGAGATTGTTCGTTTTTTGATAAAAAAGAATGTGTGCTGCATCTTTTCTTTTCGGATAAACATTACTTTCAAATATATTACGGTGGTGGCAGAAATGACTTCAGAAAATACTTTGATTGCAAAGAAGTTCTATGAGACGTTGCTGGAATCGGATGCTGCGGCCAATCCAATCCAAATACTTGGAGAGGCTTTTTTAGCGGAACAGAAGAATGATGTTCCGGAGCTATCGCCTGTCCGTTATGCGCAGGGCGAGGTTTATTTCCATTATAAAGATTATGAATCAGCGATTTTTAAATGGGGAAGTATCATTGGTGAATTGGAGCCGTGGGCTAAAAAGAATATGGCAGATGCTTATTATGAGTTAGGAATCCTGCCGACAGCGGAAGAAATGTATAAGTCGATTTCAACAGAAAAACTGGTTCTGAGGGCGGAGGTCGCACTTCAATTATTTTCATTATACATAGAAGAAAAAAGGTTTGACCTCGCATCACGTACTATCAAGGATGTAGTGTCCTTCCATCCTGATTACCCCAATGTTACAGGAGTGGCGCGTGCGTTTTTTGAGGAAAAACAGGATTACAGCAGTGCAATCGAGCTTGCAGTTAACGAAAGTATTCGTACTGAATCCCTAAAATGGTTTGATATTCTGCATGATTATGTCGATAAGGGCTATACGGAGGAACTGCCGCCCGAGTATTTTTCGCAAGTGCTGCTGACGGTATTCAACGTCGATCAAGCCCGCTTGGAGAGGCTTGTGTTATCGCTTTGGAGCCTTTACAAAAAGCAGGAAGTTTATTTCTCGTGGCTGACATCAATTAACCATTTCTTTTTGCAGGCAGAAGTTGGGCCGTATGATACTTATTCAGGCCTGTCACAAGTGTATAAAGATACGTACCTTGAATTGATTGGCGGCCATTATTTCATTAAAGAAGTACAGGATACCATACCCCCTCTACTTTCGAACTGGCTCAAGCTTGCTGACCAAACGCATTCCCTTTATGCAGCTGCTGCGGTTCTGTCCTGGAATGAGATATTCCCGGAAAGCATTCATTCGCTTGCAATAAGTGACGCAGAAAACCTGCTGATGAATTCTAAGAATTATATCAATTCTTTACAAGAAAGCAGTGCATTGTATCAATCGATTGCGGAATGGGCTGAAAAGCACGAATTAGATACGGGCGAAAAAAATAAGTGGATGATCCGGGAACTTATGGACTTACAGACAAAACATCTATTAATAGTAGGAACGAGCGGCACAGGTAAATCGTCCTTCTTGAATACGTTGCTCGGTGAGAAAATTATCGATGATGGAACATCTGCCTTCATTATGGTTAAAGATAGCGAACAGGCCGAAATCACCGAGATTACCGATGATGAGATAAAAGCTGTTTCGGATTTAGAAAGCATCGCTTTAAATCGCCATCAATGGGAATCGCTTTTTGAAGTTAAGTTCCCATCTGGATTTTTACAGGAACATGGATTATCGCTGATTGATACTCCGGGACTAAACGGCAGCCATCCGGTGAGGAATGAGGTCTTCAATCTGTTGAATGCTGCCGATGGCCTGGTTTTCGTACTCGATGCCCAGGTGCCATTTACAGACCGGGAGCGAGATATGCTCCTTGATATAAAAAGGCAGGCGCCTTATTTGCAGATTCATTTCCTATTAAATAAGGTCGATAAGGTCTATAACGAGCAGGACACCGTTCGAATTTTGGAAGATACGTCCGCAAGAATCCACTCTTATTTACCGAAAGCGAATCTATTCGCCTTTTCCGCACATTATAACAGCAGTAAACAGTTGAACGATTTAGGCACATTCCTTACTTCGAACTTCCAGACAGGAAATATCGAAGAAGAACGGGCTGAAAAGCTTTTATATTTTATCCGTAAAACATTGACATACCTGTTGGAAAAACGAATGGAGATGGAAACCCAGCTGATAGACTCCATCAATTGGAATGAAGAAATGACGGTCAAACTGAATGGGGCAATCAATCAGGTGAATGACTTAGAAAAGGAAAATACACGGGGTATTAAAAAGTCTTATCGTATAATAAAAGAAGATGTGAAAAAAGACATGGCATCGAATATACCCGAAATTATCCGTAGCTGTACCGGGCTGCTTAAGGAAGACAGTGATTTCCGCAGGGTGCATATCGACTTAAATGAGGCCATGAATGAGCGAATCCAGGAATACGTAAACGATACCGTGCTGCCGAAGTTCTATGCGTCTCTTCAGGAATGGATTTCCGTTTCGAAAGAAGAGTTTGTCGAAAGCCAAACCTATTTAACAGAATTGAGCGATGGGTTCAATGCAATGTATGGAGACGAGAGAATGCAATTAGAATGTGACTTCAAGGTGCTTGGTGATTGGTACCGGGATGCCGATCGCATGACAAGCGGGGTGCATATTGACGAGGTAAACATTCTCATGCGCAATACCCCGTCACAATTGCTGCTGAAAAGTGCCGGGAAGCTATTTGGCGCTCTTTCTCAAAACAAAACCGCGTTATATACAAGATACAAGAAGTTTCTGGAGACACAGGACTATGATGATGTGAGCGAATCGATTACGGGTAAATTCCTTTCTCAGTTTGAACTGTTTGAAAAATCCTTGGACCGGGATGTAACATTATTCTTCAGAGATCCACTAAGCGTTCTGAACCACGCTGTTGAGCAGTCTCATTTGGAGATTAAGGAAGGCAAGGAAGCTCTTGATAAAATGAGAGAAAAGCCGGAAATATACCGCGACCCGATTAGTCTGTTCGAAGTGCAGCTCCGCCAATATGAATGGATGCTGAATGCCGGGAAATAGGACCTTTCAGTTGGATCTGTTGCTTCGTTGTCAAATGAATCGTTATTATTTCGATGTTCGCCTAGTTTTCACAAAATACGTTGATTGCCATATTCTCTGCAAATAGACAAAAAGCATTAAATTAAACAGACTGGCAGGCTCTAAAAGTAGAGCCCTGCTTTTTTAATTGCCGTCAATGCCTATCCTTCAAATTATTTTTAATATAGTATTAACTTATAGTTTCCTCTTTTCATTGATTGCAAGAGTGAAAAAACGTGATATAATATTTTTATTTAAATATACTGAATTGTTGAAAGACTTATGCAAGCATAAAATTAGGGGGTACTTTATGAAAAAGCTATCAGGATTAGTAATGGCCATGGTATTTGTGTTTGTCTTGGCGGCCTGCGGGGCAGAAAAGACGACAGGTGATGGACAGGGCGGCTCTGATACAGAGAAGAAATCCGTCCGGGTTGTGACAGATGCCAATTATGCCCCATTTGAGTATATGGATGGGGGCAAAATTGTTGGATTCGATGTTGACTTTGTGAACGCTGTCGCAAAAGAAGCCGGATATGATGTGAAAATAGAGAACGTTGGCTGGGATCCTTTATTTTTAGAAGTGAAGAATAAAAGCGCTGACATGGGTATGTCTGCGATTACAATCAATGACGAACGGAAGCAAACGTACGATTTCTCCGTACCTTACTTCTTGTCAACTAATAAAATTTTAGTTCCCGAGGGCAGTGATATTAAATCAGCTGAAGATCTTAAAGGGAAAACGGTATCTGTCCAGAACGCAACAACCGGACAGTCATCTGCTGAAAAGTTATTAGGCAAAAACAGCAAGGATATCAAAAAATTTAAAAACAACAACCTGGCCATTCTCGAGCTTACCAAAGGCGGAGCAGATGCCGTTGTTGCCGACAATACGGTGATTGAGGAATATGCCAAGAACAACCCTAAGCAAAAATTAGTCGTAATTGAGGATAGCAAAGCCTTTGAGGCGGAATTTTATGGACTAATGCTTCCTAAAGGCAGCAACGTGAAGGCGGATTTCGATGAAGCTACTAAAAAGATCATCGATAATGGAAAGTATACGGAGATTTATAAAAAGTGGTTTAAAGTCGAACCCGATCTAGATAAACTAAAAGAACAGCAATAAGAAAAAAGCTAAATTGCGTAACCCAATAATGTGTTACGCAATTTTTACTTATGTGGGGGAGTAAATTGATGGATTTTCGCTTTGATATTATCGCCGAATATGCTCCTTTCTTATTGGAGGGAACATTGCTGACGATTGGCCTGTCTTTGGCCGGAATCGTAATAGGTACAGTGCTTGGTTTATTGATTGGTTTAGGGAAAATGATGCAAAATAAATGGCTGGCATTTCCGTTTGAATGTTACATAACGATTTTTCGGGGAACGCCGTTATTGGTCCAGATCTTGCTGATACATTTTGCGGTCGTCCCGCTTTTTACGGGGAACACGAATGGAATCTTGGCATCTATCATTACCCTGTCTTTAAATGCGGCTGCCTATATCGCTGAAATTTTCCGTGCAGGAATCCTTTCCATTGATAGAGGGCAAATGGAGGGGGCCCGTTCGCTCGGGATGAACCACGTCCAATCAATGAGATATATTATTTTGCCGCAAGCGTTCAAACGAATGATTCCGCCGCTCGGAAATGAATTCATTGTATTAATTAAAGAGTCTTCGCTGGCTTCAATTGTGGCTGCACCTGAGATTATGTATTGGGGACAGGCCATGAACGGGCAATACTTCCGGGTATGGGAACCGTACCTAACAGCTGCAGTAATTTATTTGATTTTGACACTTTCCTTAAGCTTCTTATTACACCGCTTAGAAAGAAGGCTGGCAACGGAATGATAGCTTTTCAACTTATTCCCTTACAAAACAAGTCATTGAAATATTATGTTTTCTATTAATCAAACGATTGGTGAAATTACTATAAACCACTTTTTACTGATTCTATAATAAAAGAGACACAAAAATCCGTGTCTCTTCAACCTTTCTTTAAAAGATCGGCTGCTTACTTAAAATGTTCGATTTCTTCATCTTGCTGCGATTTGTCTTCTTCAAGGATTCCTATCTTTTCAATGAAACGCTTTGCTTCGGCATCACCCAATTGATGAATCATCGCATAAATTTTTTTTATCGATTCATCGTATCGATCGTTTTGAGGATCCTTATGATATTCACGAAATGGAATATGTGAACGAACATATGCTTGCATATCAGCTTTATCACTTTCGTTTAAAAAGCCCTTTAGCTTGTTTAATTCTTCATCAGTGGCCTCTATTTTAAAACTTGGATTTTCTTCCACACCAGGGCGGTCCAGAACATCGCCGCTGACGAGGTCGACGTAGTACGTATTTTTCATCGATTCCATAATCTCCACTCCTATCCGCTATTTATTGTTTAATTTACCACAAATGCAAAAGGATTAACCCTTGAATCCTCTAATGACTATTTAATTCGTGAAAAAACGGTTTTTCCCTAGAGAAAGAACAAGATGAATCCGTCTCTAACAATCCAATGCACTAAGTGAAAGTCAAGAAAATTTGTGTGAAGATAACAGAAAAAGTTTGACAATTTTGTGAACTAGATGAATAATATATAAAAAGGAGGATGATTGAAATGGAAGTGAAAATACTAAATGCTGTGAAGTATGTTGGTGGAACGGTACTTACAATCGGAATCTTTATTTTTTTGATAGGTTTTTTTGAAAGCGGTTACAGCATTTTGACTCCAATTGGCATTGGAACGATTATGGGTGCTGTTTTTATCTTTCTAATGGGTGTGTTCTTTGTGGCGACGGAAGAAATGCTTAAGAAAAGATATAAAGGAATTAATATAGCTCCAATCAAACCAAAAAAAGGAGTGCCATTATAGGCGCTCCTTTTGATACACATCGTATTACATATCCCAGACCATGGCTAGTAATGTACCGAAGACGGTAATTAGAGCTAAGGCTAATCCGTAATATACGTTCGTATAGATTGCCGCTTTATCCTCAGATTCACCGGCATGCATAAATACAACCAGTTGAAGGCCTGCTTGTACGAATGCTGTTACAAGAAGAACCGTCATGCCTACTGCAAATGACATGTTTAAGAAGTAAACCGAAAGAGCGACTACAGTCAGGGTAAGTGAAAGTACAAAGCCCATTACTTGTTTGGGCGGGAATAATTCTTTCATGTTTACATCATTCCTTTCAGGTAGATGAAGCTGAAGATGAAGATCCAAACTACATCTAGGAAATGCCAGTAAAGAGAGAAGATGAATGATTTATTAGCTGTTTCAGGAGTCAATCCGCGCTTTTTCACCTGAAGGATGATGAATAATCCCCAGAAAAGGCCAAGTGTAACGTGTGCTCCATGTGTTCCTAATGTTGTTAATAGGATAGATGTAAACGCACTGGTTTGCAGTCCTGCCCCTTCATGAACATACGTAACGAACTCAAAAATTTCAAATCCCAAGAATCCTGCACCAAGAAGAAGTGTGATCGCGAAGAATGACAACATCGCTTTCTTATTGCCGAGACGCATCGCATGAATTCCAAGTCCGATGGTAAAACTGCTTGTTAAAAGCAAGATCGTTTCAATTAGCACTGGAGTGATTTCGAAAATCTCCGCTCCAGTAGGGCCGCCTGCCGTACGATCAAACAGTGTGAAATATGTCGCGAAAAGCGTTGCAAAAAGCATTATTTCGGCGCCCAGGAAAATCCAGAAACCCAAGACTTTTAAACGGTTTTCTTCCGTACTATATTCAAGTGGCAGCGAGTTATCTATTTTCATTAGTTAGCACCTCGCAATTTTGTTTCTGTCTCTTCTATTTCTTCAACTGAGATATAACGGCCGTGATCTTTCTCGAACGAACGGAGAGCCATACAAGCAAATATTCCGATTGTTGTAAGGATTAAAGGAATCCACATGCCGAATACAAATGAAAACCCCCATGCGAAGAAGATACAACCCATGATAAACGGTACGCCGCTGTTATTTGGCATATGAATTTTTTCATATTCACCTTTGAATAAAACATGGCCTTTTTTCTTGGCATCCCATAGTGCTTCAGTTGAATTAACTTGTGGCAAAATCGCAAAGTTATATTCCGGTACCGGAGTATGAGTAGCCCACTCTAAAGAACGTGCATCCCATGGATCAGAACTGATATCCCTTGAAGCGTAACGAGTGCTGTAGTAGATGTTGTAGACGATTAATACAAAACCGACTGCGAGCACAAGTGCCCCGATAAACGAAATCATATTATATATTCCAAATCCAGTTGATTCAGAGTATGTGTACATCCGGCGTGCTTGACCATCCAGCCCTGAGAAAAACATTGGCATGAATGCTACGAGAGTACCGATAGCGATTAACCATGCTGCCCATTTCCCGATTCTTTCATTCAGCATGAAACCGAACATTTTTGGCCAATAGTAAGTGAGTCCGGCCAGCATAGCGAATATAACACCAGGGATGATGACCATGTGGAAGTGAGCCACTAAGAACATCGTATTATGGTATTGGTAGTCAGCTGCTGACATTCCAAGCATAACTCCGGTAACTCCGCCGAGTGTGAAAAGCGGAATGAATAGCAATGAATAAAGCATTGGAGTTGTAATAACAATTTTCCCTTTCCAAAGCGTTAACAGCCAGTTAAAGATCTTAACCCCGGTCGGAACGGCAATCGCCATGGTTGTAATCGAGAAGATACTGTTAGTAAGTGCTCCCTGTCCCATTGTAAAGAAATGGTGCGCCCATACCAGGAACGAAAGGAATGAAATTGCAACCATGGAGGCAACCATTGATTTATAACCATATAGGTTGCGGCGTGCAAAGGTTGAGATAACCTCACTATAAATACCGAATGCCGGAAGAATCAAGATATAAACTTCAGGATGTCCCCAAACCCAGAACAAGTTCGCCCAAAGCATATCCATACCGCCATTATCCGTTGTAAAGAAGTTTGTTCCAAATAGCCGGTCCATTGTACCCATCGCAAGCGTCACTGTTAATACAGGAAAAGCAAAAACGATGATAAGGTTAGTGATGAGGGAAGACCAGGTGAACATTGGCATTTTCATTAATGTCATACCAGGTGCCCTCATTCTGAGAATGGTAGTCATAAAGTTAATGCCAGTCATTAATGTACCAATACCAGCAATCTGAATCGCTATCATATAATAATTCGTTCCGACTGATTCACTAAATTCGTTACCTGCGAGCGGGAAGTAAGAAGTCCAGCCCGCATCAGGAGAACCCCCAACTACAAAAGAGATGTTGAATAGCATCGCACCCATGAAGAATAACCAAAAACTTAGGGCATTCAAACGTGGGAACGCTACGTCACGAGCTCCAATTTGTAATGGAACAACGAAGTTCATTAGGGCTATGATGAATGGCATTGCCATAAAGAGGATCATGACGACCCCGTGCGTTGAGAAAATTTCATTATAATGTTGTGCATCCAGCAGCTTGTTTTCAGGCACGGAAAGTTGGGCACGCAACATTATAGCATCAACACCACCGCGGAATAGCATCAGCAAAGCGGATATCAGATACATAATACCAATCCGTTTATGATCTACTGTTGTTAACCATTCACGCCATAGATAGCCCCATTTTTTAAAATATGTTAAGCCGGCGATTATTGCGAGAACAGTAATACCAATGGCAACCATCGACGCGTAAATCACAGGACTTGGATGAGGTATGGCAAATCGATCAAAGTAATCCATACTTTTTGTGACTCCTTTCGGGAAGTATATTGCTATTCATGTAATCTAGTTGTTATAAAACTCGAAGTATATTAATGATTATTGTGTTCTGTTTCTTTTTCATCTGAATCGCTTGATTCTTGATGTTCAGTATGTTCATCTTCTGAATGTTCATCAGAGTCACTTGATCCATGATTATGTCCTGTCGGAGGTGGATTAAATTCTAAATGAGTTCCGGTGAACGTCATCCGCCCAAGGTGACCAGGTTCTAATAACTCATCGAATTTTTCTTCAGTCACTGGTTCAGCCGTTTCTTTCACTTCTTCTACCCATTCGTCAAATTCAGCTTCAGGCATTGCCTCGACATCGAACGTATTTTCAGCGAACCCTTTACCACTAAAGTTTGCATTTCGTCCCATAAATTCCCCTGGAACGTCAGCCCCTAAGTGTAACGTGTTAACCATGTCACTCATCGCGTATTTTTGTCCCCCAAGTTGCGGAATCCAGAAACTAGTGATTGGTCCGTAGGAATAAAGTTTAAATTCAAGCGGCCGGTCTGTTGGAATATTTAAGTAGTTAACTGTTTCGATACCCTCTTCTGGATAACTAAAATGCCACTTCCAATTAGATGAAGAAGCATAAATTACTAAAGGTTCTTTATCTTCATATCCTTTCGGTGTTGCTTCAACCTTATAGTTGCTTTGTACAGAAACAAATGAAAGGAAAGCGACGATTAAAACTGGAATCCCCACACAAATCGCTTCAACAATCACATTCCCTTCCATGTGAGGCGGTTCATAATCTTTACTTTGTTTGGACGCACGGTATTTTATTAACACAAATGCTAAAAGTGCGAAAACGACAATGACAATAAACGACATGATCCCAATCGATAACATAATGTCATTGGCTTGCGTTTCGGCTTGAGGCCCCTTAGGATCTAAAACCATTAGTGGTTCACAACCTGTAAGCACTGTGATTACAGTAAAAACTATTGTTAATAAAGCCCATTTTATTTTCATGAAAGTACCCCTTTCTTAATTAATGAAAAAATAAAGTCAAATACCAAATGTGAACATTTTGTTAATTATTTCACAAACACTTTTGAGAACGTAGAACCAAAAATCCTTCCTTCTCAAACTATACGTCTATCTTAGTACCATGTATGTAAAAACTCAAATGAAAATTGTGTATGTCACAAAAAGTTCATGATTGGTTAGTCGATGGCTGGAAGGAAACAAAAAAATGGGTAAACGGGTTTTATGGTTTTTTCGCAAGTGGATTTTATTTTAATATAAGGATTTTGATAGATGATCTATTAAATACCTTCATTATCAAAGAAAAACACCTGTTAAGTTCGTTCCTGAATTTTATCTGAAATCTAAATAGTTTATGGGATGGCATTTTACATTAGGCCTTGTTCGTTATTGAAATCCTAAAGGAATTGCCGCTAAACTATCCGATTAATACTATTTATCTGAATAAATTGGAAGTTGTGGAAGATAAATTTATTAGCTTCTATAACGAAATGGGGATTGCGACATTTTTAGAAGGAGAAAATCAAATTGCTGTGGATGGAAAACAATAATCGGAATCGAATGGTGATTTTATTGCTTCAGATAATTTAGCTTTAAATAATAAAGAAGCAGGTACCTTCAATCAGGTTTCCTGCTTCTCTAATTGGTCCATTGTTTTTGAACTTGTTCGAAAGCTTTACGGAAAATTTCGTCTTCAGTATCCCCATGTTCCGCAATTACGTTCGTTTGATAACTCTTTCCTAAATAATCGATTTTTACAGTGACTTGAATCATGTTTTTATCATCCTTTCTATAAAACTATTCTTATGAAAATTTCTTGCACAATATTATTATTTATACCCCTTTTGTAGAGTTTCAAACATAAAAGATTGGAATAACAGGCTGGAAAAGATAAGACTCTGGAAATGTTGTTTCCAGAGTCTTATTTTGCATTAACTTTATTTAAAAACTGCAGCGTACGATGTTTTTTTTTTGACGACCATGACGTTTGGCGCCAAGACCGGCAATCATTCCATCCCATTTTGTTTCAACGAACTTAGGTTTAAAATCGAGACGTTTAAATACCTCTTGAGTTATTTCAATATCAAAACCCGTCACTTTTATCGAAAATATCCATTGACAGAGTACCACTTTTTTAACTATAGTAATCAAGACAAAATGATAATTGAGCGGGAGAGGTTCATAGCAATCACCCTCTATAAAAAACTATGGCTTTGATAGGGAACGAATCAACCATATCTTGATGAGGTATGGTTTTTCTGTTTCGAGCCTTTTTATGAGTTTATTGCCTCTCTTGTGTAAAAAAGGAGGTTTTTTTATGTCTGGAAGAAAAGATGAGAGAAAAGATGAGGATTTGCAGGACATAACACTGCTTGGGAATCAGGGGACAAAATATGTATTTGAATATTCGCCTGGAATTTTGGAAACGTTTGACAATAAACATCCAAACCGGGACTATTTTGTGAAGTTTAATTGTCCGGAATTCACCAGCCTATGCCCAAAGACGGGCCAGCCGGATTTTGCGACGATTTATATCAGCTATATTCCCGGCCATAGGATGGTAGAAAGTAAGTCGCTCAAGCTCTATTTATTCAGCTTCCGCAATCATGGTGACTTCCACGAGGATTGCATGAACATCATCATGAATGACCTGATTGAACTGATGGATCCTCGCTATATTGAAGTCTGGGGGAAGTTCACCCCTCGGGGCGGTATCTCGATTGATCCGTATACGAATTACGGCAAGCCGGGCACTAAATATGAAAAAATGGCGGAATACCGTTTGATGAACCATGATTTGTATCCGGAAAAAATAGATAACCGTTAGGAAAAGAATTCTCTATTAAATGCCGTTACTTTCCTTCCGGGATCGATTGCGAATATTTATTTCAGCTTTTCAGACAACTGGAAGATGTAAACGAGAGGCAGTACCGTGCGACAATGCAGTAGATTATAAGAGTACGCATAATAGTAAAATGTATAAAAAAAACACACTTTTTCTAAAGTGTGTTTTTTTTATACGTTTTAAAAATCGACAAAAAAACTTAAGTTATAAACTAACCGTTATATAAAGCTAAAAGAAGTATAGATTTCTCTACTTTTAATGTTGGCACGCTTTTTGCATATATAAATTATAAGACTTATATTTTTAGCTTTATATAGAAAAAAGGGGGATATAGAACGGAATCCTTTTTGATCAGTAACTACTGTTTGAAGAATAGAGCTTACTGCAATGGGTTTCATTACAGAAACCATCCAAAAGTTTCACACATGAATATCGGTATAACGATTTACCGTGCTTTTATTTGTATTGCTTCTATCATACTTCATCTTAGAAATGAAGGCGATTACATAAGGGCAATTAAATATGAATTTTAAAACAAGATAGGAGGAAACATTGAATGAACAATTTAGGTTTTTTTAAAAACCCCACCCAAATTACTTATGGAATGGGGGCTGCTAATCAATTAAGAGAAATTATTGATGCTCAAGGTTTTAAGAATGTATTAATAATCACAGATGGAGGCATCGTCAAAACTGGTTTGATTGACCAGCTTACAAGGCAGTTAGATGGCATTCATTATGCGATATTTGATGAGACAAAACCAAATCCCACTGTGACAAATTGTGATGATGCGATGCTGGCATTGAAGCAAATCAATGCAGATGTAGTTGTGGCCATGGGAGGTGGCAGTTCCATTGATGTTGCCAAAGCAGTTTGTCTATTAGCTACTAATGGTGGTTCTATTGCCGGTTATGAAGGAATTGATACTTGTTCAAATGACTTATTGCCACTTGTGGCCATCCCTACAACGGCGGGTACTGCTAGTGAAGTCACTACTTTTACGGTTATTACCGATGAAGAACGTCAGTATAAGCTCACTGTCGGAGGAATTAGGTTGGCGCCTAAGTGGGCATTAGTTGATCCATTGGTAACAAAATCTTTGCCTTCTCATATAACAGCTTCTACTGGATTGGATGCACTTGTTCATGCACTCGAATCCTATACCTCAAAAATGGCGACCCCTATTTCAAAGACGCTGGCAAGGGAAGCTATCAGAAAAATTAGTTCTCATCTCCGCCAGGCGGTATACAACGGGGATAATATGGTGGCAAGGGATAATATGCTGATGGGAAGCCTTTTAGCAGGGCTAGCATTCAACAATACACGTTTGGGAAACTGCCATGCATTAAGTCATCCGGTAAGTGCGATTTATGGAGTACCCCATGGAGTTGCTAATTCGGTTTTGATTCCGCATGTCATGGAATTTAACTCTCTGGCTGTACCGGAACTGTTTAGTGATATTGCGGAAGATATGGGAGAAAACCTTGAAAGTTTGACATTAATGGATAGAGCAGTAGCTGCTGTAGATGCTGTTAAAAAGCTTTCAAAGGATATTGGAATTCCTACAACTTTTGCAGAGTTCAAAGTTGATGATTCTCAGATTGACCGTATGGCAAAGGATGCAATGTTAAGTGGAAATATTGCAGCAAATCCTAGAATCACTACATATGAAGATGTGGTTGCGCTATATCGTAAATCAATCGGAGGTGCTTTAGTTGAAGTTGTTTGATTTGAGCGGAAAAACGGCGTTGGTTACGGGAGGAGGACGAGGAATTGGCAAGACTATTGCGTTAGCACTGGCTGAAGCAGGTGCTAACGTAGCTATCACGAGCAGAACAGAAAGCGAACTAAAAGAAACTGCAGACACGATAACTGGTTTTTCAAGAAGGGCTTATTATTCTGCAGTGGATGCACGAAATGCAGACGATATAACTGGTTTTGTAAAAGATATCGTGAATCAAGAAGGAAAAATTGATATTTTAGTGAATGGTGCTGGAACAAATAAACGGCTTTCGTTTTTAGAAGTAACCGAAGAGGATTGGGATTATGTGATGGATATCAACCAGAAAACAGCAGTATTTACATCACAGGCTGTTATCCCATACATGAAGGAACAAAGATATGGAAAAATCATCAATATAGCTTCACTAACTAGTGAAATAGCTTTTCCGAACATGTCTGCATACGCTGCAAGTAAGGGTGGAATATCTCAATTAACCAAATCGTTGGCAGTAGAGTTTGCAGAGGATGGAATTTTAGTCAATGCAATTGGTCCGGGCTATTTCAAAACAGAAATGACGAAAAGTCTTTTTGCGGACGAGAAAAGAGTAGAGTGGATGAAATCTCGTATTCCATTAAGAAGAACCGGTGAAGTTGAAGAACTACAAGGAGCTGCAATTTTCTTAGCTTCGCATGCTTCCGATTATGTTACCGGCCAAACGATTTATGTCGATGGCGGCTGGTTAAGCAGTTAATTATTTATGGGGGTTCAATTTATGAAGAAGATTTTTTCTCTAGTAATAGTAGGTTTTCTATTACTATTGACTGCCTGCGGCGGATCAGATCAGGCAAGTGGTGATGACAAAGGCTCCGACACGTTAAAAATCGGTGCAATTTTTCCATTATCCGGAGGTCTAGCGCTACTAGGTGAAGAAAGCTATCGCGGAGTGGAGCTTGCAATTGAACAAAGAAACAAAAACGGTGGAATAGCAGACGGTAAAAAAGTTGAACTCGTTAAAGGGGACGCTCCAGATGCTGACTCTGCACAGGCGGAAGCAAACCGTTTGATTAATCAAGAGAATATTAAGACAATTGTCGGTTCTTATTCTTCTGGCGTCGCGCAGGCAGCTAGTGAAGTGACTGAAAGAAATGGTGTCTTGTTCTGGGAGTATGGTGCCGTTGCTGATTCTATTACGGACCGGGGATACAAATATGTGTTACGTACGAATCCTCCAGCATCCTATCTATCAAAAACTCACATTGATTTTATCAAAAATTATGTGGCTGATAAGCTTGGGAAGGACTTAGGCGATATAAAAGTAGCGATTGCCCATGAGGATTCATCTTATGGAACAACAATTGCAGATGAAGCAGAGAAACTAGCAGAAAAAGAAGGCATTAACGTCGTAACAATCCAGCCATATAGTGCTGCATCAAACGATTTAAGTTCTGTAGTTCTGAACCTTAAAAAGGCTGAGCCAGATGTACTCATTGCAGTTTCTTATTTAAATGACGGCATTCTGCTACACAGACAAAGTCAAGAATTAGGGTTAAAAGTTCCGGTTGTTGTTGGCTCAGGCGGAGGCCATGATATGGCTGACTTCATAGAAGGTGTTGGTGACATAGGAGATGGTTTTTTTAATGTTGCGTTTCCACAATACCATATTAACCAAGAATTCACACCCGGAATGAAAGATTTTGTGAAGCTTTATAAAGAAAAATATGGTGAAGATCCTCGCTCTGGACACTCTTTGGTGCACTACATGGGAACGAATGTCCTTCTTGATGTAATTGATGAGGTTGGGGAGATGGACCCTGATAAATTACGTGATGCAGCCATTAATTATAAGGCAGAACCAGGACAAACTGTAACTGGATGGGGTGTAGAATTCGATCCAGAAACAGGACAAAACAAGCTAAGTGAACCATATGTGCATCAGTGGACTGACGGAAAGCTTTTAGCTGTATGGCCAGAAAAAGTGTCTGTTCAGGAACCACAGCTTAACAAATAATTATTTATCAAATGAGGGGGAAATTTCTTGAAGAAAGTTGCAAGCGTTATTATGGTAGGATTTCTTCTCCTTTTATCAGCCTGCTCAGGCGGGGCAAGTGGTGATGGTGAAGGAAGTGGTAAATCGGGAACATTAAAAGTTGGTGCGTTATATCCTTTATCAGGTGGATTGGCACTTCTTGGCGAAGAGAGTTTTCGGGGTGCTGAGCTTGCTATTGAAGAAGCAAATAAAAATGGCGGTATAGCAGGTGGAAAGAAAATTGAACTTGTTAAGGGAGATGCAGTTGATGCTGATGCTGCTCAAGCAGAAGCGAATCGTTTAATTAATCAAGAAAACATAAAAACCATTGTCGGATCATATTCAAGCTCTATTGCTTTTGCAGCAAGTGAAGTAGCTGAAAGAAGTGGAGTGTTGTACTGGGAACTTGGTGCCGTGTCTGATACCATAACAGACCGTAAATACAAATATGTTGTGCGCACAAATCCACCGGCTTCTTATTTTTCTAAGGTTCATGTAGATTTCATAAAAGAAATTGTTACAAAAAAACTTGGTAAAGAGCTAGGAGATATCAAGGTTGGTCTTGCGTACGAAGATTCTACGTATGGAACAACGATTGCGGATGAAGCTGCTAAACTAGCAAAAAAAGAAGGAATTAATGTTGTAACAAAACAAGCATACAGTGCTGCTTCAAATGATTTAAGTTCAGTAGTTTTAAACCTTAAAAAAGCTGCACCAGACGTTTTGATAGCTGTTTCTTACTTAAATGATGCTGTCCTTCTTGCTAGGCAAAGTGAAGAGTTAGGACTGAAGGTTCCTGTATTTGTCGGCTCTGGTGGCGGTCATACGATGACTGATTTTGAAGATGCAATGGGAGAAAAAGCAAACGGTATTTTAAATATTGATTTCCCGCAATACCAAATTAATCGCGAAGCTACGCCTGGAATTGAAGAATTTATGGCGCTGTATAAAGAAAAGTATGGTGAAGACCCACGTTCTGGACATTCTTTAACAAACTATATGGGAATGAAAATAGTACTAGACGTAATGGATAAAGTAGGCGAAGTTGATCCTGATAAATTAAAAGAAGAAGCTTTGAAATATACTGCTGACCCTGGATCAACAGTTACTGGCTGGGGAGTAGAATTCGATCAGGATACCGGGCAAAACAAGCTGGGTCAACCATACGTCCATCAGTGGCTCAATGGAGAGCTTAAGACAGTTTGGCCGGAAAACGTAGCTGTAGAAGAACCTCAAATAGCGAATAAATAAAATAATAGTTTTTATGAAATCAAGAATCTAAAAGGATATCCCAAAATTAAGAGTGTGGCACCCTTAGAAAAGGGTGCCGGGCACTTATAGGTTAACCTCATAGAAGTTTCTCTTTTTATTATCAAACAGAGAGGTGTAAATATGACAATAGTTCAAACACTTATATCAGGGATTTTATTAGGTGGGATTTATTCATTAATCAGCATGGGCTTGAACTTAATTCTTGGGGTTGTAAGGATCGTAAACTTTGCTCATGGTGAGCTGCTTATGATTGCCATGTATATAAGCTTTCTTTTTTACACGACGATGGGCTTAGATCCATATGTATCTGCCATTCTAGTAATCATTTGTCTATTTTTACTTGGTGTACTCACTCAGAGATTTATGATTCAGCCAATTTTAGATACACCTGCATCAACGAAAATATTTGCAACTTTAGGATTATCGATAGCCCTTCAAAATCTTGCTTTAATGACATTAAGTGCGAATCATCTTTCTGTTAAAACAAGTTATCAAACATCAGTTATTAATATTGGAGAACTTGCAGTCAGTATTCCGAGATTAGTTGCATTCGGAGCTGCAGTTGGGGTAGCTGTTGTTTTATATCTTTTTTTGCAAAAAACCTTGACTGGAAAAGCCATCCGGGCTGTTGCTATGCAAAAACAAGCCGCTTTCTTGATGGGGATTAACGTAAAAAGAATTTATCTTTTAGCTTTCGGAATCGGATCAGGCCTGGTAGGTCTTGCGGGTGCTTTGCTCATGCCGATTTACTCGGTCTACCCAACAATTGGTGCATCATTCATACTAATTGCGTTCGTTGTCGTTGTATTAGGTGGAATGGGAAGTATGTTCGGTGCATTCTTCGGTGGGTTAATTATTGGATTAGTGGAAGCTCTTTCCGGTGTTATCTTTGATCCAGGTCTAAAAGAAGCGATATACTTTGTGATTTTTATTATGGTTTTACTGGTTCGCCCTTCCGGTATATTTAGTCTTGGCAAAGGAGCAGAGGAGGTTGGCTTGAAATGATGCAACTATTATCTAAACAAAAATTTTTGTTTTTATTTGGTATTTTGCTAGTAGTAACTCCCTTTGTTGTTACAAATAGATTCTATTTAAATATTTTTATTCTCATTTTATTGTATGCAACTATTGCGGGGTCGTGGAATATTTTAGGCGGATATGGTGGTCAATTATCACTCGGCCATGCGATCTTTTTCGGAATAGGTGCTTACACTTCAACCCTTTTATATCTAAATTTCGGTGTTAGTCCTTGGTTGGGATTCATCATAGCAGCAGTGATATCCATCGTGGTTGGTATATTGATCGGCTGGCCTGCTTTCAGATTAAGAGGAACATATTTTACTCTAACAACTATTGCATTTGCAGAAGTTATTCGCCACTTGACGCTATATTTCAGAGACGTAACAAAAGGAGCGATTGGAGTTAATATTCGATTTGAGCCAAGTTTTGCAAACCTAATCTTTAGAGAATACAGTGCCTACTATTTCGTAGTATTAGTTTTATTTGTGATTAGTATAGCCATTGCGATTTGGGTAGATAAAACAAAGGTTGGTTATTACTTGAAAGCTATTCGTGAGGATGAAGATGGTGCTGAAACACTTGGAATACATGTAACGAAATATAAAATGATTGCTATGGTAATAAGCGCTGGAATGACTGGTATTGCCGGTGTATTTTACGCTCAGTATATGTTGTTTTTTGAACCTATCTCTGTTTTCAACATGAACTTTTCGATTGAAATTGCTTTGATTGCGATCATTGGCGGGGTTGGAACAGTATTCGGACCGGTTTTAGGTGCTTTTATCATCATCCCATTAAATGAACTTTTACGTTCTTCTTTCCCTTCATTAAGCGGAATGAATTATTTAATATATGGTGTTGTATTAATTCTAATCGTATCGTTCTTGCCGAATGGATTGCTTCCAATTCTAAAAAGCATTCCTAAAAAACTGAAAGGCTTGAATAAAAAGAACATCAAAGTGGAGGACGGTGAAAAAGTTGATTATTCAGGTTAAAGAAGTTTCAAAACATTTTGGTGGATTAAAAGCAGTAAATGGCGTTTCATTTGATGTAAATGAAAATGAGATCGTCGGGATTATTGGTCCGAACGGTGCAGGTAAAACGACGTTGTTTAACCTTATATCTGGCTCACTTCCGGTAACATCTGGACAAGTAGTATTTAATAATGAAGATATTACAAGCCAAAAGCCATATGTTATTTGCAAAAAAGGAATTGGTAGAACCTATCAAATCGTTAAGCCGTTTGGCAATATTTCTGTACTAGAAAATGCTATGGTTGGAGCTTTCAACAAAGCATCTAGTACAAAGGAAGCAAGAGAATATAGCCTGGAAATATTGAAAAAGGTTGGTTTAGATAAAAAGAAAGATCAAATCGGCAAAAGCTTAACCATCGCAGATAAAAAGCGTCTAGAAGTAGCTAAAGCATTGGCAACGCAGCCAACCTTGCTTCTGTTGGATGAAGTTATGGCTGGTTTGAATCCAAGTGAAGTGAAAGAAATCCTGCCGATGATCAAGGGGTTAAGAGAAAGTGGAATTACCATCATTCTTATTGAGCACATTATGGAAGTTGTCATGAATGTTTGCGATCGTATCGTCGTAGTTCATCATGGTGAGAAAATTGCAGAGGGTACACCGAAAGAAATTACGAACAATCCAGAAGTAATTAAAGCTTATCTTGGGGAGGAATTGAGCTTTGCTTAAATTACAAAACGTAAACTTATTCTACGGCGAAATCCAAGCCTTATGGGACTTGTCATTTGAAATTAAAGAAGGCCAAATTGCTGCATTATTAGGAGCAAATGCGGCGGGAAAATCAAGTGCAATTAATGCTATTTCTGGAATCGAAAAAATTTCGAGCGGAGAAATAACATTATTTGATAAAGAAATTCACAAAATGAGCCCACATGAAATTGTTGAAGAAGGAATTATTCAAGTACCAGAAGGAAGAAAGCTTTTTAACTATATGCCTATTCAAGAAAATCTAGAATTAGGGGCTTATTCTAAACGAGCGAAAAAAGATTTCAAAAAAAATCTCCGCTTCGTGTACGACTTGTTCCCAATTTTAGAAGAAAGAAAAAGTCAAATGGCAGGGGATTTGAGTGGTGGACAGCAACAAATGGTCGCGATTGCTAGAGGATTAATGGCCAATCCAAAACTATTAATCATTGATGAGCTATCACTTGGATTAGCTCCCATCTTAGTTCAGCAGTTAATAAAGGATTTAATAAATATACGAAATACTGGAATTACGATTTTACTAGTGGAGCAAAATGTGCAGCAATCATTGGCCATAGCCAGCGATGCCTATGTACTGGAAAATGGAAGATTAGCATTGTCCGGAAATGCGACAGAATTAATTAACGATCCACATTTGAAAAAAGCCTACCTTGGAATGTAGAGGTGTCATGTATGAGAGCAGCCATTAAGACAGAAAATGCTGGAGAAATTATTCTTCAAGAAAAAGATCTGCCAAGATTGAGCAGTGAGGAATTGCTCGTTAAGGTAGAATACTGTGGTGTTTGCGGAAGTGATCTTCATGCATTTAATCATTCAAAAGGCTATGAATTTGTGAAAAAACCGATCATTCTAGGCCACGAATTTTCCGGGAGTGTCGTTGATTGTTTTGATGCTTCACTTTCTCATTTAAAAGGAAAAAACGTCATCGTTGAATCAATGAATTACTGTGGCCAATGTGAAAACTGCCTTAACGGGCGCAAATCGATATGTACTCAAAATAAAGTAATTGGTCTTCACTTTGATGGTGGCATGGCACAATTTGTAAAGACAAAAGCGCAATATGTAAGGGAAGTTCCAGATGGGATGCCCCTCCATTTAGCTGCGTTAAGTGAACCGATGGCAATCGCTGTTCATGCTGTACGCCAAGCAGGAGAAAAATCTAAAAACGATACAATACTTGTTCAAGGTCCAGGAATTATTGGTTTTTTTGTAAGTGTAATTCTCGCTCAGCAAGGTGCAAAAGTTATTTTGTCTGGTCTTCAACAGGATTATGAAAACAGATTATCAAAATGCCGGACATTCGGAGTCATACCACACATTGTTGAATCAGGGAATTTAGAAGAAAAGGTGGACATTGTATTTGAATGTTCCGGATCTAACGCAGCGGTGAAATCAGGATTCCGTAGTTTGAAAAAAGGTGCAAAAGCGGTTTTTGTTGCACTGTATGAACATGAAACAACCCTCTTCTTAACGGAATTAGTAAGAAGTGAGGTATCAATCATAACAAGCTATGGATGTAATCCTGACGATTATAGTATGGCATTTTCTGTTTTAGATTCATTATCAGAAAAATTGATAGACGTTATGACAATCTATCCATTAGCAGAGGTAGCACAAGCTTTTGAAGACGGTCTGAATCAAGTAGTACTGAAGCCAATGTTAGCTATAAACAAATGAAGGCGGGGGACTCATGACTCTTGACAAACAATTAGATGCAACGCTTGAACTTTTACGAAGTCATACTTCCATAAGGGACTATAAAAAGGAAGACATTCCGCCTGAAACCTTAAAAAGGATGCTAGTTTCTGCACAACACGCTGCAACATCTCACTTTGTTCAAGCTTATTCGGTCATTCACATCACAGATCCGGAGAAAAAAGAAGCAATTGCAACTCTTTCAAATAATAGAAGGCAAATCGAATCTGCACCGGTTTTGTTGTTATTCTGTGCAGACATGAAACGCTTGGAATATGCATGTAAAAAACAAGGAACAAACATTCAGAATGAAATTCTTGAAAACTTCCTTGTCGGAGTTATTGATACTGCACTATTTGCCCAAAACTTTGTAGTTGCTGCAGAATCTCAAAAATACGGTATTTGCTACATAGGCGGTGTACGAAATAACCCTGAAGAAATTAGTAATGTTGTAGGGTTACCTGATAAAACATTTCCTTTATTCGGCATGACAGTGGGAGTTCCGGATGAAACTCAATTGGTAAAGCCGCGCTTACCAGTTAATGCGATTCTACATGAAAATGTATATAACGAAGAAAAATACGATGAGCTCTTGGATCAATATGATTCTCAATTGGAAGATTATTACGGTCACCGTTTTACAAACCAGAAGAATACGAATTGGACAATAACAATGAGTGATTTTCTATCGGTACCAAGAAGGGAACATATGAGACCCTTTGTTAATTCAAAAGGGTTTCATTTAAAATAACTTTTCCGTTAAAAGAGGGGATGAAAATGAAAAACAATAAAGTCGCTTTGGTTACAGGTGCTGGGGCAGGGATTGGTAGAGCAATTGCAATGCGGCTTGCTAGTGATGGTTTTGATATAGTCCTAAATGATATCGGTGAAGAATCCATAAAAAATGTGGCCTCCGAAATTGAAGAGCTAGGTCAGAAATCCTTTGCAATTGTAGCTGATATTAGCAAGAGAGATCAAGTTTTTTCCATGATTAATCAAACAGTAGAACATTTTGGCCGTCTTGATGTCATGGTTTCAAACGCTGGCATTGTCCAAGTAAAACCATTGCTTGAAATTACAGAAGAAGATCTAGAAAGAATCTTTCGAATTAATGTGTTTGGAACAATGTTTTGCATGCAAGCAGCAGCTGAAGTGATGATCAAACAAAACAGTGGAAAAATCATTAATGCAAGCAGTACTTCCGGAAAAAGAGGTGTTGAATTTCTAGGTCACTATTGTGCGACAAAATTTTCTGTTATAGGTCTTACTCAAACGGCAGCAAAAGAGCTGGCTCCTCACGGAATTACGGTTAATGCGTATTGTCCAGGTATTGTAGGTACAGGTATGTGGGAAGAAATTGATCGCAAAATGAGTGAATATATGAATGTGCCCTTAGGAGAAACGTTGAAAAATAAAATTAACGGAATCCCGTTAGGAAGAATTGAAGAACCGATAGATGTAGCGAATTATGTTTCATTTTTGGCATCTGAGGATTCAAATTACATGACAGGGCAAGCAGTCGTAATTGATGGCGGAATGGTATTCTCTTAAAATTAATGATTGTATTTTAAACAATTTTTCTAGATTCATTTTTTCATGAATTAATGGATCATACATGACTTGAAAAAAATAGGAGGAATTACAATGTTACAAGCTGCTAAACAAGTATCTTTGATTGACTTAGATAATAGTAAATTATTCATTAACGGTGAGTGGGCAACTGCAAGCGGTGGTTCCACATTTTCAGTAAAAAATCCAAACACTGGTGAAGTCATCGCCGAGGTTCCAAGAGGAGCAAAAGAAGAAACGAAAGCTGCTATTGAAGCTGCAAATGCAGCATTCCCAAAATGGGCTAAGCTTACTGCCAATGAAAGAGCAGATTATTTATTAAAAGTACATGATTTAATGCTAGAGCATGAGGCTGAACTTGCAACCATTATGAGCAAGGAAATGGGGAAAGCATACACAGAAGCTTGTGGAGAAGTGAAATATGCTGCTAGCTTCTTATCCTGGTATGCAGAAGAAGGCCGCCGTATTTATGGGGAAACGATTCCGGCATCCTCACCTAACAAAAGATTGCTTGTCGTGAAACAGCCAGTTGGTGTAATTGCTGCCATTACCCCTTGGAATTTCCCGTTAGCCATGATGACTAGAAAGCTTGGACCTGCCTTGGCTGCTGGCTGTACGGGTATTGTCAAGCCTGCAAGTCAGTCACCACTTTCAGCTCTTGCCTTTGCTAGCCTTGTTCAAAAAGCTGGTATTCCAAATGGTGTCGTAAATATTGTGGCAGGTGCTACAGGAGAGATTTCTGATGAGATTTTTGCAAACCCGATAGTGAAAAAGGTTTCTTTTACAGGATCAACAGATGTAGGGAAGAAATTAGTAGAAAAGTCCGCAGAGCAATTGAAAAAGCTTTCTTTAGAGCTTGGTGGACACGCTCCTTTCATCGTATTCGAAGATGCAGATTTAGAAAAAGCAGCTGAAGGAGCAGTAGCGAGTAAATTTAGAAATGCAGGCCAAACATGTGTGTGTGCAAATCGCATTTATGTTCATGAAAATATTAAAGATGAGTTCACAAAGCTTTTTGTTGAAAAGGTTCAAACGTTGAAGGTAGGGAATAGTTTGGATCAAACTGTACAAATTGGACCATTAGTAAATAAAGACGGACTTGAAAAAGTACAAGAGCATGTAAAAGATGCTAAATCAAAAGGTGCAGAAGTTTTAACTGGAGGTAAAGTAACAGGAGATCCTAATGGTTTCTATTTCGAACCGACTATTCTTGGTAATGTTACAAACGACATGATTATCATGACAGAAGAAACTTTTGGACCAGTAGCTCCAATCACAACTTTTAGTAATGATGAAGATGTTATATTCGAAGCAAATAATACGGAATACGGGTTAGCGGCTTATCTTTATACTTCAAACATTCAACGTGCAGTTGCTGTTTCTGAAGCATTAAACTTTGGCGTAATCGGATTAAATGATGCAGTTCCTGGCGTACCTCAAGCTCCATTTGGTGGTATGAATCATAGTGGATACGGCCGTGAAGGCGGACACCAAGGAATTAGAGATTACTTAGAAGAGAAGTATATTTCTCTTGGGCTATAGGAGTGAATGAAAATTCCTTCTGGAAGAGCAACTAACTTTTCCAGGAGGAATATTTTTCTTCATAAACGTTATAGAGACACAGTGGTAAACAAAATAATGTGTTAGTTCGTTTTAGACTGAATCGTACATCAAATTTTAATAAGCGAGTGGATTAGACATGAAAGCACTTATGAAGACAAAGCCCGGTTTTGGAAATTTACATTTACTTGATATTCCTGAACCGGTTTGTGATGCGACCGGAATAAAAATAAAAGTGCGGTATTCAGGCATCTGCGGCACAGATATGCATATTTATCATGATAGCTATAAGAGCTATCCACCTGTTGTGATCGGACATGAATTTTCAGGAGAAGTCGTTGAATCTGGAAAGAACGTAAAAAACATTAATCCGGGAGATATTGTAATGGTGTTGCCTTCGATTGCCTGGACGTGTAAGAACTGTATGTACTGTAAACAAGGCTATTATATGTTTTGTTCTGAACGCAGAAGTATTGGCAGTGGGGTAAATGGCAGCTTTACAGAATATGTGGTCGTCAATAAAGAGATGGTTTATAAGGTACCATCTACCATTTCATTACAAGAAGCAGCTCTAGCAGAACCATTAGCATGTGCAGTACAGGCAATTGAAGAATTGACGGAGTTTCATGCAGGTGATTGGGTCTTGCTTTCAGGACCGGGGCCAATTGGATTACTTTGTTTGAGTTTACTAGTAAGAAAAGGCTGCAATGTAATTGTTACTGGAACGAGTCAGGATTTAACAAGGCTGAATATTGCCAAAGAACTTAGAGCCCATACAATAGTTGATGTTTTTACTCAGGATTTGCAGGAAATTGTGGATGAGTTGACAGAAGGTGTTGGTGTAGATGTTGGTGTTGAATGCTCTGGTGCCCCTTCAGCGGTCAATACTTCCATTAAAGCAATAAAGAAATTGGGGAAATACATCCAAGTTGGAATTATCGGCAGTGACATCGAAATGGATATGGACTCCATTTTGTATAAGCAAATACAACTATACGGATCATATGCTCATTCCATGCAAACATGGGAAAAAGTAAAGAAAATCTTATCGACGAATACGATTGATTTAAAACCTATTATTACCGATGTAGTTCCACTAAGCGAATGGGAAAGAGCTTTTGAGATCATAGAATCAAAAGAATGCGGAAAAGTGTTGATGTATTACGACTTTGAAGAATGAAGAAATGGTTTGATAAGGAATCGTTAAAGCAAATAAGTTTATATGAGAAAGGGGTTTCCCATATGAAGACAAGCACGGTTGGAAGCTTACAAAAGCTAGGGAAAGAAAGATTAAAGGATTTGTTATATCAAATGATTCTTATTCGCAACTTTGAGGAAGCGGTTGAAAAACAGTTTATGCAAGGGAAAATTCACGGAACGATGCATCTTTGTATCGGTCAAGAGCCTACCGCTGTTGGTGCATGTGCAGTGTTAACGAATGAAGATAAAATTACGAGCACTCACCGTGGACATGGACATTGTATTGCCAAGGGCTCAGAAGTGAAATACATGATGGCCGAGCTATTGGGGAAAGAAACGGGGTATTGTAAAGGAAAAGGCGGTTCCATGCATATTGCCGACTTGGAAATAGGAAATATAGGAGCAAATGGTATTGTAGCAGGGGGTCTGCCATTGGGTTGTGGAGCAGCTCTAACTTCTAAGAAGAAGGATTTAGGCTTTGTCGTTGTTTGCTTTTTCGGTGACGGAGCGACGAACGAAGGAGCGTTCCATGAATCTGTTAATATAGCGTCTGCTTGGAAATTGCCAGTTATCTTCTTCTGTGAAAATAATCAGTACGGAATGTCTAGCTCCATCAAAGAAATGACGAACATCGAGAATTTAGCGGACCGTGCAAGTTCATATGGAATTCCAGGCGTTACAATTGACGGCACAGATGTTATTGCAGTTATGGAAGAGACACAAAAAGCGTTAGATCGTGCTAAGAATGGTGAAGGCCCTACTTTAATAGAAGCTAAGACTTATAGATGGAGAGGACACTCCAAAAGTGATGCTAGAAAATACAGAACCCGTGATGAAGAACATGATTGGATGACAAACAGAGACGGAATCAAGCTGTTCAAGGAAAGATTATTGAACGAGGGTATTATCACAAGTGAAGAAATTGTTGAAGTAGAAGAAAAAGTGAAGAAAGTGCTGGATGAAGCAATTGAGTTTGCAGAAAACAGTCCTGAACCATCACTTAGCTCGCTTGAAGAAGACGTATTTGCATAAGAAAAGGCAGGGAGGGAGGACTATTCATGCGTGAAATTACATATGCAGAAGCAATTAATGAGGTTATGTGCCAAGAAATTGAAGCAAATGAAGATGTTTTTATTTTAGGTGAGGATATTGGGATTTATGGTGGTGCGTTCGGGCTAACTAGAGGAATGATTGAAAAGTTAGGACCAGAAAAAGTATTAAATACTCCTATTTCAGAACAAGCCATTACAGGAGTTGCAATCGGGGCAGCCTTAATGGGAATGCGTCCCATTTTAGAACTCCAATTTTCTGATTTCGTGACAGTTGCGATGGATCAAATCGTAAACCAGGCAGCTAAAATACGTTATATGTATGGCGGAAAAGGAAAAGTTCCTATCGTAATCCGTACCCCAGGCGGCTCTGGAGCTGGTTTTGCAGCTCAACATTCACAAAGCTTAGAGGCTTGGATGGCACATATACCGGGATTGAAAGTGGTGCAGCCATCTACAGCTTATGATGCGAAAGGTTTGTTTAGAGCAGCGTTAGAAGATGACAATCCAGTTATTTTCTATGAACATAAGCTTTTATATGGCATGAAAGACGATGTACCGGAGGAATCTTACGTGATTCCTCTTGGAAAAGCTGATATTAAGCGTGAAGGTAAGGATGTTACAGTCGTTGCAACTTCAATTATGGTTCATAGAGCATTGCAAGCAGCTGAAGAGCTTGAAAAAGAAGGAATTAGTGTTGAGGTCATCGATCCGCGTACATTAGTTCCGTTAGATATAGAAACAATTGTTGAATCGGTGAAAAAAACTGGGCGTGCGGTCGTTGTATATGAAGCTGTTCAACGGGGTGGATACGGAGCAGAGATTGCCAGTGTGATTAACGAAGGTGAAGCATTTGATTATCTTGATGCACCAGTAGTCAGACTAGGCGGAAAAGCTGTGCCAATTCCGTATAATCCAACACTTGAAAAGAAAGCTGTTCCGCAAGTTGAAGATATTATTAATGCTATTAAATCAACGGTAGTAACGTATGCCTGATGGGAGGTTAAACAATGGCTGAGCAAGTTCTGATGCCAAAGCTCGGGGCAACCATGGAAAAGGGAACTATTTTGGATTGGATGAAGAATGAAGGGGACCGAGTTGAAAAAGGTGAACCTATTCTTGAAATTATGACCGACAAAATCAATCTTGAAGTGGAAGCAACAACGTCAGGAATTCTGTTAAAGAGATTATTTGATGTTGATACGGAAGTAGCCGTTTTGGAGCCAATTGCTTATATTGGCGAGGAAGGTGAAGAATTTGGTGATCTTCGAAACAAACGAACAGAGGACTTGAAAGAAGAGATTGTACCAGTAGTAGCAGGCACTGTTCCTTCAACCGGTACGGAAATTGAAACTGATTTTAATGTAATAAACAAACCAAGAAAAACGCCTGCAGCAAATAAGTTGGCAAAAGACAATGGCATTAATTTACGTCAAATTAAAGGTACAGGTCCAAATAACCGCATCCATGCAAAGGATGTTGAATTATTTATCAATAGTAAACAAAGAGTCAGCCCACTTGCTAGTAAGCTTGCTAATGATCAAAATATTGATTTAGCAAACATCAAAGGCACGGGCGCGAACGGAAAGATTGTAACAAAAGATATAGTGAAAAATAGTCCGATCCTGCAGAATCAAACGATTCAATATGCCGGCATGAGAAAGGTGATCGGAGAAAGAATGGTACAGAGTGTTACTACTGTACCTCATGTAACGCTAACATCAGAAGTCGAAATGACGGCGGCAATCGAATTAAGAACGAAACTTCTAGACAAAATTAGTAAGGTCACGGGATATCGTTTATCCTATACTGAAATTTTTATTAAAGCGGTAGCACAAGCATTAAAAGCACACAAAATGGTGAATGCTTCATTAAATGGCAATACGATTGAACTTCATTCTGAAGTGAATATTGGCTTAGCTGTTGCTGTCCCGAATGGATTAGTAGTGCCAGTTATCAGAAATGCGGATACCTTAGGGCTTTCAGCTCTTACAGAAGAAAATAAAAGAATAGTAAAACTTGCACGAGAGAATAAGCTATCTCCTGAAAACTTTGCGGGGGGAACATTCACGATCAGTAATTTAGGAATGTATGCTGTCGATGCGTTTACACCAATTATTAATCAGCCACAGTCTGCTATTCTTGGAATTGGTCGAATCCGGGAAAAAGTCGTTTCTAACAACGGATCATTTGCTGCTAGGCAATTTGTTACCTTAAGCCTTTCCTTTGATCATCGGGTGATTGATGGAGCTCCGGCAGCAGAGTTTCTCACTGAACTGAAAAATTTATTAGAAAATCCTTATGAATTAATGGTTTGAGGTGAGAGATATGAAAATATACGATTTAGTTGTAGTCGGAGGAGGACCAGGTGGATATATTGCTGCAGAGCATGCCGCAAAACATGGTTTGTCCGTGGCACTCGTTGAAAATCAATTTCTTGGGGGAACATGCCTAAACACAGGGTGCATTCCATCAAAAACGCTTTTACGGCATTCTGAATTCCTCGACTTGTTAGAAAAAGCAAAGCAGTGGGGAATAGAAGCGGGAAATGTCACCCTTTCTTTTGAAAAAATGATGCAACGGAAAAACAGTGTAGTCGAGAATTTACGCAAAGGTGTGGAATTCTTGCTGAAAAGCACGAATGTCAATATTTACAATGGATTAGCAACGGTTCATTCTGACTATCGAGTTACCATTGATTCAAAGAATACTCAATCAGAGGTGTATGGTGAAAAAATTATCATTGCTACTGGTTCAAAACCATTCATTCCTCCTGTTAAAGGCGTTGAACAGATAAAAGCCCATACAAGTGATACGATTTTTGACTTGAACTATATTCCAAAATCAATCGTCATCGTTGGTGGAGGAATTATCGCAGTCGAGTTTGCTTGTATTTTTTCAAGCTTAAACGTGGATGTGACCATCATTGAAATGGGAGAAAGGTTAATTGCCACAGAAGATGAAGATGCATCGAAGTTAATGACAAAAGAGCTTAAGAAAAAAGGCATCACCATTCATATATCTGCAAAAGTAGTTGAGGCAAGTGAAATTGATTCGGAAAAGGCATTAACAGTTGAGCTTGCGAATTCTGAGAAGATGACAGTTTCTGCCGAAGAAGTTCTGTTTGCCTCAGGCCGAAAGCCGAATTTAACTGGTATAAATAAGTTGGGATTGACCATGAATGAACCGTTCATCGCAGTGAATAAGCAAATGGAAACAAGCTTTCCGAATGTTTATGCGGTTGGTGACGTCATTGGCGGCTGGCAATTAGCCCATGTTGCAAGTAGCGAAGGCATAGTGGCAGCAGCAAACACAGCGGGTATACACAAGGAAATTGATTATAAAGTGGTACCTCGCTGTATCTATACCTATCCTGAGATTGCCAGTGTTGGATTATCAGAAAAAGAGGCAAAAGAAAGAGGATATTCTTATCGGTGTGAGACGCTGCAGCTAAGAGCGAACGGCAAAACGTTGGCTATGGATGAGTCAAGCGGTTTTATCAAGCTCATTGCAGATGACCGCTACGACGAAATTCTTGGAGCGGTTATGGTTGGCCCTCATGTAACCGAAATGATTTCTGAAGTATCCACCGCTATTTTCTTAGAAGGTACTGTGGATGAACTGGCTTCACTGATCCATCCACATCCTACTGTTTCAGAAGGAATATGGGAAGTCGCAAGAACGTGGCTTGAGAAAAAGAAAAGTTTCATTCATCACTAGAATGGAGGATGGATTGTTTCAGTATAAAGGAGGTGATAAGTGTGAGTAACTTATCACTTTTTTTATTCATCCATTTAATATTCTTATAAATTCTCACGAATTCTCAACCATTCTCAGTTTTTCTTAAATGGCTTTATCTTTTCCCAATTAAACCAATATAGAAAAGAACAAGCTCATAACATGAACTGATAGTTAGTAATGTTATTGACTTTTTTCTAATATATCAATGCATAGTATCGGATGATTTTTGAAAAAGTGTTCTTGTAAACACTAGGTTCATATTAACATTTCTCAGGAGTTTTCTTCTTTAGAAAAACGAGCAAATGAGAGTATTAAAGATATTTTTTAAAAAAATAGAGGTGTGGTCTTGAGCTTATAAAAATTTGGCATCGATCTTGCATATTACTAATTTGAAAGCAGAAACCTTAAGGAGATGAATTTAATGAAGTTAGGAATGTTTTTAATGCCCTCACATCCACCTGAAAGAAGTCTTTATGATGCAACGGAATGGGATTTAGAGATGATTCAATACGCAGATCAATTAGGCTATGAGGAAGCATGGATTGGGGAGCATTTTACGTCTCCATGGGAGCCAATTCCAGCTCCTGACTTACTTATTGCTCAAGCTCTTAAAAGTACTAAGCAAATTAAGCTTGCACCAGGTGCGCACCTGTTGCCTTATCATAATCCAGTTGAGTTAGCCCACCGTGTTGCCTATCTTGACAACCTTTCACAAGGACGCTTGATGCTTGGAATTGGGGCAGGGGGGCTTCCTAGTGATTATGATACGTTTGGTGTCGATGGGTTACATGGAGAAAATAGGAGAATGACAGCGGAAGCACTAGAAATAATGCTGAAGATTTGGAAAGAAAAAGAACCCTTTGAATACAAAGGTGAATATTGGAAGGCAAATAGAATAGAAGGGAACGAGTTTTTAAGACCCCATATAGAACCATACCAAAAACCTCATCCGCAAATTGGGGTAACTGGACTTAGTCCAGGGTCGGAAACCTTGATAATGGCAGGAGAAAAGGGATTTATTCCTATGAGTCTTGGAAATAATCTCGACTACATTGCTAGCCACTGGAAGTCTGTTGAAGAAGGCGCTAAAAGAAGTGGTAAAACCCCGCAGCGCAGCGAGTGGAGAATTACACGTGATGTGTTTGTAGCAGATACAGATGAAGAAGCACTGGAAGGTTCCTTATATTCAATGATGGGCAGACAGCATCGTGAATATTATTTGCCTCTGTTTAAAACCCTTCGTGCCATTTCAGTATTTAAACATAAAGAGTCTGTAGATGATAATGAAGTTACACCGGAATATGTTGCAAAACATAATTGGTTTGTTGGCTCGCCCGAAACAGTTGCAACTAAATTTGCGAATATTTATGAGAAAGTTGGCGGATTTGGAACTTTACTTGTAACTGGCTACGACTATAGTGAAAATCCTGAAGCATGGAAAAAATCAATGCGGCTATTAAAAGAGGAAGTACTGCCAAGATTAGCAAGTAAATTATCAAAAGTAGAAATATAATATCAGAAGTTTAATAGGGAGGTTAGGCCAATTGAATAACGAAAAAGTATCTGTATTTAAGCAAATCATGGGCTCTTATCCGACGGGAGTAACAATCCTGACGACTATGGATGCAGAGAGAAATCCGTGTGGTCTTACAGTCAATTCATTTGCTTCCGTTTCCTTGGATCCTTTATTAGTTTTATGGTGCATAGATCGCAAGGCTTCGTCATTAGAAGCATTCAAACAATCACCAAACTTTGCAGTGCACGTATTGGCAGCAGATCAAAAAGATCTTTGCTGGGCATTCGCGGGTAAGGAGCCTGATCGATTTTCAAAAGCCAGTTGGAATCTGTCAGAAAATAAACTGCCAATTCTTTCAGGTTCACTGGGAGTGATGGAATGCAAAAAGGTTCAGGAAATCGACTCAGGTGATCATCTCATTTTAATCGGCCAGGTTATCCATATAGAGAATCAGGAAAAGGAGCCAATGTTGTATTTTCGGCGAAATGTCGGTGCTGTTCCTACTAATTGGCCAGAATTGGCCAGCTTAACCAAATAAGAAAGATGGGCGGGTATGCCATAGAATTACCAATCCGCCCTTATCTGTTGCTTGATTAATACTTAAAAGGAGGGAGTCATTCGATGGAAAAACTTTATTGGGTCATAAGCAGAGGAGGCAAACAAATTTCTACTATTGTGCATGTTCCACAGAATACTGCCTCCTCTAAAGGAAAATCCCCCGTGATTGTATACTTTCACGGGTTTGCCGGCAATAAGACCGTTGGGAATCGAATGGGTGTAAAACTGGCAAGACGGTTATGTGCAGAAGGATACTTGGTAGTTCGTTTTGATTATATAGGTTCGGGAGAAAGTGAAGGAGATTTTGAAACTGATACCTTTTTCACCGGGTGGATAGAAGATGCACAGATCGTGTTGGCATGGACAAAAACGTTGGAGAACGCCGATTTGAAGAGAATCGGGATCATTGGCCACAGTTTGGGTGGTGCGTTGGTGACACACTTATCAGCGTCGGATAAAACATTAAAATCGATTTGCACATTGTCTCCTGTCTCTTACTTGGAGAGAAACTTCGAACAAATCATCCTTGGGCCTGCATTGTGGGCAGATTTATTACGTGGCCAAACCATCCGTAATTTTAATGGATCGGGATATTCATTATCCTCTCTATTTGCTCAAGACATAGTGCGATACAATATCTTGGAAAGCGCAGGAAAAATCTCGCAGCCTATCCTTATTATCCACGGAAAAAAAGATCAAGTCGTGCCTGTAGCAAACAGCTATGATTTGGAACGCTCTCTGGTTTCGCCAAACAAACGCCTGGAAGTTTTTGAGGACGAGGGGCATTTATTTTCCGAGAAGATCTACCTTGCTGTGATCGATTGGTTTAAGAATACACTATAATTTTCTCTGATTTTTAATACAGGGGGATTTAATTTAAGTAATCATAAATTAATGCCGTTATTAGATCCTAAAAATATAGTTTTCATTGTTGTTTCGAACGACACCAATAAGGTCGGTGGCAGGCCGATTGAATATTTAAAAAGATAGGGTTTTAAAGGTACAATACATCCCGGCGTTTGGATAGTGTCATGGGTAGGAGGTCAAAACGGAGTTGTTCAACAACTTAGTAAGAGTGGGGTTCCTTCATTTGAAGATCGGACTATGTGTGTTAGAGCCTTTTCGAAATTCGTTGACTATCATTTAGATTTAAAATTGATTTTCCAAAAAGTGTTGATTCACGTTGATAATACAGTAAAAATATCATATGATTATAATAAGAATTTTATAAATTCAGAAAATTTCAGAAAATATTTTATCTTAGGGCAAAGTCTAATTCCAAGACTTAAGGGAGATGATATTTTTTTGAATGATTTAATCATTACAAAGAGTACGTGGAAGCGTTTTGTGGATGAGGGAATTTTGGATACTTCCAGGCTTTCCAACAGAATTATAGAGTCGTGGTACCGGTCTAAAAAAAATAATGTAAACCCTTATCTTGAAAAAGGGTCTCATCTTTTAAGCTATGAGGATCTTTTGAAAAAAAGAAAAGAAAATAATCGCTTATTACAGTTGGCAAGTCCTTATATTCATTCGTTGGACGGATTTTTAAAAGGAACAGGAACAATCCTCATTTTAACAGATTCAGAAGGGCATGTATTAAAGGGACATGGAGAAGATAAAACTATCCAATTCGCAAGGGATTTCAATATAATTAATGGACAATGGAATGAAAAAGAGCTTGGGACGAATGCAATCGGTACTGCCTTGGAAATTAATGAACCTATTCACGTTGCTGGCGTAGAGCATTTTTCTGCAGCTTTTCATAACTGGACATGTTCCGCTGCGCCAATAAAAAATAACCAGGGTCAATTAGTAGGAGTTTTAGCTATTTCTACTACAAGAAAGCAGCATGATTTAAAGTTGCTTAGTATAGCCGTTTCAACAGCATATGCAATTGAACTACAATGGAAATTGCATCAAGAGAATGAAAGGTTGGAACTGCTTCAAGCATCTTATAACAAAATAGAGAGTAATAGGGAACAATCCATCATTATTTGTGATCGTGACGATTATTTCATTGCAGCAAGTTCTTCTATTATGGACATGATTAAGGATGAAATGAAAGAGTATAAAACGAATGTTTCTAAATTGGAGGAGATCGGCCTTAAGGAAAAGATTAGAATCCCTATTCACATGGATGGGAAATTATACGGATATGAAATCCATGTGGCAATAAAGAAAGATCATAAGATGCAGGCACATAATGGCAGCACTTTCAAGTTTGCTGGTGAAGAGGGGAAAAGCGAGCAGTTCGAACAAGTTATTAATGATTTGAAAAAAGCATCAAAAACAGACATTACAGTATACATACATGGCGAGAGCGGAACAGGAAAAGAAATTACTGCTAAAACTATCCACTTGAATAGTAAAAGAAAAAATAAACCTTTCATTGTTATTAACTGTGGTAGTATTCCTGAACATCTTTTGGAAAGTGAATTATTTGGATATGAGGAAGGAGCTTTTACTGGAGCAAGAAAAAAAGGGCATAAAGGAAAGTTTGAACAGGCTGATGGTGGAACAATTTTTCTTGATGAAATAGGTGATATGCCCTTATCGATGCAGGTTGCTTTATTGCGTGTTTTGCAAGAAAAGGAAGTCGTTCCGATTGGGGGAAGCAAAGCAAGGGTTGTTGATGTTCGAATTATAACTGCAACAAATAAAAGATTAGAAATGCTGGTTGAAGAGGGGAAGTTTAGAAGAGATCTATTTTATCGTTTAAATGTTTTTAACATAAATCTTCCTCCACTAAGAGAGAGAAAGGCAGACATTTCAAGTTTGGTAGACCACTTTCTCAAAACAAAAGATTGGGATGTTAAATTTTCAGATTATTTAATGGATTACCTTGTGAATTATCATTGGCCTGGAAATGTTCGCGAGCTTTTCAATGTTCTTGAAAAAATGAAAGTATTAGCCGAAGATGGCGAGCCTCAGCTTTCTCACTTTTCTCCTTATTTTCTTCATGGGAATCTGCTTACTAATTCTATTTCATTAAAAAACTATAAAAATAATGTGAAAGATAAAATGGTTATGGCATTGGAACAAGCAGAGGGAAATGTATCAAAAGCTGCGGAATTTATTGGTATGCCGATGAGTACATTTTATCGCAAATTACAAAAATATAAAATATCAAGGTGATAAGTGTAAATAACTTATCACTTTTTGGTGTACCCAACAGTCACACAATCTAGGTGGTTCAAATCCACCCAGTAACTTTACCCTTTAAAGTGCTGTAGCCGAAGTATAAATCCTCCCATAAACGAGAAGGATTGACAGGTTTTCCTATGACGGGGTATCTGAAAGGTCGGCAAGTATTTACCCGACTGGACCAACATTCCTCGCCTTTTCTCACAAATTCTCACCTTTTCTCATAAATTCACATTTTTTCTTATATGACATCAGCTTTCTCAAACTTAGAAAAAACAAGCTTATATCATTAGTTGATACTAAATTTTATTTAGTTACTTTTCTAATAAATTAATTTATTTGATATCTGGAGTTAAGGGATTAATTTAGTTATTTGAAAATGTGCTTGTTACAACACTAGGGCGAATTAAACATCTTAGTATTCTTCTTAATAAAAAAACAGACAAAAAAGTTACAAAAGATATTTCAAAAAAGTGAATTAGAGATTGGCATGGAGCTTATATAAACTTGGCACAAATCCTGCATATTACTTATATGAGTAACTAAAAAATACTAAAGGAGATGTTTCAATGAAGTTAGGAATGTTTTTACAGCCATCACATCCACCAGAAAGAAACCCTTATGATGCTACGGAATGGGATTTAGAGGTGATCCAATTGGCGGATCAATTAGGTTACAATGAGGCATGGATTGGAGAGCATTTCACTTCAACATGGGAGCCCATCCCAGCTCCTGACTTAATGATTGCTCAAGCTCTTAAATCTACGAAGCAAATCAAGCTTGCACCTGGTGCCCACCTGTTACCTTATCATCATCCAGTAGAATTAGCTCACCGAGTTGCCTATCTTGATCACCTTGCCCAAGGACGATTAATTCTAGGAATAGGTGCAGGGGCGATGCCAACTGATTATGAGACGTTTGATGTTGATGGTAAAAATGGAGAAAATAGAAAGATGACAGCGGAAGCACTAGAAATTATGCTGAAATTTTGGAAAGAAAAAGAACCCTTTGAATTTAAAGGAAAGTATTGGAACGCAAATAAAGTAAAGGGCAATGACATCTTAAAACCACATATGGAACCTTACCAAAAACCTCATCCGCCAATTGGTGTAACTGGACTTAGTCCAGGTTCAGAAACTTTAAAAATGGCAGGAGAAAAGGGATTTATTCCAATGAGTCTTGGAAATAACCTCGAGTATATTGCTAGTCACTGGAAGGATGTCGAAGAAGGGGCAAAAAGAAGCGGAAGAAACCCGCAACGCAGCGAGTGGAGAATTACACGTGATGTGTTTGTGGCAGATACCGATGAGGAAGCACTTGAAGGATCATTAAATTCTATGATGGGTAGACATTATCGTGAATATTATTTACCTCTGTTTAGACTCCTTGGAGGAGTTTCAGTATTTAAACATGAAAGTTCCGTAGAGGATAATGAAATTACAGCAGAATATGTTGCAAAACATAACTGGTTGGTCGGTTCACCCGAAACGGTTGCAAATAAATTTGCAGATCTTTATGAGAAGGTTGGCGGTTTCGGAACTTTACTTGTAGTTAGCTACGATTATAGTGAAGAACCTGAAGCGTGGAAAAAATCAATGCGTTTATTAAAGGAGGAAGTACTGCCAAGAGTGGAAAAAAGATTATCAAAAGTAACAATATAACTCTTTCTTGATTAGGTTGTTATTTATTAATGAAACATAAAAGGTAAGAACGATGTCACAGGAATTGCTGAAAAAGCAAGTCCTCAGGTGGGTATCTTTCACATCCCAGAGCCTCTTAATTACTTCACTGTAAACACTTTAATTTATGAATTAAATAGATTTTTATAAAATAGAGGAGGGACTATAATGAGTTTTTCTGGAAAAGTTGTTGTTGTTACAGGTGCAGCTGGGGGAATTGGTAAAGAAACAGTTAAGGCTTTCGTTGAACAAGAAGCAAAGGTCGTTTTAGTTGATTTGGAACAAGATACGTTAGAATCTACAGCAAAAGATTTAAATCTAATAGAAGGAGAGTACTTATTAGTTGCAGCAGATGTTACGAAAGAAGCAGACGTAGAAGGGTATGTGACAAAAACAAAAGAAACCTTCGGACGAATTGACGTTTTTTTTAACAATGCAGGTATAGAGGGAAAGATTGTACCGCTTACTGATTATCCTTCGGATGTATTTGAATCTGTGTTAAACGTAAATGTTATGGGAGTTTTTTATGGATTAAAACATGTACTTCGAGTCATGAGTGACCAGAAATCCGGATCGGTTATTAATACATCTTCTATCTCCGGCTTAAATGGAATAGCTGGTGTTAGTGCTTATATTGCGTCTAAACACGCTGTTAACGGTTTAACAAAAACAGCTGCATTAGAAATGGCCCCGTACGGAGTTCGAGTTAATAATATTAATCCATCTACTGTAGACACAAGAATAATGCGCACTTTTGAAAGTGCCGCTGCACCCGATGATGTTGCAGCTGCTAGAGAGGCATTTACTCAGGCCATTCCACTCGCCCGCTATGGGAAGCCAGAGGATATTGCGAACTTAGTGCTGTTTTTGGCTTCGGACAAGTCCTCTTTTATTACTGGTACAGACCATAGAATTGATGGAGGACAATTAGCAGGAGTAAGAGGATATTGACATTGATCGAAAAAAATATTAGGTAAGCGATCACACTTTTTATATAGCCACAAATTGAACATAGTATCAGTATTAAATAAAAGGAATGGGTATCAAACATTCCTTTTATTTACGCTTAATCAATTCTTATTTCAAACTTTTATTTTTTTTAACAACTTCACAAGAAGCAATTCCAGGACTAGTTAACCAATGGACCCAACGTTTCTCAAAGGCTCCTACTGGCCAAATCGGAATGATGAAAAAAGCCATAAGCCAAAGTATCGGAGAATCAATGGAGAGATCAGTAGATTATCATCGATATATAACTGCATTAATGTACCAAACACAAGACCACGATGAGGGGAAGAAGGCATTTTTTGAGAAAAGGGAACCTCATTTTATTGGGAAATGATAAATGAACATCCAGGAAATGGGGATGAGATAATTTGAATAATAAAGCAGACATTATCCATTTACCTGACTGTAAGAGCATTATCTCCCAAGTAATATGTAAAAGAATATGAGAAAGATCTACTGTCTTACTTATCAAATATTTGGTATTATAATAAAAGGTCAGAAATTTGTCATTTTTTAATTTATTATCAAAAGAACATTATCATTTTAGTTATCCAACTCTCTAGAATATGTGAGGTGATTATCTTGAAAGGTGAGTATTCATACAAAGAATTGTATAACAAATGGGAGAAATTTATCAATGGCGGAAATGATTTGAACCACTTGAGAAAGGAAGTTGCGGAATCGTGGATTAATTGTCGTAAATTAAATGTAAACCCTTTCAAAAAGCCTCTTTTGTTAAATGAATCCGAAATAATAGAATTAATTAATAAAAATCGATATTTAATAGATATTGTTTCTCCATTTTTAAAATTAATTACCGATTTGATAAAAGAGACGAACTTTATATTTGTATTGACTGATAATAAAGGGAATGTTTTAGATGTTAGGGGGGATAAAGAAGTAGTCAATCATGCGAAAAAGAGTAATTTTGAAATAGGTGCAAACCGTTCTGAAAGTGCAGGCACTAATGCAATCAGTCTAGCAATTAGCACAAACAAACCAATCCAGCTTGGGGGTCCAGAGCATTATAACATACTTTTTCATCAATGGACTTGCACTTCAGCTCCGATACATGACATGAAAGGAAAGCTTATTGGAGTTCTAACACTTTCGGGACATTTCTCGCTAAAACATACACATACTTTAGGGATGGTCGTATCACTGTCCAAAGCAATTGAGAAAGAATTATCATATAAAGAAAAAATATTTGGTAAAGATAAATATATACGTAACTCTATGAGATGCAATTTTACTTTTGAAGACATTATCGGAAGAAGTAAGGCTATTCGATCTGCAATTGAGATGGCTAAAGTAGCATCAATGACAGACACAAGAATTGTAGTGGAAGGTGAAAGTGGTACAGGAAAAGAAATGTTTGTACAAGCAATACATAATGCAAGTAGTAAAAGTGGTGGGCCCTTTGTAGCAGTTAATTGTGGCGCGATTCCTGATCAGCTAATCGAAAGTGAATTATTTGGTTACGATGACGGTGCATTCACCGGGGCTAGAAAGGGAGGGAAACCCGGGAAATTTGAATTAGCAAATGGCGGAACCTTATTTTTAGATGAAATTAATAGTATGTCAGAAGATATGCAGGTTAAGTTACTTCGTGTTTTACAACAAAATGAGATAACCCGCGTCGGCGGTATAGATCCAATTCCAGTCAAGGTTAGAGTAATTGCGGCTTCCAATCAACCGCTGGAAGCGTTAGTTGAAGAAAATGACTTTCGCAGAGATCTTTTTTATAGATTAGGAATTATTATGATTGAAGTGCCTCCTCTTCGTGAAAGAAAAGAAGACATTCCTGAATTGTTTACCCACCTGTTAAAAAAAATTTCAACCCAATTAGGGAAAAACAACCTCGATCATGATCCGACAATTTTATCCTATTTAAAATCTTATCATTGGCCGGGTAATATACGTGAGTTAGAAAATTATATAGAAAGAGCTGTGGTATTAGGGCAGGGCCAAAGACTATCTTTAGAACACTTTCCGAAAAAAGTGATGGAACAAATATTTTTGAAATGCAACCTGGAGTTAACGACTTTGGAAAAAGTAGAAAAAGAATCTATCAGAAAAGCACTTGAGGTTTACGAGGGCAATATTTCAAAGACCTCCAAATTGCTAGGTATAACAAGAAAGACCTTATATAATAAGATAAAGGAATACAATTTAGAAAAAGATCAAATTGGTTGAATCTGTAGTCTTTCATAAGAGAACGTTTGTCCGTACATTATGGAATCTCCCCTTGATTGTTTTTCTGAAAAAGGTAATAATAGAAATTATATTTTTACTGTGAATTTTAACAATTAGGGGATGTAAGAATGAAGGTTGTAAAATTTGGCGGTTCTTCGCTGGCATCAGGCGTACAGGTGAAAAAGGTCTTGGATATTGTCGTTTCTGATCCGGAGAGAAGGATTGTTGTTGTTTCTGCACCGGGGAAACGCCATTCTGATGATATAAAAGTAACGGACTTATTGATTGAGTGTGCCGGACAGCATTTGGAATATGGCGAAGCAGTGGAACTGGAGAATGCTATTGTGGGTAGATATGATAATATTGCTCAAGATTTACATCTGCCAGAATCAGTTACCGAACAAATACGGACAGATCTTCATGAACTGCTGAAAGGCGATAAAAGTAATCCTGAAAGATATTTGGATGCTGTGAAAGCAAGTGGAGAAGATAATAATGCCAAGCTAATTGCTGCTTATTTTCAAAGCCAGGGCTTGGACGCAAGATATGTAAACCCTTGGGAAGCAGGGCTTATTGTCAGCAATGAACCAGGCTATGTAAAAGTGCTTCCTGAATCGTATGATGCTTTATATAGATTGCGTGAACAGTCTGGCATAATCGTTTTTCCTGGATTTTTCGGCTATAGTGAAAACAGGGAGGTTATTACATTCTCAAGGAGCGGCTCTGATATAACCGGATCGATTCTCGCAAATGGAACAAAGGCAGATTTGTATGAAAACTTTACAGATGTTGATGCGGTGTATTCTGTCAATCCAAATGTCGTGTATAATCCGACGGAAATTCGAGAACTGACTTATCGTGAAATGCGTGAGCTTTCCTATGCGGGTTTTTCCGTATTCCACGATGAAGCGTTGATTCCTGCTTTTCGTGCGGGAATTCCAGTGAATATAAAGAACACGAATAATCCGGCCGCTGAAGGAACGAGAATCGTGAATAGGCGGGATAATAAGAACGGGCCTGTCATCGGGATCGCCGGTGACAGTGGCTTTTGCAGTATTTATGTGAGCAAATACCTAATGAACCGGGAAATTGGTTTCGGCCGCAGGCTTTTGCAGATTTTAGAGGAAAGTGGCCTGTCCTATGAGCATGTCCCCTCTGGAATAGACGATATCTCCATCGTTTTAAGGCAGCGCCAGATGGATCAAGATCTTGAGGATAAGATTGTATCCCGAATTTATGAGGAACTTCACGCAGATGAAGTTAAGATAGAACATGACCTTTCGCTTATTATGGTTGTAGGAGAAGGCATGCGCCACAATGTAGGAACAACCGCGAAAGCATCCGAAGCGTTAGCGAAAGCAAAGGTTAATATTGAAATGATCAATCAGGGCTCTTCAGAGGTCAGTATGATGTTCGGTGTGAAAAACAAGGATGAGACAAAAGCAATCCAGGCTTTGTATGAAGAATTTTTCAGCAAGGCCACTGTATTAAAATAAACGAACCATTGCAAATAAACAAGACGATGCTGCGGATTCTTTAAAATTGTATTGAGAAAGACCCGTTTAGGTTAATAAAAAAGCTTGTAGTAAAGCTATCAATAGGCTTTACTACAAGCTGAAATACATAAAATTTTAAGAGTAACTATGCTTAACAAATCGTTTTCGTAATAATAGCAACACTGTTTTTGCTAGTCGTCTTTAAGCCCTTTGTTCCACAAACTTTTAATATCCGCTGCCGCCTCCAACATAAGCAGCCCCTACGATGATGAGCAGAATAAATAATACAACGATTAGCGCAAAACCAGCACCATATCCACCAGAACCAGACATTAAATCCACCCCTTTCCTTTTACAATAATAAATTATGAGTCTTCAGAGTAACCGTGCTTAGGAAATCGTTTTAGAAGAAATAATAATATTGTTCTTGCTACTCGTTTCTAAGCCCTCTGTTTCAGAAATTTTTAATATCCGCCGCCGCCTCCAACAAAAGCAGCCCCTACGATGATAAGCAGAATAAATAATACAACGATTAGCGCAAAACCAGCTCCATATCCACCAGAACCATCAGACATTAAATCCACCCCTTTTCTTATACATAATAAATTATGAGCAAAGCTAAGATATTGGCAGGGCTATTGAGTAAAAAAATCCATCCTAAAGAGAATTGGGATAACTGGGAGGGTGTTTCGAAAATGGTTATGCCCCTAAAAAGACTTTTAAAAGCGGGCAGGTCCATCATTAATACATCCTCCATTGTGACGTTTCGGTTATAAACAATTGATTGATTACACATCGACAAAAGGAGCCATCATTGGTTTCACCCGTGCATTGGCAAACAATGTCGCAGATAAAGGCATACGGGTAAATTATAGCCATTTTCAACTGTTTAAAAAACAGACTAAAAAATGTATGATTAGTAGTAAAACCATAGAATTCGAGATAATAGGTTTTTTAATTGAAAAGGTATTGAGGCACTTGGGAATGTGTATGTATTATCACCGATTTCGGTCATAAAATTGAATTTCGGGTATAACATGTCCTTTTACCATTCCCATAGTACTAATACGAGGAGATTATCAGGTGGATAGTATGAAAAAAATATTTTCTTTCCTAAAACCATACAGACTTCCTATGACGGTTGCCCTTTTCCTGATGTTATTCGAATTGGGCGTCGAACTAATCCAGCCTATTTTAATGGCGAAAATTATTGACGAAGGCATAATCAAGAAGGACCTTTCGACAGTCTATCTTTGGGGCGGGGTCATGGTTGGAATCTCGATTCTGGCTTTCGTTGGAGGAATCGTCAATTCATTTGCTTCCTCTCATGTTAGCCAGAGCTTTGGTTATGACGTGCGAAAAAGTTTGTTTGAGAAAGTCCAAGCTTTCTCCTATGCAAATCTGGATCAAATTCCGACATCTTCGCTTGTCACGAGAATGACAACGGATGTGACCATTATCCAAAATACCGTTTTTATGGGCTTAAGAGTCATGATGAGGGCACCGCTGCTTATTATCGGAGGGACCATCATGGCTCTGGTTGTAAATGTTACATTAGCGTTAGTCCTTCTATTCTCCATTCCAGTGCTTCTCTTCTTCCTTGTCTGGATTATGGGTAAAGCCGGGAAGAGGTTCAAGGCTGTCCAGGAGAGGCTGGATCAAGTAAACATCGTCATGCGCGAAAACTTGATGGGTATGCGCTTAATTAAGGCATTCCTCAGGAAAGATTTTGAGATCAATCGCTTTCAGGATGTGAATGAACAACTAAAAAGGAAAACGGTATCCTCTTTAAGATTGATAGAAACAACAATGCCGATATTGCTGCTGGTCATGAATATCAGCACCATTTTCATCCTATGGTTTGGCAACAGGTACATCGCTGCAGGGGATATTAAAGTAGGGGAAGTTGTGGCTATCGTAAATTATGCTACAAGAATTACCGCATCTTTTTCTGTGTTTTCCTGGCTGATCATGGTGTTTTCAAGAGCACGAGCCTCTTCACAACGTATCAATGAAGTCTTTGATACAGAAATTAATCTGCTAGACTCGGAGAATATGGATACATCAACAGGAATCAAAGCAGGAAAAGTAGAATTCAGGACGGTTTCTTTCCAGTATCCGGACACAGAAACATCTGTTTTACAGAATGTTTCTTTTATAGTTGAACCGGGGGAAACAGTTGCAATCCTCGGTGCCGCTGGATCCGGGAAAACATCACTGTTCCAGTTGATTCCGCGCCTTTATGATCCCAATAAAGGTGAGGTAATGATTGATGGACAGGACGTGAAAACGATTAAATTGGCAAGCTTGCGAAATCAAATTGGCGTTGTTCCCCAGGAAGCTCACCTTTTTACAGGGTCTGTCAGGGAAAATATCATATGGGGAAAAGAAAATGCGAAGAATGATGAAATCATTAGAGCTGCCGAAAGGGCCCAAATTCATGATACGATCATGAAGTTTCCAAAGCAATATGACACAGTATTGGGCCAAAAGGGTGTCAATCTTTCTGGAGGTCAAAAACAACGCTTGTCCATTGCCAGGGCGCTTGTAAGGGAGCCGAGAATTCTTTTGTTGGACGATAGCACAAGCGCCCTTGATTTACATACAGAGGCAAAACTGCTTCATGCATTGAAAGAATATACGCGTACTACTTTGATCATCACCCAAAAAATCAGTACGGCGATAGAGGCGGATTCCATTTTGCTTATGGAAGATGGAAGGCTGATTGCAAAGGGAAGCCATGCCCAGTTGCTTGGAAACAATGTTCTTTACCAAAGAATTTACCAATCACAATTCGGAGAGGAGGCATATTGAGGTGAGACGGGTACCTGCTCCATCTAGTTCAAATAACAGAACCAATCCTGCTTTTAAAAGTAAGTCAAAACCACAAAACTGGAGCGCGACAGTAAAACGCATTTGGGTGTACCTTGCTGGTAAAAAAGGTTTATTGGGCCTTGTTATTTTGATGGTTTTCGCAAGCTCGGCTCTCGGACTGCTTGGACCCTACCTCATAGGCGCTGCGATAGATGACTATATCATGACTGGAGATAGCAGTGGCTTTATTAAACTATTGCTTGCTTTGCTTGGCGTCTATTTCTTTTACTCGCTTTCAACATGGCTGCAAAACTTCTGGATGATAGGAATTGCCCAGGATACGGTTAGGACGATGCGCAATCAATTATTTGAGCATCTGCATAAACTGCCGATTCCCTTTTTCGATCATCGCCAGCATGGAGAATTGATGAGCCGTGTCACAAACGATATGGAGAACGTCAGCTCTACCCTGAATAGCTCGTTCATTCAAATTTTTTCAAGTGCCCTGACGCTTGCCGGGACAGTGGGCGTGATGCTCTGGCTAAGTCCGTTGCTAACTGTTATTACGCTGATGATCGTTCCGTTGATGTTCGCCGGAATGAAGTGGATTACCAGCAGGACGGGGAAATTGTTTAAAGAACAGCAGCGAAATATTGGTGAATTAAATGGTTTTATTGAAGAAACAATATCAGGCCAGCGGATCGTAAAGATGTTTTCCCAGGAACGAAAGGTCACCGGCCTTTTTATGGAACGAAACGGTAAACTGAAACAGTCGGGATATTTAGCACAGGCTTATTCAGGATTCATTCCAAAACTGATGACCGTATTAAATAACTTGAGCTTTGCGATTATTGCCGGCATTGGAGGCTTATTAGCCTTGAAGGGATTGATCTCGATCGGGACGATTGTGGTTTTCACAGAGTATTCCAGACAGTTTACCAGGCCCTTAAATGATCTTTCCAATCAGTTTAACACGCTCCTTTCAGCAGTAGCCGGAGCAGAAAGGGTATTCGAAATCCTCGATGAGGAAAAAGAAGAGAAGGATGAAAAACAGGCTATAGATCTTGAGAAAGTTGCTGGCAACGTTGACTTTGAACATGTCTCTTTTTCGTATGAAAAAGGCGCGAATACGATACAGAATGTCAGCTTCCATGTTTCCAGTGGTGAAACCGTGGCGCTTATCGGGCCTACCGGGGCCGGAAAAACGACTATCATCAACTTGCTGTCTCGTTTTTATAACCCTGACAGCGGGCGAATTTTAGTGGATGGGCACGATATTGCCAACGTTAGAAGGGGCAGCCTGCGGCGTCATATGGGTTTTGTATTGCAGGATTCTTTTTTATTTGTGAAAAGCATTCGTGAAAACATCCGTTATGGAAGGCTGGGAGCAACGGACGCAGAAGTGGAACAGGCCGCGAAACTGGCAAATGCTTATTCATTTATCATGAAACTGCCTGAACAATTTGATACAGTTTTAAAGCAAGATGGCGGCGGAATCAGTCAGGGGCAGAAACAGTTGCTCTCCATCGCTCGTACAATCCTTGCCGACCCGACCATTTTAATCCTCGATGAAGCTACTAGCAGCATAGATACCATAACCGAAGTAAAAATCCAGGAAGCCCTGAGGCGGTTGATGAAGGGAAGAACCAGTTTTGTAATTGCCCATAGACTGAATACAATTCAGCAGGCTAACCAAATTTTTGTCCTGGAGGAAGGGACTATTCTTGAAAAGGGCAGCCATGAATCACTTCTGAGGGATAAAGGCTTCTATTACGGCCTCTATCATAGTCAACTGCATGATAAAGGACACTTGAGCGGCTGAAAGGTAAGGACTTGCATGGGATCTCACCACCCACGAAATCATAGATTTTTTTTTGGTAAAATGTATCTCGAAAAAGATACTCAATATAGTGTATTGATGATGAAAAATGGGTAATGAGAATAATAAAGGGCAGTTGATATAATCAAGGGATCTAACTTGAGGGTAAACGAGATGAATATTGAAAAGATTTCATCGAAATGGCAAGAGGGGATTACTGTGCGAAAAGGTCCGAAGATGTTACCGTTATTATTAAATATATCAAAGTATTTTAATCAATACATGCTTTTAGAAGAACACTTTAAGCATTACCAGTTGAAGCACGATTTGCGCTGAAGATTCTAGACATTTTTGCTTGTGCTTAGCAGATCAGTTGCTTGGTTTTCTGTAATTCCATTTATTAATCCGAGTTCACTAATTAACATTTTCCGGGCAGTAAGGAGCATTTGTTTTTCACTGGAGTTAAGTGCTTTTTGATTTTGTATCCGCGTTAAATCACGTAACACTTCGGCACCTTCTTGTAATTTACCAGATTTCAACTTCTCCGAGTTTAGTTTATATCTTTCTTTCCAAGATAATGAAGTATCAGACTCTCCATAATGAAAAATGTGTAATACGTTTTTCATGGCAAGTTTATCAGAAACCGCTCTTATTGAAGAAGATGTTACTTTAGCAAGAGGGATCATTACTTGCATACTGCTGATAGGAATTGTTATCAGATAATATTCCTGTCTTTTTCCTTGAATTTCCTTTTCTTCTATGGCTTCAATTACACCTGCTCCATGCATCGGATAAATAATGTTATCGCCAATTTGAAACAAATAATCAACCTCCTATATCGTATCTTTTAATGATATCATGATTTGGATTTTTAATCAAATTTTATATAATAACACTTATTTATGACAAATGTCAATATTTTTGTTGCACAAATATAAAATAAATGAGCCAATAAATTATTTTGTATCGGTACGGTTGTAATCAACTCTTTGCCTAGGATTTTCGATCTTCAACACATCCTTCGCCAACCCTGCAATCATCCAAAAAGGTAAATTCCTTTGACTTGTTCTGTATATTAAACCATTTGCATAAACTGAGCAGGAGGTCGTTTTGAATATTGAAAGTCAATAAGACAGTCTGCAGCAAGCCCTTGTCTTCCCTGTAGGAGAAAAAGAATTAATATCTATTGAACATTGCTTCAAAAAGCTAAGGAAAAGCAAGGAGGACTAGGAGTGCAAATATTAAAGGTCTCAGCAAAATCTAATCCTACTTCTGTAGCCGGTGCACTTGCAGGTGTTCTAAGAGAAAGAGGAACCGCAGAAATCCAGGCTATCGGGGCAGGTGCGTTAAATCAAGCAGTAAAGGCAGTGGCGATCTCTAGAGGATTTGTCGCCCCAAGTGGAATGGATTTGATTTGTATTCCTGCTTTTACAGGTTTATTGATTGATGGTGAGGAAAGGACAGCTATTAAGTTGATCGTTGAACCGAGATAAAGAGCATTGTAAGACTAACCTGTTTCACGCTTCTGTAAGCAGGTTAGTCTTTTTGCGCATAATATAAATGCTAAATAAAGAAAGAAACCAAAATAAGCAGATGGTTTGTAAATCGTAATGATTCCGTTTATAATAAAAATATCATTTGAATTGAGGTGATAATTTTGAAAACGAAAGTACACCCTGAATATCATAAAGTCGTGTTCATGGATATGAACAGCGGCTTTACGTTTTTAAGCGGATCAACAAAATCATCGAAAGAAACAATTGATTGGGAAGATGGAAACACCTATCCATTGCTTAAGGTCGAAGTCACTTCCGATACCCATTCTTTTTATACCGGAAGACAAAAGTTTGCCGATAAAGGTGGAAGGGCTGAACGCTTTATGCAAAAGTACAATCTAAAAAATGATAATGAATAATACTGAAGCCTGCATCTAACAACGATGCAGGCTTTTTTTAGATCAAAGATTAGCGAAATAGAGAAGGTTGGCACAAGTTTTCGCTTTTAAGCAGCTAAATTTAGAAATAAATTGCTTTTGAAACGAGGGGTGACATATAATTCTAAATAGATAGATAATTCTGAATGGAGAGGAGGGCTGGCATTCAGAGAAAATCTTAATAGAGACAAAGTGGAAACGACATCAGAGAGGTGGGGAATTAGTGAAAGCGCTTAAATCAATTCTTCTTTGGGGAGTAATTTCTGCACTTGGGGCTGTTAGCTTCGGCGTTGTTGCCCTTAAGCGTGGAGAGAGCATCAATGCAATTTGGATTCTGACTGCGGCTGTTTGTGTGTATGCAGTTGCTTACCGCTTTTATAGTAAATTTATTGCACAAAAAGTATTTGAGTTAGATGACAAACGGCAAACACCAGCAGAAGCAAATAATGACGGAAAAGATTATGTGCCGACAAATAAATGGGTGCTTTTTGGCCATCACTTTGCAGCCATTGCCGGTGCGGGTCCGCTTGTCGGTCCAATCCTCGCTGCGCAAATGGGCTATTTGCCCGGGACTCTTTGGATAGTAGTCGGGGTTGTTTTTGCCGGTGCCGTACAGGATTTTATTATTTTGTTCGGTTCAATGCGCCGGAACGGGAAATCACTTGGTGAAATTATTAAAGAAGAGATTGGCCCAGTTACAGGGTTGATTGCAATGGTTGGTATTTTAGGAATCATGATTATCCTATTGGCAGTACTTGCTCTCGTAGTTGTAAAAGCACTGACGGGAAGTCCTTGGGGGATGTTTACGATTGCGGCAACCATTCCAATTGCTGTCTTTATGGGGATTTATATGCGTTACATACGCCCTGGACGGGTGGGCGAAGCCTCGATAATAGGGATTGTATTATTGCTTCTTTCCCTGTATGGCGGCCAATACGTATCTGAAAACCCTACTCTTGCAGCAATGTTCACATTTAGCGGTGAAACGATTGCACTTATGATGATCGCCTATGGGTTCGTAGCATCGGTACTGCCGGTATGGCTGCTGCTCGCTCCGCGTGATTATTTAAGTACATTTTTAAAAGTTGGAACGATTGTGGGCTTAGCGTTAGGAATCCTTATCGTGGCACCGAATCTGGAAATGCCAGCAGTCACTCAATTTGTGAATGGCACTGGGCCTGTTTTCTCAGGGAATCTATTCCCGTTCTTATTCATTACAATTGCCTGCGGTTCGGTTTCCGGATTCCATGCACTCGTCTCGTCCGGAACAACTCCTAAGATGATTGAACGGGAATCGCATGCGCGCTCGATTGGTTACGGAGCGATGCTTACTGAATCCTTCGTTGCGGTTATGGCAATGATCGCTGCCTGTGTCTTGACACCAGGAATTTATTTTGCAATTAACAGTCCGGCAGCTGTAATCGGCCCTGATGCTGTTACTGCTGCTGCAACAATTTCCGACTGGGGCTTCAAACTGACACCGGACGATTTAACAGAGCTCGCGGACAAAGTCGGAGAAGAAACAGTACTATCCCGTACGGGGGGAGCTCCAACGCTTGCGATCGGAATGGCTGTTATTTTCTCAAATGTGATAGGCGGGGATGCATTGATGGCATTCTGGTATCATTTTGCGATCCTCTTTGAAGCGTTATTTATCTTAACCACCATCGACGCCGGAACCCGTGTCGGGCGTTTTATGATTCAGGATATCATAGGCACCGTGTATAAACCGTTTGCAAGGACAGATGCATGGGTGCCAAATGTTATCGCTACTGCGATTTGTGTAACCGGCTGGGGGTATTTCTTATACCAGGGCGTTATTGACCCGTTAGGCGGGATTAACACCTTATGGCCGTTATTTGGTATCTCAAACCAGATGCTTGCTGGAATTGCGTTGTTGCTTGGAACTACCATTCTATTTAAAATGGGAAAGAAAGCCTATACTTGGATTACGCTTGTGCCTACAACGTTTTTGTTAGTCGTAACGTTGACTGCAGGCTGGCAAAAGTTATTCCATGAAAATCCAAAGATTGGTTTCTTATCACATGCACAGATTTTCAAGGATGCGATCGACAAGGGTGACGTGCTGGCGCCAGCTGCGTCAATGGCCCAGATGAGACAGGTGATGATTAACGATTATGTAGACGCTGCACTTTGTGGGATTTTCATGCTCGTCGTTATTACTGTTTTGATTTCAGCTATCCGCTTATGGATTAAGGTGCTGAAGAACCAGAAAGTGACTCTTCACGAAACGACATATAGACCTCGCGCCTAAAAGGAGGAAATCATGTATAAAAAATTATCAGAGATTATGAGCTATCGTAAACAATTTATTAGCCTGCTGGTCGGTGTGCCATCCTATGAAACATATGTGGAACATATGCAAGTGCATCATCCCGGCAAGCATGTGAAAAACCGAAAAGAGTTTTTCTGCGAAGCACAGGAAGAAAGATTCAACGCAAAGGGCGGTAAAATATCACGCTGCTGTTAATATAAGTGAGAAACATAAATAGTTGAGATTGATTAAAAAGGGTTTCCTCATCATGGAAACCCTTTTATTATGCAAAAATATAGCTTGTAATGTAATTAGTATGTTGGAGATATTAGAATAATTGCACTATATAAAATAGTAAGAGTAATCCTAAATGGTTGAACTCTGCTTTTTTTTAATGTTATCTTTTAGTAATGAGGCTGGCATACTCCCTTGAGGGAACATGTTTTAGTCTGTTTTTTTATTTCTTCCTCGGCATTTAAGCTACTCGTTCATAATCTGCTGTCCTTCACACAAAAGCTTTCAAAATCGCATGCCGTGCCACTTAGGAATAAAAACTTCCACTTTGAACAATCTTTTAATAAGAAAGTCCCGATTTTTCCAATTTAATGAACAATCATTTCATTAAAAGTATAAATAAGTAAAGGGGCCGCAAAATGAATGGAGGAATACGATGAAACCAAATGTCATAGTAAGGGATGTTTCAAAAATTTTTGGGAAGTCTCCAAAGAATGCAATTGATCTTTTGAAAAAAGGATATTCCAAAAAGGACATTTTAAAAGAAACAGGGCATACTGTCGGTGTGAACAAAGCTAATTTTGAGGTCTTTCCCGGAGAAGTTTTCGTGATCATGGGATTATCAGGCAGCGGGAAATCAACTTTGATCCGAATGTTTAACCGCTTGATTACCCCTACTTCAGGTGAAATTTTGATTGATGGGGAAGACCTTGTAAAGATGAATCCGGCACGCTTACGGGAGACGAGAAGGAAAAAAATCAGCATGGTCTTTCAGAACTTTGCGCTTTTTCCACATAAGACGATTCTAGAGAACACGGAGTATGGACTTGAGGTTCAAAAAGTACCTCCTAAAGAACGAAGAGAAAAAGCTATGAAGGCATTGGAAGTCGTAGGTTTAAAGGGATATGAACATCAGTTCCCTTCCCAACTGAGCGGCGGTATGCAGCAGAGGGTGGGACTTGCCAGGGCGCTGGCCAGCGATACTGATATTCTTTTAATGGATGAAGCGTTCAGTGCCCTTGACCCGCTCATTCGAAAGGATATGCAGGATGAGCTGCTCGAAATCCAGGAAAACTTTAAGAAAACGATCATCTTTATCACTCATGACCTGGATGAGGCGTTACGGATAGGTGACCGAATTGCCTTAATGAAAGATGGGAGCATCATCCAGCTCGGAACCCCTGAAGAAATAATGATGAACCCAGCAAATGAATACGTAGAACGCTTTGTTGAGGATGTGGACCTATCACGAGTGCTCACTGCTTCACATGTCATGAAAAGAGCGGAAAGAATATCAGTCGACAGGGGCCCGCGTGTTGCTCTGCAAATTATGAGGGAGCAGGGCTATTCGATGATTTTCGTAGTGGACAGAAAGAAAAAGCTGCTGGGAGCATTAACAGCAGAACAGGCGTCCCTTGCGATCCAGAATAATCAAGCCATTGCAGAAGCAATGACAAAGGATATCCCTACTGTTGGTGAAGCGGTCATGATTGCCGATCTATTAGAGGATATTGCTACCTCAAGTTTGCCACTTTCAGTGGTAGACGATGAAAACCGATTAAAAGGAATCATTATTAGAGGCGCCGTTATTGGTGCGCTTGCAGGAAATAGAGATTCTTTAAATGAAATGGGAAGTGATTAAATGAATGTACCAAAAATACCTCTGGGGTCCTGGATAGACAGGCTTGTCGATTGGATCACTGTTGCTTTTGGCGGTTTTTTCGATTTCTTGACGAATGCAATAGAGTGGATATTGGATATACTCGTCAAGGTTCTTGGCGCAGGTCCTCCTTTGATTCTGATTATTATCCTGACTCTCTTAGCAATGTATACGAGCAGGTGGACGCTGGGACTATTTACGTTTATTTCATTGTTGTTGATTGAAAATCTGGGTTATTGGGACGCGACAATTGATACGCTGGCACTTGTATTATCATCAGGAATTATTACGATATTGATAGGCATTCCAATCGGTATCTGGGTATCCCAAAGTGATACAGCAAAAAAAATAATCATGCCAATTCTGGACTTTATGCAGACGATGCCCGCTTTTGTGTACTTGATTCCGTCCATCTTGTTCTTTGGGATCGGAGTCGTTCCAGGTATCATCGCCTCTGTTATTTTTGCGGTTGCTCCTACGATACGATTGACAAACCTGGGTATTCGGGAAGTGCCTGGGGATTTAATAGAGGCCTCAGAAGCTTTTGGCTCTACAACTGGACAAAGACTTTTTAAAGTTCAAATTCCACTGGCCGCGCCAACCATTCTTGCAGGCGTTAACCAGAGCATTATGCTATCTCTTTCTATGGTTGTTATTGCATCCTTGGTAGGAGCGCCGGGACTCGGGGCCGAGGTGTACAGGGCCGTTACGCAGATTCAGGTAGGCCAGGGATTTGAAGCGGGCTTATCCATCGTAATCATTGCTATTATTCTGGACCGTATTTCACAAAACCTAAGAAAGCCTGCATATGCAGATAAGGTAAACCGAACCATTGTATTTGGGATAGTGGCAGCGGTTTTCGTTGCTGCATTCGCCTACTTCGGTATCACAGAAGCACAAACGGAAAAAGCATCTTCTGACAATGTTGGTGATACAGTAAATTATGAAATCACGGGTATAGATCCAGGGGCAGGTTTGATGAAAGCGACCGAAAAGGCTATGAAGGATTATAAATTATCCGATTGGACCTTGAAGGAAGGATCTTCGACTGCCATGACAGCTGAACTACAGAAAGCGTACGAAGACAAAGAACCGATTATTATTACTGGTTGGACGCCGCATTGGATGTACCAAAAATATGATTTAAAGTACCTGGAAGATCCAAAAGGTTCTTATGGGAAGGGTGAAAACATCCATACGGTTGTTAAACGCGGCTTTGAAGAGGAAGCTCCCGGCGCCTATAAGGTGTTAGACCAGTTTCATTGGAAACCCAGTGATATGGAAGAAGTAATGGTAGATATCCAGGAAGGCATGGATCCAAAAGAGGCAGCAAAGAAATGGGCCAAATCTCATTCTAAAGCCGTACAGCAGTGGACAAAGGGCGCGGAGAAAGGGAACGGACAGGAAATTGTCCTTGTCTATGTTGCCTGGGAATCTGAGATAGCAAGCACCAATGTTATCAGTGAAGTATTGAAGCAGCATGGATATGCAGTCAATATGAAACAAGTGGAGGCTGGCCCGATGTTTGCCGGGATAGCAGATGGAAGTGCTGATGCCATGGTAGCAGCATGGCTTCCAACCACTCATGCTGATTATTTCGAGAGATACAAAAATGAATTGGTCGATCTCGGGGCAAATTTAGAAGGAACGAAACTGGGATTAAGTGTTCCTGAATATATGCAAATTGATTCAATTGAAGACTTAAAAAAATAATGTCTCAAAAAAGATATCCGGAATCCGGATATCTTTTTTGTTTTAAAGTGATGTAATAAAACATAACATTAAATCCGAATAGTTATAAAATTTTACTTGAAACTTTACCTTTAAGAATGTATGATAGTGTTAGTAACATAAATATGTTATAAAATATAACATTTAAATAAAAGTGTTTTGAAAGGGCGGAAAAAAGATGCAGATGGGTGATTCAGTTTTTATGTTTATTGCAACATTGCTGGTTTGGCTTATGACTCCGGGAATTGCATTATTTTATGGAGGAATGGTCAAAAGTAAAAATGTGCTGAGTACTGCAATGCACAGCTATATGCCAATTGCGATTGTATCGATTCTTTGGGTTTTGATTGGTTACTCCCTTTCTTTCTCCACAGGGGGCAATGCCTTTATAGGCAATTTCGATTGGGTTGGGCTGAAGGGTGTTTCCTTTGAACCTAATGCTGAATACAGTGCCACAATTCCACATAACATGTTCATGATGTTCCAAATGACTTTTGCTGTGTTGACCGTTGCTATCATTTCGGGCGGGTTTGCTGAACGTATGCGCTTTTCTGCCTTTATCGTATTTATCGTGATTTGGTCCTTACTTGCATACGCTCCGGTAGCGCACTGGGTATGGGGAGTCGGCGGCTGGTTAAGGGAGCTTGGAGCCCTTGATTTCGCGGGTGGCAATGTTGTTCATATTTCCTCTGGTGTGACCGGGTTGGTGCTGGCGATTCTGTTAGGAAAAAGGAAGGATTCTGAATCCAGTTCGCCTCATAATCTCCCCTTAACATTTTTAGGTGCAACATTGATCTGGTTTGGCTGGTACGGTTTTAATGTAGGAAGTGCGTTGACAATAAACGATGTTGCGATGACTGTTTTTGTTAACACGGCAATCGCGGCTTCTGCCGGTATCCTTGGCTGGATGTTAATCGAATACTTTGTTAATAAAAAGCCTACGATGCTGGGCGGCCTTTCCGGTGCGATATCAGGTTTGGTTGCCATTACTCCTGCCTGCGGATTTGTCACTCCTGCCTCATCGATTATTATCGGCCTTGTCGGAGGCATCGTATGTTTCTGGGGTGTCACTTATTTGAAGAAGAAGCTTGGGTATGATGATGCGTTAGATGCGTTCGGTTTACACGGAATAGGCGGTACATGGGGCGGTATCGCTACTGGTCTTTTTGCAACAACATCTGTAAATTCCGCTGGTGCGGATGGACTTTTCTATGGCGATTTCAGCTTGTTATGGAAACAAGTAGTTGCGATTGTGGCCACTTATATTTTTATCGCAATCATCACCTACGTAATTGCAAAAGCAATTAACGTTTTCGTGCCGATTAGGGTTGACGAAGAACAAGAATCACTGGGACTGGATATTACTCTTCATGGCGAAAAGGCTTACCATGAAACAAACTTTTAAAAATCAGAAATCCGGCGACAAAACCAACCAAAATTTCGGCCCAAAAAAGGGAGGGGTAAAGCTATGGTAGAGGTATTAACAAAAATCGAGATCGTGACACGTCCAAACAAGTTTGAACAATTTAAACAGGAGCTGGCCAAAATCGGGGTGAGCGGGATAACGGTTTCTGAGGTGAAGGGAACCGGCCTACAAAAGGGATATATTGAAACATACAGAGGTACGAGAAAAGAAATTACCTTACATGACCGGATCAAGATTGAGATAGTCGTCTGTGAAGTGCCAGTACAGGATGTAATTGACATTGCCAGAACGTATTTTAATACCGGCCAGCCGGGAGACGGAAAAATCCTCATTTATGAGCTCGCAAACGTCATTAAAATCCGTACCGGTGAAGTGGGGCACGCTGCCTTAAAGAACAATAATTAGACGTGCTCCAAGACGCTAGATAAAGTGAAACTTCTATCGGTGGGGGTTTTCTTTATCCCTCCTTAGACTTCGTGGTTTCTTCTACCTGAAGAGGGGTCTATGTGTTATTGTATCGATTTCGTCTGTGTTTAATCAAGTGTGTTTTTTCGACAAAAGAGCGGTGTGAGAATGGACTTTTTAGTCAGTTAAATATTACCAAAGTGATCACCGATGAACTATATAAGTTGAAATAACCATTTCCTATTTCGGTTAAAGTTTTGTCGTCTCTCTTATCGTTTTGTTGTCTCTTTTCTCATTTTGTCGTCTCTTTTAATTCCAAGTATTGACCGATTTGTGTTAGATGCAATTCTTAATCTCAACTTATAGAGTATTTGAGATCTTTAAACAGGTCAAAGTACGTTGAATTAGCAAGCTTTCAAAAAAGAATTGCTGCTTGTTCAAGCAGCAATTCTCATTTACTTTGAAACCAATTGAAAAAAAGAATTGGTTTTTTACAATCCAAGCGAAATATATTTAACTTCGAGGAATTCCTCGATGCCAAAGTGGCCGCCTTCACGTCCGAGGCCGCTTTGCTTGAAGCCGCCGAATGGCGCCTGCGGAGTGGAAGGAAGCCCGTCGTTTAAGCCGACAATTCCAAATTCGAGTGCCTCAACAACGCGGATGCCCCTTGAAATGTTTTCTGTGAAAACATAGGCTGCAAGGCCATAAATAGAATCATTCGCCCGCTGGATTGCTTCTTCCACAGTTTTAAAGGAAGAAATCGGCATCACAGGTCCGAATGTTTCCTCTTGCATACAAAGCATGCTGTCATCAATATCGGATAAGACGGTCGGTTCCATGAACAGGTCATTCCCCGTGCCGCCCACTTCTAGCTTTGCCCCTAGTTTGATGGCATCATCAATGTGGGCTTGAACTTTTTGCACGGCTTTTTCATTGATTAAAGGCCCGATATCAGTGCCTTCTTCCAAACCGTCCCCTACTTTTAGTTCTTTCACTTTCGGGATAAGCCGGTCGATAAATTCCTGATAGATCGATTCCTGGACATAGACACGGTTGGAACAAACACATGTCTGGCCGGCATTGCGGAACTTAGAACTGATAACCCCTTCCACTGCTTTATCAAGGTCTGCATCTTCCATGACAATAGCTGGTGCATGGCCGCCAAGCTCAAGCGACACCTTTTTTACGGTATCAGCAGAACCGCGCATCAACTGTTTTCCTACTGCGGTTGAGCCGGTAAACGTCAATTTTCTGACACGCTCATCCGCGAGCCAGGCTTCACCGATATCCTTCGCTTCTCCCGTTACAATATTTAGTACTCCTTTTGGAAAACCTGCTTTTTCAGCAAGTTCAGCCAGTTTTAAAGCGGTTAGCGGTGTCAATTCGGCCGGTTTAATGATTACCGTACAGCCGGCTGCAAGGGCAGGTGCAATCTTGCGAGTGATCATCGCTGCCGGGAAATTCCATGGAGTAATAACGGCTACAACTCCAACAGGCTGTTTGGAAACAAAAAGCCGTTTGTTACGCTGGATCGCCGGAATCGTTTCACCGTATATTCGCTTTCCTTCCTCGGCATACCATGATAGAAATCCATTCGCATATGCCACCTCGCCTCGTGCTTCTTTTAAAGGCTTTCCTTGTTCCTTTGTCATCGTCACGGCAAGATCTTCAATATTTTCGTTAATCAGGTCATACCATTTCCGGATCAGGTCGGCGCGTTCATATACTGAAAAAGCGGACCATTCACTGAATGCTTCATAAGCAGCGTCTGCAGCAAGCTTTGCTTCCCGTGAACCGCCATTTGGGATTGTGGCAATTATCTCGCCTGTAGCAGGGTTTTTAACCTCGATTGTATCAAGTCCTCCATCTGTCCACTCGCCATTAATAAACAGTTTATACTTTTCCAAGAAAAAACCTCCTATTAAAATAAGTATCCTTTTCCAACTTGACTAAACTTCGCAAATTGTATCTTCCCTTTATATATACCCTATATTATAAATGATTCACCATCGATCCTGAATATTTCTGTTTGAGAAATAGGAAAATAAATAAAGGCCACCCTCTCATATATTATTATAGGATACGGAAAGAACCGACAAATAAACGATCTAGTCAAAGTATAAATATAAAGTAGTAGCGTGTTTTTTTATTTCCGAGTAAATTAATAAGAAAACTTTGTTGACATTATCAATCAATGTGTTATTCTGTTTAATAATTAAACTTATCGAGAGCGGCGGAGGGAATTGGCCCTGTGAAGTCCGGCAACCTGCAAATCCTGCAAGGTGCCAAATCCGACAAAATGTAAGCCATTTTGGAAGATAGGTATATGTTCATAAACATTACCTGATATCGTCTTTCCGAAGTGGAAAGATATTTTTTTTGAAATAAATGCTTCATTTTTTCGACAAGATTTATGTATAACTTCAACGTACGACGAAGTTATAAAGACGTGGCAGTCTTGGTCGGCCGTCGCCCAACTGCTTTTCTTAATTACAAGAAGATACACGAGCTGACTAGACAAACTAGAGGCGGTATTGACGATTTTCTGTTAATGCTGCCTTTTTATTGGGGGCTGTTAAATGATGAGTAATTTATTGGAATATACAGACTTTGAGGCGTTTACCCCTGTCGATTTTTCGATTGATAATGACACAAAAGGGGCGCTGGAGGTTTTGGAGTGGGCCTATGCCCACTACGGCGATGAATTGGTATATGCTTGCAGCTTTGGGATAGAAGGGATTGTCCTAATCGACTTAATAGCGAAGGTCAATGAGCGGGCAAGGATTGTGTTCCTGGATACGGATCTTCATTTCAAAGAAACGTACGAATTAATCGAGCAAGTAAAACAACGTTATCCGCTTCTGCAGATTGAGATGAAGAAACCGGAACTTACCCTCGAAGAGCAGGCAGAGCAGTATGGCGATGCTTTATGGGAAAGAGAGCCGAATAAATGCTGTGAGATTAGAAAGGTAATCCCGCTCAATGAAGTTCTTTCCGGTCCGGCCGCATGGTTATCCGGCTTAAGAAGGGAACAGTCCGAAACAAGAAAGAATACCCAGTTCATCAATAAGGATAATAAATTCAAATCGATTAAAATTTGCCCGCTTATCCATTGGACATGGAAGGATGTTTGGCGCTATGCCCATAAGAACGGGCTGCCTTATAATATCCTCCACGATAAAGGATATCCGAGCATAGGCTGTGAAAAATGTACAAAGCCTGCCTTCAATGAAGCTGACTTAAGGGCCGGCCGTTGGACTGGAACAGGAAAAACCGAATGCGGGCTGCATTTATAAAGCCCAATTCATGACTTATTATAAAAGCAATTTTTCTCTTATCATAATAACGTAACTATACTGGAGGTTGTACACGTGACAGTAAGCAAGCCGCATGGAGGAACATTGATTAACCGTTGGAATCCAGACTATGATATCTACCAAATTGATAAAGAAATTGAAATGGATAAAATGGCATTAAGTGACCTGGAACTGATCGGCACAGGAGGATATAGTCCGATTGAAGGTTTTTTTACCCAAAGGGATTATGATTCTGTTGTCAAAGAAATGCACCTTTCCAATGGATATGTCTGGAGTATCCCGATTACATTGCCGGTGACAGAAGATCAGGCTAAGGACATTTCTACAGGTGAGGAAGTCAGGCTGGTGCACGATGGCAAAACGTACGGCGTGATAAAGGTTGCTGATATTTATCAACCGGATAAACAGAAGGAAGCACTGTCCGTTTACGGGACGGATAGCGACGAGCATCCGGGTGTAAAGAAGCTGTACAGCAGGGGCACAGTCTACATTGGTGGGGAAATCCAACTTGTAAAAAGAATAGCCCGTGAAGGATTTCAGGAATTTTACAATGATCCAGCAGAAACAAGAAAGATATTTGAGGAAAAAGGATGGAAGACAATTGTCGGTTTCCAGACACGGAATCCAGTCCATCGCGCTCATGAATATATTCAAAAATCAGCTCTTGAGATTGTGGATGGCTTATTATTGAATCCGCTCGTAGGAGAAACGAAGTCTGATGATATTCCGGCTGATATCAGAATGGAAAGCTATCAGGTTTTACTTGAAAAGTACTACCCTAAAGACCGGGTTTTCCTATCGGTATTCCCTGCAGCAATGAGATACGCCGGGCCAAGGGAAGCGATTTTCCACGCAATGGTCAGGAAAAACTACGGATGTACCCATTTCATAGTAGGCCGTGACCATGCCGGCGTAGGAAATTACTACGGAACATACGATGCACAGAAGATTTTCGGTAACTTTACAGAAGATGAGCTGGGAATTACTTTATTATTCTTTGAACATAGCTTTTACTGCAAGAAATGTGAAAACATGGCATCAACAAAAACATGCCCGCATGGTAAAGAGGATCGTATTATCTTATCTGGGACCAAGGTAAGGGAGATGCTGCGTAACGGTGAAATCCCGCCAAGCACATTCAGCCGCAAAGAAGTTGTCGAAGTCTTGATTAGAGGCATGCAAAAAACTACAGTACAGGTTTGACGGAAAAGGAGGGCTCATTTTGGCTGCAAGTACAAATGTTACATGGCATGATTTATCACTAACAAAAGAATTTCGGAGAGTGCAAAACGCCCATCACAGTTTTGTCATCTGGTTTACAGGACTGTCAGGTTCAGGGAAATCTACTGTAGCGAACGAATTGGCCAACAGGCTTTATAAGGATGGGATCAGTAACTATGTCTTGGATGGAGACAACATCCGGCATGGTTTGAATAACGACCTTGGATTTTCGGAGGAAGACCGAAAAGAAAATATCCGCAGAATCGGGGAAGTATCAAAGTTATTTGTGGACAGCGGCCAGGTCGTTTTGACTGCGTTTATTTCGCCATTCAAAGAGGACCGTGAAATTGTCCGAAATCTTCTTGAAGTAGATGAGTTCATTGAGGTCTATGTTAAATGCCCAATCGAAGAGTGTGAAAACCGCGACCCTAAAGGGCTATATCAAAAAGCAAGAAATGGCTTGATCAAAGACTTTACCGGCATCGACTCTCCTTATGAAGAACCGGAAAATCCCGAATTTGTAGTTGAAACAGATCGTTTTTCAACGGAGGAATGTGTCGAGCAGTTAGTCAGCTATTTAACAGAACGTAATTTCATCTAAGTCTAAGATATATGAATTTTTCCAATTAAAAGAAGATTTTTATAAACTTGCTCCTGAGCAGTTTATCGGATATTCTGTTCCTTGTACCGGAAAGAAGAAAATCCGAAAAGGGGCCGGCTTTGTTTTATCGCATCTAGAAAGCTTAAGCAAGCAGGAAGGGTGAAGAAAATGGGGAAGGTTTACTTGGTTGGTGCAGGACCTGGTGATCCTGAGCTTATTACAGTCAAAGGATTGAAATGTATCCAGAAAGCAGATGTTATTCTATACGATCGATTAATTAATGAAGAATTGTTGAACTACGCAAAACCGGATGCTGAGTTGATTTACTGTGGTAAGCTCCCGGATGATCACTTGCTTCAGCAAGAGACGATCAACCATTTTCTTGTCAAATATGCTAAAAAAGGAAATGTCGTGACCCGATTAAAAGGCGGAGATCCGTTCGTATTTGGAAGAGGCGGCGAAGAAGCGGAAGCTCTTGCAAAGCATGGAATCGAATTTGAAATCGTCCCGGGAATCACCGCTGGAATTGCAGCACCGGCTTATGCCGGGATTCCGGTAACACACCGGGAATATGGTTCTTCATTTGCCTTTATTACAGGCCACCGGAAGAATGGTGAAGAGGACGATCATAAGTGGGATGCTCTTGCAAAAGGGATTGATACGCTCGCTATATATATGGGTGTGAAAAATCTTCCTTACATTCAGCAAAAGCTGCTTGAACACGGCAAAAGTGCGGACACCCCGGTGGCCTTCATTCACTGGGGAACGTTTCCTGACCAGAAAACGGTAGTCACTACTCTTGGATCCGCCGCAGACATCATTGTTAAAGAAGAAATTAAAAATCCTTCTCTGATTATTATCGGAGAGGTTGTAAAGATGCGCGAAAAGATTAGCTGGTTTGAACAGTTGAACAAGAATGAAGGATTGCTAGTCAGCGAGGGATTTTAATGGAAGCTATTTTGTACATTTGCCACGGAAGCAGGGTATGTGAAGCCTGTGAGCAGGCGATCTCTTTTATCAAAAATTGTATGCTCCAAAGTGATGTTCTCATCCAGGAGTACTGTTTTCTTGAACTGGCTGATCCGACAATCGAAGCAGCCTATGAGAGATGTGTCCGAAGAGGGGCGACAAGGATTAATGTCATTCCAGTCTTGTTGCTGACAGCTGCGCATGCAAAAGAAGATATTCCAAACGAACTGGAAAGAATCGGAAAACAGTATCCGGAAGTGGAAATGGTTTATGGCAGGCCAATTGGCGTCCATCATCATATGATTGATATTTTGATGGAGCGGCTTGACGAAACCAGTGAAGAATTGAGTGAAGATTCCATGGTTCTCTTGATTGGAAGAGGAAGCAGCGATCCGGACGTAAAGCGTGATTTATCCCGCATCGCCCAATTGCTAAAAGAGAAAGCGGGTTTAAACAGGGTGGATACCTGTTACTTAACTGCCGCAGAACCCGGTTTGGAGGAAGCCCTGCAAACAGCGAAGCAGAGCAGCTATAAGAAAATATTTATCATCCCCTATCTGCTTTTTACAGGAATCTTAATGAAGACGATTCAAAAGACAGTCAAGGATTATAGCTCCGATGGAGACAAGGAATATATTTTATCCAATTACCTAGGATATCACCCGTTGATCGGAAACATCCTCCAAGAGCGTGTGATCGAACTTTCAGGAGGCGTTGACCGTGTTTCCGATCATGCTTAATGTCGCAGGCAAACTGTGTGTAGTTATTGGCGGTGGAAAAATTGCGTATCGAAAGGTTGTTCCTTTACTTGAAGCGGGAGCATGTATTCATATCATTAGTCCAGAAATATGTGAGGAAATGAACAAGCTTTGGACCGAGCAAAAGCTAAAAGTGTCCTTAAAAGAAGCTGAACAAAGCGATTATGAACATGCTTTCATGGTCATTGCCGCTACAAACTCCAATGAAGTAAATGAACATATACATGAAAATACGAAGGAAAACCAGCTCGTAAATATCGTAAGTGACCATAAGCTGGGGAATTTCCACATCCCTTCTTCCGCAGTAAGAGGAAGGCTAGTGATCAGCGTTTCAACTGGGGGTGCCAGCCCCGCTCTTGCAAAAAAAATAAAAAACGATTTACTCGCTCAATTTGATGAAGCTTATGAATGCTATCTTGATTTCTTGTGGGAAGCGCGCAAGAAAATTAAGAACGGCCGCCTTGACAATTCAGAAAAGTCAAACTTGTTAGCAGAGTTAATCGACGAAAAATATAAAGACTCAGAGATAGAAAGAAACAGATTCATGACCCGGTTGCAGGACATGTTTAACGGTTGAAACAGTGCTGCCGGCTTGATGGGGTATAAATGAAGAGTGTTCCCCATTGTATAATCATTCAATTGTGAGGCTTTTTTTGACTATAAATCAGACCAAAAAGATAGGAAAAGGGGGATTTGATGAAAAAATTACTTGTTTTGTCCTTTGTCGGTTTTCTTGCACAGTTGATCGATGGTTCTTTAGGAATGGCTTATGGAGTTACCTCCTCTTCCCTTTTACTGGCCTTTGGGATTGCCCCCGCAGTAGCTTCTGCTTCTGTTCATCTATCTGAAGTTGTAACAACGGCAGCATCGGGGATATCACATATCAGGTTCGGAAATGTAGATCGAAAAATGGTGTTTCGATTGATCATTCCGGGTTCTGTTGGAGCCTTCGCAGGAGCCTGCTTTTTAAGCAATTTGCCTGGGAATCTCGTAAAACCTTATGTTTCGACATTCCTATTGATTCTCGGTGTCTATATTATCATTCGATTTTTGTTTCTGTTTAGACCTACCGAAGAGAAGGAATCTCCGCCTTTGCCGTATAAGCAGTCCATTCCTCTGGGGTTGATTGCCGGGTTTGCCGATGCTACTGGCGGCGGAGGCTGGGGACCGATCGCGACACCGATTCTTTTATCCAAAAAAGGAATGACAGCCCGAAAGGTAATAGGGACAGTAGATACGACTGAATTTGCTGTTGCTTTGTCAGCCACTGCAGGTTTTATCCTATCTTTAGGTTGGGATACGGTGAATTGGCTGTGGGTAGGTGCTTTAATGCTTGGCGGCGTTTTTGCGGCCCCGATTGCTGCGTGGCTTGTCAGGATCATTCCGGCACAACTGATGGGAGTGTTTGTCGGAGGCTTTATCATCATAGTGAATGCGCGCACATTAGTAACCTCCTGGCTGCCGAATTCAGCAGAACACTATCCAACTATTTACACTCTCATTTTGCTATTGTGGGCAATCGCTTTATTTTTCTCTGTCAAAAAACAGATTAATATAAACAAAAACAACTTGGTAAATGGGTCGGCTACTAAAAGTGATAATCGAGCAATCTGAGACCATCAAAATGTAATAGAAACAAGTTCGCTCGATAAAACATGAAGCAGAGATTAAAGAAATTAACAGAACAGTGAAGAATCAATAAAAAGACCGTTTATGGAAAAAGAAACGGTTTTTTTTTATATCTTAAAATTGCTATCTTACCGAACTTCCAAAATCGTGATATTTTAAACAATAAATGTATTTCATTGGAAATTATATGATAATATTCAAAACAGGGGGTATACCAATGGATCAAAAAATTTTACCCGCTTCAGCGAGCATAAAGGAATTTGAGTGTTTTTTGGAGAGTCCTTATGAAATAGGCGTATTTCTGGATTTGCATATTTCACAATTAAAAAATGTGCATAGGATGGCGATGCAATATAAGAAAAAAATGATTTACCATGTTGATTTGATTAATGGCCTCAAAAGCGATGAATATGCCGCAGAATACATTTGCCAGGAATTCGATCCGTATGGATTAATTTCCACGAAATCCGGGGTCATTTTAAAAGCCAAGCAAAAAGGGGTGCTTGCGATTCAAAGGATTTTCTTGATTGATTCCCATGCACTGGAGAAAAACTATAAACTCGTCCAGAAAACAAAGCCAGATTATATTGAGGTTCTTCCTGGGACAATGCCGTGGATGATAAGAGAAGTAAAGGACAGGTTAAAGACCCCCATCTTTGCGGGGGGACTCATTCGCACCCCTGACGAAGTGTACAACGCCCTGGAAGCAGGGGCTGATGCAATCACTACGTCTAAAAAGGAGTTGTGGAATTTATTTTTAAAGTAATGAAAAAAGATTGAAATATTATATTGACAGCGCTTACAGATAAAATTATACTTAAAGTACAAGTTAATCATTGTGACGGAGATTAGGAGATCCACAACAGACGCACTCTTTTTTTGAGACACGTCCTGCTGTGGATCTCCTTCTTTTTGTTACATAAGTTTTTAATATTCTCTATAAGGGAAGTGGATATTGCAATGACTGGATTTTGGGGAGAAGTAGTCGGCACCATGATTTTGATTTTGTTTGGGGCAGGCATTGGGGCAGGGAGTTCTTTAAAAGGTTCCTATTCTAATAATGCCGGCTGGATTGTAATTACCATTGCCTGGGGCCTTGCTGTAACGATGGGTGTTTTTGCGGTAGGTTCCATAAGTGGGGCACATTTAAATCCCGCAGTCAGTATAGCATTGGCCATCAATGGGGACTTTCCATGGACTGATGTTCCAGGGTACATCCTGGCACAAATGATTGGAGCCATCCTGGGTGCAACTCTGGTATTCTTACATTATTTGCCTCACTGGAAGGTCACAGAAGATCCAGGGGCCAAGCTTGGCGTGTTTGCCACCAGCCCAGCTATTCCTCATACATTTGCTAACTTACTGAGTGAAATGATTGGTACATTTATCCTTGTGCTTGGCTTATTATTTATCGGGGCTAATAAGTTTACAGAAGGATTGAATCCTTTTGCAGTGGGCTTGTTGATCGTTGTCATCGGGATGTCGTTGGGTGGGACAACAGGCTATGCGATTAACCCAGCCCGTGACCTTGGTCCTCGTATTGCTCACTTCCTGCTTCCTATTCCTGGTAAGGGAAGTTCAAATTGGAGTTACTCGTGGATCCCGGTTGTCGGTCCTATTTTAGGCGGTGCCCTTGGAGCAGTATTTTATAAAACAGTGTTTATAGGTGAGCTCACTGTAACATTTTGGACGGTTTTGGCGGTAAGTTTAGCTATACTATTGACGGCTTATGCTTTTGGGGAAAAACAGTCTAATGAAGTAGACAGCAGTAAAGTCGCCAGTTAACTAAGAGGAAACAGGGGGAATATGTAATGGAAAAATATATTTTATCTCTAGATCAAGGAACAACCAGCTCACGTGCTATCCTTTTTAATAAAAGTGGCGCTATTGTCCACACAGCTCAAAGGGAATTCACACAGCACTTTCCTAAGCCGGGATGGGTTGAGCATAATGCAAATGAAATTTGGGGTTCCATTTTGGGCGTTATTGCCGGAGTGTTGTCCGAATCAGGTGTGAAGCCGGAACAGGTTGCGGGCATCGGGATCACCAACCAGCGTGAAACTGCAGTTGTTTGGGATAAAGAAACTGGTGTACCTGTTTACAATGCCATCGTGTGGCAATCGAGACAGACGAGCGGGATTTGCGATGAGTTAAAGGAAAAAGGCTACAATGGTCTATTCCGCGAGAAAACCGGCTTGCTGATTGATGCCTATTTTTCGGGTACAAAGGTAAAATGGATCCTCGACAATGTGGAAGGGGCGCGTAAAAAAGCGGACGAAGGAAAGCTTTTATTTGGAACGATTGACACGTGGCTCATCTGGAAGCTGTCTGGCGGTAAAGCTCATGTTACGGACTATTCAAACGCATCCAGGACCCTGATGTTTAATATCTATGATTTAGTGTGGGATGATGAACTGCTTGACATATTGGGCGTTCCTAAAAATATGCTTCCAGAAGTAAAACCGTCTTCTGAAGTGTACGCCCATACCGTCGACTATCATTTCTTCGGCCATGCCATCCCGATCGCCGGGGCTGCAGGAGACCAGCAGGCAGCGCTGTTTGGCCAGGCGTGCTTCAAAGAAGGGATGGCAAAGAATACGTATGGCACTGGATGCTTTATGCTGATGAATACGGGTGAAAAGGCCGTACGCTCGTCTCACGGACTTCTGACCACCCTGGCTTGGGGCTTAAATGGAAAAGTTGAATATGCTTTAGAGGGCAGCATATTTGTTGCCGGATCAGCGATTCAATGGCTCCGCGACGGTCTAAGAATGCTGAAAGACGCAAGTGCAAGCGAGGATTACGCAAAAAGGGTGGAGAGTACAGATGGTGTATATGTAGTTCCAGCCTTCGTTGGACTGGGTACACCATATTGGGACAGTGATGTACGCGGTGCTGTGTTCGGTTTGACGCGCGGAACCTCAAAAGAACACTTTGTACGTGCTACCCTTGAATCCCTTGCTTATCAAACGAAGGATGTTTTGGATGCAATGGAAGCCGACTCCGGGATCGCTCTTCAAAGACTCCGCGTGGACGGGGGAGCTGTTAAAAACGCCTTCTTGATGGAATTCCAAAGCAATCTTTTACAAGTGCCGGTTGAAAGGCCTACAGTCAACGAAACAACGGCACTTGGTGCTGCTTATCTGGCCGGGCTGGCTGTTGGCTATTGGAAGGATAAAGATGAGATTGCTAAGCAATGGGCAATTGAAGAAACATTTGAGCCAAACATGGAAAAACAAAAAAGCGAGGAGTTATATAAAGGCTGGCAGAAAGCTGTTTATGCAGCAATGGCTTTTAAATAACCGTTTTCCTTTCTAAAAATTTGTGGTATAATAAGCACAAGTTAATAACCCGGCCGGAGAATTAGGAGAGACCATGAATGCATTATCGACTGCGATAGTGCCATTTATGGTCTTATTTTCTTTTGGCAGGAAGATGCTTTAGTGCTTTAGCAGTTCATGTTGAACACGGATAACGATTAGGAGGAGACCAGCGTGAGATTTTCAAATAAAAATCGTAGCGAAAGTATAAATCGCATGAAACAAGATACATTTGATGTGATTGTTATTGGTGGAGGAATCACGGGAGCAGGAATTGCTCTGGATGCAACAGTGCGGGGACTGAAAGTAGCTTTGATCGAAATGCAGGACTTTGCAGCTGGAACATCCAGCCGATCTACTAAGCTTGTTCACGGCGGCCTCCGTTATCTAAAGCAGTTCGAGTTCAAAATGGTTGCAGAAGTGGGAAAGGAACGGGCTATTGTTTACGAAAATGGGCCTCACGTGACCGCTCCTGAGTGGATGCTGCTGCCCATTCACAAAGACGGCACATTCGGAAAGTTCAGTACAGGGATTGGCCTCCGTATCTACGATTTCCTTGCAGGGGTTAAAAGGGGCGAGCGAAGGAAAATGCTAAGCACTCAAGAAACACTGAAAAAGGAACCGCTAGTTAAAAAAGCGGGATTGAAGGGCGGAGGATATTATGTTGAATACCGTACAGATGATGCACGTTTGACCATCGAAGTGATAAAATCCGCAGTGGAAAAAGGCGCACTTCCAATGAATTATACAAAGTGTGAAAAGCTTATATACCGGAATGGCCAAGTCAGAGGGGTGGGAGTGACCGATCAATTGTCAGGAGAATCGTATGAAGTCTTCGGCGAAAAAATCATCAACGCTGCCGGGCCATGGGTTGATTCCATCCGTGAGAAGGATCAATCTAAAGTTGGGAAAACATTGAAGCTTTCCAAAGGTGTACACATAGTAATTGACCAATCCCGTTTTCCGCTGAAGCAATCGGTTTATTTTGACTCTCCAGACAAAAGAATGATTTTCGCAATTCCTCGAGATGGAAAAACGTACGTCGGGACGACAGACACTTTTTATAATGAAGATCTTACAGTACCCGCGATGACAAAAGAAGATCGCGATTATTTATTGAAATCCATTGCCTATATGTTCCCGAATGTGAAGATTACCGAAAAAGATATAGAATCCAGTTGGGCTGGCGTAAGGCCTTTAATCCATGAAGAGGGTAAAGATCCTTCGGAAATTTCCCGGAAAGATGAAATCTGGGAATCACAATCAGGACTTATTACCATTGCAGGCGGTAAATTAACCGGCTATCGGAAAATGGCAGAAACCGTTGTCAATTTAGTTACTGAAAAGCTGGCCAAGGAAAATGGCAAGGCCTATCCACGCTGCTCGACAAAACAGATACCGATTTCAGGGGGGAATGTAGGAGGATCAGCTAACTTTACAGAGTTCACAAATAATCTTATCCAAATGGGTGTTGATTCCGGTCTAAACCCAGATGAGGCCAGGCAGTTGCTTTCGATTTACGGCTCCAATGCACCAGCTTTGTTTGCCATTGCTAATAACAGCAGAGGCCGCGCTGCATCCTCGTCACTGCCATTGGGACTATTTTCTAAACTTCAATATGCACTTGATTATGAAATGGCAGCCACTCCAGTTGATTTCTTTTTCCGCAGAACCGGCGCACTATTATTTAATATACATTTAGTGCAAAAGCATAAGCAAAGTGTAATAGAATATATGGCTGATTATTTTACATGGAACAAGGACACAAAATTACAAAGAACGGAACAACTTGAACGGGAAATCAGAAGAAGCACCTCTGTTTAAAATTCATATAAGAAGGCGGAAATGCTTACTCCTCAAGCATGTTGAAGATGTGATAGCACCAATAATAGGAAGTCATTCACTAGATTAACAACTATTACAAACCCTTTACGATTCTTTAGCTTCGCTTAGCAAGAGCTTAACAATCATCTATTAATATTTTAATAGAGAACAAATGACTAGGCTTTTTTATAAAATGGAGTGGGGTGTAAGAAATGAGTGAATTGGACCGCAGAAAATTTTTAACGTATGTTGGAACAGGGGTAACTGCCTTGACTGTGGCTTCAAGCGGGTTAGGGGTTCTTGTCCCGGAAGCGGAAGCGAGAGGAAAAAAGGCAGCGGATCATTTATTTGGATTCAAAAAGAAAGTGTCAGGATTGAATTTTACCCCAATAAATCCATCAGACAGGGATGAACTGCTTCTTCCCAGGGGTTATAAATATAACGTAGTAGCGGCCTATGGGGATGTCATCAACAAAAAGGGCGAAACATTTGGCTTCAATAATGACTTCACGCTCTATTTTCCAATTAATAAATCAAGCAGCCACGGGTTATTATGGGTGAACCATGAATATTCGAGTGAGTTGTTTGTACATGGCAAAAAGCAAAATAATACATACACAAATGACCAGATTCAAAAAAGTCTCTATAACCAGGGTGGATCGATTATTGAAATACATCGTGATAAAAGTGGTATCTGGAAAATGGACCTGGAATCTAAATATGCACGCCGGATTACAGGCTTGACTCCATTTAAGCTAACTGGACCTGCCGTTGGATCGGCAGCAGTCGGCCAGGCTACAAATGTCCAGGGTACTTTCGCAAACTGCTCAGGCGGGAAAACATTGTGGAATACCGTGTTATCCGCAGAAGAAAATTTTGAAACCACTGCAGCGGATGCAAAACTTAACGAAACACATTACGGTTGGATTGTCGAGATTGATCCGTTCAATCCTTCTTTTAAAGCAAGAAAACATACATCATTAGGGAGATTTAACCATGAAAACTCCTCTATGGGTATTTCCGCAGATGGACGCGTGGTCGTATATATGGGGGATGACAAGCAGGATGCCTGTGTTTATAAATTTATCAGCAAAAATAAATTCATCGCTTCGCGTGGCATAGCAAACTCCGATCTTCTTGAAGAGGGAACTTTATATGTGGCTAATATGAGCAAAGGGCAATGGGCAGCTTTAACGATCGATGCGGTCCAGAAAGCAGCCAATGGTGACAAGGATTTGTTAGCAAAGTTTAAAACCCAGGCAGATGTTGTCGTGAACGCCCACGAAGCAGCGCTGTTGGTGGGAGGGACGCCGACTGACCGTCCTGAAGATGTCGAAATCAGCCCGTTTGACAATACAGTATTCATTGCCCATACGAATAATAGTATGCATGGAAACTTTCATGGACACATTACCCGATTTATTGAAGAAAGGGATGACCTTGGTTCGCTGACATTTGATTACGAAATTTTTGCAGCAGGCGGAAAACAGAGCGGTTTCAGCGCACCTGACAACCTGACATTTGACAGCCAGGCTAACCTTTGGACGGTTACGGACATTTCATCAAGCAAACTGAATTCAGGCATTTATAAGCATTTTGCTAACAATGGGATGTTTGTAATTCCTACATCAGGGAAGAATGAAGGTGAAGCCTTTCAATTTGCTTCCGCTCCGAAAGAGGCGGAAATGACCGGTCCTTGCTTTACTCCTGATGAGACTACCCTGTTTTTATCCATTCAACATCCAGGGGAAGAAACGACTGATCTAAAACAACCGACCAGTACGTGGCCTCACCGCCGGGGCGACACAATGCCGCGGCCAGGTGTTGTAGCAATTACCGGATTTAAATACTAGGAGGTTGTCATGCTATCTAACATTGGAATACCCGGATTGATTCTAGTACTGGTGCTCGCACTTATTATCTTTGGACCAAAAAAACTTCCGGAAATCGGACGGGCTTTTGGCTCTACATTAAAAGAATTCAAGAAATCGACACGTGAACTTGTATCTGACGACGACGATGAAGACAAGAAAAAATTGAAATCATAATTCTGGAGGAGGAGCGGCTTATGCAGCTCCTCCTTCTGGTTTTTCTTTGAGGACAAAATTTAAAAGTTAACTATACAGAAAAACAGATGACAAAAATTAATCGAAATTTAAATGGCGCATGAATTAATTCATGCGCCTACTCTATTAATAAACTAGAGATCATTAAAGCCATTTTCACGCTGCTATCTGTTTCCAACAGCAGCTGCATCATCCACACTTGTATCGGCAGCCGCTCTTTCATCAAATTCGCCTTCTGTTTTCGAAATGACCACTGTTGCCACACCATTACCGATTAAATTCGTGATGGCACGCGCTTCTGACATGAAGCGATCGACTCCGAGCAGGAGGGCAATGCCTTCAACAGGAATCATCGGGAACGCCGCGAGCGTCGCCGCCAGTGTGATGAACCCTGAGCCTGTAACACCTGCAGCCCCTTTAGATGTTAGCATTAAAACCCCCATCAGTGTAATTTCCTGCCAGATCGTTAAATCGATGCCATATGCCTGGGCAATAAACATGGCAGCCATCGACAGGTAAATCGCGGTTCCATCAAGGTTAAAGGAATATCCGGTTGGTACGACCAGCCCGACAACAGGCTTAGAGCAGCCGTATTTTTCCAGCTTGTTCATCATGCCTGGAAGTGCGGATTCGGAAGAGGAAGTCCCGAGTACCAGGAGAATTTCCTCTTTGATGTAAGCGATAAATTTAAAGATATTAAACTTATAAAATTTCGCAATTCCACCAAGGATGAGGATGATGAAAAAGAACATCGTAATGTAAACAGAACCCATTAATTTTCCGAGGTTAATAAGTGAATCAAGTCCAAATTTACCGATCGTGTATGACATCGCCCCAAAAGCCGCAATTGGCGAAAACTTCATGACCATATTAACAATTCCAAAGAATATATCTGTGAATTTTTCAAATAATGAAACGACTGGTTTCGCCTTTTCACCCATTGCGGCCATCGATAGGCCGAATAAAACAGCAAAAAACAGGATTGGCAACAAATCTCCGCCTGCAAAAGCAGCGACGACGTTATCAGGGATGATGTTTACAATGAAGTCAATCGCCCCGTGGCTTGTTTCTTTTGCAGCGGTGGTATATTGAGAAACGTCGCCGCCTTCCACAGAGCCTATGTTGAAGCCTTCACCCGGCTTAATGATATTGACAACAAGAATTCCGATTGCAAGGGCAAAGGTGGTAACGATCTCAAAGTAAAGTAAAGCCTTGCCGCCAATACGGCCGACTTTTTTCATATCACCCATGCTTCCGATTCCGATAACGACCGTAAAGAAAACAATCGGTGCAATTACCATCTTAATCAATTTAATGAAAACATCAGCGAGTACTTTAAGCTGTTCACCGAAGGCCGGGAATAGGAAACCGACCGTAATACCTAAAATAATCCCGATTATCACTTGAACAGTTAAGTTTTTTAAAATTTTCAAGGGGTCACTCTCCTTTGTTAATCCTTTGATAGCGCTTTCTTAATATCTCTATAATAGCAGAAGGTTTAGAAAATAAGAGTTTATGGTGATATTGTTCTTATTGGTCTTTTTGGTCTTTAGTTTTGGAGGATAAACGAAAAAAGTATCGAGCCAAGAAGGGCTACGATACTTTCTTTAAAATCATTTTGTTTTAATCACTAGAATATTCATTCAGTATATTATGGAAGAAGCCTGGCCAATTTTCTAACAGGAAAAAAACAGCCGGCATTATGCCGGCTGTTTTAATTATTTATATACTTTTACTTTTACTGTTTTGACGCCCCATTTAATTGCTTTTGATTTTGAAGGAACGAAAACGTCAATTTTATTGCCCTTGATTGCGCCGCCTGTATCAGAAGCAACCGCTTGGCCGTAACCTTCTACATAAACCTTTGAACCTAACGGGATAACTTTTGGATCAACAGAAATGGCTTTTGCTGAAGGGTTCTTCTTTAAATTTAAACCTGTTGCAGTAATTCCGCTGCAGCCTTTACAGCTTGCTGTGTAAGCAGTCGCTTTAACTGTAATTGTTTTATATGCCGTTTTGCTGGAGGATGCTGCTTTTACAGCAGGTTTCTTGGCTGCTGTCTTCGTTGCAGTTCCTGATAGTTTTAATACCTGCTTTGGCATGATTAGATCGCTTTTAAGTTTATTCCAGCTCTTAATCTGGCTAACTGCTACTTTATTCTTTTTTGCTATGCCCCAGAGAGTGTCTCCGCTTTTTACCTGATATGTACCAGCTGCCGATGCTGCACCTGAAAATCCGAATACGAGAAAAATTGCTGAAGTAATATATAGTAGGATTTTTTTCAAAATATTAATTCTCCTTTGCTATTTCGTAAAGATAGAATAACAATTAAATATAACAGGGATGTTTCAATGGCTTAGTAATTATGTTACAAAACAAAGACGGTGAGTTAGCAATTGTAATATTTGAGTATAAAAACTGAATATTTTGATATAGAAAAAGGCCCTCTGTCCTAGTGACAGGGGGCCTTTTTGGTAGAGAAACGAAGGAACTCTTTCAGATAAGAAATTGTTTTTAGAAAAAAAGAAAGTAGGACTTTTTCAAGGCTTGCGCTTTTCTACCTAATAGAATTAGTCTTTACAAATTCATGGGCAAAATCGATTAGCATGTTTTGATAGACTGAGACCGACTCGAGCACGACATACTCACGATCACCGTGCCAGTTTTCACCGCTAGGTCCGAATTCAATTGCCGGTATATCTAAGGCGGCATAGTACACTGTGTCGGCAGAGCCATGCTGCCCGAAAATGACAGCATCCTGGTTCGTATGTTTCTCGATGACCGGACGAAGCAAGGTAATATAAGGATCCTTCAGCTTTGTCTTTACCGGAAGACTGAACCTTTTTGCAATCAATTTGCCATTGGTAACATTTTCAATCTGCTGGATGATCTCATCCTTATCCTGGGTGGGCAGGTAACGGATATCAAAGCTTAACAGACATTTATCAGGCACTTTATTGTACACCTCACCTGCCCTTATCTTTGCCAGGTTAAGAGAAGGGGAAGCATAAAATTCTGATTTTTCATGAGTGAAGGGCAGATTGCGGACTTTTTGAAAGACGTCATAGGCTTTTTCGATTGCATTGATTCCTTCCCAGGGGCGGCTGCCGTGGGCAGGAATTCCGCTTATTTCGATATCTGCCTGCAATATCCCTTTTGCCTGAAGGCCGATCCCTAGCTGTGTTGGCTCTGCACAAATGACAAAGTCCCCGAGATAACCCTGTTTCACAAGGTACCCAGAACAGTTGAATCCGCCGGTTTCCTCGTCAGAGACAATCTGTAGTTGAATTTTCAAACCCAGTTCCTGGCCTTGCAGTTCTGTCATCGCACACATCATAGCGGCAACACCGGCTTTCATATCAGCGGCACCCCTGCCGTATAATTTACCTTCCTCAATGACAGGGATGAATTGATCTGGCTTTCCACTGACAATATCGACATGTCCATTGAAAATTAATGTTTTATCCCCTTTGCCAATTTCACAAACGAGCATTTTATAACCGTTATTTTTGATAAGGTTTACAGTCAATCCATGATCTGTAAGCCACCCGGAGCAATATTCAACTGCTTTATTTGCTCCGTCTTTTGTAGAGCTATCAATCGACACTAAATCCTTCAATAAATCAACAAGCATACGAAAAAAGAACCTCCTTTTTAGTGATCCTATAACTCTTATACCCTTATTTATTCAAAATATCAGCTTAATTCAGCGATTCATTTATCCATTCATAGATCTTTGTGGAAATGGGAAAAAAAGAAAGAGAGTGTGAATGCGATTTCGCTTGACTAATATGTATATACAAGTTAAAGTAATAGTACATCATGTATATACAAGTTAAGGGATGCAGGATGCGAAAGCAGTAAAAGAGTATGGACTTTTTCAATATGAACGGGTGTCTAGCTCCAACGCCTAGCCCCTCGAGGTCATAAGCCAATCATCTGATGGGGAGAAAGTCGCTCCCCATACAGATGCTCGTCTTATGCTTGTCGGACTTGCGCAGGATGCGCTGACGTCGGCGTTCGCCACAGGACGTGGCGGATCTTAGTCGACGTTCCTTTTTACAAGGCGCTTCCGCTTTTCTTTATAGATAAAATGAAAACGTTCACAAGGGGAGGATTTACAATGGCGAAAGAATATCATCATGACGTTGAAAAAATCGTCGATGCCATTGGCGGAAAGGAAAATATCGCTTCTGCCACACACTGTGTTACGCGTCTTCGCTTTGCTCTGAAGGATGACGGCAAAGTGGACAAGAAAGCGTTAGAAAATATTGATATTGTAAAAGGTTCTTTCTCCGCAAACGGTCAATACCAGGTTGTCATCGGACAAGGAACAGTCGATAAAGTATATCAGGAAATGGTTGAACAAACGGGAATTTGTACAGCTTCCAAAGAAGAAACAAAAGCGGCTGCCGAGAAAAACCTTAACCCGCTTCAGCGTGCTATAAAAGCACTTGCTGACATCTTTATTCCAATTCTGCCAGCAATCGTCACTGCAGGCCTCTTGTTGGGAATCAATAATATTCTTACAGGACCAGGGATTTTCTTTGATAATAAATCAGTCGTTGACGTATATGCCCAATGGAAGGATTTTGCCGGAATCATTAACTTGATTGCAAATACAGCTTTTACGTTCTTGCCGGCTCTGATTGGCTGGTCCGCTGTTAGGCAATTTGGCGGAAACCCGCTTCTTGGGATTGTTTTAGGTTTAGTGCTTGTGCATCCTGAATTGTTGAATGCATGGGGATACGCTGACGCAAAGGCAAAAGGCGAAATTCCTTACTGGAACCTATTTGGATTTCATGTTGATAAAATTGGCTATCAGGGCCAGGTCCTTCCGATTCTCTTTGCTTCCTACGTACTTGCCAAGCTTGAAATATTCTTAAATAAGCGAGTTGCAGATTCGATTAAACTATTGGTTGTTGCGCCAATTGCTCTTTTAGTAACAGGATTCCTGGCGTTTATTGTCATTGGGCCAGTGACGTTTGCAATCGGTAATGGGGTTACTTCTTTATTCACAGGTCTTTTTGATACGGTACCTGTAATTGGCGGATTGATCTATGGTGCATTATATGCTCCGCTTGTTATCACCGGGATGCACCATACGTTCCTGGCGGTGGACTTCCAGTTAATCGGCAGCATCGGCGGAACCTTCCTGTGGCCGATCGTGGCGCTTTCTAATATTGCCCAGGGTTCATCTACGCTGGCGATGCTGTTTGCATCAAGAGATGAGAAGGTAAAAGGCTTGTCTTTATCTTCCGCGGTTTCCGCCTATCTTGGAATTACAGAACCGGCCATGTTTGGTGTAAATATCCCGCATCGCTTCCCATTCTTTTCGGCGATGATCGGTTCTGCGATTGCGGCCATTTTCATCACGCTTAATAAAGTAATGGCTCCTTCGATCGGGGTTGGCGGCCTGCCCGCTATCTTCTCGATCGTTCCGGAAAAATGGGCACCGTTCGCTATCGGAATGGTGATTGCGATTGTGGTACCGTTTGCCCTAACATTCTTTATGGCTAAATTCAGGAAAAATAAAACAAGCTAATTATTAAAATTTGTGCCATTGGCAAAAAGGATCTGTTCACACAGACTTTATGCCAGTGGTTTCGTTTTTTACTTGCTTACTATTTAAGAATTGAAATGGCGGTGGTTACTATGAAAGAATGGTGGAGAAAATCTACAGTCTATCAAATTTATCCCAAAAGCTTTAATGATACTACCGGGAATGGAACCGGCGATATCAATGGAATCATTGAGAAGCTCGATTACTTAAAGGAACTCGGGATTGATGTCATCTGGCTTACGCCAATTTATAAGTCTCCTCAGCGTGATAATGGCTATGACATCAGCGATTATTACGCGATACAGGAAGAATACGGATCCATGGAAGACTTCAACCGTTTGCTTACCGAAGCGCACGAGAGAGGGTTAAAAATCATTATGGATCTAGTGGTGAACCATACATCGACTGAACATCAGTGGTTTAAGGAAGCAAATGAATCCAAAGAAAGCCCATACCGGGATTATTACATTTGGAAAGACCCTGTGGACGGTAAAGAACCAAACAACTGGGTTTCTAAATTCGGCGGATCTGCCTGGAAGCTTAATGAAAAAACGGGACAATACTATTTACATCTGTTTGATGTGACACAAGGGGACCTGAACTGGGAAAATGAGGCGGTCAGAAAAGAAGTGTATGACATGATGCACTTCTGGTTTAATAAGGGAATCGACGGCTTCCGGCTTGATGTGATCAATTTAATCTCCAAGGACCAGAAGTTCCCGAATGATGACGGCGCCACACCTCCCGGAGATGGCCGGAAGTTTTATACAGACGGTCCGCGTGTCCATGAATTCCTTCATGAAATGAATGAAAAAGTACTTTCTAAATACGAAAGTATCACTGTCGGAGAAATGTCTTCAACGACAATTGAAGACTGCGTTCAATATTCGAATCCGGAAAGCAAAGAGCTGAGCATGACCTTCAACTTCCATCATTTAAAGGTCGATTACCCAAATGGGGAAAAATGGGCGATCGGTGATGTTGACTTTTCCGCACTTAAAACCATCTTGTCAAAATGGCAGATGGAGATGAATCGAGGCGGGGGCTGGAATGCCTTATTCTGGTGCAATCACGACCAGCCGCGAATTGTTACCCGCTATGGAAATGATGGTAGATTCCATAAACAATCAGCGAAAATGCTGGCAACTATAATCCATATGATGCAGGGTACACCTTATATCTTCCAGGGTGAAGAGTTCGGGATGACTAATCCAAAGTTTGAAACGATTGACCAATACCGTGACGTCGAAACATTGAACTACTATGAAATAATGAAAGGACAGGGAAAACCAGAGAGTGAAATCATCGAAATCATTAAACAAAAGTCACGTGATAATTCCCGGACGCCGGTCCAATGGAATGAGTCTGCAAATGCCGGCTTCACGATAGGTACTCCATGGATCGATGTAGCTGTCAATTACCCTGTCATCAATGCGGAAAAAGCGTTGGCCGAAGAGGACTCGATCTTCTACCATTACCAAAAATTGATCGCACTTCGTAAGGAATACGATATTATTACCTATGGGGATTATCAACTTCTCTTCCCGGAACACGAGGAATTGTTTGTCTATAAACGGGAACAAGAAGAGGACATTCTATTATCTATCAACAATTTCTATGAAAAAGAAGTCCTGCTCGATCTTTCTGAAAGCCTCAATAAGAGAGGTTTCGATGTCAGCGTGTTGATTTCTAATTACCCAGATTCCCCTGAACTTGAAAGCCAAATGAGATTCCGTCCATATGAGTCAGTCGTTTATCATCTAAAAAAGAAATGATAAAATGATGTTGGTGATGATTAATGAAAAATAAATTCATGAAAGTATATGAAGAAATTGCAGCCCAAATCCAGCAGGGAATTCTTATGGCCGGTTCCCTGCTGCCATCAGAGAATGAATTAACGGCCCATTACAAAACGTCCAGAGAGACTATCAGGAAGGCATTGAATCTGCTTTCGGAAGAAGGGTATATCCACAAGGTGCAAGGCAAGGGATCGATCGTGCTGGATGTGAAAAGGTTTGACTTCCCGATTTCCGGACTTACCAGCTTTAAAGAAGTGACCCAAAAAATGGGACAGCGTGCGAAAACGCATGTTGTCCTTCTGGAAAGGAAAATTCCTGAGTCTTATATCAAGGAACAATTGAAGCTCGATGAAACCGAACTGGTTTGGGACTTAACCCGAGTCCGGGAAATAGATGGCGAAAGAATCATTCTTGATAAGGACTATCTCACAGAGAAAGTCGTTCCGTTTATCACAGAAGAAATTTGCCGGCATTCAATCTATGAATATTTGGAAGGCGAACTTGGGTTGTCCATCTCTTTTGCAAAAAAGGTAATAACCGTCGAAGAGCCAACAGAGGAAGACAAGAGACATTTGGATTTAACAGGCTTTCAAAACATGGTTGTTGTAAAAAACTATGTGTATCTTGATGATGCGAGCTTATTTCAATATACGGAATCACGCCACCGTCCGGATAAATTCCGTTTTGTCGACTTTGCAAGAAGGAAATAGGCTAAACTTGCCCATGACTGGCCCAGTTTAACCACCTTTTCTGATAACAAGGGCATTACTTTTATTGCAAATAGATTAAAAATAAAGATTCTAGTTAGATCCATGTTAGGAGCTCTCTCTATCGGGTATCTATGGAGTAGATGCAAATTATTCGATAGGAGGATGATTTAAGATGGATAAACGAGTAATTGGAGTTTATGAGAATGGTGACGATGCAGTCCGTGCTGTTGAGGAATTAAAGGCTCAAGGCTATGACCAAGATGATATATCTGTAGTTGCAAAAGATCGCGATGAAGTTGATGCTGTAAATGAAGAAACAGGGACGAAAACAGAGGAAGGCCTCGCAGCTGGGGCAGCTACAGGCGGGTTGTTCGGAGGAGCTGCAGGCCTGTTGGCAGGTGTAGGAGCGCTGGCAATTCCGGGAATCGGCCCGATATTGGCTGCAGGCCCGATAGCGGCTACATTAACAGGTGCGGCTGTCGGCGCGGGAACAGGCGGACTTGCCGGTGCATTGATAGGTATGGGTATTCCCGATGACGAAGCCGACCGATATGAGCGCGATGTGAAAGAAGGGAAGCTGCTCGTATTATTAGATCCGGATGCCAGAAAAACGGACAGAGGTCTAAATGACTTGAACAGAACCGACGATACGTATACAACCGGTACGAGGGAACAGCGGGATGGAAGTATTAATCCGAATAGGAATTTCAGATCTGACACAAACAATGCCAATGATTCTTTGCGTAAATATTAAGTAAAAGTAAGAATTAACGGCTGCATCTTTATTTGGCTAAAGCTGACAAAGTGTACGTAAAACAAAGAGGCTGTCTTTAGAAGGTCGTTGAATAACGACTTTTCTATGAGTAGCCTCTTTTTTTAGGCCTATTAATATTGACTGAGATTAAACATGAAAGAAAAAGGGTATTATATAAAAATAAGAAATAACTCAATATAAATAACAACCACACGATCGTAGCTGGAAATGAAAAACATTTTCAGAGACTGTCCCAAAAGTATTTTTTTGGAACGGTCTCTTTATTTTTAGAAATTAAGCTTTACCAGCATGTACCCGCCCGGAAAAAAAGGTGGCTCCGCCGCCCATATCGGCGATGCGGTCGGGTGTGAGGGCATTTACGAGTTGTTTCGCTCCCGGCCTATCCGCCCAGAGTCCCTGGCTCACCAAAACTCCTGGTAGTACGTTCTCGCCAACCGCTGTTTTCAATTCGCATTCTCCACGATGATTATGGATCCGTACGATATCGCCATCTCCAATGCCTAACCGGCGGGCATCCTTAACATTCATGTGCAATCTAGGTTCCTTTTCAAGGGCAACATGCCTTGTGTTATTAGAGAACGTAGAGTTTAGGAAATGGTGATTTGGCGCAGGGATAAAAAGGAACGGCAGATCGCCGTCATCAGCGATAGGGTTGTAGACTGGCAATGGGTCATATCCATCCTTAAGCATTTGTTTAGAGTACAGCTCTATTTTTCCGCTTGGCGTCGAAAGCTTGCCGGGAAAAAGCGGAGTGATCTTTGCTTTCACAAACTGGTTCTCCAAAAGGTTTTGTAAGGAGATACCTTCTAAATAAGGATTATATGGATTATCCAATGCTTGCTCAATCATATCCTCTTCGGAATCTTTAAAAGCCTGCTCATCGAATCCCATGCCGTCTGCCAGCAGTTTGAAAACGTCTGTATTAGATTTTGATTCCCCGTAGACTTCCGTAACCGGCTGTTGAATCTGCATATAATTATGCCAATAAGAGGCATAAAAATCCATCGTTTCAAAAGAAGCTGCTGCCGGGAGAACAATATCCGCGAAAGCTGCCGTCTCGGTTAAAAATAAGTCATGGACGACGGTGAATAAATCTTCACGCATTAACCCTTCGCGTACTTTGTTAGCATCCGGGGCAACCACAGCCGGGTTGGAATTATAGACAAATAAGGAACGAATCGGATCCTCTGTTTCGAGCAGCGCTTTCCCGATAGCGTTCATGTTAATGCTGCGGGTCGCTTTATTTTTCAGTAAATCCGGACGTTGAAGAGCCCTGGCATTGTGAGACAGGTAAACCGAATTCCCTTTAATTGCTCCACCGCCTTTCACCCGCCATTGTCCGGTTATGCCTGGCAAGCACGATATAGTCCGCACACACATCCCTCCATTATCATGGTGCTGGATCCCGTTTCCGATCCGGATAAAAGCAGGAGATATTTGCCCATACATCCTTGCCAATCTATAAATGTCCTCAACCGGAACACCCGTAATCGCCGATACAGTCTGAGGATCATATTGAAGGACATGCTGCCGCAGTTCCTCGGCACCCACCGTATATTTCTCCAGGAAATCCGCATCTTCCATCTTTTCTGCGAATAAAACATGCATGATCCCGAGGGCAAGCGCACTGTCTGTTCCCGGCAGAATTGGAATGAACCAGTCCGCCCAGCGCCCCGTCTGGTTTTTATGAACATCAATCACAACGATTTTGGCGCCGTTTTTCCGTGCCTGCTGTGCAATCGTAACCTGATGCATATTCGTGCTTACGGCATTGACTCCCCAAAAAATGAAAAGCTTCGAATGAATCGTATCCTCAGGATCAACCCCGATGGAGCCACCCATCGTATATCGATAGCCGCTGCTGCCCGCAGAATTACAAATCGAGCGCTCCAGCCGGCTTGCTCCAAGGCGGTTGAAAAAGCGCCGGTCCATGCCTTCCGCGCTAAGATTCCCCATATTCCCATAAAAACTGTAAGGAAGAATGCTCTCAGGTCCATTTTGATTGATAAGATCCTTCCATTTAGAGGTTATCGTATCAATTGCCTCTTCCCAGCTGATCCGTTCAAATTTACCATCACCTTTGTTTCCGATTCTTTTCAATGGGTATTGCATGCGTTTCGGATCGTATAGCCGGGCGGTCATATTCCGGACTTTATTGCAGATATTCCCCTTCGTTACAGGATGGTCCGGATCTCCTTCCACTTTGATGATTTTCCCATTCTTTTTATGAAGCAGCAGCCCGCATTGATCGGGGCAATCGAGCGAACAAACCGATGGAAATACGCCATCAAGTTGATTGATATATGAATTCATTTTAGATACTCCTAATCATCAAGAATAGTAGTCAGCAGTCTGGATATCTGAAACTCAAGTTAGACTGGCAGTTTATTCTCTATAATAAGATAACTCTCATTTTCTATCAATAGAACTGTTTGTAAACGCGTTTCAATAATCCGAAAATTATTAACAATTGTTCCACTTTCTGCTAATCTCTAATTGGGGACTCATTTTTTAACATCTGCGAATAAAGGGGGATTTTTATGGAATATGGGGTCATTATTTCGATTGCCATCTATATGATTGGAATGCTTTTGATTGGCTATGTCGCCTACAGGCGCACTGCCAACCTGACCGATTACATGCTTGGGGGGCGTAATCTCGGGCCTGCTGTAACGGCCTTGAGTGCAGGGGCATCCGATATGAGCGGTTGGCTGCTAATGGGCCTTCCGGGTGCGATGTATGTAAGTGGATTGAGCAGCGGCTGGATTGTGGTGGGTCTATGTGCAGGTGCCTATCTAAACTGGCTTTATGTTGCACCACGTTTACGAACATATACAGAGGTTGCTAATAATTCGATTACCATTCCAGACTTTTTTGAAAACCGTTTCAAAGATAACTCAAGGATATTGCGAATCACTTCAGCGTTAGTCATCTTAATATTTTTTACATTTTATACATCTTCTGGGATGGTTTCCGGCGGGCAGCTATTCGAAAGTGCCTTCAACATGAATTATACGACTGGCATTTGGCTTACTGCGAGTGTGGTCATCCTTTATACTTTATTTGGCGGTTTCCTCGCGGTCAGCTGGACGGACTTCGTACAGGGTACAATCATGTTTATTGCCTTGATTCTTGTACCTATTGTCACTGTTGCAAATATCGGCTGGCACAGGAATTATTCCCTTCACTTATCACAGGGTTCTTGCTGGCGGCTATTCTCGCAGCAATCATGAGTACGGTTGCCTCCCAACTATTAGTTACGTCAAGTGCTCTGACAGAGGACTTTTACAAAGCATTTATCAGACGTGACGCTTCCGATAAGGAATTGGTGCTTGTAGGGCGGCTTGCTGTATTGGCAGTCTCTCTGATAGCCCTGGTTCTCGCCTTGAATCCGAATGAGACAATCCTGAATCTCGTCGGATATGCCTGGGCAGGATTTGGCGCTGCATTTGGTCCAGTTGTGCTACTGAGCCTTTATTGGAAGCGGATGACCAAAATGGGGGCATTGGTCGGAATGATTGTCGGCGCTGTCACAGTTATTGTCTGGGAACAAATAGATACATTTAAAGATGTATATGAAATCATACCTGGCTTTATTGCCGGTACGATCAGTTTTCAATATATTCCCTCCTGATTTATTAATGTGATACAGTTATTGTAAAAGGTAACGTAACGTTACCTTCAATACTTATTTTAGGAGATTGTATAATGAGTTTTTTTCAACAGGTGAGGTATCGTTAAAGCATACAAACACGATATTAAACAGTATAGAAATTGAAGGAGAACTGAATTGGGAGCATTTGTTTCCAATTATAAAAAGCCATGAAAACACTGATACACAGGAAACCAGAGAGAAGGTTTGGAAACAGTTATTTAATTCTTTAGGGTTATATCCAGTTAGTAACGAAGTAATTCATTTTATCGAAGAGTCTGTAAACCTTTATGAAAAGATCCACGTGCCAAACTAAATCTATAAGATAATTCAACTGTCGCATATTTACAGTCAGTAAAAAACATGTTAAATTAATGAATTGCTATTAATGCTGAAAATACAGGCTTGATATAAAATCTGGGCCTACCACTTAAAGGAGACACTTATGCCTGATACACCACAATTTATTTCAACTATGAAACCGTTTATACAAAGGTCCTGGGAAAAAGCAGGGTTTGAGCAGGGGACCCCAATACAGCTTAAAGCCATCCCGCTGATTGCAGAAGGAAAGGATCTTATTGCCGAATCACCTACCGGAACAGGGAAAACACTTGCTTATTTGCTGCCGTTGCTCGAAAAAATCGATCCCGAAAAAAAATCGATCCAGGCGGTCATCCTGGCATCATCGCGTGAATTGGTGATGCAGATTGCCGAGGAAATTAGAATTTGGTCTGAAGGAAGTGACATTAGCGGAGCAGCTTTTATCGGCGGCGCTAATGTAAAAAGACAGCTTGAGAAGCTAAAAAAACGGCCCCAAATCATTGCTGGAACTCCGGGCCGTATCTATGAATTGATTGCCCAGAAAAAAATTAAGATGCATGAAGTTAAAACGATGGTGCTTGATGAAGGCGATCAATTGCTTGTTTCTGAGCATATCGGTACCATCCACAATATAGTTAAATCAACACTAAAAGATCGGCAAGTACTGATGTTTTCCGCCACTTTGCCAGCTCACACTGAAAAGTTGGCCCAAGAATTAACAAATAAGCCGGAAACAATCAGAATCGGGAGAGATGAAAACATCCAGTCAAAGGTAGACCATATTTATTTTGTCTCTGAAAAACGCGACAAAATAAGTATTCTTGAAAAAATTGCACGCTTGAAGGATGTAAAAGGACTGGCCTTCGCAGGTGACATTGCCGAAATAACTGTAATCAGTGAAAAGTTTGTCTACAAAGGCCTTGAATTAGGGGTTCTCCATGGTGATTCCAGCAAAATGGAACGTGAGAAGTCCCTGAAAAACCTTCGTTCCGGAAAATCTACGCTGCTTCTAGCGACGGATGTGGCGGCAAGAGGCCTGGATATTAAAGGATTGACCACGGTGATCCATGTTGATCTTCCTGAAAATACAGATCAATACGTGCATCGCTCCGGTAGAACGGGGCGTGCCGGTGCAGGCGGAACGGTGATCTCCATAGTGACCGAAAGAGAAGAACGGGAACTGAAAAAAATTACCCGCGAGCTTGGAATATCCCCGAGTAAAAAGACTTTTTACCGGGGAGAAATTATCGATGCACGATAAGGAGAAGCCATTTTTTTGGCTCCTTTTGTGTCAAATCTGATACCTTCCGCAATCAATTGTTATATCTCTTTCATTTTTGCTCATAATAAAACTGAAGAATAGCCCAGTTAGTACACTCTATACTTCTTTATAACAGGATACTAAAGTTTATGGAAAGGTGGTAAAACATGCAAAAGCAATTAGGTCTTCACGAAACACTTGAATCGCATGAGATTCTGACGTTTAAAAACAATTGCGCCGTAAAGTCCTCATCCATGATGGGTCTCGCGAATGATGCTGAACTTAAAAATCTTCTCTCGCTTGATGTGCAACAATCAAAACAAGAAATTGAACAATTAGTAAAGTTCTTATCGTAGGGAGGTCATTTTTATGAATGAAGTTAACCAAAACATGACAGGCATGGGTAACATCACCGACCAGGTGATCGCAACCGACTTATTAAACAGTGCTAAATCAGGAGTCAAAATGCACTCAGTCGCGGCCACAGAAGCTGCTACCCCTGAACTGAGGGCGGTGCTGATTGAACACTTAAATAACGCGATCAACTTTCATGAACAAGTTACTAATTACATGGTTTCCAAAGGGTACTACCATCCATATAATATGAATGAACAAATTAACGTTGACATAACAAATGCACAAACAGCTTTAAACTTACCCATGCAATAATAAAAAAAAAAGGGGTGTTTTAAAAGCCCTTGAAAAAACGCACTGGGAATTTCAATTTCCTAGTGCGTTTTTTTGTGGATGATTAATGTTCTCCCTGAATTTCAGTTCTATTGAAAAGTGTTCATTAATAGACAAATTGCGTCTTTACTTGATGATTGAATAGTTTGCACTTAATAAATTATACTATATTCGTTGTAATGCAGATGGAATTTTCGGAACGCAGACACAAAATCAAGTCAGAGTATAAGTAGATCATAATCTCTATTCTGATGGTATCGTTGGCCCGAAAACATGGGCAGCAATTGATAAGAATATAGCTGAACGAAAAAGCTTTCCGTACCAGAATGCACTTCAGTCTGCCCAAAAAAGACTAGGGAAAGGCGTAGTCTTTAGTAGTAATGAAAGATTAGTAAAAGATGAAAAAGGAAACTCGTATTACAGAATACACACTAAAAATCAAAAAGGCATTGAAATTTCATGGCTTCATGTTTATAGCGACGGGCGGGTAATTGAAGAAAAAACATTGTAATCCAAAAAAGGGGCTGCCCCATAAGTCATTCATGGGACAGCCCCTTTTTTTTATGGCTTCAAGATTACCTTTATGCAATCATCGGTTTTTGTATCAAAGTACTCATAACCTTTTTCGGCTTGGTCGAGAGGGAGAACGTGTGTAACAATATCGCCTGGATCCACTTTTCCCTGAGCAATCAAATCATATATGAACGGCATGTAATGGATAACCGGTGCCTGTCCTGATCGAATATTGACGTTTCTTTGGAAGATATCGCCAAGAGGGAAAGCGTTATATCTACCGCCGTAAACACCTGTTATTTGAATGGTTCCACCTTTACGGACTGCTTGGCTGGCTATAACGAGTGCTCCGAGTGCCCCACTTTGTAGCTTTACTCCCGTTCCAAGGTATTCCATGGGGGTCATCTTTCCATCCATTCCCACTGCATCAATTACTACATCGGCTCCGCCTTTTGTAAGCTCCTTCAAATATTCGCCTGTGTTTGCATACTGTTCAAAATTAACGGTTTCAACATTATTATGTTGTTTTGCATGTTTTAAACGATAATCTATGTAATCGACTGCAATCACTCTTTTTGCCCCTTTTAACCAGGCAAACTTTTGTGCAAGCAGTCCAATCGGCCCACACCCAAGCACGATCACTGTATCGCCGTCTTTTACTCCAGCGTTATCAACAGACCAGAAAGCAGTCGAGGCTGCGTCAGCAAGCAGGACTAGACTTTCATCAGCAACTTCACTGTTTTCCGGAATTTTAAAAGGAGTGAAGTTGGCAAAAGGAACGCGTAAAAATTCAGCCTGTCCCCCTGGATATCCGCCGGTTAAATGTGAATAACCGAAAAATCCGCCCATTTCCCCATTATCATTCGAGTTATCGCATTGGCTTTCCAAGTGATTTTTACAAAAAAAGCATTCTCCGCAAGCAACATTAAATGGGATAATCACACGATCGCCTTTCTTTACTTTCGTAACATCAGAACCCGTTTCCTCGACAATGCCCATGGGTTCATGACCGATAATGTAATCTTCAGGGAAGTTGGGAATCATTCCGTGAATTAGATGCAAATCAGAGCCGCATATGGCCGAAGAAGTAATCTTAACGATGATATCATCCTTTTTTTCAATTGTAGGATCTTTAACCTCTTTAACCCTTACATCCTTTATTCCTTGAAACGTTACTGCTTTCATTATTTAGCCTCCCTCCTCTTATTCATCTGAATCAATCTGCGCCATCATGCCCATACGAGAAGTATCGCCAGGGAAAAGGTTCAAATTTCCAATCATCAGAACGGCCTCCGCAGATTTCATATCAACTTTATATTGGTCATTCACGTTGTATGGATGCATCCATTCTTTCTCCATCATGAAATTGGCGACCTCTTCGTGTAACGTCAGCCCTGCATCCATTTGCTTACGGAAAGTATTTCTAACCTCAGGTGTTCGAGCCTCCGTGATCGCATAGGCCGCATTTCTTACGCCGGTTTTGATGCTTAATAAAAATTCCAGTGCCAAAGCGGAATCAGCCATCTCAGGCATGCCCTCTGCGTTTTCCACTTCTAAGTAATCGTTAATCAATGCATGTCACCACCATTTACGGGATTTGGTATTTTATATATATCTTGAAGATCTTTTATTGCCTGGATTGACTGTTGGACATCTCTTTCCATCAGTGCTTTAAGCTCCTGATCAAATACAACTCCTGACATCAGTTTGGATTTTACTACGCATGTAGTTTTAAAATTGAGCATCTCATGTAATTCCAAAGTTTCATGATAAGCTAGGCTTTTATTTTCCATAAATTCACCTCCATGGTCCTTTAATCTAAGGTATTTTCCCTCATGGAGTGAGTAACTATACACACATGACCTTACTATGAATAAAACGAAGCTGTATGTAAACGCTTCCAACTTATGTTTTATCGGCATACTATAGAATTAGACAGAAAAAAAGATCCAGGAGGGAAACCATGGGAGAGAAGTACAAACGTATCGAAACGGCTGTCATTCATGAGGGATATGATTCGAAAGATCATTTGGGAAGCCTGGCTGCACCTATCTTTCAGACTTCTACATTCACTTTCGATACTGCCGAACAAGGAGAAAGGCGCTTTGCTGGGGAGGAGGCAGGCTATATTTACTCACGTCTCAGCAATCCGACCGTCAAAGTGCTGGAGGAAAGAATCGCCGCACTGGAAGGCGGCGAAGCAGGACTTGCCTTTGCTTCGGGGATGGCTGCAGTTTCAGCTGTGCTAGTAGCTTTAACAAAGGCAAGTGATCATATCATTTGTTCCCAGGGTCTGTATGGCTGTACTTTCGGCCTGTTACAGATGATGAAAGATAAATATAATATCAGCCACGATTTTTGTGCCATGGAATCGGCGGAACAGCTTGGCGCTCTGATTCGTCCGGAAACAGCCTGTATTTATGTCGAGACGCCGATTAATCCGACCATGAAAATGGTTGACCTAGAGATGGTCGCAAATGTTGCCAAGAACTATAACATCCCGGTCGTGGTCGATAATACGTTTTCCACCCCCTATCTGCAGAAACCGCTTGAGTTGGGCTGTGATATCGTTCTTCACAGCGCTACAAAATACATTTGCGGCCACGGTGATGTGGTCGCAGGCCTTGTGGTTGGGAAGAAGGAGTTTATTTCCAGCGTTGCGATGACAACCCAAAAAGATATCGGCGGCATTATTTCACCTTTTGATGCATGGCTGCTGCTTCGCGGACTAAAAACATTGCCTATTCGAATGGACCGCCATTCTGAAAATACATTAAAAATTTTTAAAAAACTTAGAAACCATCCGATAATTGATAAAGTCTACTATCCAGGAGACCTTGACCACCCGGACTACCATATTACGGTTAAGCAGATGAAACAAGGAGGCGGCCTTATCTCCTTTGAGGTAAACGGATCAAAACAAGCTGCACAGAAGCTGCTTAATCATCTTAGGCTTATAAAAATTGCTGTAAGTCTCGGCGATGCTGAAAGCTTGATTCAGCACCCGGCCACGATGACACATGCTGTAGTCCCGGAAGAATCAAGGCGAAGCATGGGCATCTCCGACCAACTGGTCCGTCTTTCTGTAGGGCTTGAAGCCTGGGAGGATATCTGGGAAGACCTAGAACAGGCCTTGAATTCATTAACCGAAATGGAATAATGAAAAGAGCCCGAGAAGTATGAAAAACTATAGCTTTTAAGCTTCAAGTTCATCTATATAAAAAAAACCGGGCATCAGAATTCATCCAATGCCCGGTTTTGTTACATTTATAGTGTTGCGAAGTCTGGGTCAGCCACTTTTACAAGCTGCTTGCCTTTATTTGTACCTTTGAACAAACCAAGAAAGGCATCCGGTGTATTTTCGAAGCCCTCGACAATTGTTTCCTCATATTTAAGCTTTCCTTCTTGAAGCCAGCCGCCTAAATACTCGGAAGCTTCCTTGAAACGAGGGGCGTAATCGCCAATGGTATAGCCTTTCATCAAAGCGCTGGTTTTTATCATGGCAGATTGTACACGCGGTCCCACATCAGGGCCGTCTAAGTTATAGGAAGAGATGGCTCCGCAAAGCGGGATTCTTGCAAATTTATTTAATTGCGTGAAGACAGCATCGGTTATTTCGCCCCCGACATTGTCAAAATAAACATCAACCCCATCTGGACAAGCTTTCCTAAGTGCTTCTTTCAAATTATCAGTGGTTTTATAGTTAATTGCCTCATCGAAGCCTAGTTCTTCTTTCAAGTAGTTGATCTTTTCATCAGAACCAGCAATGCCGACTACGCGGGCTCCTTTTATCCTGGCTATCTGGCCTACAACTGAACCAACTGCCCCGGCTGCTCCCGACACGACAACGGTTTCTCCCTCTTTAGGCTGGCCGATATCAAGAAGTCCGAAATAAGCCGTTAACCCGGGCATTCCCAGAATTCCAAGATGGGTAGTAACGGGGGCTACAGAAGGATCGATCTTGCGGATTTCCTTCTCATTTGCGGCTGTAAATTCAGCCCAGCCGAGATTGCCGATAACAACATCTCCCTGCCGAAAATATTCTGATTTAGATTCGATTACTTCTGCAATGACACCGCCAACAATCACTTCATTCAGCTTGAATGGCGGAATATAGGACTTCACATCCTGCATTCTTCCCCGCATATAGGGATCAACAGACAGATAAAGTGTTTTAAGCAGAACCTGTTTTTCCCCGGGGATAGGAATCTCTCTTTCTACATAAGAAAAGTCTGAAGCTGAAGGCATGCCTTCCGGCCGGTTCGCCAAATGGATTTCTTTTTGTACTTTACTCATCGATTACCCTCCTAAAGTTTATGAACTATTCTCTTTGGAAAATCTTAACACTAGCGTATAGGAACAGTCAAAGAATTCGCTGCAAAGGTCTCTTATTTTACATTTCATATTATTAGTGGTAAACTTCTGAAAAAGCAGTAGGCGTTTTGCCTAACTACATATCGAAAAGCAAAAAGTGTGTCTTGCCTTGACCGGCACTCTGAGCTTTTTCGTCCTTCGGGGTCGGGTGTAAATCCCAACCGGCGGTAATGAAGCAATTCTAAGCCCGCGAGCCTTAACCGGCAGGATTTGGTGAGATTCCAAAGCCGACAGTATAGTCTGGATGGGAGAAGGACAGTTGGAAAAATATATAATGCGTCAAGTCTATTGAAAAAAATCCATTTTTAATAGGCTTCTTTGGTTATATATTTAAGAGCCACATTCTCCCTTAAAAAAGACCTTTCAGGATAACCTGAAGGGTTTTATTTTTGAAAAAAAGAGGGTGAATAAATGAATGAATGATGAATTTTACATGAATCTTGCTCTGGACCTTGCCGAAGCAACGCAGGGACAGACAAGCCCAAATCCGGTTGTCGGGGCAGTCATTGTCAAAGACGGCGTGATTATTGGCCTTGGGGCCCATTTGAAAGCAGGCGAGCCTCATGCTGAAATTCATGCGTTGCGGATGGCTGGCGAGAAGGCTGCTGAAGCTAATATTTATGTCACCCTTGAGCCGTGCAGCCATCATGGCAGAACCCCTCCTTGTGCCGACGCGATCATCCACGCGGGGATCAAGAGGGTAATTATTTCTTCAATCGACCCGAACCCTCTGGTTGCGGGGAAAGGAATTGAGAAGTTAAAAGAAGTCGGGATAGAGGTAACTAGTGGGGTTCTTGCAGAAAGAGGAAACAAGGTAAACGAAGTATTCTTTCATTACATCAGGAATAAAGTTCCTTATGTAACATTGAAACAGGCGATTACCCTGGATGGCAAAATAGCCGCAAAGACGGGCCACAGCAAATGGATAACCGGAGAAGATGCCAGAAGCGATGTTCATAACGAGCGAAGCAAGCATGCCGCGATTCTTGTAGGGATTAATACCGTTATCCAGGATAACCCCAGTCTAACCAACCGAAATGAGAATCCTGGAAAGCAGCCGGTGCGGATTATTCTCGATACCCACATGAAAATACCTGCAGACAGAAAAGTGTTACAGGACCGGATTGCAGAAACTTGGATTATCACAGGCTCGGAGGTTCCCGAGGCAAAAATCGCTGAGTTTGAAAATGAATATGTCAGAATAATCAAGCTCCCATCCCCAGTAATTGAAATAAGAGAGTTGTTGGAACGCCTTGGTGAAGAAGGAATACCCTCGATTTATGTAGAGGGAGGGCAAGCGGTAAATGCAAGTTTTCTCAAAGAAAAAGCTGTCAACAGGCTTGTCACTTACATAGCGCCAAAAATAATCGGTGGAAATGATGCTCCCGGTATGGTTGGGGACTTACAGGTGTTGAGTATGGATGATGCTTTGGGGCTTCGGTTCCAATCGATCGAACAAATAGGGGAAGACCTTAAAATCACGTCAAGTATGAAATAAGGTGGAAAAAGTGTTTACAGGAATCATAGAAGATATCGGGACGGTTACTTCATTAAACAGCAGCGGGAACAGCATGGTGCTTACGGTTACTTCCGAAAAAATTGTGGAAGATATTCATATGGGCGATAGTATTTCTGTTAGCGGTGTCTGTTTGACAGTGACTGCCTTTACAAATCAAACATTCACAGTTGATGTCATGCCGGAAACGATGAAGGACACCTCGCTTAGGTTATTAAAAGCGGGTTCCCTTGTCAATCTGGAGCGGGCGATGAGTGCAAATGGCCGATTTGGCGGCCATTTCGTTTCCGGACATATAGATGGGACAGGAACAATCGCCAAAAAAGAACGAAAAGAAAACGCGGTTTATTATGTAATCGAATTGAGTGATTCGCTTAGCAAGTACTGCATTCCTAAAGGGTCTATCGCGATTGATGGGACAAGCTTAACGATATTTGGAATTCAGGACAATTTGGTGACGGTCTCGCTCATCCCGCTCACCCATCAAGAGACAGTGTTGGGCAGAAAAAATGCTGGAGACATCGTCAATGTTGAAAATGACATGATTGGAAAATATATCGTTCATCAAATCGAAACAAAGAACCCGAAAAAGGAATTAACCATGGAATTTTTAACTGATCATGGATTTTAGTAAAGGTGGTGGAAGTAAATGTTTAACACGATAGAAGAAGCAATAGAAGACTTAAAAGCCGGAAAAGCAATCATTGTAGTCGATGATGAAGATCGGGAAAATGAAGGTGACTTTGTTGTTCTTGCTGATAAAGCAACCCCTGAAGCGATCAACTTTATGGCAACCCACGGACGCGGTTTAATTTGTACGACGATTACTGAGGACACAGCCGCTAAATTAAAGCTTCATCCTATGGTAGAGGTAAATACGGATAATCACGGCACTGCCTTCACAGTAAGTATCGACCATATTAGTACATCAACAGGCATCAGCGCTTTTGAGCGGTCAACAACGATTCTTGAATTGCTAAAGATAGAATCCGTTTCAACGGACTTTAGAAGACCGGGCCATATTTTCCCCATCGTCGCAAAAGAGGGCGGCGTCCTGCGGCGGGCAGGGCATACGGAAGCCTCTGTCGATCTAGCGAAGCTTAGCGGTGCGGCTCCGGCGGGTGTCATTTGTGAAATTATGAAAGAGGACGGAACAATGGCACGTGTTCCCGATTTAATTGACATTGCTGGGAAACACGATTTGAAGCTAATAACGATAGCCGAATTAATCCGCTTTCGAAATAAACACGAAACACTGGTCAAGCGTGAAGCAGAAGTGAAGATGCCGACTTCGTTCGGCGAATTTAAAATGATCGGTTATTCCAATCCTCTCGACAACCGGGAGCATGTTGCTTTGGTGAAGGGCGAATGGGAAGAGGGAGAACCGGTTCTGGTACGAGTCCATTCAGAATGTCTGACCGGAGACGTATTCAGTTCACACCGTTGCGATTGCGGACCGCAGCTCCATGCAGCACTGGCCCAGATTGAAGAAGAAGGAAAAGGTGTACTTGTATACATGCGCCAGGAAGGCCGGGGAATTGGCCTGATCAACAAACTAAAGGCATACAAGCTTCAAGAAGAAGGCTTTGATACCGTTGAAGCAAATGAAAAGCTCGGATTTCCAGCAGAGCTTCGTGATTATGGGCTCGGTGCACAAATCCTCAGAGACTTGGGAATTGAAAAAATGCGTTTATTAACAAACAATCCGAAAAAAATCTCAGGGTTAACCGGATATGGATTGGAAATTGTCGAAAGAGTACCAATCCAGATGCCAGCTGAAAAAGAAAACGAGCATTATCTTGAAACAAAAAAAATAAAAATGGGACATTTGTTTATTTAAGGGGGAAGCATCATGGGCAAAGTATTTGAAGGAAATTTAATTGGCACAGGATTAAGAGTAGGGATTGTCGTAGGAAGATTTAATGAATTTATTACCAATAAGCTGCTCAGCGGAGCGATGGATGGATTGAAACGACATGGGGTGGATGAAGCCGAAGTGGATATCGCCTGGGTTCCAGGTGTCTATGAAATTCCGATGATCGCAAAAAAACTAGTCAATACTCAAAAATATGATGCAGTAATTGGTCTTGGTACCGTAATTAGAGGAGCGACAACTCATTATGATTACGTTTCGAATGAAGTGGCAAAGGGGATTGCATCCGTTTCACTTGAAACAGGAGTCCCGGTAATCTTTGGGGTACTCACAACCGAAAACATCGAACAGGCTATCGAACGTGCCGGGACAAAAGCGGGCAATAAAGGATATGAAGCCGCCATTTCTGCCATCGAAATGGCCAATCTTGAAAAAACGATCGGTTAAGCAGGATATATAAAGCTGGACAGGATAATATTATCTACTGTTCAGCTTTTTTTGTTGTAAATCTAATAGTGGAAGAGTTATACTATTATCATAATTCAGGAATTTTGATTTAAGGAGGTGAAAGAGATGAATCGTTCTGTTATTTTGCGCGAGCAATGGCTGGATTTTATATATATTTGCTGTGCAATTTTTCATGGTGCATTTGTTCAAGGGGGAAGTTTGCCCTTTTTTAACAACTGCATAATGAAAACAGAACGATAAGAAGTCTCTTCACCCACTGTTATAAGAAGGAATGGCAAAAGGGAGCCTTATTATTTAATTGTGCTCTCTTTTTTGTTCCCATTTTTATAAGGCCGCGGCTGGAAGCTCTGCTTCTTTGCAGCGGCTTTTTAGTGTGCCCCGCAGTCACACAATCTAGGTGGTT
>NZ_RYZZ01000016.1 GCF_003989135.1 Peribacillus cavernae
AACCACCTAGATTGTGTGACTGCGGGGCACACTAGAAAAAAGAATGTTCTACATGAACATTCTACCATAATTCCAAATTCGCTTACACCCAGAAAAGCGCATGCGCCTTGAAGGAACGTCGACTAAGATCCGCCACGTCCTGTGGCGACATCAACGTCAGCACATCCTCGAAAAGCTATCGCTTTCCTTCGTGCGATGTAATGCTGACGAAGCGTTTCTTGTCCTGTGCAAGTCCGACAAGCATAAGCCAATCACAGCAAGAAGGCGAACACCCTTCTTGCTGTGATTGGCTTATCACCTCGAGGCCGACCAAGATCGCCACATCCTTATGTCTTCGTCGGCACTAGCACGTCCTGTGCGTCGGGGCTATTCGCTGGAGCTGGACAATGAAAGCTGACCACTTTAGTAATTCATATCAGCTTCCTGCTTCGCCTTTGCTTGTTTTTGTTTATCTATCTCCTGGTATTCATAGGAAATAGAATAGCCCACGAACACGCCATATAATATAAAAATGCAGAAGCTGGTGATTATTGTATTGGCAGTCATCTCTGCAAAGGTAGGAAAATCAGGAAACATTGGCTTTAAAATAAAAACTAATAACAGCCATAAGCCAGCTCCATATAAAATACCTGCAAAAATGCTTTTCGCCTTTTTCAATAAAAGGTAATAAATGAGCGCTGACAATATCGAAAGAACCCCGAACAGCAACAGGGACATCACGATTCCGAGCCAACCATGGACCCATGCCAAGGTGATCCATGAAGTCAGAATAAATTTCGGGCTGAAATCCATCATATTAAAATAATAGGCAATATGTCCGATGAAACTCCAAATAAGGCCGCCGAAAAATCCAATGACGATTGTATCGATCGCAAGCGACATTGAATGATCTTCTTCATTGCCTGGTTCATTTTGCTCTTGATTATGTTCAGACATGCCTTTCACCTCCATTTAATAGCATGCCCCTACGGAAATGGAATATTTTTTTCGGAGAAATTATTCTTTCCCCAGCTCTCTTTTCTAAAATCATAAAGTACATTTCTTTCGTTTAAGGCATAACGATTATTGTACAAAAACCAGGCTTTTCTAGTATTATTAAATAAGAATCGCAAGCCTTTCAAAAGTGTAAGATGAAATGCATGAAGAAAAATAACAGCATAGGTTGGTGTAGAAATTGGCCGAAACCCAAAAACCAGTATACGGAGGACAGGCGGTTGTGGAAGGCGTCATGTTTGGCAGTAAACGCCACACAGTTACCGCAGTCCGACGCAAAGATTCGACAATTGAGTATTATCATATTCCTCGCGAAAGTAAGCCTATAGTAAAGAAACTGAAAAGGATTCCATTTTTGAGAGGCATTGTCGCAATCATAGATTCAAGCGCCAACGGATCGAAGCATCTGAACTTTTCATCCGAACGCTTTGAGGTAGATCCTGCTGATGATGAAAAGCTCAAAAAAGAAGCATCATCCTCCAAACTGACCATGTGGTTGGGGGTGGCAGCTGTCGGGGTCCTTTCCTTCATCTTTGGTAAATTACTCTTTACACTGATCCCGGTTTTTCTCGCTGATTTGACGGAACCTATCTTCCAGGGGAAAACTGCTCAAATTCTTGTCGAAGGCTTTTTCAAATTAGTACTGTTGTTTTCCTATATTTATTTTGTGTCGCTCACGCCGATCATCAAAAGGGTTTTCCAATATCATGGCGCAGAACACAAAGTAATCAATTGTTTTGAAAGCGGCAAGGAACTGACAGTCAAAAACATCCAAGACTCATCCAGGCTCCATTACCGCTGTGGCAGCAGCTTTATCCTTTTCACTGTATTCGTCGGGGTTTTTGTGTATATGTTTTTTCCCACAGATCCGCTCTGGCTCAGAATCGTCAATCGGATTTTGCTCATTCCTGTGGTCCTTGGCATTTCATTCGAGGTGCTTCAGCTTACAAATCGATTGCGAGACGTTCCCGTCCTGCGCTATCTCGGCTATCCTGGTCTGTGGCTGCAGCTTTTGACCACTAAAGAGCCCTCAGACGACCAGGTAGAAGTGGCACTCGCTTCCTTCAACGAGCTTCTTAGATTAGAAAAAGAAACAGATACAGGTTTAAAGACAGAAAATATTGTGTAAAAAATAGGTAAGAGAAAAAAGAATCAGGCTTTGTCTACTTTTTTAAAAAAAGAAGTTTAAAAACCTTCAAAAATGCTTAAAATGCTCTTAAGGAGGTGTCTTTGTTGAATCGTTCCATTCCATACATGATTTATGGCATCATTGCATTGGCGGCCCTCGGACTGGCCAGCCAACTGTTTCATAATCCATGGGGCTTATTTAGAAGTATACTGATAATGGCTTTAGTGGCGGGAATTGTTTATTTCATCTATAAACGATTAACAAAGGGGAAGCCTAATAAAAGAGAGCAACGGGCATTTGTCAAAGCAGCTCGCCAATCAAAAAAAAGACATAAAACAAAAAAAGCTGCTTTCAAAGGAAAACGCGATAATATCGCCAGCTTTTCTTTAGCCAAGTCGTCTAAAAAACTCAACACCAGAAAAAAATCCGAGGCTCACTTAACAGTCATTGAAGGGAAAAAAAATAAAAAGAAAAACCGGGCTTTGTTTTAAAAAAGCCCGGTTTTTTGTATAAGAAAGGGCACGCTCTCGAAAACTTCTTGTTTTCGAAAAAAGTTCATGTTTATGTGTAACATTTGGAATCGTGTCAGATTGATTCTCGGTATCCATGGAGACATATTCTGGATTATCGCAAGATGCTGTTTAATATGTCCATTTCTTCAGGAACTTTTCAGTCGATTTCCTGCCCTGATTGATAAGCGCTCCCCTATTCTCTTCTGTCAATTCAAATTCAGTAGCTGATATCCCCTTCATCGGGATAAAAATGATATTTTTGACAAGCTTTCTTGAAATATACCTTGAATCGTGTGCATCTTTCATCGTCTTGAAAAGGGCACTGAACATCTCGATCGCATTATCGATTTCATGTGGCTTTTTTTTACTATCTTCATCTCCGTTTAATTTGATTCCAATTACCGGCCGTTCCTTCTTACGGTTGTCTGAATCAAAAAGCCACATCGGAAAGTTGCTTAATACACCGCCATCAACAAAAATATTATCTGCTTTTCTGTTGCCTGTCTTCAACCTGACTGGTTCGAAGAAATAAGGAATGCTGCAGCTCATCCTGACTGCTTTGGCAACCGGAAAACTGTCTGGTTCAATTCCATACTTATTGAGATCGTCAGGCAATACGACCAGTCTTCCATCGCTAATATCGGAGACGATGATCCTCAGGCTCTGATCCGGCAAATCCGCAAAAGTGACTACCCCTTTTGCAGCAAGTTTTTCGCTGATCCACTTTTCAAGGGCATCGCCTTTATACAAACCCAATTTCCAATAAACCATCAGCCACTTTAAAAACGGAATCGGTAAGCAATTTCTTTTCCGTTTATCCAAAAGCTCACTTACATCCATTTCGTTTAACATTGTAATCAATTCATTGCTAGTATAGCCGGCCGTAATAAACGCAGCAATAATCGAACCGGCACTTGTCCCTGCTGTCCTGCAGAATCTAAAGCCCTTTTCCTCCAGCACCTGAACAGCCCCGACCAGGGCAAATCCTTTAATTCCTCCCCCAGAAAATACACCGTCAATAATCATTGTGCCCACCCCTGCTTAGGCTTTTATACAATGTAGTCAGGGGATAAGTTGTATGTTACTAAATTCTTTTCTTCTTTATCGCTGTTCAGGTAAAATACTTGATTTCACTTTCCGGAAAAAAAGCGGCCGATATAACCCCTGATTGTAGCTTCTAGCTCAGCGTCATCTTCGGTTTGATACACATCCTTTAACAGCAGGGTATGTTTGTTAGTTATGAAGTTCAGAAAAATTGACACCCTAATTCATAAGGATCGTTTTTCTGAATCCTGTACTTCAAAATTTTTTTTAAGGAGGAGGAGACATAGATCATGAAAAAAAGAGAAGAACAATTTCTAACCAATGCCTCAAAAGAAAAGCAGTTTACCATTGAAAGTGACACTTTTCCAAACCTGAAGAATATCCCCGGTGATTCTGTGGATGAATATACAGATTTAAAAACAGCAAACATCATTCTTGCTGGAGAAGAAATAGGCCAGCAGAACGAAAATTTATAAGAAAAACGGAAGCGCTAGTTCTGAATGATCGATTAATGCCCGACCGTCGATGTCAGCGTGGACGGCAAAAAAGACCGATTGCATATTGTATTGTAATCGGTCTTTTTCCCTTTCATTTTGTCATGCATGAGCTTCCTTCTTTTCGGCATTCTCAGTTTTGATGAACTTTAACACGATGAACATAATGAGGATGCCAATAACCCCGGACGCAATATAACTAACATTTAAGTAATTTTTCATTAGGATGGACATGAGCGGGGGTCCTAGTGCTACTCCGGTAAAACGGGCCGAACTGTAAAACGCCGAAATCGTTCCCCTTTCTTCCTTCTCAATATTTTCGGTAATCATGGCATCCAGTGTTGGCAATAGTGCACCAATCGCGATTCCAACAAGGCTGGTGACAACTAAAAGCAGTATCAACCTGGCTTTCGTGTATCCGACAAACACCACACTGATCGACATGAGAATCAAACAGGCAATAATCAGCTTTTTCATCGCAGGAAGGCTACCCTTTATTGTCCTCCCGGTAATAAAGGATGAAATACAAAGCAAAAACAGAGGAATAGCAATAATAAAGCCTTTCTTCACGCCTTTTAATTGATGGATTGCCTCCAGGCTGTCGGACAGGAAAAACAGCATTCCGAATAAAATAAGCATGACGAATGCACCTAGCAGGAAGATGGTGAACAGCCATTTCCCTTCCTGCTTAAACGTTTTTTTGGTTGTATTGATAAATTCCTTAAATTTTTTCGGCTCCTCTTTCTCTTTGGGAACTTTTATAAAGAAAAATACAAGGATGATCGAAATCAGACTAAAAAAGGAGATAGAGAAAAACGGCAGATACCATATAAAAGCGGCAAAAAGCGAGCCAAGAATCGGGCTGAGCACTTTACCGAACGTATTGCTCGTTTCAATGATTCCAAGGCATGAGCTCGTTTTCTCGTCATCATCCTTATACAGATCACCGACTAATGGCAAAATGATCGGGGAAGCGCCCGATGCCCCGATCCCCTGTAACACCCGGCCAATAATGATCCAGGTGAAGGGATGTTCGAGTTTCCAGGAGGCAAACCCGGCGATAAGCCCGCCAAGCAGAGCAATGACCAAAGCTGGCAGAATCACTTTCTTTCGGCCAAGCGTATCCGATAAGTAGCCTGCGACCGGTATTAGAAAAATCGAAGCAATTGAATAACTGGTAATAACCATACTCGATTGAAGTGATGTGATCCCGACCTTTTCCTCAAAGATTGGCAGAATAGGGATCAGCATCGAGTTTCCCAGCGTCATCACGAGTGGGATCGATGCCATGCTGATGATACACCATGCACTGACTTTATTCTCTTCTGTAGCTTTCTTTTGTTCCATCCTTCCACCCCATCAAGCCATTTATATTAATATAGTGTCCTTTATGAGGAAATACTTTCGAGCAAAAAAAAGGAAACGCAGTTTGGATAGCTTCACTTTCATTCCAAATCCAAAAACCTGACAGTATGGTTCGCTGTCAGGTTGTAGCCCTGGAATAAAGTTTGATGGTTAATTGTAAAATCAAATGCAACACTTAGTGAAACCGTATCCCATCAGGGGATAGGTGGCATTGTTTGGACAGTGTGGCTTAAGCCACACTGTCCAAACATTGCGCGAACGCCTCATCCGGTGTCTGATAGTCTAGAATTTTCCTTGGCAGCTGATTGAGCCAGGATTCTACTTGCTCAATCTTCTCATCGGAGTAAGTGTGAATCGGTTGTCCTTTCTTGATGAATCGGCGAATGAGCCCGTTGTGTCTCTCGTTGGTTCCACGCTCATAGGAGGCGTAAGGATGTGAAAAATAGACAGCGATTTCTTTGTCTGTTCCAAGTTCTGCCAGGTTACTAAATTCAGACCCGTTGTCCGCGGTGATGCTTTTGAATACCTGTGGCATCTTATCCTCATAAGACAGGAGAATGGCCCTGACTGCACTTGTGACGGAATCGGAATCCTTGGCTGAAGCGTACCATGACCTCTTTTCGGGTCTTTCGCTCAACTAAAGTGAGCAGCGCATCATCGTTGGATTTTTGGCCGATGACAGTGTCTATTTCCCAGTGTTCGAATTCTTCCCTGGTCTCTACGGTGTCCGGGCGCAGATCAATACTATCTCCGAGGATCCGCTTATGTACTCTCGGTTTGTTTTTTTTGTTGGAACGCCTAAATAAACTGCATTACCTGTCATCATTTGTAACACCTCCCTACTTGCTTACCTTTTTTCTAGAACTCTTTTCCATATTAAATCTAGAAATCCTTGTTAAAGAATGCTGCCCTTTCAAGCAAAAATGGGCGCAATTTTATTCCAGAATGGCGCCCTTTTTTATTGAACAAATCTAATGTGTTTTATAGGGTATCATTTATTGGTTTCCTTATTACAACTCTGGTTTCTTTTCAGAGTTTGTTGTAAATATTCCTCCGATTTCCCCACGGGGATGCTAAGGCTTTCCCAATTCTCATCTTTTAATTGCTTACCTATATAAACGATTTGCCCTACGTGATAAGCATAATGAGCCATTTGCCTCTCAATCGCTTCCAGCACCGTGTGATTTTCACCACGGATATATATACTATTTAATAAATCCTGATCTTTTAACCCATTTAATGTTTCAAAAAGTGTATTCCAACCCTTTTCCCATACTGTTATCAATTCTTGTTTTGATGATATATCATCTTCAAATTCTTGATCACGATTTCTGTAAGATTTTTCTCCATCTGAGATTAAAAAGTCAGACCATCTGGACACCATATTTCCACCTAGATGCTTTGCTATAACTGCAACACTATTAGAGGCTTCATTCAAATTCCAGTGAATATCTTCTTCTGACAACTGACTTATTGTCTTATCTCCAAGACCTTTAACGCTTTTAAATCTTTCCAGCACAACTTTCAAATATTCATTTCCAAGATTCATTAATGTCCCCCCTTCAAATAAGCCATTGTGTAGAGTTCCTCCAGTTTTGCGCCCGATTCTTGAATAACGAATTTCGCTAATTATTGCTTTTGTTTCGTATCAATTCATATTTTGATTAATGATTTTGAACTAATTCTAATTTTTCTAAATCAATGATAAACTTTCCATTCATTAGGATATCTAGTCCTATCAGACCGTTGATACCCCAATCATTTAGATCTCCAAAATCTAACTTCATTTCTGAAATTTCGTGTGTACCTAACTTAGTAAAATCAACTAGTTTTCGGAAAGAATACTCTTCACCGCCAATTCCATACGCACTTACCAGAGGATCTCCATTTTCAAAGTAAATTCCTATATCATCAACAATGTCGGATGAGATTAGTGTATGAGCTGCACCAGTATCTATAACAAGCTTATCTATTATTTTCGTTTTTCCTTTATAAGAAATCGCCATTTTAACTTCTAGTAAACGATTTACCAATTCTAACTTCATAATCTCATACCTCTTAAACCAGTAGGGTTTCTCATTTCAATAACAATTTTTTCAGAACCTGTATGATAAACAATGGTATCACCTTTTGATTTAAGTAACTCTTTTGTAGCTAATTTAGAATCTCCAATAAGATTAATTAATGCAACATCCGTTACAATCTTTTTATCATTTTCTAAATAAAAACTAAGGATATTGAGTTTCACATACTGATCTGGATATATTTTACGAATTTCTTCCCATCTCATTGTTTATCACTCCTTGTCTTGTTTCTTATATTTACCATAGCATATTCTTATTACAACTTAAATAATTGCCTCTGTTAGTAACGCAAGAAAATTTAGAGATTAATTTACCGAACCATAAGAACCCTTGAAATACAAGAAAAAGGCCACTTTCATTACTCAAGAAAAGCGCCCGATTGTTGAAAATCATTGCAAGACCTTATTGAACAAAAGCCCCCGTTTGTTTAATTAAGAAGTCCTTTTAATCAAAAAACTCCATATGTGTTTTCTCTTGTTTGTAGTAATCCAATCTATCTTGTAATGTACCTGTATGAAATTCAAATTTATGACCATCTGGGTCAGTAAAATATATGGACTTTTTATCTTTTTTAGCTCTTGAACGACCTTTCAAAATGTTTACATTCAATTCTCTTAGTTTTTCGTATATTTTATCAAATTCGGCTTCTTCAATAGAAAAAGCTATGTGTGTGTATGATTGGTTTATTTCATTACGTGGTATATCTTTCTCTACATTGAGAGCCAGCCATATTCCATCTAAATCAAAGTAAGCAGTGCTTCTACCTTTTACTAACAACTTAGCATCAAATACATTTTTGTAAAACTCAATGGATTTTTCTAAATCAGAAACTGAAAATAAAAAATGATTAAGCCCTTTTATCGACACTGTATCACCTCAACCTGCTATAAGAAATATGCGAATCCTCTTGTTGATGGTTCGCACCCATTGGTTCAGCAAAAACCTCCCTTTAAATCCACTCTTTTCCATGTTCACCAATGAATTTAATATCGTTTTGATAATGTTCAAGATGCCCTTCATCTATCATCTTTTGAAAAGCAATGTCACCTTCACTGGCTTTTCTTGTAATTATTTTACATAGCCCTTCTAATCGTAGCAATACCATTTCCAAATAATCTTCTTCTATTCCCTCACCGTAAGAATCAAAAAACAATCTAACTCTTTGTTTTATACTGTTAGCATGCTGTAATGAATTATAATAAACTTTCTCACCTGTTTCAGAAAGATAAAATCTACTTAGGGGGATGCAAGTATAAAGAGTATAAGCTATGTCCCAAAGTCTAGGACCAGGTCCAGCAACATCAAAATCAATAATACCTATTGGTCTTTCATGATTAAAAATAATATTGTATATTGCAAAATCATTATGGCATAGTACCTCAAATTGTTGGGGGGTGTTATCTATCGATTGCCAGCTATCATCAAATGAAAAATCACTCACAGCATCATGATAAAGACGGAGCATCTTTGCTATTTCTTTTAAAACATTATTTGACCACATATATTCTTTTAAAGGATAATTACCAGCTTCTCCCTCAATAAATGATAATATTTCTCTTTGTTTCTCATCAATTCCTAAAAGCTTTGGTGCATAACTGAAACCTTTGTTCTCCAAATGCTTTAATAGCTTATGAATTTTGGGACTATCTGGCTTTAATTCTCGTCGCACAGTATCTTCCAAACGATAAACGTTAGAGACATTCCCTCCTGTTAGCATTTCTTCGTTTTCATGGTTTGACATCTAAATATTCCTCCCTAATATGACTTTCTATAAACCGTAAAACAGTTCAACTAACCCGTTAATTTAAGTACATCCACTACACAATCTTTATTATACTTTACATAAATATCCAATTATCTTATTAGTTGTTATTCAATTATCTGGTCCTTAACATAAAGAAAAAGCACAATTCTTGCTACAGAATTGCGCCCTTTAGCTTTTTTCTTATATGATTGCCATACTCCTCCTGAACCAATTGTAAAGCCACACTTTTTATAAAAGTTAGTCTTATTTTCCTCATATGTTACCGTTACAATCCCTAATCCAAAACGTTCAGACTCTCTCAATAATTCCTTTATCAACTCAACTCCAATTCCTTGTCCTTGATACTCAGGATGAACGATTATATCTTCCATATAACCATGTTTTAAGCCCATTCCACAACCAAAAGCAATCAGTTTATTATTTTCATCTCTTACCCCAGCCCAAAAATTACAACGCTCAAACAAAGTCGGGTAAACTTTTTCTCGTCTACTCCAACCAACAAGTTCTCTTAATTCTAGCACTTCATTATTAGATATTGGAATGTTTATAATCACTTTTTAGTTCATTTTATTCCTCTCTCATTCACCTACAATAGAATTCTATGCTAATTTCTATATGATGAAGCCTTATCCTTCTTCCACTAAACGGTTCTATAATTGATTAAAGACCAAGAGAAATGGACTGCTGAAACAGTCCATTGTTGTTCAATTCTTGCGCCCGATTACTGCATAGTCAAATGTCAAGTCGATGTTCTAAGTTAGAAACCTAATTCGATAACTTTCCTTCAGTTCATAGGCCTGTTTCAGTTCCTCTGATAAATCCAAATAACGATCCAGATGCCATCGTTCGTTTCTGTGAGACAGTCTTGAGCTTTATGAAACACATGCTTCATCCGTTTGCACTTCTTACGATCATAGTCATGAAACGCCTGTTGGGCACGTCTTCTCACTCCATCCAGTGCCCAGTAAATATACCGGCAAAAGTGGAAACGGTCTGCCACAATACTGGACGGCTCAAGGCCATTTGTACGGCTGCTTTAAAGTATTGGCTCATATTCATGATAACTACTTGAACCTGGGCACCATGCTTTTGCAGGTAGTGCTTGATTGTACTTTTATAGCGGCTAGGAAGAATATCCAGGGGTTGCTTTGTGATCCCGTCGGCAATAATTAACTGATATTTCCCTTCTCTGGTGTCCCCTTTATATTCATCAATGGCAATGACTGCTGGAAGCTCCTTTACCGCACGAATTTCACTTTTTGCCAGACGGTCAAACCGGCGTACAATGGTAGATGAAGAGGTACCATAATGTTGGGCCGTTTCTTTAAACGTCTTTCCTTTAATAGCCCGGATCGATACGGCTTGATTCCACTCTACTGACGTTCTCTGGTAGCGCTCAACAATGGGTGTTTTCTCTGAAAAGCGTTTCCCGCAGTCACACACATAACGGCGACGTCTATAAAAATTTGAGTGGTTCGTTCAAACCATTTTATATGATGGATCTTTTGAATCCGGTAATCATGTATCTTATTGGTTCTCGCGTTGCACTGGGGACAACGGTGGGTCCTCGGTTCCATCTCCACAAAAATACGCATCACTCCTTCTGCTTCATCTACCTTAGTGACGATAGCTTCTTTCAATCCCGGAATATCCATGGTACTATTCATTTACACGGAACCCCAATTCTCTTTACTTGTTTCTCGATAATTCAAGTATAAAGAAATTAGGGCTTTGCGTGTCTTTTGTATCTAGACCCCAACAAATATAATAGAGCCAAAATAACAATTATAATTATTAGTGTGGAGTATTAAAAAATTTCTTTACTTTCCACTTAAAGATTTGGTACGATTATCCACAATCAAATAAACGCTATGAAGAGAAGAGTATAATCGGCAATTCTTTAAAGAGAGCTTCAGTTGGTGAAAAGGAGTAAGAATTAATGGTTGGAAGCAAGCCTCAGAGCAGCACATTGGATCCATGTAGGTGATAGTGTGACAGGAGCTCCTGTTATAGAGCTAGGGTATATGTATGGTCTTCCTACCGTACCTAATAAGGGTAATATGGTGACATATTATCAAACTGGGGTGGCACCACGGCACGCAACAACTCGTCCTCAAGACAAAGGTCTTGGGGGTGAGTTTTTTTATTGTCCAAGTTTAAATTCACAAAAGGAGTGGAAATAAAAATGCGTATAAAAAAGTTTATAAGGTCGTGGAAATACCCTTCCATTTTATTGTCCAGTATTGGTATTTCGAGTATAGGGGAATGGGTGTATTTTATAGCATTAAATTTAATCGTTCTTGATATGATGGGCGTAATTGCTGTCTCGGGTCTATATATACTTCGAGCTTTATCTGCGTTGTTTACTAACTTTTGGTCAGGTAGTCTAATTGACCGATTAAATAAAAAGCATCTTATGGTGTGGCTTGCTATATTCCAAGCAGTGTTTATTGCCTTACTTCCTTCACTAACGTCTCTTTGGGCAATATACGGTATTGTCTTCTTAATAAGTATAGCTAGTTCCATGTACGGGCCTACGTCAATGACTTATATCACGAAGTTAATTCCCCGTGATCAAAGAAAACAATTTAATTCTCTCAGAAGCTTAATTGATTCTGGAGCATTTGTTATTGGGCCTGCTATTGCAGGAATGATGTTTATGATTGGCACCCCCAATTTTGCGATATACACTAATGCAATAGTTCTATTTATATCAGCACTAATCACATTATTCATGCCCAATATTGAAAAAGATGATTTTATTGAAACTAAAGATGAAAAAATAAGCTTGAAGGTATTGAAACTTGATTGGCAATTAGTTGTTGATTTTAGTCGTAAACACGTGTACATTATGGTCATTTACTTACTATTCAGTGCGGTGATGGTTTTGGCAACTGCTATAGATTCACTGGAAGCAGCATTCTCTACAGAAGTGCTCTCTTTATCAGAGAGAGATTATGGACTCCTGGTGAGTATTGCGGGTGTTGGAATAATTGTCGGCTCCTTAGTAAACATAATAATTGTTAAAAAGATAGCTACCTCCTGGCTGATTGGTCTTGGCTCCTTAATGATTTCAATCGGTTATATAATTTATGCCTTTTCAGGTAATTTTTTAACCGCAGCAATTGGTTTTTTTATCTTATCATTTTCGATGGCTTTTATGAACACAGGATTTTACACATTTTATCAAAATAATGTTCCTGTCAGCGTAATGGGTCGGGTTGGTAGTGTTTATGGTTTCATCGAAGCTTTTTTCATCATTATTGGGACTATAATTTTTGGAATTATGGCCGAATTGATATTTATTCGCTTCGTCGTTGTATTAGGAAGCCTAATTATGTTTGCAGTAACGATTATATTATTTATCTTTAATACACAACCCTCGAAAGCAGAGTATTATTCTGAGAAACATCAGTTACAAACTTCTGGCACTGATTAGAAATGTACAAAATAGCTTTAAGAAATGTGGAGTTAATGTAAGACGCAATAGAAACCCAATTTCTCAGTGTCAAAATGGGAAATTGGGTTTCTATTTGTTCAACAGGCGTGCACTTTAACCTAATATCAACCCATGTTATTTTGCAAGCAGTTATTCCATTAAATGGCCCGATTGCGGTATAACCTTAAATTACTTTTACCATAAGAAACCCCTTTAGACAAATTACATCCAAAGGGGTAAAACTTCGCAACTTTTTTATAAACATCGTGACTTTGTTTTAAACATCGCATCTTTTTTACAAACATCGCGACTTTATTTTAAAGCCACACAGGTTTGTGTGCGTTATAGGTTTACAGGCCGCATTTCAATTGGGCGCCGCAGTTGGTACATGTGTTGCAGCCGCCTATTTCGTTTACTTCACCTTTACGGCAGACGGGACAAGTATTTCCTACTTCAGATCCGATTGTTACATTAGTGGACCGCAATTCATTGATGGTATCAACCAGGACTACTTTTTTCTTTTCTTCTGGATATTCCAGATCGAACTCATCCAGATTGTTTTCTTCTGCCTTCAAAGTAAGCACCTGGCTGTCACGGCTGCCGTCGACATAAACCGTTCCGCCCTTTGCTCCGCCTTTGTACAGGCGCTCATATACATTTTCGACCTGCTCGACCGTATAGCCTTTCGGTGCGTTGACCGTTTTGCTGATGGAACTGTCAATCCAGCGCTGGATGATGCATTGCACATCAGCATGTGCTTCCGGTGCAAGCTCCATCGAGGAAATAAACCATTTCGGAAGGTTATCAGGATCGGCATCCGGATTTCTGTCCAAATACTCCCGCACGATATCCGCCTTTACCTCGATGAATTTCCCGAGCCGGCCGCTTCTATAGTAGGTGAAGGAGAAGTAAGGTTCGAGACCTGTGGAGACTCCGACCATCGTCCCAGTAGATCCAGTTGGAGCAACAGTTAATAAGTGTGAATTACGAATTCCGTTTTCTAGAATTGATTTCCGCACGTCTTCAGGCATTTTCTTCATAAAGCCGGTTTCGATAAATGCATGTCTTAAACGATTTGTTTCTTCATGTGATTTTCCTTCAAGGAATGGAAAGCTTCCTTTTTCTTTTGCGAGCTCCACGGATGCACGGTAGGCAGTAGTGGCAATCGTTTCAAAAACCTTATCAATCAAGACGTTGCCTTCTTCGGAACCATACTCTGTTTCACAATAAATCAATAAATCATGAAGCCCCATGACTCCTAGCCCGACACGGCGTTCGCCAAGTGCCTGTTTTTTATTTTCTTCAAGGAAATAAGGAGTGGCGTCAATGACGTTATCCTGCATTCTGACACCGATTTCTACGGTTTTTTTCAATTTTTCAAAGTTTACCGATTTAGTTTCTTTATCTGCCATTTCAGCGAGATTCACTGCTGCAAGATTGCAGACCGAGAATGGAGCAAGCGGTTGTTCCAGTTTGTTATCGTAAAGGCTTTTTATCCTCTACTTCTTACACTTCTTATTTGTGTAAGTTCAGCATATCTTTTCATTACACTTGATTCATTAAATGCGTAATGTTGCGGCCTCGTGGGAGAATTATATTCTGCTTTCGCAGGTTCATCATCCTATGCGTTGCCCCTGGCTGGAAATTTACTCCCAGCCTTCGGTTCGGATTAGCATCTCAGCCTTCCCGCTTTATTCCGCAATTTTTAACGTGAGGCAAACTAAGCTGCTCTACCACACGGGTTCGTCGCCACAACCTGCTGCCCGTACGCTTTAGCATTGGTCATGTCATTCGCATTGTCAATAAAGAAAATGCCTGGCTCAGCTGAATAGGTTGCACAGATATTAATCAGATTCCAAAGCTCTTTAGCCTTAATTCTGCGGTAGACACGGACTTTATGTCCCTGTTTTTCCCACTCGCGCACATCCCCGACGTTATGCCATTCTTCGTTGTATAACTTCATTTTATCAGCGTCATAGCCTTCGACATCGGGAAAGCGAAGCTCATATACTCCATCGTTTTCAACAGCATCCATAAATTCCTTTGTAAGGCAGACAGAGATGTTTGCACCTGTCAGGAATTCCGGATTGTGGACACTGTAGGTTCCCCCTGCGGCCAACTTGTTTTCTGCATCTCTAATAATTTTATCGTTAAAGCCGCCCTGGCCAGGAATGTTTTTATAATTAATAATTCCCTGGTACATCCCTTCCTCTTGCTCAGTATGCGGAGTGAATTTCAATTTTTCATTTGCGTATTTCTTAATTGTTTCGTCACTTGTATTTTCGATTAAGTAGCGGAGAATCCTTGGGTTTTGCATTTTTGAAATAATGAATTCAATGATATCTGGATGCCAGTCCGTAAGCATGATCATCTGAGCTCCGCGTCTTGACCCGCCCTGCTCAACCAAATGCGTCAGTTTCGCAATATCATCCAGCCAGGAAACCGACCCTGATGATTTTCCATTGACACCTTTTGCGAGCGTGTTCCTTGGACGAAGCGTCGAGCCGTTTGTACCGACACCGCCGCCGCGGCTCATGATCTCCATGACCTGCTTGCGGTGCTCAGAAATTCCTTCGCGTGAATCCTGGACAAAAGGCATGACATAGCAATTGAAGAACGTTACCTCGGTATCGGATCCCGCTCCGTATAGAACACGTCCTGCTGGTACGAAATGTAAATCGGCAAGCTCTTGATAGAACTTCTCGAACCATTCCTTGCGCTTTTCTTCTGTCGTTTCCACGGAAGCAAGTCCAGTTGCATTTCTTTTCGCGACTTGTTCGTAATAGATTTCCAACGGCTTTTCGATTACATCAAGGGAGCGGAGGATAATGCCTGTTTCGATTTCTTCAGGCTTGTCCAGCGCGCCGCGATACTCCTCATCAACCAACACTTCTGCTTTCTTGTTCTCCCAATCAATGCTCTGGATGAATCCCAATCCCCTTGCCGGAAACTTTGGATCCTCTTTGATCGTCAAGACAACGAAATCACCATTCGTCAATGTCACTTTCTCGGTATCCTTGAACGAATAACGGTCAATCATCACCAGTCTTGAAACGCCCTTATGCGTTCGGAACATGTCAGGTGTGATCTTGTGCACTTGTGGAAATAAGGAAATGTCCTTATTCAATCTTTCTACATTAATTTTTATGGGTTGTTTATAAACAACAGACATGGCTACCTCTCCTTTTGTTACAATTCCCTTCCTAGATGCGATATCTATATGTAGATATTATAAAATCTGTTTCAGGTAACAAGGTACCCTTAATCTATCACACCAAAACCCCAAAATCAATATATAGTGTATGATTTATTTCAGCCAACACTATATATTGTGTCTTAGGTCAATTCCCTTCATCTTTGTCAATCCGAAAAAAACTCACTCTACTAAAGCATATTATAGAAAATTATCGATTTAAGCCAGTTTTTAAGCGAATTTCGACTATTTTCGCCGTTGCATTCTTTTGCTTCTTTTTGAGTGCTTATGGCTGCTGAAAAACCGCCGAATCCTTGATAAATGCAAAATGTTTTTCCGAAAACAAAAAACGGCCGAAGCCGCTTTTATTACATGCTACTCATCACAGTTTTTATAAAAAAATTTCTGGCAGGCAATCCGCTAACCAACGATCATCCTTGCCAGTCGTTTTAAGCTATCTCATAAAGTTCCACTCATCGCTTTCATACTTTGATTTAGCAAGGTGATTGATTTCAACGAGTTGCTTGTCGCTCAGGGTATATAGCTGCAATTCGATATCAAGGCCCTCCGCAAAGCCTTTTTTGAACGCTTCTGTTGCTTGGGGGATATCTATTTTGCGGCTTGTTAGATCATGAATCGCAACAGCCTTAGCTCTAAAGCTTCTCATCATTCTTTCTTTAACCCTGTCATTTGGAAAATTGAACATGCTGAACAATTTATCCTCATCTAAATCAAGCAAGATAGACCCGTGTTGCAGGATGACCCCTTTTTGCCTGGTCTGCGCGCTGCCGGCTACCTTTCTGCCTTCGACCACCAGCTCATACCAGCTTGGTGCATCGAAGCAAACCGACGATCTCGGCTCCCGTAAAGCGGCCTTTTCATTATCCGTCTTCGGCACGGCAAAGTAAGCATCCAGGCCAAGATTTTTGAATCCCCTCAAAATCCCTTCGGAAATAACACGGTATGCTTCCGTGACATTCTTCGGCATATTAGGGTATTCCTCATTAACAATTACACTGTATGTAAGTTCATGCTCATGCAAAACAGCTCGGCCGCCAGTGGGCCGTCTGACGAAACCCGCGCCTTGCTTTTTAACTTCTTCGAGATTGATTTCTTTTTCGGCTTTCTGGAAATAGCCTATGGAAAGGGTCGCCGGGTCCCAGCCGTAAAAACGGATGATCGGCGGAATCCTGCCATTGCTGTGCCAATTCAACAGCGCTTCATCCATAGCCATATTAAAAGACGGGGAGCAATTTCCCGAATCAATGTATGCCCAGACTTCTTTTTTCATATCAAACCCTCTTTACTATCATCATTACCCTAGTAGTGTATCAAACTTATCTGCTAATAAAAAGCAAACAAGCTCTTCTGACGTTACTTTCGTTTTCGGTAAAAAACTTTTTGATTAATAGAGCGTTCAATAATATAATAAGGAATGTCTGTATTGCCTTTAGCAAAGAAAGGGGTCCTGAGCTTTGACATTATATATTTTATTGGTCATCTTGGCTGCAATCATTGCTTATTCCATATTTAACTGGGTTAGCCAGCGCAGAATAGCAAAGACGTTAAGCCAGGAAGAATTTGTGGCAGGGTATCGCAAAGCACAGCTGATAGATGTACGGGAACCGAACGAATTTGACGCGGGCCACATTTTAGGCGCGAGGAATATTCCTTTATCCCAGCTAAAAACCCGCCTGAAGGAGCTTCGTCAGGACAAGCCTGTCTATCTATACTGCCAGAGCGGACTGAGAAGCGGTAGAGCCGCGCAAATGCTGCACCGAAAAGGGTATAAGGAACTGTATCACCTAAAGGGCGGCTTTAAACAGTGGAGCGGTAAAATTAAAACGAAGAGCTAAAGAATCCATGCTTTATGGATTCCTTTTTTCTTCATATATCCATTCTGCTGACTAAAACTAAGTTCATTGAATCGCTAGAGCGCCTAAAAAAATCCCTGCCAATTTTCATCAATTGGCAGGGATTTTTGATTATTGATAGTCTTTCTATGCCTGATAACGAAGCACAGGCTTCCTCGCTGCAAGCGTTTCATCCAGGCGTTTGATCACTGTTGTATGCGGTGCCTCCTGGACGATTTCCGGAGTTTCTTCTGCTTCTTTGGCAATCTGGATCATCGCCTCAATGAAGGCATCCAATGTTTCCTTTGATTCCGTTTCTGTCGGCTCAATCATCATGCATTCCTCGACATTCAGCGGGAAATAGATGGTAGGCGGATGATAGCCGAAATCGAGCAGCCTTTTGGCAATATCGAGCGTACGAACACCAAGTTTCTTTTGTCGCTTGCCGCTTAAGACGAATTCGTGCTTGCAATGTCTGTCAAATGGAAGATCGTAGAAAGGCGCCAATCTCCTCATCATATAATTAGCATTAATAACGGCATTTTCCGTTACCGCCTTCAAACCGTCCGGACCCATGGATCGGATGTACGTATAAGCGCGCACGTTGATGCCAAAGTTGCCGTAATACGGCTTCACGCGGCCGATAGACTCCGGCCTGTCATAATCAAGGAAAAACGTGCCGTCCTTCTCAGCCACCAATGGTTTTGGAAGGAAACGAATCAATTCGCTTTTCACACCTACTGGCCCAGATCCTGGACCGCCGCCGCCATGCGGACCGGTAAATGTTTTATGAAGGTTTAAATGGACCACGTCAAAGCCCATGTCCCCTGGGCGGGCTTTGGATAGTACAGCGTTCAGGTTGGCGCCGTCATAATAGAGCTTCCCGCCTGCACTGTGGATAATCTCAGCCATTTCCAATATGTTTTCTTCAAATAAACCTAGTGTATTTGGATTTGTCAGCATCAGGGCTGCCGTGTCAGGTCCGACTACCCGCTTTAGATCCTCAAGGTCAACAAGGCCGTATTCATTTGATTTAACCGTAACTGTCTCAAAACCAGCCACCGTTGCCGATGCCGGATTCGTACCGTGGGCAGAATCAGGGACAATGACCTTGGTACGGGCAGAGTCACCATTTGCTTCATGGAAGGCACGGATCATCATCAGCCCCGTCCATTCGCCATGCGCGCCTGCTGCAGGCTGCAATGTCACCTGGTCCATGCCGGTAATTTCAATTAAATGCTCCTGAAGGTCATACATTAGCTCTAGGGCTCCCTGGACAACAGCTTCATCCTGGTATGGGTGAATATGGGCAAAACCATTTATGCGGGCCACATTTTCATTGATTTTCGGATTATATTTCATCGTACAGGAACCAAGGGGATAAAAACCGGAATCAACACCATGGTTACGGTGAGAAAGAGCCGTATAATGGCGCATAATATCCAACTCCGATACTTCAGGAAGCTCGGCAGCTTCCTCACGGATATATTCAGCCGGAAGAATGTCTTCAATGGAAACAGCTTCTACATCCATTTCAGGCAGGCTGAAGCCAATCCGACCCGGTGTGCTGATTTCGAAAATTAGTGATTGATCTTGGTTATTCATGGCTATCCCCCAATTCCTGCACAAATGCATCAATTTCGTCTTTCGTCCGCAGTTCGGTAACCGCTACAAGCATATGGTCCTCAAGCTCTGGATAAACACGGCCTAAATCGAAGCCCCCAATGATATCTTTTTGGAACAGCCTGTCATTGACAGTTTTATAGGCAGCGGGAAGCTTTATTACAAATTCATTAAATGTCGGTCCGTCAAAGACAGCTTCTATTCCTTTTTCCTGTAATGACTTCTTTGCATAATGTGCTTTTTGAATATTGCGGATTGCCATCTCCTTGACACCTGTTTTCCCAAGGGCTGTCATCGCGACGGAGGCTGCGAGGGCATTCAATGCCTGATTCGAGCAAATATTGGAAGTCGCTTTATCACGGCGGATATGCTGTTCGCGGGCCTGCAATGTCAGAACAAAGCCGCGCTTACCGTTGTCATCGACCGTCTGTCCTACCAGCCTTCCCGGCACTTTCCTCACTAATTTGTTGGTGACCGCAAAATATCCGCAGTGCGGTCCGCCAAAAGCTGCAGGAATCCCAAAGACTTGAGCATCCCCGGCCACGATATCAGCTCCGAGTTTTCCTGGAGGGGTTAGCGCTCCGAGTGCCAGCGGATTGCTTGAAACAATGAACATCGCTTTGTGGGCGTGAACAATTTCCTCAATTTCTTTCAATGGCTCAACCCGGCCAAAAAAGTTTGGATACTGCACGACAACACCGGCAATATCCTCACTGATTAATTCCTTTAGCGCAGCAGTATCTGTAATTCCATCCTTATAAGGAACCTCAATAACGTCTACATAATGTCCCTTTGCATATGTGTTGATTACGTCTCGGCTTTCCGGATGGACTGCGCTTGAAAGCAAGATCTTTTTTCTGCGTGTCTGGCCCGTGCTAAGCATCGCAGCTTCTGCGAGCGCCGTCCCGCCATCGTACATCGATGAATTGGCAACATCCATGCCGGTCAATTCACAGATCATCGTCTGAAATTCAAAGATTGCTTGAAGCTCTCCCTGGGAAATTTCAGGCTGATACGGGGTGTAAGCCGTATAAAATTCAGAACGGGAAATGACATGGTCGACGATAATCGGTGTGTAATGGTCATAAACACCGGCGCCAAGGAAAGAGGCATAGCTTTTTAGATCGGCATTTTTTGCTGCTAATCGTGTAAGTTCCTTTAATAAGGAAGATTCTGATTTTGCAGGTTTAATCTTGTATTCTCCCTTAAACCTGACACTTTCAGGTATATCATGGAAAAGTTCATCAACGGTTGAGACACCGATATCAGAAAGCATCTCTTTTTTGTCTTGTTCTGTCATCGGTAAGTAGCGATGTTTCATTTGGATTACCCTTCCCCTCTATTTTTTGGCCCTTTTGTAAAATGGTGTGGCAGCAACTTTCGCTTTTATTCGTTTGGAGCGGATTTCTACTTCTACCTCCGCGCCAATTTCTGTATACTCTTTTTTCAGAATAGCGAGCCCGACATTTTTCTTTAACGTAGGTGATTGGGTCCCGGTCGTCACCTCACCGATCAATTCTCCGTCCGCATAAACCGGATATCCGTGACGCGGGATGCCGCGGTCGATCATTTCGATGCCGACGATTTTACGGGGTGCGCCTTTTTCTTTTTGCTCAGAAAGTACCGCTTTCCCGAAAAAATCAGCCTCTTTATCGGTCTTGACTGCAAAGCCAATACCAGCTTCTATCGGTGTAATATCAGGACTCAACTCTTGCCCGTAAAGAGCCAGATTCGCTTCAAAACGAAGCGTGTCGCGGGCTCCAAGGCCAATTGGCTGTATACCTTCTTCCTTTCCTGCTTCGAGCAGTTCTCTCCACAGCACGGGGCCATCCTCAGCTTTACAGTATATCTCGAACCCGTCTTCCCCGGTGTAGCCGGTTCGGGATACCAATGCATCTTTTCCATTCAAGTCTACGTTTTCTTTAAATGTGAAGAATTTGATTTCACTCAAATCAGTATTTTTAGACAATTTTTGCAGCACTTTTTCTGCTGCCGGTCCTTGAAGCGCCAGCTGGGCAATCTCAGATGAAATATTATTCAGCTCGACGTCCTCGACCACGTTTGTTTGGAGCCAATTATAATCTTTTTCTATATTGGCGGCATTAACGACGAGAAGATAGTCTCCCTCGCTTTTTTTATATACAATTAAATCATCCACAGTGCCGCCATTTTCATAGCACATTGCGGTATACTGTGCACCGCCCGCCTTAAGTTTCAACACATCGTTTGTCAGCATTCTTTGCAGGAAAGCAATACTTTCCGGGCCTTTCACTTCTATTTCACCCATGTGCGAGACATCAAACAAACCAACTTTTGTCCGTACTGTTTCATGTTCATCTTTGATGCCTGAAAACTGCACAGGCAGCTCCCAGCCCCCAAAATCAATGGTTTTGCCACCAGCTTCTCTGTATACTCCATGCAACGGCGTTCTTTTTAATTCAGACAATTCATTTTCCCTCCCTAACGATTCTTTTTCACTGGACTCAAGCCTTTTTACAATAAAAACATAAAAAAAAGGACAGAGAAGCTCCTTAAAAAAAGAGCTATTCTCTGTCCTGGTACCTGAGAGTTTACCTGTGTTAGGTTTTCCCCTTTGGTGGTCCCGTTCACAACCTGTGTCCGGACGCTCTCCAGAGTCGCGTCGAGCAAGGGTTCTTTTGCCTGAGAGATTCACTTTCCAGCTTGCTCCTTCGGCGCTACATTTGTAGTCTCTCCCCTTGCCTTCATCCGCTTATAAGAGTGTTAGTTGTGGCCCACAGGATGTGGGTTACACAGACGTTGCCACACGATGCGGCGGTATATTAGTGTGTGTGTTCCTTGCTTAAGGGCTTTAGGTGCAGTTAGTCACCTCAAGCCTTGCTTCTTTGATTTCTCTTAGCCTAGAAATGGGTTCTTACTGTACGTTAAAGCGGGATAATTACCAATATATTGGTCATACTAAGAAAAGCGCAAGCGCCTGTGATCAAATGCAACCAAATCTACTCTCATCCTACATTAAGGTTTATTTTTCTGCAATCCTTTTTATAAGAAAACGAGAAAAAACTGATAGTTATACAGAAAACTATTAATTAACGTTCGTCTTTTAAGGGGATAAAGACCTTTTTTATCTGATTTTACTCCGTTTTTTCCTTTAAACCATGGAGGTGGCATCATGAAGATTAATATAACGTTTGATACAGCATGGGAAGAAGAATTCTTACATAGAGCCGAAGAAGATGGGCCGTGGGCAAACTGGGAGTTATTTAAGCTTGCCGTACAAATAGACGAATATCTGGTCATCCCTGATTTTGAAGGTTTGCAGGCCCCGAAACATCTCCCTCAGCTAAAGCCTCTTCCCCATCAGTTAGAAACCGCAAAACAGGTTGTTGAAAACATGAATGGGAAAGCAATTCTTGCCGATGAAGTGGGACTTGGCAAAACGATTGAAGCGGGCTTGATTCTTAAAGAATATATGATTCGCGGCCTTGTAAAAAAGGTGTTGATTCTGGTTCCTGCATCACTGGTCACACAATGGGCCTTTGAGCTTAACACAAAGTTTCATATTCCCGCTGTCGTGCAGCGAAAGAGCTATGTTTGGGATTCCTGCGACTGCATCGTTTCATCAATCGATACAGCGAAAAGAGATCCCCACCGGGAGATTATTTTCAATCAGGAATACGATTTGATCATCATTGACGAAGCTCATAAACTGAAAAACAATAAGACAAAAAACTATCAATTTGCCCAAAGTTTAAAAAAGAAATTCTGTTTGCTCCTTACGGCTACACCTATCCAAAACAAAGCCGAGGAAATTTTCCACCTCGTTTCCCTGCTGAAGCCGGGACATCTCGGTAACGCGGCATTATTTTCGGAAAAATTCAAGGGAAAAGGCAGGGGCATTAATGATGACCAGCATTTAAAAGAGCTCGTTAATACGGTGATGATTCGGAACAGAAGAGGGGATACTGGGATTGAATGGACGAAGAGAATTGTCGAAACGATTATTATTGAATTTTCGCCAACCGAACAAGCGCTTTATGATGCCATATCACAGTTCAAACCTGCTTCTGCTGACGGCGTAGGTAGCTCTTTTTCGGCACTTACTTTGCAAAGGGAAGCTTGCAGCAGCCGGGAAGCCGTTTATTATACGCTTAAAAACATGAGGGAAAAAAATGAAAACCCTGCACAGCCATTTTTGGACGTGCTTGATCATTTGTCGGTAAAGGTGAATGAGGTGGAGCGAAATTCGAAAGCCGAAAAGGCATTGGAGCTGATCAAGAAAATCGATGATAAGGTGATCATCTTTACGGAATACCGCGCCACCCAACTGTATTTACAATGGTATTTAAAACAGCACGGGATCACTTCGGTACCGTTCCGCGGCGGCTTCAAACGCGGGAAGAAGGATTGGATGAAAGAACTATTCCAGAAGCATACCCAGGTCCTGATTGCTACAGAAGCTGGCGGTGAAGGGATTAACCTGCAATTTTGCCATCATTTAATAAATTTTGATTTACCATGGAATCCGATGAGGCTTGAACAGCGGATTGGACGTGTCCATCGTTTGGGCCAGGAGGAAGACGTCAAAATCTATAATTTCGCAACGAAAAATACGGTGGAAGAGCATATATTGAAGTTATTATACGAAAAGATCAACCTGTTTGAAAAAGTAATCGGTGAGTTGGATGATATTTTAACCAAGCTCGATATTGGAAATATCGAGGAGTATTTGATCGATGTGGTTGGTGCATCGAGAAGTGAAGGAGAAATGAAAATTAAGATGGATAGCTTATCATCGCTGATCCAGTTTGCCGAGGACATGAAGGAGGAAGAGAGCCGTGCAGCAACAGGAAATTCATAACTTTTTGATCACATATTTTCAATCTAATAACTGTGAAGTCGTTGAAAACCAACCCGGTTATCTCGCTGTCCAGCTCACTGTCCAAATGGATAAGGAATTGATGAACCGTCCGTTTTACTGGCATTACCTTGAAAAAACGGGCGGGATTCCTAACCCAATGAGCTTGACACTCATTACAGATCCGTTAAAAGCACCAGAAGATCTGAAAGGCGAAAACATCCATTTCGGATCTCCAAGACTGCATCAAATATTTCAATCTACAAAGAAACTGGCTGGCTTTATCAGACTGTACGAAGATACAAAATCATATTCGACAGGTCAGTATCCGCTATATCCATGGCTATGCCTGAATGTGAAGGTGTCATATCAATGCGACCGCAAAAAAGATGTCTTTATTTCCGCCGGGCTGAATCTGATATCCGGTGAGATTCTTGAGGATTTCCACCACAGGGTTCTTGCTTTGGAAGTAACACCAAAGATCCCCGACTTTTCGTTTACATTGTCGCCATTGATCATGCCAAAAAGCGGTTTGTCACGGCTGGATACCTTTATCCGCCGGACATTCGAAGGCGATGATCATTCCTGGGCTGAAGAAGCGGTAAAAAGATGGGATAATGACTTGGAGCTGCTCGAACATTTTTATGAAGATATGGAAGAAAAAAGCGAGAGCTACTATACGGAAAAGAAAGCGCTGCGTGCGCAATATGAACCGAAAATCGATATCTCTGTTGTGAACGGCGGACTTTTTTATCTCACTGATAAAGCGGTATAAACAGAAGGTGTGATGATTGCAATATCCCCAGGTGAAAATGACAAAAAGGCCCTGTCCGAAAGATAGGGCCTTTTCTCGATGTATAGGAAACTATAGATTGAATTTTATGTGATAACTTAAATTTGGTTATCTGCATCCAGCTCCGACGTACAAGGATGTACTAGTGCCGACGTCGCCACAGGACGTGGCGGTTTTAGTCGGCCAGCGCCTAGCCCCGACGCACAGGGCGTGCTAGTGCCGACGAAGACATAAGGACGTGGCAATTTTAGTCGGCCTCGAGGTCATAAGCCAATCATCTGATGGGGAGAAAACCGCTCCCCATCCAGCTGCTTGTCTTATGCTTGTCGGACTTGCGCATGGATGCGCTGACGTCGACGTTCGCCACAGGACGTGGCGGATCTTAGTCGATGTTCCTTTTTCAAGGCGCTTGCGCTTTTGTTCATGTTATCTTCTTTTAAACAGCATCATGATCGCAAACGGAAGGACCCCGAACCAGTTGCTCACGAACGGTTTTTTCAGCTTCTTCCTGTTTTCCCGCCGCAGCTTCCTTTCGTTTTTGGGTACATCCATATATTTGACAAATTGCTGGGTAAGAAACTTTATATAATCATTTGTAGACATACATACCACCCATTACATAGTATGTTCCATTTCTGTCTCATTTATTCGTTTTCGAATTTCTTTTACAACCTCATCCATAGTCCTTCCTGTCGTGTCCACAACAATCGCTGCCTGTAAATACAGCGGCAGGCGTTCGCTAAACAGCCGATACAGGTCTTTTTTCCGCTCGCCGCTTAAGAGAGGCCGGGATTGATCATGCTCAAGTCTTATGGCGATTTCCTCGGGATTACAGTGCAAATACACCCAGTAACCATGTGCAGCCAGCCATTGCCGGTTTTCTCCCTTTATTACAATTCCGCCGCCCGTGGTTATGATGCAGTCTTCACGAGGCAGATCCTGCAGCATATTGCTTTCCATTTCCCTGAAAGCATGTTCCCCTTTATCGGCAAATATAGCCGTAATGGTTTGCCGCTGCTGCCGCTCGATTTCCTGATCTGTATCAAATACAGGCAAATCCATGGTTTTGCCGAGGGCCTCTCCGGCGGTTGTCTTTCCCGCTCCCATAAAGCCTGTCAAATAAATGCTCTTCATGCCTCTCACTCCGGACTATTTTTCTATCCATTTTATCACTTTTTTTTGTGAAATGTCATAAAGAAACAGCGATTGGGCCTTCCTTTCCTCTTTCGTACTGCCGTACAACAACACCCCGATCACCTGCTCATCGGATTTGCTGAACTGATAATATACATCCCCTCCCGGATAAAAAAGGATTCCATCCTTTTCCACTACATTTTCATATGACCTAAGCTCAGCTGTTAAATCCTTTGCGGCCAAGCGAATCAGTTGTTCAAGAATCAACTTTTCTTCCGTTTCTTTATAAAAGGATTGATCAGAGTTGTACCTTTCGATTGTATATAAAGTAAAGGATAAAAAAACGGCTGCAATAATCATCACGATCGGATAAATTACACCTTTTTCATTTCTCATCTCTCATCTCTCATCATCCGAAATGAAGGGCCGCAGTCTGTAATTAAACTGTTTCCCTTGTTTATCACTTATAGTGATTGTAACCACTTTTCCATCACTATTTACCCCGAAGCTTCCGACATTTTGCAGCATCAATTCATGTCCGGTACCATTCAAACGTCTCCGGACTTTATCCTGATACTGCTCAATTAATACAATATTATTTCCGACAGTGAGATATAGTTTATTATCTGATGCCTGCTGGCTGTTAGATTGCCAGACATCCTGCTTCAATTGATTGATAAATACCTCCCGTTCCCTTTGGTTTAAGCTGCTTTTTTCAGTGGCGTTTGTTTTCATAAGAGTGAATAGATTGAGCACAAAAGAGGAAATCACCATAAAAATAACCAGGGAAACAAGCATTTCCACCAACGTGAATCCATCACTTTTTCGCAGCATCACAAATGATTTCATCTCTTTGTCCGTAATTTTTATATTCAATACAACCCCTTGTCATCCCAGAAAAACCTTCCTCTGGTTTCCAGGTCAGCCGATAGGTCTGATCATTAACCATAAACGTTTCATCCACTGGTTCACTTTCTCCCTCCATATATGCCTGTAGCTTCTCATATAATAAGTGATAGGCACCCATCCGCTGTATGGCGTTATGCCGTTCGATCATAACCGTCTCAAGGATAGGCAGAATCGACAGTGCGACGAAGCAGCATATAAAAAAGGCCGCCAGCATCTCAACATAAATATAGCCTCTAGAGTTTTTCAATCCGGAACCTGCCCTTTCCTATATTAAAGGTCATTTTATAGGAACTGCTGGAGGTTTTTACATTCCAGACTCCTGCAGTGGATATGTTGCCATTAGGCGCAAATAGAATCCTCAGGTTCATCGATCCCCTGGTAAAAGTAACGTCTTTAGGTATGTTGCGCTCAAGAAGCTTTCCTTTCATCACATTGGCAACATGATATTTCTCACCCGATCTTCCTGGATATTGGTCAATTACAACTTCGATATATTGCTGGTGGCTGATTGCATAGCTTTGCGCAAAATACACATCATCACTGAATTGACGTAAAAATTGGTCAATCTCCTGGCTTTTCAAAAAATGCGGAAAAAGCCCTGATGCAAGGGAAAATAACAAGAGAAAGATTGTGAGTACCACAAGTGTTTCTGTTAAGGTAAAGCCTCGGTTGCTTTCACTTACAGCAGTAATGCTATGTTGTTTTCGCAACTACCGAGACATCTCCTTTTTCGTCTATTTTTACACCATCCCCATTCGGGCATGATGTTTGCTTTAAATAACCTCCCGTTTCAAGCTCTGTTATGTTTTCCGGAAGCTTTTGTTTATCCATTTCATAGGCTTGCACCTGAGACTGAACCATCTTGACAAATGCCTCACAGCCTTTGGATTGGATGGTGGACTGGTTCTTGGTTATATTAGGCACGGTGATAATCAGCAGGATCGAGATGACCAGCAGGACCACCAGCATTTCAATTAAAGTAAAGCCTTTTTCGTTCACTGTTTATTTCCTCCTTATAAGCTGCCCAGCAAGGAAAACATCGGCATTAAAATAGCCAGATAAATAGAAACGATCAATAATCCGATAACCGAAAATAGCACTGGCTGAATAATCCGGGTAGCTGCGCTTGTTTTTTCTTCGATTTTAGTAAGGACATACCTGCTGTAATGAAACAGCTCCTGGTCTAAGGTCCCGTATTTTTGTCCGTTGGCAATGATAATGCTTAAATGTTCCTCGAAAAAAGGGACAGTTTGAAAAATATCTTCAAGAGACTTGCCTTCTGTTAATTCCTTTTTAATGAAAAGGCATAATTTTTGATAGAATGGCTGACTGTTGTTTTCGGAAAAGAGACGAATGCTTTCATTAATCGATAAGCCACCAGAAAGCAAACCGCTTAGTTGACTTGAAAAAAAGTGGGTGTCATATAATTTGAGGAACCTGCCTAAAAAAGGGATTCTTTGAAGGATCTTTCGTCGTTTCAACGGATTTAACCTTAAAAACCAATACTTCCTGAGACCAAGTGTGATAACCAGCAAGACCAAAAGAATAACAGGCAGCGCCGGAAGAAATCGGGAAACGGCGAGCACGATGGTTAAAAATATATTTGGCTCTGCATCCATGGATTGAAAGAGCACCTGAAACTTAGGCAGCAATACCCGTTGGAGAATATAAAAGATATTGGCGACAAATACCAAAAGAAAAATCGGATAAACGAGCAGTTTATTGATTCTTTCCAGGTCTTCCGTTCTTTTAAGCCAGAAACTGCCTCCTTCTTTCAGCGCTTGCACTAAATTGCCATGACTTTCTGCGTAATAGATATAGCTGATGAGTTGCGGATGAAATTTCATATAAACCAGGGAAGAGTATAGCGGATTTCCTTCTCTTAATCTTAAAAGCGTCTCTGTTAATTCAGCTGCCTTTTTTTTGGATTCCTGCAGCTTAAGAAACTGGATAGCATGTGAAAGTGGATAGCCGTTTTCAAGCAGTTCACCAAGCTTAAGTAAAAAAAGGGCCTGTTCATTCCTTTTCCATTTACTTCGTTTCATGCTCATATACCCATCGGTCAAATTCTTCCGATTTTACGTAACCCATGGCAACTGCTTTAGAAATTTCATCCTTCAGCTGGCGGTAATTTGGCGGCCGGGTATGATTTCCTTTAGCAATTTGCAATACTTGAGCTAGACCTTTTCCATACAATAATTCGTAGACGCTTGCCCGCTTATTCTTCTTATTTACAAGACACGCGGAGGTACAGGCGTCCCGGCAATATGGACATTGTAATTCCAGAAGTCTTTGAGCGGTCACGGCAATTAACGTCTGTTCAATTTCAATCCAGCTTACCCCGAATTCAAGCAGGCGGTAAACCGCTCCCTGTGCATCACGTGTATGCATAGTGGTCAAGATCAAATGACCAGTTAACGCAGCGCGCACGGCTATCTTTGCCGTTTCCGCGTCGCGAATCTCCCCTACCATGATGATATCCGGATCATGCCTTAGTGCAGCTTTCAAGCCGACAGAATAAGTAACGCCCGCCTTTTCATTGATCTGTACCTGGAGAACCTGCTCTGACTCATTTTCAATTGGGTCTTCCAACGTTATTACATTGCGGTTAATCATTTCTTTAGCATGATGAAGCAAAGAATAAAGAGTAGTCGTTTTCCCGCTTCCTGTCGGTCCTGTAAAGATAATCATCCCGTGGGAATGCTTCAGGAGTGCCATCAATTTATTCGCGGTATTGCTGAACAGGGAGAGTTGCTCCAAAGGAAGGATATTCTGCTGCGGGATTAAGCGGATCACCAGGCTTTCGGAAAAAGATGCGGGCAGTGTGGATAAACGGAGGCCAATTGTTTTATTATCAATTACCATCGTAATCGAACCGCTTTGCGGGCGCCTCTTTTCACCGATATCCATCGATGCGAGAAACTTTAGATGGGAGATAATCCTTTCCGATTCGTCCTGGGTGATCATGTCTTGCGGATATAGCTTGTTATCGATGCGGAACTGTACGAGAGGTCCTTCTTTTCTCGGAAGGATGTGGATGTCTGATGCAGCCAGACGGACTGCATGCGTAAGAATTCTTTCTGCTGTTTTTTCAATCGATTCCAACCATTTCTCACCTCCATATGGGTTTGCTTAGTAAATTCGACTTTGTTTTGCATTTTCCTTCTTGTTTCTGCAAAAAAATTTTATTGGCTAGTTAACCTATCTTTTGCCGTTCAAAAATATCGAATCTCGTCCAAACCCTGCCGTAAATTCGGGAAGTCCGGCCGACTTTTCGGCAGTTTTCCAATTGAAGACCGCGATTTGAAAGCGCTTTATAATTGGCACGGTACTTGCATCTATTTATAGTGAAGCCGCTTTCTTGGTCGGGCGTTTTTGAGAGGTATGGATGAGCCATAGCTAAGCGGGAAAAAGGGAGGAGTAGATGAATTTGAGTACAAAACAAGGGGCAAGTACGCTTGAGGCTGGAGCAGTCAAAGAGGTAAAAACGATGAAAGCTGCCGTTGTCAATGGATTTAACCAAGAGCTGGAAATTAAAGAAGTGCCAATACCTGAACTTGCATACGGTGAAATTTTAGTGAAAATCAAGGCATGCGGTGTTTGCCATACAGACCTTCATGCCGCAAATGGAGACTGGCCGGTAAAGCCAAAGCTTCCGTTGATTCCGGGACATGAAGGGGTCGGGATTATTGAAAAGGTAGCGGAAGGGGTAACATCCCTTAAAGTCGGTGACCGGGTGGGGATTCCATGGTTGTATTCTGCTTGCGGTGAATGTGAATATTGCTTGACCGGGCGTGAAACATTATGCCCGGATCAATTGAATGCAGGGTATTCGATCGATGGCGGATATGCGGAATATTGCAAGGCTCCGGCAAACTATGTCGTAAAGGTTCCGGAAGGCCTTGATTTTGCAGAAGTGTCGCCAATCTTTTGTGCGGGTGTCACGACGTATAAAGCGCTTAAAGTTTCTGAAGCGAAGCCAGGTGACTGGGTTGCGATTTATGGGATTGGGGGTCTTGGGCACGTCGCGCTTCAATATGCTAAGGCGATGGGCTTTAATGTGATTGCTGTCGATATCCAGGATGATAAGCTCGAGCTTGCCAAGGAATTGGGAGCGGACATTACCGTAAACGGTCTTAAGAACGATCCAGCCCAGGATATTTTCGATAAAGTGGGAGGCGTGCAGGCTGCGATAAGCGTAGCGGTTACGCAAAAAGCGTTTGAACAAGCTTACAGCTCAGTGAAAAGGGGCGGTACACTTGTTGTTGTCGGCCTTCCAAATGCTGATCTGCCAATCCCGATTTTCAATACGGTATTGAACGGGGTAACAGTGAAAGGCTCGATTGTCGGCACAAGAAAGGATTTGCAGGAGGCTGTTGAGTTTGCCGCACAGGGTAAGGTGCGTACGAATATTGAAACTCAGCCGCTTGACAATATTAATGAAGTGCTTCATCGTTTGGAAAAAGGACAGATTAATGGCCGTGTTGTATTGACGATGGAGTAATATCTGCTCGGGTAAAATCGAAAGGCTGCTTCCATTGGGAGCAGCCTTTCGATTATGTGTGTGTAGTGTTCGTTTTCTCATTTAAAATATAACGTAATTTCCTCATCGAAATTTGCAGGCACCTGGCAGCTTCCGTTCTGTTTCCGTACGTTTTTTGCAAGGCTTGCAGAACTAACTCCCTTCCAATAAGTGATTCAAGTTGTTTTACCTGAAGAAGAATATCATCAAGATTGATCTTGTCACTTTGCTCAAATTCCTTAACTAGCGTCTCCCTCCATTGTTCAAGGGGGTCTTTAGGAATCGATATTGTTTGTTCAGAACTGCTTTTGCCCTTTAAGGGGGCAGCCACGGCAGATAAAATAATTTCATCAGCGGTTATTTCTGTATTCTCATCATCAGTCAGGGTGAGTGTACGGGTCACCACATTGGCCAGCTCGCGGATGTTGCCGGGCCAATCATAGTTTTGCAGTTTTTCATAAGCACCATCAGTGAAATTGACACTAGTATAGCCGTTTCGCTGTATCAAGTGATTCACAAGTAAGGGAATGTCCTCTTTTCGATCCCTGAGCGGCGGAATTTCCAGGTGAACGACATTTAGTCGGTAAAATAAGTCTTCCCGGAATTTCTTTTGCAGGACAGCCTGCTGCAGATTTTCGTTAGAGGCAGCCACGACGCGGGCATTTGTTCTCAATGTCTGAACACTGCCAACCCTCATAAACTCCCTTGTTTCTAACACCCTCAGAAGCTTTACCTGAATTGCCTGGGAAGCATCTGCTATCTCATCAAGAAACAGGGTGCCGTTGCTCGCAATTTCAAATAGCCCCTTTCTTTGCTGTGTCGCTCCCGTGAAAGCCCCCTTTTCATGACCGAATAATTCACTCTCAAGAAGTGATTCTGAAATGGCGCCGCAGTTGACGCCAATAAACGATTCATGGCTGCGCGGGCTTGCCAAATGGATAAAACGGGAGAGGACCTCTTTGCCGGTTCCCGTTTCGCCTTCGATTAGGACATTGACATTCTTTTGGGAAACCTTGAATGTGGCGTCGATAAGCTTATTCATGGCATGGTTTTTCCCGACAACAAGTCCCGCTTCATTTGCAAGGCTCTGTATAAATGCTTGGCTTGACGGGACACTCGTGCTCAGCAATTGTTCGACTTGTGTCTCTAACAGGTTAATATCGTCAAATGGTTTTTCAATATAATCACTCGCTCCAAGCTTAATCGCTTCCACCGCTGTTTTTACCGTACTGTAGCCGGTCATGATGAGAGCCTTACAATGGGGCTGATGTTTTTTTAAATGCTGAAGCAGGGAAAGGCCGTCACAATCAGGGAGCCTTAAATCGATCATGGCAATCTGAAAGCTTTGCCGCGATAGGTCCAACTGAAAAAATTCGCTTGAGCTGTTTACAACCTCTACCTTATATCCTTTCATGGAGAATAGATGTGATAAAAAAGTTCCTACTTCTTTTTCATCATCAATTACCAGCAGATTAATCATCGTGTCACCTCATTTTTGCCTGAGTCGGGAAGGGGGAGCTTTAAAATGAAGGTACTTCCTTTTCCTTGCGAGCTGATTACCTTAATCGTCCCTCCATGGGCCTTTGCGATTCCAAGACTTACGGACAGTCCTAAGCCTGTTCCTTTTTCCATATCCTTTGTAGTATGGAACGGGTGGAAGACGAGCGGGAGGCGGGCTTCTTCAATCCCTATTCCATTATCCTCAACCGCTACATGAATACAATCTTCCTCTAAAGACGTTTGGATGCTAATGCATTTATGGCTGGTTTTCGCCATTTCAACGGCATCCTTTGCGTTAAGCAATAAATTTATGATGACCTGCTCGATTTGGGGCTGGCTGCCGTCTAGTAAGGGCAAGTCCTGTTGAAGAGATAAGGATATGGAAATCCGGTTTTTTTCTAGCTGAAAGGTAAGCAGGTTCAGAACCTGGCGAACGCATTCATTGACGGAATATGAAGTAAACAGGTATTCATCCTGCCTCGAAAAGGTGAGCAGGCTTTTAATGATTTGTTTGCAGCGGTTGCCGCAATTTTTAATGTCGTTAAGCAAAATATAATCCCGGTCCGTTTCCGGGGTATTTCTTATGAGAAGTTGTGAGTTTCCGAGAATAGCGGTTAACGGGCTATTCAATTCATGCGCGATTCCCGCTGCCATTTCCCCGATCGCCGCAAGCTTGCCTGAATGCAGCAGTTGAACCTCCATCTGCCGTTTTTTCGTAACATCCTTAAAGTAGGCGATCACACCATACACCTGCTGATCATTATCCAGGACAGGATACGTATGCATTTCATAAATTACATGGTTCTTAGAATGAATTTCCTGGAATCCGGCGGTGTTAGAGTTGAATGTTTCCTGGACAATCGCTTTACATGTTTGGCCTAAAGAAGAATAAAATGATGAGGAGTGATAGATGTCCAAAAACTCCCTGGCTGAATCGTTGAATTTAAATACCTCCAGATTCTTGTCAAATACCATAATCATGTCATCCACCGCCTTGAAGGTATCCTCCCATTCCTGTTTCCCTTGTAAAACGGCATTATACAATTGTGAGTTTTCCAGAATGATGGCTACATGGTTCGTCAGCTGCTCTAAGAACTCCAATTCCTCGGTGGTCCATCCCGATTGTTCCTTCCGGCCGAAGGTTAACACACCGATTCCCTCATTTATGCTGTAGAGGGGCATAACCAAAATAGATAGGAGTTCTTGAGAAATCAGCCAATCCTCTTCAGCAAACATGGTTGTTTCGGTGCTTATCTGCTCTTGCATGACTTTTTTCTCCGTTAATGCAGACCAGAATAGAGAGGAATCCGCATTTTTGATTCTATACTCCGTATTCGCAGTGGAGGTTGGATAAACCTGTACCAAAACTGGATCGCCCTTTTGAAGCAGGTACAGGCGGCAATCGTCAAATGCCATCAAAAGCCGCAGCTTTTCCATGACATATGTTACGATTTCTTCGAGGTTCATATCGATTTTAATGGTTTTTGTTATGTCATTCATGATTTCCAGCTGCATATTTTTCTTTTCCAACTGTTCAACTGTCTTTTTTAGTTCAGTATAGTAATTCTTTTTTGAAGATTTGATGCCGGTCAGCATTTCAATCAGGTTGTCTTTCTCAGTTTGCATTCATATCACCTACAAAGAGTTTTCCAATAATTGTGTAATTTGTGCCATAGACATATCCCGCGGGTTTGTGATCATACAGGCGTCCTCGAGGGCGGTCGATGCAATCCAGCGGATCATCTCACGGGTAATTCCGACATCGCCCAGCCTGCGAGGTGTGCCGATATCGGCAGACAACTCCCTTACGAATTGAATCGCTGCGTTTCCGCCCTCTCTCTGTGTACGGCCTCTTGTATCAACCCCCATTAATTCTGCCATTTCAGCAAAGCGACGGGGAGCTGCGATCAAATTGTATTCCATGACATATGGAAGTAAAATCGCATTTATTTCTCCGTGGGGCAGAAGATGCTTTCCGCCAATGGCATGGGATATAGCGTGGGCTGCACCTAATATGGCATTAGAAAAAGCAAGTCCTGCCTGAAGGCTTGCCATGGCCATTGCTTCTTTAGCTTCTTGATTGGTCCTGGAAGCAACGGACGGGCGCAAATAGCGTGACACTAACGTTAGGGCGTTTTTTGCCTGAACATCGGTAAGCGGAGTGGCTGCAATGCTGACATAGGCTTCAATCGCATGGGTCAGCACATCCATGCCAGTCATAGCGGTCAGGTCAGCTTCTTTTGTCATCAGTGTCTGGGGATCGATAATCGCTATATCGGGGACCAGTGTTTTCGAAATAATTGTCATTTTCTTCTCCCGCTCGGAATCGACGATAACAGAAAATTGGGAAACTTCGGATCCCGATCCAGCCGTTGTCATGACCATCACCATTGGAGGGAGCGGAGAATGGATTTTATCCACACCTTCATAATCCCTGATCCTACCGCCGTTCGTAGCAAGAATGGCGATCCCTTTTGCTACATCCAACGCGCTGCCCCCGCCTACACCTATGATGGCGTCGCACTCCTGATCGATAAAAGTGCGGCAGCCAGCTTCTACTTCTGAATCCTTTGGATTAGTCGTTACATCAATAAAGGCTGAAAATGACAGCTGCGCTTCCCGGCAGGACTGAATCACTTTCTCAAGCCAGCCGGAACCTGCCACACCAGAATCGCTTACAATCAATGCTTTTTTTGCACCAATTCGGACACACGCTTCCCCTGCCTGCTCAAGCGAATCTTTCCCGAAAATCACTTCCGGCATTACAAATTTCGTAATTGGCAATCTCACACCTTCTTTCAATTTATTTGTAATGTTCTTACTCTACTATTTACCAAAAGGGACAAAAATTCCTGTAAAGTAGACAATTTTTTTTGCTATTCATGACAAGTTTTTTACAACTTAGGTTATGGTTGACCCTGGTCGCATTGGTGATGTCGAATAATTGGTATTCAAAGCCTTCCTTTAGCCCTGGGCTGCCCTGTGAATAAAAATTCTTCTTGATTTTCTCAAGGCCTTCACTCATGATTTGAATCGAAGTTACCGTATTATTTTGGTGTTTATCATAAAAAACGGTGGTATAGCTGCCATCGATTCGAAACACATCGTAGTCCCTGTTCTCCTCAAATTGATAATAGGCCATGCCTTTGCGAATTTTGTTAAGGGCACCCCTAGCTGTGCAAGAACGGATTCCTTGGGGGCTCCGCGTTTTATCCCTTTTGTTGATGCAATTAAATCCTGGTTTGTATATAATCCTGCAACTTTATTATTTTTATCATAGGCAGCCATGAAAAAGTGCTGATAGTTTTTATGGTAGGTATCCCACTTGACTCCATATTCGTTTATGGTTGAACGTTTGGAGGCCCCTGCTAGTTTTTCTACCTCAGCCCTGGAATCTCCAAGCCCGATATTATAGATGGTAAAAACATCCTCACCCGAATTTGGTGGAATGTAAAAAGTATATGCCGGTGTGGATTTCATATATGTGCAAAAAGGATGTTTCTCTTCTTTATTTGCAGGTTTTTTCTCTTACATATAGAAGGTGTTAAAGATAAATATTGTTCTGAATGATGTTACCAAGGAGGATTTAAATGAAACTATGGTCGAGGGAAATTGAAATAAACGCGCCAATTGAGCAAGTGTGGAACCTTTTGGACGGCCCGACTGAAAATATGCAAAAAATCATGCCGCAGGTCATTGAAAACAAACCAGTTAAAGTTACGGAAGAAGGAGTCGGAAGTGTTTATCGTCAAAAATATAAAGAAGGAAAACGGATTGAAGAATATGATGTAGAAACGTTAGAATACGAAAATACCCGGGACCATAAAAAGCTGAAGGTCAGTTTTACACTGGCAAATATGTTTGAGATCACTGCCTTGTATGAAATGACAAAAGTGGATGACAATAAGACTTTTTTTAGGTATACAGCCACTAATCGCGCTTTGAAATGGTTCGTCCATGTTTTTTTATGGTTTTCCAATGAAAAGGTAGTGACTGAGTTTTTGGAACGTGTAAAAAAAGTGGCTGAGTCTGAACGCCAATTCATTACAAAGTGAAATGTTGGGGTCAGGCCCCCGGTGCTTTAACGCGGTACAGCACCGGGGGCCTGACCCCAAACCATGATGTGATTATAATTCCTAAAAATAACTACTGAATAATTGAAGCGCCGGTCAAGGATTCTGGAGTCATTCCAAGTACCAACAGACTGATTTTTGCATATCCTGTTTCTCTAAAATCAATGAAAGTTTGTTTCAGCACATCGCAGTCAAGGTCTTCCTTTAATTTCTGAACTTCTTTTTTATACAAACGCAGCACGGAGCCCTGTACAAAATTCGGTGCATAATAGCTTGGATCTTCATTCATGATTAAACAACCCATGTATTGATACTTGAATTGCAAGGCACGTGTTAGATTCACCACTTCCAGCAATTTTTCGAAAAGATTTGGATAGGATTTTTTTAGATTCTCAAGGGCAAGCTTTGACAAAAGCTGGCTACGCCGGCCAAGGCTATCATGCCTGCCACTCCATATAAAGTTGCGCGGAGTAAGTCCTATCATCTTATTTTTCATGTTAGACATCGGTTTACAGGGTTTTCATCATGTGTTGCATTTAATATTGCAATTTAGGAAAAATTTTATTTTTTAATTACTATTAAAAAAATCGGCTGACATACGCAAGGCGCAATTCGGCCATACTATTAGGTAAGCTTACATATTTCGCTTCTATATGTATGTGATTCCTGCTCGTGCCGGGCAATCGTCACAAAGTAGAAACAAACAGTGCTTTACATCTTCTTGCCATCTACTTTATAATTATTTAGTATGAACATGATGGGGACAAAAGGAGGGATATAGATGGAGCGCATGTACAGAGTAATGGGTTTCTGGACAGGTATCATGGCGGTCATGTTTTACCTTGGCGATATGTATACGACGACTTTACTTTTCTTTGGACAAACCGTATTCTTTATTCTTTTAAGTTATTTAAGACTTTCTGAACGTATGTATATCTATGTATTCGGCGCCTATTTAACCGTTTTCTTTGCCGGATTTACTTACTGGACTACATTTATGATGGTTCCGGGTGCTACAGGACATTAATACGGAGTACATAAAACCCATGAAAGCAATTTCATGGGTTTTCCCTTTCCTGTTTATTTTTTCGGAAATAAAGAATCAATTTCCGATATCCCTCTTGATTGCAGCAATACGCGAAAATATGAGCTGATTCCCCCGGGAACGACCAGGTCCCTGATTGCCCTGTTCCGTTTGGCCGTTTCGGAAAAAGGGTCCGCTCCAGAATGATCCCTCAACTCTTCCAGTATCCCAGCCTGGAGCAGAAATTCCTGCTGACCAAGCAACTCTTCACTTTTCAGGCCGAACTCCGCGCCATAATGGGTCAGAGCATCAAAATGGATATGCGAGGTGATATCCATCTGGGCTGGATATAATAATACATTTTCTATCATCTGATGGTTAAAATAGCCCCTCAGGCTTCCTTTTTTATGGGCGGCCTCCATCCACTGATTATTTGTATAGCCGTAATCGATCGTAACGAGAAAGCCTTCCTGCAAATGTCCGGCAATCGATTCCAGATAAGACACCATTTCAAGCGGCACCTCAAAACGCTGTCCCTCATTCAATGAAATGTTTTGTTGCTGTAAAAAGCGAAGTATTTCAAGATTCTCAAGCGGCTCGAAAACTTCTGCAAGCTTTCCCTCTTTTTCTGTGATCATTACTTCAAATAGCATCCCCTGTTTCTCTTCAATTACATGGACCGGCAATGCGTCGAAAAGTTCATTGGAAAAGATAATTCCCCTCATTACCGGCAGACTGGCTAACGTCTCTATAAATAGTACGTTATCAAAACCTGACAATGCTGCTATTTGTTTCTGCCGTTGAAAAGGGCTGATATCCACGATGGAATATTGCAGGATGTTGTAAATGGCGGGATCATTATTCTTTATATAGGTGAGAATGGATTGGGCGAGTCTGCCGGTCCCCCCGCCGATTTCACAGAGAACCGGCGGGATCGAGTATTCATGAATGACATGCAGAAGCCATCGCGCCAGCGTGCAGCCAAATGCATCCGAGAGATTACTTGTCGTATAAAAATCCCCCTGTTTGCCGATTTTCTCTTTATTGTTCATATAATAACCAGTATCCGCTGTATAAAGTAAGCTATTTATATATTCGCTGTACGTTATTTTTCGATCAGGCTTTTGCCTGATTAATTCAATAGTGTTATTTTCCATTTTCAGCCTCATCCTATAGAAGCCCTTCTCGCTTGAGAAGGGCTTCTAAATTTAAAGAAACACTCAAAATCCGTTGAGGAATGGATTGCTTTCCATTTCATCGATAATCGTGGTAACAGGCCCGTGACCGGACAATACGATGGTATCCTCTGGAAGGGTCAGCAGCTGTTTATGGATGCTTTTCATGAGCTGGTCATGGTTTCCGCCCGGTAAATCGGTACGTCCGATGCTCTCCTTAAATAAAACATCACCGGAGAAAATCAGCCCTTTTTCCTCGAGATAATAAGAAACGCTTCCCGGTGAATGTCCCGGGGTTTCAAACAGCTTAAACGAAAAACTGCCAATCTTCAATTCCTGTTCATTGGCAAGAATTTTTTCTGCCGGTTTGAGACGGACCAACTCTCCGGCCATAAACAGCTGAGAGCCATTCAAGGCAGGATCAAGCAGCCACTTGGCTTCTTTTTCATGGATATAGGCCGGGATTTCAAAAAAATCGCGGACTTCATCCAGCGCGCCAATGTGGTCAAAATGGGCGTGAGTCAGCAGCACCGCAAGCGGATTTAGCTTCTTCGTCTGAATATATTGAATAATTTTGGCTGCTTCTTCACCCGGATCAAAGATGATACATTCCTGTGCATCATTAGAAAGTATATAGCAATTGGTTTGTAAAGGTCCTAAAGGAAGCTGATACCATTTCATATTTGTCATCTCCAATTATTTACTTTTTGTACTTTGCCAGCGGACTAAATTTTCTCGTTACGATATATTTCTATTTTACACTATATGAGTTATATTTTTAAGAAAAGAAGAAGAGGAGGGCACTATGAAGAGGGTATTTGCAACCGAACTGAGGTATGGCCCCGACGAATTTCCGGATCTCTATATGCTGCTGGAGAGCCAGGTTGGCATTATCGACCATTTTGGCTCGTTTCTGATTACCGGTTCAAAAAAGGAAGCGGATTTTTGTCAAGAGGTAGCGGCTGCGGCGGATGCATTTGTGGAGATTCACTGCCTGTTACAACATGCCGATACTAAACCGCTTGAGCTTTTTAGCGACTACGGTTTCAAAACGGAGGCTGCGGCTTATCTTTTCAAACAAGGTCTTGCCTGTTTTCAATTTGCTTCAGGCGGGAAAACAGAAAGAAAAATGCCACTTCTGGAAATGGAGGAAGTTTTGATTGCTTCTTTGGTTGTAGATAGTGAGAACTTTTTTTTCATTGACTTTTTTCAGAAGGACTTGGTGTGCGGGATCGCAAAAGCATATGGAGTGGAAGCGGTATTTTTACATCTCGACAAATAATAAAAAAAACATTAGAATAATATCAAATGCAATCTTTTCTACATACTGATCGTAGATTTGCAGTCTCTGGGCATTCTAATGCTTAGCTGGAATTTGGTACTCATATGAAAGTAAGGGGGCAAAGAAATGGGATTAATGATTATCTTCGGTCTTGTTACAATCCTGGCACTATTCGCTGTGATCAGCTCATTTAGAAACAAGAATTTCTTAGGATTGTTTTTCGCTGCAGGAAGCACAGCTGTTTTCGGCTGGTTCACCGTCATGACGATCATTCATAACGGATTTCCAGTTGCGCACTAAATCGAAAGCGCATTCTTCAAAGCGATAGTAAATGTGGCATGGCATAGCTTAAGCAATGCCATGAAACGAGGCTGAACATCAGCCTCGTTTCTTTATTTTACACATTTCTTACATATCGACATCTATTTCCCTACATATATATGCCGGCCATCAGGATTCCCACGGTGTCCCTGTAAATGGTTTTCATTTGTGACAAAGGCAGCGGATTGATGCCTTCTCCCAGCTCCACTGTAAAACCGGGCCGCTGGAACTCTTGAATAAACCAGTCTTTATATCCTGCATGACTGTCAATATTACGGACTGATTTGTAGTCGCTCTTTTTTTCAAATTCCTCAGCAATGCAAGAAGCATACAGCGGCTCCTTGCCATCGTACCCCCAGTAAAATTCCTTTCCTTGCGTGTGGAGGGCAATCACTTTTTCAAAGCTGCGGTTGTAGGCAAGTTCCTTCATTGCCAGCGCTTCTGGCTCGGTCAAATAATCTTCTCCCGGAAAGTCCCGTGGCGCAGGAATCTGCGGTATCTTCCGCTCTTTTTCGATTTCCCAGTTTGCTGGATACTGGTTATTTAAATCGACACCGCGGATATTGGCTTTCCATTCATAGAAGTGTTCATAGCCGTCATTGATCGAAAGTACATCGATTTTCCCTTCCGCTGCTTCCTCTCCCTTCAGAACAAGCTCCACCCCATCAGGATTTACCATCGGCACCATTGAAATTTTTTTCCCCGTGTAGAGCGGAAGCGGTTCAACTCTGGATAAAGACAAAGCATTCGTAAGGCAGAGAAGAAGTTCATTCAGCCACTTCATGAGGATGGCAGTTGTAATCCATTCATTTGCATGAAAAGACCCATTATAATGGACAATTCCATCACCTTGCCCGAGCCTCACTTCAAATAACTCCTTGCCAAGCACACTTTTGCCGATCGATTCTATTTCAATAAAAGGATATACTTCCTTTAACTTTTCTAAATCTTCGACTAAAGAAGCATAATCATAAAACTTCTTTGTTTTGATGATCGGTTTGATCACCCTGACAGGTACCGCTATCGTTTCTGTTTCGGTGGTTAAGCCTTCATTCATGAGCAAAAGTCCATCGAGGGAGATATGATAATGTTCGGCAATCTCCATGAGGCGGACATCATGCGCTTTCAGAATTTTGTTTAGCTTGAATCCGGGAATGCATACATCTAATCCGTTTAATTGCTGATTATCAGCAATATGAGGATTTGAATCCCGCAGCAGTTCAATCGGAAGCTGAAAAACCATGCTGTAATAATCTAATGTATCTCCATCTCTACCGATTAGTTTCAAATCAATTTCCTCCTCACCATTTAGTTTATCTTTATGAGAAAACATCGGAAAAATGAAGCGGGAGCATTTTTAAATTTTTGAAGGTTTGAAGGAGAAACACGTGTAACTGCCGAATTTTTAGGTAGCAGAAAATCGTTTTAACAACGGCAAGGAGAATAGAACAGTCGGAAATCGATATGTTATCGGTTTCTAAGAAATGATGGCAAAAAAAGGTGAACAGCGCTTATTTCTACGGGCTGTTCACCTTTTTTGTTATTCAGTCTATCTCTCAATAATAGAAAATTGTCACACAGCCATTATTTCAAGAGTTTACACCAATTATTAGTTCCCTCATTATTCAGCCAGATGTTCTTTGACAAGCCAGGCTGCCCCGATTACGCCAGCGTCATTTCCCAGGGTGGCTATATCGATTTCGGTTGACTCGCGTACCCTCTTGAAGGCATACCGGCTAAACCACTCTTTGACAGGGTTCAATAATAGGTCGCCTGCTCTGGAAACCCCTCCGCCAAGAATGATCTTTTCAGGGTTAAGCACATTGGCGATATTGGCAAGCGCCAATCCTAAATAGCTGCTCACTTTCTGAAGGATTTCGCCGGATAACGGATCACCCGCCTGAGCACAATCAAAAATATCCTTTGACGACAATTTTCCATTAGCAGTTAGTTTGTCATGAAGCGTACTTGTTCCTGTAAACTGTTCAAGTGCTTCCATTGCCAAGCGGACAATCCCTGTCGCAGAAGCCACCGTTTCGAGGCAGCCGGCATTCCCACAGTTACAGCTTGAGCCATTTTCGGTTACCACGGTAATATGGCCGATCTCGCCGGCTGCTCCGCTGACTCCATGGACCAATGCGCCATTTGCAATGATTCCGCCTCCGACCCCGGTTCCAAGCGTCACACACACCAGATCCTTTGCTCCATTACCAGCACCCTTCCACATTTCGCCCAGGGCGGCAATATTGGCATCGTTATCAATAAAAGCAGGCACGGATGTTTCCATTTCAAGTAAATCCCGGAGCGGATAATCTATCCAACCAAGATTAACAGCTTCATATATGGAACCATTTACATCATTCACCGGCCCCGGTGCTCCCATACCAATTCCGAGGAGCTTGCTTTTTGGCTCTCCAAGCTCCTCCAGCTTGGCATCGATCGCTTTCGCAATGTCGACGGTAATGTTCTTTCCATTCTCCGAAATATCCGTGGGGATTTCCCATTTATGCAGGATCTCTCCATATATGCTCACAATCGCAAGCTTTGTTGTTGTACCGCCTAAATCCACACCCATAATCCACTTTTCCATAGTCTTCACCTTTTTAGTAATTATTTTCACGTTTATCTTTTTCGATCTGAATTTGATGCCGTAAGATCAGGAGTGCCGTCTGAAGGTCCTGCGTTTCGATTAATTGTGAACGGTAAAGCTCCTTTATCTCCATTTCCATTAATTCCAGTTCGGCGATTCTGTCGCCTATATAAATGATCGTGCCGAATCGTTTTAAGAATTGCTGGATATCATATATTGTTCTCATGCTTTCCCTCATGTGTTTTTTTTATCTATAAAAAGTATATAGGAACGAGTTTTATCCTACAAGTGTTGAAATCGTATCATCAACGTAAAAATTACCTCATACTTGTCCATTAACTTGAATATAGTGGAGTAATGTGACTTAGGAGGAAAGCTACTATGAGGATACAAGCTAAGTATGGGTTACTCGCTGTCTTCATCTTGGTTTCGGCGTTGATTTATTTTCTATATTTGAAGCCTGTCGAGGAAACAATCATCTTTTTTCCAATTGACCCTTCACTCAGCTTTGACAGCGCTTCAACCCATTTAGCCGCAGAAAAGAGTGACGATAACTATTCGATAAACTGGTCGGAACAATCCGTTTTAAACACGGATGCCTATTTGCGGCAGGACATTTCCTTGCTATATAAAAACGGCAGGCTGGCCGGAATCCTTAAGGATTGGAGGCAAAATACACAATCGATCCAACAGAAGGAAGATATTACCGAAAGTGAAAGCGGTCTATTTCAAGGCCTTACCTTCCATTATGCTGAGGTCCATCCATCAGAGTCGGATATCGTGAGCGCCCAAGCTTTAACAGATGATGAGCTTTATGTGATTTTATCCCCGTTCTCAAAATTCCAGTCTTTCAAAAGGCCCATTTCCGCCGAACAAAAAGAATGGAAGCAGGTACTGGATCGAACGGCAAAAGCAGTTATGGCCGATAGTTTGAATAAAGCGAGTGAGGCCTTTCAACTCGACAAAGACCGATACGAGGTTGCTTCACTGACAGAGTTGAATACAAAGCAGGATGAACTTCTTTCCGGCTTCACGGAAGCAAAGCAAAAAGAGATTATCGGCAAGCTTTGGGAAGGCTTGTATCGAAATTATGTAATGGGAATTAAAAAAGAGGATGGCAGTGGAATCAGTCCAGAGGGCAGCACCATTCCCCTTTTGCTTGTTTCAAACGATAATAAAGAACTGCTTACCGTTTTTAACGTCTCAGATGGCTCCCCCGTCATTTTGCGTCAGAAACTGCCGTCGCTTCACTGATGGATCCGGTCCAACAACTTTTGGTACTCTTTGTCATCAGGCTTTAGCTTTGCCGCTTTTTGCGCGTGGGACTCAGCTTCATTTTCCCGGTTTGTTCGAAGGTAAAGCAGCGCCAGATTGTAGTGGGCCGGATCGTATTCAGGATCCTGCTCAATGGCCTTCACAAAAAAATTTTCCGCGGACGCCAAATTTTCTTTTTGATATTCAAAGTTTCCAAGGGTGAAGAAAAAAGAACTGGGTGCGTCCCGGTTTTTTTCTGTATACTTTTTTAATATCTCATATGCCTGATCGTCCTCGCCTTTATCCATAAAATCCTGGGCTGTCGCTGCGGCAACCATTTCATTGTTGGCAAAACCCTGAGAACTATATCCCCATTGAAGCAGCCAATATGTCAAGCATACAGTGGCACCGGTGAAAATAATCTGTCTGATGAGTTGTTTGCTTTTCGGAAGATGGACCATTCCCGCTGCGAGGAAACCGCCCACTAAGCCGCCAACATGGCCCGCATTATCGACACCGTCCACGGAAAAACCGTAACCGAGGTTGAACAGGATCAAAATGATCACATTCGTTCCCATGGTCCTGAAGAAAAGCCGCGGGTGGGCAATCCCGAAATAAAGCAGGGCACCAAAGCAGCCAAAAATGGCACCGCTCGCTCCAGCTGATATATTCGAATTCTGCAAAAAACTTCCAAGCACGCCTGCAAAGCCGGCAAACAGATAAATGAACAAAAACCGCAGACGTCCATAAATTCTTTCTACCTCAGGGCCAATAAAATACAATGAAATTGTGTTCATTAACAAATGGAGAAACCCAATATGGATGACGATAGGCGTGAAAAATCTCCACCACTCCCCCTGCAGGATCAATGGGTTATATTTAGCCCCAAATTCGATCAACGTTGATGAATTCGCGCTTCCGCCCCTTGCCTCCATAAGAAGAAAAACAGCAACTTGCAAAATGATAAAAACATAGGTGAAAAACGGTTTGCCCGCAGTGAAAAGCTGCCGCTCCTCTTTTGCCTTTTGCACCGAAGCTGAAAGGGCAGTTTGTTTTAAATAGGCGACTTGCCCGTCATCGATATCCTCATGATCAGGAGCTTTAAATGAAAGTGGCATGTGCAACAGTTGTTCAAGCTGTTGGGACTTTTCATCATATTTAGAAACGTCCATGATGAAGCTATGAATGGTTGCCTTCCTATTTACTGCTGGTGAATCAATCAGATATTCATAGTCGTCTACAGGTGAAAAAGCTGTGATATAAATATTGAATACCTGGAGCGGCTTTTTGTGCAATTGCTTTCTGATTTGTTCCCCGTTCAGTGCAGTTCTTTCCATATCGCGTTTTAGCCAATTGGCCCAATCGAGATCATAACGCATCAGCCTGATAACCGGGTATGCATGACTGTTGTCCGTTTCAAGCCAGATTTCCTTTTGGCTTTCAGAAATTGTGATGATCCGGTAATCGTAGCGGGTAGAAAGCTCTTTAACCATCGACCAATATAGATAATCCTCTTGTAATCCCAATGCCGTCCCTACTTTCCGATTAAAGGGTCTTTTTTATTTATATTTCCTAATCTGCTCACACTAAACTATAGACAAAATTTTTGAAAATGTAAAAAAAACAGACCAGGTTTCGTTCATAATTGGTCTGCTTCCTTCCACATTAAGTTGTTAGTCTTTACTTTTAGGACCTTACTACGTTGAAAATATGGCCTTCATTCAGATTTAAACACCCCCTGAATCATTTTATTGCGGACTCCTGGCATATTCAATGTGCTGGTTACGAGAAACTTTCTCAAAAAACCGGTTGACAGTACAGTATTCAACAGCAAATAACGGTAACGAAAGCCGAAATAAACCGCTCCTCCAAGCATCGTGAATCTCAAAAGTAATCGAAGCATAGCTATCCCTCCTGCTTGTAGTTTGCCAAAGCAGAGGAATTTTTATGAGTTAAACATTTTGAATGATAGAAGCGCACAAATCGAAGCAAGCGCAATCGCAGACGCATTGATTACATCATTATTAAACCATCTGCATCCTTTTATCAGCCCCGTGCTTTCCCCGCAATGAACCGTTTTTTCCGTTTCCAATCCGCATTTCCTGCAGCGGAACCTGGCCTGGATCAAGGCGCCGAGCAGAGTATCGAAAAGATTGCCGAGAAATCCAAAAAGAACCGCCAACAGGAGCCACGGATGCCACGGCAATCCAAAGAGAACCACGGCAAAAACAGCAATCAGCCCCGCGCCCAAGACTGCAGCTGTGCTGCCTAAAAGCGAGACAGCCCCCGAAGTCCCTCTTTCAACCGATCTTAGATGTAAAATATAGAAAGGCCTCTGCTTGCTTAATACACCGATTTCCGAAGCCCACGTATCAGAATTGGCTGCCGCAATCGACACGATAAATACGAAAAGCGATAACTCAGAAGGGGTAAAAAAGTGAATACATGACGCAATCGCCGCTATCCCCCCATTGGCCAGTACCTGCTGCCAATCTCTGGCGTCCCCTTTTTGCAGCTTTTCTTCTACATGTTTCTTTTTCGACGCCTTAAATTTGGACCAGAAGCTTGAACTTGCAAAAAAGACCCCTAACAGCAATAGGCCAGCGAGTTCAAAGCCAAGCAACACCGAAACGCCGACAAGAACGGTTGCAGCGGCACCTGATTTAGAAAGTGACTTTACAAGGTAACCAACTATTGCAGTGATCAGGATAAAACCGAGATAAAGATAATTACCCAACATTACAGGCATATACCTTTTCAGGAGTGATAAGCTTTGATACGGGTATATCATGTGTTTCAACCGGCAATGTTGGCATTAGCTGTACATCGAATGCGAGAGAAAGGACAGGTCCTGTATAAGAAGGAAGAAAGCGATCATAATAGCCGCCTCCAAAGCCGAGACGATAACCGGACCTGGTAAAACCAAGACCCGGTACGACCAGTAAATCTATTTCATCTTTGGATACCTTTTCCGTTATAGACGGGATCGGTTCCCAAAGGCCAAAATAAACCTTTTCAAGCTGATCAAAAGAGACGATTTTCCTGAATTGGATGGATTTATTCCCCGGAAGGCATTTTGGTACCGCTATTTCCTTCCCCTGCTCCCATGCCTGCTTTATGATGTCCCTTGTATCCACTTCAGGGTGATTGGAGATCGTGATCCCAATCACCCTTGCTTTCTCCCACTCTTCAAGTGAATACAGCCGAAGTGCGATTTTCTCGGAAAGGCTGCGGTAATCCGATTCAGTAAGCTTCTGCAAGGCCGCTTTCAGCTGCTTGCGAAGGTTTTTTTTTGCTTCCGTCATTGCATTAAAGCCTCCCTGATAAATGTTGTAATATGTATAATAGTCAGCAGCCCTGAATATAAAAAAACAACAGGAAAGGATTCCTGTTGCTTACTTTGTTTCACGGTGAGCTGTACTGCGGTTTTCTCTTGGGCAGAACTTTTTAAGCTCAAGACGATCTGGATTGTTACGTTTATTTTTTTTAGAAATATAGTTACGGTCTCCACATTCCGTGCAAGCCAACGTAATATTCACGCGCATGTGTATTTCCCTCCAAACATTAATGACTTGTTCACATAGGACTTTTCTATAATAGCATTATTCACTATGAAATGCTAGCCTGTTTTTTGGGGAAAACAACGAATTTTGCGCATGTTGTCATATGTTCAAGTTTGGGCCTGCAGCAAGCAAGCTGTCATTAATGAATTTTGCTTCTTCCTGCGTCGCCGAAGATATCACCCAGGCGATGGCTTCGGCGGAATCCTGCGGCAGAATAGCGGTTTCAAAGGAAAACATACTGCTTACCTCACCCTTTGCAAGCGGGGAAAAGGCGAGAATGCCTTCTTTAAGGGATTTAAAACAGCCATTTTGGTAAAGATGCTTTTTTCCCTGGATACAATATTGAGAAATACCTTTCCCATTCATGAGGCCGCCGATTAACGCAACCGAGGTTTGTCCAATATGCATAATTGCTTTCTCACCCGGACTGTAAAATGCCACAGTCTGGCGTTCTAATAAATTTTCGTAATGAAACATAATTTTCGGGATCAGCTTTTCTTTTGAAGAATTTTTTATTGTGAACTTAAAAAAGGTAACCTGCCTCTTTGTAAAGGACTGAATCAAGGTTCTGACTTCACCGTTTGCATAACTTGCCGATTCATCCGTTACCCAGTCAAAGGTCCCATCCAGCCAGATTCCCGCCTTTAGGCTTTTCCGGGAAGTTTCTTGTTTCAATTTCGGTTGATATGCTGACAGACTGATCATGCTTGCTTTTCCCCCTTCAGAATAATGTAGTAAGAGAAACCTTAGCAGTTAACTGTGGATTTTCATTCCCGTTGCATTTGTTTTTACTAATTCAATATAGCGCCTACATATAGAAAAATTTTCAATGTTTTCAAAAAATTCTATACCTTTATCGTAGCACTGAACCAGTAGAGGTACAATGAACGCATTTTGTCGAGTTTTACCCCCCTTTATTTTACAGGAACAAAACCAGTAAAAAATTTTTTATATAAGCCATAAATCAAATAAAGCGAACCTGTTTCGACAAACTTGCAGCTATTTATCTGACAAAAAATTCTCTACTTTTAAAATTATCCGATGGAAAATAGCCACAGAAACTTCAAAATTGTGTATCATTGATTTTGTGCTTGAGAATTTAAGCTTCAGAGGTGGAAACATGGATATAGTCTTCATATCTTTATTAACAGTGGCAATTTTGCTGCTTATTTTTTCTTTCTTTAAGAAAGACAATGTAAAAAAGCTTGAGGAAGAATTAGAAGAACTCACGCTTAGCCATATGCAAGACATCTACCAATTAAAAAGAAAAGTCAAAGTTCTTGAAGAAGAGTTATTAATCGGGGAAAGTTCCGGACAAACCCTAGTACCTCCCCAGTCTGTAAGGTCAGTCGTTAAAAATCAGCCACAAATAAATGAAATACTTAAAGTTCAAGTATTATCATTATATCAGCAAGGCCTTTCCTTAGAACAGATCGCGAAGCAATCTACATTAGCAGTGGAAACCGTACGAAACATCATTGAGAAAAGTAGATCGATAGGACTGCACAATGAATAAAGGAACAATCCAGGCATTTGCTGCAGGAATCATTCTCTCGACAGGGGTGATTGCAGGATATGGACACTGGTTCCAACCAAACGATGATCAAGCCATTAGCCTGCAGGAAGCAAAAAGGCTGCTGAAGCAAGAGGGATATGAGGTTACTCCCTCTTTAAAAGAAGAAGAGACTCGAGAAACAGCTAAGAGTAAAGAGCCAGAATCAACGGAAAAACAGCTGGCTGAAAAGAGTCGCAAACCTATTCCAAAGCAGGATATCGGAGAAAAGGAAGGTAATCACGCTTCACAAACTAAGAAAAGTGAAGCAACAGCCGCCTATACGCTGTCGATTCGATCAGGAATGACAACCGGTGATATTGCCGTACTACTGGCTAATGAAGGAATTTTAAAGGACGCTTCCGCTTTTGAGCATTATCTGGAACAAAATGAACTGAGCAAGCGTATTCAAATCGGTGAATACGTCCTCACAGACAATATGACAATCCAACAGGCTGCAAAAACTATCACGAAATAGAAACAGCCATGGCTGTTTTGGCCATGGCTTTCTACTTATTAGTCGTTCAAATCAAAATGTCGTCCTTTGACGAGATAATAGATACTTTCCGCGATATTGGTCGTATGGTCAGCGGTCCGTTCAAGAAATCTGGCAATAAAGGTCAGTTGTGTGACCTGCTGCAAGTTTTCATGGGATTGCGTGAGCAGGCTTTTGAGGTTTTCCCCGTATAAGCGGTCAACCTCATCATCCATGTCCGCTATTTTTCTTGCCATCGCTATATCCTCATCTTCAAATGCCTGTATCGAGAGCTGGATCATTTCGATTGTAACATCCTTCATATCCCTTAAATGAGAGAGCGAGTTAATAAATGGCTGTTGGCCGATCCTGATCGTGGACTTAGCAATATTGACGCCAAAGTCAGCCATTCGCTCAATATCCGAGGCAATTTTGATCGCAGCAATGATTCTCCGCAGATCAATCGCCACTGGCTGTTGTTTGGCGATAAGCAAGATGGCATAGTCATTAATTTCTTCTTCAAGCAAGTCAGCTTTTGTATCGTCTTCAATTATTTCCAGGGCCATATCGAGATCCTGGTTCTCAAGTGCAGTAAATGACTTGGAAATCGACTCGGAAGCGAGATTTGCAAGTTCAATAATTTTCACCTTTAAGTGCGCCAACTCCTGTTCAAACTTTTCACGAACTGCCATTCGTCGATTCAACCCCTGTCTTTTATTATCCAAATCGTCCAGTAATGTAGTCCTCAGTCCTTTTATCCGTCGGATTTGAAAAGATCGTATTTGTATCTTTGTACTCAATGACTTCCCCGTTCAGGAAGAATGCAGTTTTGTCAGAAATCCGGGCCGCCTGCTGCATATTATGGGTAACGATGATAATGCTGAATTCCTTCTTCAGCTCTTGGACAAGCTCCTCGACCTTTAACGTTGAAATAGGGTCAAGTGCAGAAGTTGGTTCATCCATCAGGATGACATCCGGTTCTATTGCAAGACATCTGGCAATGCACAAACGCTGCTGCTGTCCGCCTGAGAGCCCGTAAGCATTCTGGTTTAGGCGGTCCTTCACTTCATCCCAAATAGCTGCGCCGCGAAGGCTTTTCTCCACGATTTCATCAAGGAGTTTTTTGTTTTTTATCCCATGAATTTTCGGTCCATATGCTACATTTTCAAAAATCGACTTTGGAAAGGGATTTGGCTTTTGGAAAACCATCCCCACGCGCGTCCGTAAATCTTCTGCTTTATAAGATTTATCGAGAATGTTGCGCCCGCGATATCTGATTTCTCCGGAGGTTTTTACACCTGGGACAAGTTCGATCATCCTGTTCAATGTTTTAATATAGGTTGATTTTCCGCATCCGGATGGCCCGATAATCGCAGTCACTTCATTTTCGGTGATATCCAAATTAATATTTATTAAAGCATGATTCTCTCCATACCACAAGTTCAGATCGGAAGTCTCATATACATGTTCTTTTTGTTCAGCAATTGGTTTATTCATCAGCTTACTATCCTTTTTAATTTTCTCAGTGATTGATTGTATGGCAGTCATCTTGAAATTCCTCCTTCATCCTCTTAGAAAAGCGAAAGCGCCTTGTAAAAAGGAACGTCTACTAAAACCTGCGGCATCCTTTACATCGGTGCTAGGCACGTTTCTAAGTTCAAAAGTTATACTTGCTCTTCTTTTAAAAAGTCCGCATTGTTGGCCGGCCCCATCATTTAACCCCTGTTCAAACTCAATATCTTTTTTGAAATTTATTTCGAATTAACACCGCGATAGAATTCATAAAAATCAGCAGCACAAGCAGCACAATAATCCCTGCCGCCGCTACACTTTGAAATTCTTCCTGCGGCCTGGAAGTCCAGTTATAAATCTGCATCGGCAGAACGGAAAACGTATCGAATACCGTTCTCGGCAGAAAAGCGATAAACACCGGGATCCCTACTACAATAAGCGGCGCTGTTTCACCAATGGCACGTGATAATGCCAGTATTCCCCCTGTCAGGATTCCAGGAATGGCAGCCGGAAGAACCACTTTAATAATCGTCTGCCACTTTGTCGCCCCCATTCCATATGAAGCCTCGCGCAATTCCTTTGGTACCGCGCGAACCGCTTCCTGGGACGCGACAATGATTACCGGCAGGACGAGTAAACTCATCGTCAGGCCTGCTGCCAGAACAGAGCTTCCCAGAGCAAGGGCCCTGACAAAAATCGTTAATCCAAGCAATCCAAATACAATGGAAGGTACCCCTGCCAGGTTTGAAATATTGACCTGGATGAAGTTTGTAAAACGGTTTTTAACTGCGTACTCTTCCATGTAGATCGCAGTGCCAACCCCCAATAATAATGAAATCGGTGCGACTGTAGCCATCAGCCAGATTGATCCAATCAGGGCAGCTTTCACACCGGCTTCTTCCGGCCTTCTTGATGCGAAGTTTTGTAAAAAGTCAATATTCAAATAACCAATTCCTTGAGTGAATATCCGATAAAGCAATATGGCCAGCACAAACAATCCGAACAGAGTTGCCAGGAAGAATAGTCCTTTAAAGATGGTATTGATTAATATGCGTACAGGCATCCTTCTTCCAACGGATTCTTTATTTATCAGTTTCATCAGTATTCCTCCCTAAACTTACGAGAGATAAATTGTGCAAATAGATTCATTGCCAGGGTAAATAGGAACAGCATCATTCCAACAGCATAGATACTGTAATAAATCGTAGTGCCATATCCGGCGTCACCCGTGCTGACCTGTACGATATAGGCTGTCATTGTTTGGATCGATGAAGTTACGTCCGTGCTGAGATTTGGTGTAGAACCACCGGCAACGGATACAATCATTGTTTCACCAATCGCCCTGGATAATGCCAGCACAATCGATGCCATAATCCCAGAAATTGCAGCAGGCAGGATGACTTTTATAGCCGTTTCCAATTTGGTTGCCCCCAGTGCAAAAGCACCCTCCTTAATCGAATTCGGTACAGAGGACATGGCATCCTCTGATAAAGAAGCAATCATTGGCGTAATCATAATTCCAACTACGATTCCAGGACTCAGCGCATTAAAGATTTCAAGCGAAGGAATGAAACTTCTTAAGATAGGCGTAACAAATGTCAATGCAAAGAAACCATAAACAATTGTCGGGATTCCAGCCAATACTTCTAAAATCGGTTTGATGATCCTTCTGGTTTTTTCTGATGCATATTCACTCAAATAAATGGCAGTTGCAAGTCCGATAGGAACGGCGACCAGCGCGGCAATTCCTGTCACTTTAAGCGTACCGGATATTAACGGCATAATGCCGTATGAAGCAGAAGTTTCAGAGAACGGATACCATTTTTGTGCTGTAAAAAATTCTTTTAGTGAAACTCTGTCAAAAAAAGTAAACGTCTCGAAAATTAATGTAAATACAATTCCAAGTGTAGTTAAAACCGAGATTATCGCGGTCAATAGCAGCAGTCCAGGAATGATTTTCTCAACATTCAGTCGATTGCTCTTTTTGCTTTTCTTATCCATTATCATTTGTTGAACAGAATACTTTTCTGTGTTGCCAAGTGCCAAAACGAAAACCCCTTTCCATCCAAGGCATGGCTGAAAGAGAAGCGAATCCGCTTCTCTTTCAGCCATATTTTCTGAGCGAACCCCTATTTTGTTAATTCAGCCAGTTGATCCTGACCTTTTTTGTATTCTTCTTCAGGAAGCTTTACATAACCGACTTCTTCGGATAATTCCGCTGCATTCTCCAGTACGAATTCAGTGTAATCGGCAACCTGCTCTTTTTCTTCAATTGCTTTATTAGCTACATACGTAAACAGTGGACGGGATAAAGGCGCATATTCTCCGCTTTCGATCGTCTCTTTGGTTGGTTCCACCGGCCCGTTTCCATTGTCGATTTTTACAACCTTTAATTTATCTTTGTTTTCTTCATAATAAGCATATCCAAAGAAACCGATGGCGTTTTTGTCACCACTCACACCTTGTACCAGCACGTTATCATCTTCAGAAAGAGTCGCGTTAGATACAAGCGGCTTTTCTTCAAGGATTACTTCGTTAAAGTAATCATATGTTCCTGAATCAGTTCCAGGAGAGTAAAATTTAATTTCTTCTTTTGGCCATTCAGGACGGATATCTGACCATTTTTTTGCTTTGCCTGTATCGACCCATAATTTTCTCAAATCTTCAACAGTCAAGGAATCAATGAATTCATTATCTTTATTGACTACAACTGTTAAACCATCGAATGCCACTTTGAATTCTGTATAGTCAATTCCTTTTTCCTCTAGCTTAGCTTTTTCTTCATCTTTGATAGGACGTGAAGCATTACTCATATCAGTTTCACCGGCAATTAGTTTCTCAAAGCCGCCGCCAGTTCCTGCGAAACCAACTGAAACTTTCACTTCCGGCTGCTCAGCCATATATTCTTCAGCAACTGCTTCCATAATTGGATATACTGTAGAAGATCCGTCGATTAAAACATCACCTTTAAGTTGCTTGTCCGATGCTGCAGATCCATTGCCATCGCCATTGCCTGCATCACCTGAACCGCAAGCAGCAGTTACAGCAATTACCCCGCTCATCATAGCTGTCAATGCCATAAACTTAAAACTTTTCATTCCCGAATTCCTCCTACGAGATTTAGTTGTTTTGTCCTACATACCAAGAATAAAGCTTTACTATTAACCGGGTTTTAACGGTTTGTAAATATTACGTAAATAACGTTTAGAAAATGTAAACTGGAAAAGCGGAAGCGCTAATGTTCTTTTTTAAAATAGGAAAGGGATTAACTCCTGGTAATATTAATAAAACGCCTCTAAAATATAGAGGCGTTTTTAATATTACCATATCGGATACTTATTATTTAGCCATTCTGGCTTTCTCTTACTTCAGATTGTTCCTTCTGTACTTCCTAGCTGTTATCGATTTGTTCAGAGGCAGCTTGCTCGGAAGGCTTTTTCTTTGCCCGTTCTTTTTTCAACTCAAAATAGGTATCCATAACCTGTTCGGCAATTTCTTTATTCATTGAATGTGCTGGCTGCCCTTGGTAAGCCCATGGAACAACGGTCGCAAAAGCAACTTCCGGGTCATTGTACGGTGCATATCCGACAAGTGATTGGTTGATTGTAGGTTCCGGTTCACTGTATTTCTTACGGTTCGGGCCATCATAAAATGCCTCCGCGGTACCTGTCTTTCCGGCCGGTTTATAACTCTTGCCTCCAAAGGAGCTAAAAGCTGTACCGCCATTCTCCTGCATAACGCGTCTAAAACCTTCCTGTACCTGGCCAATTTCATTTTCCGACATAGGCAGTCTATTTAATACGGTAGGCTCAATTTGCTGCATGACAGGGCCAATTGTTTCGTTATTATCAAGCGGCTGGCGGATTTCCTTGACAATATGCGGCTCCATGCGGTTACCGCCATTGGCGATGGTCGATACATATTGTACCAGCTGCATCGGTGTATACGTATCATATTGCCCGATTGAAAGGTAAAGAAGTTTACCAGGAGATGTTTCTGAACCTTTAAATCCTGCCATTTCATTCGGAAGATCTATGCCGGTACGGACCCCAAGCCCGAATTGAGCATAACTATCACGCATCGTGTTGAAGGCTTTCGGATCAATATCCAGTGGTTTGTTAGCTATATAATTGCCCCCCCCGATCTTAATCGCAATCCTGCCCATGTATACGTTTGATGATTTCTTCAGCGCATTGATATCATTGAGCAATCCATAATCCCGGACAGAGTTAAAGTCCGGTGTACCTTTAATTCGTAACGTTTGATCATTAAGCACGGTTCCGGGAGAAATGACCCCTGTTTCGTATCCTGTCAGCACAGTCGCTCCCTTAACCGATGACCCCATCGTATAGGAAGTCGTAATATTGCCAAGTGCGAAGTCTTCAGTCGTCCGCTGACCCGTTTTCTCATCCCACTTAAGCTGTTTGCCGGCCATTGCCAGAATCTCTCCGGTCTTGGGGTTCATCATGACAATGAAGGCGCGGTCAAGCAGTCCCGTATTGCCTCTTGCCTTTGTTTTCTCAAGTTCCTTTTCAATGATCTTTTCGGCCGCGAGCTGTAGCTCCATATCGATGGTCAGGACAAGGTCTTTGCCCCGCTCGCCTTTAGCAACTTCGACGGTTTTTGTGATATTGCCTGCTTTATCTTTGTACGTCTTCGCTTTTGCCTTTTGACCATGTAGGATATCTTCGTATTCAGCTTCAATATAGCTTTTCCCCACCCGGTCATTCCTGCTGTAATCCCTGGCCAGAAAATAATCAAGACTTTCTTTCGGCAGCCCTTCTTCAGAAGATGAAACTTTGCCAAGAACTGATTTCAAGGTACTATTATACGTATAGAAACGATCCCAGTCTGTCGTAACATCGACACCGGGAAGGGAAGCAAGATTTTCGCTTACCCGTGCAAATTCCTCTTTTGTCACATCTTTGTTTTTGATGATTTGCGGAACCAGCTCCATGCCGCTGTTGAACTCACGGAAAATTGCCAGTACTTCAAGCTCGTCCTTTGTAAATTCATTGATTTCTTCATCAGTTATCCGCTTTAGCTGGACCTCGTATAAATATTTCTCAGGCTTCTTTTCTTCTTCAACCAGTTTTTTATCTTTTTTGGTAATTTTCGCTTCGGCCCGCTTAGGGTTTTTTAAAATCCAAAAATCCTTCCGATCGCGTTCGGCAATCTTATCGGGCTTTTTATCAATCAGCTCTGCCAATTTCTCAGCTGTCTTAAGCATATCCTTCGGTTTCGTTCCCTGGTATCTCGTGTATGTAATCGCATCAAGAGGAACATTATCGACCATGACCTTTAAATTCCGGTCGTACATTTTTCCGCGCGGCACCGGACTGTTAACCGGCACTTCTTCCTTCCTGTCCAATTCCCGCTTGTAATCATCACCGTAAACAATCTGCACGACGCCAAGTCTCAGGATTAACACGGAAAATAACACAAACACTAAAAAGAAAAGCAAATTCAATCGAAAAGGAACATGCGTCTTTTTCTTTTTTTCGTTATTCACTATCAAGCCACACATCCTCGTTTAGTATTCATCCACCATCTATTTTATAGAAAGATGTTACTTTTTTCTACCTTTATATACCTTATTTGAGCAGAAAAAAAAGAGGATTGTTTCCATCCCCTTAAACGGCCCTGTGAGCGGTGTTTATTTTTCTGACAAAAAGCGATATGCACAGATGACCCGCACCAATGATCAGTAAAAACAGCGGCAGGCTTTCCTCTGGATCAAATAGTGTGACTGCAGCGATAAATCCGAGAATGGAAACGATGCGCCCAAAATGGGTGAATACTTCACGCACGACAATATATTCAATCCTCATTTCTGCTGCATTCCAGGCAGTGCCAATGATATCATAAGTCATTGATACATAAGGAACGAGCAGGAGCGGATATGCGATTGCAATCGTACCGGCATAGATAAGCAACTTCCCATAGCTTATATCAACCGCGATCAAAAATACTCCAATATACAACAGCACTCCTCCTATAAGGATTGCCTTTTTCCTCATAGGCTGCTTTATGTAACGCGAAGCAAGATAATAAGCGACAAAAGAAATCGCAGAGTTAATCAAGCCGAAGTTTCCGATTGCCATTTCGCTTCCCGTTTTAATGAAAACAAAAATTGAAACGACAAACATGAACGTCCCTTCCCTTAATCCTTGAAAGAAATTGGCATACGTGATCATCCGCCAATTATGATTATTGCCTCGTTCTTTCCAAATTCTCATAAACGAATATTTACCGCTGGCAGGCCTTCTGTTCAGAGAAAAGCTCAAAATAACTGCGATAAAAAATAAAAAAAGCGAAATGCCAAATACAATCGAATAGCCGGAATACTTTGTAAGACGGGAAATGATAAATCCTGCCAGGACAGGGCCAATCATTCCGCCAAACGAGGACAGGATTCCCAGAAATCCATTGAAAAAGTCCCTTGTCTCAGGTTCAGTAATCTCAAACGTCAAAACATTGAACGCAAGCCAGTAAAATCCATAGCCCACGCCAAGCAACCCGCCAAGCAGGACAATAAAATCTGTTGCTCTTGTTCCTACTAACAGGACACACAAGTAAAAGGCAGACAAAAAGATAACGCCAAGCCTTAAAACGATGATCCTATCGACTTTTTTCGCCAGCCGTCCGGCCAGAATAAATGTAAGCGGCTGAAAAAGAACAATTGATAAATTATAAATGCCGATATCAAGGAATTCACCCGATTGCTTCCAAAGATAGACATTCACAAAGGTGTTAGACAGCGCGATGCTGAGGCTGTACAGTCCACCGATCAAAAGCAGCAGATGTAAATCTTTCTTTACTTCCACTTCTCCGATCCATTTTTTTAAAATGCCCATTGTGTACCTCTCCCTTTCATTCAAACATAGTGTTTGATGAAACAAGGGCATTTATTCGAAAAGCAGGAGCTGCGCTCATCGCAGAGAAAACTTCAAGGAAGAGGTCTAATTTACATGTATATCCCTCTCCAATACATTAAACGGCATATATTTCAAAAGGTATGTTTACAATAGGTGATTTAACCTGATTCATGTTGTTCTAGCTGAATTTCCCCTGAAAGCTCAGCTGTATTGGACATTCGAAGAGGGGCATTACACTGATTCAAGTAAAAAAAACCTTCATTTAAGCGAAAAAACGGATAATTAAGCGATAATAACGTGGATTCAAGCGGAAAAACAACTAATTAAGCGAAAACTGTTTTTATTTAAGCGAAAGACTGCGCTCTTAGCCTAGGCATCAATTTACCAAGCCATAAAAAAACAGGAACCCCTCAAGGATTCCTGCTCTTTGCTGAAGAAATTCAGCATTATTTTGCTGCGCTGTAGCGCTTTGAAACCTCGTCCCAGTTTACAACATTCCAGAAAGAGTTGATGTATTCTGGACGGCGGTTTTGATAGTTCAAGTAGTAAGCATGCTCCCAAACGTCCAGGCCAAGTACTGGAGTCTTGCCTTCCATCAAAGGAGAATCCTGGTTTGGTGTACTTGTTACTTCTAATTCGCCATTATTGACGACAAGCCAAGCCCAGCCGGAGCCGAAGCGAGTTGTAGCTGCTTTTGCAAAATCTTCTTTAAAGCTGTCGAAGCTGCCAAACTTTGTAGTGATCGCATCAGCTAATTCACCAGTCGGCTGTCCGCCGCCATTAGGAGAAAGAAGCTGCCAGAATAAAGAGTGGTTTGCATGTCCGCCGCCATTGTTGCGTACAGCAGTACGTGCAGATGCAGAAACAGCATCCAGATTGGAGATTACTTCTTCAACGCTTTTGCCAAGAAGCTCTTCGTTGCCTTCTAACGCATTGTTCAGGTTCGTTACATAAGTGTTGTGATGTTTAGTGTGGTGAATATTCATTGTTTCTTTGTCGATGCTTGGTTCTAAAGCATCGTACGCGTAAGGTAATTGTGGAAGTTCAAATGCCATGATAAATTCCTCCTTATGTAAAATGATTTACAGGCTTTAGAAAATGCTAGAAATTTCTTAGAATTTCCTGACACTTCTAAAACTCGCTACCTTTAGACTATCAAAGATTGTATTCTGTTTCAAACGTTATGCTTCCTTTTTTTTCTACAGCAGCACGACCAGTAAAAAGTAACCTACCATAAACAGTTGAATGAGCGCCTTTGTAACGACACTGCTGATAAACCCAATCACTGAGCCGAATCCGATTTTCGAAGCCGTTACCAGATCTTTTTTATGAACGATCATCTCAGCAAGAATCGCTCCTATAAAAGGGCCGATGATAATCCCGAATGCCGGAATTATAAAAGGGCCTGCCAGTATGCCGATCGTACTTCCCCAAATGCCCGCCTTCGAGCCACCGTATTTCTTGATCCCGAACATGTTCGCGACATAGTCCGCTGTAAACAGCAGGATCACAAGGAGGATTTGAATCACCCAGAATATCCAGTTGAATTGCTCGAACGTAAAGAGGAAACCATACAACAAGATACCTCCGAAAATGAACAAAACACTTGGAATGATCGGAAATACCAGCCCGATAAAACCAATGATGATCATGATTGCGATTAATACCCAATAAATTGTTTCCAAACTGCTCCTCCTTTCCTCTTTTGAAGTGTTCTATTTTCAAATGATAGGATGGATATCTTTATTTCCATACGATTGAAACGATAAAAAGTTACATATAGGTAAGATATCCAATTTCGAACAGTATCAAACTTCAGTTATCGACAATCTCCTATAATAGTTTTGGATAGTTTGACAGCATGTGCCTCGATTTTCTCGAGGTTTGTGACCAGGTCCACCAAATTAATTTCCCCTTGACCGCCATTCATACGGAAAACTCGCTCCCTCCGCAGCATCCTTTCCGTTTTACCGAGGATATCTTTGTTTTCGACTATTTCTTTTGCCTGTTCAAGATCATAATGGTCAAAAGCGATGATTGCCTGGTCAACCGTATCAATTGTCATCTGGAATACCTCTTTTAGATCGGAAAGCCAAGGGTCCGTCGGGACGGCTTTATGTGAAAATGGATGTTCCACTAAGTCGATGATATTTTCAAAGCGATCCCCGATTTTTTCAATTTCACGCACTGTATCAATAAGCATTACATATTTCGCGGCTTCTTTCTTTGAGAAATCTATAGTCGATATTCGTACCAGATAATCGCTTACTTTTTCATCCAGACTGTTAATAGCACCCTTAAACTGTAAAGCGGTTTCTCTATGTTTATTACTATTTGTTAATAGATACTGCAATAACTCATTCAAGCCTTTGACAGATAAATAACCCATTTTAATGATTTCTTCCTTGGCCTGTCCAAGCGCTATCGATGGTGATTGTTCCATAGAGATCGCAGCTAAATGCCGCGAGTTGCCTTCTTTTAGCGAATCATCCCCTGGAATAAGCTTTGTTACAGCTTTAGCCAGTATTGTGATAAAAGGATACCTGCCCATAGTTTCAACCCCTTGAATATAGCAAGAAATCCTCCCTGCCTAAGTCCATCCTTTTTAATTATGATGATGAAATGAAATTTGTGTAAAGGAGTTTGCTCTAATATTTACATTAGCTTAACAATTCAGCGGAAAAACGCGAGAATACAAAAAGTTGTTTTATTGATAAGTGATAGATAGAATAAACTATATGATTTTAATATAAAGGTGTTGTCGACAATGAATATTTTTAAACAATTGATTGTAAGCTTGTATTCGCCAAAGGATATTGCAACGTTTCGCAATCAGGGCATCGGAAAGACGATTGCTTTTGTGTTTTTACTGACATTAATTTCAGTCATTCCAGCTGCTTATCATTTTAGCTCAACCGTCAATAGCGGAATACAGGCATTCGCGGAAACGATAAAAGGGGAATTGCCCGCTTTTGAGATCAGCAATGGTACGCTGACCTCAGAAGCAGATGAGCCGGTCATCGTTAATAAAGAGGGCTTTCAGATTGTTTTGGATGATACCGGGAAATGGAAAAGCAGCGATATCGCTGCCCAGACTGAAAACGGTATAGGGTTATTGAAGAATGATCTTGTGTTTGTCACGGCAGGCCAAGCGCAGTCCAACCCCTATTCAATATTGGAAGGTTTCTCAATCACAAGCAAAGACATCGATAAATTCCTTGATTCTGCAGATTCTGCTTTAGTGATTGTGCTGCCGATTATTGTTGTCATGATGTATCTATTCACGGCTGCTTTGAATTTCATCAAGATTTCATTTCTGGCGTTGTTTGGATTGGTCTTTAAAAATGTTTTGCAGAAACCTATCTCATACCGCCATTCGTGGAGATTGACAGCCTACTCGATTACACTGCCGGCGATCTTCTTTACAATCATGGATGCCTTCGAAGCATATGTTCCCTTTGGAATCTTGATTAGCTGGTTTGTTTCCTTGATTATGCTTTATCTCGCTATAAAAGAAATTCCGAAAAGTGAATAGCTAAATAAGAGACATGCCCAATTTAGTAAGTAGTTCCGATAATGTGGAGAAACAGTAGGAATAGTATAGGAAATCGAGTATGAAATCGTGGGTTTATCGGGTTTTATGTAAAAGAACCTGATAAGTTTAAATGAGCTAAATCCAAAGAACCCTTCTTTTTTATTTATAGGGGCTTTATTTGAATAAATCATTAAAAAAGATTAACGCTCAGAGATTTGCTGAGCGTTTTTTAGTGCTAATTACTTTGTGATTTTATACCGTGAATTGCATGCTATTTAATTTGTTATTTGAGGTTTTCTCCACAAAAACGGAACTACTTACCAATTTAGGGCTGCCTCTTATTTTATGCTTTTAATTGTTCCGTTTGATGTGTTAAAACACCGGATAATTCATGAAGTTTTGCGCCGATCTCATAGGTGTCCTTTATTTACGCGCCTGTTCATACGAGTTTGAAAGCATTTGCTCGGCACTTGCGCTTGTTTGCTGTGAAAGGAAACATACTTTTCGGTGGCCTGCTCCATTTCAGGTAAGGAATTATGTAAATCTTTCAGGATATCCTCTATTTGATGTAGCTGATCCGTTACAAGCTGTAAAGGTTTCGTAACTTTTTTATAAAGGTGTGCCCAATTTTAGGCATATTATTAATTTCCGATCCATATATATGGAGTAAGACAATCATGGGAGTTGAAAAAATGAAACGGTTCCTGCTTTTTCTTACTGTATGTTTCATTGGATTCATCATTTATTTTGATTTAACGACGGGCACACTTCCGGCGTTCGGAGCAGAAGCAAGGCAGGCTGCGAAACCATATCCAGAACAAACCGAAAAAGCGTCAATCCCATATACAGATGCTATTGTTAAACCCGGCGATACCTTGCTAACGATCATTGAAAAAGAAAAAGGCGGCCAGAATGTTTCTATAGAAATTGTTATTGAGGATTTCCAAGAATTGAATAAGGGACTGAAGCCGGAAGAAATGCAAATCGGGAAAACTTATAAGATTCCATCTTATAAAAAATAGCAGAGCAGGTAGAGCAACCGTTGATGTCAGCACTGAGTAAAATTCTAATCCTTGTCAATTACAGTCTAACATTGATACAATGTTGTAGTGATGACATAAAAGGATAGTCATCAACTGAATTTGATTTTTTCCTAAAGGAGAGAATTCCACTTGAGTGAAATTATACATCGAACCAAAACCCGTCCAATAAAAGTCGGCAATTTAACAATTGGGGGCAATAACGAGGTTATCGTCCAGAGTATGACGACCACCAAGACGCATGACGTAGAAGCAACGGTGGCCGAAATCAAGCGCCTCGAAGAAGCAGGCTGTCAGATTGTCCGCGTTGCCTGCCCAGATGAAAGAGCAGCGAACGCTATTCCGGAAATAAAAAAGCGGATTAATATCCCACTGGTTGTAGATATCCATTTTGACTATAAGCTCGCTTTGAAGGCGATTGAAGGGGGAGCGGACAAAATCCGTATCAACCCGGGAAATATCGGTCGCCGCGAAAAAGTCGAAGCCGTCGTCAAAGCCGCGAAAGCAAAGGGAATTCCAATCAGAATCGGAGTAAATGCCGGTTCCCTGGAAAAACGTATTATAGATAAATATGGCTATCCAACCGCTGACGGCATGGTTGAAAGTGCCTTGCACCATATTAAAATCCTGGAAGACCTTGATTTTCATGATATCATCGTTTCGATGAAGGCTTCCGACGTAAATTTAGCTATCGAAGCATATAACAAGGCGGCACAGGCGTTTGATTATCCGCTTCACCTCGGGATTACCGAATCGGGAACTCTTTTTTCCGGCACCGTGAAAAGCGCAGCCGGACTTGGGGCGATTTTAAGCAAAGGAATCGGGAATACCATGCGTGTTTCCCTCAGCGCAGATCCTGTTGAAGAAGTGAAAGTGGCCCGTGAATTGTTGAAATCATTCGGCCTCGCGTCAAACATGGCGACTTTAATTTCATGCCCGACATGCGGCCGAATCGAAATCGACTTAATCAGTATCGCCAATGAAGTCGAAGAATACATTCAAACAATCAAAGCGCCAATCAAGGTTTCTGTTCTCGGCTGTGCTGTTAATGGACCAGGAGAGGCCAGGGAAGCTGATATCGGCATTGCCGGGGCACGCGGAGAAGGATTGCTGTTCCGAAAAGGGAAAATCGTAAGAAAAGTGCCCGAAGCAACTATGGTTGAAGAACTCAAAAAAGAAATCGACAAAATTGCCGAAGAATATTATGAAAAACAGAGAAATCAGCAAACCGAACCGATTATTTAACGAAAAAACGCTTGGATTCATAAATTGAATCCAAGCGTTTTTATGCCCTATTTAAAAAAACGGGAGAATGAATATCCCAATGATTATCGAAACGGCTCCTACACCGATAGCCCAGGCTCCAAGAGTGTTTGCTCCTCTTCTGCGCGCTACAAATCCCAGCACAATTCCTGCTGCTCCAAACAAGATTGGCATTATAAAAAGGGAAAGCACGGATAAAGCTAATGCTGAAAGACCAAATGTGGTCCCGGCTGTATTTTGCTCGGTAGCCTCATCGGAATCTCCTGCATCGCTTCGATCAAAGGCTTGAGGTACCGCAAGTTCAGAGGACGATTCTTCATAATACCCGTTTTGATAACGATTATCTTCTGCAGCGGTCATTCCGTATAATTCTTCATAGCTATCCTGCTCTGAAGAGGTCTGGCTGCGTTCAACGGAGTTTTGTCCGCGATTTGCACCCTGGCTGCTTTTCGCCGCTGGAGAGATGTCGTCATAATCAGCATTCGAACGGCCTGTGACACTGCTGGTTTCAGGATCTGTTTCGTTTTTTGAAGAATTTTTCATTTCATCTTCCAAACTGGAATAGCTGTTTCGGTTATCGTCCATCATGCATCCCTCGCTTTTAAAAAGATAGGTGCACTTATAGTGTATGTGGTTTCTGAAAAAAACCACTTGAAAAAGGTTACATGTGCTGGATAATATTTCATGTTATAACAAACAATCCAACTTACTCTACACACTGACAGGAGCTGTAACGATGAAAAAGCGCTTTGGCATTGATATAGATGGGACGATAACCCGTCCCGATACCATGATTCCATTTTTAAATAAAGCCTTTCAACTAAATCTGGTGTATGAAGACATTACTGAATATGATCTTAATCCGTTCGTTACTATTACCAAGGATGCCTTTGCAGATTGGTTTGCCAGAAATGAACCGATTATTTATGCCGAATCCCTGTTAGCCGATGGAGCGAAAGAAGCGATAGCCGAATGGGTGGATAAAGCTGACCTCTACTTCATTAGTGCCCGGCATCATGACCTCTTGAAAGTTACTGAAAAGTGGTTCCATAAAAATGAATTAACCTTTCATCATATTGAATTAACCGGATCCCATGATAAAGTCGAAACAGCTAAGAAATTCGGGGTTGATATTTTTTTTGAAGATAAGCACGATAATGCGGTCGCTATTGCCAGCGAATGCAATATTCCGGTGATTTTATTCGACACGCCCTATAATCGGTTGTCGGTCCCCGCACAAGTCATTCGTGTCACCAACTGGCAACAGGCCAAACAGTGGGTAGATCAATGGCTGAAAAACGAAAAAAAATAAGGCTGTCCATTCCGTTCGGAACTGGCAGCCTTATTGTTTTTTTTGATTATTTATTGAAAGGGATTAATTATCATTGGAATTGGATTAATTATCTTCGAAACTGGATTAATTTATCACTGAACCTTGGACAAAAGCTCCTATCCCACTTGTAAGCACTCAGGACAGCGGCCGTATATCTCAAATTTATGGCCGGAGATATCATAATCCTGCAAATTGGCTTCCAAACCGCTCATTGGGCACGATTCAATCTCCTTCGTCTTGCCACAATCCATACAAATGAAATGATGATGATGGTTTTCATGGCTGCATGTAAAACGGAAATGTTTTTCCCCTGCGAGTTCCGTCATTTCGAATATGCCAAGCTCGGCGAAGAGCGAAAGGTTCCTGTAAATAGTATCGAAGCTTAAGCCTGGATATTCTTCCTTCATTGATTCCAAAACATCCTTTGCGGTTAAATACTTATCGCTCGCTGAAAAAAGCAGAAGCATTTCTTCCCGTTTTCCGGTATGCTTAAAACCTTTTTCTTTCAACAGCTGCATGGCCGCTGCCACATTCATTCCAATCACCCCGCTATGCGATTCTAACCTTTAATTTTCCAACCAATATTGACGCTATCAGCAATCCGACCGCAATCATGACAATCGTCCCGCCGGGAGCCAGATCTAAATAGTAAGCTAAAAACAGTCCCCCGACCACTGAAATTTCCCCGAACAGAACGGAATAGCAAATCGTTTGTTTAAACCCATTCGCAAAACGGAGGCTCGCCGCCACCGGGAGTGTCATCAAGGCAGATACAAGCAAAATCCCGACAATTCTCATCGATGCAGAGATAACCAAAGCAACCATGATGATAAAAATAAAATGAATCCATTTAGAGGGGATTCCTGAAGCCTTGGCATGTTCTTCATCAAAAGATAAAAGAAATAATTCCTTAAATAAAAAGATAATCGTAAGGATGACTATAACAAAAATTACGGCGATCATCCACAAGTCTGTACGGCTGACGGCACTGACACTGCCAAACAAATAACCGTACAAGTCAGCATTAAAGCCATCGGCAATTGAGATAAAAACGACACTTAATCCAATCCCGCCTGACAGGATGATCGGTATCGCCAGCTCCTGGTAATGCTTGTACACATCTCTCAGCCGTTCAATAAACAGCGAGCCAATAACTGAAAATGCCATTCCCATGTATAACGGATTTAAGCCTGCAAAAACCAGAAACCTTTTTTCCAGCAAAAGGCTGAAAGCAATCCCTGCGAGTGTAACATGGCTCAGCGCATCGGCAATAAGCGACATGCGGCGCACGACCACAAATACTCCCAATAACGGCGCAAGCGCCCCGATAATGATCCCTGTTAAAAAAGCGTTCTGTAGAAATTCGAACTGAAATATTCCCGAAATCATGGGATATCCTCCAAAACATTAATGATTATGGCTCAACAGCTGGACGCCGTGGCCATATATGGATGAAAGCTCCTTCTCATCCAAAGAATGATACTTATTGGCATCGCCATGGAAATGAAGCCGTTTATTCAGACAGGCTACATGGGTGACAATATTTGTTACGGTTCCGACGTCATGGGTGACGAGAATAAGGGTAATCCCCATATTTTTATTGAGCACTTCCAGCAATTCATAAAACTGATGGACATTTTTCGAATCAACGCCTACGGTTGGTTCATCCAGAATCAGCAATTCGGGTTCGCTTACTAATGCCCTGGCGATAAATATTCGCTGTTGCTGGCCGCCCGATAATTCACCAACGTTCCGGTCTTTGAAATCAAGCATTCCGACTGACTCTAATGCTTCGAGAACTTTTTTCCTGTGCTCTTTTCCCGGAAATTTAAAAAGACCGATTTTTTTTGTCAATCCGCTTTGGACGACCTCCAAAACGGAAGCCGGAAAACCGGAATTAAATGAATTGGCTTTTTGTGACACAAAACCTATCTTATCCCAATTTGTAAACTGACGGATGTCTTCACCGAATAACTTGATTGTTCCTGTTTGTATCCTTAATAAGCCAAGGATTAATTTGAGCAATGTTGATTTGCCGGAGCCATTAGGACCAACCAGTGCCAGAAACGCTCCTTCTGGCACTTTCAAGGAGACCTGTTCGAGCACGCTGTCCCTGGCATATTTATACGATAGATCTTCAACCTCGATAATCGGTCTTGTCATTTTTTCCTCCAAAAGAAGCAGCTTTTTTAAGAATCATTACGATTTAACAAAGAGAAGTATAAAGGAAACACGCCGTAATGTAAAGAATCCAGCCCCTGCCGCTTCGCAATATTTCCCTTTAACTGATTCCTTTTTTGTTCACTTGTTGACTGTTGCTTCATATCTTAGATGCAGGAGGGATGGTATGAAGTTATTTGAAATGATGATTAACCATAAAGTGAATACGATTACACCCAATGAGCTTTTAAAATTGGCCCGCCAATATGATGTGGACCTTAAACCTGACCAGGCGAGGATTGTTTCCAAGATTGTAGCCGGCAAAAATATCAACGTCTTTAATAAAACAGAGCGGCTCAAGGCGTTAGAATTAGTTTCCGCCCAGACAGGACTGGCGACCTCAAAAGAACTCGAAACCATTTTCAATCAGCTAACCGCAAATCTTTAAGGAACGAGGACTAAGGTCCTTGAGACCACACTTTGTTAGTCTATCAATAAAAGGGACTGCCGAGCAGTTTGGTTTCATCGCAGGCATGAGGACATGAGACTGTCCAAACTCTGCTTTGGCATTAAAAACTGTTTTTTGGCTGTCCTTTTTACTTGTAGCCATTACCCATTCATGATTGTATCAAGCAAATTTTCGTCAAATGTTTTATCCTTTAGCATTTCGATTTCAAATAAATAGGGCGGTTTTTTATTTTTCTTATCTTCCCCGACATATGGCGTTTCAAGGATTTTGGGAATGTCCATCAGCTGCGGATGGTGGACAATGCAGCTTAGCGCCTTGAAACCGATATGACCAAATCCGATATTTTCATGGCGGTCCTTACGCATTCCGACAGCGTTTTTGCTGTCATTGATATGAAGGACCTTGATTCTGTCGATACCGACAATTTTGTCAAATTCATTAAGGACACCGTCAAAATCTTCGACGATATTATATCCGGCATCGTGAGTGTGGCAGGTATCAAAGCAGACTGACAGTTTATCACTCAAGTTTACACCGTCAATGATCATCGCCAGCTCTTCAAAACTCTTGCCGCATTCTGAACCTTTTCCTGCCATTGTTTCAAGGGCAATCTGCACATCCTGCTCTTCAGTCAGCACCTCATTTAAGCCTTCTACAATCTTTTTTATGCCGATTTCAGTCCCCGCCCCGACATGGGCTCCGGGATGAAGCACGATCTGCTTTGCTCCGATCGCGGCTGTCCGTTCAATTTCACTTCGCAGGAAATTCACGCCGAGCTCGAAGGTATTAGGATTTGTCGTGTTTCCAATATTAATGATGTACGGTGCATGGACAATAATTTCCTTGATGCCGTTTTGCTCCATATGCGATCTGCCAGACTCGATGTTCAAATCCTCGATCTTTTTCCGTCTTGTGTTTTGCGGAGCTCCTGTATAAATCATAAACGTATTCGCTCCATAGGACACTGCTTCCTGGCTCGAAGCAAGAAGCATACCTTTTCCGCTCATGGATACATGTGAACCAAGCTTCAACATAACATCTTTTCCCCCATTATTTATTAATTAGTCTATTTCTTTTTCTGGATGCGGCGCTGGTGTTTTTTATAGCTTTCAACCTCGCGCTGGATTTTCTTTTTGTACCCTGGCTTTACTTTTGCCGGCTTCTTGACCAGCTTTTTCGCGATGGTATCTACTTCATTTTCCTGCTTTTTACGGTTTTTGCGTTTATTGCGCTCATCAATCTCAATCCATTCACCCTTATCAATATCGATGTTCTTGAATTGGATGCCCATTTTTTCCAAACGGTTCAGCGCATCCTCGTCCGATGTTTCATAAATGGTAGCAGCAACACCGGAGTATCCCGCCCGGGCCGTTCTGCCTGTTCTGTGTATATAAAAGTCAAGATCGGAAGGCAGCTCATAATTGATAACATGACTGACGCCTTTGATATCAATACCCCTTGAAGCTAAATCAGTTGCCACAATGTACTGGTACTCCAGGCTGTTAATTTGCTTCATCATTTTCCTGCGTTCTCTCGGGCTTAGGTCTCCATGTATCCGTCCGACTCTGAGTCCTTTGCCAATCAGGGCATCGGCGGCTTCATCCGCCATTTTCTTCGTATTCGTAAATATGATCGCGAGGTAAGGATTATACTGGACGACCATGTCGTACAGCAGCTGGTTTTTATTCCGATGGCGCAGCGGTACTAGCGCATGTTCGATTTTCTCGGCTACAGCCTTTTTTGGATCGACCTGCACGTGCTTTGGATTATCCATGTATTTTTTCAAAAAGGGCTTGAGTTTCTCAGGAATGGTTGCAGAAAAAACGAGCATCTGAATATCCTGGGCCATCCTAGAGGCAAACTTATCGACATCCTCAATAAATCCCATATCAAGCATGAGGTCAGCTTCATCGACCACGAGCATCGTTGCTGAAAAAACATGGAGCGCCTGTTCATCGACCATATCCTTAATCCGGCCTGGCGTACCGACCACAAGCTGTGGCTGCTTTTTTAATTTGTCAATTGTACGCTGTTTGTCTGTGCCGCCTACAAGCAAGCGAACCTGAATCGGGGCTTCTGATGGAAAATGTTCAGCAATTCTCAGCGCTTCCTGATAGATTTGATTGGCGAGCTCTCTTGTCGGGACGCTGATGACTGCCTGCACTTCCCCCTTCCCAGTGTCGATTTTATCCATGATCGGGAGCAGGTAGGAGTGAGTTTTGCCTGTCCCTGTTTGTGATTGCCCAATCAGGCTTGTACCTTTAAGCACGGAAGGAATCACCCGCTCCTGGATTTCGGTTGGCTTAATAAAGCCTAACGTTCCCACCGCGTTTATAATATAGCTTTGCAGCTTAAATCTCTCAAAATTACTTTGTTCCATTGTAAAACTCCTTTTTATCATTAAGCTAAAAATTACATTCAAGAAAAAAACTACCGTTCCTATCTTATCGTCTTTTCCTGAAGTTCACAACCTAACTAATCTACTTCTTGATATTGTTTGATGAATCGTTCAAACTTTTTTGCGATTGCAGCATAGTCTATTATGTACCGCTAATTGACGGTCTTACATGGAAGGAGTGAAAATATGCCCCCAGGAATAAATAATCGCCCCGGCGGGAATTTTGGCATGTTTCCAAACGGCCCGCGGATGGGAACTCAACCGAACTTTAGAGGGCCTGGCGGATTTCCATTTCAAAACAGGCCTCCGATGCAAAACCAGAGAATGCAGCAGCAGGGCGGCGGCGGTCTTCTCTCTAAGCTGCTGGGAAAATCCAAACAGCAAAGCCCTTCCCCTGTTTCATTTTTCAGCCGCCCTCAAGCGCAGCCTGTAGTATCTGGTGGATTTATCGCTGGGTTAAAAAATCCGGGTACGATTACCACCATGCTCGCCAATACTCAAAAGATGCTAACAGCGGCAGAGCGGCTCGGGCCCATGGTCCAGGAATACGGCCCTCTAATTAAAAACCTGCCCGCCATGTGGAAAATTTACCGCAGCATGAAGGACTCCGAAGACTCCACAGGAGCAAAAAACGAGATAAACGAAGAAGAAAAGGAAGACTCCGTTGTATCAGAAAACGATGAAAAGATCGCTATCGCCGGTGAAGAAAAACAGCTTGAAGGTAAAAATGAACAAAAAAACGGCAAGATACATGAGCAAAAAGGCAGTTCTGTGCCGAAACTTTACATTTAGAACTTGATTGTCACAATAGGCTATCTCCCGAATGCAGCCGGTGTTGCATTCTTTTTTGTTGCTTTCAAGAATGGCTTACGGCAGTATGATGCTTTGTAATATCCGGCAGTGTCTTATATAATATAGAGTAGCAGGCATGGAAATTTCTCCATGGCGCTTTTCTTAAAGGAGGTACACTATGAAGGTTATCAAAATCTCACCACGCGGATATTGCTACGGGGTTGTCGATGCCATGGTCATCGCCCAAAATGCCGCTTTAGATAAAACCCTGCCACGCCCGATATACATTTTAGGAATGATTGTCCATAATAAGCATGTGACCGATGCTTTCGAAGAGGAAGGCATCATTACGCTTGACGGAGAAAACCGAAAAGAAATCCTCGAAAAAGTCGATGGAGGAACTGTTATTTTCACCGCACACGGAGTATCTCCGGAAGTAAGGAAATTAGCAGAGGAAAAAGGGCTTGTTTCCATTGATGCAACTTGCCCGGACGTAACAGCTACCCATAATTTAATTAAAGAAAAGAAAGAATTGGGCTATCAAATTATCTATATTGGCAAAAAGGGACATCCCGAGCCGGAAGGTGCTGTCGGAGTCGCTCCGGAAATCGTCCACCTTGTGGAAACCATCGATGATGTAAACGCCTTGTCCATTGACAGCGAGCGGATTATTGTCACAAATCAGACAACCATGAGCCAATGGGATGTCTTGGATATTATAGAAAAGGTTCAGGGGAAATATCCTCATGCAGAGGTACACAAGGAAATCTGCCTCGCAACCCAGGTCCGGCAGGAAGCAGTTGCAAAGCAGGCTGGGGAGGCGGATGTTTTAATTGTTGTCGGAGACCCAAAAAGCAATAATTCAAACCGCCTTGCCCAGGTTTCTGATGAAGTCGCCGGAACAAGGGCGTATCGGATTGCCGATCTATCCGAATTGCAATTAGATTGGCTGCAGAATACGGAAACTGTCGCTGTGACATCAGGAGCTTCGACCCCGACACCGATTACAAAAGAAGTTATTACATTCCTGGAGCAGTACGATCCCGGCAATGAGTCTACCTGGACAACTGAAAAAAGGGTTCCATTAAACAAGATCCTTCCGAAGGTTAAAATAAAAGCATAAGAATATAAAATTCAATCTAATACACATTGAAAAAGTTATATTTCCTTATTTACAGAAAAATGCAGGCATGCTGTTTAATGCCTGCATTTGCTTTAGATAAACGTAAACGGATCGGTATTTATTTCCGAAATAATAAATTCCACTTCGAATTTTCTGTCTCTGCAGAGAACTGCCAAAACATCCGCCACTCCTTTTTTCATTACCTTTTCTACATTATGGCCGGGATCGACGATATTCAGTCCCATCATCATGGCATCGTGTGCCGTATGATAGTACATGTCTCCGGTTACGTAAACATCGGCGCCCTTGAATTTCGCCTCTGTAAAATATTTATTTCCGTCCCCGCCGAGGACGGCTACTTTTTTGATCCTGGAGTTTAGGTTGCCGACAGCCCTTACCGCTTTCACATCGAGGGCATCCTTCACATGCCCGGCAAACTGATCTAATGTCATTTCCTGTTTCAAGGTCCCGATCCTTCCGAGCCCGAGCGGTTCCGGCTTGTTTTCCAGCCGGTAAATGTCATAAGCCGGTTCTTCATAAGGGTGTGCTTTGATCATCGCAGCTAGCAGCTTCTTTTCGATCTCTTCAGGAAAAATCGTCTCAATTCTTACTTCTTCGACACTTTCAAGCCTGCCCTGTGTTCCAATTGCCGGATTGCTATTTTCCCCTGGAAGAAATCTGCCGACGCCTTCGCTTGAAAATGAACAATGGCTATAGTTACCGATATGGCCCGCCCCGGCATTCCCTAATGCTTGCCTGACTAGCTGTTCTGAATCGCCAGGAACATATACGACCAGTTTTTTATACGTTGGTTGGTAGGTGGGAATGAGAACTTCCGTGTCTTGAAGCTCGAGAGCCTCCGCCAGGAAATCGTTTACCCCATTTCTCGCGACATCGAGATTGGTATGCGCCGCATAGACGGCAATATCATGCTTGATCAGCTTTTCGATGATTCTCCCGCCCGGCACATCTGTGGCAATTTTCTTCAAAGGCCTGTAAATGAGCGGGTGATGGGCAATGATAAGCTGAACCCCTTTCTCGATTGCTTCATCGACGACTTCCTCGAGAACGTCCAGAGCGATCATGACCTTTGAAACAGACTTGTTCAGCCTGCCAATCTGGAGTCCTACTGGATCTCCATCCATCGCATAGCTTTTCGGTGAAAAGCTTTCCAACAAACTTATTATTTCTGCACCATTCGTCATCTTCACTGGTTCAGCGCCTCCTCCACCATTCTTATTTGCATCAGCAGCTCTGAACGTTTTGCATTCAAATCAGGATTTTGCCCTTTTTCTTCGAGCTGCTTAACGATCCTTTCCCAGTGAGCCTTTTCCTGGGACCATTTCTTTGCGAACGCTTTATTTTGTTCTTTTTTCAGGAAAGGACCAAGGATTATTTCCAAATCCCGGTTTTCAGAATATGGACGGAGCGGATCGCCTTTTTCTGCGATTAAGATTTCATAAATCTGTTCATCTTCTTCCAAAATCTCTTCATCAATGAGTTCCCAGTCATTTTCAAGCAGCCATATGCGGATGTTGGATGCGCCGACATTAGGCTGAAGGATGAGCCGTTTTACCCCTGCAAGCCTGTCTTTTCCTCTTTCCAGGATACTTGAAATAAGAGTCCCGCCCATTCCCGCAACCGCAATACAGGTAGCTTCATTAGGTGATAGAACCTCAAGGCCGTCCCCTTTACGTACATCAATTGCATGCTGCAGTTCCATTTGCTCCACCTGCTCCCTGGCCGACCGAAAAGGGCCCTCAGCTACCTCTCCCGCAATTGCTTTGGCTATGAGCCCCTTTAAGACGGCATAACAGGGCAAATAGGCATGATCCGAACCTATATCAGCCAATGTGCTTTCTTTCGGTATATGAATCGCTACACGCTCTAAACGCCTTGATAGCTTTTCATGGTTCATCTTATCATCTCGCTTACTTGTTTATCGCATTTTAATGGGATTAATAGAAGTTTACAAATCCACGCTTTTTCATTATAGCAAAGACTTTCATGAATAATAAATAGACAACAAAAGTGCAGGCGCTGGAGCTGGATGCAGATAACCAAATTTAAGGTATCCACATAAAATTCAATCTATAGTTTCCTATACAATGAAAAAATGGCTGAAATCCCATAGGGAACCCCAGCCATTCTCCAAACGATTATTTTAAGCCATGAACGAATTTAGCCATTGCATCAAGATTTTCATCTTCAACAAGCCCGGCCGGCATGGCTCCTCTACCATTTTGGATCGTTGTTTTAACTTCTGCTTCGGATAAACGCTCTCCTACACCTTTCAATGCCGGGCCAGCGCCGCCCTGATATTGATCACCGTGGCAGCTGACACAGCTCTGCTGATAAATTTCCTCAGGATTAGCAGAAGCGGTTTGTTCCGTCTTTTCCTTTCCACCGCCTTCCTTTTCCTTTGCAAGATCCTTAGCATCTCCCAAGCCTTTAAAAGAAAGGATAAACATAAGTCCAATTCCCAATATACAGATAAGCAGAAACGGAATAAGTGGATTTCGATTCATAGTTTTTACCTCCCCTATGTAAACCTTAGTGTCCATAAAAATATTATATACAAACAAGTTATATTTTACTTGAAAAATGTTTCAAGTAAAAGTCCTAAACGATAAGATATTCAAGAATTTTTCAAAAAATATTTTTTCGGGAAGTCTTAAACAAATTTGAAAAACAATATTTTTAATTTTCAAAAGATATTGTATAATTTAACTATGAAGTAAATGATCACTCCCGCCCCCAAAAAGCCTGCCGCAGAAAAAGAAGCAATCGACAGCCGTTTTCCTGTATAAATCCACATCCCGCTATGGCAAAGCAAGCAGAGATACAGGATGATTGTTTGGCCCGGAACAAAATGTTCCACAGCCTGGACAGTAGCTAATAGAAACAGAAAGGCTGCTCCAATTAATGGAATATGGTAGTGGTAAAAACGTTTTGAGAAAAAGAACGACGCCCATAACAGCGTGAGGATCGAAATAATTGATAGGCTGATTTGCATTCTATATGGTAATTGAGTAAAATAATTCAAAAATAGCGTTAGCAAAATGATAATGGCAACGGAAAGATACGGAATCATCATTCTTGCAGTTATTCCGGCCGATTTGCCATCTTGCTGTTGTGTATCCTCTCCTTCGCTGTACATGGCAAGCAAATAATCGCAATATTGTTCAGGCAGCATACGGCTGTGTTTCCAATAATGTAATTCTTGAATGATGATTTTCTTTCGGACTTCATTCATAAACGCACATCCCGGGAATGTCACTTTCTTACTATATCGGTTAAAAAGGCAGTCTTTTTAGGAACAAGACCAGAACAAAAGCGCAAGCGCCTTGGTCAGCCCCGACAAGCATAAGACGAGCAGCTGTATGGGGAGCGATTTTCTCCCCATCAGATGATTGGCTTATGACCTCGAGGGGCTAGGCGCTGGAGCTGGATGCAGATAACCTAGATTAAATTATCCACATAAAATAATTTTATAATCTCCTTAACAATAAAAAAAGCGCAATCGTCTTGTAAAAATGAAAAAAAGGAACCAACCAGAGGCGTATGCCAGCAGTGGATAATGAGAGAAGATTTCAGGCAGGCTCCAGGCCTGCAAGTTCCCTCTCGTTTAAACCAATGCTTCCGTACGCGCCTTACTCGATTCCTGTTACTGCATATTTTATTCTAAAAAGTCTTTTAGCCTTTTACTGCGGCTTGGATGTCTAAGCTTGCGCAGGGCCTTCGCTTCAATTTGCCGGATACGTTCACGGGTTACGCCAAAAACTTTCCCGACTTCCTCGAGGGTACGCGTGCGTCCATCATCCAGGCCAAAACGGAGGCGAAGTACATTTTCTTCACGGTCCGTCAATGTGTCGAGCACATCTTCAAGCTGTTCTTTTAACAGCTCATAGGCGGCATGCTCGGAAGGAGATGTGGCATCCTGATCTTCAATGAAGTCACCCAAATGAGAATCATCTTCTTCACCGATAGGGGTTTCCAGCGATACCGGTTCCTGGGCAATCTTCAGGATTTCCCTGACCTTGTCAGGCGTTAAGTCCATGTCTTCGGCGATTTCTTCCGGAGAAGGCTCGCGGCCAAGATCTTGAAGCAATTGCCTTTGAACACGAATTAATTTATTAATCGTTTCTACCATATGGACGGGGATACGAATCGTCCTGGCCTGGTCAGCAATCGCACGTGTAATAGCCTGGCGTATCCACCAGGTCGCATACGTACTGAATTTGAACCCTTTTCGATAATCAAACTTCTCAACGGCCTTAATAAGGCCCATATTGCCTTCCTGAATTAAATCAAGGAAAAGCATACCGCGGCCGACATAGCGTTTGGCAATGCTCACTACAAGACGGAGGTTGGCTTCGGCCAAACGGCGCTTGGCTTCTTCATCGCCCTCTTCGATCCGGATAGCAAGTGAAATTTCCATTTCTGCCGATAGCAAATTGACCCGGCCAATTTCCTTCAAATACATCCGTACAGGATCATTGATTTTAACGCCAGGAGGGACGCTTAAATCATTAAGGTCGAATTCTTCTTCCTTCTCCAGTTCCTGACTGTTTGGATCTTCATCATCATCTTCTTCTTCACTCTCAGCAAGAACTTCAACCCCGTGATGGCCCAGGTATTCATAAAATTCATCCATTTGGTCTGAATCCAATTCAAAGCTTCCTATCCGTTCTGCAATCTTTTCAATTGTCAGGGATCCGCGCTTCTTCCCTAGTTCCAGTAATTGTTCTTTCACTTGATCCAGACTCACTTCATTTTCAACCTCTTTGGAACGTGCTGGTTTGTCAGCCATCTGTTCCCCTCCTTCCAAAACTTACACGGTAACCTTGCATGATTTATAATGATTTTCGCATTTGAATGATCTCCATGGCGATTTGAGCCGCCCTCACATGATCACTTTGGCGTTCCGCTTCCTTTTCTTCCGCCTCTTTTTCCTTTATCTTTAACATCTTTTCGTATTTCAACACTTGTTTTATATAATCTGTCAGCTCTTTATCCGAAACTTCGCCATTTACTGACATCATTTCTATCTCGGATACGATTCTTCTCAGGTTTTGATCAGGCAGGTACGTCAGGAAAAAGCTTGTATCCGGTTCGTGTCCGTCCTCATAAAAAGCATATAAATACGTTATGATTGCCTGGTGTTCATCATGGTTAAAGACTGTGCCATTCATCATTTGCTGGATTTTAAAGGCCGTTTCCTTACTTTTCAGCATATGGGCGATCAGCTTAATCTCAGCGTTATGATAGGCGGGCTTCAGCTTGTTTTCATATTGTAACGTGATTCTCTTATGAAAGGAGGGTTGCCCGACATTCCCTTTTCTTCTTTCTGCGAAAAAAATCTGTCTTTGCTGCTTTTCCAATGCGTCCAGCGACAAAGAAAATTCCGAAGATATTTGCCTTAGATAATGGTCTCTCTCAACCGCGTTTGGCAAATGCGAGATTTCCTTTAATACCTCTTCAATATATTGGATGCGATCTCCTTCATTATTTACATTTTTTCCTTTACGCAGATATTGTAATTTAAACGCCATATACGTTAAGCTGGACCCTATTACATCAGAAACGAAGCTCTTCTCCCCATATTTCTGAATGTAGTCATCGGGATCGAGATTATCCGGCATAAGCGCGGCTTTCACATGAAGTCCCGCTTCATTGAGCATATTTGAAGCCCTGTTGGCCGCAGCAAGTCCAGCGGAGTCGGAATCATAGCATATCAAGACGTTTTCCGTGTTTCTTTTGATCAATTGGATATGCTGGTCGGTCAATGATGTCCCCATTGTTGCAACTGCGTTTTCAACGCCGGCCCGTACCGCTGAAATACAATCTGCAAATCCTTCAAAAAGGATAACTTGCTCTTTTTTTCGGATATGCGGCCTCGCATTGTGAAAGTTATAAAGGATTGTACTTTTAGTAAAGATCGCTGTTTCCGGGCTGTTTAAATATTTAGGCTCACCAGCCCCGAGTGCTCTTCCCGAAAACGCAATCGTATTTCCCTGTCGATCCATGATCGGAAACATGATTCTGTCCCTGAAACGGTCAAAGTACTTTTCATCCCGTTCCCTGAAAATGGCCAGACCTGCTTTTTCGAGAATATCGGCTGAATACCCCCTTTTCGACAGGAATTTAAAAACAAAATCCCATGAATCAAGGGCATAGCCGACTTGGAACTTCTCGATTGTATCGATGCTGAAACCCCGGTTAAGCAAATATTCAAGCGCTTCCTGTCCCTCTTTTGTATTTACCAGTAAATGATGGTAAAATTTCTTTAGAAGATCATGGGACTCAAGCATCTGCTTGGAAGACTCGGGAATGTTTGACTTCGCCGCATCTTTCTGGATTTCAACATCAAGTGGAACATTTCCTTTTTCAGCCAATACCCCGACAGCTTCAATGAAACTGTAACCTTCGATATCCATGATAAAGGTAAAAATGTTGCCGCCTGCCCCACAGCCAAAGCAATGAAAGATTTGCTTATCAGGAGATACTGAAAAAGAGGGTGTATTCTCACCATGAAAAGGACAAAGGCCGAAATAATTTCGCCCTTGTTTTTTCAGCTGCACATACTCGCCAATCAAGTCGATGATATCTACAGCCTCTCGAATCTGATTTATTTTTTCATCTTGAATTCGGGCATTTGTCATATTTTCACCTTACGTTTCGGTGATAGTGTTTAATTCGATATTATTTCGTTTTCTCCTGCAAAGTTCGACAAGATTTTTGTAAGACAAGTTGTAAAGTTCAAACGATCTTGTTTTGTAAAAGCTTTAGGGCCTTTTGTATGTTTACCCTGCCTGCGAAGTCTTGCGGATTGGTAGCGCATATCGAGAAGAGAGGATATGTTCCCATCTGTATATTCCTTTCCCCGCGGCGAAAGTACGTAAACGCTTTTAACGAGCAGGGTTCCCGCTAAACCAATATCAGCTGTCACCACAATGTCACCTTTTTGAACAGAATTTGTGATATAAAGGTCTGCCGCTTCTTTATCGGCATCGACATAAACCCATTTCCCTTCCGGTTCATTCATCATGTTTTTATATGACGCCACAAAACAAACCGGGACTTCGTGCAGCTTTGCACATTGAAGGGTTTCCTTTTTTACCGGACACGCATCCGCATCCACATAGATTATCGGTTTATTATCACTATGGTTTAATTCTACATCCTTCTGCATTATCCTTTTTTTATCCTTTTGAAGTTTATGGAGATAAAACGATTTGTCGAATTTTATTCAGACGAAAGCCTTGACTTCTTTCCCTTTATAGTCTATTCCTTATTGGTCGAGTCTAAACCTTGAGAATTCATTTTTCTCACAATTTTTTATTATAGTACACTTTAAGCTATTATGCCATAAATAAAACTTGAACGTGGTTGGCTTTTTCACAGAAAAAAGAGCCGGCACTAAAAGCGACGGGCAAAACGGGACCAAAGCCCTTCCAAAAAATAAACATATGTAAAAAAATTACTGTGGTAGAATGATCTTTACATATGCTTACTATATGCTTTGTCACGCAGACTGTCTACTAATAGGCCGGTCTCTTAGATCGTGCGGTTGTGAATGATTTGGATGATGGTATTTGCTGTTTCTTCCACAGCTTTATTCGTCACGTCAATAATCGGACAATGCAACCTGGAAACGATCGATTCGAAATATTTCAATTCTTCCTTGATCCTTTCCATATTCGCGTATATGGCATGGTCATTCAACCCAAGCGATTTTAAACGTTCCTTACGGATATCGTTCAGTTTTTCCGGACTGATTTTCAAGCCGAAGCACTTCTCAGGCGGAACCAAAAACAACTCTTCAGGCGGTTCCACTTCCGGGACAAGCGGGACATTGGCTACTTTGAAACGCTTATGCGCCAGGTATTGGGATAGCGGTGTCTTGGAAGTCCGTGAAACCCCAACCAGGACGATGTCCGCCCGCAGGATACCGCGCGGGTCCCTGCCGTCATCATACTTAACAGCAAACTCAATCGCTTCCACCCGCTTAAAATATTCATCATCAAGCTTGCGGACCATTCCGGGTTCATTCAGCGGGGAAATAGCAGCCCGTTGCTGGAGTATATCCATCAAAGGCCCAATGATGTCGTACGCCAAAATGTTTTCCTTCTCTGCCTGCTCCTGCATATACATCCTGATTTGAGGCCTAACAAGGGTATAGGCAATAATCGCATTGTTTAGTTTTGCAAGAGAAATCACTTCATCGACATTTTGCTCATCTTCCACATATGGAATGCGTTTAATCGAGAAATGCGAGCCTGCAAACTGGCTTGCTGCGGCCTTTGTAACTAATTCCGCAGTTTCCCCCACCGAATCGGATACAACATAAATGATTGTACTATTCATATTCTCTTCAATCCCCCATGCATGCTCTTAAATGCTTTCATCAGCCAGGGCCAAAAAAGCTTTTGTAATATTTGTCTTCGTAAGTCTCCCGATTACTTCATACCCGATACCTGTCTCCTTTACGACCGGTAAGGCATCGATTTGCTTCTCAATCAGCTTCCTAGCCACATCGATCAGTAAATCCTCCTTCATGCACATTGTGATATTGGGCATCCTTGTCATGATAATATTGACTGGAATCGTTGTCAGCTCCTGCTTGCCAATACTCGCACGCAGCAAGTCCTTCCGTGACAAAACACCGACAAGCAGTGAATTTTTATCGACGACGAACAGCGTCCCTACATCTTCAAGAAACATCATGACAATCGCATCATATACGGAAATTCCTTCCCCGACAACTACCGGAATCGATTGGTAGTCTTTGACGTATATGTTCTTCAGGTTGTCCGTAAGTAGCTGTGTCCCCGATTTCCCTGTGTAAAAATAACCGACCCGGGGTCTTGCATCCAGGAATCCGGCCATCGTCAAGATCGCTAAATCAGGCCTTAATGTCGCTCTTGTTAAATGAAGCTGTTCTGCAATATGCTCACCTGTAATGGGCCCATTGTCTTTGACGATTTGTAAAATATGTTCCTGCCGTTTGCTTAGCTCGATTTTAAACACCACCCTACTGCTCTAGCAGAGAAAAAGTAATATGCCATACTATATTTTATAATTATATACTATTTCTGCTAAAAGTGCTGTCAGGAAACAATAATTTTATTCATTGCTGCAAAGCCGGAGATTAAATCGCTGATATCTTTCATCAAAGACAAACGGTTTTTTCGCAATTTATCATCATCCGCCATTACCATTGTATGTTCAAAATAGTCTTCAATCTCCGCTTTCAAAGAGACCAGCAGTTCAAACGCTCTTGTTTCTGATCCAGCAGATTGGTAATCGGCATAGACAGCCTGATATTTTTCATATAGCTTCGCTTCAAACTTATTTTCAAATAGAGCCGGGGAAACTTCAACTTTGTTCTCGCATTTTACCGCGATATTGATAACCCTGCTTAATGCTTCCAGATTCTCTTTAAAGCCTGCTTCCTGCTTTTTTACCTCCAAAACGGAAGCTCTTTCTGACAGGATGGCAATGTTGCCAATTTCATTTTCAAGCAAAGCATCGATCAGATCATAGCGGATGCCTTGCTCATTCAGTAAATGTTTTACACGCGCTTTGAAAAATTGTTCAAGGTCGTGTAAGGTTTCGTTGCGGTCCCTCTTCATTATACCTTTCGCTTCCATTTCTCCGAGGGAAGCTTTCATGATTTTCTCGAGGCTCAGCTCCCATTTTTTTTCGGACAGAATTTGCACGATCCCGCTTGCCTGCCTTCTTAACGCGTATGGATCCTGTGAGCCTGTCGGAATGATCCCAATCGAAAAGAATGTAACAATCGTGTCCATTTTTTCAGCTACACTGAGAATCGCACCCGTCAATGAGGGTGGAACAGAGTCTATCGCATGTCTTGGCATATAATGTTCATTGATGGCGGCTGCGACTTCCTGCGGTTCACCCAGGAGTTTCGCATATTTTTCACCCATATACCCTTGAAGCTCAGGGAACTCATAAACCATATGGCTGACTAAATCAAATTTTGCGATTTCTGCGGCACGGTCTGCCAGTTTTTTCGCATTCTCACTCAATTGCAAAGCACTGGATAATTGAGCTGTCAATTTTCGTACTCTGGCCATTTTTTCGGAAAGGGTGCCGATTTCCTCGTGGTAAACGATTGTCTCAAGTTTTTTCAGCGCACTGTCGATATCCTTTTTTTGATCTTCTTTGTAGAAGAATGAAGCATCTGACAATCTTGCCCTCAAAACCTTTTCGTTGCCCTTTGAAACGATCTCGAGATGACGGCTATCACCATTTCTCACAGTCACGAAAAAAGGAAGAAGCTCGCCATTCTGGTTTTTAACAGGGAAATAACGTTGATGTTCCTTCATCGAAGTAATCAAGACTTCCTGGGGCAATTCAAGGAATTCCTTTTCAAAACCGCCAAACAGGACAGTCGGATATTCGACAAGGTTATTGACTTCTTCGAGAAGATCTTCATCAACAGGGATATCCCACCCTTGTTCATCCTCCAGTTTTTTAATTCCGTCAAGAATCATATTTTTTCTTTTAACCGGGTCAGCAACAACAAATTGTTTCGATAACGCCGCTTCATATTGTTCCGGCGCTTCGATGGCAGCAGGACCGCCAAGAAAGCGGTGCCCCCTTGTTTCGTTGCCAGATGTTACATGCGTGATGCCCAAAGGGATGATTTTATTCCCAAATAGGGCGATTATCCATTTTATCGGGCGGATGTAGCGCAGATCCTGATCTGCCCAACGCATATTTTTAGGAAAAGACATGCTGGTAATCATTTCTTTCAATTCAGGCAGCAGGCTTATTGAAGGCTGGCCTTTAATGAATTTGTTGACATGGACATATTCGACACCGCCAACTTCCTTGAAATAAATATCATCGACGGAAACGCCCTGCCCCCTCGTAAACCCGATCGCCGCTTTTGACCAATTGCCGCTTTCATCCCGGGCGATTTTTTTAGCCGGCCCTTTGGCTTCCTCATGGATATCCTTCTGGGCCTCGGCGACACCCTTTACTAACACCGCGAGCCTGCGGGGTGTTGAAAACATGTTAATATGATCGAACTCTATAGCCTTCTCGTTCAGCCATTTCTCCATTTTCTTAGACAGCTGGTTCATCGAAGAAGTGACGAAGCGTGCCGGCATTTCCTCTAATCCGATTTCCACTAATAAATCATGCTTGGCCATTGATTCTCTCCTCCTTCTGCTTAAGGATCGGGAATCCCAGCTTTTCGCGTTCTTCATAAAACGTCTTCGCTACTTTTCTGGCAAGATTGCGGCAGCGGGCAATATATCCGGTCCGTTCGGTAACGGATATCGCCCCTTTGGCATCAAGCAGATTAAACGTATGAGAGCACTTCAGTACATAGTCATAAGCAGGATGAACAAGGCCTTCCTCCATTTGGCGGTGTGCCTCTTTTTCATACATAGTGAACAGCTGGAACAGCATATCTAAATCCGATGTTTCAAACGTATACTTAGAGTGTTCATATTCAGGCTGCATAAAAATGTCGCGTACCGTAAATCCATCTGTCCACTCCAGGTCAAAGACATTTTCTTTTTCCTGTATATACGAAGCAAGCCGTTCGATGCCGTACGTAATTTCTACGGATACCGGCTTGCATTCAAGACCGCCAACTTGCTGAAAATAAGTAAATTGCGTAATTTCCATTCCATCAAGCCAGACCTCCCAGCCAAGGCCTGCGCAGCCAAGCGAAGGGTTTTCCCAGTTATCCTCGACGAAGCGGATATCGTGTTCAAGCGGATCGATTCCAAGCGCGCGCAGGGAATCCAAATAGATTTCCTGAATGTTGTCAGGGGACGGCTTCATGATCACCTGAAACTGATGGTGCTGATAAAGCCGGTTTGGATTCTCTCCGTACCGTCCATCTGCCGGCCGTCTTGACGGTTCCACATAGGCAACACTCCATGGCTCAGGCCCAATTGCACGCAGGAATGTATACGGGCTCATCGTACCGGCCCCTTTTTCTGTATCATAGGCATTCATAAGAATGCAGCCATGACCGGACCAATGCTTTTGCAACGTTAAAATCATGTTTTGAATATTCATAAAGCACCTCCAAAAGGTTTGTAAGAAACTTGAAAAAGGAACGTCGACTAAGATCCGCCACGTCCTGTGGCGAACGTCGACGTCAGCGCATCCATGCGCAAGTCCGACAAGCATAAGACAGATCCCGAAGAAGGCGCTTTTTGCCTTCTATAGGGAGCTGGCTTATGACCTCGAGGGGCTAGGCGCCGGAGCTAGACACAAGTACATGTTGAAAAAGTTATTGATTCTTTTAATTGGTTAAATACATACCTGGCTTCCTCTAAAAAGGAAGAACCCCAGTTTTTTATACTTTCTGAAACGCCAAAAAACTCCCGCCACTATGCCTATCGCATAGGGACGAGAGTTTACCCGCGGTTCCACCCTATTTGCCGAAAAGATCGGCCTCTTTCAATCTGCTGTTTTAGCAGTCCATTTTGCTCCGGAACGCCTTCCCTGAATATCCATATCCCGGCTTGCACTATCCCGGGTTCGCTTTTTATGGAGGAGAACAGGTACTCTTTTCCATCATAACAGTTATACTTTTTCTATTAAATAGATTTTAGCGGAGTAAGCTGCTATTGTCAATAGGCGGCGGAAGCGTCCGCCGTTAAAACATGTCCTTCATCTTATCCATCTGCTTTAAGAATTTCTTTGATTTCAGATACAGGCCGGAATACTCCTCATAGTAAGCATCGATTACCTGCTCCAGTTCTTTTTTGGTTTCCGGCTTGATCGAGATGTTTCCAAGCCGTGACAAATCAAAATAATAAAAAAGCCTCATCAGTTTAACAGCAGCAGGGGAAATCTTAAAATGATACGGATCTTTGCCGTAACATCTGTGGCAAATAAAGCCGCCTTCCCTTAAAGAAAAGGCGAATTCCCCCTCCGTATTGCCGCAAACAGCACACTGGTCAAGAGCGGGACTCAAACCGTTAACCTGCAGCATTTTCATCTCAAAAATAAATTTGAGGACCTCTGCATCGTATCCTTCGTTTATGTAATTCAATGTTTGATAAAGCAGTTCAAACAGATAAGGATTCGCACTTTTATCCTCTATGCTTTTATCAAGAAGCTCGACAATATAGGATGCATAGGCAGTTGAAAAGATATCCTCGCGGATGGAGCGCATCGAGTTCACTGTCTCACCTTGCTGCAGGCCGCCAAGACCGCTTGATGTTTGGACAAGGAAATATCCGTAATAGAAGAGTTGGGTGACGGCAGAGAGGCGGCTGCTCGGTTTGCTGGCACCTCTTGCCATCACGCCAATTTTCCCCCATTCACGTGTATATATCGTTATAATTTTATTGCTTTCTCCATAATCCGTCCGCCGTATGACAATGCCTTCACATTTTTGGAGCAAGACAAGCCACCATCCAATCTCTTAAGGACAAGACTAACCTAGGAGATGGGAAAATCAATCTCTGCTAGTTCTTCCTTCTGACCTTCGGATCTTTCTTGTCTCTCCACCTCTAACTCCTTAAAAAGAAGGTAGGTATCAACGTTACCAGTCTGGCTGAACACTTTCCATGTAAAATCTAACATAATAAAGGCCCACCTTTCATGTAACTAGCATATTTAAAATTCCAACCCTAAGATTATCTTGACCCTGCTTCCCTAAAACATGATAAACAAATAATGCTAGGAATAATATCAGAAAAGCGCAAGCGCTTTAAGACACGATTTAATACTCATCCTCATTAAAGCCATAATCCCGCAGCTGTGACATCTTATTGCGCCAGTCCTTTTGCACTTTTACCCATAGCTCAAGAAAAACCTTGGAGCCAAGCAGATTTTCAATATCGAGTCGGGCCCGTTTGCCGACTTCCTTTAACATTTTTCCTTGTTTCCCGATGACAATACCCTTTTGTGAATCACGCTCAACAATGATCGTTGCCATCACGTTGATCGTTTCACTGTTTTCCATTTTCTTGATCGAATCGATCACGACAGCAACAGAATGCGGGATTTCCTCGCGTGTCAGGTGGAGGACCTTTTCACGGATCAGTTCAGAAATAATAAAACGTTCCGGATGGTCGGTCACTTGATCGGCAGGGTAAAACTGCGGTCCTTCGGGAAGATGTTCTTTAATCTGGCCAAGCAGTGTTTCCAGGTTATTTCCTTCCAATGCAGAAATTGGCACAATCACAGCAAATGGATACAGATTCCGGTACGTCTCAATCAAGGGCAGCAGTTCATCCGGATGCACCTGGTCGATCTTGTTCACAACGAGGAAGACCGGTGTTTGCACGGTTTGCAATTTTTCAATGATAAATTCATCCCCGCGCCCCAGCCCTTCCTGTGCATTGATCATAAATAAAATTAAATCCACTTCTTTAAGCGTATTGGTGGCAACCTTCATCATGAAATCGCCAAGTTTATGCTTCGGCTTATGAATGCCCGGCGTATCAATAAAAATCATTTGGGCGTCATCGAGGGTAAGCACTCCCTGGATCTTATTGCGGGTCGTTTGCGGTTTATCACTCATAATTGCGATTTTTTGGCCGATTACCCTGTTCAGGAAAGTGCTCTTGCCGACATTCGGTCTGCCGATGATCGAAATGAAACCTGATTTGTGGTCTGTCGATTGTGTATCGTCAAATAGTTTATTCATGTAAATCCTCCGGTGAAAAAGCTCCTGGAAGCAATTCCTCTACTGTTAGTTCTTTTATATCTCCATTTAAGTTCGTTAAAACAATTTTCATGTCACTGTTGCATAGCTCTGAAATGACCTGGCGGCACGCCCCGCATGGAGGGACCGGCCTATTTGTATCCGCTACGACAACCAGTGCGGTAAATTTCTTGTCACCTTCTGAATAAGCCTTGAATAATGCTGTGCGCTCAGCACAATTCGTCATGCTGTAGGCAGCGTTCTCAATATTGCAGCCATGGTATACGCGGCCATCGGCAGTAAGCAGCGCGGCTCCCACCGGGAATTTGGAGTAAGGCACATAGGCTTTTTCCCTGGCTTTTTTAGCTTCTTCCACTAGACTTTTTAGTTCCATTTTCACATCTTCCTTTCAGAAAAGAGGACGCACTCTTATTGTAACGCATCCTAACTAGTCTTGAATACCTAATAATCCAAGTGTAAATCTACCGTAATAAAGGAGAAATAACGTAATACATAATACCGAACAATCTAGGCAAAAAGATAATCAGTCCGGTTAACACAGAAAATACCGCGTAAACAAGGACGGCACCGGCCGCTATATCCTTTGCCTGCTTTGCCAGGGGATGAATGTCCCCGGTAATCAGATCGACAGTCCTTTCGATTGCTGAATTCACCATTTCAAGCGTGATGGTACCAGATATAGCAACCAGCAGGAATAGCCACTCCAATCGTGAAACAGAAAAATACCAGCCGAAAAATAAAACTGCACAAGCGGCGGCCAGGTGAATTTTCATGTTCCTTTCCGACTTCACGACTCCCTTGATCCCCTGAAAGGCAAACATAAAACTCTTGTATAAGGGCCGACTTGTTTTAGACTTCTCTTGTAAGCCCATATCGGTTTAATATATCCTTCTGTTTAGTAAACATTTTTGTTTCATCCGACTCATTCATATGGTCGTATCCTAGCAAATGCAAAAAACCATGAAGGGCCAGGAACCCTAATTCACGGTCAAAGGAATGCCCATATTCCTCAGCCTGTTCCTGTGTCCTCTCGATGGAAATGATAATGTCGCCCAGGAGACGTTGGGTTTTAGCACCAACGATTTCGATTTCATCCTCGCCCAGCTCTTCCATCGCAAATGAAATGACGTCAGTGGCGGCATCCTTGCCACGATACTCTTTATTAATCTCCCTGATTCTATCGTTGCCCACAAAGGTGACAGAAAGCTCACTGCCTTCTTCGATCCCTTCATGCTCAGCGGCAAATTGAAGAACACCCTCCACGAGTTGTTTAGCCTCTTCAGTTACTTTTTCCGTTTCGTCCATAAAGTCGATGGTAAAAATCATGGTCTCACCTTCTGTTCTAATTTAGGAAACTCCGGATATTCAATCCTTGAGTGAAAAATGCCATTTAATGTTTCACAGAGTGATTGCTTAACTACACTTAATTCTTTCATGGTTATATCACATTCGTCAAATTGATGGTCATTCATCCGGTCACTGATGATCTTCTCAACCAGTTCCACTATTTTCTCTGGAGTAGGATGAACCATTGATCGGACAGCAGCCTCGACACTATCGGCAATCCCTATAACCGCAATTTCCTTCGTCTGCGCCTTGGGACCGTAATAGCGGTATTCTTCCTCTTTAACATCTTCTCCTTGCTTCAAAGCTTTATGATAGAAAAATTTAAGCAGCGTCGTTCCATGATGCTGTTCAGCGATATCGATAATTTCCTGGGGCATTTTGCATTTTAGCAGCATTTCGGCCCCATCCTTTACATGGGCAATGATGATATCCCGGCTCGTTGCCGACGGAAGTCTGTCATGCGGATTCTCGATATTCATCTGGTTCTCGATAAAAAACTGGGGCCGCTTCGTCTTCCCTATATCGTGATAGTAGCTGCCAACCCGCGCAAGGAGCCCATTTGCTTCGATCGCTTCGCAAGCTGAATCAGCAAGGTTTGCCACCATGACACTATGATGATATGTGCCTGGTGCTTCCGTCAGGATCTTCCTCAGAAGCGGATGATTGGGATTCGATAGCTCAAGCAGCTTAATCGACGAAAGAATTCCGAACCCGGCTTCAAAAAAAGGCAGCAGCCCGATTGTCAGCACAGATGAAGCAACGCCGGAAACGATCGCTGCTATCATATAAAAGAGATATTCCATTTTTGAATAGTTGCCATCCATGATAAACAGGATGGAAAACAAAAGAACTACATTGATAACGGACAACAGAAGTCCGGCCTGCAGGATTTTTGTCTTGAAATTTTTTTTAGAAAGAATGATAATCGCTGCCAGTCCGCTGAACATGATGTATAGGCCGATCGAAAAATCAAGGTTACCGGATACATCGCCATTAAAGATGATCGTTCCAAACGCTCCTAATATAATCGTGATTGCCGCTGCGAAACGCTCATGGAGCAAATTTTTAATCAGCATGGCAGCCATTGCCGCTGGAAAGTAATAGCCCAGATCGACATACTTCAAATCGGAAAAAAGACTGAATATCTTCATCACCGATAGGGAGAGCATCAGCACGAGGCTAAATACCAGCATCTGGGTGACTTTTCTGTCCTCCGTATTATTGCTTAAATAAAAGTAATAGTACAACGCACCAGTGATAAGCGTAAGAAACAGGAATAAACCTAGATAGGGGAAAACAGTCTTATCATTGTTCAAAAATCCGGCCAATTCCAGCTGCCGGTATACTTCACGGTCAATCAGCTGGCCCTCCTCGACAATGATTTGCCCCTGGAGTATCTTAATCGGTTCAATCGTCTCCACAGCTTGTGTCCGCTGTACCTCCGTTTTGTCCTTATCAAAAAAGACGTTCTGAATAATTGCATTTCGCGCAAGTGAAATGGAAGCATTTTTCAGTTCATTATCCAAGCTTGTATACTTCAATTCCTCTTCCGCACGTTTTTTGGCATTTTCGACGTCGGCGGCAGTTATTCTCTGGCTCATGACGTTGTTGACCGCTGTAATTGTCAAATCCTTTGAAATCTTAAGATCGTCTTCATCAGCCTCTACAAGCGCAAGAAAAACGGATTCGGGGATCTCTTTATTTACCTCATCCGTCAGCTTTTGTTTTAACATCACTGTCTTTTCAGCTGGCGTCGCTGTTTTTGATGAATTATTCTCATTTTCGTCTTTCCCGGCCGATTCCGGATCTTCCGGACTTGTTTCCTTCTTGACTTCCAATGCGGAGTCAAAAATCGAAGCGATCAAATCAACTTTATTCTGGGCATACTCTTTTTTTAACGTATAAACATCCGCCACCTGCTGGGTGATTTCTTCTTTTTCCTGTTCCGTTTTATATGTATCCTCCACTGTCTTTGTAGACCTGATCGTTTGTTCAGCAGGCTTTAAAAGCTCAATTTTCACTTTTTCCGGCTTCACATTCGAATACATCATCAAATAAGCGAAAATCCCAAGCACGACAAAGAGCAAAATCTGAAAAAGACGGTTGCCGAGCAAAGCTCTCAGCCGCGTTAAATTAGCCTGAATGAAATTCAAAAATTCCCCTCCTATCAGAAAAGCGGAAGCGCCTTGTTCAGCCCCGACAAGCATAAGACAAGAGCTGTATGGGGAGCGGTCTTCTCCCCATCAGATGATTGGCTTATGACCTCGAGGGGCTAGGCTGCTTGCGCTAGACCCTTTCAAACTTCAAAAAATTGTACTGAATCTTTAGAAAGCGGAAGCGTTTTATCTAATTATGTAAAATGATAACAGTTTTTAAATCAACTTTCATCCTATTATGAAATAAGAAAGAAAAATCCGCCCCAATGAAAGGCGGATCTGGTGACAAACTATTCATTTGCTTGTTCATATGCAGTGATTATTTTCCCAACCAGGGGATGTCTGACAACATCGCTTTGCTCCAGGTATATAAAAGAAAGACCTGGTACTCCTTTAAGAATGTCCTCTACAGCGATCAGTCCTGATTTAACCCCTTTAGGCAGATCAATTTGTGAGCTATCGCCAGTGATTACCATTTTGGAGCCGAATCCAAGCCTGGTTAAGAACATCTTCATTTGTGCCTGGGTCGTATTTTGCGCCTCATCCAAAATGACGAAAGCGTCATCCAGAGTCCTGCCTCTCATGTAGGCAAGAGGAGCGATTTCTATGGTCCCTCTCTCAATCAGCCTCTGTGTATGCTCCATCCCGAACAGGTCATGGAGGGCATCATAAAGCGGCCTTAAGTATGGATCCACCTTTTCTTTCAAATCGCCTGGCAGGAAGCCAAGGCTTTCTCCCGCTTCAACTGCAGGCCGTGTTAAAATGATCCGTTTTACCTGTCCGCTTTTCAGTGCATTTATGGCCATTACTACTGCAAGATATGTTTTGCCTGTTCCGGCAGGCCCGATGCTGAAAACAAGATCATGCTTTTTGATTGCCGAAATATATGTGCGCTGGCCCAGCGTCTTGACACGGATTAATTTTCCTTTTGCCGTCTTGCCAATTTCTTCTTCATATAGCTCACGGAAATATTCTAATGTACCTTTTTTGGAAAGCCCGATGGCATAGATCACATCCCGGGAGCTGATATGAACCCCTTTCCTGATCACAGCCAGCAACTCTTTCAGGATATTTTCTGCATGGATGGCGTTCTCCAGTTCACCCGCAACTGAAATTCCTTCACCCCGGGTAATGATCGATACATGAAGTTCTTCTTCGAGCACTTTTACATGGGAATCCGCATTTCCTAATAAAGCCTGCGCTTCACCCGGCGATTCTAGCTCTAGATTTATTACTTTCAGATCTTCTGGCATTCGTTAGTCTCCTTGAATGATTGGTTGTCCTGTTGCGATATTTTCGATAACCTGATAATGAATTGTTAATTTAACTTTACCACTCTCAGGGATTACCTGCAAAATTTTTTGTCCAATTATTTCAGCATCAACCGGCAATTGTTTTTTGAGGTCAGCTCTGGCCATTTTTCTTGCTTCGTCATACGCTTCCTGATTGGTATACTTACGGACGATTTCCTCTTTGCTTCTTTTCGTTGCCGTTTTATAGGCAATCGGCAGCTCCCATTTCAGAAAATGAAACGTCCTTACTGTGATATCTTTCTCGTACCGCTTGTATCCAGGATCCTGAAAGCCCCACACAGGGATTGAAACGTTCCCAAAGGCGAGATAATGCTTTGTCTTCTCTTCACCATTAAACACCGAGAAGGTAGAATCCAAAGGAACTTCAACGGTCGATTTATACCAGGTTTCACCCTTTATTACACCTTTTGCAGATATAACTTTTGGGCTGTCCTCTTTCCCAATCATACCGGACACGAGCAGCTGCCCTTTATTTACATAGTCGTTGACTTTGATTTTAGGTTGTCCTTTTTCAACAAACATATCAGTGATGATGGCTTTTTTCTTGGCAACAAGATTACGTGGAGACGTCTTTTTTTCTGCCTTTGGCTGCTTTTTATCGACAACTTGAAAATGGTAGGTTGTCCCTTTTAACTCGACACCTATCCAGGTTACGGTACCGATATTATCGGTCAGCTTTCGCTGGATAGTATCGACATCATCGAGTAAGAATTGTACCTTTCCAATTTTAATGCCCATTTGATCCAATTCTTTACGAATGGCGTATTCCGTCTCGGGTTTCGCGTTATGCACCTGTATATCCCACACCATATTGGAAAGAACAAACAGGCAAACTAAAAAAGCAAGGCTTCCCGCCAAAAAGCCGCTGTTTTTCAGCAGTCTCTTGATTAGGAACGGACCTCCTTTCCCGTATAAGAAAGTAACCTTACAATTGCTTTCCCTGACTGTCTCACGCAGCTTTGGTATTTCTTTTAAATCAATGCAGAAGACGACCGACTCAGTCCCGGCACGCTTCACATCCCAAACATGGATGCCCCTTCTCGTAAGGGCATTAATAAGCCTCTCTGAACCCTTTCCATTTGCCTTCACTTTTACATACCCTGTATAAAAGTTTGTCCACTGGTTCTTCATGAGTCTCCTCCCGGTAATCACTCTTTTATAAAAAAAACCTGATCGATTTTGCCTTGAAGCATGATTTCTTCAGGTAAAATCGTTCTGATGACAAATTCGTTCCCCCTGATCAAAAGCTGACCCTTTTTCAGCATCAATCTTACTTCCGTATCTGTAAAGGCAAGCAAGCCCCTGTGGTTTTCAATATAAATATGTAATTGTCCGATCATCGTGATTCTTGGCAGGTCCATCATGACATCTTGTGGAAGGTCTATGGTCCTTACAAGCAGCTTTTTAATGTTTTGCCCCCATTTTGATGCCATAAAAAAGAACCCCCTTTCATCTCAATGTATGAAATGAAAAGGGGTTCTAGCACAGTTATTTTAGGAAAAGCGGAAGCGCCTTGAGTGGAACGTCGACTAACATCCGCCACGTCCTGTGGCGAACCATAAGAAAAGTAAGGCGAGGCTACCTTCTCTTATTCATTCTCGATTTTGGCGGGCCAAGCACTTCCGACATGATGATTCCATCAATCAGTTTTTGGCGGTCAAAATGAAGATTTGGTTTATAATCGGATATTTCGGTTTCCTCAATAGACTTATGATAGATAACAGGACTTTTTGCAGGATCAGGAAGCTTTTGTTCCAAAACATCCCGTGCCTGTTCCAGCTTGACTTCTATATCACTGATTTTCGTCCTTTCTGGCCATTCAGTCTGTTCGTTATGCCGTTTTGCAGGAGCCGATTGCTTTTCCAAGGTTTCTCTTATGACGTCGGGAATTGTCATTCTTCGGTCCCGCCCTGAGGTTTCATCCGTTTTTTTTCTTTTGCCCAGAAAGGTGGAAATAACGCCAATCAAGATAATGATCAAGAGAGAGTTTCCAAATAAAAACTCCAGTAAAGATTCCACAAAAGCCCTCCCTTCGAAGATCCAGATAATTTATTTTTTATCTTTCGGATCCTTAGATACCTTGCCAATCGAATCACGCATATCCGTATCTGCTGATATGTTTTGGATATTCATATAATCCATTACACCGATATTCCCTGTTTTCAGAGCTTCGGCCATCGCTAACGGAACTTCAGCTTCAGATTCTACAACTTTCGCTCTCATCTCCTGAACCCGCGCAACCATTTCCTGCTCCTGCGCAACTGCCATGGCACGCCGCTCTTCAGCTTTCGCCTGAGCGATCTTTTTATCTGCTTCTGCCTGGTCGGTCTGCAAAATCGCACCAATATTTTTGCCGATATCGACATCGGCAATATCAATCGAGAGAATTTCGAAAGCCGTTCCCGCATCCAGGCCTTTTGATAATACGGTTCTTGAAATCATATCTGGATTTTCGAGCACTTTTTTATGATTGCCAGAGGAGCCAATCGTTGAAACAATCCCCTCACCAACACGGGCAATAACCGTTTCCTCACCCGCTCCGCCTACCAGACGGTCAATATTGGCCCGGACAGTAATCCGTGCCTTCGCCTTCACTTCGATGCCATCCATGGCCACACCCGCGATAAAAGGTGTCTCGATGACTTTGGGATTGACACTCATCTGAACGGCTTGCAGTACATCACGCCCCGCGAGGTCAATCGCTGCACTTCTTTCAAATGGTAACTCAATATTTGCACGCTGGGCGGCAATCAAGGCATTCACTACCCGATCGACATTCCCTCCTGCAAGATAGTGGCTCTCAAGCTGATTGGTCGTAACATCCAGACCTGCTTTATGTGCTTTGATCAGCGGATTTACGACACGGCTCGGAATGACTCGCCTTAACCTCATCCCGACTAATGTAAAGATGCTGACCTTTACACCCGCAGCAAGTGCTGAAATCCACAGCATCACTGGCACAAAGGTCAAAAATACAGCAAGTACGATGATTCCTGCAATGATTGCCAAAATTAATAAGATAGTTCCTGAAGTTATTTCCATAGTATCCTCCTCCAATATGAAGTATTACGTTACTTCTCTAACAACGATACGCGAGCCTTCTGTTTTCATCACCTTTACCAATGTACCTTTGGTAATAAAGCTGCCTTCGGTGACCACATCCACCCGCTCATCCTCAATTACAGCGGTACCTGACGGCCTTAAATCGGTCATAGCCCGGCCTTGCTTCCCAATAAGCTCCAATCGATTTTGATTGGACACATAACCTTTGTCGGTATTCGCCTGATCAGTTAATATCATTCTCTTAAAAAAGTTCATTTTCCTATCAAACACCTTTACGTATAGGATAGAGACCAAAATTGATGCAGTCACGGCTACCAGTACGGATACCGCCATATGGATTAAATTGCCCGATGCCATAAACAAACTGCCGATCACAGCAAATAATCCAAGTGCCCCGACAATGCCGCCGGGAAGAAAAAGTTCAAGCACGATCAGAATAATTCCGGCAACAAACAGCCCGACTGTTTCGTAGCCTGCTGTACCGGCAACAAGATGGCCATAAAAGAATAAGATCATGGCGATGATGGCTGCAAGGCCCCAAAGCCCAAATCCCGGTGAGAACAGCTCAATAACAAAGCCCACACTCGCTAATGTTAGAAGCAGCGGAATGATGAACGGGTTGGTTAGAAAGTGCGCCAATTTTTCTGAAAAACCTTCGTTTACGGATTCGTTATCAGTGTTTTCCAGTGCAAGTTCTTTGAATTGTCCCCCTTTTGCCGAAACTGTATGTTCCATTGATTCAGCAAGCACAGCCTCGCTTTTCGTCGAAAAGTAATGCGGCATGATGATGATGGCGAGCGAGATTAATATCAAGCCTGCCGCTGTTTGCCAAATTCGCAAGGAGAACCCTCCTTCCCCATTTTTACCATTCTATTTCTTCTTACGTATCTTCAACCAGAAAGTTACGGTTTATGTAAAAGTTTTCTTGTAAGCTTTACTTTTCTCACTTAAAAAACCGCAGGCAATATAATTGCCTGCGGTTTAGGTTTCGAGTTTAAGATAGATATTGTTGTACTAACCTATTAACTACGGTGCCGTCAGCCTTTCCTTTAACTTTCGGCATTAGAGCACCCATAACTCTCCCCATATCAGCTTTCGAGGATGCATTAACTTCTTCGATTGTTTGTTTTACAATCTCGTTAACTTCCTCTTCTGAAAGCTGCTCCGGCATATATGCCTCAACGTAACCAAGTTCGGTACGAATTTTTTCCACGAGATCGATCCTGCCTGCATTTTCAAACTCTTGGAGGGAGTCTTTACGCTGTTTTAGTTCGCGAGAAAGTACCGTCAATTCTTCCTCTTCTGTCAGATCCTGTTTTCCGGCTTTAATACCTTCATTTTGGAGGGCAGCCTTCACCATTCGGATAACAGAGAGTCTGTCCTTTTCCTTGTTCTTCATCGCTTGTTTCATATCATTATTTAAACGCTCGAGAAGACTCATACTTCCACCCTCTCTTAGAATTTACGTTTTCTGGCAGCTTCAGACTTTTTCTTGCGCTTTACGCTTGGTTTTTCATAAAACTCACGCTTCCTTGCTTCCTGAAGCGATCCTGCTTTCGATACAGTACGTTTGAAACGACGAAGAGCATCTTCAAGCGATTCGTTTTTACGAACGGTGGTTTTAGACATCTCTTTCCCTCCCTCCGGAAACAACACACTAACTCATAGTTGGCAACATGTTGTCACATGTACTTAGTTATTATAATATAAGCGAAATCGGAGGTCAACTATATTATCAGTTTGACATTTCAAAAAACAGGCATGTCCCCATGTACCTATCCATAGGATTATCACAGGGGGGAAGACAATGCATGAGCTTATTCTTTTTGTTCTATACCTATGTATTTTTTTAGCAGGAATGGCCGTACTGCGGATAGGTTTATTCAATCTTTCTGGTGAATCGTTGAAAGCGTTCCTCTCGAAGGTGACAAATACCCCGTGGAAGGGCTTTATCGTCGGGACATGCATAACGGGAATCCTGCAAAGCAGTGCAGCAGTGATGGTGATGACAATAGGTCTTGTTTCAGCGGGCTCCCTGACTTTTCCGCAAACAATCGGAATCATATTGGGATCGAACATCGGCTCAACCTTGACTGCCGAATTTATGACATTCTCATTTGACAAATGGATTGTTCCCGGAGTGATTAGCGGGGCTCTTTTATGTTTTGTCCCAAAGAATGTGTGTAAAAGCATCGGCATATCGCTGATTGGACTTAGCGCGATTTTTGCGGCAATGAGCGGATTCAAGCAAATGGCAGGGCCTATTTCGTCTTATTCCACCGTTCAAACCTTGACTGACAGTATGGATCGAAATATCCTCATTGCTCTTTTAACTGGCCTGGTCATCACCGCTGTCATCCACTCCAGCTCCGCTACAATCGGGATCTCGATGAGTTTCTTAGCCAGTGATGAATTGACTGTTTATGCTGCGATTGCGATCATGCTGGGCTCCAATATCGGTACATGCATCACGGGATATATGGCCAGCTTCGGTTCGGGCAATGAAGCCAGATTCACCGCCTATGCCCATATTTGGCTGAATGTTCTTGGCGTGCTTGCTTTTATTCCATTCATCCATCTGTTGGAAGATGCAGCAGCCCATTTCACTCCAGATAAAGCGACACAGTTGGCCCACGCAAGTGTTTTGTTTAATGTGATAACGTCTCTGATTGTACTGCCGTTTTCGAGGCAGTTTGCGAAATTGATTCATATCATCCATAGACCTTTGAAAACATAAAAAGAAGGTCAGCTAAAAAAAATCGCTGACTCGACTGTATCGCAATGAGATTCCGGGTAATCATCCAGAGATCTTGCTACGCTCCAGTTGGATGATTGCCCGGGAAAATATCCGAATCAATAATCAGAATCAGCAGCCAAGCCTTTTACGATGGAAACACCGGCACTTGCACCAATCCGTGTTGCCCCAGCTTCGATTACTTTATTGGCGTCTTCCGTATTACGCACACCGCCGGAAGCTTTAACCCCGATTTTCGGTCCGACTGTTTTCCTCATAAGCGCTACGTCTACCGGTGTTGCGCCGCCTGTTGAAAACCCTGTTGAGGTTTTCACATAATCAGAGCCCGCTTTAACCGAAAGTTCACATGCACGGACTTTTTCCTCTTCTGTTAATAAAGATGTTTCTATGATTACTTTTGTCAATGCTTTTCCTTTCGCCGCTTCAACAACAGCGTGGATATCCCTCTCGACAAGCTCATTATCTTTTCCTTTAAGAGCTCCAATATTGATAACCATATCGACTTCCTGTGCTCCGTTCTCAATCGCATTCTTTACTTCAAACGCCTTTGTTTCCGGAGTGTTAGCCCCCAGTGGGAAACCGATAACCGTACAAACCTTAACATCAGTGCCTTGAAGCAGTTCGCTTGCATACTTCACCCAGGTTGGGTTAACACAGACAGAGGCAAATGTATACTCCCTGGCTTCTTCACAAAGAACCTTTATTTGATCTTTTGTTGCATCTGCTTTTAAAAGTGTATGGTCGATGAAACCGGCAACATTTTGAACCATTATAGCATCTCCTTTCAACACGGCAAATAAGTTGTCCGTACCTCTCAATAATATCATGTTTAAGCAGGTTATACGAGCCTGTATCACAATAAATTCTGCAATCAGAAGATGCGCTTTTTTAGAGGCAATATCAAATATATAAAGAAGTATTAAAAGAGGTATTATACTCTTCCAAGGATTTTAAGAACTGGATCATCACTTCTCCGGTTTAGCTTGGTTTTCTTTGAATCTCTAACACCCTTGGTGGTGAAACAGTAGGTTGTTCTTTTTTCCAGGCAGTCAGTTCGCGGCTGCCTTCAACTCTGCAGCATCCTTGACGACCGTCACAAATTGGCCTTCATTATACGGGTATCCCGCCTTTGTAATCTTCACCTTCACGATTTCGCCGACCATTTCTTCATCGGCTGGAAATACCACCTTTAAATAGTTATCGGTATATCCTTCGTAGAGGCCGCTTTCCGGATTTTCCTTAAAGCGTTCTTCAGGGATCACTTCCAACACTTCTCCGTCAAATTGAGATGAATATTCTTTTGCAAGCTGATCAGAAAGGGCTATTAACTGATGCACACGCTTGTTTTTAATTTCTTCGTCAATTTGGTCTTCCATTCTCGCAGCGGGAGTGCCTGTCCGCTTAGAATATGGAAATACGTGAAGCTCGGAAAACTTGTACTCGTTAATAAAGTTATAGGTTTCCATGAACTCTTCTTCCGTTTCACCAGGGAAGCCGACAATGACATCAGATGTGATTGCAAGACCCGGCAGCGCCTTTTTAAGTTTGATTAAACGATCAGCGAAAAATTCCATCGTATATTTTCTTCTCATCCGCTTCAATACTGTATCAGATCCGGATTGGATTGGGATATGAAGGTGTCGTACAACCTTTTCGGAATTGGCCAGCACTTCAATAACCTCATCGGAAATCTGGCTCGCTTCGATTGAGGAAATACGGATCCGTTTCAACCCTATAACCTGTTCTTCTAGATCACGCAGAAGCATGGCCAGGTTATAATCTTTCATATCTTCGCCATATCCGCCTGTGTGAATTCCGGTTAACACGATTTCTTTATAGCCCGCATCGACAAGCTGCTGCGCCTGGCGGATAACTTCTTTCGGATCACGCGACCTCATCAATCCGCGTGCCCATGGGATGATACAGAAGGTGCAGAAGTTATTGCAGCCTTCCTGGATTTTCAAGGAAGCACGTGTACGGTCGGTAAATGCCGGAACATCCAGCTCCTCGTAGACGCGGTTCTTCATAATGTTGCCAACACCGTTGATTGGCTGGCGTTCTTTTTTATACTGTTCGATATACGGGAGCATTTTTGTACGGTCCTGGGTTCCGACCACAATATCCACTCCAGGAATCGCCATGATTTCAGCAGGTGATGTTTGGGCATAACAACCAGTTACAGCGATAACGGCATCTGGATTTTTGCGGATGGCGCGGCGGATAACCTGCCGGCTCTTTTTGTCGCCCGTGTTTGTTACCGTACATGTATTGATCACATAAACATCAGCTGCTGATTCAAATTCGACACGTTCATAGTCTTCTGATTTGAATAGCTGCCATATCGCTTCTGTTTCATAATGGTTTACTTTGCATCCTAAAGTATGGAAAGCTACAGTAGCCAATTTGATCACCTCAATAATTCTAATTGGTAGGAAACAGCAGATAAAGTATAAAGCGGCGCTGTTTCCGTTCTTAATATTCTCGGCCCAAGTCCGCAAGCCATGAAGCCAGCACGGATAAGCCTGTCAATTTCATTTTGGGCCAGGCCGCCTTCTGGTCCGAACAAAAACAGGAGTGACTGGCCTGGTTTTATCCCTCTCAAGACGGAAGCAAGGACTCCTGTTTCCCCTCGTTTGGCTTCTTCTTCAAACGCAATCAGCTTGTAGTCATAGGCGTCAGAGTATAGAAGCAATTCATCCATTGTTTTAGGTTCTAAAACAGCTGGCATTACAGTCCGATGCGATTGCTCAGCTGCTTCCTTTGCGATTTTCTGCAGGCGCTCTTGTTTTTTGGCTGCCTTTTTCTGGTCCCATTTCACAACAGAACGAGCCGCAATAAAAGGGATAAATTCAGCTGCACCTAATTCTGTCCCTTTTCGAATGATGTACTCCAGTTTATCCCCTTTAGGCAGACCGCTCACAATTGTTACCTTCACCGGTAGCTCTTGTGTTTCATTCTTCCATTCAATAACAGTTCCTACAACCGTATCATTCGCAATTTCGGTGATTTCACAGAGCGCAGTCTGTTGGTTATTTATTACACAGATCATTTGATCTCCCGGTTCCATCCGCATCACTCTTGTAATATGATGGTAATCCTCACCTGAAATTCTTATCAATTTATCCTCAAAATCATCCTCCTGTAAAAAATAACGCTGCACTATGGCACCTGCTTTTCTCAATTTTATAAGGAAAATGGCGCAGCATCATCCATGGATAATGAGCGCCTCATATAGACTATTGATTCCTTTTCGCAATCAGGGCTACCCAATCTTCCATGAGAATGGTTTCCTCAATCGTAAATCCGGACGCAGTGATGGCATCCTTCACTTCTTGCTTTTTTGGCTGGATGATGCCTGATGCAATGAAGGATCCGCCGGGTTTAACGACCGCCGCGACCTCATCTGTAAAGCGGACAATCACCTCGGCAAGAATATTGGCAACTACAACGTCAGCCGACCTTTCAACTCCATCCAATAAGTTGTTCTGTGATACGGAAACTACATTTTGCACTTTATTCAGCTTTACATTCAGCTTCGCGGAAGCAACTGCTACTTCGTCAAGGTCCAGGGCAGTAACGCTCTGTGCCCCGAGCATGGCAGCCGCGATGCTGAGGACTCCCGACCCGGTCCCAACGTCGACGACAGAATCGCCCGGCTTAACCGTACGTTCCAATGCCTGGATGCACATGACAGTAGTCGGATGTGTACCGGTTCCAAACGCCATTCCAGGATCGAGTTCGATAATGAGCTCGTCGCTTGAAACCGGCTCGTAATTTTCCCAGGTGGGGACGATGGTGAACCTTTCAGATATTTTAACCGGGTTATAGTATTTTTTCCAGGCTGTGGCCCATTCTTCTTCATTTACTTCGCTAATAGAAACTGAATTCCTTCCAAGGTCAATATTAAATAAAAGCAAATTATGAATCGCTTCCTTAATCTCGTCTACCGTTTCTCCAAGAAAACTGTTTACAGGCAAATAGGCTTTTACAATAACTCCCTCATCCGGATAGTCGGCAGGATTTAGCTGATAGATTTCTCCAAAGACGTTTTCACGTTCCTTGAACAGATCATTGGGGTCTTCAATGACAACGCCGCTTGCACCCGCCTCGTGCAGGATATTAGAAACGGGCTCAACCGCTTCATTTGTCGTATGGATCGCAATTTCAGACCACTTCATAATCTTCCACTCCTGTTTCAATTAGTCACCTTTAAATGCTCGTTTCACTTTTCCAAAGAAACTTTCTTCATGTTCATCAGGCACTTCCTGGCCGCTGATTTCTGCGAATTCTCGAAGCAGCTGTTTTTGTTTGTCTGTTAGTTTCCTTGGTGTTACGAGCAGGGTAACGACATGCTGATCCCCCTGGCCATACCCTCTGACATTCGACACGCCTTTTCCTTTTAAACGGAATCTTGTTCCTGTTTGGGTGCCAGCAGGGATTTTCAATTTGACTTTCCCATGCAACGTCGGCACTTCGATTTCATCACCAAGGGCCGCTTGTGCAACTGTGATTGGCATTTCACAATAAATGTCATCGCCATCACGTTCAAAGAACTCATGGGAGCGGACACTAAAGACCACATATAAATCTCCTGACGGGCCTCCGTTGACTCCCGGTTCTCCCTGTCCAGATACACGTAGCTGCTGCCCATCATCGATTCCAGCAGGGACCTGGACTTGGATTTTCTTGCGTTTTTTGACTTTGCCTGCACCGCCGCAGGTCGAACATTTTTCAGGAATGATTTTCCCGGTTCCCTGACAATAATGACAAGTCCTTCTGTTGACAATCCGTCCAAGCGGGGTATTCTGTTCTACACTCAGCTGTCCAGTTCCATGACAATGTGAGCATGTGTTTACTTTTGTTCCAGGCTTGGCACCAGTACCCTTACATGTATCGCAGTTCTCTTCACGCGGTATCTCGATTTCCGTCTGTTTTCCGAAGACGGCTTCCTCAAACTTCAAAGGCATTGTATATTGAAGGTCAGCTCCCTGGCGCGGGGCGTTTGGATCTCTTCTTCTTCCGCCTCCTCCGCCAAAGAATGTGCTGAAGATATCCTCAAAGCCGCCAAAACCGCCGCCGAAGTCCTGTCCACCGCCAAAGCCCTGATTCGGATCGGTATGGCCAAATTGATCATATTGAGCTTTCTTTTGATCGTCGCTCAGTACATCGTATGCTTCCGTAATTTCTTTGAACTTATCAGCCGCGTTCGCTTCCTTGTTAATATCAGGATGATATTGTTTGGAGAGCTTGCGGTATGCTTTTTTCATTTCATCTTTTGAAGCGCCCTTCGACACGCCAAGCACTTCATAATAATCGCGTTTACTCATTACTAAATCCACTCCCGGTTCGTTTCACATAAAGATAATTCTATCACTTTTTTAAAATAAAGTGCAACAAGAAAAGCACAAGCGCCTAAAAGGAACGTCGACTAAAATCCGCCACGTCCTGTGGCGAACGTCGACGTCAGCGCATCCTGCGCAAGTCCGACAGGCGTAAGACAAGCAGCTGTATGGGGAGCGGTTTTCTTCCCATCAGATTATTGGCTTATGACTTCGAGGCCGACACGTCCTTATGTCTTCGTCGGCACTAGCACGTCCTGTGCGTCGGGGCTAGGCTGCTTGCACTAGACAACCAAAAAAGCCAAAGCCAAGAAATCCTGACTTTGACTTTTCCTGAAAAACAGGTGAATGTTTCTCTTTACAAAGCTGTCTTATTTTTTTTCGTCATCATTCACTTCAGTATATTCAGCGTCAACGACATTATCATCCTTTTTTTCCTGGCCAGGCTCGCTTCCGGCTTGTGCTTCCTGAGCTTTAGCAGCTTCTTCGTACAGCTTGACCGTTAGGTTTTGAACGATTTCGTTAAGCGCATCTTTCTTTTCGCGAATCTCGTTGATATCATTTTTCTCAATCGCAGCTTTTAGGGCATCCTTCGCTTCGTTAGCATTCGTAACTTCTGCTTCATCCACTTTGCCTTCAAGGTCTTTCAATGTCTTTTCCGTTGTGAATACAAGCTGATCAGCTTCGTTGCGAAGTTCTACTTCCTCTTTACGGCTTTTGTCAGCTTCCGCGTTTTCTTCAGCCTCACGGATCATGCGATCGATTTCATCATCAGCAAGTCCAGATGAAGATTTGATCGTAATCGTCTGTTCTTTGTTCGTGCCAAGATCTTTGGCACGTACATTTACGATTCCGTTTTTATCAATATCGAATGTTACTTCAATTTGCGGAATGCCGCGCGGTGCCGGCGGAATGTCGCTTAATTGGAAGCGGCCAAGCGTTTTGTTGTCGGCAGCCATTGGCCGTTCCCCTTGCAGCACATGAATGTCAACCGCGGTTTGATTGTCGGCAGCAGTTGAGAAAACTTGTGATTTGCTAGTCGGAATTGTTGTATTCCGGTCAATCAGCTTAGTGAATACGCTGCCCATTGTTTCAATTCCCAAAGAAAGCGGCGTAACATCAAGAAGAACGACGTCTTTTACGTCACCCGTTAACACGCCACCCTGGATTGCTGCACCCATGGCGACAACTTCATCAGGGTTCACGCCCTTATGAGGTTCTTTTCCTACTTCCTTACGGATTGCATCCTGAACAGCCGGAATACGAGTTGATCCCCCGACAAGAATGACTTTATCGATTTGGGATGGTGAAAGACCTGCATCGCTTAACGCCTGGCGTGTTGGTCCCATTGTTCGTTCTACAAGACTGGATGAGATTTCATCAAATTTAGCTCTTGTTAAAGATACATCCAAATGCAATGGTCCTGCATCCCCGGCTGTGATGAAAGGCAGGGAGATCTGTGTTGAAGTCACACCGGAAAGATCTTTTTTCGCTTTCTCAGCAGCATCCTTCAAACGCTGCAGCGCCATTTTATCTTTTGATAGATCAACGCCATTTTCTTTTTTGAACTCAGCTACAAGATAATCAATGATAACCTGGTCAAAGTCGTCACCGCCAAGTCTGTTATCGCCGGCAGTTGCTTTTACTTCGAATACACCATCCCCTAGTTCCATGATCGAAACATCGAATGTACCGCCGCCCAGGTCGAATACAAGAATCGTTTGGTCTTCCTCTGTTTTATCCAATCCGTAAGCAAGCGCTGCAGCAGTTGGTTCGTTGATGATCCGTTCAACTTCCAAGCCTGCAATTTGTCCGGCATCCTTGGTTGCCTGGCGCTCCGCGTCATTGAAGTAAGCAGGTACAGTGATAACTGCCTTTGTTACTTTTTCGCCGAGGTATTCCTCCGCATAAGACTTTAAATATTGAAGAATGATGGCAGAAACTTCTTGTGGAGAGTATTCTTTTCCTTCCATTTCTTCTTTATGGTTTGTACCCATGTGGCGTTTAATTGAAATGATTGTATTTGGGTTTGTAATGGACTGGCGTTTGGCAACTTCACCAACCTGTCTTTCGCCGTTTTTGAATGCAACGACAGAGGGAGTGGTGCGGTTTCCTTCCGGATTCGGAATTACTTTCGGCTCTCCGCCTTCCAATACAGAAACACAAGAGTTTGTTGTACCTAAGTCAATACCAATAATCTTGCTCATCTTTTTGCTTACCTCCAATATATTTATGTAGGAATTATTCGTTCACTTTCACCATTGCAGGACGAAGGACACGGTCTTTAAGCATGTATCCTTTTTGCAATTCCTCAACGATAACATTTGAATCGAAACTCTCGTCCTGAACCTGCATGACAGCCTGGTGTATATGTGGATCGAACTCTTTCCCAACAGCCTCGATCGGTTCAATGCCTTCTTTTTTCAATGCATCCAGTAAGCCTTTATGCACCATGTCCATTCCCTGAAGCAAAGATTTCGTTTGCTCAGTATCCGGCTCAATTTGAATCGCTCTCTCGAAATTGTCAAGAGCTTGCAATAAGTCTGTTGCCAGACTTTGGGCTCTATATTTTTGCGCCGCCTCCATATCCAATCTGGCACGGCGTCTGGAATTATCAAAATCAGCCTGTAATCGAAGATAACGGCTATCCATTTCTTCAATTTTTGCCTCGAGTTCAGCAATTTCCGGCTGTGCCTGATCCATCTCGAAAGACTCTAGTGCTTCCTCTTGAGAACCTTCTTCTGTCACATCGCCCTCAGCAAAAATCGGCTCTGCTTCGATTTCTTCAACAGTATCAGTTACGTTGTCAGTTTTTTTATCTTCAGTCACTACTATCACCTCCCTACAAGAAAAGCGCAAGCGCCTTGAAAAGAACGTCGACTAAGAGCCGCCACGTCCTGTGGCGAACGTCGACGTCAGCACATCCTGTGCAAGTCCGACAAGCATAAGACGAGCATCTGTATGGGGAGCGGTTTTCTCCCCATCAGATGATCGACTTATGACCTCGAGGGGCTAGGCGCTGGAGCTAGACATCAGTTCACATTGAAAAAGTTATACTTTCTTATCCTACAAGAAAAGCGCAAGCGCCTTGAAAAGAACGTCGACTAAGAGCCGCCACGTCCTGTGGCGAACGTCGACGTCAGCACATCCTGTGCAAGTCCGACAAGCATAAGACAGATCCCGAAAGAAGGCGTTCTTTGCCTTCTGTAGGAAGCTGGCTTATGACTCGAGGCCACACCGGTCTAAGTTCAAAAACTTATACGTTCTTTCCCTACATATTAATTATTGCTGTCAAAGCTTTCCGCTCTGTGATGTCCTCGGATTCTGAGTGAAGTCCGGCACCCTAACAATATTGCCTTTACTATTCCTTTTGATACAGCTTCGTCAAAAGCGCAGTCAAATCGGTTGTGATGAATTGGAGCAGGCTGATCACCCGTGAATACTCCATTCTTGTCGGTCCAAGAATTGCAATCGTGCCAACCTGTTCCGGACCCACGGAATAAGTAGCCGTTATCAGACTGCAGGCTGCAAGTGCTGAATTATTATTTTCCCGGCCGATTTTAACATGAATGCCGGCTGGATTTCGTTTCATCAAATCATACAGACCCTTTTCTTGTTCAATCATCGCTAAAAGTGATCTTACTTTATCAATATCATGAAACTCTGGCTGGCTCAGCATATTCGTCTTCCCGCCAAAAAAAAGCTTTTCAGGCTTTGACAGGTTCAATGTGTCTGAAAGTGTTGCGATAACGGCATCATAATTATGAATATGCTGCTTGAGCAGCATCGCTACTTCCTTATAAATCTTGTCTTTCAGTTCCATCAGCGGAACACCGGCAAGACGGTCATTCAGTATATTCGCCATTTTTTCGACTTCATTAACATCAAAAGAAGGCGGCAGCGAAAACACTTTATTTTCGACATGGCCGGTATCTGTAACAATGATTGCTATTGCTGTCTCTTCGCTTATAGGGACGATCTGGATTTTTTTCAGCTTATGGTCCTTAACTTTTGGTCCGAGGACGATCGCCGTATAGTTCGTTAGTTCAGACAGAATTTTCGCCGACTTCTGAACAATCTTCTCCAGTTCGTAAATACGTTCGGCAAATACCGATTTTATCATTAGCATATCATTGGACTTCAATGTCTGCGGTGACAGCAAATGGTCTACATAATATCTATATCCTTTTTCTGAAGGGACACGGCCCGATGAAGTGTGGGTTTTTTCAATGAACCCAAGTTCTTCAAGATCCGACATCTCATTGCGGATCGTTGCCGAGCTAAAGGTGATTTCATCCTTTTTCGACAGGCTTCTTGATCCAACGGGCTGAGCATAGCTAATAAACTCATCGATAATGACCTGAAGTATTAATAACTGTCGTTCAGTCAACATCTTTGATCACCTCTGTTAGCACTCTTGTTTGGCGAGTGCTAATACTATTAATAAATTATCAAATGACGCCAATGATGTCAACGGTTTAGATTATTCCTAAAAAAGATTGGAACACTTCGTTTCCAAGCAGCCTGCCGCGCTCTGTAAGGCGTACAAAACCGCCTCCCATTTCAATTAGCCCCCGTTTTCCCTGCTCTCTGAGCGGTTCCGCAAAAATGTCTGTCATTTCAATGGAAAATTTCCTTTTGAATGTTGCCAGGGAAACCCCTTGCGTTTTTCTCAAGCCCAGGAACATTTCTTCTTCCATTTTTTCAGCCTTGGGAACAAGATGTTCTTCCAGAAGGGGCAAATCTCCATCCGACAAAGGAACAATATATTTCTTTATCGGCCCGTAGTTAGCCACCCTCCTCTCGGAAATATAGCCATGGGCACCGGCCCCAAAGCCAAAATACTCCTCATTGTTCCAGTAGGTCAGGTTATGGCGGCTTTCAAAACCGGGTTTTGCAAAGTTGCTGATTTCATATTGATGTAATCCGCGTCTTTTCATACTCTCCATCAGCCGTTCATACATGCTGGCTTCAAGTTCCTGCGGCGGCAATTGTAATTTTCCCTTTTGCATCAAATTATAAAATACCGTTTTCGGTTCGACAATCAAGGAATAGCTTGAATAGTGCGGCAGACCAAGTTCGAGAGCCTTATCAAGCGTATCGACAAAATCGTCCATTGTCTGGCCCGGAAGACCGTAAATCAAATCAATGCTTATGTTGGTAAAGCCCGTTTTTTGTGCCTTTTCGATCGTTTCATATACATCAGCTGCCCGGTGGGTCCTGCCAATTTTTTTCAGCAATTCATCGTTAAAGCTTTGGACCCCAAAACTGAGACGGTTTACACCAGCCTCATAAAGGATGGCGAGTTTTTCTTCTGACAGATCGCCCGGATTCGCTTCAAATGTAAATTCAACAGAGTCGCCAAATGGCAGCGTTTCGTTTATCGATTGACATAGAAATTCCAATTGTCGCTCATTTAATGAAGTTGGGGTTCCGCCACCGACAAAAATCGTTCTCAGCCCTGGCTGAGGATATTTATCTAGGGCAATCTGCATTTCTTTTTTTAGCATAGTCAAATACTGATCAACAGGCTGTCCTTGAAGGAATACTTTATTAAAATCACAATAGTGGCATATATGCTCGCAAAACGGGATATGGATGTATGCACTTTGTATCATTTATAACACGACCTTTTATCATTTTTGCAATTAGAAAAAGAGGCTAGTTATCGAAAAACGATAATTCTAACCTCCTTATTATAGCGGATTTATTTTTTTGGTGTTGTATCGTCCATTTTCAAAACAGCCATGAAGGCTTCCTGCGGCACTTCTACAGAACCTACCTGCTTCATGCGCTTTTTACCTTCTTTTTGTTTTTCGAGCAACTTCCGTTTCCGGGAAATATCTCCGCCGTAACATTTAGCGAGCACGTTTTTCCGCATGGCGCTAATCGTGGACCGTGCAACAATTTTTTGTCCGATTGCCGCCTGGATGGGCACCTCGAATTGCTGTCTTGGAATTAACGCTTTAAGCTTTTCTACAATTATTTTTCCTCGGTCATAGGCAAAATCACGGTGTACGATAAAGCTTAGAGCGTCGACGGTTTCACTGTTAAGAAGGATATCCATTTTGACCAGTTGGGACGGTTTATAGCCAATCAGCTCGTAATCGAAGGAAGCATATCCTCTCGTATTGGACTTCAATTGGTCAAAGAAATCATAAACGATTTCAGAAAGCGGGATTTCATAGACAATGCTGACACGCGTTTCATCCATATATTGCATATCAATGAATATGCCCCGTTTGTTCTGGCAGAGCTCCATGATCGCTCCAACAAATTCATTCGGGGCCATCATCGAAGCTTTCACGTACGGTTCTTCCACACGATCGATTTTTTGCGGATCGGGCATATTGGATGGATTATCCACTTTGATCTGTGTTCCATCGGTATTGATGACATCATAGATAACACTTGGTGCAGTGGTAATTAAATCAATCTTGAATTCACGCTCGATGCGCTCCTGGATAATTTCCATGTGAAGAAGCCCAAGGAATCCGCAGCGGAAACCAAAGCCTAATGCCTGGGAAGTTTCCGGTTCGAATTGAAGCGCCGAGTCATTAAGCTCAAGTTTTTCGAGTGCTTCACGCAAATCATTGAACCTCGAGGAATCGATTGGATATAAACCGCAATAAACCATGGGGTTCAATTTTCGGTATCCGGGCAACGCTTCTGTAGCGCCATTTTTTGCATTGGTGATTGTATCCCCAACCCGCGTATCGCCGACATTCTTAATTGCTGCCGTCAGGAAGCCTACATCACCAACCGTCAATTCGTCGTGCATTTCAATTTTCGGCGTGAATACACCAACATCGGTTACTTCAAATTCTTTTCCGGTAGCCATCATTTTAATTTTGTCGCCTGGTTTCACGGATCCTTCCATGACACGTATGTAAGCAACTACTCCTCGGTAGGCATCATATATCGAGTCGAAAATCAGCGCTTTTAACGGTGCATCCGGATCCCCTTCAGGAGCCGGTACAAGTTCCACAATCTGTTCCAAAATTTCCTCGATGCCGATGCCTGCTTTTGCAGAAGCAAGGACCGCCTCTGAGGCATCCAGGCCAATGACTTCTTCAATTTCAGTTCTGACGCGTTCCGGATCAGCGCTCGGTAAGTCGATTTTATTAATAACCGGAATAATCTCTAAATTATTATCCAATGCCAGGTACACGTTCGCAAGCGTTTGTGCTTCAATGCCCTGCGCCGCGTCGACTACCAGCACGGCCCCTTCACAAGCAGTAAGGCTTCGGGACACTTCATAAGTAAAATCGACATGTCCGGGGGTATCAATAAGATGGAAAATATACTCTTCTCCATCCTTAGCCTTATATTTTAATTGAACGGCATTTAATTTAATCGTAATCCCACGCTCGCGCTCCAAATCCATTGAATCCAACAGCTGGCTTTTCATTTCACGTTGAGCCAGGGCGTTCGTTTTCTCTAAAATCCGGTCAGCCAAAGTGGACTTTCCATGGTCAATGTGAGCAATAATCGAAAAGTTGCGAATTCTTGATTGCCTGTTCAGTTTTTCTTCCCTATTCATAACGTTCACTCCTACTTCTCGACACAAATACACTATTTTTGATTATATCAGTACAGAAAGCAAGATTCAACACGAAAAGCGCAAGCGCCTTGAATAAAGGAACGTCGACTAAAAACCGCCACGTCCTGTGGCGAACGCCGACGTCAGCGCATCCATGCGCAAGTCCGCCAGCATAAGACGAGCAGCTGTATGGGGAGCGGT
>NZ_RYZZ01000017.1 GCF_003989135.1 Peribacillus cavernae
TGAACTGCAACAGATATACAATAAATATAAAGTGGAATTTTCAGATACTTGAAGTACCACAAAACCTTTCGGTTTTTAGTGGCACTCCGTATCTGACCTCACTTTCATCCCACCCCTAAAAGGGGGTGATATCGCACCGTAGTGGGCTTTCTCGTTCGGTAAATCTGTAATTAAAGATTAAAAAGTTTGTTAGGTCGTCTGTTTTTTGATTTTGTCATCACTTTTTTAGTTTTCGTCGTCTGTTTGTTATTTTTGTCGTCACTTTTCAGGGTTTCGTCGTCTGTTTTCTACTTTTTTTCAAATAACGAAACTACTACTCCATTTCCCTCTGCTTCAACCCCGTCAAAAAGGAAAGCATCGTGTGGACGGCGGATTTTGTAGTCATCTCGCCTCTATCCTTATACGGATCAAGGCAGACCATGTCCATCGCTTTCACCTTCGGGCACCTGCCTGCAAGATAAACTGCTTCGAAAAGCTCATCATTTCGCATGCCGCCCGGTGTTGAAGCGGGTACACCGGGTCCATAACTGCTGTCGAGGACATCCATATCTACCGTGAAATAAATGGTATCGACTTTTTGGCTTAGTTGCGCTAATGCCTCGTTGATCGTGGTGTCGATTCCTTTTTTACGGGCCTGCCGCATCGTTGTATAGCTTACCCCTGCTTCATCGGCATACGCTTTTAATGAACGTGCATTGAAGAAACCGTGAAGCCCGATGTTATGGACGTCTTCTCCCTTGATGACCCTGCTTTCGATTAAATTTCGGATGGGGGTACCGTTGCTCGGCCCGTTATCCGCCAAATCGCGTAAGTCAAAGTGAGTGTCGAGCTGGAGGATGCCGATTCGCTCATCTGGGTGAACCGCCTTCCATCCCTTTACCAGCATTGCTGTAATGGAATGGTCCCCTCCCATGATAAGAGGAAACACTTCCGGGTGATGGGTGCGCATGCTGACCATGGCTTCTTTAATATTGGTGTGGCATACTTCAATATCCGTTACATGCTGGCGGACGTCACCGAGATCGACGACTTTCATTTCTAAAAGATCTTCCTCATGGTCGAGGTTGTACGTCGTGAAGTATTTCCAGGCTCTGCGCATCGCATCCGGGTTTTCACTTGCTGCCGAGGCTGAGATCGATGAACGCGACAAGGGAACGCCAAGAATCGCAGCATGATAGTTTGGCCAATCTACTTTTTCGATACTTCCGGGATCAAGCGTCTGAATCCATTCATTTACTTTCGGTTCCTCGGGTGCCGAGCTCCTGTCCCAGCTGAACGCCGGTGGCTTTAACTGGGGATACGGGTATCGTTGCACACTAATCTCCCCCCATTAACGATCAATTCACCGTTTTTAATGACACTGTGTACATGGTTCACGCCGTATTTGTATTGAAGCACCATGTAGTTCGGCACATCAAATATCGTGATATCCGCTTTTTTCCCTTTCTCAATGCTTCCAATTTCTTTTCCTCGATTCAGCGCATGGGCAGCATTGATGGTCGCTGCTGTAAGTACTTCCGCCGGAGTCATGCCCATTTTCAAGCAGCCAAGGTTCATGACAAGCGGCATGGAGACGGTTGGAGATGAACCTGGATTGCAGTCAGTAGAGAGCGCGACCGGCACACCAGCATCAATCATGTCCCGTCCGTTCGCTGACTCTGCCATCAGGAAGAATGCGGTTCCTGGCAGAAGGACCGCGATTACCCCTTTATCCGCAAGTGCCTTTATTCCTTTATTCGATGCTTTTAAAAGATGCTCAGCCGAGATGGCCCCGATCGATGCGGCAAGCTCCGCCCCTTCGTAAGGCTCGATTTCATCGGCATGGATTTTTGGGAGAAGCCCATGCTTGAGTCCCGCTTCCAGAATGCTTTTAGACTGTTCAGGTGTAAAAACACCGCGTTCACAAAAGACATCATTAAATTCAGCAAGCTTACGGCTCGCTACCTCCGGGATCATGTCCTCGATGACATAATCGACAAATCTATCCGGGTTCTCCTTGTACTCGAAAGGAACGGCGTGGGCGCCCATAAAGGTCCGGACGACATCAATCGGATGATGATCATTAAGCTTACCGGCGACTTCCAGTTGTTTAATCTCGTGTTCTAGCGACAGGCCATACCCGCTTTTTGCTTCTACTGTGGTGACACCGTGCAGCAGGAATTGGTCAAGGCGCTGTTTGCTTTCCTTAAAAAGCGTTTCATAGCTTGCTTCTCTTGTCATCGAAGTGGTGGCATGAATTCCGCCGCCGCTATTCATAATTTCCATGTATGTCGCGCCCTGGAGCCGCATTTCGAATTCCTTTTCACGGCTTCCGGCAAAGACAAGATGGGTATGTGGATCGACGAGACCCGGGATAACGAGCTTGCCTGTTGCATCGATCATTTCTGCTTCCTCCAGGCGATCTTTATAGGCTTCAGCCACTTCTTCATCTTCTCCGACAAATTGGATAAGGCCGTCTTCCAGCCAGACGCTGCCGTTTTCGATAATGTGGAGCTGCTCCATCTGCTTTCCGATTAGAGGCCTGGCGCTGCTTCCTTTCAGGGTAACCAGCTGGCTTGCATGGCGAATCCATAGTGGTTTTTTGCTCATGCTGTTTCTCCTTCCTATTATCTAATTTTGCAAAAAAGGGGAGACTATTACTGCTGTGCTCCCCCTGCTTAATGGTCTAGTTTTATTTTTTCAACGTCGGCATATGAACGCCTTTTTCTTTGGCCGTTTGAATCGCGAGGTCATACCCTGCGTCTGCATGGCGGACGATCCCCATTCCCGGATCGGTGGTGAGCACACGCTCCAGACGTTTTTCAGCTTCCTTCGTTCCATCTGCGACGATGACCATTCCCGCATGGAGCGAATAGCCCATACCGACGCCGCCGCCATGGTGGACCGACACCCAGCTTGCGCCTCCGATGCTGTTGATCAGGGCATTCAGGATTGGCCAGTCTGCCACAGCATCGCTCCCGTCCTTCATCGCTTCCGTTTCCCGATTTGGAGAAGCAACAGAGCCGGAATCCAGATGGTCGCGCCCAATGACGATGGGTGCCTTCAGATCCCCGTTGGCGACCATGTCATTAATGATTTTCCCAAACTTTGACCGCTCTCCATAACCGAGCCAGCAAATCCTCGCCGGCAGTCCCTGGAATTCGATCCGTTCCTGGGCCATCTTAATCCATTTGCACAGATGGGTATTGTGGCTGAATTCGCGCAAAATGACTTCGTCTGTTTTACGAATGTCTTCAGGGTCGCCGGATAGTGCTACCCAGCGGAACGGCCCTTTTCCTTCACAAAATTGCGGGCGAATGTAGGCAGGTACAAAGCCAGGGAAAGTAAAGGCATTTTCTACCCCTTCGTCTTTCGCGACCTGGCGGATGTTGTTTCCATAATCAAACGTAATCGCACCTTGTTCTTGCATGTTCAGCATCGCCCGGACATGCTCGGCGATGCTTGGCTTTGATTTCGCTTCGTATGTTTTAGGGTCTTTGTTCCGAAGCTCAGCTGCTTCCTCCATGCTCATGCCAATGGGAATGTAACCGTTGATCGGATCATGAGAGGATGTTTGGTCTGTGAGTACGTCTGGTATAAATCCTTTTTCAAGCATCGTGTTCAATACTTCCGGCGCGTTGCCAAGAAGCCCAATCGAGATACCTTTCTTATCACGTTTAGCTTCCAGTGCCATAAAGATCGCTTCGTCCAGGCTTTCGGTCATTACATCAAGATATTTCGTATCAAGTCGGCGCTGGATCCGGCTCTTGTCGACTTCAATGTTGATGCTGACACCGCCGTTTAATGAGATAGCAAGCGGCTGAGCGCCTCCCATTCCGCCAAGGCCGGCTGTAACTGTAATCGTCCCTGCCAGCGTGCCGTTGAAATGCTGGCGGGCGCATTCGGCGAAGGTTTCATATGTCCCCTGTACGATCCCCTGGCTGCCGATGTAAATCCAGCTTCCCGCCGTCATTTGCCCATACATCATAAGCCCTTTTCTATCAAGCTCGTGGAAGTGGTCCCAGTTGGCCCATGCCGGTACTAAATTGGAGTTCGCAATCAATACTCTTGGCGCGTCGCTGTGTGATTTGAAAACAGCGACCGGTTTGCCGGACTGAACCAGCATCGTTTCGTCATTTTCCAGGTTCTTGAGGGTTTCGACAATCGCATCAAAGGCCTCCCAGTTACGGGCGGCTTTCCCGATTCCGCCGTAGACGACAAGGTCTTCCGGCCGCTCCGCCACCTCAGGATCCAGGTTGTTGTACAACATTCTTAATGCCGCTTCCTGGATCCATCCCTTCGTGTGAAGTTCAGTCCCGGTATAGTTTTTGATTATCCTTTTTCCTGTTTGATTTACCGCCATGCTCCCACCTGCTTTACTATAGGTTTATGGTGTTCAAGATGAACTTCCTTGAACACTCATTTCTTTTCTATCTAAAGTGTAGAAAAAAAAAGCAAGTATAAACAGACGATATTCTTTTGAATTTTCCTAATTATTTTAGAATGAAATCCCTCACAGGAAGCGCTTTCACTATAAACCTATCATTATTTTAGATTTCTATACTTATTTACGATTCCGAAACAAACGGGGGGTTTCTCCGGTTTTTTCCTTAAAAATCTTGCTAAAATAATTGGCGTTCATGAATCCGGTTTTTTCGGCTATCTCCTGCACAGATAGTTTCGTAGCCAGCAAGAGCCGCTGTGCTTCTTTCACGCGGATTCCCGTCAATATCTGCCGGAAAGAGCTTCCCTGTCTTTTAGTGATCAGGGAGCTCAAATAGGCGGGACTGCGGTCGACATGATTGGCGACATCTTCAAGCCTCAGTTCCGGGTCGTGAAAACTTTCTTCCAGATACAGGATTACCTGCTCAATGATGTCAGTCCGTGCGTTTTCTTTGTGGTTTTTTGCCTGGTCAAAGACTTCGTACAAAAACAGCAGAAATTCCTGGACGATGCGGTACAGAATCGGGTTATAAAGGATCGTTTCGAACATTTGATGATAGCGTTCCTCAAGTAGGCCCGTATCAAGGTACAGGGACTTCATATACCGACGCACCTGGGCCAATATGCTCGTCAAGCGGGTCCGCAGCAACCCAGGTTCCGGGTATGGCATTTCCTTGTTAAGAAATTCCCTGTACATCCATTGCTTTAGCCTCTCACGGTCCATGTTGTTCAACATATCGATCCACTCCCGCTGTTCAGACGGCGTTAGGAACGGGTCGATCATTAACCAGTCCACCCTATCCTCAATGACCGAAAGCTGCCGGAATCCCTGGAAAAACCTGATTTCCAGCGCCTGCCTGGCATAAAGATATTTTTCATTCAGCGAAAGGGATGGATCTGCAGTATCGTATAAAACCACTGACAGCGGTTCGGAAAACTTTTCTTCCCATTCTGATAAGATTCGGTTTCCTAGGTACTTTAAATGCTCAAGCGGATGCCTGGAATCGAATTCAAAAATGCAAACGATCATATTGCTCAACGGCAGGAAAACCGGCTGGTTATGAAACGGATACTCCTGTAAAAAGGCCAGGAGCATCAATTGATTTTTCGGATTCTCCAGCTGCATCAGCATCAGCCGGTAATTGATGCCCGCCGTTTCCTGGGGCAAGAATAATGAGCGGTAAGAAACAGTGCCCGCTTCAGCTTTTGCCGGTTCCTGAATCATCGGGGTCCGGGTCAAAATCCTGTAGCAATCCGTCAACACCCGCTTGATGTGATCGGGCGATTGATGCTTCACCCAGAGATCGCACGCCTGAAGCTCGATTCCCTGCAGTGCCCGTTCAAAGGTTGCTTCCGCCGTCATGGCGATGACCCTTGGCTTATACCTTTTTGCCAATTCCCTGAAGCTGTCCCATACATCCTTGGGAATCATATCAAGTTCAATGCACATGACGTCCGGCATTTCCGCTTCGATCAAACGGAAAACATCAGAAACCGTCCCTGCAAACAATACTTTATCAAACGGAATCGCATATGAAGAAACGAGCCAGCGAATGCCGGTCCGTTCATTTTGATCCCGGTCCGCAATCAACAGCTTTATCATAGGGATGCTCCTTTCATGAATCCGGTCTCGCATAGGATAAATATTATGAAAATTCTATTTATATTTTATTGTATCGATTCGGACATTTAAACCGGAATCATGCACGATATGGCTATTTTTTGCAAAAGCGGGATACTGCCTATAGACAGGCACTGTGTTTTGGAGTGGTGTTAATCACATTTACGGAGACTTTCTTAGATGCTTTACTACCCTGGATTGAAGAAGCTGGGGCAAGGCTCCCTCACTTCAGCTCCTGCAATCCAATGTCTTTCATGAATATCATAGGCCAACTTTTAATTGATTAAACGCATATTTTATTGTCTAATTTATATAATCTAAAATAGTTTATTTCGTATGGTAATCTATGTTGAGAGCACAGCCGTAAGAATTGAACTATGTTATCACATCCGTACAACGTTATTGATACATTCATTTGTACATAGCGTTCTTTACTTATATGAAGTGAGACACTATTTATTTCTCCCCTTTTTTTATCCGGAGAGGATTCTAATTTTCTTAAGACTTTATCCATATGAGTGACATTGGTTGCACCAATAACAGGGACTATCGGCCTCTTTCTAATTGGATTTTCCAAGCTCTATGAATAGAATTGACTATTGTTAAATGAAACTTCAAAAATGTCTTTATTTCATGTAATATTTAATGTAACATAAATGTAATATTTGTAATAAAGAAACACTATAGTTTTATCAGTATCGCTATTTTGAGGAGGAGAAGCAAAAAATGAAAAAATTTGCAGTTATCATACTATCGTTCATTCTTTTCTGTACGATAAGCACAGGAGTTTCAGCACACTCTTCGGCACAGAACCTATCAAATACAAATGCGATAAAAATAGCTAATAATGCTAGCACTCATTTCTGGAATGCATTACATGGATACAAAAACACCTCTTGCACACAAAAAACATTTAATTATAAGGGGAAACAGTATTCTTACCTTTGCAAGGAATTTAATACAAAAGACAAGCTAGTTACATACTTATCAGAAAAATTTACAAATAATTCCATACAAAAAGGGTTAAACAAATATAATTATATTACGTATAATGGAAAATTGGCTCGCGCTGTTGGGGACGGGAGCAGCATGCTAACTTGGAGTAAAGCGAAAGTAAAATTGGTGTATCAAAGACCAAACGTCCGTTCATATACATTCACTGTACCCACTGTTGAAGGAGATAGTGTGAAACGCACTGTTACTTTTTACAAGTCGGGATCTAAATGGAAAGTGAACCAATTCGATGCCGTGCAATAAGTAACTCTCGCATGCCACAGGCAATGTTAAGGGCTCAATCATATGACGATTAAGTAAAATTAGAGGAAGAAGCATAGAAAAGTCCCAAAACCAATTGGGACTTTTTCTTTTATGGTTAACTTATAAAGGAAGATGTATCAAGCTGTTGACTATCCAAGTTACTTTTGGGTAAATTACTATCATACATAACTGTTTAGGATATTTTCTTAAAAAAAATATTTACGAAAAAAATCACCAAAATGGAGTATTGAAATGACCCAAACCAAATCAAATATCAAACAATTTCGCTTTGTATTTGTTCTGTACGTTTCGACGATTTTACTTTTTGCCCTGTTCTATGCTGCACCCATATCACATAATGGGGAACTTGGTTATCTCGATTCTTTATTTTTATCCACGAGTGCCCTCAGTGTGACGGGCCTCTCCTCTATTGATGTATCAAGGGATCTAACCAGGTTAGGACAAATGTTGTTAATCTTCGAAATGCAGCTCGGTGGAATAGGTATATTAGTAGTGATGAGCTATCTATTTTTAATGTTGGGGAAGCGGCTTACGATGACTAATTTGCTTTTGCTTTCTAAAGATCAGAATCAAAGTAATCTAAGAACCATCAGGTCTTTAGGGTTTTCCGTTTTAGTTATCGCACTCATTGTTGAAGCGATCTGCTTTCTTATTACACTCGTACAAATACTCCCCCGATTTGACAATAAAACGGATGCTATATTTGTTGCAGTATTCCATAGTGTCGCAAGTTTTACAAATTCCGGCTTTGATTTATTTGGTGACAGCCTAATTTCTTTTAAGGATAATAAAGTTATTTTGCTGACTACGGCATTCACCATTTTTTTAGGCAGCTTGGGCTACCCGACGATCGTGGAATACGTATTTTCTTTCAAGAAGAAGAAAAGCCTATTTTCCAAAATCAATATCAGAATGCACACCTATCTGTTAGTAGCTGGTTCCGTTGTATTTTTTGCCCTTGAATATAACGGTGCTTTTAGTGGTTATACAATCCTAAATAAACTAACAAATGCCATATTTCTATCGGCCACTGCCCGTAATGGTGGATTTACAACTTTGCCTCTTTCTTCTATCACAATGACATCTTTAATGATCCTAATGTTTTTAATGTTTGTAGGAGGAGCTTCATCCAGTGCCGGGGGAGGCATAAGACTGACCACTCTTAGAGTGTTAATTGCCAAAACGGTTTCAGTTGCCAAATCGCAGGACTACACAGTAATAAAAAAGAAAACCATTTCAAATGAGGCGATTAATAAATCTTTCTTAATTTTCTTCAGTTTTTCAATGCTGCTTTTTGTTTCTGCTGTCATCGTTTCAATGCTGGAAAAACAACCATTTGAATTCATTATCTTTGAGGTTTTATCTGCATTAACGAATACAGGGCTATCTTTGGGGATAACAGGAGAACTAGCACCTGTCTCGAAAATCGTTTTGATTTTATTGATGATCATCGGAAGAATTGGAGTCTTTAGCATGATTTATTCTGTACTACGGTTGGAAGCATCTAAAACAAGATATCTGAAAGAGGATTTAGCTGTAGGTTAAAAGGGGGACATATACTTGAAACAGTTTTTAGTTGTAGGGGCAGGAAGTTTCGGCGGCGGCATCATCAAAGAATTATATAAACAAGAATGTGAATTAGTCGTTTGTGATATAAACGAAAATTACCTTGAGGATTATGATGAGTTTTCAACATACTCCGTTGTCGGGGATATGAGAGATGATGATGTTCTAGATGAGTTTAACATCGAGGAATTTGATGCCGTATTCATTGCAATCGGAACAGACGAATACTCGGCAATACTTGTAACTAAAAAAGTGAAAGAACGCGGAGCTAAAAAAATTATCGCGAAAGCATCCAATAAAGAAGTTGGTGAAATTCTTGAAAGTGTAGGTGCAGATCGAGTGGTAAATCCAGAGGAGGAAGCCGGAGCTAAGATTGCCCGCCATGAAATGATGTCAGGAGTGGCTGAGTATTTTGAGATCACAAAAGATGTTTCTGCCATTGAGATGGCAGTTCCTGAACAAATGCTGGGTCATACTTTAAGGCAGTTGGACTTTTCCAGAAACTATGACCTTACTGTGTCTTTGGTTTTACGAAACGGAAAGCCACTGTTGACTCACTTTGCAGAAATCCCTTTTAAAGAAGGCGATCTCTTCCTTTTGATTGGGGAAAACAAAAAGATTGAAAAACTCAAAAAGAAATTCCAATAAAGAATAAAATAATAATAACAACGCTCACCTTCGCGAGTGGACCTTTTTTTCAGAAATCTGCTCTTCCATGAAAGGTCTCCCTTAGGATAATATGTCTCACGACCAATTATTACTGCAAATTTATATCATTGTTATTGATAGGAATCAAAATAAAACAAGGGTTTGAAGCAGTTATTTGGCGGAAGGCATCCTAGTCAAATAAAATAAAAAGTGATGGTCGGTCAAACTGAGAAGAGTTCCTCTCTCTTTACCTTATCAAAAAGGAGAAAATGACATATGACGGAACAAGATTCAATCAAAAGGAAGGTGCAGGAGCAATTCGGAAAACATGCACAGAAATATGTAACAAGCAGCACACATTCAAAGGGGTCTGACCTGGCCCTTCTTCCTGAGTGGCTACAGCTTCAGCCAGAATCGATCGTACTCGATATCGCCACAGGAGGCGGACATGTGGTTAAAGCTTTAGCTCCGCATGCAGCATCTGTTTTTGCTGCAGATTTAACCTACCAAATGCTTAAAACAGCCAGGCGCCATCTAGATCCATCGTATTCAAACATTCATTATGTTGTGGCAGATGCAGAATCTCTGCCGTTTTTAGAAAATACCTTTGATGCTGTCACATGTAGGATTGCCCCGCACCATTTTCCGCATCCTGACAAATTCGTAAAGGAAGCGGCGCGGGTATTAAAACCGGGAGGTAAATTCCTGCTTATTGACAATATTGCTCCCGCAGACAAGGAATTAGATGAATTCGTCAACCGACTGGAAAAACTCCGCGATGAAAGCCATATGCGCAGCTACTCGGTGAAAGAATGGTCGACATGGTTTGAGCAAGCCGGGTTGACTTTAGTGAAAGCGGAATCCCGCAAAAAAACATTTAATTACCCGGAGTGGGTCGAACGCACAACGACATCAGAGGAACAAATCAAAAAAGTCGACAAGCATCTTCTCTCTGCCAGCAAATCTATTCTTGACTATTTCTCTATTGAAATATCAGAAGACATGATTCAATCACTAACAATCGATGAATGGATGGCCCTTACAGTGAAGAAATAGAATATAGCACATTTAAAAACCGGATGCCAGCTCCTTTTCGGAACGATCATCCGGTTTTCACTTTTTCCGCTCCAACTATTCCAGGAATTTACTTTTGAAAACATTCTTGCCGTGCCCCTTTTTGCTTTTCCGGTCATTTTTTTCGATATCTTCGCTCATACCGACCGATTGTTTCCATACATAATTCCCACTTCGTTATTACAGATTTTCCGATCGTTAGTCAGCTTTTGCCCCTCTAGGAGTGGGAGTGTCAAACAGTAATAGTAGGGTTTAAGTTTGCTATTTCTTCAAGCTGGTAATCGTCGTTTCCTACTTGTTTTATTATCTCAATAAGTCTTGAGTGGTGCGTAAAGAAAATGACCTGTGTTTTCTGCGATAACTCCAGTAGTACCCGAAGCGTTTCTTTTGATCGTTCATCGTCAAAATGGATAAGGATATCGTCAACAATAAACGGAATCGGTTCGTTGTCATGAACATACTTTTCGAGGCTGGCGATGCGAAGTGCCAGGTACAGCTGGTCTGTCGCGCCGTCGCTCATCCCATCAACCCGCACCTTATCTCCATTATTACGTACGCCCATTAAAACAGGTTCATCTTTTTCATCGTAATCCACGGTAATGCCATGATAAGAATATAAAGTAAGTCTTGAAAAGATTTCGCCGGCTCTGGTTAATATTGGGCTTTGGTTATTATTCCGATAATGTTCGATGCCTTTTTGCAGCAAAAGCGCCGCCATTTTGTGCGTTACGTATTGTTCAGCGTGAAATTGCAGGCGGGACAAAATGCTTTCTTTGTCTTGTTCCGCTTTTACCGTTGCATTGCTATTTCCCTTACTTTTTTCAAAGTATTCCTTTTGTAATGCGCCATGATCTTTACTGAATGACATTCGTTTCTCATCCAGGTGTTGCAGTGTATTTTCAATCTCACTTATTTCCACAGAAATGGTATCATACTCAATACCATCACATTCTTTGATGAGTTGGTCAATGGTGAGTCCGCCACCGAGATTAAAAAGCTCTTCTTCGATTTCTTGAATTTTAGAAATAAATTCTACCTTTAAGTAAAACATAGAAATTAATTGCTCCAGCTCTTCATCTTCCTTGCAGTTTGCGAGTTCTTTTAGGTTCTCAATTGCCAGTGTTACAGCTTCAATTTCACGATGTGAGCCATTAACCGTTTCCCGCAATCCTTTTAATTGTTTATCGATTCCCTCTGCAGTACTTTGGTCTTTTTGAGCCTGTATCAGTTCTTTGTGCAATTGACTGATAGCATGATGTTCGGGAATTGAATTCAACTGGTATTTATCAATTAGACTTTCTGCTAGTTCTTTAAATTTCTGGATGCTCTCATTGACGGCCTTCAGTTCTTTTTCTTTTTCAGTCGTCTTCTCATACGCAAGTACGCATTCCTCCAACAACTGAACGATTTCCACGACCACTGTCGGCGATGAACCAGGCCATACAGGAACTTTTGTAATCGCTTGTTTCCATTGTGAAGTCCAGTTTTCAACCCTTGTAAGAATGGTTTGTTTTTCTTCTTCCTTATGGCTTACATTTTTCTCGATTTGCCGGATTTGTTGGAGCGTTTGATTTCTCTTACTCTTCTTTTCTTGTAACTCCCTAAATGATCTCACCGCATGATCAAGCAGATTGGTTAACGTTATCTCCAATGAAGGCAGCTCAAGCTTTTCAAGTGCAGCCGATAAAAGACTTTTGAGTGAAGACCGTTTCGCTTCCTTTTCCTGAATGCCCAATATGAGTTCATTGAGCCCGCCGGTGAGTTCTTTGATTTTTTCGTATTTCTGCAGCCATTCGAGCATTTCTTCCGGGGTGAGCGGCGCGATGTTTGCTGATTGCCACTGGTCGGACCATTCATTGTGTAAAAAGGATAATTCATTTGTTAGTTTCTCTCTCTTTTCTTCATGTTGAGAGATTTTCAGTTCACTAGTTTGAATGTCGCCGAGCCGCTTGTTTTTCTCGCCCACTTTTTCAGCCTGGATTCGCATGGTGTCTGAGGCAAGATCTGCCTTCTGAATTGCTTTTTCAAAAACCTGCTCCAAAGGCAAGCCATTTGTGTAGGTAATTATTTGGTTTTTATCTTCTTTGCCATGTAAGTTTGAACGGAGGATAACCCAGCCATGGTCACGGTGTTCACGCAAGTGCTTCAGTTCTTCTGCTGTTGGGATATTTTCCAACGCTTCTAACTCGCGTATTCGTTCATTATTTTCTTCTATCGATATCTGCTCCTGCAGGATGGATTCGTTCACCCGCTTCAATTCTTCCTGGAGCATGGTAAAGTCTTTCTGAAACTTCCTTACCGTTTCCACCATTGGAGGCTCTATTTGTAAAAGTGACTCTCTATTGCCAGTCCATAAAGGCAGCCGATTTATCGAATCTTTTATAGCTGCATCTTGTTTTTCAGCTTGTTTTGCTAACTTTTCTAGCTCTTCCTCGATTCTAACTTCACGCTTTACCTTTTCGATCGCTGTTTCTAAATCGATTAATTCAGGCACATCCCGTAGTATGGCCAGCTCATCTTGAAAGTTACGAAGGTCAAAAGCATAGGAGGCAATATCGTCTGTTACTGTTTTGAAAGATTGATCAAGCAACGGCTTTTGCTTCGATAATTCAAGGATCAATTGTTTTGTTTCAGCAGAAATTCGAAATGAATCAATATCTTCTATCTGGTTGAGTGAACCGTTTATTTTCTTTGCTAGGTAGAGAGCTTGCTGTTCCAGGAGATTCTTTTCCTGCTCCAGCAGAGGTTGCTTTTTCAGTTTGTTTTCATAGCTTTGCACATCTTTATATAGGGAATCGATAAGCAGCGCATGTTCAATAATAAATTCAGGAATTTGGATTTTCGCCAGTTCCATTTGTAATTCTTCGATTTGCTCCTCTGCTTTCTTCAAGTCTTTTTTCGCCACTTGCAGTGCTTGAAGATTTCCGTTGTACCTATCCCGTATATCATGCGGCAGTTCTGGAATACTGCCTACTTCTTCAAGCTTTTTCTTATATTCGCTTCTTTTTGCCGTTTTCGGCAACGTTGTCTGAACACGGAGAAGTTTCCGTTGTTTCGTTTGAAGCTCACGTATTTGTTTTTGCAAATCTTCTAGGTGCTTTTCGCCTTCACGGTAACTTTTTTCTAGATCCTTCCACTCTTTAACTCTCAGCTGGCTTTCGGTTATCTTCTTTGTTAGCTCTTTCTCTTCTTTAATCAGCTGATTAACCGGTGGATTGGATCCCCCTTTTTTATAGATATCTTTTGCTTTTGTATCTAGCTTATCTAAAACCGAACGAACCATATTTATTCCTGAAGCTGCTGAAAATAAACTCTCCCCAAGATTACCGCCGCTTTGCAGTAAGCTGTTTCCGCCTTCACGGATACGGACATGGTCAAGCGCAAACATATTTGTAAACTGCTGTTCTGAAATATGGTTTAATAACTGACGGACTTTTTGTTCATCAATTGGTTTGTCTTGAAGGTCCAATACCGTGTTCTTATTCCCTTTTCTTCTGGCAAAATGCAATTTTTCACCGGTTGACCGGCTTAGCCCGCCTTCGATTCGGAGTTGTTTATTATCATGTAAAAACGAATAAGTGGTGTTTTTCGGAAATCCATAGAGCCAGTTTGAAACAGAGTTAAGAATGGTACTTTTCCCTGCTTCATTTGGCCCATAGATCAGATGAAAGTTTTTATTGAGATCAAATGTCAAATGATAATCAGTGAAGTGGCCAAACGCCTTTAAACGGAAATAATCAAATCTCATACCGCACCCACCTCTTGCTTCGTTAAGTAATGTAAAATTAGATCCTCAACTTCCTCAAAACGTTCTTTAACAAGCATTGGGTTGTTAAAGTCCAAGCCTCTTTCTGTCTGTTTTAGTTCATGAGGCAGCGCATTGTGAAGATCTTTGAATTCCGCCAATAATGAAGCTATCGCTTCATCGTCTACTTTGATTAGTTGTAAATAATCTAAAATACTGGCCAATGGTGTATTCCGCTCTCTTAATTCATCTATATTTACGGTTTTTGCAGTCTGTATCTTTACTTTTTCGATCCAAATATCGCCTTGCCCGACTTCCAAAGATAATGAACGAATATTATTGATAAAGTGTTCTCTTTGAGTAAGCAATTCTTGATGGATCGAACACGCTCCGTAAATCCGGAATCTAACTGCCAGAAAACGGCCTTCTGCTCGTTCAAATGTTTCTTCAAGAAGTTCCCTTGCTTTTTCAACTAAATCAGAAGTGTTTTCTACACCGTTCGCATCCACTTCGCATACTTGCCACCTGACAACATCCAGGGTATGATGTTCAATCGATTGAATTTCGCTATCCCTTACATGGACAAATGTACAGCCTTTGTCCCCAGTTTCTTTTATATGTCGGCCTTGAATATTGCCAGGAAATAAAACGACCGGTTCATTCTCTGACAGCACTTCTCTTAAGTGAATATGCCCAAGCGCCCAATAATCATAGCTTTTTGCTTTTAAATCATCCAATGAACAAGGAGCGTAATGTTCATGGCCTTCCCTGCCTGTTGCCGAGGTATGTACAATCCCGATATTCAAATAGCCGTCTTTCCGGATCGGATATTGCAATACAAGGTTATCCATTACTGAACGGGAAGAGAAACCTTGGCCATGGATGGCAGTATTGAATTCCTCCAACAAAATCGTTTCCGGCTCGTTCACGGACAGTTCCTTCACATTTTCAGGCAGTTTAAGCTCTTTTGAAATTTGACTGGCGGCATCGTGGTTACCACGAATCAAAATCACTGGAATCCCTTCTTTTTGCAATCGTGTCATTTGGCTGATAAAAAATAACCCGGTATTGTAATCCTTCCAATCCCCGTCGTATAAATCACCGGCAATAATAACAAAGGCTACTTTATTCTCGATTGCCGCATCGACAAGGTTAATGAATGCTTCTCGCGTCGCATTCCGTATTTGCTCAACCGGCGCCCCTTCATATTGTTCAAGTCCCCGCAACGGACTATCCAAATGAATGTCTGCTGCATGAATAAAAGTAAAATCCACGTTGGCTTCCTCCCTTGGTTATTTTTAGGTTACTATACATTTCCGGATTAAGAGTATAAAATCCTTCATAATTTGACAGAAAAATAGTTGGCTCCTGACATCATTCATATTTTGTAGAAATATGGAGCCCGTTTAATAAGTCCAAGAGTATATTCTACTATTTTATTAAAGTTTAGCCAAACTTTGAAGTAGATTGAGTGTCAGGCATCATCCAGATTATGGAGTAATAATGGTTTTAAGCCCTTCTCTGATTGAGAAGGGCTTTTATTATAAAATGAGATACCCATAATCGCATCTGAAAATGATTAGGCATTCGTATTAATATCTGTATCCGTCGGTTTTTTACCGTTCCGTTTTGTCTTACCCAACGTCTTCACAATTGGTACAATGATAACCGCGAAAATAATGAGGCTAAGAACGAGTGAAATCGGTCTTTCAAAAAACGTGAACCAGTTGCCATTTGCAATATCAAGGGAACGGCGAAAATTTTGTTCCAAAAGCGGGCCAAGCACTAACGCCATAACAGCAGGAGCAAGCGGAAAATCGAATCGCTGCATCGCATACCCGATCAAACCGAACCCAAATAACAATAAAAGATCAAATTGGTTGTAATTAATCCCGTACACACCTAACACTGAAAATGCCAATACACCCACAAACAGTGGCACAATCGGCAGCTTCAATAACGAAGCGAATACACCCACCAATGGAAGATTCAAGATTAACAACATGACATTCCCAATGTACATGCTGGCTATGATCGCCCAGAGCAATTCGGGGTTCTGGTCAAACATTCCCGGTCCAGGCTGCATGCCGTACATCATGAAAATAAACATTAACAGTGCTGTCGTAGCCGATCCTGGAATCCCAAGTGTAAATAACGGAACTAATGCACCGCCCACACCGGCATTGTTGGCTGCTTCCGGACCGGATACACCTTCAATCGCTCCCTTTCCAAACTCTTCAGGATGTTTGGAGAGCTTCTTTTCCATCCCGTAAGACAGAAAGGATGCTAAAGATGGACCTACCCCAGGGAGGACGCCAATGATGAAACCTAATAACGAGCCTCTACCGAATGGCCCGACGGATCTTTTCCAGTCCTCACGTGTCATCCAATTAGACCCTTTAAATTCTTGCATATCCATTTTAGCGGCTTTGCCTTTTCTAGCCATATTCGAAAGGGCTTCTGGAATCGCGAATAAAGCAATCGCGACTAACACAAAATCGATACCATCCAGCAAATTCGGAACCCCGAACGAAAATCTAGGTACACTGGATTGCAAATCAATCCCTACCATCGCGATTGACAGGCCAAACAAGGTAGAGATGTAGGCTTTTAAGGCAGAGCCAGTAGTTAAACTGGAAACCATGGTCATGGCCAACACAATCATCAGAAAATACTCGGCCGAACCAAAAAAGTAAGCTGCTTTGGCTAAAATCGGTGCAAGCAACATGAGACCCAATGTGGATAATGTTCCCGCAATAAACGATCCAATCGCGGCAGCCGACAAGGCACGTCCGGCCTTTCCTTGTCTTGCCATTTCATAACCATCCAATGTTGTTACCACGGAAGCCACTTCCCCTGGTGTTTTCACAAGTATGGCTGTGGTTGATCCCCCATACATAGACCCATAATAAATCCCGATTAACATAATGAGGCCGCTCATTGGCTCCATTCCATATGACATTGGTATTAATAAAGCAATCGCGGTAATAGGCCCGATCCCGGGTAGAATTCCGGTCAATGTCCCAATCAGAACCCCGAGAAAAGCAAAGGCAAGAGTCTCCCACGATAACGCTTGGCCGAATCCTGTCATCAGATTTGAGAAAATGTCCATCTTAGCCACCTCCCAATGGACCTAGCGGCAGATAAACAGCCAGCACACGGTCAAAGATGAGATAAATGGTGACAGGGAAGGCCAAAGAATAAATCACATTTCTAATCCAGTGCCCCCGGTCCAAAAACATGGTAACACTCAGAATAAAGAGGGCTGTTGAGATCAAGTACCCCAACGGGAAGAATAATAAGACATACCCAAGTAGTAAAAGGGAAAGAACGAAAACCTTCTTGGAATCTTGTTTTTCCCCTTCTTCTTCCGATTTCTTTTCAGGCTCTTGCATGCCTTTTTGCTGGCGTTGTTCAATGATTCCCTTTCCTATAAGCATAACAGAGGTCACAATTAAGAGAATACCAATGGCTGTCGGAAAGACGGATGGGCCAATTACTGCGTTTTGTGACGATGAGGCCGGCAGCCGGAACGCCATAATGGTATAAATAAGTGCAAAAAGGAAGACCACAATTCCGGAAACGATATTCTTGTTCAAATGACCACCCCTTCCTTTCAAGATTCATAGTTAGATTGTTTGCTGGTTTACCAAATTATTTAATTTGCCCAGTTTTTTGCAGCCCTGTTTCAATCGAGTCATTGGTTTCCTTTAAGTATTTCTGGAATTCCTCATCCTTCATAAAAGTCGTTTCCCATTGGTTTTTTTCGGCGAGTTCTTTCCATGTATTCGTTTGAAGTGCTTTTTCAATGGTATCTTGCCAATACGTTACAGCTTCTTGTGGCATTTCCGGCGGTCCCATGATGCCGCGCCAGTTCCCGAAAGATACATTCACCCCTTGTTCGATAGCTGTAGGAACATCTTTCATTGCACCTTCCAGGCGTTCTTCGCTTAAGACAGCTAGAGCACGGAATTCACCCGCCTCGATTTGGGAACTGAATTCGCTGACCCCTGAAACAGCCGCTTGAAGATCGCCATTCAATAAGGCATTTGTGATTTCTCCGCCGCCTTCATACGAAACGAACTTAATATTCTTTGGATTTCCTCCTGTTTCATCCACCAATAAAGCAAATGGAAGCTGATCGTCTCCGGAAGCTCCAACAGGAATAGCCTGTCCTTTTTCTTTAACGTCAGCCAGTAAATCTTTAAGAGTTTTATACTTTGAATCTTTTGGAACTACGACTGTGTAATACTCTGTAATTAGCCTGGCAATCATTGTCGCATCTTCATAGCTGTAGTCTGAATTCCCGCGAAGGTAATTGGACATAATGGGAGTCGATGTGACACTGATTCTATCGACTTTACCCTTATTTTGCGTCACCAGCTGGGATAGAGACACTGCACCAACAGCGCCTGGCTCATTAAGGACAGGAACTGGGAACTCAACCAGTTTTTCTTTCGTAAAGGTTTCAACTAGGGCACGAGCCGTTAGATCCCATCCGCTTCCTGGTGATGCAGGAGCCACTATGTTGACCGGCTTTCCATTCGCATATACCTCTTTTTCTCCACCAGCCTTTGTCGGTCCGTCCGTTGAACTAGAACTGCAGCCTGCCAATGCAACAACAAAGGTTAAACAAACGATGAACATCATGAACGCTTTCTTTTTCACATTTTTCAAAACAATTCCCCCTCTAAAATTTTTATATAAAGTTATTTGGAAAACAAAAAGTAATAGCCGTATTATAAGATCTGTATAATTGCAACTTGAAGTGAATCAACTTGTCCTCAAAGTTCTTATTTACCAATCTTTTTTTGAGCTGTTGGAGCAACTTGAAGTTGGTCAGCAGGCCCCGCGCGATAAATGGCGCTTTCCAGGGTATGCCCCACCAATGTCTCAACAATCTTCGAGATATCAAGCAGGCGGTTCAAATCAACTCCATTTGGAATATTCATTAGGTCGAGCATGTGAACAAGATCCTCCGTGGATACGTTGCCAGTTGCTCCAGGGGCATACGGACAACCGCCAAGACCGCCCATTGAGGCATCAAAGGAACGTACACCTGCATCAATGCCAGCCAGGACATTGGCAATGGCCATTCCGCGAGTATTGTGCAGATGAAGACTGAATTCTACGTCCGGGAACTGGTTAATCAGCCTATTCATTGTTGTATAAATCAGCTTAGGGTCAGCGACGCCAATTGTATCGGCAATACTGATCGATCGGATACCCATAGAATAATAGGCTTCCGCAACATAAGCCACCCTGCTGAATGGCACCTTCCCTTCAAACGGACAGCCCAGCGCAGTTGCCATGCCCCCTTGAACAGTTACGTTCTGTTCATTTGCAAGCTTGACGACCTTTTCATGTTCTTTAAGACTTTCATCAACCTTTTTATTCGCGTTGGCTAGACTATGGGATTCTGTTACCGAATGCATCAACTCCCATTCATCTGCTTTCATCGGTACAGCACGTTCAGCGCCACGCTCATTGGGCACTAACACACTGTAGGAAACACCTGGATGGCGCTCAATGCTTCTCATTACCTCTTCTGCGTCTGCCAATTGCGGAACCGCCTTTGGGTGAACAACAGATGTAACCTGGATACCGTTGACACCCGTTTTAGACAGTGCGTTTATGAGTTTAATTTTTTCCGCTGTCGGTATCCATTCTTTCTCCATCTGAAGGCCGTCCCGCGGACCGACCTCTTTCACATTGATAAAATCGTTACATTCCCAAATCAAATGATTCCCTCCCTTTGTAAATCTTGAATTTCTTCAGGTGAAAAACCAAGTTGCGTATACACTTCCAGATTGTGTTCCCCCAGTTTCGAGCCAGTATTTTTCACAGAACCAGGGGTCTTTGTGAATCTTGGTACAACACCTGGAAGCTTTATTTTTCCAAATGAAGCATGTTCAACTTCTACAATCGAGTCACGAGCTTGATATTGCGGATCCTGGAAAATATCTTCTATGGAATAAATAGGAGAGATGGGTACGCCATGATTGTCACAAAGCACTTGAATCTCTGAAGCGGAATATTGCTTGATCCAATCTGCCACCACGTTCATTAATTCATCCCGCCTTGTTTCACGCTCTTTGTTGGTAGAATAGCGCGTGTCGGTTATCATGTCTCCCCTCCCCATTAATTCTGCTAAGCGGTAAAAGGTCCGGTCCGTACTCGCTGTAAGCACCATCCATTTGCGGTCTGCTGTTTGGAAGGTTCCCACCGGCACCGATGCACTGTTATCATTGCCTTTTCTCTCCATCACAGATCCGAGTATGTCGTAAGAAGCCACCATGTTCTCTAACATACGGAACATCGACTCATAAAGAGACACATCCGCTTCTTGGCCTTCCCCTCCTAATGCGTCACGATGGTACAATGCCACAACCGCGCCGATCGTTGCGAATAACCCCGTTACATAATCTACAAGTGATATCGGTGGTGATAAAGGCGGCCTGTCTCTGTCACCATTGATGTATGTATAACCGCTAAAGGCTGTGGCTGAAGTTCCAAATCCTGCTTTTTCACGGCGGGGGCCGGTTTGGCCATAACCACTAACGCTGACAACAATAATATTCGGATTGGCTTCTCTTATCCGTTCGATTGGAATTCCCCATTTTTCAAGTGTCCCAGGACGGAAATTTTCGAATAATACATCGTGATCCGCTAATAACCGAAGAAACACCTCCTGACCCTTCTCTTTCCTGAGGTCAAGTGTAACCGTTTTTTTATTACGTGAAATTGTGGCCCATGGAATCGACTCATCATGCCACATCGGTTGGAAGCCGCGTACAGGATCTCCTCTTCCCGGAACTTCCACTTTAAGTACATCTGCTCCGTAATCCCCTAATATGGCTGCTGCGAAAGGGGCTGCATAAACGGTTGCAATGTCAAGAACCTTTAACCCCTTGAGCGGTCCTGCCATCCAATCACCTCCACAAAAAAAGTTCATGAGTCTCTCCTGCTACATTTTGATTCTGACATTTAAAAGGCAAAACGCTTTCATTTTTAACAATTGAAATTCACACTGTACTGATTCAAACCACTTAAAATATTCTGCAAGTCCTCCTGGATGTGCTTTTTCATTAATTCCTCTGCACTGTCAGGATCTTGCCCATTAATCGCTTCAAGAATCGCATCGTGTTCATCAAAACCCCTTGTTCGAAAACCAAAAGAACTCGTAATGATTCGATAGCGAAGGATTTCGGTACGAACGTGTTCCACCATTTGAATTAGCGCCGGATTTCGGCTCAACTTTACAATCGTTTCATGGAATAAAGTGTTTTTTTCAACCACTTGTTCTATATTTCCTGCTTGAAAATACTGTCTCGAGAGAATGATATACTCACTCAATTGATAGTAGTCTTCTTGTCGTATATGAAGTGCAGCTTTTTTTGCTGCAAGACCTTCCAATACTGAGCGGCACTCATAGATACTGGTAATTGTTTCGTCATTTAATTCGGTAACCTTAGCGCCAATAGATGGTTCAAAGGTTACAAGACGTTCCTTCTCTAATTTCCTTAAAGCTTCGCGCACAGGAGTTCGGCTTGTATCGAACATTTCAGCCAGCCTCACTTCCCGCAACCGTTCATTCGGTGACAACACTCCCTTCACAATGGCTTCCTTTATCGATACATACACTTGCTCATACAAATTGGATTTCTTATCGTTCTTCATCGCTTCACCCATCTAACTTCAACATTGTATTCAATAATTAATATTGTATACAATTTATATCATAACACTTTTAATATTCATTTCAATCAGAAAATTTCGATAAGTATTGCTATAAACTTTCATCTCACCGTGAAAAAATGGATAACTAAATATTAATAAATGTTTTTCTAAGGATTACTGGATAGATGCAATCTGCTTTTTACCTAGAAAATATAATGAAAATGATTTTAAAGAAGGATAATTCAAATCTTAAAGGAATATATATTGTATTCGCCTACATTAATGATGAGGAGGTAATAGGCATGACCGGTAAAGAAAGTATGGCTGAAGGGATAGGTGATACTAATTGATTAAAAATAACTATTATACTCAGGAATTTCATGGCCCATATGAACTCTATAATTTAGGAGACTTTTCTTTAGAAGACGGGGAAAACATCCCTGATTGTAAGCTCGCTTATGCTACTTTTGGAGAGCTTAATGACGCAAAAGATAATGCGATTCTCATTCCCACATGGTTTTCAGGAACCAGTAAAGCCTATGAACCCTATATCGGAAGCGGAAGAGCCCTTGACCCGGAAAAATATTTTATTGTGATTGTGAACCAAATCGGAAATGGGTTATCAAGTTCACCTCATAACACTCCTGCACCCTTTGGCATGGCTCATTTCCCAAACGTTAGAATCGGCGATGATGTTCGTGCCCAACATAAATTCATTACTGAAAAATATGGCATCCAGGAACTGGCTCTCGTAGTCGGCGGTTCAATGGGAGCCCAGCAAACGTATGAATGGGCTGTCCGCTATCCTGATATGGTCAAGCGGGCTGCACCGATTGCCGGTACTGCCAAAAATACCTCACACGACTTTCTGTTTACTGAGACACTAAACGAAGCGATCACCTCTGATCCGAATTGGAATGGCGGAAATTATCAATCTTGTCGGGAAGTTGCAGATGGGTTGAAAAGACATGCAAAAATATGGTCTGTTATGGGATTGAGCACTGAATTTTACAAAAAGGAAGGATGGCGGCTATTTGGAGTAGCTTCATTAGATGAATTTATAGCTGGATTCCTTGAACCGCTTTTTATAGAGATGGATCCGAATGCACTTCTTAGCATGGGCTGGAAATGGCAACGGGGTGATGTGAGCAGGAATACGAACGGAAATCTACAGGAAGCACTTGGCCAAATCAAGGCAAAAGTCTATGTCATGCCGATCGATGAAGATATGTTCTTTCCACCGAGGGATTGCGAAGAAGAACAAAAAATGATCCCGAATAGCGAGCTTAAAGTAATCCGGAGTATCTGCGGTCACTTTGCCCTATTCGCTGCTGAAGGAAAAGAGTACACGGACCAGATTGACAAACATCTTAGCGAACTATTAGCTGAGCCTGTTTTGGAAGCAATCAAGTAACCTCCTTCGATTTTTAATATTTTGTTTAGCAAAAGAGCTGGCCGAAAACCAGCTCTTTTATGAATGCCTCTTTTGAAACCCTCGATTAGAAAACATTTTTATCATACTTTTGTTGCCTGCATTTTTGCATGGACAATCTTTTATTTCCTAACTGTATGTAAACTATACCGGTGCCCTTCATAAGTAATAAAGAAGGTAACTGAATAAGGCCTGCAACTATTTCTATTTTACAGATAGAGACATAGAGACACCGATATTTTTAATTAACAAGCTTGATTCCAGTAATTAAAATGATTGTGGCGATAATCGCCTGAAGCGGTTTTGGTGATACCTTAACCGATAATCTGCTGCCCAATAGCACACCCGGGATAGAACCTATCAGTAAATTGCCTGCCAAGATATAATCTACATTTCCAAAGCTGGCATTTAATATACCTGCAACAGTCACTAACAAAAATGCATGGGCTATGTCGGTTCCTACTAACTCGGAAGATTTCATGTTGTATAAATAGATCATCGCAATCGCAAATAAGGATCCAGAACCAATTGAAGTCAAGCCAACTATAAAACCAAAGAGTACACCAATTAGGATCGTTAATGTTTTCTTTTTTTCAAGAGGTTGATTCTGCCAACGATTAGGACCCATCTTCTTATCGAAAAAGACACGCAGGATAATCGAAATGGCTACTAATGTCAGCACATATCCGAGAGCATGCTTAATAATGTTTTCTTGATGTTGTTGGAATGAAGGAAATAGATGCAGAGTGCCGATTGCAATGATTGCACTTGGAACACTCCCTAAAGCTAAATATTTTACCAGTTTCACATTAATCGTCTTTTGCCGCCAGTGCTGGGCAACCCCGAATAATTTGGTAATCGAGTTATAAACCAGATCGGTTCCTACCGCAATTGAAGGATTGATCCCAAATGTTATTAATAAAGGAGTCAAAAGGGCTGCCCCGCCTACTCCTGTTAAGCCGACCAAAGTTCCTACCACAAAACCCAAAACTGTAATACCGACCGTCATCCTGCTGCCTCCCACTTAATTCCGAGTTTACTTATGCGATTATATAACAATGTAAAGCAATAGTAAATAATATTCCGAATATTGTTTGGAGAGACTTTTTGATCTTACGCTTGGATCTATTGAATGGGTTTCAAAATACTGAGTCCGTTCCTCAAAAGTTTTGCCTGCAAGGTTCGCATAATGTGCTTGATAATCAGTTACTTTCGCATACTCCACCGTCCGCAGTGGATTCTTAAAGCCTGGATACTATCTGAATACAGTTGTGCCGCTTGGCTAAGGAATTCTTCCATCGGTTTTTATATTCTTCATATACTTCCTTTGATATTTTCATAGAGTCACAAAATTCCCAACCAATTGATTATTCTAAAATAATTTTTGTTATCGCTTTTCTTCAAAAAAATTTGCAATTTCCTATAAAAATCACATAATTACATTTACTTTTCAAAACCATCTTCGGTATTATAGAATAATGAAGAGGAGGAAATTGTATGTCATTGTATAATAGACAGAAAATTGTGGATAGCGTGCCTCAAAAAGGTTTTTTTGGACACCCTAAAGGTTTGTTCACACTTTTCTTTACTGAGTTCTGGGAGCGCTTCTCCTACTACGGAATGAGGGCCATTCTGGTCTTTTATATGTACTATGAAGTTTCAAAAGGCGGGTTAGGACTTGACCAAACGACAGCGCTGTCTATCATGTCCATTTACGGTTCATTGGTTTATATGTCCGGTATTATTGGCGGGTGGCTGGCCGATAGGGTGTTAGGAACGTCGAGAGCCATTTTTTATGGCGGTATCTTGATTATGTTCGGCCATATAGTTCTGGCTATACCAGGAAGTCTTTCCATGTTCTTTGTATCCATGGTACTTATCGTCCTAGGTACTGGTCTGTTAAAACCGAATGTTTCCAGTGTAGTTGGTGAAATTTATAGCGAAAATGACAATCGCCGTGATGCTGGTTTCAGCATTTTCTATATGGGAATAAACCTTGGCGGCTTCCTTGCCCCATTGATTGTCGGATCACAAACAGTAATGGATTATAGCTTCCATCTCGGTTTTGCATTTGCCGCTATTGGAATGTTCTTCGGGTTAGTCTTATTTTTGGCAACGAAGAAAACAAACCTCGGACTTGCCGGAACGATTCCTACAAACCCTTTATCAGCAGAAGAAAAGAAAAAGGTTTTCACCCAGATTGGTATAGGCATAGTTATTATTGCTGTATTAGCTGTAATTGCCGTTTCCATGGGCGCCTTAACAATTGAAAGCTTTATTAACCTGGTCGGTATCCTAGGAATTGTTATTCCTGCTCTTTATTTTATTTTCATGTACCGCAGCCCTAAAACAACAAGCGTTGAACGTTCTCGTTTAATTGCCTACATCCCGCTCTTTATTGCAGCTGTGATGTTCTGGGCAATCCAGGAACAGGGATCAACCATTTTAGCAAGCTATGCGGATAAGCGGACGCAGCTGGATTTTGCAGGAATTCATGTTTCTCCAGCCTGGTTCCAATCATTAAACCCGTTGTTTATTATCATTTTAGCTCCAGTATTTGCTTGGCTATGGGTTAAACTGGGAAACCGTCAGCCAACGATTCCTCAAAAATTTTCGTTAGGTTTATTATTTGCCGGTCTATCTTTCCTTGTCATTCTCTTACCGGTTTACTATGGCGGAGCTTCATTAGTAAATCCTTTATGGCTTGTTCTTAGCTATTTCCTTGTGGTACTTGGTGAATTATGCTTGTCACCTGTTGGTCTCTCGGCTACCACTAAATTAGCGCCTGCTGCTTTTTCAGCACAAACGATGAGCTTATGGTTCTTAGCAAATGCTGCTGCTCAAGCGATTAATGCGCAATTGGTTAAATTTTATACTCCTGAAAATGAAATGTTCTATTTCGGTTTGATCGGTGGAGCTTCACTGGTTCTAGGAGTCATCTTGTTAGCGTTGGCGCCAAAGATTCAAGGTTTTATGAAAGGAATACGCTAGCACATAAAAAAGACAGCTTTGTCGGTTGGACGAGCTGTCTTTTTTTACAAACTTTTAAATTGCATTAAAATAGGATGTCACTCATAGGAATTTCAAACCCAGGAAGGATATCAGACCGAAATATGTGCTCTATATTGTAGATTTTAGGGATTTCATACATACCTTGTTCTGCAAGAGTATATTGCTCGATGATCTTCTCGTTAGGATAAATTAATACGTATTCTTTTACTCCATGACCTTGGTATTTATTCAGTTTCTCAATACGGTCTCTTTGCCATGTGGAAGGAGATAGAACTTCTACGATGAGATCAGGAGCTCCTTTGCATCCTTTATCGTCTAATTTTCTTTCGTCACATACTACGCTAATGTCCGGCTGAACGACATGGTATTCTTGCTCATCTTCTGCAGATGATAATCTAACATCAAACGGTGCCGTGTACACGTCGCATGTTTTCCCTTTTAAAAAAGTATATAATTCACCGGTTAATTGAGTGACAAGACGTTGATGCTGCCGTGAAGGCGCGGCTTGAAGATAGGGGATGCCATCAATGATTTCATAACGTGGCTCATTAGGCCAGGTTAAATATTCAGCATATGATACTTTCTTAAGATGAGGTTGATTGAAACTCAAAAAGGGACACCTCCTTCGTTTACTAATAGTTTAACAACATTTCTGAAAAAGTAAAAACTGACTACTGAGAAAGTGTCCTTTATTAGACCTGCATAAGCTCTCTAATACTTTTCATATGTTCGATGTTTTGAATGGATTCTAATAACCTCTTCGCAGTTTCTTGTCCTAGGATTGGCGTTGTCAGCCAGAAAAACTTTTCTTTTTTTTCTTCAGCCAACAACGGATAATCATAGTCTCCTCTTGCTTGTATAATATCAGATTGATAAGTGCTCCCATCCTGCATTACTATTTTAACCATACTTAATGCTTTTTCAGGAAATGCTTCGTTAAGTTGTTGATCAATTACCACTGAAACCTTGTCCATCATGCCCAGAATAATTGGATCATCCAGATGGTCTAGTACTTGTTTTGGACCAACTTCACCATAAGCAAGATATGCTGCAACGGGAAAAAACAAATTGTACTGTGCTTCCTCTGTAGTTTCTGGATACTCTTTCGATAATGCTGCAGATTCTGTAAATGTATGAATGACTATTTTTTTCACATTGCTGGATACCAATGGATGTTTAGTTTGAATTCCCCTAATTGCTTCAATAGCTGGCTGCGCCCATCGACAGCATGCATGCGGCTTATAATACAGTTCATTTACACGATAACTTGTTCCCAAATCATCTGTAAGCTCTTCTGCTTCTTCTGTTGTAAATAATGATGGAATCCCTGTATAGCCTGCTTTTGCTAAATGAGCTGCACTTACCCCGGCCATGCAGCCCCAATTAATCCCATCTTTTAACATAGAAGGATGTTCGATGCAGCGCATCATTGGAGAATAGGTACCAAAATATTCTGCATTCCCCAGTGCGTGCTCAATTGTTTCTCCCATAAGTCCTAAAATGTATGAAACACCAGCGGCAGCTCCCACTGCTCCCCATGAACCGGTGCAGTGATAATCTGGCCGGACCAGGTGTACTGCAATGCCAGCACGGATCCCCACTTCATAGCCTATAAGGAGTGCCGTCAAAAACTCTGCTCCGCTTATATTATTCTCTTCTGCAACGGCGAGTACCGCGGGAAAAATAACCGCGCCGGGATGCCCTTTTGTAAGGCGGTGTCCATCATCTAAATCGAGTGCATTTGCCATTGTCGCATTGACAAAAGATGCTCCGGCAGTCGTTAATTTATCAGGAAACAGGAAAAGCGAACTGTTTCCCGTCCCCCATTGCGAAACAGCAAATTCTTTTGCAATCTCTGCTGCATTCGTATTCCTACCTGCAATAGTACAAGCGATAATGTCTGCTAGCGCTTCTTTGAGAGTATTTAATGTGCCTTTATCCAAATACTTTATCGATTCAGATTCAATATAGGTAATGAGTGGGCCATTCACTTTCATCTCAATCTAGCATTCCCTGTTCAACAAGCCACTCTCTTGCAACTTTATTTACGTCTTCATGTTTAACGTCAACCCGGTAATTTAAGTCTTTCATCGTATCTCCATCTAGACGATCTGCCATTTCATTTAGAAGGTCTCCCACTTCCGGCTGCTCTTTTAATACCTCTTCACGGATAACCGGGACACCGTTATAGGCTGGGAAGAATTGTTCGTTATCTTCTAACACAACTAGATCAAACCCTTTAATGCGTCCGTCTGTCGCAAAGCCAACCGCGATATCGACTTGCTCCTCTTTCAATGAATTATATAAGAGGCCTGTATCCATTTTCACGACATTTTTCTGGGGAAATGCGAAGCCATACTTCTTCTGTAGTGCTTTCAGACCATCTTCACGGGCATAGAATTCAGAGTTTGTTGCGAATTTATACTTGCTGGAATCTTTATTTATATATTCTGCAAGATCTGAAATGGAGGCAATGCCCAATTTTTTTGCTTGATCCTGGCGCATTAAAATTGCGTAAGTGTTGTTGAATTCAGATTTGTTTAACCATGTTAGGCCATTTTTTTTGTCTGCTTCTTTTACTTTTTCATATGCTTTCTGAGGATCTGTCTCAACCGGTTGTTTTAAATAGACCATTAGCCCCGTACCTGTATATTCCCAGTACACGTCAAGCTGTCCGTTTTCCAGTGCGGAGCGGGCAACCGTACTTCCCATGCTGCTGGCTTCATCAACCTGATATCCTTTTTCTTTTAAATAGATCGATGTCATTTTCGTTAAGATGTGCTGCTCAGTAAAGTCCTTCCCGCCTACGGTGACTTTTCCCTTACTTTCACCTGAACCTGCCGTTGATTTCGAGCTGCATGCGGCAAGTGCTGATACAAGCAGCAAACTGCAAACTACTAAAATAAATTTTTTCATCCTATTTCCCCCTCGTATTTTTACTAAATGGCTTCGACCTTACGCTGTAAACCTTTTGGTATAATCAGTTTTTCAAAGATTCCTAACATGAAATCAATCGTAATCGCAAGTAAAATGACGGGTAAGGCACCTGACAGCATAATTCCCGTGTCATAAAGGGATATACCCGTAAAAATAAGGTCGCCCAGTCCGCCGCCTCCGATTAAAAAGGCGAGAGCAGCGGTTCCAACGTTAATTACGGTTGCCGTACGGATCCCTGCCAGAATGGCGTACGACGCATTTGGAAGCTCAAGTTTCCACAAAATTAACTTTTGCGTCATCCCCATTCCTTTTCCTGCATCAATAATGGCGGGATGGACGGAATCGATGCCTGCAATTGTATTCCGTAAAATGGGAAGCAGGGAACTAAACCAAAGTGCAAAAACTGCAGTTTGCCAGCCTAAGCCTAAATAAGTCATTACCAGCGCCAGGATCGCAATGCTTGGGACGGTCTGTCCGATGTTTGCAAAGTTGATAACAAGAAATTCAAATCTTTTAAACTGGGGTCTAGTAATGAAAATCCCCAAAGGTATCGCACAACAAATCGCCGCTGCAGATGATATCGCAACCATTCTGATATGCTGCCCAACCAGGTAAGCTATTTCACTTGGATTTTCTGCAATATATGTAAATGCGCCTATTTGGAATGCATAGACAAATAGCGCGATTAACAGTGCATATAACCCGATACGGATCATCGTTTCAACTTTACTTCTTCCTTTCATGTCATCACCGCCTTAATGAACAATCGATTTGAGTTTTGAAGGATGCACACCCGTTAATAGTTCGTAATCAGTGAAGGTTAATATTCCGTGCGGCTGGTTTCTTTGATCAACTATTACCGCTTCTCCTGTTGGTGATGCCAATAAAACTGCTAGCGCATTACGCAAGTCTGTATCAAGCGTGACATAGAACTCGTTTATCTCCGCTGTGAGATTCGATTTACGGTTTCCCTTTTTCCCCTTATTTAGCAGGTCTTTGACTGTTAATAATGTCAGTCGCTTGATTTCACGGTCGCTTCCAATAAAGTCTCTTACAAACTCATTTTTCGGATCTGATAAAATCTGATCAGGCGTTCCAACCTGCATTAATTGTCCCTGATTGAAAATGGCAATCTTATCACCCAGCCGTATCGCTTCATCAATATCGTGGCTGACAAAGAGGATCGTCTTTTTCACATCTTTTTGAATACGTAAAAATTCATTTTGTAAATGGTCACGAATAATTGGGTCAAGAGCACCAAACGGCTCATCCATTAGCATAACAGGCGGGTCGGCTGCCAGGGCACGGGCTACCCCAATCCGTTGCTGTTGTCCGCCGGATAACTCCCATGGAAAGCGCTTACGAAATTCTTCTGGATTGAGACCCATCATTTCCATCAATTCTTTATAGCGGTTCTTCCTTTTTCCTGCATCCCATCCCAGCATTTTTGGGACAACATTTATATTTTCTTCTATCGTCATGTTGGGGAACAAGCCGTTCTGCTGGATGACATAACCGATTGAGCGCCTTAATTCAATTGAATCCAGCGCTTGAATATCCTTCCCGTCGATTTCTATCGAACCTTCGGTGATCTGAACGAGCCGGTTTACCATACGGAGAAGTGTCGTTTTCCCGCAGCCGGACGGACCCAAAAACACACAGATTTCCCCTTCCTCAACAGACATGTTCACATGATCTACAGCTGTTACTTTCTTGCCAGTACTTTCATATATTTTCGATACGTTGCTAAAAGTAATCATCGGTCTCTATCCCCTTTCCTATTTTGAATGAGCTGTTTTTGGTGACACTTGCTTTTGTATGCGACCGAGTAAGTAATCAGCTACAATCGCTAGGACGGAAACAGAAACAGCACCAACCTGGACCATTGTGGTGTAGCTCGTTGAGATGCCCCGTGCAATATACTCCCCAAGCCCTCCTGCACCGATATAGGCAGCGATTGCGCCAATTCCGATTGTTAATACCACTGCCGTGCGGATCCCGGCCATAATCACCGGAAGTGCGATCGGAATCTCGACTTTACGAAGACGCTGCCACGTTGTCATTCCCATGCCAATTGCGGCATCGCGCATGTTTGGATCCACATTCTTAATAGCGATAAATGTATTCCTGATAATCGGCAGCTGTGAATACAAAACGAGTGCCAGAAAGGCTGGTAAAAAGCCGATTCCCTGATTAATGACTGATAAGATTGGAATCATGATACCAAAAAGGGCAATGCTGGGAATCGTCATGATAATGCCTGCAACGGTTAACACTAAATTTGAAAGCGTTTCATGCTGGGTAATATATATCCCAAAAGGAACGCCTAGCAAGATGGCTACCCCGACTGCAAGACCCACTAACTGAATGTGCTCCCATGTCATCATCAGGATCTCGTTCCAGCTAGTACTGAAAAATTCAAAGAACTCCACCGATAAATCCCTCCTTTAATCCAAAATAAAATTTCGAAATACTTAATCATTTATCTTTGCAAGAAGCGTGCCAACGTTAAATCCCGAAAAATCACCCTATTCTATTCCTATTTAGCGGAAAAGCAGGCTGGTTTGTTAAATTTTTTTTCGCTGAATGTAAAAAGTTTTTTACTTTTTTGCAGCAGACAGCCGGGATTGTCGTGACAATGGTTGCTGCGTGTGTGTTTTCCGCATGTTTCATCTTTGCATCTAAAATTTCCATGGATTCTTCAAAATGGAGAAGGTTATAAATTCCGCCCGATTTTCGATACGATCGTTTCAATATACGTAATAAGCTGTTCCTGCATTATTTCTCACCTCGTCTTTAATACCAAGAAGCTTTCTTGGATTGTGAACAATCATCGTTTCTATCTCACGGCTTGTTATGCCTGCTTCCAGCATTTCTTCGACAAAATGGCTCAATGCTTCAATCGGCGGAATATTATGGTCCTGGCCATAATCTGTAACAAGCACACATGATTCAGCGCCGATTTCACGGATGGATTCAGCCATTTGAGCGAGCGAAAGATCTTTAAAGTCCTCACTGCACGCTAAATAACACTTCTCAATGATCGCTCCCTTCTTAGCAAGCTGTTTCTGTATGTTTATGGGAACCGGTGCAATGCCGAGATCTGCATGCTGGATCAGGATTTTCTCAATATGATGTTCTTTTGCCGCATCGATTAAGATAACGACCTCTTCCGTGGACAAATGACCCGTGGCGAGTGTAATATCTGCTTCGCCGATAAGCGTGAGAATTTCATGGACTTCTTGTTTTAGCTGCTTGCTTTCATCTAAAATGGTCAGTCCATCTCCTTCATTGCCCAACGGACGATCACTGTTAAAAAACCGCGTTTTCTTTTGACCAAAGTGACAACAGTGCTGATTGGCTGAAATGGTAGGCATCCAAATGATTTTTGCCCCCTGCCGGATTGCCGCATCCACAGCCTGTGGTGACAGACCTCCTGTAAACTGATTTAACACTAATCCCCCATATACGTGAAGGCCGGGCTCCTTCAACCTTATAAGTGTAGCGCGGTCTACAGTTGAAGCCTCATGTGCTTTGAGCACAACCCCTGACATATTTGCTTTTTTTACATCCTCTATTAATTCCCAATCCGTCTGCTTTCTTGGGAATATGCTCGGATAGCTGTGACAGTGCAGTTCAATTGCTCCTTTTAATAAAAAATGAAAATCCATCTCTCCAACTCCTCTTTTTCGTTTTTAAATGAAAATGCAAGAATTGTGCCAAGAATTAATAGGACGTTTGTCTTTGAGTCTTGGTCCACGTTTAAAAAGATCGTTAAAATGTTTTCTCATTTTGAAAATTTTTGTAATGTATAAGCAATTTTCGTATTAAACGGGAATTCAGAAAAATGGGATCAAAATAAAAACCATTCGATCGTTCGAATGGCATGATACTAATGTTCAAGAAACTTGTTTAATTTGTAGAACAGTCGTTGCCTTGAGACGCCAAGTTCTCTCGCTGCCGAAGCAATCTGGCCGTGATGCTCCTCGATCGCAGTTAGTATAAATTGTCTTTCGATATCTTCCAGCTGTTCCGGGAGCGTTTTTGTTTTATCGAAAGCGAAAAGTCCGCCTGAAACAGGGTTTGTTTGGCTGAATCCCTGTATTTCATGGGGGAAATCTTGAATGGATAAATCCTCGTCTTTACATAGAACTACGGCACGCTCTACTGCGTTTTGCAGTTCTCGAACGTTTCCTGGCCATTCATAGCTTTTCAAAATGTTCATAACCTGTGAAGATAACCGGTAGTTTTTCTTCATTTTTTTACGGTGCTTTTCTAAGAATTCTTCAATAAGCAGCTGTAAATCATCAGTTCGGTTCCGGAGTGGCGGCATATGCATATCGACGATATTTAAACGGTAATACAAATCTTCACGGAAGCTCCCGTCCTGTACCATCTGTTTCAGATTACGGTTTGTTGCCGAAATAATTCGAACATCCACCTGTTTCAGCTGGTTGCTTCCAAGACGCATAAATGATTTTTCCTGAACAGCTTGAAGCAGCTTCGCTTGCAGCGATATCGATACTTCACCAATTTCATCCAAGAAAATGGTACCGCCATGAGCAGCTTCAAATTTCCCTGCCCGGCTTGCAGTTGCCCCGGTAAATGCACCCTTCTCATAACCAAAAAGTTCACTCTCCAATAGTTGTTCAGGAATTGCAGCGCAGTTCACGGCAATAAAAGGACCGGAATTGCGTCCACTTAAATTATGGATCATTCGGGCAATCATGCTTTTCCCGGTTCCGCTTTCCCCGTGAAGAAGGACTGTGGCGTCTGTTGAGGAAACGCGTTCAATTAACTCATAGATATGCTTCATCTCCGGGCTGATGCTAATGAAACCATTTGTTGATTCCATGTGCTTAAGCCGCTCTTTTAAATGAAGATTTTCCTGTTTCATCCCTAGCCAGGTGCAGGCCCTGTTAATAATGAGTTCAATTTCATCCAATTTTGCCGGCTTTACAACATAATCAAATGCCCCTGCCTTCATTGCTGAAACAGCACTTTCGACTTCACCATAAGCAGTCATGATGATGAAAACCTTTTGATGGTAAAGAGAACTGAATTCCTGAAGAAGCTCTAAACCATTTGCATCTGGAAGATTTAAGTCAAGAAAAACCAGATCCACTTCATTTTCCAACATTTTTCTCCGTGCCTCCTGGCCATTGGCAGCAAGCGTAACATGATATCCCTTTTTTCGAAAAGATAAAGATAGTGAACGTAAAAGCCTGATTTCATCATCAACAAATAAGATGCTCTTTTCCATGATCATTCTCCCTTTGGTAATTGAAAGTAAATGGTTGTTCCCTTGTTGATTATACTTTCTGCCCAAACCTTGCCGCTGTGCTGTACAGTAATTTCATGGGCTATCGACAATCCAAGCCCAGTGCCCTCCGGCTTTGTAGAGTAAAACGGATTAAATATCCACTTCAGCTTGTCTTCGGGTATCCCTTCCCCTGTATCAGACACAGAAAGCTGCCAAAAATCTGCCTCTCCTCTTATCGTCACCTGAATGGCGCCGCCGTTTTTCATCGCCTGAAGACCGTTTAACAAGACGTTTAACAGCATTTGGGAAAGCTTATGCCGATTTCCTTTCACTACTGCTCGATTGGTTTTGTAATCGGTGGTCACTTTTACATCCTGTTCGCTGAATTTTTTCCTTAGCAAAGTCAGTATCTCATCCGTAACCGAAATTAAATCTGTAAAGGACACGTCGTTATGTACATCGTCTTTTGTGAGTTTCAAAAAGTTCGTTAATAGTTTGTTCATCCGCTCAGAAGATACCAAAATATCATCTGTCAATTCATCAATGATCTCTTTATCTTCAAGTCTGTCATCTATCTGGAGGCGGATGGTTTCGGCTGCAACCTGAATAATGCTGAGCGGGTTTTTTATTTCATGAGCTATGCCTGCGGTAAGCTGCCCAAGTGAGGCCAGACGTTCGCTTTGCCTTAAAAATTCTTCAAGCTTTTTACGCTCGCTAACATCCCTGATTACCAAAAGAGAACCTATATATTCATTTTGTTCCCCTTTGAATAGCGATGTATAAATGCGGACATCATGTGTCTGCTTTTGTTTATCAATAATATAGCTTTCTACTTCTTCGAATGATTTTCCTTCCTTCAATGTTTTTAGAAGTACGAATTCATGGATATTATGTTTGATTGGCAAATCAAAAATACTTTTGCCCAAAACTTCTTCGCGATTATACAGCATCAATTCCTCTGCACCTTTATTAAAGGTCATAATCCGGCCATCTTGGTCTGTGGTAATAACGCAGTATGGAATGGATTCCAGAATATAAAACATGCTTCTCTCTTTTTCACGAAGTTCTGTTGCCATTTCTGAGAGAACAAGGGAAAGATCTTCAATTTCATCGTTTGTATGGACTATATGGAAGGCTTTGCGTTTGCCTTCTTTATAGTCCTGTACTTGATTAATAAGCGCCATGACTGGACGGACCACTCGCGATGCACTGAATACTGCAAGTCCAAGGGCGATAATGAACACCATAATAAAGCCTTTGATTAGTAAATCTGTAACCGGTCTAGCCGGTGTCAGTGCTTGTTTAATGGGCTCACCCGCAATGAGACTGATATTTCCTAAAAGAAGCGGCCGGTATGCGACAACCATTTGCTCTTCAAAGATATTCCCGTTCCATAGCCCGTACCGTTCCTTTTCTAAGTTAAGGCCGACTTTGTGGTTTTGAATCGACTTCCCAATATAATCTTTATTTGTATGGGCAACAATTGTGCCGTTTCTGTCAACAAGCGCATTCATGCCTTCTTGGCCGATTGCGAATTTTTGGAGATGATCCGATAGGATGCTAAGATTTAAATAGGCAATTACAGCTCCTGCGTAGTCTCCCTGCTCATTAGTCGAGGGATATGCGATCACTATCGTCTTGCGCCCATCCGGAAGTTCAATCAGATTTGAAATATAACTTGTTTTACTCCATGACAATCGCTCCAGAACCGCGTTGATCGGCGCTGAACCAGCAAGCGGAACATTGGGGATTCGGAGGCTCTGATCGTTTTCTTGGTAGATTTCAATAAATAAATAAAGAAGATCCTGCGAAATGATCTTCTCTATTTCCTTTTGATACGTACTTTTACTGGTGTTTTCAATCGTCTCCAACACAGGGGAAACTTGTCTCATGTCAGCAATGGCATGTTGAAGTACAGTTTCGATTTGCGCCCCAAGTGTTTTTGTGAGTAGCTCATCCCTGTATTCCATTTGTGAACGTACAGATGCATTCATTACATATACAGCAACTGTAAAAAGCGATGTTAAAACAAACAAGATTACAACTAATACGATGATGACATAACGTTTTGTAAGACGTGAATGAAATAGTTTCATAGCTATAACCTCGGTAGTTTGCAAAGTGTTTAGAAACATCGTTCCATGTCTGACTTGCATATTGTAGTATTATATACATTTGCCATATATGGACCTTTTTCCTTTAAAATTCGACAATTCCTTATTTAATTGCAGTCAAGCATTGGAACATGTTCAAATTTTTTTACAAGCGGCCGGTAATAATGTGTACGCCGAGATAGTAATAGCTTATTCTGATCAAACCAGCAATCTTTTTCGGTTTGAGCGATAGCCACTACCAGTACTTCTTCCTTGTCGGAAGATGCCACAATCGGCGTTTCTCCCCCGTATATCGGATCAAGTGTATAGATAGCACTCCCCCCTCTGCAGCCAAGCTTTGTCCCGGTAAAGTTTGCAATAAGTGTTTTTGCCTGTGCAAATCTTGCCATAGCATCCCATGTTGTCATTGTATTAGTCGGATATTTGTTTTCCATCATCTTTGTGTGAAGCGCCATTTCCTTTCCGTAATCACCATGCCAGCACGACGGAACGATAATGAAATCAGCATGGTTTACCGCCATAACTCCTGCTGTTTCCGGAAAGGCCGCATCATAGCCAACCATAAGACCAACACGCCCCACTCCTTTTGTAGAGGTAACGACAATGTCTTTACCCGGGGTTGCCCACCGTTCATCTGATTCTGTTACATGCAGTTTACGAGCCTTTGCAGCAATGTCACCTGCTGGCGTCAGCAACATTACCGTGTTATAAAGGGCATGCGAGTCGCTTTCTATCATCCCAAAGACAAGATGAGTTTGGTACATGCATGCAAGCTTTTGCATTTCGTTCACCGTCTCATCATGATCGGTTTCACCAAGTTGTTGGATTGCCGTCAATTCAAGTGAATGTACAGGTCCTGTTAGTGAAAGTTCCGGACAAACAACCAGCGATAACAAGCCTTTCTTCGGCTTTGTTTCTGCGGCGGTATCTTTGAGAAGGGACTTTATTTTTGAAAGGTTTGCTTTTTTATCTCCAATTACTGGAGTGTATTGCAATAGCGCTGCACAATTGCTCATTTCATTTCCTTGAACATCCTCTGCTTCTTTTATCAACTCGTATTTTGTGAAGTCCCATGGTCCGATATGTAACATGAGATCACCATATAGGTCTGGCTGCCGACTTTGAAGCCTTCTTTTTGACCGATTGTCGTATTCCGCAGGATCAATTTCTGCATATATAATGGTTGTTTCATTCCTCGTTTTCTCTTCTTCAATATAGGAAGTTTCGGCAAGCTTCTCACCGTTTGGGGACCAAACAGTGCTTGCCCCGATCATGTGATAGCCTTTTTCTGTATTCGAGCGGTTTGCTCCCAGTACATATAATCCATTCATCTCTGCCCAGGCCTGCAGCATGGAAAGAGAGCCGCCCGTTGAGTTTGTCGGAAAGCAAAGAATATCAGCACCGTTCACGGCAGCGATTCTTGCGGATTCAAAATAACTTGCATCCATACAAATGATCATCGAAATGTTTCCAATTTCCGTCTCATATACCGGAACACCCATGTCTCCCCAACTGGCCCAGCTGTTTTCTGTTGCCCATTGATGTATTTTGCGATATTTTCCGATATAACCATCAGGACCGATTAGTACTGCCGAATTATAGTAAAGTCCATCTTCAACATCAACTTCTGCCATACCAATAACGATATGTGTCTGATAATGTTTGGCGACCTTTTCAAATGCGGCTGTTGTTTTTCCTGGTATCGTATCAATATAAGGCTTTAACGCCCGGCGATTTTCGTAATGGTAACCGGTTGTAGCCATTTCCGGTGTAACAATTAATTTTGCGCCCTTTTCGGCAGCCTCGGTTACTTCTTTGAGTAAATGCTTTATATTATCATTCAAGTTGTTTAGGCAGGGGTTAAACTCGATGATTGCCGCTTTAAACGGTCGTCTATTCCCCATGATAACTCCCCCTCGTTTAACAGTTAAAAAACAGATGGCTAGCATGGAGCCATCTGTTTTCCCTTCATCTTTAAATTGTAATCACACCGCTTTAACTATTTCTTCCTTTTTCGTTACATTTACTTCAAAAAAGTCCTTTAATCGACCCATCAACTTCTGAAAGACTTCATGGTCATGATACATAAAGTCATTATGTTTCCCTTCGATTATATATAGCTCCTTCGGCTCAGTAGCTGACTCATATAGACGCTCTGCTTCATCTAGGGGATGCAATAAATTGCCTTCCCCGTGTGCGATAAAGAGCGGCACCTTTACATCTTTTACTGTTTTTTCGGCGTTCATGTTAATAATCGAATCGGTAAACTGCAGAACTGTTTGGTTTCCGAATGCTGAAAGGATAGCAAGCTCTTTATCTACATAATCTGCAGTAGCCCGATCTAGCGGATAATGGATAAACGGATGAGCCAGCTTTGATTTTCCCGTTGAAACACGTTGCTTTCTGTCTTCATCGACTGCTTTCAGGATTTCGATCCATTCTACATAGGAATGAATCGACCTCAACCATCTTTCTCCATTATAAAATCCGTTTAAAGCGGCAACTGCCTTAATACGCTTATCTTTTGCAGCCACACGGACTACATTCGAAGCCCCCATGCCCCAGCCGGTCAATCCGATTCTATCCGGATCTACTTCTTCCTGAATGGAAAGGAAAGTAATCGCATTTTGAATATCTTCTACCTGTTCATCCAAAATAACGCGCCCTTCACCGCCTTCGCTTTTTGCAAAACTGCGATAGTCGAAGCCTAAGCATACATATCCTGCTTCCGTGAAATTCCTCGCAAATAATTTTGGATAAAATTCATTAAACCCCTGATACCCTGAATTTGGAATAATCGCTGGGCGTTTCTCACCTGGCTTGTAGTCGTCTGGAAGATACAAACTGCCATCTAACTTAAATCCTTCGCTATAAAAGTGAATTTGACGCTCAATCATTTTCTCCCCTCCAATAATGATATAAAATGAATTCACTTATAGATATTGCAATTGATGTGCCAAATCAAAAATCTACGTAAAAGAAAGAAAAAGGCCTACATAGAGGGAATAAGTTCAAAATGAACTTCGAAGGAATGCAACAACTGCGGAAGATTTGTTAATTTTTTTTTACGTAATTGCTTAACTTTATGACAAGTAGTTATACAGCATAAGGAATTCCCTAAACATGTAAGGATTAGCCAACAAATGTTTTAAGAATGCAGCTGTTTACTGTGAAAATCCCAGAACACAAAGAAAAACCCTCTTCTGTTGCATGGAAATACAACGGTAGAGGCGTTTTTAGGAGAACTATTTCATAACTCGAAGAATCAATTATTTATTATAGAATTGCGATCAATTTTTTTTCTGACCATACATTAGCTATAACTCAGACTTATTCTTTATCTGTTAAGATTTTCTTTCAAAGGAACCCCATCAATCTTAGTGGATTTTTTTGATATGATGCTGTAATGCTCCTTTTTATGATGTTGAATTACCTTCTAGAGAATCCGTTCCTCATTTTTTACTTTCTTTGGAATGGATAAGCTTCTCCAACTTCCAGAATTAAGCTGTTTTGCAATGTAAACGATTTGGCCAATATGATAGGAATAATGATACATATGCCTTTCAAGACTCTCAATTACAGTATGAGTTTCTCCTCGAATCGCAATTATCTGCAGAAGATGTTTTTCTTCAATTGTGTCTAATGCCTTGAAGAACACATTCCACCCATTATTCCATACCTCATACATTTCATCACGGGTTAATAGAGTATGTTCAAATTCACTATCTCGATCTCTATTATTCTCCCCATCTGAGTTTAAGAAATCGGTCCAGCGGGCTACCATATTTCCGCTTATATGCTTAACTATTGTAGCTATACTATTGGAATTGTCGTTTGGGAACCATAATAATGCCTCGTCATCCAGTTGTTCGAATGTCTTTTCTGCCATCCTTTTAATATATCTAAATCGTGATTTTATAACCTTCAAATACGCTGAAGATAAGGGACTATTATTTGACATATTAGACCTCCAAATGTAAGTTATGTGGATGTTCTCATACCTAACTTATTTACACTTTTGCAATCGCTTTCAATAATGAATATGGAAATAACGCTCAAATTTTTTCTTACAGAAATTCAAGCTTCAGGGTTTAATTTCTTATTTTAGACCATGTTCATCTTTATAGGACGTTGGTTCGATCGAATTGTGATATCCGAAAATCCGATATAATATAAGCGCGGCCTTCCTACGTATGATAACACATTTTACAGCTAAAATAAGCTAACGATCAGATGCCACGTAGACCATAGAGTCAATCCAATCAATACGAGTAAAAGTACATTCTCCCACCATTTATTGGCATACTCACCTAGTAGGTCTTTGCGATTGGTTAATACCATCAATCCTATGGCGACAGCCGGTAAAAGAATGATTTGAAATGCATTAACAATAATTGTTAAGTATACAAACCCAGGCATGGATGGAAGCGCCCAAATGAGGGGTGAAACGACTGTGACAAGAAGTGTGAGTTTGTATATTGGATCTTTCGTATACTCCCGTTCATACTTTTTAGCTCTTTCAGGAAAGGTAGTATGAACAGCATCTACAAAAAGAGTGCCAAACCCAAGTGCATAAACGATAACCGTTTTAAAACAGGCTCCTAAAACCCCGAGATAGAAAAGAATACCGCCAAACATACCTAATGTTAAAGTTAACATTTTCGCCATATCTGACACGCTCTCAACAGTTAAACCTTTTGGATAAAGAACTTCAGCACCTAGGGTCCATACCGCTAGATCGATAATAATAATCATTACTACTCCAAACAATAAATCGTAGCGCTGAAGTTTCAGATATTTTGGGCCCTGCCAACCCTTTTCCTTAAACAGATAAGGATAGATTAAATTTGACATGGAACCAGCAACAGCACCGATTAACGAGAACACAAAAACTAAAGTATCTACCCCGCCTACATTCTCCGGGACGCTAAAAGCTACCGTACCTTTTGCTATAGCGGGAATATCAGGCCCTACCCATAAAGCACTTCCGACTAAACTGATAACCATTAAGATAAGAACGCCTTTAATGGTTATCTCTACCGTATTATAAATTCCCTTGACAACTAAGATAAGGGAAGCAACCACAACGATGATTGACCAGAAAAATGTGTTACCGACGTTAGTGAGATGCAAAAGCGCCTCTCCGGCTCCTTTAATTAGATACGCTGCATAAAAGTGTGCTAGCAAAAGGCTAGAAATACCGAAAAACAAGGGCAAGTATTTACTTAATCGATTATATCCTTGGATAATGGTCTCCTGATGAACATTAGTAAGTGCGTATTTGGAAATGACATTTACTAAGATATATCTTAAAACTAATGCCAAAACCATGCCCCACATCAGATTATAACCATAGTGGGCACCTGAAACTGACATATCTACCAAGTCTCCAGCACCCAACCAACTTAGAACCATAACGATTCCTGGCCCAAACGAAATCATATATTCACGGAAGTTGGAGGGAATGGGAGCGAGAGGTTGTGTTGGTTTTTCCTTTTCTCTTTGGTCAGCAGGAATTGACATTTATAACTTCCTCCCTAGAAAATCATTTTTATCATTAATTAATAATTGTCAACTCATAAGAAATACTAGTTTCATATGTTTTATAGAAAAAACAGAAAGTTCACCTCCAATCAATACACACTAATCCTATACCTAGTCCTCTTTTGTGTCATTTTCTGAAATAATCGAAGTTAACACTTCTTTTGCGGTCAAAAGGTGTTTCTCCAAAACCTGAATAGCTCTTTCTGTATTTTTGTTTTTTAAGTATTGAAGGATTTCCCAATGCTCAGCTTCTGATTCTCCTGCCCATTTGATATTAGATAACGAATAAAGCCGATAACGAACTATTGTATCTTGAAATGTATCAATAAACTGCTCTAAGCGGCGGTTGCCTAGTGATGATACAAGTATCGAGTGAAACTCAGAATTTGTACTCGCTAACCCAGCAGGGTCTTTGGATGTAAGCTGTGTATCAGCGATTTCTAAGCATGCTTCCAACTGTTCAATAAGTGAAACATGATCCGGGGTAATATTTCGCAAAGCCTCGGTTTCCACTAACAATCGTATTTGATATATTTCCTCAATGTCTTGAATGGTAGGGATCGAAACAATTATTCTCCGTCCTGGCAGTATGGAGACCATGTTTTCCATTTCCAATACCCTGAGTGCCTCTCGCACTGGTGTACGGCTCACCGACAATTTGTCTGCTATCTTATTTTCACTTAATAACTGACCCGGTTTTAACGAACCGTTTAAAATTGACTTTTTTAGAGTTTGAAAGACAGCCTCACGTAACGGCACATAAGGCGGAAAATCACCCGGAGATTCTATATTAAGTTCGTCTTCTATTATGAATGGTTCTTTTAGGTATTCCATTTACTTCCTCCTGGATGTGAATATGGACTGTTCTGAATTTGGAATATTATTACTGTGTAACCCGTTTTCCAAGAAATACACCACGTTCTTCGAGAGTATCCTGTAGTTTTTTAATATCCAGTTCCGGCATATTGACATTGTGTTCTGCAGCAAGTGCTGCTGCTACACCCGCACTCTCACCCATTACCAAACAAGGTGCCATATTTCGAGTTGAACCATGGGCAAATGACGTAGCTGAAATGCATCTACCTGCAACGATAATATTGTCTACATTTTTTGGAATCATGGCACGATACGGAATATCGAAAGCTCCATCGTCTCCAATTTCATAAAAGGAAGCCTGTCCAGTATCAGGATCGTGAATATCAACAGGAAAGCAAATTTGACCAATCGTATCTTCGAATTTCCTTCCCACAGTAACATCTTCATCGCTAATTTCATAAAGTCCTTCGATTCTTCTTGTTTCCCTCACACCTGCAAATATAGAAGGAACAAAATACGCATTTCGAAACCCTGGCACATTTTCTTTTAAAAATTGACTAATTCGGTGTAGTTGCTTGGTTAATTCAACGGTAGCACGAGATAAAGATAGAGGATCCGTCCCATCAATCCCAATGACAGCAGAAGTATTCACATTGATGTGATTCGGCCAAACCGTATTAAAAAACACTTTATGATCTTCATTTGGAAATATCTTTTTCTCACGAATAATGTCATTCCATTGGCTGAATGCACCATTAAAATAAACAGGAAAAGGTTTTGGATAATCACTGCGAGTGGCCATTGCAGGCGTTGATACGGCAATGGAATCTGCAATTTCCTGATTGTTTGTTCCAAAACAACGAAGCACCATAGAAACCGGTTGCATTTTCCCGGTTTTACGATCTCCCTTTGTGTAATTTGCTCCTGCAGAGACTGCAACATCAGCATCTCCACTGGCATCAATATATGATTTGGCCCTGATCTCTCGTATTCCTCCCTTTACAGCCGCCTTAACACCCGTGATTTTACCCCCTTTAACTTCGGTGCCAATTACATTTGCGCCGAATAAAACGGTGACATTCGCTTCATCTAATAGTTCCGTAGATACGATTCTAAACATTTCTCCATCGACCGGTGTGACTGAATGAACAAAACTCCCATATGGAATGTGACCTACTGCCCCGCCAATTTTTTTCAGGCGATCCACTAATTCTTGGGCAATCCCAAATACCACTTGTCTGCCAAACTTCGTAATGTAATTATGAAGACAAAGTCCAGTAGTTGCATTTCCTCCAACAAACGTCTTTGACTCAAGAAGGATCGTTTTGGCACCGCTTCGTGCCGCTGCCGTGGCTGCAGCTACACCAGTCACACCCCCACCGACAACAAGAACATCACAATCAAAATCATTCATAAGTACTTCCTCCTTTTCAGATAAACACAATCGTATACTTGTATACATGTATAATATACATAATTATTTGTAAATTGTAAATATTTTTGTAACTTCTTTTTAATATCATGATCATCGAATGGCAATAGGATTTACAGGACTCGCAGTGCCCCCCACCAACTTTAAGGGACTTATTGCTAGGCAAAAGTCATAGCGTCCATCATCAGCACATGCAGCTGCAATGTCCTCAAGCCACAACGTCTCTAATATCGAAACCCCTAAACGGGTAATCAGGTAGGGATGGAGAGGTTGAGTTGTACCCGTTTGGCTCGAATGGGTTTGCTCGCTTCCCAATGTATCTGTCCCGTATACAGCTATCTGTTGTTCATAAAACCAGTGTGCCAATTCGTTCGTAAATGTGATACCTGGTTCATTAAGACCGTTTCTAAAATATTCATGGGATCCATTCTTTAGATAGTTAAGGTAAAAACCAGTTCGAATCAAAAGTATATCCCGCTTATCCAATGATACATTCTGATAAGCTGCGGTGTTTATTAGGTCCTCAAAGGTAATCTCATCTCCTTCCGGAACCCACTCTACTCCTTTATAACGAGCGACATCCAAAAGAACAGAGCGTCCAACAATTCCTTTATTGCCAACATGATGGATGCTGTTTTTCGCCAAGCCCCCAGTGGTGGTTTCTGCATCATAACCGTTATATAGCTTCCCATCATACCACGCATGGCCAAGTGAATCGACATGAGTGGTACTGTGTGTATACATATATATTAGGTCATCTGATAATTCGACTCCCCCACTGCCGGTGACCGCGTCTTTTTTGTTTGCTGCATACATCCCCCTATCACTAACCATATGATGCTGCGGCGGCCTTCTTGTAAGCCCGATAAGATCACCACGGGGATCATTTATTGGTTGACCCAAAGTATAGATATTTCCTTCTTTAATTGTGGAGATTCCACGAAGTACTTCAGCGCTCCCAAGAAAGTTTACCGCGCCAACTTCGTCACTTTCTCCCCAGCGCCCCCAATTTTGGGGGGCTTTTTCTAGCAAATCTCGTATATTTTTCATCAACTGCACACCTTTCTTGATAGAGTTCTATACGGGGTAGTTGGTTCAGTTCGAATATCCTTGATCATTTACTCAACATCCATATTAATCCTAATACTGTCTAATTTTCCTTTCTAATCAATATGCCAGCCGCCGTTCACATCAACGATTTCGCCGGTGATATACCCTGCAGCAGGGGAAGCCAAAAAGCAAATTGTGGCGGCAACTTCCTCCGCCGAACCTGATCTACCAGCAGGAATCTCCTTCATCAAGAGTGCGCGCCGCTCTCCAGCATCCCCTTCTGTGAATCCTCCAAAATCAGTTTCAATAAGCCCGGGAGAAACAGCATTGCAGGTTATTCCATACCCACCCATTTCACGTGCAACATGCTTTGTCAACCCCATGACACCTGCCTTAGCAGCAGAGTAATGACAGCCATTTTGCACCCCGCCGCGCTCGCCTGAAATTGAAGACAGATTAATAATCCGGCCGTATTTCCGCTTCATCATTGCAGGAAGCACCTCCTGGGTAAAAACAAATGAGCTGGTTAGATCTGTTGCCAGAACTAACTCCCATTCTGACCGGCTAATATTGAGTATTGAATTGGGGCGTGTAATCCCTGCGTTATTGACAAGAATATCAATGTGGCCAAATTCATTTAATACTTGGTCCAGCGCCCTCTGAATTTCAACATCTTTTGTCACATCCAGAGTTATCGCTATAGCCTTTGATCCCTCGGCCCTAATTTGGGCAGCGACCTCTCCAACGATTGGATCCCGATCTATGGCAACAACGGATGCACCCAGCCTCCCGAAATGTAAAGCTGTTTCCCTCCCAATACCGCGTGTAGATCCCGCTCCAGTAACTACGGCAACCTGTTCTCCCCAATCTTTATCCAATCTTGGAATCATTAGCTATTGCACCTCCGACACTCCGTTTTTTTATCACCCATTTCGGAATGTTTAACCCAACAAAGATTACAACGAGCAGCGACCAAAAGATTGTAAGAATCATAATGGCGTTGCCTAAACCGACAGCTTCCTTTAAGGCACTTCCCCAAACAGGTGAAAGTCCGCCTGCAATAGCACCCACATTATACGCTACCCCTAATCCGGCGGATCTTACCTCCACATCAAAATGATCCGCTAAGTATTTCGGACACAACCCTGAAATACCCTGAATTGTGAATAGCACCAAGAACATCAATATACCAAGCAGGGCAATCGATGTGTGACCAACCATAGTTGCCAGGACTACAAATACGAGGCCTACTAAAAACGTATATACGAAGGTACGTCGGGTTCCAATCCGGTCAGCGACGAATCCCAAGGCGATATTTCCGAGCAACCCCCCGAAATTTGCAATAAACATAAGCTGGCTTACCGCCACGGCGTCATAACCAATATCCTTAAAATAAGTGGGCATCAATCCTAAAAGTGGCCATTGTGAACCAAAAAAAGCAAACTCAAATATAGTCATGAGTAATAATATCGGGAACCATTGGCGCGAAAACAGTTGGAAGAACGAAACGGACTTTCTAGTATTTCCCTTCTTCTGTCTGGCTTCCTCCCATTCACGGGATTCATCTACATTCCAACGCATATACAGGGTAATAAACGCAGGTAAAATTCCTACGAAAAACAAAGCTCGCCAGCCAAAGTTAGGCACAATAAGCCCGTAGAGAACAGACGCCAATAGCCCGCCTGCGGCCCATCCGGAACATAAAAAACCACTTGCCTTATTTCTTAGTTCCTTAGGCCAGCTTTCCAGCAGCAATGTTGTTCCCGCGGTGTACTCGCCCGCCATTCCGATACCCACCAATAACCTAAAGACGAACAAAGACCAGAAATCCCATGACAGACCACATAAAAATGTGGCGCCACTATATATCAGAACCCCTATTATCATCGCCTTTTTCCGGCCTAATCGATCGGCAACACTTCCAATAACAGCTCCTCCCAGCCACCTGACTGCGAAAGTTGCAAGTATTAACGTGCTGGCAGTAGTTAGACTTAAATCAAATTCTTTGGCAATATCCGTTAAAACATAGGTTATTATTATGAAATCCACGGCATCCAATGCCCATCCAAGCCAACAAGCGAAAAGCGTTTTCCATTGGTCCTTTGACACCTTGCGATACCACGGTTGTAAGGTAGTTTGATTATTCTCCATCTATTAACGAACCTCCTATTCATAACATTTTAATTAAAGCAACTATATCTACCACCTTCTTACAATTTAAGAATAGTGACTATCTCTACTTGAAAGGGCTTACAATTTAGAAATAAACACATTTGCTTACAACATCTAACGACAAAGGAATCACTGAGGGTAACAGCGGCAATATCGTTGCTGGACATTCGAAACGGATTACCAACGATATGCCGCCATTACTTCATTATTAGGGCCCTTTAAGCATCTACAGTTTTTTTACCGCGATCCCCTAAAAATACTCCGTTTTCTTCAAGTTTATTCTGAAGCTTTTTCATGTCTAATTCAGGCATGGTCACGTTTGATTGTGCAGCCATTGCCGCGGCTACACCGGCACTCTCGCCCATTACTAAGCATGGTGCCATATTCCGCGTAGCACCGAGAGCAAAGGATGTTGCCGATACACATCTGCCTGCAACCAGAATATTATCTAACCCTTTTGGAACTAATGCGCGATAAGGGATATCAAATGCCCCGTCATCGCCGATTTGGTAGAACTCCGGCTGCCCTGTGTCAACATTATGAATATCGACCGGGAATGAAATTTGTCCGATTGAATCTTCGAATTTCCGGCCTGCATTGATATCGTCTTCATTGATCTCGTATAACCCCTCAATTCTCCGCGTTTCTCTGACACCGGCAAATATAGATGGAATAAAATAAGCGTCTTGGAAGCCTGGTACATTTTCTTTTAAAAATTTGAATATTTTATAGACTTGCTGTGTCAATTCGACAGTGGCCCTTGATAGTGATAGAGGCTCTGTACCATCCACACCAACTACCGCGGAGGTATTCACATTGACCTGATTAGGCCAGACTGTATTGAAATATACCTGATGGTCTTTATTTGGGAATATTTTCTGCTCTTCGATGATATCGTTCCATTGGCTAAATGACCCGTTAAAATAAACAGGGATAGGCTCAGGATGATCTGCCCTGGTTGCCATTGCCGGTTTGGAAACCGCGATGGAATCAACGATCTCTTTATTATTTGTGCCGTAGCAGCGCAGCAGCATTGAAACTGGCTGCATTTTTCCGGTCTTGTCATCACCCATGCTGTATTTAGCCCCGGCAGACACTGCAACATCGGCATCTCCGCTGGCATCAATAATGGTTTTAGCCCTGATAGTCCGGAGTCCGCCTTTTACAGCCACTTGTACTCCTTTTACGTGCCCGCCATCTGTTTCAGTGTCGATAAAATTAACACCATACAAAACGATTACCCCAGCTTCTGCTAAAAGCTCAGTTGATAGAACTCGGAACAGCTCCCCATCAACAGGAGTTACAGAATGGACAAAACCACCATAAGGAATATGGCCTACAGCACCCCCCATTTTGATTAGCTTGTCAACCATTTCTTGGGCAATCCCGAATACCACCTGACGGCCATTTTTAGTAATGTAATTATGCAAACATAGTCCTGTTGTCGCATTTCCACCAACGAAGGGTTTTGATTCCACAAGGATCGTTTTGGCCCCCGCTCTTGCTGCCGCAGTAGCTGCAGCCACCCCTGTTACACCGCCTCCAACGACTAACACATCACATTGCATTTCCTGCATGATAATATCCTCCTCTTGAGTATTTGGATGATTAAAAATTTGACAAAAGCCACTATAAAACTAAAATGATTGTTTTATAGACTCTTTTAAAACCTGTTAAACATTCTTTTTAGACGCTTTCAAATCTCAGTTTGTTAATTCTTTTAGCTAAGCTTTTTGTGCAGCACGGAACTGTTTGGCATATTTAGCTGCAAGCTTGATGGCTTCTTCCATGCTGACCGACGCGGCAATTCCTGTTCCGGCAATGTCAAATGCAGTGCCATGATCGACGGAGGTGCGAAGGAATGGTAACCCGTTGGTAATCGAAATGGTTCGTTCAAAATCTGTCATTTTAGCAGCAATATGTCCTTGGTCATGGTATAGGGAAAGAACAGCGTCATACTTTCCATGCAATGCCTGATGAAACACGGAATCGGCAGGTACTGGTCCAAAAGCATGAATACCATCTTTGCATGCATTCTTGACTCCAGGCTCAATTTCATCGACCTCTTCACGTCCGAATAATCCGTGTTCACCGCTGTGCGGGTTTAATCCGGCTACAGCGATTTTCGGATTATCAATCCCCAAGAGGTTTAAGGCTGCAGTACAGCGATGTAAATAATCATACACTCGCTTTGCGGTTATTTGTCCGATAGCGTCTTTTAAAGACAGATGTCTTGTGAGGAAAAAGATTCTTAGGGAGTGGACTTCGAACATGGTAAGTGGATCATCAACACCAGTAAGCCCGGCAAGCATTTCAGTATGCCCGATATATGGAACATTTGCCGCCTTTAACGATTCTTTATTGATTGGCGTGGTTGCAATCGCATCAACAATTCCAGCATTTGCAAATTCAATGGATGTCTTAATATAGTCAAAGGCAGCCTGCCCGCACATCGCCTGTACTTCCCCCACCTGTAATTTCTGAATATCTACATTGTCTGAATGAATAATATCAATTGTTCCGTGTTGGTATTTTCCTTCAGAAGGATTTGCCACCGTATTCAAATATAAGTCTAATCCCGCAAAGCCGATAGCTTGGTTCATCACTTCCTTATTGCCAATCATAATTGGACGGCAAACTTCATAAATCTCGCCTTTGGACAGTGCTTTCACTGTGATTTCAGGTCCTATGCCTGCAGGATCCCCCATTGGGATTGCAATGATTGGTCTTTCGGAAGTTTCTGTCATGATACATTCTCCTTTTTATTTAAAGATTTTGATAATTGATTTATTAAAAAACGAACACAAGTAGTAATGCCTCCTTCGTCGCCAACAAGTCCCCCCTTCGTTACAATAGACATCCCGTCAAGATACCCGCCAATAAATTGACCATAAGCTGCCAGCGGAATTACTTCATCGATTAGTTGGATGCCATGAGTCTTCCCTGTTGCACAAAGTGACGCGGTAACATCCCCTCCGCTTGAAAAACATCCATTTATCGCAACCTCGCTTCCACGAATCACTTTTTGGCTGATGATCGCTAAACCATCAGTTATTCGTTTAGCCAGTGATGCTTCGGATGTGTTTTGCTTACCAGCAAGGGATTTTAAATCAAGTAAAGGCTGCTCTGGATGGTTTGTTGTTAAAACGATAACGCTTTCCCTTTTCAATCGATCCAAACCCTCAGATACTCTTTTATTTATCTCATTGTTCCTTGCTTCCATATCAGCACTTGCCAAAAGCAATGGATCAATATAAATCGGCTTTACACTCATTTTCTCGATAAGGTGATTAATTTGCTTTTGCGTTAATGACGTGCAGCTGCCGATGATGACTAGTATTTTCGAATTATCGATAAGGCTGGCATACTTTCTTTTTGCATAAGCAAGAGTAAGCGGACCTGGATCTACAGGAACAAACACATGATGTAATTTCTCCATCGCGATTGCTACATGCTCAATTTGATCATCAGTAGCAGCATCGATGACAATAATCCTGTTGCCATTTTCAACAAATTCATTTAATCTTTGGGCAATTTTGTCTTCTCCTTTAAGTACATCATCCATACCGACATGGTCTATTTTTTTATCCGTCTGCTTCGATATGATCCATGGAACAAATGATTCGTTTAATGGACATTGAGGATCTTTTGCTACTTCCGTCTCTTGTACAGGAAGACCGTTGACAAGCAAGTATCCTCCGACGGTTGTCCGGCCGGAAGCAGGAAATGACGGCATCACTACAGCTACAGAATCACCCCCAATAGTATCTAGAACAGCGTCAATTTCGCTTCCGATATTCCCTCTAATAGTGCTGTCGATCCGTTTGCAAAAGAGCTGCACACCCTGATTAAGCATGAGCGATGCCGCTTCCCCCACCCTTCTATAGGCAAGGTCCTTACGAAGATAACGGCTGTCTGTATCAATGCATACAGCATCATAATTAAAAGACTTTATACCAGACAAACCTTGAAGGATAGTGGCTGTTGAAAACCCACTTTTCGTCAGAAGAACTCCTGTTCCATTTGCTCCAGTTAAGTCATCTGCAATCACAGCGATTTTCATATAGCCTCTTCCCCTCCTTCCTCTACGATCTGTATTTTTACATATTCATTAAATAGCTTTTCATCTGTATCCGAAAGCTCAGAGTCGGTAATGATCGCTTCGACTGACTGAAGCGGACAAACTTGAGAAAAGGAGCATTTATTAAACTTACTAGAGTCCGCCGCTACCCATGTTTTTGATGCGGATTCTATCATCATTTGTTTGATCAATGCTTTTTCCATAGTGGGAGCCGATAAACCGGCTCGCAAGTCGATAGCATGAGTCCCCAGGAAGAGAATATCCACTCTAATTTGTTTGAGGATTGATTGTGCATGGGGTCCAAACATAGCTCCAACTCCTTTCTGAAGCGACCCTCCTGTACAAATAACTTGAGAAGGACAGTCCAGCAGTTCGGCGGCTATTTTAAGATCATTGGTAACAATGGTTAAATCATCTCGCATTTTTATTTCTTTAGCGATCTCCAGGGTTGTTGTTCCAGAATCAAGGATAATGTTTGAATTCGTTGGAATTAATGTCGCAGCATATCGCGCGATTGAGCGTTTTTGTTCAGTTTTGGTAACTGATTTATCTATATAAGGCGTTTCTGCTATCAAGACATTTGCGGGTAACGCGCCCCCATGAGTTCTTACAATTTTTCCTTCTTTCTCCAAATGGTTAAGATCTCTTCGTATTGTCATGCTTGAAACATTTAACCTATCAACTAACTCTTCAATTTCGACTTTTCCGTCTTTTTCTATCTGTTTTAGAATTTGAAGTTTTCTTTCTAAAGGTAACATAAATTTTCACCCTTTAAGTTTTCTTATGTTCTATTATGTTGTTTTCTGTTCAATATTTCAAGAACTTTTTATAATCTTTTGAAAATAAAAATCAATTAGCTCATAATCAGTCCAGTATAAATGAATTTGCATTTCCAAACGTTGGTCTGTTTAATGTTATAGTTCCTTGGGGAGAGTTGTGGGTCGGTATTGGTTTAATTTTGGGGGTTTTCACATCTTATGCTGTATTAATGGGGCTTATAATGAATTTTGCCTATATTAACATCCTACTGGATAAGATATGAACCATAAAAAGTTAACTTCATATAGTAAATAATGAATGGCAGTACCCAAGGATGGGATTGAATGATAACAGTAAGAATCGGAGACAATGAGTGTTACTTTTCGGGAGAGCTTGAGATGTATTTCGAGCCGTTTCGAAAGCATATTATTGGAAACGGCCAAGGTATTACCACTCCTTATGGAAAGAAGAGAATTGTTTATGCGGACTGGACCGCGAGTGGCAGGCTTTATCGACCGGTAGAAAATCAGGTTAGTGAAGTTTTTGGCCCTTTTATGGCCAATACACATACCGAATCGAATTCAACTAGTTCCATCATGACGCTGGCCTACAAACAAGCGCAGAGAATTATTAAGAATCATGTAAATGCCGATGAAGATGACGTACTTATAGCCAGTGGTTCGGGCATGACTGATGTGGTAAATAAGCTGCAAAGAATTCTCGGGTTAAAAGTTCCGGAAAAGTTCATCAGCAAAATCAATATCCCGGAGAGTGAGCGGCCGGTGATTTTTGTCACACATATGGAACATCACTCGAATCATACTTCATGGTTTGAAACGATTGGAGATGTGGAAGTGATAACGCCAGGGACCGATGGCAAGCTCGACTTGAATCAGCTTGAACAATTGCTCAATTGCTATGCTGGTCGGACTATGAAAATTGGTTCTTTTACAGCTTGTTCCAACGTGACTGGCATTCAAACTCCTTACCATCAATTAGCACGGAAAATGCATGAACATGGCGGGATTTGTTTCATTGATTTTGCAGCTTCTGCTCCTTATATGGATATCGATATGCATCCAAAGGATCCTATCGAAAAGCTCGATGGTATCTTTTTCTCGCCCCACAAGTTTCTCGGAGGACCTGGAGCCAATGGAGTCTTGCTTTTTGATTCAAGACTATACACGAGCAAAGTACCAGATCATCCTGGCGGCGGAACCGTAACATGGACAAATCCTTGGGGAAAGCATCAATATTTCGAAAATATTGAGATACGGGAAGATGGCGGAACTCCTGGGATCCTGCAAACAATAAAAACGGCTTTATGTATAAAACTGAAGGAACAAATGGGCACGGAAAACATCCTGAAAAGGGAAAAGGAACTAATGGATCTGCTCCTTCCAGGCTTGGAAAGTATTTCTGGAATTCATATTTTAGATGGTAAAATTACAGACCGTCTCGGAATTGTTTCGTTTTTTTCAGACGACATCCATTATAATTTAATCGTGAAGCTTTTGAATGATCGGTTTGGCTATCAGGTCAGGGGCGGTTGTTCCTGTGCCGGCACCTATGGACATTACTTGTTGAAAATTGATGAGAAAACATCGAATTCGATAAGCGACAAGATCAATCAAGGAGATATGTCTACAAAACCTGGCTGGGTCCGCATTTCTGTCCATCCAACGATGACAAATGAAGAGGTATATGGATTTGTAAAGTCACTGAAGCTGATCATTGAGAATATCAAAGAATGGGAAAAAGAGTATCTATATGACCCAAAAAGCAATGATTATTTTTACATCCATCAGGAAAGGGATCAATCGGAGGAATTGTTTCGGCTGCAGGGTCCATAATGTTCCAAGCAATTATTGGTGTGGATATTTTGAAATGGGTTTACTTAACCGAAATGAAAACCGTTGACCTATTCGTATTCTCGAATAGGTTAGTTTTTTCTACTTTAAAGTGAGTTTCTGATATAGGGAAGTTTGTAGAAACCAGCATGCTGATGCCACATCCATTGAGCTTAAAAGATGATTTTTCAAGGAATCACCTCAAATTTTTGGTTTAAAAAATGAGATACTATTTTTCGTTATCTTGAATTGCATTACCCACAGACAATTATTTGCCTCGAAAAGGATCCTTTTTTGGCTAGACAGCGGTCTGTGATCTCAAATCCAGCTTCTTCGATCATCTGATCCATCGTTTCAATTGTTATCACAACCACTTTGTTTGCAAAACGGCGGGCATGGCGGAGAATCGAGAGCTGGTCCTCAGGTGTAGCATGAGTATATAGATTGTAAGGCATATCGATTATAGCTACATCATAGTTTGTCGAGACATCTGAGATGGGTCCCGTCGTTACGTCCCCTTTAAGCCCGAAATGAGCAATGTTCTCCCTTGACCCGCTTGTGACGAGAGGATTTATATCGCGGCCGACAATGTCAATGCCCATGGAAAGTGCTTCCACCAATACTGTTCCAATACCGCAACATGGGTCAATTGCTCGAACTCCAACAGGTTTCGGAACGGCGATATTCGCTACAGCTCTGGCTACTCGCGTGCTAAGTGCCGTGGAATATTCGCGTGGTTTCTTCAAGTGATGAAGCCAAATCGCTTCGCTTTTACGATATTTCCCGAAATACCACCGTCCGCCCAGGGTAACAACGCCAAACAAATGGTCTGGATGATGTACGTCGGCTTCCGCTTCGATACGCCAGCCTATTTCGCGCTCAATTACGCGTCGTTCCTGGTACTCTATTTTTTCCGTTTCTTTCAGATCGTTAATTTTTACGAAGATCACTTTGAACGTCGATTCATACAAACGAATATGTTCTACTTGCGTCAAAATCTCAGACAGATCATCCCCTTCGTACATCACTTCGATTCGCTCCTTGATAAACGGACTTCTGCTGGGATCAATTTCGGTTGAGCTTTTTAGAATGTTAGATTGTGACTCAATTCCAAAAAGGGACCGCATCTCCATGAGGCATAAAGAAAGTTCCTCCCCGCTGCATGCATAAGTATATATAAACTCACGTCTTCGTCTATGATTATTCAATCTATTCCCATCCCTCTACAGCGTCAATTTGTGCTTCATCCGTTTCGATTTCCCTAATTGTTTATAGGCTCCAGAACCGATCAGTACCCCTAAAATAATAAAAACCAGGCCAGTTAAGTGGGTAGCATAGATTTTTTCATTAAGAAAAAGGGCAGCGCCAATCAGTGAGAAGAAGGGTGATAAATTCATAAAAACAGATGTTTCTGCTGCTCCAATTTTTCCAATCGCATGATTATAGCACATATGGCCAACAGCGGTTGCAATGACTGCCGATGAAAAGAATACGAAATAGTCTATAGCTGATCCTTCTGTTATGTTTCTGAAGCCATCGGGTTCGATTAATAAGCTAATGATGAATAGCAGAAATGACCCTATGGCAAGCATGTAGCCGGTTAATAAACGGGGATCCATCGTCTTCGATACTTTTTTAATCAAGATAAAACTTAGAGATTGTGAAAATATCGAGATAAAAACATCAATATCCCCCGAGGAAAACCCGTTTACTTCTGACTTTCCTTGCGAAACCGTTACTAACACCCCTGCAAATCCGATAATGAACCCGATGCATTTAAAGAATGTAAAGCGGCTTCCAAGCAGCACAATAGATAAAATCGCTGTGATCAAGGGTCCTACCCCCAAAATGATCCCGCCATTTACCGCCGACGTATTTTTCAGTCCTATCGATAAAAAGTAATGATGACCTGCAACGTTTAAAATAGCACCGAGAATAAGAGCGGGAATTTCTTTTTTCGAAGGGAGACGCAGCAGCTTTAAAAAATAAAGAATTATAAAAACGGATATTCCGGCTGTGGAAATCCGCAGAGCCGTTATTGTGACAGGCATGAATTGGTCCACAAGTAGCTTTGTTGCGGACACATTAAATCCCCATGCCACCATGACGAATACCAGAAGCACATACATCTTTGCCAAACTATCATCCTCTTTCTTGAAGTACGGGGAAGCGAACACCTTCCCAGTAATATGACTAATTACTCGGCCGGTATCTCGCGTTCATGATTTTTCGAGTGTCAGGATTAATCTGGCCAGAGCAGAAAACATTTCTTCCGAGTTACGAAATAATATTATTAAAGAATAACATATTCCATGTACTCTTACTAGAGTACCTTTGTTAAGAGAAGTTAGTTTTCTAGCTTAAAAACTCGAACAAAACGTAAAATAAGCCGCTTAAACAGAATAATAAATAACTCCATCCCTTTTTTCTGAAATGATCTCCCCTCTTTCAAATAGGAGATCTAATAAGCCGATTGTATCGGAGGCCAGTAAGATCATAGCATCTTCAAATCTATCGGGATACAGTTCTTTGACCAAATCAAAGCCGCTTTTTTTGCGGTTTACTAGCTTGCTTTTGACCCTGCCTGCTCGTTTGTCTATCTTTTGCAGCGTCTCGTTTATAAGTTCAGGCAAATTCTGAATTGCCTCGCCATGTCCTGAGAGTGTGATATCAACGGGGAAGCTCAAGCATTTCTTTAGATTATTCACATATTGGATTAACGGATTCGAACGTTCTGTTTCTGGAAAGATTGGTGCTTCGAGAAATATTCCGGCCGGGCTATGTTTTATAAGATGATCACCGCACAATAGAACATGATCACTTGATCGATACAGGGAGATATGGCTTTGTGCATGGCCTTTTGTTTCAATGACTTGCCATTCGGATAAACCAGGAATAGCTACACCCCCATCTAGCTCCATCGTGATTTGTATTTTATTCTTTAGTCCTTGATTCCAAGCTTTTGAATTTGCAAGTTCTTCAGCTTGTTCTTTTGGAATACCAAACTCTCGATAAAAGGTACTGAAAAATTCAGCACCTCTTTGAAAATGATCAACATCCTGTGTTAAGTATGGACGGCAATTAGCATGGGCATATACGGGAATAGGGTTTTTCTCCAAAATCCAATCCAGGAACCCTATATGGTCATCATGATGATGTGTGAGGACAATTTGCTCGATATCCATAATCGTTAATCCTCGCTGTTTTAAGCTTGCGTTAAATTGACCCCACGCTTTCTCCAATTTCCTGCCGCAATCAACTAATGTCAGTTTCTCTCCATAAATTAAGAATACATTCACAGGACCCACAGGCCATTCTGTCGGCAGCTCGATCATTTCTACCCCTGCTGTTTGATTGAACGTTCTCACTTTAGAACACACACCCATCGTATTTACCTTCTTTATTACATTTTATTTTTATTATACAATAATAATCTATTCAATTTAAAAAAACATTTGCGGTTCAAGCTGTGAATCAGTATAGCCATTCATTCTACTTATCCGATTGATTCCTCCCGACGTATTTTTCAAGAAGGAAATTAGCAAAGGTAGGCAGGTAAGTTCGATCCTTCACAACCAATCAGTGAAATTTGTTCTATAATCAGAGAAAGAGCATTCCCTGTAAGGAATGCCCTGACTGTCGCTTACCTATTTCCATCACACCGGGGCATGTACTACCCTCCTGGCTTCAACTTCAGACTTACACGCTAATTCATCAATGGCCACTTTTGCAATTTTTTCCCGATGCGAGTAGACATCCCCTAGGACGGCTGCGCTTCGCCGTGCCCGTTTAAAATACAAATGCATGTCGTTTTCCCAGGTAAAACCAATTCCTCCGTGCATTTGAATGGCATCACCGCATACCTGGATCCCAGCATCCGATGCATACGATTTTGCAATCGAGACCGCTAGATCTGCTTCTTCATTATTTGTCTCTAAAGCCCAGGCTGCATATTCCACGGCAGCTTTACCGCTTTCTACTTGCAAATACATGTCTGCCGCCATATGTTTAACAGCCTGGAAGCTGCCGATCAATACACCAAACTGTTTGCGCTGTTTCGTATATTCTACCGTTACATATAAAGCCCGCTCTGAGCAGCCGACCAGTTCGGCGGACACAAGCAATGCGCCGATCTGCCGCATTTTCGTCATCAATTCATGGCCTGTTCCCATTCCAAATCCTTTAACGACAGCTTCTTTTCTAAGCGGATAGTTGAAGAGATTTATCTCGTACAATGGATAAGTCTCGTCCAACGAATTAGCGTTATGAATGCTGATGTTGGGACTTTTTGCGTCCAGGACAATAAGCGTTTCTTCTTCTTCCGGAGTGAAGCCCATTCCGGCTGCACGCACATTTGCCAGAATGATATCCGCGCCGCGGGCAAACGGAACTTCGCGCAGAGTCCCGTTTAAGACATATCCGTCCTTTGTTTTCCGAGCTTTTGCATCAACATTAACCCAGGCGATTGTCAGCACCTTTTTGCCATCCTCAACCTCTGAGACCAGCTGAGTTTGTTGGGTACAGGTTTTAAGTGCAGCTAAGCCTGCCATTGCTTCAAGTAGAGGATAAGTCAATAAATGGCGGCCTGCTTCCTGTGCTATCAAAATAGCATTCATCATTCCTTTTCCATCTTCTCCAGAACCGTCTAAATCTATGATTCCTAACAGACCCTGCCCTGCAAGCAGCTTCTTCATATCATTGGAAATAGTAACATTCTCCATGAACGCCCGTACATGCTCTGACGTATTGCGGGCTTTAAACATCTCTCTTACGCTTCGGCGCAGCATTTTTTCTTCATCAGTAAATCCGAAAAACATCTTCTGAGCACCTCACTTTGGCATGCCGAGAATTCTCTCAGCAATAATATTTTTTTGTATTTGTGTTGTCCCTGCATATATAATTGCCCCGCGCGAGCCCAAATCAATATCCTGCAAAGCGCCTCGGGCTATGCTTTCCTCTCCTATATATGGTGCATGCTCACCTAATACTTCGAGGCCTAATTTACCCATATTCACATGCATCGTTGACCAGAATAACTTTTGTAAGGAAGCTTCCGGTCCTAATTTCCCTTCATTTAATAACTGGCTGATTGTTTTCAATCCGTGATAGCGAAGGATCCGGATTTCTGCGAACAATTCTGCCATCTTTTGACGATAATAGCTGCTTTCACTTACTGTTTCACCCGACTTTGAAAGTGATGAGCTGATCCTTGCCAGGTTATTAAACTCGTTTTGGAACCTCACCTGGCGTCCAAGCGCCAAAGTTCCACGTTCAAACCCGAGCGTGCCCATCGCTACCTTCCAGCCGTTATTGACTCCTCCAACCACGTTTTCCGCCTGTATGTAAACATTATCAAAAAAGACTTCGTTAAAATCTTTATTCCCATTGATTTGAACGAGAGGACGGACGGTAATCCCTTCAGTATCCATCGGAACTAAGAAAAAGGTAATTCCTTTATGTTTTGGCCCTTCATGATCGGTCCTTGCTAATACAAAACACCAATCCGCATGGTGTGCAAAACTGGTCCAGACCTTTTGCCCATTTATCATCCATCTATCACCTTGTAATTCTGCGCGCGTTTGGATGGCAGCCAGGTCAGAGCCTGCATTTGGTTCAGAAAAACCCTGGCACCACACTTCATCCCCGCGAAGCAACGGCGGAAGGAAACGTTGTTTTTGTTCTTCTGTGCCAAATAGCAGCAAGGTCGGTCCCAATAATAACTTACCCAATACATTAACGCCGCTCGGTGCATTAAGCTTCCCGGCTTCTTCGTCAAAAATGATCTCTTCAACATGTGTTAATCCCTGGCCTCCGTATTGCTTGGGCCACGAAATCCCGGCAAAACCGCCTTGATAAAGCTTGCGGTCCCATTCTCTTAAAATCTTGCCTCGTTCCGCTTCATCATCGGGCCAATTGAATTCAGGTGTTCCCCATCCTTCTGGAATATTGTCGAGCAGCCATTCCCGGACATGCTGCCGGTATTCTTCTTGCTGCGGACTAAATGATAAATCCATATTCCTCATCTCTCCTAACCTATTCATTTTTGAAGTATACTTCAGGCGGGTCTGCAAGATTTGAATCCCTCCATACTTAACAAGGGCAATCATCGGTATTCACAATATTTCTATTATTTCGGATAATCATATCATAGTTGTTTTTTCCAGTAAAAACATTTTTCAATCATTTATCTTTATGACAGTTTATAAAAAGAAAACGCTTTCATAATTCATATTAATCTGGTACAATCCAGTTATAAATTCAAATGTTTTCCATTAATTTTTCTAAAAAGGGAGGGCTTTTATGCTTTTAACCAATTTAATCGACCATACGAAAGAACATTATGGGGAATATCCTTTTCTCTATTATAAGGATAAAACATATACCAACCTTGAAGTCGAAAAAATGGCGAAAAAATTCTCGATTTTATTACGAAATCACGATATTGCCGATGGTGAAAGAGTGGTTGTCAGTATCCCCAATTGCCCTGAAGTCATTTTCGCGTATCAAGGGATCCTTCGTTCACGAAGTATAGTGATTCCTGTTATGCACCTGCTCCACCCAAGAGAAATCCACTTTATCCTGAATGATTCTAAAGCAAAAGCGATCATCACATCTTCTCAAGTCCTTCCCAATATGATTGAAGCCTCCAAAGACCTTGCATATAAGCCAATATTCATTGTTGTCGATCAGCTAGAAAACAAAGATGTCTTTGATGGTTATGAAATTATTGAACTATATAAAGAAATCGAAACGATAGAAAACTCCCACGAGCTGTTAACAGATGCACAGGAAAGTGATACCGCTGTCATCCTTTATACATCAGGTACGACTGGAAGGCCTAAGGGGGTCATGCTTACTCATAAGAACCTTTACAGCAGTGCGATGTCTGCGTACGAATTATTAAACGACCGGGAAGACGCAGGCCGGGGCACAACTTTAGGGGTTTTGCCATTAGCGCATGTATACGGCTTTACAATGATGAACTCATGCTTTCTTTTAGGCAGTTCTGTGGTTATTTTTCCTAAATTTGACGTCGATCGGGTATTTGCATGCATTGAAAAATATAACGTCAGGGCCTTCTCTGCGGTCCCAGCTATGCTGTATGCCATGGTTTCCTCCCCTAATGTTGACCAATATGATCTCTCAAGTTTAGAATCGGTAGGCAGTGGATCCGCAGCCTTACCGGTTGCTGTGATCCATGCTTTCAAGCAGAAATTCAATGCTGAAATCCGGGAAGGCTACGGGCTTTCTGAAGCAGCCCCTACAGTAGCAGCCCATAGGGAAGGCATGCCTATTAAACCTGGATCCGTAGGTGTCGCCATCCCGGGGGTTCAAGTACGAGTTGTTGATGAAAATGTAACTGACGTGCCAAAGGGTGAAATTGGCGAACTGATTGTCAAAGGCGATAATATTACGACTGGATATTACGGCTTGGAAGAAGCAACGAAGAAAGCAATCAAAGATGGTTGGTTGTTCACCGGAGATCTGGCAACCATGGACAACGATGAATATCTATATATCGTGGATCGGAAAAATGATTTAATTATCCGCGGCGGTTTTAATATCTACCCGAGAGACCTTGAAGAAGTAATTATGTCCCATGAAGCTGTTGCAGAAGTGGCCGTCATTGGCATTCCCGATGAAAGAATTGGTGAGGAAATCGTCGCCTGTGTCGTCAAAAACCCAGGGTCGATTGTTTCCGAAGTAGAAATCATCGCCTATAGCCAACAAAAACTGGCAAAATACAAAACTCCTAAACGTGTTGTCTTTCTCCAACAGCTGCCAAGAAACGGAGTAGGCAAAATACTCAAAAGGAAATTAAGGGAAATGTATGAAACCACCGATTTTAGCTTCTCATAATTTTTATACTTCAAAACCGTTGATCGGTAAATGTTGCTAGACCATAATATAGTGTTTTGATCTCTCCATGCCCATCAGTGTTCAAGAAGTCCTGATGGGCATTTGAAAAGACATTTTCGCAATCCCGGGACCTCTAACCTTAATCAAACAGCCCATCCTGATAATCCTTGTAAGCCTGGATGAGTTCTTCCTCTGTGTTCATGACGAACGGTCCGCGATGGGCTATCGGTTCATTAAGAGGTTCACCGTTAAGAACCAAAATAATCGCATTTTCACTGGTGGCTTTCAATAAAATATCTTCGCCTTCATTTTTAAAAAGGACAAATTGCTGGGCTGATACATTTCTTTCCTCATTGATTTCTACTGAGCCCTTCAAGATAAAAATGCCTGTATTGTAGTCGCTCCGAAGAGACATGGTCGCTTTTCCATTACGATTAAGGCGAACGTCATACATGTTCATAGGAGTAAAAGTAGATGCAGGTCCGATTATCCCGTTGTATTCTCCTGCGATCACCCTTACTGTTCCCTCTTGATCTTGAAGGGAGACATTTGGAATTTTATCAATAGAAAGGGATTGATATTTCGGGCCAGTCAGTTTGTGTACTTTCGGGAGATTAATCCAGAGTTGAACGAAATCGACCGCTCCGCCTTCAGGAAGTTCCGGAAACTCCATATGTTGAATCCCGGACCCGGCTGTCATCCATTGCACCTCATCCTTATTTATAGTGCCGCCATTCCCTTTAGTATCAAAATGGGTAATACTCCCTTCAAATACAATCGAAACCGTTTCAATCCCCCTATGCGGGTGCAAGCCATCTGTTCTGCCCTTGCCGGAAATAGCCGCAAATGTCATGGACGGGCCATGATCCATTAAAAAGAACGGACTCATCCTTTGGGGATCGCTGTATTTGGGAAGGTAATTTTTCACTTGAAAATCGCCGACTTGAAAAGGCTCTGAACCGCCAAAAATTTGCTCAATTTGTTTATAATTTTCCATTATATATTTCCTCTCTTTTTTCGTCTAATCAGCATTTTTCGTGACCTCAGGCTATTCGGTCTTTTCGATTTTTTCATCTTTCATCCGGCTGAAAATAAAAGCAAGAATCGAGCCTGAAATGTTATGCCAGACGCTGAAAATGGCGCTTGGTACAGCGGCCAAAGGTGAAAAATGTGCCGTCGCTATCGCCACACCAACACCGGAATTCTGCATCCCGACCGCCATTGCGACTGCTTTGTGTTTAGCTAAGTCCATCCCACCCAAAAAGTAAATGTTTTGCCAGCAAATGTGCTGACTCTCTCTATAAATCCCATGACAACCTCCTTAATGATGTTAAAATAAATGATTAAATATTTTAAATACCGATATTTTACTATAAATTATGAAGTCATGAAAGCATATTTTAAACTTTTTAACTATTTTAAAAAGCAAGAAGGAAACACCTTTTTAAAACGCCTCCATTCTATCGTTTTATTACAATAATATTTCCATATAGAGCTATACTAATGAAAGGAATTATTTTATGGAGGATACTTACTTTGTCTTATCGGAATAGACGTCTAGAAGAATTTCTGGAGGCAATCACTCAATTACCCCAGAAGAGTATGCTTAGCAAAGACGATTTGCTGACAAAACAGTTTTTGATAGAAGAACACGAAGATTTAGAGATCTACTATTCGCCCCATAACGATTACATCAATCAAGATGCAAGCATCGTCATTGTTGGCATCACTCCGGGGTGGACACAGATGAGAACAGCTTTTCGACAAGCTATTGAAAGCATCAAAAAAGGTGATTCTCCGGAACAGCTTGTAAAAAAAGCGAAAATAGCCGCAAGCTTTTCCGGCACGATGAGGGCTAACTTAATTGAAATGTTGGATGAATGCGGTATTGCAAAAGCGGTACATACAGCCAGTTCAGCGTCGCTGTTTACCGAAAAAAGACATCTATTGCACACTACATCGGTTATTCGATATCCTGTCTTTTACCAAAAGAAAAATTACACAGGGTATCGTCCAAAAATAGATCGCTCAGCTATGCTATCCAGGTATGCCTATGAGGAATTTCCAGAAGAAATTGCAGAGCTTAATAACCCCTCGCTGATTATTCCTCTTGGTAAATCCGTTGAACAAGTTGTTCGCACGCTTATTACTGATAAAAAGTTTCCTGGAGATACTTGCCTATTTGGCTTTCCGCACCCATCCGGCGCAAATGTGCATCGAAAAAAGCAATTTCAAGAGCACGTTGATTCATTCAAGGGGATCGTTGAAAGATGGGCGGAAAAAAGCTCGAAAATTTAATCTGTAATGTATCCTTAAAGAGGTGTGAACATTGATTCAAGCAGAAAAACGCTTTTTATAAGCGAAAAAACGGATAATTAAGCGATAACACCTGTGATTTAAGCGAAAACTGTTCTCTTTTAAGCCAAAAGGTAACTTAACTTAAAAAAATATCCCATATCATGAGGTCTCGATAGGGATATTTCGATATCATTCAACTTTATTTAAACCAGCCTTTTTCTTTGGATTGGGTAATTGCTTCGATCCGATTCTTCACTTCAAGTTTATCCAATATCGTCGAAATATAGTTTCGGACCGTTCCCGTTTTTAATTTAAGCTCATCAGCGATTTCTTTTGTGTTTTTTCCATCGGCAACGAGTTCCAATACCTCCTTTTCGCGTTCGGTAAGAGGATTCTCTTCACTGTAAACATCATCCATTAGTTCCGGGGCATAAATCCGCCTGCCTGCCATGATGCTGCGGATGGAACTGGCCAGCTCTTCGCTCGGGCTGTCTTTCAATAGGTAGCCGCTTACCCCTGCTTTTAAAGCTCTTTGAAAGTAACCGGAACGGGCGAAAGTTGTTAAAATAATCACTTTGCAGCCCAGCCCTTTGAGCACTTCTGCTGCCTCGAGTCCGTTCTTTCCCGGCATTTCGATATCCATGATACAAACATCCGGTTGAAATTGCTTCACGAGAGCAATCGCTTCTTCTCCGTTCCATGCTTTGCCGACGACTTCCATATCCTCTTCCAAATTGAGCAGAGAACCCAAGGCTCCCAACAGCATTCGCTGGTCTTCAGCAATTACTACTCGAATCATTTAAGTTCCTCCATATCTGTCAGTTTTACGTCATTCGGTACCTTAATGAATAAGGTTGTTCCTTCCTGCGTGTTAATCTCCAGGCTTCCGTTGACGAATTCCAGACGTTCTTTCATTCCAATTAGCCCGTTACCTTTCGCAAAGTCACCTTCTGTCACATTGATGTTTCCGTTATCCCGGACGATAATCACGATTTCATTCCATGTTTGCTCAACAGAGATATAACAGGAAGTAGCGCCGCTATGCTTAACGACATTGGTCACAGCTTCTTTCAAACACATACTCAAAATATTTTCAGTCAGCAGCGAAACATTCGTTAAATGGATCTCCTCTTCACCCACAAAATCAATTTGCGCTGCTTTGAGTATTTGTTTAACGAGGAGGATTTCTTCATTCAAGCGAATCCCGCGCATTTGCGAGACTATCTTCCTTACTTCATTTAATGCCGTTCGCGCTGTCTGTTGAACGTCTTTCAATTCATTACGGGCCTGTTCGGGATCTTTGTGAATTAATTTCCGTGCCAAATCGCTTTTTAGTCCAATGAGGGAAAGCTTTTGTCCCAGTGTATCATGAAGATCGCGGGCAATGCGCTGGCGTTCCTCCAATTTCACAAGCTCGGAAATCCGTTTGTTGGCATCTTCCAGCTTTTCTTCGAGTTGACCCCGCTCTTTGCGATTACGGATGCTGAATGGGAGGAGAATGACGCTAATCCAAATGATGACCACAAATGGCAATTGTATTAAAAAAAATTCTTCCTGCAGCGCAATGTTAAAGTTGATCGACACTGTCGTGCTGACCAAGTGAACTATATATAACGTCAAAAAAGCGACACGATCTTTTATGTTGCCGTTAAAATAGGCAATAAAAAAGGCAAAATAAATATAGCTGAAAAGGATTGTTGATGTAACCGAAATGCCAATGAGGATACACGTCCACAGATAAATCGGCCATCCTATCGAAATAAATGCAATCCGGTAGAAAATAAAGAATAAGATTGTCAGCAATATGCCGACAGCTATTTCGATCACTGAGGAGGATTGAAAAATAAAATAAAACGGTAAAATGCTAAGAATAGTCCATATATAAGGAGAAATCCCTGTACTTTTCAGGAATATCAGATACCTTTTTAACATGATCGAAACCTCTTTTACGGTTTTAGATATTTGTTATCTTATCACAACAAGGAACCATCTACTAATAACCTGTGTGATCATTCTTATACCCCTCCCTGTTTCTTATCAGAGCATTAACGCTATAGGTTATGAAAAAAGGAGGGAGAAAGAATTTTATTCGCATATCTATCAGGATTGTGCTTTAGACACTCTTTCTTTCGAAAAAGATTTGAGATCTCTATACATGACAAACTTTTTGCTTTGCTCGTCCCACAGACGGAATTGGAGTGAGCGCAAACTCGTCGCCAAAGTAATCGTTGGTACATTCTGTAGAGGGAGCGTGTTGTTGTGTACGGCTTCAAGTTTATAGTTAGGTACACTTGGACTTAGATGGTGAACATGGTGATAGCCGATATTGCCTGTAAGCCATTGGAGGAGTTTGGGAAGCTTATAGAAAGAACTCCCTTCCACGGCTGCCTTTACGTAGTCCCAATCTTCATTTTCTTCAAAATAAGAATCTTCAAACGTGTGCTGTACGTAAAAAAGCCAGATTCCGATAGAGCCAGAAATAAAAAAGATCGGTCCTTGTACTAAAAGGAAGGATTCCCAACCGATTGCCCAGCAAAGCAATCCAGCCAGAGCAACAATCGAAATGTTCGTTGTATACGTGTTCATGCGTTCCTTCAACCTGGCACCTTTCCTGTTAAATCTATTAGATAAAAGGAAAGCGTATATTGGCCCCAAGCCAAACAAAACAAACGGATTCCGATAGATCCGATATGCCATCCGGCGCCAGAGAGGTGCTGACAAATATTCCTCGATCGTAAGGACCCATATATCTCCTGTACCTCGTTTATCTAAATTGCTGCTAGTCGCGTGATGAATGGAATGGCTATGTTTCCATTGGCTATAGGGGAACAGAGTTAAAATACCGGTTATTGTACCAACAATATTATTTAAGCGCCGGTTTTTAAAGAAAGATTGATGACAACAATCATGAAAAATAATGAAAATCCGTGTCAAAAATCCATATGATTTTGTTTGTTCATAGTGGGTTGATTCCCTTCTACATTTGGTAAATCAAATTATAACGAAAAAAAATGAATCTTTGCAGTCATACCTGTCATGTACACAATGTGATAAATGTCATATTCAGTCCATCAAAAAACCCTATAGATATCTGTTCAACTTTTCCTCTATAACCTCGTATAGGACAAACTTGGATCGGGGCAGGCTGTATGTAAGGAGGCGAATTATAAATGAGCACTTTCGAAGTTCTGTCCCTGATGCTTAGCTTTGGCATGTTTGTAGTCGCTGTTCTAAAATTTAACGACCATGATAAAAATTCTTAAACACGCTGAAAAGGCGTGTTATTTTTTTAAAAAATTGTCCATCATATTTTATTAATCTACTATACATTGCTCTATACAGAATAGCAAAAACTCTCCCAGTTGGTACGAAATTGATCTATTGTGATAAAATCGAGTTGTAGGTTTTTGATAAAAGGGAGAATCATAGATGAATCAATTAAAAAGAATTGCCCAGTTTGGATTCATATTTGTGCTGTTCAACAGTGTGTTGTTTTATATAGGGTGGAACGGCTGGGAATGGCTAAGAGTTGCCTTTGATGTTCAAAATCCGTTGCTTTATAGCATTGTTTTTGTATTGCTCTCTTATTCTTTTGTGCTTGGCCGATTATCCAAATATGTAGCGGTATTGCGAAGCGTCGGCTATGTTTGGATGGCGGTCATTCAATATGGCTTGATTCTTTTACCGATCGCGGACTTGGCTGTATTGCTTTTAAAATGGTCTCCTGTACAGGTATCATCGGCCATATACTTTGTCGGAATTTCTGTAATCGTTTTGTTTGCGATTATTTTTGCATATGGGCTATTCAATGCATACATTCCTGTAGTAAGGAAATATCAGATCCAGGTCCCGAAAAAGAAAGGCAGCAGAACTTCTCTTCGCCTCGCTGTGGCCTCTGATATGCATTTTGGAAGGTTGTCGGGAATATCGCACTTGAGGAGATTAGTAGAAAAAATTACAGCGATTAAACCTGACTTAATTCTGTTGCCGGGGGATATCATTGATGATGAGCCTGAACCATTCATTGAAAAGAACATGGGGTCCATCATGAGTCAATTAAAAGCCCCATTGGGCGTCTTTGGGGTTTTGGGCAACCACGAGTACTATGGCGGAAAAATTCCTGAATTTATTGAACAAATGAACAAAATCAATATTACGATTATGACCGATGACAGGCTGACCATCGGGAATAGCTTTCAGCTCATTGGAAGAAAAGACAAAACGGATAAAGAAAGAAAGACATTTAAAGAACTGCTAACAGACATTGACAGGTCTTATCCGATTATTGCAATGGACCATCAGCCTTTCGAATTGAAACAAGCACAGGAGAATGGAGTGGACATTCTATTCTCAGGTCATACTCATCGCGGACAAATGGCACCTAACCATCTCATCACCAAGAAAATGTACGAATTGGATTGGGGCTATTTAAAAAAAGAACAGCTTCATGCATTTGTTTCTTCTGGTTTTGGATTCTGGGGGCCGCCGCTGCGAATCGGCGGCAGATCGGAAATTTTGCAAATTGACGTAATTTTTATCTAGATTATTGTAACTTAAAAGCCGCCTTACTAGGCGGCTTTATTTGCTATATCCATATCCTAGTCAAAATCGGGATTGGAAATTTCTTTATAATGCTGCATCGTTAAATGGATATCTTCGTCTCGCATGATAGGCAATATCGTTCGGATCTCTTTCACCGCTTTATAATCGATTTCACAGATTTGAACGAATTCCTCTCCATAAGGACATTGGGCGATAATTTCTCCGTATGGATCTATCATCATTGAGTTTCCATAAAATTTAAGTCCTTTTTCAGTCCCAACACGATTCACTAAGACTACATAACACCCATAGATCCCTGCATAAAATTGTCCAACACGTGCCCAGCCGACAGAGCTGGAATATTTACTGCCAAGGCCGCCTTCCGGACTATTAATCAAACCAATCAGCAGCGAAGCGTGATGATGAGCTGCAATATGCGGCAATGATGGGTGCCATAAATCATTGCAAATCAACATGCTGGAAGTAAAAGAACCTATTTGTTCGACTTTTACTTTTTTTCCTTTTGTGAAATATTTACCCTCTTCAAAAACACCGTAATTTGTAGGATAAATCTTTCTCTGAACAATACTAACCTGGCCATCCTTGATCATCATCGCTGAGTTGTATATTTTTTCAGATTTTCCTTTTTCGACAAATCCAAAAACGGCGTTCATCCCTGTTTCTAACGATGCCTCACAAACCCGAGCAATTTCTTGCGAATCCGTTGTTAACGCTACATCATATAGTCGATCTTTAAGGTCATATCCTGTTAGTGAAAGCTCCGGAAAAACAAGCATATCCGCTTTCCCTTTGTTCGTTCGCATAATCTCGATCATTTTTGTCAAATTGGCATCTACATCGCCAATTACAGGTGCAACCTGAGCTATCCCTAATCTCATCGTAATTCCCCTCGTATATTCATCTCTTTATAAGGCACTCAGATCAAGAAATTAACCGCTATTTCCAACCAGGGGAATTCATTACATTTCCGCAAATCATCTCTAATGCATTCCAGGATTTGACCGGTTTAACGATTTCTTTCGATCCCAGTCCAGCGGCTATTGGAAATCTATTTTTCACGGGTATTACCGCATTCAATGGCAGCCCAAGACGATTAACTTCAAAATGCCCTACTATGCATTATCTATTATTTCAATAGCCGCTGACAAGATGCTGGAAGAAAAAATTTTTTATAGCAAATAAGCCCAATCAAATAGCCAGCTGAGGGTCGTTAAAAACGATATTTTTTGGAATTTAAAAATGTCAATCAAGGGATGTTCAAGCATGAAAAACTCCCTCAGCGGATCAACAGTCTGAGGGAGTTTTTTGAAAACTCGGTTTTAAAACAACGTTTTTTTCAGTACGATAAAGCTTCATTACGAGAGACTTCTTGCTGGAAAACTTTGTTTATGAAGGTTGTGAAACGAAAGAAATCAATATTCCTTCAGAAAACCTGGTTCATACTAAGCAATCGCACCGTCGCCAAATGATTTTCACAACATGACATCCCCACTGTTAGGTCCTAAGGTTTGACCTGTATAAACATTACCCTCTGGATCAGAAGCCAAAAATACGGCAGTCGGTGCAACTTCATCCACTCTGGCAAAACGCGGTATCACCAGTTCCGCCTTTTTACTCGTCCTAAAACTTTCACTTAGCCCCGCAAAAAGTTCTGTATCCGTCGGTCCCGGGGCGATACAGTTGGCCGTAATGCCGTATTGTCCAAGCTCAAGAGCGATAGACTTTGTAAATCCTATTACCCCTGCCTTTGCGGCTGCGTAATGGCTCATTTTAACTGCGCCTTTTTGACCCAATTGAGAAGAAGTACTAATAATTCTTCCTGATTTTTGCTCTATCATATGTGGCACAGCATACTTCGTCATTAAAAACACACTTTTCAAATCAATGTCGATCATTTGGTCCCACATCTCAACTGGCATGTCATGAACCAGACTCTCAGTTATAATGCCTGCATTATTGACTAAAATATCGATTCTGCCATACCGTTCTATGGTTTTATCTACCATTTCTTTAACTGTGGACTCTTTCGTAATATCTTCTTCTGAGACGATGACATCGACATTATAATTTTTAAGCTCGGTTATGATGGAATCAACTTCTTCTGGATTTTTCCCATAAATATTTAGTGATAGGTTTGCTCCTTCCTCAGCATATGCTCTAGCAATACCCAAACCGATTCCCTGTCCCGCTCCTGTGATAATCGCTGCTTTTCCTTTTAATTTCATAAGAAAGATTTCTCCCTGTCTTCTAGATTTTGATTATATTCTGATTTTTTGGTACCATCCTCATCTGCACTTCCAGTTTTTCCAATTCCATGTTTAAAAATCTGATACGTGAGGACTGCACAAGTGAAAGCCAGGCTTGCAAAAGAGAAGTAGGAGAAAAAGATGAAAAATTCCCTCATTTTTGGATCCTCCTATAAATTTTCAAGTATTTTGATTCAGATCTTCTTTTAACTGATTGAAATCAAAATTATCCGGTTTAATTATCGATAACAATATGGTAAGAACTAAGGATGTAAGGATACAAATTAAATAGGCTAACCATTGTGGGATTATATTAGTAAGCAAAAATATCGATACCAAAACAACCGATACACTGATTGCAGTGACAACCGCAAAGGAGCTGGTTTTCTTCCACCAGAGTCCGAGCACGATTGGGAAAAACGGTGCGCCTACGAAGGCACCAACCGTTAACATCGCGGTAAGCAAAGAAACCTTCTGCAATAATATAGTTGCAATGACAATCAGTATGGCAATGACAACAGAAGAAAGTCTAATAAATGTAAGAGATTGTTGAGGTGACGCCTTTTTATTTATATATTGTTCATAAATGTCGCTGGTGACAAGTGAACTTATAGCACCAAGATAAGCGGATCCGGTAGAATAAATGGCAAACAATACCGCGACCGCCAAAAATACACTAAACGGTGTAGACAAAACTTCTGAAATCACTCGCGGGAACACATCGCTAGGATAATCCAGTTTTAAACCGAGTGCTAAACCGACTACACCCACTAATGTACTAACCATAGCCAGTGGCGCCCAACTCCAACCACCCCAAATTAATCCTTTCTTTACGCCGCTCTCTTCAACCGCGAAGGCTCTTTGCCAGGCGTAGTTTGAAAGGGTTGCAATGGCGCCGAAAGAGAAAAATTGGACTAATAAATAGTTTGTAATAGCGTCCAAGCGGAACAAATTGAGTTTTTCCGGTTCAGCATTTCCGAGATTGGCGACCATCATATCATAAATATTTCCGGCTCCGCCAAGTTTGATATATACGGCCGGAACCATCACTAGCAATATGAGTACAACGATAAAATATTGGATGTAGCTTGTAATAAGTGTAGACCAAAGTCCGGCTATTAAATAAAAGCCGAGAAAAATGGCTGCTAGCACAATTGCCGTTGTCGTGTAGCCGATATCAAACATGCCGCTAAAAAATGCTGCTCCTCCAATGATCTGCAGCATTGTAAATAAGGCCATAATCCAAATGGCAATTAAGGTAAAGATAATGTGACCTGATTTACCAAATCTTTGCTTTGCAAAAGAACCAATGGTTACACCATCAGGAGTTAACTTTCTTACTCGAGTAGCAATAAATGCAAAAATGGTAAAGCTGATTGGGGTAGGCAGCCAATAAATATATAAACCGGCGACCCCCCAAGTATAAGCACCTTCTGCCGCAGCAAGCAACGAACCCGCCCAGAGCTCTGTGGCGGCAACAGAAGCTGCTATTAATCCCCATTTTACGCCTCTGCTTGCAACCATGAATGTTTCGGCATCATTGACCTTTGACTTTTTGTAAATCCACCACGAACTGCCAAACATCAAAATTCCTGAAACAATGATGATGATCCATGCCCATGAGCTGGGTAGTAACTCCATCAAAAATCCCCCTGTCTTAACGCATAATTAAGGATATATTTGTCGAGAAATTAGTGCGTCTGTCGAATTCTAAGACGTCTCTATTCTTAAAAAATTGATAGCTTTTTAAGATTTGATGAGGGAGTGGTTCATGAAATGAAGAGTCTCTTTTTGAATCTGTTCATTTCAAATGCTATCAAGCAAGTATTGGCATTTTATTCTCCCACGGGTAGGAAGCCTCAAAACATGCTGCGGCCTGCAGGATATCAACCTCACGATTAAATCCAGCCACCATTTGAAGGCCAACAGGCATCCCTTCCTCATCAATGCCACAAGGAATCGAGGCTGCAGGATTCCCTGTCAGATTGAAAGGATAGGTATAGTAAGACCAGGATACCATATTACGATCTAACAGATTTGGAGGCACATTTACTCCTGCATTTATCGACGATACCGGAAGAGTTGGGGTAAGCAGTAAATCATAATCTTGAAAAAATTGCCGCACCTTCTCATGCAGGCTGTACCTTTTGAAAACCTTCGAATAATATGATTCCATGGATTCATCAAGAGCATATTGCAATACCCCGGCAAGGGCGGGATCCAGGAGATCACTATTTTCATCTTTCAAAGTCACACCAATGCCAGCGTAAAAATCGGCCATCCATAAATCAATTGGATCATCAAATACTTTCTCCACTAGTTCTACCGAGCAACCCATGTCCTCAAAACGGCGTACTGCGTTCTCAGTGATCATCCGCACCTCTGGAGTAGGTTTGGCATAACCCAATGTTGGGCTCCAGGCAATCCGCAACCCTTTTATAGGAAGGTCGCATGCCTCGATAAAGTTAGGCACCGATTCAGAAACACTGGCTGGATCACGAGATTCATAGCCTGAAATAACTTGCATTAGTAAAGCAGCATCCCGAACCGTTCTTGATAAAACACCTACGTGAGCTAGAGTTGGAGTTGCACTAGTAGGAAACACAGGAACGCGGCCAAATTGCGCTTTAATACCAAAGAGCCCACAAAGGGCCGACGGAATGCGGACAGATCCCCCTCCATCAGTACCAAGTGCAAACGGAGTTATCCCAGCTGCTACCGAAGCTGCCGCACCAGCACTAGATCCTCCAGTTGTTTTTTCAAGGTTCCATGGATTAGAGGTAACACCCGTAAGTGGGCTATCGCTGCTTCCAGCCTTACTGCCAAACTCAGTCGTAGTTGTTTTACCTATGATGCCAGCACCAGCATTACGTACTCGTTCAACAGAAGGAGCATCAGCAGCAGCGAGATTGTTAACCCTTGTACGTGAACCAAATGTAGTTTTGATGCCGCCGACATTGATTAAATCTTTTACTGAAATTGGAATCCCCTGCAGCAATCCTAACGGTTTTCCTGACATTATCGCCTTATCAGTTGCCTTGGCAGCCTCCATCGCGAGGTCGGGTGTCGTTGTTACAAACGCGTTCAACGCCGGTTCTAAAGCATTCATTCTGGTAAGGGTGTCAGACATCACTTCGACTGCAGATATTTCTTTTTCAGCTATGACATTTCGTATTTCCAAAGCCGTCATGTTAGCGATGTTCATGGTGCACTCCCTCCTTTCTATCAAAGAATATCCAATCCTATCAGAAGTGAATCCAGGAAGGATGAAAAAGAAATAAATACCAATGCTATCCTTGTATTATCTTTCTTTAGTAAACTTAAAAATTAATCATCGTTTTTATGACTCCATCTTTCTGATGTTCAAAAATATCGTATGCCTCAAGAATATCATCGAAATGATATCTATGAGTAACCATTGATTCAAGAGTAATACGATGGGTTTTTACCAATTGAATGAGTTGGAGCATACGCTCTCTTCCACCAGGGCATAGAGTCGTGACAATTTTATGATCTCCCATTCCTCCGGCAAATGTCTCAATCGGAATATGCAAGTGACCGGAATAGATTCCTACACTCGACACTGTACCGCCTCTGCGAATCGACCTTAAACAGTTTTCAAACGTTTCTTGTTTGCCAAGGGCTTCAATAGCAACATCAGCACCGCGCCCGTCTGTCAATCGAAAGATTTCCTCTATGACATTTATAGTCTTGAAATTCAGTACGATGTCGGCTCCCATTTTTTTTGCGATTTCCATTCTTGCAGGATCGGCGTCTACCCCAATGATCAAACCGGCACCCTTCAACCGCGCACCGGCTATGGCGCATAATCCTACGGGGCCACAGGCATAAACTACAACTACATCACCGATTTGGATATTGGCTTTTTCCGCTGCTGCGATACCCGTAGAACCAATATCGCAAATCATTAATACTTCCTCATCTGATACATCATCAGGAATTTTAGTCAAATTGTAATTGGGATACGGCATTTTAAAATATTCAGCGTGAGTTCCTTCTATTTCTTTAGAGCCCTTAAAACACTGGTAGAGAATTAATTATTCATTGATGCAAAGCCTTAACAGCACCACTATCCTTCTCTTATTAGGAGGACATATTTTAGAATAAAAATAGGGATCTAATCCTTAGACATAAAATGTCTCGATTATTGTTCCTGATAACATCACCCCTTTCAATGAATTCCTTCCAGCGAAATATAGATTAAGAGTTTCGCTTAACCGTAGGTTTTTTCTTACTAAATGTAAATATTCGGAAGTGGGCTACTTTGTAATCGTAATTACCTTTTTTTATTGACGCAGTTTAGGTTCTCTGGAATAGATAAGCAGGATTAACAGTAGAATGAGCCCCTGCAAGAGAACCCTCACACCAGGGGGCATGCCCACCGCGACCAACACGCTGGTCAAAAGCACAAGTACCACTGAACCTAGCGCCGATCCCAGATAAGTTCCCTGTCCACCTGTTAGTGAGGTTCCACCAATTACTACAGCTGCAATGGACAGGAGGGCATAATCCTTACCCATTTCCAACTGAGCACTGCCAACATATCCTAGAAGAACAAGTCCACCGAGAGTTCCGGCTACACTGGCAATTACGTATGTCAGCAGAACGGTTTTGTTTACGCTAATCCCTGAAATGATCGCCGCCATCCTGTTGCTGCCTACCAGATACAGTGTTTTGCCATAACGCGTTTTGCGCAGCACCAACTCTAGAGCAATGATAAGAACAATGCCAAGAATTAACATCCAGCGAATCGGACCCAGGTGACCAATCCCCAATTTCACCAGGATTTCCGGCGCTCCGCCACTAGGAAGCCCTTTCGTATAAGCAAGGGCGAAACCGTTGACAACTGATGTCATGCCCAAGGTCATGACCAGCGGAGGTATGTTGATGAACTGTATCGCAATACCGTTGATTAGGCCAATAATAATGCCGATTCCAATCAGTATCAAAACTGTGTACCAGATTTCGGTGTTCATGCCTTTGCTGAGAACTGCCCCAAGCAGAGCCCCCATCGACATGACAGCACCAATGGAAAGGTCAATGCCTTCGTTCCCTGAAATAATGATTAGCGTCTGCGCGATGGCGGCAATGGCAAGCACGGTTGAAATAGATACGATAGTTCCGATGTTACCGAGCGAAGCGAATCCAGGACTTAATATTTGTCCGAGAATGAGCAGAAGAACGATTATGGACAAAGACGGAATATATGGTTTCAATTTGTTGCGAATCATCTTGGTTGATGATGGTTTCGGAGCACTTTTTTCTATATTCATTTCCATACTCACGGCTGGTTTCCTCCTATCGGCTTTATGTGGCTAGGCTTGAAGGAAAACGTGCGTTTCCTTTTCTTCATCAGAGACGCACCGATAATTCCTAGAAGCACGATAACTCCGGAAGTCAAATCCTGGTAGGTGGATGGAATTTGAATAGCATATATAAGAGAAAATGCCAATCCGAGAAAAACGGCCCCGAATATCGCCCCGAATATATCACCACTCCCCCCCATTAAAGAAACGCTCCCGATAACGGCAGCTGCCACCGCAAAAAGGGTGTATGTGTTGCCAACCAGCGGATCTCCCGCTCCAGTATTACCAGTAAGGGCTATGGCCGCAATAGCAGAAATAAAGCCTGAAGACACGTACGTATAAAATTGGATCCAAACAACAGGAACGCCCGATACATACGTTTTCTGGATGTCGCGACCCATTGAGTATAGCTGTAGTCCGGCAGGTGTCGCCTTCCAAATAAACCAAATTAGAATAGATATAATGATGAAAAGCAGTGGAGTAGGAAGGAATCCGATTACATTCGATTGGTACCACATCACGTATTCAATCGGAACGGATCCGCCGGGAAAAGGCATGATCCATAAAGCCGCACCAGCTGCGACAGATGTTGTGGCAAGCGTGGCAAGCAATGGAGTCACCCTTAGAAATCCGATTACTATGCCGTTCAAAACTCCAATGATAATACCCGCAAGGATACCGACTGCAATGGCGGAAGGGAAACTCCAACCTTGTCCGAATAAAGTCACGACGATGACGTTTACGAGAGAAATGATCCCTCCGACTGAAAGGTCAATCCCTCTTCCCAACAAAACAAAGGTTTGTGCCATGGCTACTATTATCAACGGTGTATAGGATGTCAAAAAACTTGAGATATAGGACATACTGAAAAAATGAGGAATTAAAAATGAATTGATCACCGATAGGGCTATGATAAGAACTAATGAAGGAAAAGATGACCAATTCAGCAGTTTTCGCTTAAACGTGTTCATTTGCCAACCACACCTTCCCTAGGTAATGAAGCAGATATGATATTGTGAACGGTAATATCTTCCCCCATCAAAGTTTTGACGAACTTGCCATCGTACATGACCATGATTCTTGAATTTTTCAGAGGTTTAGTTAAGTGGACAAGTTCCTCGTCGTCACTGGAAACCATAATGACAACAGAGCCTGACGCGGCAAGATCGCCGAATATTTCATGCACGTCCCCGCGGGCCTGAACGTCGATACCTTTGGTCGGATCATCTGCAATGAGCACCTTTGGATTAGTTCCAGTCCAGCGTGCGATGACAACTTTTTGCTGGTTTCCTCCACTAAGGTTGCGGATTTGCTGTGAAGCGTTATCGTATTTTACACCGTAGGAGTCAAGCAACCGTTTCTGGTTTAGAGCTTTACGGCTTAAAGCGCTCGAATTGACAGCTTCAAGATTTTCTGCAATCGATCTTACAGAGAAAGTGCCTTCACGCTCCCGATCCCCCGAAAGAAATGCCAATCCCTCCTGAACGGATTTGTGAACGGAATCGATTTGGAGTTCCTTGTCGTCAAGACGAATATGAACATGTCCGTTTAAACCGTAAAGTGTTCGGACAAAATCAGATTGTCCTTGACCCTGAAGCCCGGCGATACCTATCACTTCCCCTTGTTTTGCATCTAGGCTTACTCTAGTACCGAAACGCTTCAAAGTCATATCCTTAACCGAGAGCAGGACACGGTCAGACTGCTCAATGGCGCGATTCTCTTTCGTTTGGCCACCGATATTTTCTTTGTACGCCGTGAGCATGCCGACTAGCATATCTTCATTTACCTCGGAAATAGGGAACGTATCAATGACGGAACCGTTTCGCATGACGGTAACTGAATCGCATATGGAAAAAATCTCAGACATTCGGTGTGAAATGAATAGTATTCCGCAACCTTTCGCGCTTAGTTCCCGTACTATATTTTTAAATATTTCCACCTCTTGGCGGAACAGGGCCGAGGTAATTTCATCGATGACCAGAATCTCAGGTTCCTGCAGCAACGATTTGGCGAATTCCACCATGAACTGCTTATTGGCAGGTAAATCTTCTACTAGGACGCCGAGCTCGCTGCTTAAACCTATTTTCTCTAAAATTGCAGACGCTTTTGCTTTCATAGCATTTTTATCTATAAAAAGACGGCCTTTTCTTGGGATCGAAGGAAGCACTAGGTTCTCTTCAACTGTCAGATTAGTAAGAAGGCTGAGTTCTTGAGAGGTAATGATTACCTTTAGTTTTTTCGCCTGTGAAGGAGAATTCACCTCAAAAGGCTTTCCCTTAAAATACAATTCACCTGCATCCGGTTTAACGGCTCCACCGATGATTTTGGCTAGCGTGCTTTTTCCCGAGCCATTTCCTCCAAGAACTGCTCGAATTTCGCCTTTTTCCAATGAGAAAGAAGCTTCTTGTATGGCAACAACCGACCCGTACGTTTTTGAAATGTGTTTACATTCGAAAAGTGGCATGATTTCCCCCCTTTAGTAATCACTTAGAAAAATGCACTCGGCATCTTTCTAAGTTTTATGGAATATAAAAAGATTAGGAATATTAATTTGCAGGTTTATTGAACATTTGGTCCACTTCTTCTTCAGTCCAAATAGATTCGACCGCAATGCTCTCTCCTTTTCCTTCACCCATCTTCACTGCTTCGTCCAGGCCTATGGCTTTAATCTTTGAATCTTCTCCTTCCATCCAAGGGGCGTCAGGTTGAGCTTCCTTTGTTATGACGTAAGGAACGGTGGAGATGATTGTATTTTTGAGTTCCTTTTTAAGCGGATTCGGTGACAGGGATTCCGGTTTCAATTTATTCCCTTGCAAAAGCTTTACCGCCACTCTGATTGAGTTTGCGCCGATACCGGTATTATAAGGAATGGTCATTGTGTTCAGATCCGGATATTTATCTTTCCACATACGCAGAAAACCGTAAGTAAAGTCTCCAGTCATAACCGGCAACGGCCGTTTTGCAGCTTCAAATGCTTGAATGACTCCACCAGCCATTTGGTCTTGTACAAGTACGCCGTCAATTTTACTGTGTGTAGAGAGGAAGTTGGACATAGCTTGTTGACCTTTAGTTGGATCCCAACCGCCGGGAGCGCTGCCTAACACCTTTATATCAGGATACTTTTTGAGAATATCCTTTGACTCTCTGGTGCGTAGTTCATCCGAGACATTCCCTGCGATACCGTTAATTTCAACAATGTCACCTTTGCCCTTCAACTGCTCCGCAAGCCATTTTGTTTGGATTCGCCAGAATCCAGCATTGTCCCCGCCTACAACGACCGTATTCGGATAATCGGCCCCACTTTCACTAACAACTACCAAAATCCCCTTGCTGATTGCTTTTGCGACAACCGGTGCTAATGAACTTGAAGAAACCGGATTTATTACAATTGCGTCTACGCCGGAGTTGATAAAGCTTTCAACAGCCGCAATCTGTGCAGGTACGCCGTTTGTATTTTGAACATTGACTTCCTTGACGATGCCTTCTTTTTTGAGTTCAGCCGTTACTCTTTTGACCCCATCTACATACTGGCTTCTCCAGGTATTGCCGAAGTAACCGTTGCTGAATCCGATGATAAAGCCATCTTTCTTTTTAGACTTGTATTCAAGCGCAAAATTACCTGATTGCCCGTTGCTTTGCGAGCCAGTGGTTGATTTGTTGGAAGAACAAGCGGAAAGCAATAGTGTGAGAATAACCAATAAGCTTAAAAATACGGTAATCTTTCGTTTCATGCAAAACCCCCCCTAATAAAATGATAAATTGATTAAAACGGCACAAAAGCTTTCATGTCACCTCCTTACCTATAAAATGAAACTCTGTCATTTTTTTCAGAGCAAAAAAATTAGTAGTAATGGACCAAAAGAATCCATAAAAACTGTTGGTGCGCACGTAGCTCATCTCAACGAATCATATGCATTGCTTTACGAATGTACTCAAAGTCCTATGTTCAATAATCGTTCATTTTGCAGAGACGAAGTCCAAATTTTTCTCCATCCATTCCGTATAATCTTCGAACGATTTTTTCAAATCAAAGAAAGGGACATATCCGGTGTCATCCACAAATCGATCAATTTGTTGGGGAGCATGGTCAGCACGGTAAATGACATTCTCCTCCCTGATATTATTAACGATTTCATAACTGAAAGTAGGATACTTTTCCTCCAACAACTTACACCATTCTTCAACCGACCAATAATACCTTGAGCTTACGTTGTAAACATCATGATTTAACGAATCCGTCTTTAACAAAGCTAATAGTGATGCAGCAATATCCCTGCTGTATACCCAGTTTTTATATCCTGCTCTAGGGAGCAGAGCCTTCTCCCCCGAGATTGCCAATTGTGCTGCTTGGAAAGGAGCGCTCATTACATCTCTAACACCCGAATAATATTCCCACGGGCCAAATATGTTGCCCATTCGGGCAACGACAATATTCATCCCCAACAACTGTTTGTATCGAATTGCTATTCGTTCAGCTGCAAATTTAGTAATATCATAAAGTTCCTCTGGCTTAAGGGTACTGCTGTCTTCGATTAAGATTTTATCTTCAACCGCCGTCTTTCCATAAACCGCTATGGTGCTTAGATGGATAAACTTCTCAATATTGTTTTTTCTTGCGGCTTCAAGCGCTTCAACAGTTCCCATACAATTCACATTAACAATGGTTCTGCCATCTTTTATTTCCCGCTCCACGTCCGGTGTTATGGCCGCTCCATGGATAACCGCTGTGAGATTATATTTTTTTATGGTTGAATCAAGTAGATTTTGATCTACAATATCCCCTTTCACAAAAACATGATTACCTCTAAGTTTTTGAAAAGCCCTCTCAACTTCTCCAGGCAATGGGTGCAGCCCGTAGATAACAACATCTATTCCTTCATCCAATAATTTTTCAGCGATATTTATGCCGACAAATCCAGTTCCGCCTGTAAGTAAGACTTTCATGGTATTCCCTCCCTCTAAATAAATAATAATTCTTCCACCCTTCTTGACCTGGCTATCTCAAGCAAATTAGGATCGGAACTTACTTTTCCTGATAAAAAAACGATCGAGTTTTTACCCGTTCTTCGAGGGCTGCTATGATGGCGTCCATATGTATCCTCATCTGATTTTCCTCCTCAACAGCATCACCATTTTTAATCGCGTCGGCTATCAATTTGTGATGCAACGCATATTCGGCAGCCCGTTCCCTCGTTACCTCCAGAAATCGAGGTTCCAATTTCAATTCCTCATTCATCAAAATATCAAGTGAAGCAATGAGAAACCTGATATTTGACGCTTCGGCAACCTTTCCATGAAAGTCCAAAGCTGGAGCAGTCGAATCATCGCAGTTGTCCAAGCACATTGCATGCATTTCTACCGTTTGTTCCAATGCTTTTATATTTGCAGGTTTTGCCCGGATTGCTGCCAATCGTGCCATTTCGCACTCTAGCACTTTTCTTGCGCTCATTATATCCAGCAGTTCTTGAGGATTTTGCGGTTGAGCAGCTTTCATCATTCTCTTTTGAAGTTTCTCTCTCCGCAGCTTCTCCGAAAGCTCGTTGACATACTGAACTCCCCGGTTTGTTATCACTCTAACCTGCGCTCCAACAAGCTCGGTATAACCTTTTGCATCCAGACTTTTGAGAAAGCGTCCGATTGTCGCTGTACTGACTGTGACATTTTTATGCTCAAGCATGCCCTGAAGCACCCAGGATCCAACTGGCTCTTTCATTTTTAACAGATATCTTAAAAGCAAATAATTAACAATATCTGCCTTGGAAGAAAAAAGATCCATCTCTATTAGGTCAGCATTCTCCAAGTCATCATTTTGTATCAAAACAAACACTCCCTTTTCACCAAGTGGCCCATCGTGGGCAAGTCCTGTCGACTCCATGACTTTCAGGGGCATTCCGGTTTCAGGTGTACAACTAACATGTAGTTTCACCCCATATCGTTCACCATGATAGACGGCCCAGGGAAGCCGAGTTTCCCCGACAGTGATCGTAGTGGAATCCACAATAAGGAGTTCCTTAGGAATCTTCAAGGTTCGCCGGGTAGCACGATTGCATTTTGAAACAACCAGTTCAAATATTTGCTTAAGTACCTTGTAATCCACGTGAGCTTCCTTTTTTGATAGCGTCGAGTGGTCAACTTGAGGAAGGCCATAGTCTAGACCGACATCTGCACTTTCGCTGTAGTTTTTCCATTCGTTCGCTGCTGCCGTTAAAAAGTAGTTAACAAGGCAGAAAACAGTTAATTTTGGGCGGAATCATGATAACCAAGGGCTTCACTTATGATATGGACTTCATCTTCTAAAACAATTTTTTGGGTTACATTCGAGAATGTGGTATTCTTATTCATAAGGACACCTCTTTCTTGAGTTTGGTTGGTGGTACATCCATTCTACAGGAAAAGGGTCTTTTTTTGTACTATTTTACTGTATAAATTTGGTTAATCAACACACCTGATAAATGATATAACTTTACACTCCTAAGTAAGCTTTAGCGATATCCTTATTTTCTTTTAATTCAGAAGCGGAACCACTCATTACAATTTTGCCATTCTCAATGACATATGCTTTATCAGCTACACTTAAAGCCTTGTTAGCAATTTGCTCAACTAGTACAATCGTGATGCCTTCCTTTTTTAAGGTCTTAATGATTTCAAAAATTTCATTAACAATGATTGGAGCCAAACCTAAAGATGGTTCATCTAATAGCAGGAGTTTAGGATTACTAATCAATGCCCTGGAAATAACAAGCATTTGTTGTTCCCCGCCACTTAAAGTTCCTGCTTGTTGATTAATGCGTTCTTTCAATCTAGGAAACGTGTCAAATAAATGGACTAACCTATCTTCCAATTCCTGTTGCTTCACTTTCCCAATTTCTTTTTTTAAGCCCATTCTTAAGTTTTCCTTAACAGTTAAACTGTAGAAAACTTCCCTTGCTTCCGGGACGACTGAAATACCCAGATTGGTTGTTTTATGTGCAGGTATGTTCGTGATATCCTGTCCTTCAAAAATAACAGTGCCTTTATGAGGTTTAACAAAGCCAAGAATCGAATTGATCAAAGTGGTTTTCCCAGCACCATTAGAGCCAATAACTGCAACGATTTCTCCCGACTGGACTTCTATACTGATTCCTTTAAGTGCTGCTACACTACCATAATTCGCAAATAATTCTGAACATTTAAGCAACGACGTGGTCCTCCTTTCCTAGATAGGCTTCAATCACTTTTGGATCACTTTGTACTTCATGAGGAAGACCTTCCGCAATTTTTTCTCCATGGTCGATCACGGTAATTTCATCAGAGATTCTAGTTACAAAATCCATATGGTGTTCAATGAGAATCATGGTTAATCCTGTTTCTTCCTTAAGTTTCCTTATAACAATCTCTAATTCTTCTATCTCTCTCGTTGTTAATCCCGCAGCAGGCTCATCTAACAACAAGAGTTTAGGATTTGTAGCTAATGCTCTAGCTATTTCAACCAGTCTTTGATGACCATACGGTAAACTTGATGCAACCACATTACGGGGACCTTTGTATCCAACAATATCTAGATACTGGTGAGCCTTATCGAGTATTCCTTTTTCCCGGTTTTTCACACTTGGTACTTTTAATAATGTTGTAAAAACGTTTTGTTTAATAGATTGCGCGACGCCAACCATTACATTTTCAATAACGGTTAAATCACTGAATAATCGTGAGTGCTGAAATGTTCTTGCAATGCCTTTATTGGGCATTTCATAAGAAGCTAATCCACTAACAATTTCATCGTCCAAAAGAATTTCTCCTTCGTCCGGCTTGTAAAATCCCGAGATCATATTGATGACTGTTGTTTTTCCTGCACCATTTGGACCTATTAGTGAATGAATAGTTGACGCCTTAACATCCATAGATAAATTTTTGATTACATGCAAGCCTCCAAAGTGCTTATCCAAGTTTTTTATTGTCAGGATATTGCCTGATGGACTATTTGTCTTAAAAAGGCTTTTTATGTCTGCATTTTTTTCGTTATAAACATAATCTTCATGTACCGGTCTGATTTTTATTACAAAGTTATTAAATGTTCCTGCAATCCCTTTTGGAAGTACATACAAAACCATCAGCATGATGACTCCGTAAACTGCAAGCCGTAAATTCTCCAAACCATTCAATAATTCGGGTAATGTCACTAAGATGGCAGAACCGATTACCGGTCCCCAAATTGTCCCGGCACCACCTAAAATAACAATTAATACAAGCTGTATGGACAGCATAAAACCAAATGTATCAGGACTAACATAATTATTTGTATGGGCATAAAGCGCTCCGGCTAGACCGGCAAAAACAGAACTGATGGCAAAGCCTACATAACGTGTAGTGAATGATTTAATGCCCAGCGATTCTGCTGCTATACTATTTTCTTTTACTGCTAATAAACTTCTCCCCCATATGGAGGTTCGGAGATTGAATGTTAACCACATCGTAATAGCACCGATCACCAATACGAAATAATATATTTCACTTAATCCCAGCTCGTAACCGAATATTGTAGGACTACTAATACCAGATATGCCTAAAGGGCCACCTGTTACAGATGTCCATCTTAATAGGATCTCTTCTATCACTATACCAAAGGCAATCGTAATCATTGATAAATACAGCCCACCTACACGTAATACTGGTATGGCTAAAATACTGCCGATTATAAAGCATATAATCGTACCCATCAGTGCTGTAATCCAAAAGGATAACCCAAGTTGAGTACTAAAATACGCAGAAGCATAGGCACCAACGGCCATCAATCCTGCATGGCCAATGGAAGCAATGCCTGAGTAGCCAATTAAAATATTTAGCCCCATACTGATGATTACATATATACTGATTAAATATATAAGATTGATATAATAAGAGTTTAGAAAGACGGGAGCTAAACATAATAATATTGCGATCATTAAATAGACCGGGTATTTTAGTTTAAGGGAGCTACTAATTTTGGCCTGTTTATTAAGAGCTAAATCAGTTTTCATTTTGCAGGTCATCCTTTCTAAACTTTTATTGTTTCTTTTGTGCCAAATAGACCATTTGGTTTAATAAATAGAATTAGAATTACTACAATGTATACAATCATTTCTCTAAAACCAGGTGAGATATACATTGCTACCAAAACTTCCACAATCCCTAATCCTAACCCACAAATTACAATGCCTTTGGCATTGTTCAAACCTGCAACTATGGCAACTGCAATAGCTTTTAATCCAAGAGATAGTCCCATTGAGGCAAAAACCGCATAGATAGGGGTGATTAATCCACCTGCTAAACCAGCCAATAAGGCACTTAGTCCAAATGCAATCGCAACCGTATAATTACTATTCACACCATTTAAATTAGTCGCCACTTTATTATCAGCTGTCGCTCTTAACCATAACCCCCAGTGAGATTTCAAGTAAAAAAGCATCAGCAGCAATAAAAATACACCAACGGCAGGAATCATCATCAATTCCTTCCAGTAGATTCCTGCCCCCAAAAACTCAAACATACCTTCTCCTACCGGTGAAACCAATCTTGTTTCTTCCGGTCCCCAAATAAACAAAGCTAAATCTTGCAGAATAATCCCTACAGCTAAAGTACTTAGCACCCAGTTCACCGATGTCTTATCCTGGACGAACTTACGTACACTTATGACTTCCAATAAGATACCTAATATACCAAGTATTAAGCCTACTAAAATTAAGGCGATAAAAAAGGGAAGATCTAAAAAGGTGGTAAAGGTAACCATTAGCATCGCACCGATCATTACCAATTGCCCTTGCCCCATATTTACTGTACCGTTTACAACATAAGTCAAATTGTAACCCAAAGCTATAAGTGTATATAAACATCCGATAGCTAATCCGCTTAAAATTGCCTGTACTAGTGATGCTAAGGCTTCTTCCATTGTATATCACCACTCCCCTCAGATTTTATAGAAAGGGGCAGTGCCTGCTCCCTTTCCTTTATTATTTGCAGGATTCTTTATTGCTTCTCAGAACGGACTAATACCCCTTCTTTCCACATATTCATTACATACGAGCTTTTATCAATCGTGTCGTGATTATCTGGGGTGAAGGCTTGTTCATAATCTTTAATAACACCTTCATAAGAAAGCTTTTCATTACTAAGCACTTCTTTTAAAGCCATTCTGTCTTTCTTGATATCGCCAGTTAATTCAATTTTTTCGATCGCTTTAAATAAAAGCATTGCACCATCAAATCCTTGGGCAGAAGGAGCTGCCATCGTAGGAACTTTCCCGAATTGTTTTTTGGCTCTATCTAAAAATTCTTGTGCCATTTTTCTCTCTTGAGAGCCGTTATAATTTGCTGTCTGGATTACATAAGTCCCCTCAGCCGCTGCTCCTGCTATCTCAGGAACAGAAGTTTGGATCATACCCATTTCTCCTATTACAGGCACCTTCCATCCAATTTTATCCATTGACGTTAATACATACCCATTAGATGCACCAATTCCGAATAAATAGACCGCTTCTGCACCTGACTTGCGTGCACGGCTGACCTGGGCAGTCATGTCTTGATCATCCAGGCTAAAGTGTTCAATAGCCACTGGCTTTAACCCATTTTCTTTAAGTGCTTTTTTCATTGCATCAGCTGCACCTGTTCCATATCCGCCATCTTCATGCAGAATAGCAATCTTATTGGTTTTGAAATTTCTTTCAATAAAATCTAATGCGTATTCTGCTGTAATATTAGCATTCATTCGAACACCAAAGGTCCAAGGTAAACCTTTTTCAACCGAAGCCGGCACGTTGGAGGTTGCTACAACGAAAGGTAGCTCTTCGCTCTTAATAATAGGGGTTTGTGCCAGCATAACAGTACTAAGATAACCACCTATACCAGCTATCGTTTCTTCTTTTTGTGCAAATTCACGTATAATGTTAATACCTTTGGATGGGTCACCTTCATCATCCCTGGCCACTAGTTCAATTTTGCGGCCATTTATACCATCTTGTTCATTGATGATATCCGTAGCGATTTTTACTCCTTGATAAATATTTTCTCCACCTTCAGCACTTCCGCCGGTTCTTACTGCTGAAACACCAATTTTTATAGTGTCGTCACTAGAACCTTGGACTCCCGCAGATTTACCACAGCCACCTAGAATTAATAACCCACAGAATAGTAATGCAAATAATTTGTATGATGATTTCATAGAGACCCCCTAATAATTTTCTCGCATTTTTTTAACATTACCTAGAGTTACATGAAAATTAAATGGATATTAAGAGATTCAAATTTAAAGCAACAGGATCACCAGATTTAAAGTTTTATTGCCACTCTGATGATCTGCTGATTTTTTTAGTTGTCGAATTCATGAGGAGTCAGTGCTGAATTAAAGAGTTGGATAGAAACATTAATAAGGATTGGGAGGAGATTGAATTTCATGTTTGTATCGTCCATTTACTCCACTATTTCAATCCTGTTCATTTCTAAATGCTATAGAGTTAGCATAGGAAGTTTATTTGCCAAAGGGTATGATGCTTCAAAAATTGCAGCGGCCTTCAGGATATCTACTTCATGATTGAATCCAGCCACCATTTGGAGACCTACCGGCATGCCGTCCACATCAAAACCACAAGGAATGGAAGCTGCAGGATTACCTGTCAAATTAAAAGGGTAGGTATAGTAAGACCAAGAAACAATATTACGGTCAGACAATTCCGGTGGCACGTTAACTCCAGCGTTTAACGAAGATATCGGAAGAGTAGGTGTAAGGAGTAAATCATAGTTTTGAAAAAACTTCCTTATCTGCTCATGGAGTCTGTACCTTCTGAAAACCTTAGAGTAGTAGGAATCAATGGGCTCGTTAAGGGCGTATTTTAACACTTCAGCCAAGGCTGGATCGAGTAGATCCCTATTTTCATCCCTAAGAGTCACACCGATGCCTGCGTAAAAATCAGCCATCCACAGATCAATTGGATCTTCAATTACTTTCTCTACCAGATCTACCGAACAGCCCAAGCTTTCAAAATGCCTAACTGCACTTTCAGTTACTTTAAGTACATCCCGATTTGGTTTGGCATAGCCTAGTGTCGGACTCCAAGCAATACGTAAACCTTCTATAGGTTTCTCGCATGCATCTATATAATTTGGAACTGTTTCAGATACACTTGCAGGGTCTCTGCCATCGTACCCTGAGATAACTTGCAACAGTAAAGCTGTTATCCCGGACATTTCTTGATAAAACACCTACATGAGCTAGAGTTGGGGTTGCACTTGTAGGAAAAACTGGAACTCTGCCAAATTGTGCTTTTATACCGAAAAGTCCGCAAAGGGATGAAGGTATTCGAACGGAACCTCCCCCGTCTGTTCCAAGTGCAAACGGGGTGATCCCTGCGGCAACGGATGCTGCAGCACCAGAACTTGATCCACCTGGCGTCTTTTCCAGATTCCACGGATTATAGGTAACGCCACTGACCGGACTGTCCCCGCCCCCAGCCTTGCTTCCGAATTCTGTTGTTGTAGTTTTGCCTATTATTCCTGCTCCTGCAGCCCGGACCCGTTCAACAGACGGAGCATCATCCTCGGGGATATTGTTAACCCTGGTTCGAGAACCAAATGTGGTTGTAACCCCACGTACATTAATTAAATCCTTCACCGAAATAGGGATGCCCTGGAGTAGTCCTAACTCTTTTCCGGACATAACCGCCTTATCAGTTACCTTGGCGGCTTCCATCGCGAGTTCGGGTGTAGTTGTCACAAACGCATTCAATTTAGGTTCCAGGGCATTCATCCTATCAAGTGTGTCAGTCATCACTTCTACTGCCGATATTTCTTTATTAGTAATGGCAACCCTGATTTCCAAGGCGGTCATTTTAGCAATGTTCATGTATTACACCCTCCTTACTATCAACTATGAGAAGGAGAACCACTTTCCGGCTCCATACATCTACTCATTAATTACAGCGTAAGCCCGCACTGGAGATCCACTTCCACCTTTAAATTTAAGCGGGAGACCATAAAACATAAATTCCCCTTTTCCAACGAGTTCTTCTAAATTCACAAGCCACTCATAATGGGACATGCCCCGATCACGACACACGCGATGGCTTGGGAACAGGTTATCGCTTGGACGGTCTGTAGAAGGCCCTTCAACGCCATGAAGCTTAGAACCACGATCAGCCAGCCAATGTGTTGCAGCTGCCGTCAATCCGGGATTAGTCCAACAAACTTTACGATCAGGGTAATGACGCTTATGCAGTCCTGTATTTAAAAGGACGATGTGCCCATCTACCCTAATTCCTGCCTTTGCTTCAGCTTCTTCAAGATCGGCGACATCAATCTCACCAAGATCCGGGATATGTGTCATATCAAAACACACCGCTTTTCCGATAAACATATCAATAGGCATATCTTCTATCGTATCTCCACCTGGATTAACGTGGGCAAATGCATCAACATGAGTGCCTATATGGTCAAGAATCCCTATGTAGCTAGTAGCGAAAGTCATGGGATCTTCAGGAGTCCCCAAACCCAAATTTAAAGAACCTTCATGTGTCATATGAGGGGTAACGATCGGGCTTTGGAATAACTTATGAGCTGGAATATTATCCTCAATTAAAAGCGTAAGATCAACAATTCGTTCTTCCATAATAAAACCTCCTAGTTTTCTATAAATTTATTTTTCTTGCTCATTTCTAAAATATTAATTTTCATCAATTTTTATAGGCCCTCCACATCACCTCCTTAAAATTTGCAACTTTTCTCAAGCTATTAATAATAGTCCTATAATTTATACTTCTAACTAAAAATAAAAAGTATTTTGAATTTAATTCCCGTAACTTTTCCACCCATCATTAACATTCTATTAATTCTTCTAAGTAGAGATCATGACGTCAATTGGTATTCTCGGTTTTTTTCCCTCTTTGGCAAAATGGTGTGTTTTCAATAGATCAATTTTGCCAAAAAGGTGGAATCCTCTCATGATGCTCCTCTTTTCTATAGATACTAAAAATTAATCATCGTTTTGATTACCCCATCTTTTTGGTGTTCAAATGTATCGTATGCCTCAAGAATATCATCGAAATGATATCTATGAGTAACCATCGATTCAAGAGTAATACGATGGGTTTTTACCAATTGAATGAGTTGGAGCATACGCTCTCTTCCACCAGGGCATAGAGTCGTGACAATTTTATGATCTCCCATTCCTCCGGCAAATGTCTCAATCGGAATATGCAAGTGACCGGAATAGATTCCTACACTCGACACTGTGCCGCCTCTGCGAATCGACCTTAAACAGTTTTCAAACGTTTCTTGTTTGCCAAGGGCTTCAATAGCAACATCAGCACCGCGCCCGTCTGTCAATCGAAAGATTTCCTCTATGACATTTATAGTCTTGAAATTCAGTACGATGTCGGCTCCCATTTTTTTTGCGATTTCCATTCTTGCAGGATCGGCGTCTACCCCAATGATCAAACCGGCACCCTTCAACCGCGCACCGGCTATGGCGCATAATCCTACGGGGCCACAGGCATAAACTACAACTACATCACCGATTTGAATATTGGCTTTTTCCGCTGCTGCGATACCCGTAGAACCAATATCGCAAATCATTAATACTTCCTCATCTGATACATCATCAGGAATTTTAGTCAAATTGTAATTGGGATACGGCATTTTAAAATATTCAGCGTGAGTTCCTTCTATTGTATTACCAAGTATCCACCCGCCAGGGCCCTGCTTCCCATCCGGTCCCACACATTGTGCAGCCATCCCCTTTTGACAATAAAAGCAAGTTCCGCATGGAGTATTTGAACTGCACATTACGCGGTCTCCAACCGTAATTCCTTCTAGCCCTTCGCCAACCTCATGAACAATTCCTACATGTTCATGACCCATAATGCGTCCATCTTCAACCCAATGTTCACCATGCAGGATATGAATATCCGTACCGCAAACGGTTGTCGAGGTAGTCCGAATTACCACCTCATTAAGACCAGCTTTTGGAATTGGTTTATATTCCATTGAAAGTTTTCCGACTCCGCGGTAAACCGCTGATTTCATCATGCTTTCAGGTGCCTGCTCGCCTTTTCTTACATCTGAAGAATATACAGTCGCTATTGCCATCCCAGATACCTCCTTCAATAAAATTGAAAAATCTTAATATAAAGGGTACAAGAGTAAAAGAACATCATGATAAACCTCAACTATCGATACACAAGCTGGCGCCAAAACGTCTATTCATTAAGTACAGCGTATGCCCGAACCGGAGAGCCGCTGCCACCTTTAAATTTAAGCGGGAGGCCGTAGAACATAAACTCCCCCTTGCCAACCAGTTCTTCTAAATTTACAAGCCACTCATAATGGGAAATCCCGCGATCACGACATACGCGATGGCTCGGGAAGAGATTATCACTAGGACGGTCGGTGGAAGGTCCTTCAACACCATGAAGTTTGGAACCGCGATCAGCCAGCCAATGAGTTGCAGCAGCTGTCAAGCCAGGGTTGGTCCAACAAATTTTTCGATCAGGATAATGGCGTTTATGAAGGCCTGTATTCAACAGGACGATATGGCCATTGACCTGAATCCCTGTCTTTTCCTCCGCTTCTTCAAGATCGGAGACATCGATTTCCCCAAGATCCGGAATATGTGTCATGTCGAAACACACAGCCTTGCCCATAAACATGTCGATTGGCATATTGTCTATTGTTTCTCCGTCTGGCTTTACATGTGCAAAGGCATCAACATGTGTGCCAATATGGTCAAGAGTGCCGAGATAGCTTGTAGCGAACGTCATCGGATCTTCTGGAGTACCCATACCCAAAGAAAGTGATCCTTCATGTGTCATATGAGGAGTTAATATAGGGCTTTGAAATAATTTATGTGAGGGAATATTGTCCTCAATTAAAAGGGTAAGATCAACCATTCGTCCTGTCTTGCTAATATCTTCAACGTTTCCCTTAACATCAACTGTCCGTTCTGTCATGTTAAAACCTCCTAAGTTTTCCCTTAATATGATTTCTGTGGCTGCTTACCAAAAGCAAGATTTATATCTCTTGAAATTTCCTGGTTCCTGACAGCATCACCCCTTTCAATTTTGTTGCAAATTAAAAGTCAATCACTTGTCAATTCTTCTAAAGCAGCTATCATCGCGTCCATATGTATTCGCATTTGCTTTTCCGCCTCATCCGCATCACCCTTTTTTATCGCCTCGGCTATCAATCTATGATGTAGCGCATACTCAGAGGCCCGCTCCCTCGTAATCTCCAAAAATCGCGATTCAAGTTTCAATTCCTCATTCATCAAAATATCCAGGGAAGCAATAAGAAACCTGATATTGGAGGCTTCGGCAACCTTCCCGTGAAAGTCCAAAGCCGGGGCAGTTGGATCACTGCTATTGTCCAGGGACATTTCATGCATGATCACAGTGCGTTCCAGCTCATTAATATTGGCTGAATTCGCCCGGATCGCCGCCAATCGAGCCATTTCGCACTCCAACGCTTTTCTCGCGCTCATTAAGTCAAGTAATTCTTGAAGATTCTGCGGTTGGGCAGCTTTCATCATTTTCTTTTGAAGCTTCTCTCTTCTAACCTTTGCTGAAAGCTCGTTGACATAGCGGACGCCCTGGGCAGTAATCATCCTCCCCAGCCCTCCAACCAGCTCGGTATAACCTTTGACATCCAGGCTTTTGAGAGTTCTGCCGATTGTCGCCGTACTAACGGTGATATGTTTCATCTCAAGCATGCTCTTGAGCACCCATGATCCGACAGGCTCATTCGTTTTAAGCAAATACTTTAAAATTAAATAATTAGACATCTCTGCTCTTGAAGAAAAGAGGTCCAATCCCTCCAAACTGTTATATTCCAAATCATTATCTTGTATCAAAAACAAACACTCCCTGTGAAAGTATGTTGCTCATCATTGATGAGTAGGAGAAGATGCACATGCATATTCATTATTAGGTAGAAATAAGTTAAAATGGCATCTACCCTCTTACTGATGTAGAAGGAATAGCTAAAAATATTCGTTGCTCACCTCTGATGAGCAGGAAAGAAAAAAATGAAATCAAGTCATTGGAAACGATGTGTCTTGTTATGAAGTATGTCTAGTTTGTATGCGGCAGGTCTGTGGTGTATGCTCATCAATGATGAGGAGGGCGTATTCCAAAAAATAAAGGTAAAATAGAAATTGATGATGTCACTATTTCTAATACATGAAGCTATTTACTAAGAATAACTTCATGTTAGCATAGCATCTAATAATAGTATTCGCTTATGTAAGATTTCCTCACATCGTTTTTTTAGAAAAAAAATGTATTAACTTCTTGTCAAAATATCACTTTTTATCACCCTAAATATTGTATAGAAAGCAATGAAAGCCCTTTCAATATATTTTGGTTCATCATAGCATCTAAAACAGAACAACACAATATAAAAATTGAATTTTCTTTTTATTTAGAAATCAGTGTCGAAAAAAAGAGCCTGAATTAAGGTTTACGATATCAAACACTTATTGCATTTACAAAAATGGGCATGAGTAAATAAGGTTTCTTATATAAACATTTGAATTTACATTCATGTGTAAGAAACCTTCATTCATCAATGCCAACAGTTTTCTGATCTAAAAAGTTATTTTGTATGTTATTCTTGGAATACTATAAAAGGTATCTTAACCAAACATAGACCGACGAAATGATGATTGAAATCAGCATAATCGGAAATCCAATGAATAAATATCGCTTAAACGATATGTGATGCCCTTCTTTCGAAGCAATCCCTGCAACCACAAGATTCGCACTTGCCCCGATCAATGTACCGTTTCCACCTAAACACGCTCCCAGAGATAAGCTCCACCAGAGAGGCTCCAAATTATCAATACCGTTATTCCCCATCTCCTGAATCAGGGGAATCATAGTCGCAACAAACGGAATATTATCTATGAATGCTGACGCAATAGCACTAATCCAAAGAACTAACATGGTGGTAGGAACTAATTCCCCGCCAGTTAAAGAAATAGCTTGTTTGGCCAACGCTGAAATGACTCCTGTTTCAACAAGCCCTCCTACAACCACAAACAAGCCGATAAAGAAAAAGAGCGTGGTCCATTCGACTTTCTCCAGTGCGTGATCCAAATATTTCTCCCCTGTAAGGAATAATAAAATAAAAGCGCCAATCAAGGCAATGGTAGCCGTTTCGATATGTATAAATTGGTGAAGAAAAAAACCGCCAATCGTTATCGCTAATGCAAACAGACATTTCTTAAGAAGGTTAACATCTTTCATTTCTTCTCTTGCATTCTTCTTCAATAGTGCCTGCTTTAATTCATCTGTTGTTTTAAGATCATTCTTGTACCAGAGAGCCAATATGGCAACAGTTACAAATAAAATAAAAAAACTAATCAAAAACAAATTATCAATAAAGGATAAAAAGGTTAATTCTTTAACTGCGCTTCCCATCATGATATTGGGGGGATCACCGATCATTGTTGAAGTTCCCCCTATATTCGAAGAAAAAATTTCTGTAATGAGATACGGGATCGGATTTACTCCTAATTGCCGGGTAATCGTAAAGGTTACCGGAACGATTAGTAAGACGGTTGTGACATTATCTAAAAAAGCGGAACCAAACGCAGTGATAATTCCTAACATAACCAACACTTTGATTGGGCTTGCCTTGGCGATTTGGGCGGCCTTTACAGCAATATAATCAAAAATTCCTGTTTGTCCAGTAATCGAGACCATAATCATCATGCCAATCAGCAGTCCTATCGTATTAAAATCAATATGATGCAGCGCACTTTCCTGGTTTAAAATTCCTACTGCGACCATGAGAAGGCCACTCGCCATCGCGATAACGGTTCGATGTACTTTTTCCGCAATAATCAGTGCATACGTTATTACAAAAATACCAATTGCAATCAAAGCTTGTTGATCCATTAGAACACCCCTCACATACGTAACATTAGCTAGAAAATCGGATTACTTTGGCAGTTCCGGTAATGTAAACTTTTTTTCATTCGTTTTCATTTTAACAGAACTTAACCCTTTCGATTACATATTTTTCTCAAAAAATCTATGATTATCCTTACTTTATTTTACCCTTCTATGCTTCATCACTCTACCAGACTAAAATATTCCATTGACTTCCTATTCAGATGATCGTATATTATTATAGATAAATGGATTGTTAAGAGCTAAATTGAACGCTCATTTTTTGGTACGTACACACAGGTTTTGCGTGTGTTTTTTTATGTTTTTTGCAAGAATTTGATAGTCTCCTATTTTAAACAACATGAAGACATCCAGAAAGGGGATCATACTTACATGAATAACAGCAAGAAATTCAGTTTGTGGATTTTAACCGCGCTAGTGGTTGGGAATATGGTCGGGTCAGGGATTTTTATGCTGCCCAGGTCTTTAAGTGAAGCAGCTAGTCCGGCTGGAGTCCTTTCGGCATGGCTCATAACAGGTTTTGGCGTACTGATGACTGCACTGGTATTTGGGAATTTGGCCTTAAGAAAGCCGAAATTAACCGGAGGGCCGCAAATTTATGCAAAAGAATTATTCAAGCCTGGCAGTAACGCTTCGACTTTGTCGGGATTTATGGCTTCCTGGGGATATTGGATCGGGAACTTAGCGGGGAATATTGCCATTATCACGACTTTTGCCGGGTACTTGACTACCTTTTTCCCGGTGTTAGTAAACCAGGCTGATCTATTTTCTATCGGCAGCTTTACGTTAAAAGTAGGGAATGCACTCACCTTTGTGGTTTGTACGATTCTGTTATGGGGAACCCATTTCATTATTTTAAAAGGCCTTGAAGGTGCGGGAAAGTTGAATTTCCTGGCTACCGCTGCCAAGGTGATTGGTTTCTTCTTATTTATTTTAGTCGGTTTATTTGCTTTCCAAAAAGCAAATATGCTTCCATTTGTCGCACCAAGATTCGATGAGGCCGGCCATACAATCGGTTTATTCGGACAAATTAATAACGCGGCGATTACAACGCTCTGGGCGTTTATCGGTGTGGAATCTGCTGTGGTATTTGCTTCGCGTGCCAAAAAACAAATCGATGTTAAACGTGCGACAATGCTCGGATTGCTGATAGCCCTTGCCATCTATGTCGGAATCAGCACGCTTGTTATGGGGATGCTGAACCATGATGTGCTTGTTACATCAGATAAGCCGCTTATAGATGCTATCTCAGGAGTATTGGGTCCAGTAGCTGGCAAAGTGCTTGCAGGCGTGGGCTTGATCAGTTTATTTGGCTCGACAATTGGCTGGGTGATGCTGAGTGCGGAAGTTCCCTTTCAAGCGGCCAAGCAAGGAATGTTTCTGCCTGCATTTTTGAAAGTAAATAAAAAAGGAATTCCTGTGTTTTCATTGACGGTCACCAATATTCTCGGCCAGCTGTTTATTTTTTCTACCATATCTAACACTATATCTTCTGCATTTGATTTTATTATTGTTATCGCAACACTGTCTTATCTTGTTCCTTATTTTATTTCATCAGTCTTCCAGTTAAAGCTGGTCATAACCGGTGAGACGTATACAACTGTTAAAAGCCGGGTCATCGATGGAATCATTGCCGTTCTTTCCACGGTTTATTCCATCTGGGTGATTATTGCCGGTACAGCAGATATGAAAACATTCACATTGGGAATGGTTTTGCTTTCGAGCGGTATTTTATTCTACAAATGGGTCAAACCTTCAACAAAACAAGCAAAGGCAGACAAGCTTTCTTCACAGCACTGATGCAAAATATATTAATCCGGAAATGCTGATACAAAGAAACCACTGAAAATTAATTCAGTGGTTTTGCTAATGGTACGGACCTGTCGATATTATATATCGCCTTATCTATCGCTACTGCAGCGGAGCCGGGATCATTATACAGTTCTGTTATTTGACTCTCAACAAACATGACTTGATAGATATTTGAATCTTCTAAATAATTTAAAATGACAACTGGTTCATTGTTGCGAGTAAATATGTGCGCTATCTCACAATCCATATAGATGGTAAAATCCGATAGCATTTTCTCTAGCTTATCCAGGTTCATTTTATCTTCCCCTTTCTATTATCGAGGGGGACTCCGAGAAACAAGAAGCCCTAAATATCTATATCTAATATTACTATTATAACAGTAATTTACAGAAATATATCAAGATTTTTAAAAATACACACTAAAAAACCCGCTCTTCGAAGAGGAGAAAACCAATTTTTTCAATTCTAATTTTCGACAAGGTAAGTATGGCGGTATCTCCACGTTCACTGTTGAGGCAGGATACCTTCACCCCTTCCGTTTCTGATAGCAAGCCTCTCCAGGCAATAACCTATTCTATTTTTATTCTAACCGACTTTCCTGGTAATCGATTCAAGCGCCGCCTCAGTTTTCATTTAGATGATATTGGACATAATTGTAATGACTCTTATGGATGGGGTGATGTTTTGAAACGCAAACTAATCATAATACTCAGTATCGTTTTTATACTCTTTATGGCTGCTTTATTTTGCTTTTACCTCATTAAAGGTGATTCATCACGCTGGCAGGTAGCACTTGGAGGAATCTTTGTAAGTGCATTGCCGCTTTGCTTATTATTTCTAAAAAACAATCCCTTTAACATTCCGACGATCCTGGGGTATTATGTGTTCGTTTTCTGTACCACATATTTAGGATCGATCGCAAATTTTTATCTGGATCACAAGTGGTGGGATACTACCCTTCATTTTTACAAGGGCGTCTTCATCGGTTCTGTCGCGATTACTCTTTATAAATCATTCATACCACAGCAGGTACGAAAGAATGTTTCACGTTGGATCGTCTTTCTTTTTGTTGTATCACTTGCAGCCGTTGCCAGTGTTCTTTGGGAGATTTATGAGTTTGTAGGAGATCTCTATTTTACCCACACGATGCAATTAGGCGGCAATAAAGATACGATGATTGACCTTATCACTGGTACTGCTGGCGGACTTCTTGTCGGCGTTTATGCGGTTATCCGGAAAGAAAAAGTCTGAATTCGATTGAAAGGGTGAAAAAATGAATCGTAAGCTAGTAATCATCTGCAGTTTGCTTTATGTTCTTTTCATGGCGGTTTTAGCTGTCTTTTACTATACAAATGATGAATCTTTTCAATTCCTGATTGCAATTGGAGGCGTTGTTTGCGGAGCGGTTCCTCTCCTGCTGGCCCTATTTACTAAGCTCCATTTCAACCTGCCGCTCGTCATATCCTATTTACTATTCTTATTTGGCTCCCAATACTTAGGATCGATTTTAGGCTGGTATGGAAATGGGTGGTGGGACACGTTCTTGCATGTAATAAGCGGCGCGATTCTCGCCTTTGCCGGGATTGCCTTATACGAACGCTTAATACATAGAGATGCGGGTCGTGAAATATCACCCTGGTTTGTCTTTTTATTTACCTTCTCTTTCGCTGTGTTTGGCGGCGTCATATGGGAGATCTATGAATTTAGTTCCGATCAATTATTTGGAATGACCTTGCAGGGCGGGGGAAATAAAGACACGATGACCGATTTGATTGCGGATGCAATCGGAGGGCTTCTTATTGCCGTTTGGTCTGGTATACGGACAAAGATTAACAAGCATAAACAGGCAGTGTGACTGCCTGTTTCTTTCATTATTAGAGAGATCCACGGTATTAGAGAGATCCACGGTAATGATTTCTAATAAGTTCCGTCAGTCCAATTTGTTCCAGATATTTTGTTGGCGCTAAAAATGTGACAGTAACTATACCAGGATGCCGGCCTATCTCGATAGAACCTGTTATCGTAGCCCGATTCATTACTTCCGGAACCGTGATATCCAAGACATCGGCAGCACGCTGTAAACCATTTTCTGTTGCTTCATTTAAATTGGCGCCCGATCCGATAAAAGAAATCGGCAATGATTCTTCTAACTTCTGAACTCCCCATTGTCTGGCTACATCCTGTGCCGCTTCTTTTTCTTTTTTGGTAATCGGTTTAGCTAAATATGGCAGATCATCCACAACCGGAAGAAGTAGCGGACCATCCATAGTCAGCCCTTTTATGACCTTGACTTGAAGGTTCACAATCCCTGAAACATCTGTGGTATGTCCGGCAATCTCGCCGTCCCCTTGCATTGCATGCATATCACCAATATACACACCTCCACCCGGTACCTTAACAGGACAAATAAGAATAGCACCCTCACGGACGCGATTTATATCCATATGTCCATCGGTACGATCTTCTAATTCCTCTTTCGTAACAGCATAATCATGCGGCGCTTCAAGTAAGAATTGTCCGAAATCTCCGGCATTATGTGAATCTGGCAGCGGACGCGACGGTGTCGTACCAAGTTGGCCTAAGAAGGGACGCAATCTGGCGACTGTTCCAACTATGTCATGAGGAGCGAAGGTAACGATTGGGTTTTGAACGGAATTTTCTGGAGTAGCCATATACAATCGACCATCTTGGGCTACCTCTTCAGCTGCCTTCTTATGTAAGGTAATTCCGACTTTTCGATTCGAGTCAAACGCCATCGTATATCCGTTGGTGAACACAAAAGGGGTTACATCTTCGCCGCAAGTTGCACAACGGATTGCCTCGGGGCCTGTTCCCTCAATTATTGTCTCGGGATATAATTCGCCGCAATTCGGGCACTTCACCGCAACAAATGGATCACCAACAAATCGTCCCTCGACAGGCTGATCATTTCCTGATGATGTAGCAATCGAAGTCACCTGGACAGATTTGATCCGGATCGCAATCGCGTCACCGACTTCAGCTCCTTCCACATAAACAGGCTTCGTAACTTCATGCCCGCCCCGGATTCTCGGGGTGATCATCGGACCCCAGCACCCTGGTGTCGTATTAGCGATAATATGCCCGCCGTCTTTAACCGGGCCAAGCATCTCTTTTTCCGGATCAAGAATCCCATTTGTGAACTCATTTACATATACCGTTTGTTTGGCACCCATTTTATTCTCCCCCTAGCTCTGTTAATTTTACTTTTCAAAAGATTCACATTACTATTATACAGGGGCAGATTGAAGTATACTAAGAATTTGCTTCACAAATAATAATGAAAAAGGATGGATGTAAAATGAACGGTCAGAATCGAAAAGACATTACACCGGGAATCGAGGTTGATATTGTCCTTAAAGCTGATCAACGAACCGGAAAATTAACCAACGGGATCGTAAAAGATATCTTAACCAACTCAAGCTCCCATCCCCATGGCATCAAAGTAAGATTAACGGATGGACAAGTGGGCAGAGTCCAGAAAATACGGAAATAATTTAAATGATAAATATAGACTTCTAGGCTAGGAACAGAAAAATTTAGCTATTGTATATAATTGTCTGCTTGACAGCAAATAGGTTTGGGTATGTTAAATAATGTTTATTTGCAAATCAGGAGGGACTTACCATTATGGAACAGTACACAAACCAATTCATCAACGGTCAATGGAAAACTGGCTCAAGTGATAAAACAATTGAAGACTATAATCCCTTTAGCGGTGAATCGATCGTAACCATACAGTCTGCTGACAAGGAAGATTTAGAGGAAGCTTTTCAGGCTGCAAAAAAAGCACAGATAAAATGGCGCGATACAACTCCTGCTGAAAAACAAATACTGTTCGATAAGCTTATTAACGTTATGCAGCAGCAGCGAGATGATATTGTTGATTGGCTTATCAAAGAATCTGGGAGTACCAGATTGAAAGCAAACGCTGAGTTTGATGCTTCTGTAGGAATTATTAAGGAGTCTGCTTCATTTCCTACACGCATGGCAGGAGCGATCTTACCTTCTAATTTCCCTAACAAAGAAAATCGGGTTTATCGCCTCCCCAAAGGAGTCATTGGAGTAATTGGCCCATGGAATTTTCCGTTGCATTTAACGATGCGTTCAGTGGCTCCCGCCCTCGCTACAGGCAACAGCGTGGTGATAAAACCGGCCTCTGATACTCCAGTTACTTCCGGCCTGTTGATCGGTAAGTTATTCCAGGATGCTGGTTTCCCGGACGGGCTCGTAAATGTCGTTGTCGGCCGCGGCTCTGAAATTGGCGATGAATTTGTGATTCATCCAATTCCGAAACTGATTTCTTTTACCGGGTCCACTGAAGTTGGCCAAAGAATTGGCGAACAGGCAGGGAAACATTTAAAAGACGTTGCTCTTGAGCTCGGCGGAAATAATGCGATGGTCGTTTTAAAGGATGCCAATATTGAACGTGCCGCGAAAGCAGCAGTGTTCGGTAAATTTTTTCACCAAGGGCAAATTTGTATGGCGTTAAATCGAATGATCGTTGAGAAAGAAGTATATGATGCTTTTGTCGAGGAATTTGTTAGACTTGTACGCGGCTTAAAAGTAGGAGATCCATCTGATGAAGCAACGCTTGTTGGCCCGGTCATTAATAAAGCCCAGGTCGAGCGAATTCAAAAAGACTTGCAGGAAAGTGTGGAACAAGGCGCAGAAATTCTGGTTGGCGGAGAAGCCGACGGCTGTTTGATGCAGCCTGTTGTTTTGGCACATGTGACAAATGGAATGCCGATCGCTAAAAATGAAATCTTTGGTCCTGTCGCTTCGATTATAAAAGCAGAGAATGAAGAAGATGCACTTCAGATCGCCAATGACTCACCCTATGGCTTGAGTGGTTCTATCTTTACGGAAGACCGCCACCATGGCGTAGAATTAGCGTTGAAAATAGAAACCGGAATGATTCACATAAACGATCAATCCGTCAACGATGAACCGCATGTCCCTTTTGGAGGAGAAAAAGAATCTGGAATTGGCCGTTTTAACGGAGAATGGGCGATCGAAAAATTCACAACCGTGAAATGGATCGGCATCCAAAGCGGCTACCGGGAATATCCGTTTTTTTAAAATAAGGCTGTGTTAAATAACAATGTTGCTATTTGTGTAAAAAATTATGGAACTTCCAGTTTAAGGGAGGTTCCATTACTTCACTTTAGCAATCCTCTTTAACGCCTTTGCACGATGAACAATAAACTGTTGCATATATCTTTCTAAGAATAATTTATCAGCTTCGGATATCCTCAAACGTGGGCGTATAGCCTTCCGGGTAAACAGGCAAAAGATTCTCTAAGAAATATTTCATTTTTGGATGTACAGCCTTTATCATTTCTCCCTTTATCAAATTTTAGTTTTCCTGCTTTTATCTGCGTTTTGTCGGCAGGATCCCTAACTAAAAAAGATGAGGCAAAAACCCCCTCATCTTAAGACACTTATTATATTCTTACCTTTACACATGCAAAAAGCTTTCCTTAAGGGTTTTTACTATAAAAGAGAAATCATCGTCGGTAATACTGAGCGGCGGGGCAAGCTGCAAGATATTATTGAATCCAGCTACGGTGTCAGCATTCTTCCCGATAATCAGTCCCTTTTCTTTACAATTAGTAATTATCCCGGTCACTATCTCCGCTTCCAGAGGTTCTTTTGTATGCTTATCTCTAACTAATTCGATTCCTAAAAGCAGGCCTTTTCCACGTACATCACCTACATAGGGATGCTCCTTTAATTCTTGTAGCTCAACCAGCAACTTTTCTCCTAAATCTCTGGAGCGTTGAATTAGGTTTTCATTTTCATAGATTTCAAGATTCTTTAAGGCAAGAGCGCATGCCGCAGGGTTTCCGCCGAAGGTATTCACATGGCGGAAACGGTCATACGTATCTTCCCCTGCATAAGCTTCATAAATTTCTTTTTTGACAGCTGTAGCTGATAAAGGAAGGTACCCACTGGTTATCCCTTTGGCCATTGTGATAATATCCGGTTTGACATCATAGTTCATAAACCCGAATGGTTTTCCGGTTCTTCCAAATCCGCAAATGACTTCATCACAGATAAGTAAGGCCCCATGTTTTTCACAAATTTCTTTGACTCTTGCCATATATCCCTGAGGAGGCATTAAAATTCCGCCCCCTGTAATAATCGGTTCCATAATCACACCGGCAATCGTTTCGCTAAGTTCCCAAGTCATCACCCTGTCAATTTCCTCGGCGGATGACAACGTTGAAACGTCATCTGGATTTCGGTAAATATCAGGAGGCGCTACATGCAAAAATCCCTGACTCAGCGGTTCGTACTTGAATTTTCTTTGAGACTGGCCTGTTGCCGCTAAAGCTCCCATCGTATTACCATGGTAGGAACGATATCTTGATACGAATTTATAGCGATTATGCCCGCCTGTCTGCTGATGGTACTGGCCGGCGATTTTAAATGCTGCTTCGTTGGCTTCGGAGCCACTATTAGAAAAGAAAATGACATATTCATCGTTCAGCCACTCATTCAATTTTTCAGCAAGTTTAATGGCAGGGATATGGCTCTGAGTGAGCGGAACATAAGCGAGTTCCTGCAGTTGCTTATAGGCTGCTTCTGCAAGTTCCTGCCGTCCATATCCGACATTTACACACCATAAACCGGACATGGCGTCGAGGTAGCGGTTTCCGTCACTATCCGTGACCCAGGCGCCGTCGCCTTTTGTAAATACTACATTTGCTTGCCCTGGTGCAGAGCCTTTCATGGAATGCCAAAGATACTTTTCGTCTGCTTCTTGCAGGGTTAGCGTTTTTTGAAGGTCTTGCATGATATCAACTCCATTATCTGAAAAGTAGGTAGAGATCAATACCTTGCCTTTGCCAAAAGAAGAGAACCTTATCATCATCTGTGACAGCAACAGCAGGAACTTTTAAACCTAAATCAACACCCATCACACTCACCCCTATTTTTTCAACAGTGGGTATGGTGACAGAGATTTTCGTCTGTATTTATTCATACAAACATTATATCAGTTTTTATTTATAAACTGATACAGTTGGCCAACAAAAAGAGTAGAACTTTCATCCCATCTCTAAGAACCGGAATGGGCTTTCTCGTTCGGTAAAATCTTTAACAATTCCATTTTGTTCAATATGCGTTTTCATCAAAAGCCTCCTCTAAACCTAATGGTTTGTATATCTCGGAAAACAAAAGATTGGCTTATCTATAATTATAAATAAGAAATAATCTTGTTCATTGAACAAAATGTAAAATTGTTTAAGCTATCTTTTATATGTTATGTCTAAGTAACAACCAAAAAACCCGGCCCTATAAAAGAGCCAGGTCATATTCAAATACTTAACAATTCCCGGATTTCTGTTTCTGAAAGGCTTGAAAGCATCGTTTCTCCTGGTTGGATCACTTGTTCAATCAATTCTTTTTTCTTCTGCTGCAGCTCGTAGATTTTTTCCTCAATGGTTCCGCGGGCAATCAAACGCAATACTTGCACGACATTTTTCTGGCCGATGCGGTGGGCCCTTCCTGCAGCTTGCTCTTCTACCGCCGGGTTCCACCATAAATCATAAAGGACAACGGTATCGGCACCGGTCAGATTCAACCCGGTTCCTCCTGCTTTCAACGAGATCAAGAACAGTTCTCCTTCTCCCTGGTTGAAGGTTTCAGCCATTTCGATCCGTTCCTTCGACGGGGTTTTCCCATCCAGATAAAAATAGGATAACCCTTCTTTGTCCAGTTGTTCACGTATAACCTTCAGCATACTTGTGAATTGAGAAAAGACAAGAAGGCGTCTGCCATTCTCAATTGCGTTTTTCGCCATCTCAAGGAATTGGTCGAGTTTTCCTGAGCCGCCGTTATAGTTCTCCAAAAAGAGAGAAGGGTGGCAGCATAACTGGCGCAATCTCGTCAGGCCTGCAAGGATTTTAATCCTGCTTTTTTGGAATCCTTCTGTTGCAATGGCATCCCTTGTATCTTGCTGGATTTTTTCCAGGTAGCCGACATATAATTCTTTCTGTTTTTGTGTCATTTCCGACAAATGATTGGTTTCAATCTTGTCAGGCAATTCTTTTAAGACATCTTTTTTAACCCTGCGAAGTATAAATGGCCGTACCATGTGGGATATTTTTTCATTAGAAAGTCCTCGAAATGCTTGCTGATTCGAGAATAGCCCTGGCATGATGGCATCAAATATCGACCACAGCTCATCAATTGAATTTTCGATTGGCGTGCCGCTCAGTGCAAAACGTTTACTCGCCTTTATCTTACGGACGGCTATTGATGTTTTAGCTGCATGATTTTTAATCACTTGCGCTTCATCGAGAATAAGCGAGTCAAACTCTTGCTCGCTATACCAGTCAATATCCTGTCGGAGCGTTGGATAGGACGTGAGCACTATATCAGGCAGGGGTGAATGTTCAAGAAGTTCTTTTCGTTCTTTCGCTGTCCCGATCGCGACTTCCGCACTCAACTCGGGTGCAAATTTGTCTATCTCACTTTTCCAATTGTAAACGAGCGAAGCGGGTGCAACAACGAGCGATGTCCCCGGTGTTTTTGCCTCTTTCTTCTCAGATAACAGATAGGCAATGCTCTGCAGGGTTTTCCCGAGTCCCATATCATCTGCCAGTATGCCGCCGAGCCGGTAATGTGACATCATTTTCAACCATTGATAACCAGTCTGCTGGTAATCACGAAGCGATGCATCTAGCGTTTCCGGCACCTCGATGTCCAATTCATCGGGATTCTTCAACGCTTTTAGAAAACGTCGAAATGACTTTCCGAATGTAGCGGAGGAATTCTTGATACTTTCCTCGACTGCGAATCCTCGGTATACTGGAAGTTTTATCGAACCGGATTGAAGTTCCTCCTTGCGAACGTTCAACTCTCCGAAAAGCTGGCCGATTGTTTGAAATTCGTCATTTTCGAGCGAGACGAACGCCCCATCAGGAAGTCGGTAATACTTTTTCTTCTCCGCAACCGATTGGAGGATTTGCTGAATGTTTTTTTCATCAATTCCCTCCATGTCAAAATTGGCCTCAAGCCAATTCCCGCTTGAATCGATATCAATGGATACCGAAGGCGCCTGCCTTTCTGGTAGCATTAATGATTTCACGTTAGAGCTCGTATAGATCTCCACTTTATTTTCCAGTTCCGGGAGCACACGGTATAAAAAGTCGTACAAAGTATCCTCTCCGCCCTCAAGGTATAAGCGGCTTTCTTTAACTTTGAAAGGGGCACTCTCAATCGTTCCCATAATGTCCCGTTCCTTTTCGGCATCCCTCATTAAAATGATTCCATTATCATGATTAGGATCCTGCTGGCCAGAGAAAGGATTAATGATAGATTCACCGTAATGGTATTCAACTTTTGATATAAAGCGCCCTGCCTCTTCCTCTACAAACATTTTCGCCTTTAGAGGGGGACTGACAATTTTCCCCGAGACACTATCCGCAATTTCCGTGTTTCCGATGCGTTTCAATACGGGAGTCACATGAGTCAAAAAAGAGCCGATTTGGTCTTTTCCGATTGGCAATGCACTGCCACGCAGCGATTTCGTATAGAATGACAATTCCTTTAGTACCGCCTGCTGCTTATCTGAAAGCTTGTACAAATTCCCCTTCGAAAAAAGCAGACCGTACCGGCTAAAAAATGAAGCGGCAAGAAGCTCGTCCATTTCCAATTTATAATTCTCCTCAGAACTTTTTTCCAGTTGAAACGAAAACGGCAAAGTATTTTCACGAAAACCAATGGACTGATAAGGAATACCTTCATGCTCAAACGAAAAGTTCCTTTCCCTCATCTTCGCTAAAAGATTACCCGACATATGGGGCGGAATCATCAATTCACGGTCATTGCTGCTGGAACCGTACCCATATGGAGACAAAGTTTTTCGATAATCTTCCTCTTGTCTGCATAGATCGGCAAGCAGATGGATGATCTCTTGATCTTCGTCTGAAAACGTGTGTTCAAAAGGATCAAAACTAAACTTTTTTGTTACATAATAAGTAGACCCCTGTTCCACTGCCTTCAGGAACTCCTTGATTTTCTTGATTACATAAAGCCGCTTCTCCCCCGCTTTTATTTCGAGAGTCAGCATGGTATCCCGATTTGAAGAAAATGACAGCGGCTTTGTTTTTACAATATACTCAAGCATTACTTCTTGACGGGAAAGTGCTGACACATTTTCTTCTGGATCATTAAAGGCAGATAAAAGTTCGATGAAACGCTCAGCCGCCCCGAATTCATTGGCCTGACCTTTTCTTAGAGTTCCTATTCTGGGCGCAGCTTTTTTTTGATTCGGGACTGCTTCAAGATCAGAAATCTCAAGTAAAACGGCAACAATATGCTTGCATTCCCAATAGTTATCGAATGCTGGACAATCGCATTCCGAACTTACAGAGCCATACTCATCTATTTCAATATTCACATCATAATATTCAGTTCCGGCCACTGTTGCATTCCAAACCTGGTTGGCGAAATCAAACTCGAGATCGCTGACACGGCCGGCTTTATAATAGGTAAGACCCCGCCGGAAAATTGTGTCTGAAAACATATCTTTGACAAAATCTTTCGTTAACAAATGATTCATTTATAATCCCTTTCCTTATTCAAGTACGGTTTTAATGAAACTATTATAACATGATTTGTGAAAAGTAGTCGGAAGAGCTTCTAGGCATGGCATAAAATGATCAGTTTCTTTTTTTCCTTGATAGTGTTATTTCTTTTTCACAATGGACGTCCTTCTATTTATCTTCTTAGCTTAGTATACTTTATGACACTATGATAGAAAAAAGTGCCTACTTACATAATATTGATTTAACATCTAAAATGGTTAACATGGCTTACTCCTGCAGATTAATAAATACAAATAAATTTTGTTGGGTAGCCTATTAAAGAATTTTTTTTAAAAAAATCTTTTGCAGCAAAGGAGATCTTGCAGATGAACCGTTTTACAATTCCTAGAGACATATATTATGGAGAAGAATCCTTAGAGGTATTGAAGACTATTCAAGGAAAAAAAGCAACGATCGTTATTGGCGGTCAGTCGATTAAAAAATCGGGATACCTTGATAAAATCGACTCCTATTTACGAGAAGCCGGTTTTGAAACGCAACTTATTGAGGGTGTTGAAAATGATCCATCCTTCAAAACCGCTCAAAACGGTGCCAAAAAGATGGAGGAATTCCAACCTGATTGGATTATTGCGGCCGGTGGTGGTTCCCCCATTGACGCCGCCAAGTTAATGTGGATTTTTTATGAGCATCCAGAGCTATCATTTGAAGAGATTAAAGCTCCGAATGAACTGCCCAATTTGCGAAAAAAAGCACGCTTTGCCGCTATTTCTACTACTAGCGGGACAGGAACAGATGTTTCACCTTTCTCTGTCATCACCGATTATGAAACACTGGTTAAGTACCCGGTTTTTGGTTTCGAAATCACGCCAGACATCGCGATTATCGATCCCGCGCTGACTTATTCAATGCCCTCAGATATTGTGGCGTATACCGGAATGGATGCCTTAACTCATGGTATTGAAGCATATGTATCTACATTGCACAGCCCGTTTACCGACCCTTTAGCTATGCAATCCATAAAAATGGCTGTGGACAACATTGAAAAGTCAGTCACTGGTGATAAAAAAGCAAGAGGAGAGATGCACTATGCCCAGGCGATAGCGGGTATGGCCTTCTCAAATGGATTTTTGGGAATTGTACACAGCTTATCGCATAAGAGCGGGGCTATTTTTAAAATCCCGCACGGTCTTGCTAATGCCCTTTATCTCCCCTATGTTATTGATTTCAATAAAAAAGAAGACGGTTCACGGTATGCAGATATATCAAGGATGCTGGGATTAAACGGAAGCACAGAAAACGAGCTGATCGACTCTTTAACAGGTCTGCTTCGCCATTTGAACAAAACATTGAACCTTCCGCTCACACTGCAAGAATTTGGCGTTTCTGAAAGCGATTTTGAAAAACATTTGGATCAGATGGCAGCTGGAGCTATCGATGATGCTTGTACACCATCGAATCCTCGTGAAGTAACCGTAGAACAATTAAAACAACTTTACATCGCTGCGTTTAAGGGCGAAAAAGTAAACTTCTAACAAGTAAATATATCTTCTGTTCGGGTGCAAATGTTTGGATTCATTTGCACCAGGACTTTTACATTTTTCGTTTTTGAGCATTAACAATTAAAAAGCCAAAATATATGTTATACTATAGTTGTAGATGAATAAGTGATGTTTCAAAAATGCGGTTGTGGCGGAATCGGCAGACGCGCTAGATTCAGGTTCTAGTGGTAGAAATACCGTGGGGGTTCAAGTCCCTTCATCCGCATCAATTTGAATTAGCAAAAAAAGGATTCAACATTTGTGTTGAATCCTTTTTTTTGTGTCCAAAATATTTTACCTTCTTATCGTTTGTAAAATCTTAAAGCATATGTGTTGCTTAAAGGGACTAAAGGCAGACTATATAAAACGGGCTAAATCAGTTTATTTCAAATTTATGTCTTGACTTAGATAAATAAAAACAAATAAAAACAGTGCCGGAAATCTCCCAGCACTGTTCAACTATCTTATTCTTAGAGACCCATGATCTCCTCCGCTTTATCCGGAACATCAATAAACGGATTGCGGTTGCCCTGCATTTCATAGATCGCAAGATTGCGGTGTTTTTCATATGTGGATATCGGGAAGCTTCGATGCCACTCCAGTAATAGCGGCACATCTACCGAATCCTTGTTGATGATCTCCTTGTATCGAATTAAGAAATACAACGTTGCCCGGGCAACAATTCCTTTACCGTATTCCGGTTCGAATTTGCCTCCGTCGGCTTTCCCGCATCCATCCTTGATGACTGAGGCTCGGGCCTCAGGAGCGTAATCGGAAAAGTCAGTATAAGGATAGTTGCTGCGGCTGCTGTTGCATTCAGGCTCGCAGGCAAATAGATGATGCAAATCTCCTCTCATTGGCTCTTTTTTATCAAACCAGGATTGAGGAACGACATGCTCACAGTTTAATAGATTATCTCCCGAAAAGGCATTGACTAATCCTTTTGCCTGGAATTCATGAAGCCTAATATCATGCTCAATCGCTGCCAGCGGCTCCATCCCTTTTCCTGAATAAAGGCTCTTTAACTCACCGTTTTCCTGTAGATCTACCCAGGGATACAGATATCGGTGCGGGGTGTAATTAAGCTCGTTTGTATGCGTTTCTTCAAGCAGATTATGAATGCTATCCTTTAGATTGCTATCAGTAAATGAAATACTCTGATAATATGTGTTCTTGATTTCCGTATCTGCCTGTTCATCATAATAGTTCCGGTTTTCTCTGTTTTCTATCAACTCAGCCTTTGCAGCTTCAAACTCTTTTGGAAGGATTTCCGGATTTTTCATTTCACTTTCAACACTTCAGCGGCTACTTTTTGGCTGAATACCCCAGATAGGTAGTCAGCCGCTGTCAAATATAATAATCCATTTCCTTCAAGCTTTGGCGGGTTCCCCAGGGGCACGGTTCTCTTTATTAATTGGGCGTACAGTTCAGGAACTGTCAGATTTCTCTCAAAGCTTTTGTTCGAAATGTCTTTGATAAGAGCCAATGCACCTGCTACGTGTGGAGTTGCCATCGAAGTCCCGCTAAGCTTGGCATATTTTCCGCCTATATAAGTTGAAAGTATTTCTTCACCAGGAGCGACTAAGTCGATCTCATTGTTGGAATTTGTAAATTCCGAGGAGCGGCGTTCCAGGTCAATCGCCCCTACACTGATGACTTCGTTGTAAGAGCCCGGGTAAGCAAATTCATCCGTTGAATCTTGTCCGTCTCCTTCATTGCCCGCAGCACATACGACAAGAATCTTGTTGTCAACCGCCTTTTGAATGGCCTCATGCAATTCCGGAACATCCTCAGGTCCACCCAGGCTCATTGAGATAATATCCGCCTTTTGTTCAATTGCATAGTTGATTCCATTGATGATCCATTCATATTGTCCCGAACCGTTTTTATCGAGAACCTTAATAATCAACAAATTCGCTTCAGGAGCAACCCCTACTACTCCATTATCATTTTGGACAGCTGCCATCGTGCCTGCCACATGGGTTCCATGTCCATTGTAATCCCGATAAACATCCTGGTTACCCTGGTCATCACCGGTAAAGTTCCGTCCGCCGCTAATCCGTTCTCTCAAGTCAGGGTGGTCGATTTCACAACCTGTATCCAAAATGGCGATCGTAATCCCTTTCCCCTTCGTTTTCTCCCAGACCTTAGGAGCCTGGACCAGCTCAATACCTCTTGGCACCTCGGATACCACTTCGACCTCTCCAACCACCTGGTACGGAATTAAACGTACTTTTCGCTCCATTTGCATTCCCTCCTGACAGAATTAAATTGAAGTCAACCTATGATGTCTCTTATATTTTAACAATTCAGAATGCAGATAAACAGCTACCTTTGGAGCAATTTATTGGATAAAAATCTTTCTATTCCTTATAAAATAGGAAATTTTGCGGTTTTTTGAATGGATTTGAAGAATTCCATCTTCTTTTGATAGCTTTTGTCATGTGGCAGGAAAAAGACAAATCCTTTGCAGAATATACACTTCAAACGACTCCAATTTTCTTTAAAATAAAAGCATGAAGAAAGGAATGGCAAAATGACTACTAATAACCAAATTTTGCGTGCATATTCGATTAAGGATGTTTCAAAGAAAATAAGTACCCCTACCGGAACAATCAGGCAATGGGAAAAAGACTTAAATGGACTGATCCATATTCCCCGTTCAAAGCAGGGTGCCAGATTTTACACAGAAAAAGAAATAAGCTTGCTTGAAAAAGTGAAGGAAATGCGGGCAAATAACCTTAGCAAAGACATGATCAGGATGCTATTGGATAAACATATACACGAAGGTTCAGACTCACCTTCCGAATCATTTGAAACCCCTGCACCCAGCGCGTCAGAAAATACAATCGTACCTACTAGGAACGCTGCTCCCTCTGTACAAACACCGAATATAAATGACTTACACGCTGCTATGGAAACTTACAAGCAGAATATGTTGAGTGAAATAAAAGATGTGATTCAAACAAGCCAAAAAGAAATGATAGAGGAAGTAAAGAGCGAGATATCTCAGGGTACTTTGCAAACGGTACAAGGCCTGTCCAAGTCTATCCAAAGGTCAAATGAAAAAAGGATATCTGAAGTTGAGGATCTGACAAATGCGATTACACATGCTTCGGAACTTACTTCCGAAACGTTCGAAACCCTTGCGATGGACATTACGAAAGCTTCGGAAGATACTTTCGAAAAGATCTCAAAACGGATCAGCGACTCATCTAGGACAACCTCAAAAGATTATAAAAATCTAATGACGAAAGTTTCCCAAAATGTAAATGAGGCACAAAAAGAATTTAGAACTGCATCTAAATCACTGCATAAAGATCAGGAACACTTTGTCGATTCAATGAATCAAAACATGAAAGATCTAACCGAGGTAATCCGCGAAAGGGAAGACGCTTTTCACGACATGGTAGCGAGCTTCAGGGAAGCTGCAGCCGCAAAGAAAGATAAGAAGTGGTGGAAGGTATGGTCTTGAGGACAGTCCATGGTTTGAAACTGGTGCTTAAGGTCACCTAAGCCTCCCTTTACATGAGGTGAAGCGGAGACTCAAGGTTGTTTTAACCATTTGAGTCTCCGTTTCATTTACAAAATCACTGTTATCAAATGAGTTAAACAGCTGTTCCTCTATCATCCTATTACTGTATTCTGCCTTCCCCCTTTTTTCTTTCTGTGTAGTAGCAGCACTACGGCTCTTTTCTTAAACTTTTCTGGTTCTTTTTACATTGTTAACCATGCGTTTTTATTTGAATTTCAGCCATTCTATGTTATTTTGGCGATAACTAATATGCTCAAAGATAAGTATGGAATCGAACATTCAACTATTCAAATTGAACATCCGGCCATCCATGATCATGGAGATTACGGAAAACAATTTTTGCTACAGAGGAGTGCAGTAGATGGAGAAAATGGAAATAAAGGATTTGCCTCAGGTTGATGATTGGCGAAGGAAGTGGTCTTTCAGGGTTTACGTTTGGGGAATTGTCGGAATCATTATCCTTGGTTTATGGAATTTAGTTACAATAGCCGAAGATGGAGCAAATCGGCAAGAGAAAATGGAAAATACACCTGCTTCCAATGAAACAGAGCTTGTTCCCTCAAAAAGCAAGTCCAAATCCAGCCCTACTTTGACTGAACTGGTTATCCAGCCTATCGCACAATCTCCAAAGTTTCAGGTTATTTTTGAGTACCTTTTCTATCTCTTGTTATGGTTGTTATTGTGGCTTTTGATTCCTTCTGCTTTTCAAAGGTTAACAAGGTTTAAACTGTTTAATCTGGAATTTGAATTAGACAGGAATCAGCATGAAGTGATTCATGTGATTGATCAACAAATGAGGAAATTCAAGTTCCTTACATATTTGATGAAGGATGAAAATAAAGATGTTTTGAAGACCAGTTTCGATCCCTATCTTCCGCGATTTAAAGAGGCTTTGGAATTTACGTTGTCTAAAATGCAAAGCTTTTACCTGTCGGAATGGGATCAGCACCTATCTTTCGACGTAATGACCGTCGAGGAATTTGAGACTAAAAACTTCCCGGCTGCTGTTCGGAAATCAATCGATCTGGTGGATAAATATCAAATAGGGGTGCCGATCAATAAAGAAAATCCCGAGGTTGTCCACCATAAGAACTACTTAGTTTATACGGCCAGTGAAGAGGAAAATATATATACTAACAGGGCAGAAGTGATAAAATACGTCATTATTATTTCCAGTTACCGAACCGAATTCAATGAAAATGACGGATATCTCTTAGCAGGGATCACATCGTTGGTCTCAGAGCTGCATAAAAGAGCCTGGGAAAATCTAGGACTGACAAAACTTCAACAGAAATTGATTTCTGAAGAATAGTTGGTTACAATAAAATCAGAGGTGATTAAAAAATGTCAAGCCCAAAAAAACAGGGAATCCCGAAAAAAAATGAAGCTGAACAAAAGAAAGTAAAACGAACAGCGACAGCAAAAGAATCTGACATTTTTAATTTTGAACGGTTATTTAAAGATGCAGCTTCATTTACGAAACCTAAAGCACAAGGAAACGATATTCAATATCCAAGAGGTTCTTCCCTATCTAAAGCAAGCCCGATTGTTAAAGACTTATTCGCGAATTCCCATTACCGACTGTAACTCAACGCTTCTGCAGCGCGAGTTATTTTTTCATGCTAAAATGCTTTGTTATCAGTTCTTGCATGAAAAGAACATTCCCGATTATTGATCTCGAACGGTAGAAATGATTCAAATTGCTTCCTTTAGGATATTTAATATCCTTAGAAGGATCCTTCAAGAAAAAACTCTCTGCATTACGGAACAGCTTTTCAAAATTAAAATCATTTGAGGACACAAAAAACACCTCCGAATACTGGTTAGATTAGTTTATTCAAGCTTTATGATTCTTATGTATCAGATAGTTCCGGAATTGAGGATGACGATCATTTGAGAAGGAATAAATCTGAAGTAATGTGTAACTGAATCTAACTGTTAAACTATCATTTAAAAATTGGTATTGTAGCCTAGTGCATTTGATATTGACCTTGAAGTTTCTAAAATCTTTGCTTTGAGCTCTTTTTCTATCCTTTCTGTCGTGACTTTATCCGCCACACCGGAAATACTGATGGCTGCAATTACTTCCCCTTGATAATCGCAGACAGGAGCTGCCATACAGCGGATTCCCTCCTCATGCTCGATCTCGTCGATTGCACATCCGTAATTTCTGATGCTATCCAAATGCGTTAACAACTTGTCCGGATCAGTAATTGTATTTTTTGTGAATTTTGGCATGCCTTTTCTCTGCAAAATCTGTTTGACTTTTGTCTCATCCATGCCGGCTAGTAAAACCTTTCCCACACCTGTACAATGCATCATAGCCCTGAATCCTATGGATGAAGATATTCTAATTCTCTGGTTACCTTCAAATTTATCAATATAAACCACTTCATCATTCTCCATAATACATAAATGGATCACTTCATTTGTTTCGTCACGCAACTGTTCCAAATAAGGGCGTGCAATGCTGCGTAAATCAATATTTTCCAGAATAGAAGAGGCCAAATTCACAATATACATCCCCAATTTATACCTGGTCGTCTCTTTATCTTGAATCACAAGATTATATTTTTGTAGAGTTGATAAAATACGGTGTACGGTCGTTTTGGGCAACTCTACTTTTTGATGTATTTCGGTTATGCCAAGCCCTTTCGGTTCTTTTGATAATATTTTTAAAATAGCAATCGTCCGCTCAACGGATTGAACAGTACTCACGTTAACCCCTCCATGCTTTCATGCCAAGATTTTAAATAAAACATTTACCAGTAAGAGACTATCTTAACTTAAAGTATAAACAACTTGAAGGAAATAAATCAATCTAGGTAAATAATGATTATTTGAGAGATTTGCAAAAAACCGAAAAGGGGGCTTCCCTATATGGGAAAGAATATGTCAATGGAAAAATAAGCACACTCTGTTGCCTGCCTGAATAAGATAACCATCATGTAAATTGGGCGGTGGTAGACCATGAAATTACCAGTCGTTTTGGCAGGACCCTTCCTGCGCCGGACAGAATTCGACCGTGTTTATGTTTGGATCGCATGCAGCGAGGAGTATGAAATCTCAGCTGAACTATACCAAATTAATAAGAATGCTGCCTTTGCCTATGATCCAGAACAGATAAAGACGTCTGTAAAAACGGTTCGGCTTGGGGAAAAGCTGTTTATCAGTATAGTAAAGCTAGAGCCTATCAGCGAATCGTTTCCAATTGATCAGCTGCTTGGTTATAATATTCGCTTCACGAGAAACCGGATTTCTTTTGACTTAGGGAGCCTCGGAGTGTTATCACCTGGGGTTCCAGATTCTATCGTATATGGGAATTTAAAATATCCAACGTTTTATATTTCAGAACGGCCTGAAAGCAAGCTTTTTTACGGCTCCTGCCGCAAGCTTCACGGCACGGGCGGGGATTCGCTTGCGGGGGCCGACATCCTGCTTGAAAAAAGTTTTCTCGACCTGGATGAAAGGCCGGAAGCCTTGTTCCTCATGGGTGATCAAATTTATGCCGATGATGCCGCCGGTCCGTTGATGCCGTTTCTGATGAAATTGGGGGAAACGGTGACAGGGCGGAAAGAGGATTTGGCAAAGGTGGAACCAGGGCTCTCCAAGGAACGTTACAAACCATCACTTGATAAGATATATGGCAGGAAAAAGGTGGCAGCTGAGCTTTGTAAATTTTCATCGCGGAAAGCAGCTAATCACCTATTAAGGTTTGGTGAGTATGCGGCCATGTATCTGCTGTCCTTCAACCCGGAGCTTTGGAAGCTTGCAGAGAACGAACATGGTATTAAATCTTTTGAGGAAGAGCATGAAGAGAATGCAATTTGCATAGCCGAGGAAGAGAAAATGGATGATGTGAGGCTTGCCTATCACAAACAGCTTAAGGACATAAAGCGGTTTGCCGCTTCTTTACCGCGCGTACGGCGGCTGCTTGCAAACATCCCCTCTTATATGATTTTCGATGACCATGACATTACTGATGATTGGAATTTCTCGTACGAATGGCGCGAGAATGTCTGGAATGCACCATTGGGGAGGCATGTAATTGCCAATGGACTTTCCGCTTATTGGGCCTTCCAGGGCTGGGGAAACAATCCTGATTCATTCGATGATGATTTCAGTGGCGCAATTGGAGCTCATTTGAACTCCCTATCCGGTAAAAAAAATATCTCCCGCAACTGGGAGAAGAAGATGTGGAACTTTAACAACTGGCATTTTACCGTGCCCACTTATCCGACAGCTGTGTTCCTCGATACGCGCACACAGCGTGCCTATCGATCAGGTGACGGAAAATTGGTCGATCAAGGACCTCAGCTAATCAATGAGCTAGGCTGGCTGCAGACCAGGTATTCATTAATCCAAAGCGGCTGGGAAGCAGGGGACCCTCTTATTGTAGTGTCTCCCGCACCGTTGTATGGAATCGGCAAGTTTGAATCGATGATTAGAAAGGCAGCAAACCCTTTAAAGCTGACCGGATTTCCAGCTGGTACTGCTTTGGATATGGAATCTTGGCGCTATAATGGCAGGGGATTCGAAAGTTTCCATGAATGGGTGATGGATACTGACCCGGAATATTGTCTGATCTTATCGGGAGACTCCCATTTTGCCTTCTCGCTTAAAGCAGATGTTTCTTATCTGAATGGTGATAAAAAGACGCTTTATCAATTTACAAGCAGCCCGATGAAAAACAAAAGTTTTACCGACGTGTCCAGCCAGCTGCTAAAGACCATGCTGCATATGCATTCGCTGAAGAATACCCGCAAAAAAGGCAATCGCGATAAAAAAAATACCTTTCATATCGAGCTGGATTATGATTTTGCTCACGAAACCGTCGCCAAGGAAACCATCCACTATAATTCCCTTCAAAACGGGCCGATTATTGAAGCCGAGAACAATCTTGGCCTGCTGTCGGTATTGCCCGGCAAAATCGACAATGCGCTAGTGACACCTAACGGGGAAAAAAGTCTTTATTTACCGTTTCCAGACTAATAAAATCACTAAAAATGAGCCGGACTGAAATCAGCCCGGCTCTACTATTTCTATGTCATATTAAATGATGAGCCAGGCCGTTGTATTATTTTTCGACCGCCGGAATTTATCTAATATGAAATCCAATTTTGCCTAACTGAGCAGCTTTTTCCATCCGTTCGAATGCTTGCTCAAATTGACTTAGTGGATACATATGATCCATAATTGGTCTAATTTGATGCTTTTCGATAAACTGTACCATTTCTCTGTGTTCTTCAGTACTCCCCATTGTTGAACCAAGAAGATTAAACTGCCCGTAGAAAAAGTTCCGGATATTAAGTTGAACGACATCGCCCGCAGAAGCGCCAAACGTAACCATTGTTCCCCCAAGACGCAGCTGATCGAGCGACTTATTGAATGTTGCAGCTCCCACGCTTTCAATGACGAGATCCATCTTTTCTCCGCCAAGTGCTTCATGCCAATCTCCATTGCTATCGATTGCTTTATCAGCACCAAGCTCTACTGCTTTCCTACATTTCTCCTCTGAGCGCGAAGTCACATACACTGTTGCCCCTGATGCTTTTGCGAATTGCAATAAGAACGTCGCTACCCCGCTCCCAATTCCCGGGATAAGCACCTTCATACCAGATTGTACCTGACCTCTGGTGAACAAAGCACGATAAGCCGTAAGAGCAGCCAGTGATAGTACACCTGCTTCTTCCCAGGTAAGATACTGAGGTTTCTGGACCACATTTTCAGCTGGAATAACAACATGTTCCGCAAAGGTGCCATGAAAAGGAAGACCAAGAATTTCGAAACCTTGCGGAGGTGCATCACTTTTTTCCTTCCAGCCAAGCCCGGGATTAATCAACACTTCATCTCCCACCTGGATATCCGACACCCCATCACCAACCGCATCTATAACGCCGGCCCCGTCTGAACCGATGATTAACGGCGGGTCAGTCGGTTTATGTCGCTGAAGGGTATAAATATCGCGATGATTTAAGCCCGCTGTTTTTAGCTTTACCCTTACTTCTCCTGCATTTGGCTCTAGCTCAGCAATTTCACGGTAAGAGAGCCCTTTCGTACCAGTCTTTTCTTCATGTACAAGTGCCTTCATACAACCACTCCTTCTTATGTAATCTTCTATAAAAACTACCTTACACTCATGATACTTGAAAATCCTTAATAAAAAAACAACTATAGTTTCTATTAACAAACGGTTTGGTGATTCCACAAGTTTTCAAAGAAAAAAGACCGCTTAACGGCCTTTTCCTTGTTTTTCTGAGTCAGTATGCACCTTGGATTGACCCGTGCTGTACACCATTCTATGTTCCTGTCAATCTTCAAAAATAGCATTTGAAAGCAGACGGAAGAGATAGTCCGTATGATCACGGAATCCAGGCTCGAGGCCAATCATCGTGACATCCTTATCTTTTTCCTCAACGATCACAGGCTTACCTTGCGCTTCTCCTTTACCGATCCAGTGGCCGGCGACAAGGAAGTCCGCTGTATTTATAAAGCTTGCAGAAATGTCATCGTTTGCCGTATCGGAATACCATACAGGACTGAATACAAATCCAACATCCCCGTTTTTATAGCCAGCTGTTACTCCTGACCCTTTATAATCCATCTTTACTATTCCATTACTAGGGTCATCTTCGGAACCATTAATTTTGTCATCAGTAAGTTCAAGTGTGCTGGTTGCATGGGAAGCCCCTGCCCCAACCGCGATATATTTACCATCTTTATCATTTACGAAGCTGGCTACTTTCGTGATAAAGGCTTTACGTTGGGCATTATTCTGGAATCCAAATTCTTTATTGGCATTGCTTAGTTCATCTGGCTGAGAAATAAGATTTTCTGTACCGCTATACACAAAGACATCGAAACGATTGATTCCTTGTTCAGCAACTTCGACAGGCGTTATTTCAGTCACATCAAAGCCAAGTCTCTTTAAAGCAAGCTTGGTGCCTGAGTGCGATTGCTGTTTCCACATTCCTCCATCCTTTAAGATGGCTACTTTTATTTTGGAAAGTGAAACCGCGTTAGCCGGGATGGGCTGTGTTGCTACTTGCAATCCTGAATCTCTCACTGCTGCAGAAACCTTTCCTTCCTGTCCGGTAGCATAAAAGTTCCCCTTTGAATCGCGTTTTACATGAACACCTTGCTGGAGCAGTGTATTAACAAGCTTGACTGCTTTAACCGAACTGTTCGGAATTAGATAAGGTCCTTTCCCAGAAACAGCCCCATGATTTTTGACTTCTTTTACGTTTTCAGTCTTTATGTCAAGCGCACTTTTCACCGCTGTCGCTTCAAAACCCCATAACTCCGGCAAGCTCCATGCCGAAATATCATACATGGCCGGTGTGTCGTCTGATATATCCTCGCCATCCCAAAGCATGGTGTTAGCGAGTCCGGCCTTTGCCTGATTCATCATGACGACGTACGTTCCTTTAGGGTAGGATTTGCCTTCTGCGACAAATGCTTTAGAGCTTTGGACAACATCAATGTCATTTTTTATGAAATGATTTACCGCTTTTTCTGTTACAGTCGGGTCCTTCTGATCAACTGGTAAAACATATGCTTTTGGGAAGAACCCTTCATTATGGAATGGATGGTCAAAATTGATCCCTCGTTTAAAGACTTCGATTTGATCAGTGATCATTCCCTGTTTGTTGTCGGTGGCAAACTGCAGTGCACCCATTATCGCATCATATTGCCAGCGTACCCCGTCTAAATCGTTCGTAGGGGCCTCGAGTGTGTGTCCGTATGCACCATGGTACATGGCATACATCGGTGTAAAGATCGGCGGATAATCATCCCAGCCGAAGGAATCGTCTCGCTGCGGCACGTAAGCCCCCTCCATGCTTTGATACAGTTTTCCGTTGTATTTATTTTTATTTTTCATAATTTCAGATTCCATTGCCTCCGCTTGCTTATAGGCCCATTTATTATATAAATCATATTCATAATTAGGGTTATGCGGCGGGGTACATGGCTCGATCAATCCCTGTTTATTTGGAGCATAGTTTTTTACATATCCGTGAGTATCGAGGAAAACCATTGGATTCCATTCTTTAATTAGTTCGACCGTTTCCTGTGTCTCAGGCTGAGATTGGGTAATGAAATCACGGTTTAAATCAATGCCTTGACCATTGAATCGAGTCGCGTTTATTCTTCCATCCGGGTTTTGAACCACATTAAAAATCAGAATGTTGCTATCGAGAATATTTTTTGTTACTTCATCATTCTGCGTGGCGAAACGCTCGATTAGTTGAAGCACGGCATCGCTTCCGACAAATTCGGTTCCGTGAATCGAGCCATTAATCATGATAGGCACTTTAAAGTCAGGGTTGTTTTTAATCCAGTCCTGCGCTTTCTGAGGGTTTTTAAACATCTGTTTTCTTAAGGCTTTATTCTTGCCGAACTTGCTGTGATTGGAGGGATCAGCAATCGTTACTGCATAAAGAGGATTTCCATCGGCAGATTTTCCTCTTACTTCTACCTTTACCCGATTTGATAGTTTATCAATTTCCTGGAGTTTTGCTCCGATTTTTGAAAACTTCATAAAATCATAGTTTTCACTGTTAAATTTACTGCCATCTTGTTCTTCGTATACGTTTACATTCGTCCACTTTGGGGATTCAGCCAGGGTGGTTGTCCATGGAAGGGCCGTGAACAAACTAACTGCAATCAGCCCTGATAATGCTTTCCTTTTCTGCATAAACGCTCCTCCAGTATCAGACTACTCAAAATACTAAAATACTTTCTATATAAGTTGAGATTAAGAATTGCATCTAACACAAATCGGTCAATACTTGGAATTAAAAGAGACGACAAAACTAGAAAAAAAGATGCGAAAACGATAAAAGTGACGCCAAAACAGAAAAAAAGACGACAAAAATTGAAAGTGACGCCAAAATGAGAAAAGAGACGACAAAACTAGAAAAAAAGACGCGAAAACAAGAAAAGTGACGCCAAAACTTTAACCGAAATAGGAACTGGTTATTTCAACTTATATAGTACTTTGATTTTAATACAGTATTTTAATAGGAACAATCAAGCTAAATAACTATACGAGAGATAAATGTTTAAGGTTAAAAGCGGGTCTAAAGTAATAAATATCCAGATCCATCATTTTAAGCTTTTATACGTTTACTTAGCTATTCGAAAAAAATCATCCGGGCTTATCGAAGACAATTTTTATTTAAGAAGCAGCTTTTCCATTTACATGAAATATAAATTAAACAAACAGGCTGTCGAGATAACCTCGACAGCCTGAAACCGTCCAAAAGCGGCCTTTTATCGTACGTTCGTAAGGTAATTCGCGTGAACATAACCTATGCCCTTACCATATTGGATTTTATACCAGCTGCTGCTCTTTGTCAGAACTGTGACGACCTGGTTTTTCTTCAAGGAACCCACTACTCTCCCTGAGGTCGATGGTGTGGAACGAATATTTAACGTTGTCGCAATTACAGTTCCTTTTACCACCTTTACTGCTGGTTTTGGCTTAGCCAATGTGTAGGCAACTTTGGCAGTACGTTTGTTATTGCTTGCATCCATGGCAGTTATTTCGAATGTGTATTTTCCATTGACAGCTTTCGAAGTATTCCAGGAGGCCCAGCGGATCCCCTTGTCTTTTTTTGCGTTATTCTCAAGAGTAGCTACTGTTTTCCCTTTTGAATCTTTCACAAAGATGGTAACTTTTGATGCTTCATTGAGCTGATACTTTAGCGATACTGTGTCTTTCGTGATAGAGGCTGCCGTGTTATTTATGACGGGAGCCGTTGTGTCTTTTGGTGCCGGTTTTGCTAAAGTGAATGGAACGGATGCTGAGCTTTTGTTATGGCTGCTGTCCTCGGCTGTCAACCCGAATGTATACTTTCCGTTGATCACCCTGGATACATTCCATACAGCTGATTGGGATCCTGCCTGCTTATCAGCGCCATTGACAAGGGTAGTTATGACTCTTCCATTTTGATCATTGACTTGTACAGTCACCTTCGAGTTTTCATTGATGGCAAAGCTCAGCTTAACCTGGTTCGTTTTTGAATCATAAGATGTCTTCGTTTCTTTGATTGTTGGTGCTGTTGCATCCATCGCCGGTGATGGCGTTGGTATCGGTGTCGGTGTTGGTGCAGGTATCACCGGTGCCGGTGTCGGCTCAACCGGTACTGGTTGCTCAGGTGCTAACTGGTAAGCTGTTTCAAGGGCAGTATTTTCATAATAGAATGCGAGAATCTCTTTATACGTTTTGCCGGATTTCGCCGAATTATTCGCACCATATTGACTTAAACCTACGCCGTGGCCGTATCCCTTTCCTGAAACAGTAAGCGTATCAGAAGCAGCAGAAACCGGATCGACTAAATAACTTTTCATTACGCTCGCGCCAATAATTTCCCTTAACGAAGCAGCACTGATGTCTCTTGTTTCAAGACTATGTGGTACTGCTTCTCCCTGTTCTTTTGTTAAAAATTCAATTGTTATGCTGAATTTTTTCACCCTGCCGCCAGAACCGACTTCTTTAAGAGAGAGTTCAGGAACTGCAGTAATCTTGATTTCTTTATCTGTGTAAGCCATTTCATTGGCCTGTATCCAGGTTTTTAATTTTTCCATCGTTTGCTCAGCTTCCATTGTGGAAGCCCACCATGTGTCCGCTTTCGCCATATCTAATTTAGATGTATCGATTTGTTTCTTTTTGATGCTAAAATTCCATACGGTTTTTGGATCATTACTATCATTTTTAATTTGTAAATAGTCAAGCTGTTTGGTATCCCATGCATTCGTGTTTGACTCCGTTTTCCCTCCATTGCTCGACGAGAAGACAGCCCCGGAGCCGATTGATCTACCGCCATACGTTAGGATTTGGCCTTCGGTGGCTTCTACAGCCCTTGTAGAATTATCATGCCAGGAGTAACCCCAGTAAACTTGTTTATATTGTGTGTCATCTGGAGTACCGTTACTATAGCTCAGTGCATAGGTCCGTGCCGCAACCGCCTGAGTCTTCAGTGCTTCCTGATTCCATAAAGCTGGCATTTCAGCCGGTACAACCCCTTTTAAATAGTCTTCAAGATTAATAGAGTTGATCGGACGTACATATTTTTGATCTTCAATGATAAATTCAAAACTTCCTAAGTATGGGCGATTATTGATGGAAAGCGGGCCCTTCCCTTTCTCAGGCTCCACTTGAATCTCAGGGGCTTTACCTACTTCAGTTGCCCCTTTTAGAACGACCATATCACCGCTGCTGACCTTCAGCGTGTACGTCTGATTTGCCTCCAGTGTTAAACCGGGCAGATTCGTTGTATACGAGACTTCTGGTTTGACGGTAATCTCCGATTTGTTGCCAAGGTAGTTTTTTAGTTTCACCCGGATTACCGGCTCAGCCGCAGCTTTTGCCTGTATCTCAGGAAGCACCGACACGATTAGGACAAGTACTACAGCCAACAACATATGTATCTGTAATCGTTTCAAAATAGACCCCTCTCCTTTTTAACAACTTATAAAAATAATAGTAACCTAGACAAATTTATACATCAATAGACAATTTAAACTATCCTGCTATTTTCTATGAAACTGAGCATAATTTGGAGTGATAATTTAAAGTGAATTTAACATTCCATTTTTTTATCTGGAAAAAGTACCTATTTATTGTTCGAAATTTGCACTTTTCCCATACTATTATCATAGGATTCAAAATGGCTTTTGAAGAAGGGGTGATGAATTTGATAACTTTCAAACGTAACGAACTGTTGAAACTAAACAATATGTATGTTTCATACTTTGCTCAAAATCACTTGGAGTACTTATTTATAGCCCTTGAAAATAGTGAGGGATACAAAAGAGGTGAACTAATCATAATTGCTGCTGATAATATCAGTCTCGTTCAGATCGAACCAGTTTCGCATAACTCCATCTTCAGCAGAAACAAAAAATCGTTCTCTAAATGATATTTGCCCTTTTTTACAGGTGTGCCAAAAAAAGGTCATTCTCTCGATACCAAGAGTATGACCTTTTTTTTAGACCGAAGCCTCGATCTCTTTATTGATGAAAATCTTTCCAGGATTCAGGATATTATCAGGATCGAGTGTAGCCTTTATTGCTTTCATGACTTGTAATGAGCTGGACTTTTCCATTTCCAAATATGGAATTTTACCCATCCCTACTCCATGTTCTCCGGTGCAGGTACCCCTATGTTGCAGGGCATAGCTGATGATTTCATCATTCATCTTATGAAACCTTTCCATTTCATCGGGGTCGTTCGGGTTTACTCCGAATACAGCGTGGAAATTTCCATCCCCGACGTGTCCCAATAGAGCTGCATCAATATTGTACTTTTCAATCACCCCTCTGGAGTAGCTAATTCCTTTAGAAAGCTCTGAAATCGGTACACAAACGTCGGTGGATACGAGCAGTTGATTGGGCTTTTGGTTGACTATCGCGATGGCAGCCGAATGCCGTGCATCCCAAAGCTCTGCTCTTCTCAGCGAATCGCGCTCGTATTCAAAGTCCCGGGAGCCGGCTTCCGCCATTAATTGTTCGATGAACGTAATCCCGGTTTCCACTTCTTCTTTGCTGCCGCTGTACTCAAGAAAAAGTGTAGGCATCTCCTTATAGGCAGTTCCCTTGTAATGATTGACGGCTTCGATCGTTTTTGCATCGACCAGTTCAATTTTTCCGATTCTGACACCCGCTTGGAGGACCATCTCGGCAGCGGCACCAGCTGTGACAACATCGCTGAAATAGGCTTTGGCCGCAATCGTTTCCTCTGGTACCCCTGACAGTTTCAGGGTAATCTCAGTGAATATTCCCAGAGTTCCCTCGGATCCAACAAACAGTTCAGTTAGATTGTATCCCGCCGAGGATTTTATGGTTTCTCCACCGGCCGAAATAACATCACCATTTGCGAGAACCGCCCGTAATCCCAAAACGTTACGCTTCATGGTACCGTATGCAACTGCATTGGTTCCGCTGGCGTTTGTTGCAGACATACCACCGATCGTTGCATCAGCACCCGGATCAACCGGAAAAAACAATCCATGTTTTTTTAAATACAAATTCAATTGCTTTCTTGTAACACCTGGCTGGACTTTCACTAAAAAATCCTCTGGTTGAACCGATACGACGCTGTTCATCAGCGTAAAATCCAAGCTGATTCCACGGTTCAGCGGGATTACATGTCCCTCAAGACTGCTCCCTGCCCCGAAAGGAACGATGGCAATCTTGTTTACTGAAGCGTATTTAACAATCTCAACCACTTCATCTTCCGTAATCGGAAAAACGACGATATCGGGAAGCTTGCCTGCGTGATACGTCAATCCTTTGCTATGCTGCTCCCGTACTGTCTCATTAATAGTGACTCTGTCCGCATCACCGATGATGGCCAATAAATCATTATAGATCATAATTACACCCCTTAGGTTATTTGGAAACTAGTTTACTAGTAATAGCAAACATATAGCTTAATAATAACCTATCATTCATAAAATGTGCAGAATCATCTGACTATAAAATTTTGTTTTTCGAAACAGCCCTCAGTTGGCTTTATCGCTGGTCGTTCCTCGGAGTTCTGCGGCATATAAGCAAAAAACCGTTTCAGCTGTTCGATGCATTCGTCCTCAGTCGCACCGTCTTTATCTATCTGGCCGGTATGCTTATTATGCACATCTACTCCTCCAAGTTCCTCAGGCGAAATTTTCTGGCCGTTTGTAAGCTCCAGCATTCTTGGTCCTGCAATTGCCATACATGTTCCCTGAAGCTGGGATACGAAATCTGATGATACCGCTTTCCAAGTCCGTCCTCCGAAGCCAAAAGCTCCCTTTAATGGAGGATCATTCTACAATTCTCCTAGCTGGAGAAGAGGTTTTCGCAATTGTCATTTCAAAAGTTTCTTCTGAAAACCAAAGGGATGGTTCCCTTTTTAGTTGTTGAAAATGCCAAGCATGACCTATTTCATGTGCAAGTATTCTAGCATTATCTGAAGGCACAAAATTAGTAAATAAGCGAGAGAAAGTGTCTTCATCCGGGTAATGAAGAGCCATAATCGGTAAAAAGCGAGAGAAAGTGCTTTCATCGGGGTAATGAAGACCCATGATCAAAAAATAAGTTTGAGAAAAGGCCTTCATAGGGATCCTGGGAGGATCGATAAGGGTGTAGTACCCTTTGACGGTTTTTTCATAAGATGGACACTTCGGTGTGGATGGACGATTGGAAGATGGGTTACAATTTTTTATTCATTGGCATTGAGGGAGAACAAACGTGAGCAACCATGTCATTGCAAGTGGCCATACTACCGACATTGACCGAGCCTGCGAACAGTATACTTGTATGCCGCCATATGATCCTTAGCCCAGGCAATAATATCGCTTGCTGTACTAGCTGCTGTTTTGAACAACGCGCTGCCGTAAGTCAGCATCGCGCCTTTTGGGCGTCCTGTCGTGCCGGATGTAAAGACCATTAAGCCAACATCTTTCCATAAGTCGATGTCCGCTTGTTGCTCATATGGAGTATAGTTTTCGATGATTGTATAAAAGTCATCTGCAGAAGGAAAGGTTCGTTTAGGGTATGAGAATTCTTCGCTGAGCGGAAAAACGGGCGTAAAGGGTAGATAATCTTGATAATTGGCGGTAACTACAATTGCGGTTGACTTGCTTTTTGTGATCGCCTTCCGGCTTCCTGGCACCGTTATTCTCGAGGTATTGGTACAGAGTCTTTTCCCCTTGAAGATAGGTCAATATTTCAGGCAAGCCAGCTGGCCAGTATGGACGTACTATTTCGACCATAAAAACATTCCTCCTTGTCAATGGACATTCTAACCGGTTGGTATTTTTGGAATAAAACCAGCTGGTTATCCAGATTCAGAGATAACCAGCTGTAAAGCGATTTCAATACATTATTTACTAACAGCTGATTTCAGCTTTTCAGTCTGGACATTCAACTTGCTGATTGCTTCATTATATTCCTTCTCCAGCTCATCGATAATGCCAGCAGCTGAATCAATAGCAGTAATCGCTCCAACGCCATGTCCGGCTGACCAGATATGTTTCCAGGCCTTGGCGTTATTGTCCCTTCGCATGCTGTCGAATTCGACCTTGTCCTTCTTCTCCAATTGTGTGGGATCTAAACCGTTCTTCACAATACTTGGGATAAGCATATTCGCATTTATCCCTGAAAATGCATTTGTAAGAATGATGTCCTCCTGCGAGGCATCGACAAGCATTTGGCGGTATTCATCGTTTGCCAGACTTTCTTTGGCCACGATAAAGCGTGTGCCCATATAAGCAAGATCAGCACCAGCAGCCTGCGCAGCTAAAATGCTTTTCCCTGTTGAAATTGCTCCGGCAAGGATGATGATTCCATCCCAGAAGGTTCGTACACTGTCAACAAAAGCAAAGCCGTTCAAATTACCTGCATGTCCTCCCGCCCCTGACGCAACAAGGATCAAACCATCTACTCCAGTTTCAGCCGCCTTCTTTGCGAATTTCACGTCGCTGACATCAGAAAATACGAGTCCGCCATAGCTATGTACGATATCAACCACAGCTCTTGGGCTGCCCAGTGATGTAATAACCAGTTGCGGTTGGTGTTTTTTCACCAATTCTAGCTCTTCCTGCAATCTGCTGTAAGAGCTGTGAACAACCATATTCATCGACCAGGGTGCAATTTTGCGCTCGGGCTCTTTCTCTCTTGCGGCGCCTAGATTCTCATTCAACTGCCCCATCCATTGATCAAGTACCTCGATTGGACGTGCATTAGGCGCTGGGAATGAACCAATCACTCCATTCAAACAGACAGCTTCTACCAGCTCCGGTCCCGATATCAGAAACATCGGTGCAGAAATCGCCGGCAGCCTTAACTGGTTCCACCATTTTTCGGGAATTATCTTACTCATATAATATACCTCACTTTTCCACTGAATTTTCAGAAATGAATATCCATTCAATCATACAATTGGAAAGACAATTGTTCAAGTTTCCGATATATAAAAAAGACACCCAAGGAGTGCCTTTCATTTATTCTATTCGGTTTGACTTCGAAACCAGATCAGCCTGCTTTTTCATCCGTTTATCAGCTTTCTTATCATGTACGACCAGGATTGCATGAATTAATCCTGGGACATAAAAAATTAATGTTAGAATTAAATTTAAAACGGCTTGAAACGGTCTCCCAACCAGCAAAACGGCTAAAGGTGGAAAAATTATTGCAATTAAATACATCATGACTAACAATCACTCTCCTAAAAAGCTTCCAAGGATCAAGTTTCTTTACGTATCCTTTTCCTTTATATACCCTCACAATAGATCTTTTACACTTAAAAGAGCTCCATTTTCTATTTTAGTGTTCTTAGGCAGATTTAATCACCCTCTAGTCGCTTATTATCGCGAATTTGTGATTTTTTATCTAATGGTTACTTTTGCACAGTTCGACGAGAGACAGAAAATGAAAAAAAACCGTTATGTTTCTAACGGCTCATTTCAAATATAATTAGTTCTGTTCAAGGACCCATTTATGAATCGCCTTGCCAACTCCATCGTTGCGATTTGTATCAGTCACCCAATCAGCTGTCTCTTTCACGATATCCTGGGCATTGCCCATAGCCACTCCCAAGCCCGATTCTTTGATCATCGCAATGTCATTCAAGCTGTCGCCAACGGCCATAACGTTCTCCATCTTGATGCCAAGGAAGCCGCATACCTTTTCAATCGCCTTCGCTTTGTTGATTCCTACCGCATTCGCTTCAATATTCGTCGGGCTGGAATTGCTGATTTCCAGTCCTCCATTTTCCTTCAGCAGTGTTAGTATCTCTTCCCTGATAGTATCGTCTTCAATATCAAACCCAAACTTCAGCCACTCATATGATGGTATATCTTCCGGCATCTCGCCGCGCCAGACTTGATCGCTGCTGGTCGCCCAGAAGCTGGTTTTATGTTTCTGGCTCAAATCCCACATCCATTGGATAAGCTCAACCTGGACGATATTTCTTTCAACCAGCTCCCCATTATTGTCGTATATCTCGCTGCCGTTAACTGTAACCAGGTAAGAAGACAATTCAAGGGATCTGCCGATTTCACTGCAGGATGCGTAGGCACGGCCCGTACTCAGCAACACTTTGACTCCTTTTTGTTCAGCCTCTTTAATCGCTGTCCTGTTTCCGTCAGATACCTTACCTTCTTCGTTCAATAAAGTGCCATCCATATCGAGGGCGATTAATTTTATTTCCTTTTCCATCAGTCTGCCTGCCTTTCATACGTTGTCCATAATTATAATGTAACAAAAATAAGGCTGAAAGGGAAAACTGATGCCCTACAGTTAATTCAACTTAAGCAATGAGCCAATATTGGCAGCAAGTCTTTCAATATATTCACTTGCATGTTCAAATGCGTCTTCCAATGTTACTACGCCAGGGACGATAGAGAAAACGGCATCTATGCCATGCTCTCTTACAACTTCGCTGTCGCTGGCGGCATTTCCGGCAATCGCAATGACCGGAATGCCAAATTGCTTAGCGGTTTTCGCTACACCAATCGGAGTTTTGCCATAAATCGTCTGGCTGTCGATTTTTCCTTCCCCGGTAATGACAATATCAGCGTCTTTGACAATATCGGCAAGCCCTGTCGCTTCGATTACTATATCCACGCCGCTTTTCAGTTCAGCCGGAAGAAATGCGAGCAGCCCTCCCCCCAGGCCACCTGCAGCTCCAGCTCCTGGAATGTTTGCAATTGCTTTGTTAAGGTCTCTTTCAATAACCTCTGCATAGTGTCCCAGATTTTCATCAAGAATCTTTACCTTTTCGGGAGTAGCACCCTTTTGTGGTCCAAAAATGGCTGAGGCCCCGTGAGGCCCGGTCAATGGATTTTCAACATCGCAGGCAACCTCGATTTTTATTTCTTTCAGTCTCGGATCCAGTTCTGTTATATCAATGGTATCTAACTGGCTAAGCGCACCGCCGCCTTCTGGTATCTCGTTCCCGCTCACATCCAGCAGCCTTGCTCCAAGTGCCATGGCCATTCCTGCTCCGCCATCGTTCGTAGCACTGCCGCCAATGCCGATGATAATATGCTCTGCTTTTTCTTCAAGCGCGGCAAGAATCAACTCACCCGTACCCCTTGTTGAAGTCAAAAGAGGATCTCTTTGTCCTTTCGGTACAAGATGTAATCCCGAAGCAGCCGCCATCTCAATTACAGCGGTCCTCCCATTGCCAAGTACGCCAAAAAAGGACTCGACTTGATTTCCTAACGGGCCTGTCACTGTTTTTTCGATGACCTTTCCATCAGTAGCGTCTACCAGTGATTGAACCGTTCCTTCCCCGCCGTCAGCCATCGGTACCTTTACAATATCGGCATTAGGAAAAATGCCTCTGAAACCTCTTTCAGCAGCGTTTGCTACCTCCATTGCGGTCAGGCTCTCTTTAAACGAATCCGGTGCTATTACGATTTTCATACTCTCCACTCCCCACCCAAGATTAACAAAATAGTTCGTAAACATGAAAGATAAGCATATTCTCCCTATCAAAATACTACCATATAATTTTAATTGATTTATACTTTTTCAGGTCATCGCTTATGCAGAAAGCAAAAACATCCGAACCAGCTGCCAAGAGGCTTCTGGTTCGGATGTTTGGAATACAGCTATTAATCTCTCTCGTGCATCCCGTGTTTTTCACGCGGTATTTGCTGCTGGAGCTGTTGCTCAGGAAGCTGGGTATTCCGTTCAAGTCCCTCGGTATCCTGGCCCATTCCCTTAAGGAAATTTAATAACAATGAGAGGGATCGGTTTAATTCAGGATCCTTTAAGGATCTGGCAAGGTCAAAGTAGCCGATTTTTTCATCTGTTTCTTTCGTTTCCGCTACTCTTGCGATGCCAGAGTTTACTTTTAAGATAAATGGTTCGAGCTGTTTAACATTCAGCGTACCGAGCGTCCCGGCCATCAGCAGCAGGTTCTTCAGCATGTTGGCAGTTTCGGGTGTATCGGCTGTTTTTATCAGGATGTTAAGCACCTTATCGCCCTGCCCGAATAAGCTGCTCAACAGGGAAAGTACCCCACGGTCGTGCATATGCTTCATGACCTGCAAAGATTCGAGAATCGCGTCTTTATTCTCAAGCAGCGCATTTTCGACTTCGCGTAAGTCCTTTTCCCGTTTATCTTCTTCGGTTATCTCGATTCTTTGAATCTGCTTGATCGCTTTAGCCATGCTGTTTCTGCTCCTTCCTTACCGCGTCACCAGGGAAAATATAATCCTTTCGTGCCCATTTTCTTTCGACTTCTACTCCCATCTGCGGCTGTGGATTACCATTACGATGATTGATATTGCGCAGCGGACTGACCCCATCGTATTTCAGGATTTCCATTTTCGCCGTCGTTTCTTTATAGGCAGGTGTGTCGGTATCTTTATCGGAGAAACTGCTTGTCAGCAGGTTGATGGCTGCTTCTCCTGAATCGTTCATTGGAAGGTAGACTTCATTTGCCTGGACACGGTCGGTAATCAAACACTTGACTTTGACATTCCCATAAGGTGAAGTCAGTCTTACCAGCGTTCCATCCTTAATTCCTCTATCACTGGCCAGCTCAGGGGATACTTCCAGCCAAACCTCAGGAGTTTTCATAGAAATCCCTTTTGATTTATACGTCAGATTTCCTTCATGGAAATGCTCGAGCAGACGTCCGTTATTAACGTGGATATCATATTCATCGCCGAAGTTGATTGGCTCGGACCATTGTACCGGGAAGAGATTTGCCTTCCCGTCCGGGAACGGGAATGTTCCGTCCGCAAACAGCAATGGCGAATCAGTTCCGTCAGCCGTAACCGGCCACTGAAGTGAATTGTATCCTTCAAGCTTTTCATAGGTCACACCGGCATATATCGGTGAAAGCATCGCTGCTTCCTCCATAATGTCTGCCGGATGATTATACCTCCATCCAGCACCCAGGCGGTTGGCAATCTCCAGGATAATCTGCCAGTCTGGCTTCGAATCGCCAAGCGGTTCAAATACTTGATACAAGCGCTGGATACGGCGCTCCGTATTTGTAAAGGTGCCTTCTTTTTCAAAACTAGGACTTGCCGGTAAAACAACATCCGCATACTCGGCAGTACGTGAGAAAAAAAGATCCTGTACCACAAAGAAATCAAGCTTTTCATAGGCTGCATGAACGTGATTGATGTTGGAATCGACAAGGCCCATTTCTTCGCCTTTGACATACATGGCTTTCAGGATTCCAGAATGGATTCCTTCGATCATTTCGTGATTATTCATGCCTGGCTTCTCAGGGATTTTCACGCCCCAGCCTTTTTCATACTTGGCACGCACATTGTCATCAGCGACTTTTTCATACCCTGGAAGGCGGTCAGGCATAGAGCCAAAATCGCTTGCGCCCTGTACGTTGTTATGGCCGCGCAACGGGTAGGAACCAGCCCCAGGCTTACAGTAGTTTCCAGTAACTAGCAGAAGGTTGGAGATAGCCGTACTCGTATCGCTGCCTCCAATATGCTGGGTCACTCCCATTGCCCATAGCCCAGCGACCGTTTTCGCTTCATGAATCATTTCTGCAATCTTAATGATGCTTTCTTTCGGAATGCCTGTCGCTTCTTCTGCATATTCGATGGTGAATGACTCAAGACTTTTTTTATAGTCCTCAAATCCATTAACGCGCTCCCGGATGAATTTCTCATCAGTCCAGCCGCTGTCAATGATATATTTGGTTACCGCTGACAGCCACACCATGTCTGAACCCGCACGGGGATGTACGAATAAATCAGCGCGTTCAGCCATTTCGTGCTTTCTGATATCGGCAACGATGAGCTTTTGCCCTTTCAGTTTATGAGATCGTTTCACACGGGTCGATAAAACCGGATGTGATTCGGAGGTGTTGGAACCGACAATCAACACAAGTTGCGCTTTTTCTATATCCGTAATTGAACCAGAATCGCCGCCATAGCCCACCGTACGGAACAAGCCAACTGTTGCCGGGGATTGGCAATAGCGTGAGCAGTTATCGATGTTATTCGTGCCAATCACTCCGCGGGCAAGCTTTTGCATAAGATAGGACTCTTCGTTTGTACACTTGGAAGAAGAAATAAAAGCCAATGATTCAGGACCATGTTGTTCTTTGGTTTCAGTAAACTTGTTTGCTATTAATGTCAAGGCCTCTTCCCATTCTGCCTCACGGAAGGAATCACCTTCACGGATCAATGGCTTTGTCAGGCGTTCCTCACTGTTTACAAAATCCCAGCCGAATTTCCCTTTTACACAAGTGGAGATGCCGTTTGCCGGTGCCTCCGCCTGCGGTTCAACCTTGAGGATTTTTCGATCCTTTGTCCAGACATCGAAGCTGCAGCCGACACCGCAATATGTGCATACGGTTTTTGTTTTTTTAATTCGTTCGTCACGCATCGCCGATTCTATATCAGAGATTGCCAGTATGGAACCATAGCCTGTTTCCACACCTTTTGTGATTTCAATCATCGGCCGCAGTGTCTTTTTGGCTATGTTCGTTAAGAATCCAGCTTCTCCAACCATTCCTTTTTCCATCATCGCATTACACGGACAAACCGTGGAGCAATGACCGCAGGATACGCAGGAAGATTCATTGATCGGCACATCTTTGTCCCAGATTACGCGCGGTCTCTGGCGCTCCCAGTCAATTGTCAGCGTTTCTGTCACCTGGACATCCTGGCAAGCTTCCACACACCGGCCGCAAAGAATGCATTGATCAGGATCGTAACGGTAAAAAGGATGCGAATTATCTTCTTCGTATGGTTTATGGTCAAACGGAATACTTTGATGATTCACCTTCATCTCTTTAACGGTGTTATGTATCTCGCACCCTCCGTTGTTGTAGTCACAAACTGTACAGTACAATTCGTGATTTGACAAAATTTTGTCCATGCCAATAATCTGAGCTTTTTTGACTTCCTGTGAAAGTGTATTGATTACATCTCCGTCTTCTATATACGTTGAGCACGATCTCACAAGCTCTCCGTTCACACTGACAATGCATGTATCACATGTCTCAATCGGCCCAAGACTCGGATGAAAACAAACGCTCGGAATCTCGATGGAGCTATCTGAGAGCAGTTGAAGCACTGTCTGGCTGCCCGTGGTCTCCATCTCCACGCCATTTACGTTAATTTGTAGACCTTCTTCCAATAAAACCACCCCTTTCCCAATAATTAGTATATATTCTATCAGTTTCATTACCCTGCATACAAAAATATAAACATATCTTCCTTTCGAGATTAAACATGTCCATTCTCTAATAGAAAGGTTTTTCACTGCCTTGTTTTTCTTTTCACAACTGGAACATAGTTGCGAACTAGGAAAATGAGAACCTACTACAACTAGTTTTTTCCCGTACCATTTACACTTGTATTCTAGCATTCTACGGAACTCATACCAGGACACTTCTCACTTTTCTACTATTATATGATCTTTCATGTACTCCCAGTTTTGTGGAAAATCCAGGCCGAGCTGCCAGAATGTCGTTCCCAGTAAATTGTAGGCATCAACAAGTTGATATTTTCTTATAAAACTTCTAATATCCTCAAACCAGACAACATGCTGCACTCGTTCCTGCCAGTATTGATAGGTTGGCGAAGCGGCACTCTGATCATATGTAATGACACTGCCTCTTGAAATGGCCTGACTTTGTGCCTGTAACACCGAAAGCGCCCTTGTTTGGTTGCCCGGCAGTGTCCAATCGTACCCGTATAGCGGAAAGCCGGCCTGGATTTTTCTGGGATTGATAGTAGCCGTTGCGTATCGAAGAACTTCTTCCATCCATCCAATCGGTGAAACAGGGTTTGGCGGTCCTGTCGGATATCCATAATCAATCGTCATCACCGCCACGAGATCGGCCGCGTTTCCGATTGCCCGATAGTCATGTCCACCGACGATCCGGTTCGTTGGATTATCCTCCGTTTTAGCATGGACGTTAACATGGAGGATGAGCGTTCCCAAAGCAGTTTTTAATTCACGCAGGAAACCGGCAAAGTCATTTCGTCTTGACGGAGGGATAAATTCAAAATCGATGCATGCGCCTCCGTACCCCTTCTGCCTGACAATAGTGGTGATACTGCTCACAAGATTGCTTCGATACCTATCATTCGCGAGCACTCCTCCAACCAGGTCAGTACTGAATTCCTCATTGCTGAAATTCCGGATCATCAATAATGGATTGACATTCAGTTGTTTGCTGCGTGAAAGAAGCGGTTGATCATCACCTGCAGCATATGCATTTCCTTCTTCCTTAAACGAATAAGCGGTTATTGCCAAATAGGTTAGACGCGCAGCTTGTTGCTTCAAGTTGGTAATAACAGCTCCTCCGCTTGCAGGAAAGCTGAATGCCAGGGTTTCTACATGTAATTTGTCGGGAGACGGAATGACAACCTTACGTCCAGCTGTTAACATGTCGGGACGCAATCCACTGTTTGCAGAAAGAATTCGCTCTACCGTTGTATGATATCTTTGGGCGATATTCCACAGGGTATCTCCATCCTTTAAAATATATAACCGGTCCGTACTTCTTTCATTCGGAATATATAAAGCAAGACCTGGAATTAACGGAGCTGCTGAAGGAAGCCCATTTACCCTGGCCAATTCTGCGGCGCTTACTCCAAAGGAACTTGCAATGGCCGATAATGTGTCCCCGGCTCTAACAACACGGACAGGCATTTATACCCCACCTTTAAATAAATTCTTAATTTCGTATTCCCTGCTAAGAGCATATGGAAGTACAGGTGAAATATATGTCTGTCCTGACTATTAAATGTTAGATAAGCTCTTTGATATCATAGAACTTCCCGTTTTCAAGCTGATCCCCTTCAAGTAACCTGAATAATTTTTCTGCCACAAGCTGGGGGGACCTTAGTGTTCCTTTGTCCTTATAGGATTGGAACAGTTCCGCATCCGCAAAGTCCTTTTCATCTGCCATACGGATATTTGCCTGCATGCCTGTGTCCATGATCCCGGGAGAAAATGAAATAATTTTGACTGGATTTTCTTCTTTTTGCTGCTCAAGACCGGCTACCCGGGTGAACATTTCAAGCCCTGCCTTTGTACTGCAGTAGGCAGACCAGCCGTGAATCGGCCGCAGGGCTGCTCCTGAAGAAATATTGACAACGGTTTTTTTTCCTGTAAAATCCTTTGTCTTATCAATAAATGAGTTTGTCAGTATGACTGGCGCCAGGTAATTCAGCTTCATGCTGAGTTCCAATTTCCCCTGTTCCAGCTGCCCGGCTGGTTTAATTGGTTCAACAACTCCTGCATTGTTGATGAGATATAGTTCATCCGAATTACCGATTTCAGAAAAAACCCTCTCGATAACAGCAGGAAGCTGTTCCATTATACTAAGGTCAGCGGAAATACTGGTTACCTGTGCACCCTGCAATTTTGCTCTTTCGATCAGCGCAACATTAGTGGATCGAGCCACTAAAATGCAATGGTTTCCTTCCTGGAAGCATTGTACCGAAACAGCTTCCCCCAGCCCCTTTGAAGCTCCAGTAATCATGTAAGTTTTCATCTGTGTACACTCCATCCATGAATAGTCCTTCATTCACTTTTAATAGTAGAAGGATAACGCATCTTTTGCAATGATAGTTATTGCTGGTTCGACAAGAGCACGGCCATCTCATCTTCAATCTTTTTTACCGCGGTATCATCGAGGACATTATTTAATAGAACCGAAAAAATATACTTCTTCCCGCTTTTCCCGATAACATAGCCTGAAAGGGAACTAACCGTCGATATTGAACCTGTCTTTGCTATCACATTCCCTGCCGCAGCCGTATTTTTCATCCGATTTCTTAATGTTCCACCCACCATTCTTTCACTGATTCCAGAAACAGGAAGGGCGTTTACGTAAACCGGAAACCAATCTTTCGTTTGAATCGTGAAAAGAAGCTTGGAAAGTTGATTGGCAGGGATTAGATTGACATGTGAGATCCCTGAGCCATCACGCAATACTATAGTGTCCATATTTACTCCGAATGATTTAGCATTTGTCTCTACTACCTCAAGTCCCTTCTCCCAGCTGCCTTCTCCTTTCTCCTTTTTCCCCATTTCCTTGACCAGTGTTTCTGCATGGCCGTTGTTGCTCATCTTCATGAAAGGTACAAGCAGCTCTGATAGGGGCATGGATTCGTGGGAGACGACGAGATTCGCCTTTTCCGGCGTTTTCCCTTGCAATATACGTCCTGCCAGTTTAATCCCCTGTTCCTCCAGTGATTTCTTAAATAAATCAAGCGCGTATTCCGCAGGTTCCCATACAGCAACCCAGCTTTTCACTTTGCTTCCATTGAGCGGTATCGTTCCTTCGACGATAACTGAATTAGTCCCATGCTCACGCTTAATCGAGATATCTTTTTTGCCGCCTGCTTCAACTGTTTTTACCTTATTGATGATTTTCAGATAGTCCGTTGCCGGAGATAGCGACAGCGCAGCCTTTTGCCCAGCTTCTTGTCCGGGGCCGACTTCCACAATTACCGTACCGGCATCGTAATCTTCATTAGGTGAGGCCGTTAGAGCTGACACCTGGGCTCCATAATATTCGGTTTCATCTGTCCAAGGTAAATCAGGGGAGTATCGTTCATCGTCATACCAGGAATCATCGCCGATCAAATTGCCGACAATCATTTTTACGCCCCTATTTTTCAATACTAAGGCCATTTCGTCAAAATCTTCCTCCAAAAGAGTCGGATCACCTTTTCCCTTTAAATAAACATTCCCTTTCAGGATTTTGGCTTTCACTTTCCCATCTGTAAGCACTTCCGTATTAAATTTGTAGGTTTTACCCAATGTGTCAAGAGCCGCTGCTGCAGTCAGCAGTTTCATGTTTGAAGCAGGCCGCAAGCGGATATCTCCATTCTGCTCAAAGAGGATTTCCCCTGTAGCCGCTGACCTTACACTGACTCCTGCTACGGCACCGTCCAGCAATGGATTATCAAGGATTCGGGTTAGCTGCTGGCCAAGTTCAGTTCCTGCACTCGCTGCCGATTTCACAGGTGTGCCAGCGTTAATATACGGAATAAATGCCAACATCAAAACCACAAGCACAATCAAGCTTTTTTTTATCTTCCTGTTCAAGTCCTCACTCCACCTTTCTCTTTGGCTTTCTATGATAAATTCCGTGAGAATATGTATGATTCCTTTTATTCCCTTTAGGTAATAAGTAGCTTTTCTATAGATAGAGTTAGCAGTGCGGAGGATTTTAAGACAGAAACCTTAAATAAAGTGGATAAGAACGAAAAACCGAACCATTGATAAACAATGGATCGGTTTTCCCGTTTATTTATAATCTTATTTGGAAGCTTCTTTTCCTTCTTGATCGCCCATGGCCGTTTCCATATAATTTTTTCCCCATTGATACATCGAATCAAGAATCGGCATCAAACTCATTCCTTGTTCAGTTAGAGAATACTCCACTTTTGGAGGAACAACGGGATAGACTTCACGGTGAACAATAAGGTCTTCCTCCAGCTCACGCAGCTGGTTCACGAGCATTCGCTGGGTGATGCCCGGCATGAGAGCCTTAAGTTCGCCAAATCGCTTGGTCCCCTCTTTGCCCAAATGCCATAAAATGAGCATTTTCCACTTTCCGCCAATGACAGCAAGCGTTAATTCTTTTTCACAATTAAATGTTTTTTCCTGGATACGTGACATTCGTCTCACCTCCATATTTATTATAAACCATAGTATACTTTTATGCACTATGTAAAAGTAAAGTGCGTACTTTTACTTTTAGAGCATACATAGTACACTATGTCTGTGCCAGTAAATAAAACCTGCAATATCATTTTTATTCGTGCAAGCACTGTGAGCAGATAGGGCATATTACCATTGTTGCCTTGTTAGGAAACAAAGGCTTCTATTATCGATAAACTTTTAAGGAGTGAATATTCATGGAACTACAGTTAGCGTTAGACTTAGTAGACATCCCGGAAGCATTGAAACTGGTGAAAGAAGTTGAGGAACACATAGATGTCGTCGAAATCGGTACACCGGTTGTTATCAATGAAGGCCTTAGAGCCGTAAAGGAAATGAAAGAAGCATTCCCTGGTTTAAAAGTATTGGCAGACTTAAAGATCATGGATGCGGCAGGTTATGAAGTCATGAAGGCATCTGAGGCAGGAGCAGATATCATCACGATACTGGGAACCGCTGAAGATATGTCCATCAAGGGTGCAGTCGAAGAAGCACAAAAACAAGGCAAAAAAATCCTCGTTGACATGATCGCGGTGAAGGATATCAAAGCACGCGCTAAAGAACTTGATGAATTGGGCGTAGACTACATCTGTGTTCACACCGGTTACGATTTGCAGGCAGTCGGGCAAAATTCATTTGAAGACCTTATGACGATTAAACGCGTTGTTAAAAACGCCAAAACGGCGGTTGCAGGCGGTATTAAATTAGACACGCTGCCGGAAGTCATTAAAGCACAGCCTGACCTTGTCATCGTAGGCGGGGGTATTACCGGTCAAGATGATAAAAAAGCAACAGCAGCCGAAATGCAACGATTGATTAAGCAAGGGTAAGACAGACATGCAGACTACGCAGTATTTAGCTGAAATCATGAAGGAGTTAAATCGCACAATAGATGCAATAGCTGATGAAGAAGCTGAGAAATTGGTAAGCGGGATTCTTGAGTCAAAGAAAATCTTTGTCGCAGGTGCAGGCAGATCCGGATTTATGGCCAAGTCGTTTGTAATGCGAATGGTACACATGGGGTTAGATGCCTATGTTATTGGAGAAACCGTTACCCCTCATTTTGAAAAAGAAGATCTCTTAATCATCGGGTCCGGTTCAGGCGAAACCAAAAGCTTGGTTTCCATCGCTGAAAAAGCAAAAGTTTTAGAGGGAACCGTAGCAATCGCAACGATTTTTCCCCAATCCACAATTGGAAAGTTAGCCGACTTTACAATTAAGCTGCCTGGCTCGCCCAAGGACCGATCAGAAGACGATTACACAACAATACAGCCGATGGGATCATTATTTGAACAAACTCTCTTATTATTTTATGATGCTGTCATCTTGCGGTTCATGGAGAAAAAGGGCTTGAACTCCGAAACGATGTTTGGCAGACATGCCAATTTGGAGTAGAATGCAAAGCGTGCCTTTTTCAGTGGAACGTATGCGTTATGCATCCCTTTACATGGAAGCTAAACACCAGTTCCCATTGAATAAGTATATCTTACCACTGAACAGCAAACAAAAGACCGTCATTCGTTGGCGGTCTTTTGTTCGTCAGCTTTTTAATATGTAGCTCACTTTATCAATCGCTTTTTGTAATTTTTCACTATTTCTCACATATAACTGCTTAGCCTCTTCATTCTCTGTTCCAAGTGCAAACAACTCTAAATCCGCCTGGCATTTTTTCATAGTTGCCAGAACCAACGGCCTTTCTTGAGGAGAGGGTACTTCAAGTTTATCATCATAAAGATCAACTGTTAGTTCTCCATACGAATTTACCTGTCCAAGAAAGACATTCTCAATCGTGACACCTAATTTCCCTAATTCGGTTTTTAGCCAATTTCGATTTTGTCCAATCGTGGAAAGCGGCTCATCCATTATTTTGCCATCCATGATAACTGTTTGCGTTTCTTTAATAGATGGAACGGCCAGGTCCAAATCCTTTGCAGTCAAAGGTTGATTTTCCTTCTTTAACATGACGCTTAGGTCACCGGTCGTCTCCATTACGGCAAATTCCACATCCGCCACAGTATAGACATCCTTTCTGCGCAGCAATTCCAGCAGCTCATCGGTAGTGTATTTTTCTTTTTTCAAATTGTCTTCCATCACTTTTCCGTCTTTAATGAATACTGTTCCATGGCCTTCGACAAAGTCACGAAAAGCTTTGCTTTTCATGGAAATTAATCCTGCAATAAAAGGCGCTAAAGCAAAGGTGAGGATCGAAAGCACTCCATTCAGCATGCTGGTTTCAACTTTTGTCGCAACTTCCGCCCCTACACTGCCAATGGTAATCCCGGTTACATATTCAAAAAAGGAAAGCTGGGATATTTGTTTTTTGCCAAGCCATTTGGTGATTAAAAAAAGAACAACCAAAAAAAAGAGGGACCGTAAAATGATATCTAACCAATCTGGCACTGTTGCACCTCCTTACTCAGTTTTTTCAAAGTTAAAAGCCTTTGTATTGGGGTTCTTCCATCTCCAATTCGCCGACCCGTATTTTTAAATCTGTCACTACCTCATGTATGATCATCATCGTTTCGTGCAACGTGCGTTTTGATTCATCATCCTGGGTCCGTATCGCTAAACTGGATAAACCCGTTTCGATTCCCTTGATGCTTGTTAGGCATTGCTTAACTTCCGATACAACAGTCATCTCTATTCTCCTTATCCGAGCTATTGAGCTCCATATTCAATTGAAACCGCATGCGCGATACAAGGTATTGTTTCATTTTGCTGAAAGGACAATGGCGACAATAAAGCACCTGTTGCCACAACTAAAATCCGCTTCAATTCACCTTTTTTCATTCTATTTAACAAATGACCGTAAACAACTGTTGCTGAACACCCCGGTCCACTGGCTCCTGCCAGTACTGGCTGGCCCTCCCGGTAAATCATCAACCCGCAGTCCTGAAATCTTTCCTCTTCTATAGGGAGTCCATGTTTTTCAAATAAATCAAGGGCTATTTCACGGCCGATTTTACCAAGGTCACCCGTAACGATTAAATCATAATAAGAAGGGTCAAGATTCCGTTCACGGAAATGCGCCTGAATCGTATCGGCTGCTGCCGGTGCCATCGCTCCTCCCATATTAAACGGATCGGCCATTCCCATATCAATCACTCGGCCAATCGTGGCAGACGTAACACAAGGGCCAACACCAGAATCACTTACAACGGCAACTCCAGCACCCGTTACCGTCCATTGCGACGTGGGGGGTTTCTGGGAACCGTATTCCGTGGGATAGCGAAACTGTTTCTCGACTGCTGCGTTATGGCTGGCAGCACCGGTTAACAAATACTTGGCGCCTTTGGTGTTAACAAGATAAGCACCAAGAGCTAGCCCTTCCATCGAGGTCGAACAGGCGCCAAATAAACCGAGATAAGGAGCTCCCAACGTTCTGCTCGCAAAACTTGTCGGTGTCATTTGGTTAATAAGGTCGCCGCCAAGGAAAAATTGAATTTGCTCCTTTTGCAGACCCGCTTTCTCCATCGCTCTCTGATTCGCTTCTTCCAAAAGGATCTTATGTGCTTTTTCGTAAGTATCCTGCCCCAACCATAAATCGGAATGAAGCAAATCAAAATCATCAGCCAAATTCCCTTTTGCTTCAAATGGCCCGCCAACTGTCCCGGTGGAAATGATGACTGGTTTATTTTCAAAGACCCACGTACGATGTCCTGTTAACATCACAAGCCACCCCATTGAATAAGAATCGTTTTGATTGTTGCCACTACGAAAGCGGAAAAAACGCCGAACACAATGACCGAACCAGCCAATTTAAAAATATTACCGCCAACACCTAAAACCAATCCTTCGCTTCGATGTTCAATCGCAGCTGATATGACCGCATTTCCGAAACCAGTAACAGGAACTGCAGAGCCAGCTCCGGCAAATTGGGCAATTCGATCATAGACCCCTAGGCCTGTAAGCAGCATCGTAATAAAAATTAAAGTGCCGCTTGTAGGGTTTCCCGCCGTCTTTTCTGTAAAATCAAAAAAATACATATAAAAAACTGAAATGGCCTGTCCGATTAAACAAATAAGGCCACCTATGATAAAAGCTCTTATACAATTCATAAAAATAGGTCTTTTTATTTCCCGTTGTATTTGAAGCTGTTGATATTCCTGTTGAACCGGTGTTAATTGCTTCTTTTGACTATTTGCCATCTCTGTTTACCTACTTTCGTGAAGGCTTTCACAGCCAGAATGCTTTTTGCTTCGGTGAAAGTGTAAAAAAAGGTTGGCATTTAACCAACCTTTTTTTATTGTTATTGTTGTCTGTATTGCGGTTCTTCATCTTCAATTTGCTGAACGCGCGGCGCGAAGCTGTCAACAATTGCCTGGGTTTGTTTAGCAGCATCTTCATACAATTGCTTAGCTTGTTCGTTATCAGTGCCAAGTGCAAATGTTTCGAAGCTTGCCTGTGCGCTTTTCAATCCTGCGAAAGTTTGTTTAACATCGGAAATCACTGTCATGTTTGATTTCTCCTTTTGGTTGTTATTGAATTACAGTTATAGAATAACGACTTTCGAGGTTTTTTATACGTTTCGAAACGATCCAGTTCCTGTAAAAACTGTTATAAAGGCCCCTCTTGTCCTCAAAAAAAAGACGCCGAAGCGTCTTTTTCTTTTCGTTCAGGCATCCTTACCAGTGGTGTGCCTTCGCGTTGCTTTTTAAGATGATGTTCTTTTGTGAGATTTGTGTATGCCCATTCACCTGTGATTTCATTCGCTTAGGTCTGGTCCAATTATGGTGAAAAAGCTCAGAGTGCGGATCCAAATGATCTTTGTAACTCATCCAATCACCTCATTGTAGGATACTTTTTGATACCCTTTTCGGAATATCAAATATAGCATTTGTTAAATGGAGTGAAGTTACTCTGTTGTTTATTTCCTGTTTGGGTAATGCTGATTTCTTTCGTTGAATTTTATCGCAATTTGTCGCTTTTCACCGATTACCCGGGTAATTTCCTTTCCCATCCGTTTGTAGATGGAGAAGCTTTTGTATGAATTACCGGGGGCGTTTTAATGAAAATGTCTCGCCTAATTTTGCATAATTGTTGCCTGCGAGCCGACTGATCGGTTTTAGACCATTAGCGTCAATTTTCCCATCATTGTAAATCGTCGGTTCGATATGGTAAGTGACCACTCTGCCAATCAATAAATCGCAAGCAGGTTTTGTATCTGTACCGCCGAGCTGAAGTGTATCTTCTACTATACATTCAAACCTTACTTTTGCTTCTTTTATTCCTGGAACGGCAATTGAACTGCTTTCTGCAGGAGTCAACGTTGACAACGGGAGCTCACTCTCATCATACGGCAGCTCTGCTGCCGTTTTATTAGCCTCTTCGACAATGTTCTCGTCTGTTATGTGAACGACAAACTCTCCTTTTTCCACCGCGTTTCTGGCCGTATCCTTTTGTATTCCGTTCCTTCTCTGGATGGACAGTGAGACCATCGGTGGATTGGCGCTGATAATATTGAAATAGCTAAAGGGAGCAACGTTCACTGTGCCGCTCTCTGAAACCGTTGTGACCAGCGCAACAGGTCTCGGAATAATGCTCCCCGTCAGGATCTTATAGTTTTCACGTTCGGTCATTTTCTCAGAATCGAATGAAAGCATATATAAAACCCTCTTCCTAAAAATTCTTTTCGAACCATGCCGCAGCAGATACTGCTTCCGTCTGTGTCAACTGATGGCCGAATCGCTCCCAATGGAGCTCAACAGCGGCACCAGCATTTATTAACAATGTACTGAGATCTTCTGTTTCCTGCGGTGTACAGATAGGGTCGTTGGCACCTGCCCCGATGAATACCGGAAGCCCGTTTAAATCAGGGATCTCCATTCCCCGCCTTGGAACCATTGGATGATGAAGGATCGCGCCTTTTAGTGAATTTTTGTAATGAAAGAGAAGGCTGCTCGCAATGTTGGCTCCGTTTGAATACCCAACGGCAACGACTTCAGACCTGTTAAACCGATATTGTTGCGAAGCACTATCCACGAATTCATAAAGCTCCTTCGTACGGAAAATCAGGTCTTCTTCATCGAAAACTCCTTCAGCCAATCTGCGGAAAAACCGTGGCATTCCGTTCTCAAGTACGTTTCCACGTACACTTAAGATTGAAGAGTCCGGAGATATCATTTCTCCCAGCCCCAGCAAATCTTCCTCTGTCCCGCCGGTACCGTGAAGAAGCAGGAGCACGGGTGCCTCCTCATTGCTTCCCTGTTTAAAGATATGTTTCATCGCTGCTTCTCATCCTCCTTTAACACCCTTGCTTGCTTCAGCCGGTAGCAGCGTTGCCTCCAGATGAGTGCGTCTCAAAAGTTGTGTGCTGCCCATTTCTTCAGCTAATTCATCATTTGTGAAACCTTTTTTCATTCTATGCTCTCCTTTTATAGAGTTACTTTCCAGTATGGAGCGGCTTCAACTTAGTCTCTATCGTTAAACGTTTTTTAGACCGCTCTTGAAAATGAGGGATTTGGAGCCAGTCTCCAGCATTACAATCCGCTTATCGACGAGGCTGTTCAGCGAGAGTGGGATATCCCCGGCACATGGAAACTACTTGCCCAAATGCCCTTTGGTAAACCAACCGCAGAGCCTGGAGAAAAGAAATTTAGTCGACTCGAGGACCGTGTGAAGTTTTATCATTAGAAAAGCGCAAGCGCCTTGTTCAAAGGAACGTCGACGTCAGCGCATACAAGTCCGACCAGCATAAGACGAGCAGCTGTATGGGGAGCGGTTTTCTCCCCATCAGATGATTGGCTTATAGGAGGCCCCTCTTTTCAATTTACTTATTCTTCTACCACTTCAAAAGAACGGAGTGTTTTCTTGATTTTATAAGGCGTCTGAACGCTTTCCTTACGCTTTATATTCATTTCCTTATGTTCCTCTACATGTTCATCCCTTGCAATCCATGCTTTAAAATCAGCTTGGCTTTCCCATTTAGACACAGTCACATATTCCACCGTTTCGCTATGTTCTTTCTGCCAGCGTTCCACTGATATGATCCCTTTTGCTGCTTCTAATTCCTTTTTATCTTTCTTCCCTTTTTCTAATAAAATTTCTTCATACTCTTTTTCGATTTCAAAACTTGCGTTCATTACAAACATGTATATCTCCTCGATTCTTTGATAACGATTATCATTATTATTTATAATTTTACCGTTGTTCAATCAAAAAGAAAAGCATCATATCTCACTTTTTTGCGAAATTGTTTTACAATAGTAATAAATATAAGAGGGAGGCGCCTTACGAATGGCAGAACATCATTTTCATTTAACCGCTAACTGGCCGGGCCTAAGAAATGACGTCGGGGAAATCCAGGCGGGAAATTTACAAACTAAGATTTCGATTCCACCTGAAATGGACGGACCCGGAATCGGAACCAATCCGGATGAAATGCTTTTAGGGGCCGCTGCTACCTGTTACATCATTACACTCGCTGCAATGATGGAACGAAGCAAACTGGAGAAGAAAAGTTTGACGATGGAATCGGAAGGAATTGTTGATGTAACAAACGGAGTGATTACCTATAAAAAAATCATTCATCGACCGAAAATCGTCCTGTATCATTCGGCAACCAAAAAAGATTACAATCTTGCACAGCGGCTTGCCGAAAAAGCCGAGCAATTTTGTATGATTTCACGCGCGGTTAAAGGAAATGTGGAAATAGAACTGGAAACTGATATTCAAATTGCAGCTGAATAATATGAAACAGATTTTGCCCCATCCAAAATGCTTTTGTTGCTAATCTAAGATATATGGGATTATTGGTGTTACATTCATCCCGTTTTTTTAACCAAACATAAAAAAAGACTAAAGAAGCTATACTCTTTAGTCTTTCTCTTATTATTGAATTTTGTTTTCCACCTGTTGGCAGACTTCGTCAGCCGATAATCCGTTTGCTTCGATCACCGATCCCTGAATGGAAGTGTCCTGCATTCCCATTACATTGGAATCAACGCCTGAAATCACACAGCAATCGCATCCCTGTGTATCAGATTCTTGTTTTAATTCAACCACATCGTACCCTTTTTCACGTAAAGCCTGCTGAATATTGCTAAGGGATTGTTCTACACCAATTTTCGTCATGCTCTAACACCTCCTCCATCCTTTAAAATGTCCCACTGCAGACAAACCTATGTATACAATCCGCTCAAATAGAGAAAGTAAGGGTGGAGGTGAAATCCATGAGTCATAGTCATAGGCGAAAAAAGGACCCTACTACCATTGGATTAGGTTCATCCCAGGTAGAAGGACAGGGCACAACCAATCAGGAAACAGGAACAATGAAGGTTTCATCCACAAAAAAGAAACAAAAAAGAGACTGATACAAGCCTTCCCTTTTAAGATTTTTCTGTCTTAAAAGGGAATTTTTCATCTATAAGTTTTGCCTTCTTACCTCATTTTCCGTCTTTATATGGCTGGCTTCTTCCTGGGAGACACCTTTAATGCTCATTTCCGACGCTTGTTCACTTCCAGGTGCTATGTCACTTGATTTCAGATTGTTATTAGGGGCTGCCTGTTCATTCCATTTCTTCATATACTACCTCCTCGAAAATCTTTACTTCCTTACTATCCCACTGATAGCCTGCATTCATCCAAAAATGGGGATACATATTTTTGGCTGCCGGTTACAAGATAACTTTGAGGAGGTGCTGATATGGAACCCAAACAACCAGGAAATAAAAGCATGTCCGACTTTAATGAGCTTAGTGACCGGGTCATCGCCGAACCATCGGAAAGCCCAAAACTGGTAATAAAAACAAATTTTGATGAAGAAAATGCAAAAAATGAAAACCCATATTACCCGCAAAGTGAGCAAGAAGAAACAAATACCTTACTTCGCGACTATTTTGACGAATAGAAAAAGGCCTCCCTTTTGGAAGGCCTTCCGCTTTTCGTGTTGCCAGCTCCACCGTCTAGCCCCTCGAGTCATAAGCCAACTGCCTAGAAGGAAAAAACGCCTTCTTTTGGGAGTTGTCTTATGCTTGTCGGACTTGCACAGATGTGCTAATGTCGACATTCGCCACAGGACGTGGCGGTTATTAGTCGACGTTCCCTTTGCGCTTACGCTTTAGTGTTAAAAGTATTTCTATTTCAAATAATAGGACGATAATGTAATTACCATATATAATTTTATACCTCTAAGGACCCCTTCACTAAAACAACTCCAAAAAAACCGCTTAGGAAGCAATCCCAGGCGGTTGATTGTTGTTAGCGCTGCTGCTCGTTTTGATTATAATAATTGACACTGAACATAGCTCCTTCATCGACCATTCGGTTATCACCGATATCATAAGGATCCGGGTGGCCAGCCTTTTCGAGAAGCGGCATTTCAGCTGCCAACTTTTGCTTTGACCACACCTTCATTGTTCTAGCTTTCATCCTCTGTAAGGTATCCATGGCCTTTTGCCGATTATTTCTGGTGGACAAATATGAGACACCGGCAACTCCGAATCCCAGCAACACATATGGGCTTAAATTTCTTGCATTTGCCATTATGATCATCTCCCCTTTGTCTTTATATGTATATACCCAGTTAAAGCGCAACCAAACCTGAAATATTGTTTATTACGATTTTGATTAGGTGGACAAAAATAAAACACGAGACGCTGCGCATCCCGTGTTTTAACAGTGATTATTAGAAAGTTTTCGCTAATTCTTTAGCCCTTGCGACTCCATCCAGTTTAATTTCTTCGGCACGGTCAGGGAACTGATTATGCCCTTCGATGAACAATCCTTCTAATGAAGGAACACCAAAGAAGTCCATGATGATTTTAATATATCTGTGGCCCATTTCGATTTCAGACATGGGCGCTTCTGAATAAATTCCTCCGCGTGCCTGGATGTGCAAGGCTTTTTTGTCTGTAAGCAAGCCCACAGAACCTTGTTCTGTATATTTGAACGTTTTTCCTGCTTGTCCAACAGAATCCAAATAAGCTTTCATAACGGGCGGGAAGGAGAAGTTCCACATTGGTGTAACAAAAACATATTTATCTGCAGCAACAAATTGCTCACTGAGTTCATTTAAACGGCTTACTTTTTCTTGTTCTTCTTTTGATAATTGATCAAATTGCGAACCGGAACGAAGCTTTCCCCAGCCGCTGAAGATATCGGCATCCAATTGCGGAATGTTTGTTTTATATAAATCCACGTGGATGATTTCATCCATCGGATTGGCCTCCCTGTATGAATCAACGAACGCCTTTCCAGCAGCCATGCTGAAGGATTGTGTGTCGTCATGTGGATGCGCTGTGATGTACAATACTGTTGCCATAAAAAATGTTACCTGCCTTTTCTATTTTTGATTTATCAAGATGCTTGACCTGCAATGAACTCAGGGTATCTATAAGCGAAAAGTGAACGATCGTAAACACATATGGGCATCTCTAAAATAAATCTGCCCATGTATTATTTTTTGACAAATATCATTTTTTACAAATGGAAGTAATTTCCTCTTAAAGATGAGATGCCAAAAAATAAGGATGTTACCTCAATCACTTACTTTATATTAGTTAGTTTAATATTGTATTAACATATCGTCAAGTAATTAAATTTGGAAAGGTAAATATGTTACGAATTACTAATTATAGGGTATACTATAGATATGAGGTGATAAGCATGACTAAAACAACGATTTGTCCCTACTTTGAAAAAGGGATGCAAATATTAAGCAAACGTTGGACAGGCCTGATTGTCAGCCAGATGCTAAACGGCCCTCAGCGCTTTTGCAACATCGAATCCTCCTTTCCCATCAGCGGGAGAATCCTCTCTGAACGGTTAAAGGATTTGGAGCAAGAAGGGATTGTTAAGCGGGAAGTATATCCCGAAACTCCTGTACGGATCGAATATTCCCTGACTGAAAAAGGAATTGCCCTCGCACCGGTTATTAAGGAAATACAGAACTGGAGTACGGAATGGATGGAAATTTAGATTTTTTTCATATTAAAAGGAGGCCCGAATCATCTTAAGCCTCCTTTTTTCTTTATTTATTTTTCAATCCTTCTTTTAGCAGGATTGCAGTCGGGCGGCTCGGTTTGAGTGGATTCGGCAACCTTCATTAAATAATAACATTCTTCCCGCAGCATGTGATCAGCCATCAACGCAGAAAAAGTACCCAATGCTTGCTCTGAAAGTTCCATCTCTTCAAGTTCCTCTAAAAAAATCCTAAACAGCCTTATTTCTAGTTTTACATCCTTGTTCATCTTTTCCAAAGCAGGAAACTTATGAAGGTTCGTTCTTAAATAACCAGTCAATTCTACTGCTCTCAAGTAAAAATCCTCGAATTTCTTCATGAACGCTGCCGATTTACATTTTAAATCTTTTTCAACACTGTCCATCTTATCATTAATCGTACCTGCATGGCCCGCAGCATCCACAAGCCATAAGAGATGGTGATGCAGTTCATGGAAAACAGGTGGTTTCTCGCCTTTCTCTAGAAAGCAGATAATCGTTACGTATTCTTCCAACTCATTTACCATATGGCTGATGAAGGTTGGTGACATCTGCATCTTAATGCCACCGGTAAGTATTTTTCTTAGCAATGACAATTTAAACTCCCGAAAACTCATCACCAGCTCTTTTACATTCCGAGTAAAAGGTATCAACTGGTTTTCTGTAAGACTTGGCAGCCCATTCAATAATGAGTCGAAATTTTCTTTAAAATACTCCGCCTTTTTTATATCCTCCACTTCTGAAGCAACAAGTGTTTCTAAAATAAATCTTGAATGGTCACCAAGAACCTGGAGCCAAAAACTATGCTCAAACAAAGCATCCCGCTCGAATGTCATGAAACCCCTCCCTTTCCTCTCTTTATATATTCTAGGAAAAGCTTTTTTAGAATGGTAAATCTTTTGTCACAAATTGTTTATTATGGTTTGTTAGTGGTATATTTTAAAAAAGGATGTTGAACACTATTGTTATTTCGAGATAATTTTTAGCAAGAAGGCGGTGATAAAATGGACAAAAAAGATAGCATCATAATCGGCGGAGGCATTGCCGGGTTGCAGGCTTCGATACAGTTAGGAAGATACAACCATAACGTATTAGTGGTCGATTCCAACCAAGGAAGGTCGACGATTTGTAAATGCTTTCACAACATATTGGGATGGCCTAACGGGATAAGCGGTGAAGAGTTGAGGCGGCTTGGGAAACTGCATGCCGAAAAGTACGGAGTTGCATTTGAAAACGATAAGGTAATCAACTTAGAAAAACGAGACGAAATCTTTGTACTAAAAACCGAAAAAAACGCTGAATACAAATCAAAAACGATCTTCCTCGCAACCGGCCTTGTCGATAATCTTCCAGACATCGATAATCTCTATCAGTGTCTCGGCAAAAGCATTTATGTATGCCCGGATTGTGACGGCTACGAAACAACCGCTAAAAAAACAGTTGTATTAGGAACCGGGAATGCGGGGGCAAACATGGCAGTCACACTGACTTACTGGTCGGATGATATTGTGTTTGTCAATCATGATCAATCCACCATCGATCATAAAGCGTCTGATGCTTTAGAAGAGCATAATATCCAGGTAATAAATGAGCCTGTTACAAAAATCCTCCTCGACGAGGACGAAAACCTTACCGGCATTCTGCTCGGCAGTGGAACAATTGTTGAGGCTGAACGAGGATTTACGGGCTTTAGAGGAAACAAAATGAATTATGAGCTGGCGGAACAAGCAGGGGTTACCTTAAATGAGAAAAAACACGTCCTCGTAAACCCTCGTACAAAAGAAACAAATGTGGAAGGTATTTGGGCAGGCGGAGATTTAATCGCTCATTCAGAGCAAACGACAATCGCGATGGGGGACGGCTCACAGGCAGCCATCTGGATTCATAAAAGGCTGATGGGAGAAGGCCCTCCAGAAGAAGAGTAAAAGGAAGCCATCTTCGGCTTCCTTTTTGACTTGCTTAACTATCCTCTTGTCCTGCCTCGTATTACTTTAACCACAATCATAATGACTGCAATGATCAGAAGAATATGAATAAAACCGGCAGCTATTTTGAAAACTAATCCTAATATCCAGAGAACAATAAGAATACCGACAATTGTCCAAAGCATAAAGTTTCACCCTTTCCTAGTTAACTTCTTCTATAAGTTGTAAGATACCCCTCTTGGAAGATATAAAACAAAAAACAATGAGGTATGGAACCGAGAAGTACTGTTCTTATACCCTGAATGATAGATATTACAATTATCGCCAGTTCCTTTCAGTCATCGCTCATAAAACTTCTGTAATGGCTCCTAAATTTGAATAATCGATCATAAATTTCTGTAATAGCTCTGAAATCTGCATGATGGCTCATAAGTATCAAAGTGAACTACTATGTGGGTGAAAATTATAGTAAGTATTACAATAATTGGGATAGTTTGCGGACAACGCTCATAAAACACAATTATACCTCTTTCAACGGATAGATAAAGAATCTCCTCCTCCTCGAATAGTGGAGCAATGGCGGCTTCCCGATAAACTCTCCCGGTATAAAAGGAACCAGTGTATTGGTGGAGATAACGGCTTCTGCTCGATTTACCTTCCATTTATCGTGATGGATATCCCCTCTCAAGATTTGGCCTCCCCTGAAGGAATACATGCAATACCGTTCCAAGAGCCAGTGGTCAATCGAGCCTTCCTGAGGTTCAAATAATATATGGCCTGGTTGGTAAGCAACGTTCAGTTTTTTGGCTGTATGAATTCGCTGACTGGCATAATGAAACGTTTCTTCGTGTTTTTCAAAAGACATGTTTGCATGTTTATAGGGGAGTCCAGTCACAGTCCTGGCTCCCGTAACAACCAACGGATGGTTCGCGTCGAGGCTGAAAAAATAAATGCCAGGTATCCCTTGATAGACAACATATGTGCGAACGTTCAGCTCCAAATATGAATTCATATAGGGAACAGGTGGAATCCCTCTTGCCCTCATATTTGTAATTCTAAGAGGAATCATGCTTATCCATGCCTTATTTTCAAAGATATCCAGTTCCAGTTCGGTTGGTATATAGCTTTTTATTATGTCCGTTGATACCGGATAATGCATAAACAGCAAGTCCCGCCATACCTGCGTCATCAGCCAGGGAGAAGGTTGAAGCGGGTATGGACGGTGTTCAATTTCTTTTAATTCCTGATACATGGGATCCATCCTCTCACAATGTAGTTACCGCCTACTATATGAAATGTCCGACCATAAGACAGGCAAAATAATAATAATTTTCTTAGCTGCATATTTCTTCAGTTTTGACAAAAAATATAATAAAATATGAAAGGAGAACAGATCATATGAAAAAACATATCCTATTTATCTTCTCAGCCGTTGCGCTAATATTCGGTGCAAGTATTAGCCCTGCTTTAGCTGTAGGAAGTCAACCCCCTTCACAGGAGAAAAAAGTACAGCTCAGCGAAAATCAAAAAGCTGAATTGAAAGAAATACATAAAGACATTTTGGCAAAAAAGAAAGAATTGATCCAAAAATATGTCGAATTTGGAATGATCTCAAAGGAAATGGGAGACAGAATGATCCAACGCTATGAGCATCACTATAAAATGGTTGAACAAAATGGCTTCAAAATGCATCACCACCGTTTTCACCATAAACGTCAATTCAATGAAAAGCAGCCAGACTGATCGCAGTCTGGCTTTTTTGAGGAATGTATATGAATTCCTGCTCAATTAAATACTATTGAAAAACTTTTATCATCATTCAAACCACTTTTATCACATATACTGGCTTTTTTGTAAAAGTTGTTATTGTGTGCCTGTGAGTATACACTACCAAAAGTTGATTAAGAATATATCTTTTTCTTCCTCACAATTCCTAAACAATTTTTCCAATTTAAAATCACCTCCAAAAAAGTGAAGTTAAAATTATAATAACAGATTGCTAACAAGGAGATTGGATAAGCCAAAACGAAACAAGATGCTTTACAGTATTAGAAAACGTTTTATCTAGTTTCAATATAAAAAAAGGAATGGTCAGCAAGCCTCGGCCCCTGCCATTCTCCTATATCGTATATTATTTTCCGCAATTTCTTGCTACTTATTTTCATCCCGCTTTTGGTATTGTTCTTTATCGAGCACTTGCTGATCGATCGTTCCTGAGTAGTAATCGTCGCTTATTTGCTCATGCGTTTCGGCCAAGCCGGATGAGACTTGATCATCCTTCTTGTAATCGTCAAAATCGAAGTTTCTGCCGGCTACTTTATTCGCACTTTCCTGTTGTTGTTTTTTCTCGTTATCCATATTGTTTATCACCCCTGTTGAACGTATTTCCCGTAATCGGGCTTGGCAATTGTATCGAATTCGCGGGCAAGCATGGTTAAATTGTCAGCCAATTCCCGGCCGGACATCGGCAATCCGTGGCCGGTAACTGCCACAGATGGCTTAAGGTCTGCGAGCTTTTCTACCGAGGTTTTTGCGGCCTTCCAGTCTGTTGTTAAGTATCTTGGCGGCCCGCTGATTTCTTTTTCCTGTGTGATAACTTTGTAAAGTGATTCCTGTTTTACGGTTACGAATGCATCTCCTGCAATTAACGCACGATCGGATTCACGGAACAAAGAGACCTGACCTTCTGAATGCCCTGGTGTATGGATCCATTTCCAGTCGGGAAGTTCAGGTACTGATCCATCTGCAGGCAATGTGCGCACATGTGTCCCTAAATCGATTCCTTCATTCGGGAACAACCCCGACATCTTGGCAACCATTCCGCCTTCAACAGTGGAGTCGGGCTGCGGATAATTCTTTTTCCCTGTTAGATATGGCATTTCGAGCTCATGGGCATATACTGGCACATTCCAGTGTTCCACCAGTTCAACCAAAGCACCAACATGGTCAAAATGGCCATGCGTGAGAATAATTGCTTTCGGCGGCACACTCTCACCGTATAATTTCCGGGCTGTGCCGATAATTTCGTCTGCTGACCGGGGCATTCCCGCGTCAACCAGCACCCAATCTGAAGATTTAGCCGGGTCTCCGATATAACAGATATTTACTATTTGAATGGGTAAACAATAAATATCACTTGTAACAGACTGTACATCCCCACTTGTGACAGAAGTTACGGGAATAAATTTCTGGCTTAAATTATGATCATCCATTTTGTCATCCTCCTTTAACAGACTACCTTGTTAGTATTGTTATTCACTGTTGGAATTATGATACATAATGGTGATATCATTCCCACTATTCTTCTCCTTACCCTGAAAATCGGCTTGATATATTAAGGCAAAAAAAAACTGCCCGTTTGAGGACAGATCAGATGTTAATATACATCTTGCTTTGTGAAAACAACGAAGGATACCACTAGTGCAGCAGCCCACCAAACGAATAAAACAGTCATCGAAGAAAGCAAGGTCATTCCTTCTATTGGAGGAGCCACACCATTTAAATAGTTCGTCAGCTTAAGGTTGACCATAAATAAATATTTCGCGGATTCCCAAGAAGAAACCATATTGCTGAGAATAGCTCCTGAAATCAAAGCAGCGAGCGTCACTCCCATACCCGCAGCTGTACTCCTGATCAAGACAGACAACATGAAGGCAAGGGTCCCGACGACAACTGCGACGAACCAGACCAGTCCAAAATCCATCAAAAGAAACTTCCACTGCGCTAGCAGCCTAACCTGGCTTGTATCGAGGTTTCCGCCCTCTACGGTAAAACCAGTAATCACCGGGGTATTTAACCCCTTGTATCCAAAAACGATACCGGAAAGAAGATAGGCCAGCACCCCGACCATCGCGATAATAGCCGAAATGGCAAGCAGCAAAGTTATGTACTTGCTAAGCAGAATTCTCCATCTTTTTACAGGTCTTGTTAACAAGAGCTTAATCGAGCCCAAGCTGTGCTCTGAGGAAACCAGATCACTGGCAATGATCATTACCAAAAGCGGGATAAATAAATCGCTCGAGTTTTCGACGAACATGCGCACAAATGAAGGGGCGCCGGGTTCGGTCGGATTAATGTTGTGATCGAGATAATATTGCTGCTGCTTCAGGCTTACTTGAAGCTGTTCGCGCCAATCATCAGACATTCTGCTTGATCCTAACCGATTTTGAATATCGATGATCTGCTGCTGGAGGGATGCTCTCCAATCTGTTGTTCCAAGCTTCTCCCGCTGCTCTTCGACTTGTTTATATTGGGCATAGGTAAACAGCAATACCAGAACGGCAACGATGATTCCGACTACCTGAATTCGTTTTCTGGCAAGGAGCTTCATCATCTCATTCTGAATCAAATTAGCCAATCCCTTCACCTCCCCCAGTTAACTCAAGGAATAGATCCTCAAGGGCAGGCAATCGGCGGTTCATTTCCAATACCTGGGTTCCTTGCGTGATTAACTCCCTATTCCAGATAGCGGCCTGCTTCTCTTCATAAGGGGTGACAAGGTAACCATCGTCTGTTTCAACCACCTCTGTATAGCGTCTTAAGATTTCTTTTCCCTTTTGGATTGGCTCGATTCTCCAGATGATTTTTTCCTGTTTATTCAGTAAATTGGCCACCATATCGACCTGAATGATTTCACCTTTTGAAATGATCGCAACACGGTCGCAGAGCAGTTGGATTTCGCTTAATAAATGGCTCGATACAAGAACGCTCAGTCCTTCCTGCTCCGCAAGGGCCCGGATGAATTGCCTCATCTCGCGGATACCCGCAGGATCCAGGCCATTGGTCGGCTCGTCGAGGATCAATACCTTCGGCCTGTTTAACAGGGCTTGGGCAATTCCCAGCCTTTGCCGCATTCCAAGAGAATATGTTTTTACTCTGTCGTGGATTCGTGCTTGCATTCCAACAAGAGAAACAACTTCGGCAATTCGGTGCTCATCCACTTCAGGAAGCATCCGTGCGAAATGCAGTAAATTGTCATAACCGGATAAGAAAGGATATAGCTCTGGATTTTCAACAATACAGCCCATATATTGCATGGCCTTTGTAAAATCATTTTTCACATCATAACCGCAAATCTCAATTGAACCGGATGTAGGTTTTATCAAACCGACAAGCATGCGGATGGTGGTTGTTTTTCCGGCACCATTCGGACCGAGGAAGCCAAATACTTCCCCTTCCTGCAATTCAAAGTTCAAGCCTTTAATGATTTCTTTACCTTTAATCATTTTCCTTAAATTGGAGACTGAAAGAGTGACCGTACTCATTGCTGCTTCTCCTCCCATTTAATCAAAGGGGCTACACGCTCTGCAATAAGCTGATACCCTTGCTTATTCGGATGAAAATTATCTGTATATAAATAATCGTTTACTGATAACTGAAAGATATCGAAGGTCGGTACGAAAACGGTTTTCGGGAAGGCTGCACTCACTCTCTCACTCTGATCATTCCATTCCCTGACTACCTTACTTGTGTCACTGCCATTTTCCAGTTCGATAAATGGGTTGTACAGGCCAAGATAGAAAATTGTCGCATTGCGGTTTGCTTTGCGGATGTCTGTGAGGATGGAAGTGAGATTGTTGATAAATTCAGCCTGGATTTTCCCAATGGAATTTGGATCAAAGTCCATTAATGTTTGTCCGCCTTGAAATAAATCATTGCCGCCGATCGTTATTAAGATCGTGTCCGCTGAAGCAAGCTGGCGCTGTACCTCATTCTGCTTAACCTGTTTCTGTAATTCAGTTGAAGTCTGGCCATTTATCCCCAGATTATGGAGTGTCACTCTATTTTTAAACCGTTTTTTAATATCATCTGTTACCAATCCTACATATCCTTTTCCTGTTTCATCGCCTGTACCTCTTGTCAGCGAATCGCCCAACGCGACAATCGTCAATTCCTGCTTATCCTTTTTTTGCATCGGCTTTGCGGCTTTGCTCTCGATGCCGCCCATTGAATTTCCACTGTAATAATCCTGAATCGCCCATCCAAAACCGGAAAGCCACAGTACGCCAAGGATTACAGACAGAATGGTAACGATTTTTACTGTATTTCTTCGCAGAATGATCATCCTTTCAACAATTTCTCATACACACATTAAAACATAATTGACTTTAAAATGAAAAATTTGTTACCCGAAAATGGAAACTTCAAAGGAATTGTCCAGGAAACACAAAAAATCAGCCCTAAAATGAGGCTGATTTGAATTACAAATATGTAAGCCGCGCTTGCCGTAGCTTCGTTAAGAAAGTTTTAAACCACCACTCCTCAAAGTGGGTGTTTGCAGAAACGATCCTGTATATCCTCTATCAGTGATAAAGGCCCGCCATTCCGGTTTCAATATAAAACTCCCTATTACAGTTTAAAGGTTAAAACTTAATTATGCATTACGTACAACGCAGCTTATATTGTTATATTACATGAAACGGCAGCAGGTTGCAAGCAGAATATATTTCCTATGCTTCCTTGCACCCTTACGCTTCTTCCGCTGTTCTTGAACGCTTTTCCATTAGCTTTTTCACTTTTTCAGTTGGTGCCCAGCAATTAAACTGGTAGGTCGTATGAGTATCAAAACCAAGGCGGGAACAAAAGTATCTTATCTTGCCCTCTCTTTTCTCTACCTGAAAATGGATGCAGGTTGCACAGCAATGGTACTCCATATAACCATTCCTTCCATAAAGTGCTTAAAACCAGCTTCTTGCTTCCTACGCAATGTTTTCTTCTTTATTGGCGCCTTTCTTTGTTCCTTTGTCAGCCAGTTTGACTTAGTGTGTTGCTAGCAAGTGGCCCAGGAAAATTGTGCCTTATGTTAAAGATCGCACTGGGTATTACCGTCAGCGAGAAAATTCTCATCCTGCTTATTGTATTTAAATTATACATTATTTTCAAACAATATCAACAATTACATTTTTTCTTTATGCATGCATTCTACATAGGAAGAAATATTCCTGATTATCGCGTATTATAGATGGTATATATAAGAAAGGAAAAAGAAATGTTATGGAAAACTTCTTGCACGTTCCATTTTAATCAGCCAAATTGTCAAAATCACTCCTATAGACGATAAGGCCGCAAAAAAAAGATAAACGCTATAAATATTCCTCTGTTCCATAATAATCCCGCCCATAAAGGTACTGAACCAGTTTCCAAGGCCGTTGCCGATTGCAGAATATACTGTGACTGCGGTAACCGTTATTTGCGCCGGAACGATATGCCGTATATATTGCAGCCCGGCCGGAATGAACAGCCCTAATGAAAAACCTTGGATGACGGAGGTTGCGTAAACAATCCCAAGGCCTGGTTCTGTAAAATATAAAATCCACCTTACTAGAGAGGCTATACTGGCAATCAACGTTATCTGCAAAAGACCCAATTTTCTGATCCAGCTTTCTGCAACCCTCATGAACGGTATTTCAGATAGCACTGCCAGCAAAAAAGCTATGCCTATTCCTGTATAGGTGCCACCCCTCGCTTCAACGAACAATCCAAAGTAGACATTATTTGCAAGATTGGGTCCGAAGATCAGGAATGTCACTGCAAGAAAAATTAAAAATCGTTTAATGGTAAACAGGTTCTTAATGCCATGTGTAATCCTCGATCTCACAGACCGGCTTTCTTGTGGCAGGCATAAGGCAAGCACAGCCGCTGCCGCTAAACCGATGAAGAACGCATAAAAAATCACTCCTGGTCCAATTCTGGTCTCGGATAACTGTCCCATTACAAAAACGGCGATCCCAAATCCAAGTGAACCAAACAAGCGGATGTTCCCATAATTTGCTTTTACCTTGCTTGCATATTGCAAAGAGATACTGTCTGAAACAGGAATGATCGCACTCTGAAAAACCGCAAGCAAAACCGCGATTCCGACCAGCATATAATATTGATGAAGAAACAAATAACCTAAAGCAACAATCCCTGCCATCAACGTGGTAACCGAAAGGATCTTGGCAGGCTTCCTCGTCCAGTCGCAAACCATTCCCCACAACGGCTGAAACACAATCATGATTACCGGCCCGGCTGACATAATCGTTCCAATTTGATAACCGTTTAACTTCTCAACTTCACTTAAATAGACACTTAATAACGGGGTCAGGCTCCCCATAGCAAAAAAGGAAAATAAATAAAATCCTTGTAACTTAAAAAGATTGATTTTGATATGTTTATCCAAAACTGTGTATCCCCCACGTTGTTAATCTATGTAAAAATTAGCACATTATCGGCTAAAAAGCTATGTTAATATAAATACAACCAGAATGTTACAAGAAAAGAGGCTGGACCTTTTGAGCCCAACCTCTTTCTCTTATTATTGTCCTTCTTCTTCAGTGCCTTCTTCCGTACCCTCTTCTTCGGTTCCTTCTTCAGTACCTTCTTCTGTATTTTCAGTTTCTTCCGTGTTTGTATCTTCTGTCTCAGGATCTTCGTTGGTGCAACCTGTGGCAACACCTACTAACATGAAAGCTGCCATTAATGCCAAAAGCCATTGTTTAAGATCTTTCATTTCCTTTTGCCTCCTTTGATTGTTCCAAATTGGATTACAAGACTATCATACAAGTTTTCAAGCAAAATAGAATATGATTTTCCAATTCTTAACCATTGTTTACCTTATCTTTATATGTGCTTAATCATTTTTAGAAAATTCAAAGTTTACTCTACTTTGCGTCATATAATTGTAAAGTTTCTCCAATTTTCAGGAAGCATGGCTTGATATTTCTTGTTTAAAAACCGGTCATCCGTCAAGACGATAAGGCCATGGTCCTCTTCCGACCGGATAAGCCTGCCGCCTGACTGGAGCACCTTATTCATTCCAGGATAGACATAGGCATAATCAAAACCATTTTTACCTTGCCGCACGAAATACTCCTTGATAATATCCCTTTCAAAACCAATCTGAGGCATTCCGACACCGACCACGATTACACCGTTTAGACGATCTCCTTTTAAGTCAATTCCTTCTGAAAAAATTCCTCCCATTACCGCGAAGCCAACAAAGACAGAATCATTCTCCCGCTTGAATGCCGCTAAAAAAGCATCTCTTTCTTCATCAGTCATAGCCGGAGTTTGAATGATCGTTTGGAACTTACTATCCAGAAGAATATCCTCATATATCATATTCATGTACTGATAGGATGGAAAAAAGACAAGATAGTTTCCCTTTCTGCCCGACAGAAGGGAGCGGATCATTGCGATAATCTCATTTTTCGAGGATTCCCGGTCGCGAAAACGTGTGGAAATCTGCTTAATATAGACCTCGGTTTGTTCGGGTGAGAATGGCGATGCAATCGAAATCGAATAGTCATTCTCCTCCCCTCCCAGCATATCAACGTAATAGGAAAGCGGGTTTAGCGTTGCGGAAAAATGGATACGGGAACGAAACCCTTTTGCTATTTTTGTTAGCAAGTGTGAAGGATCGAGACAGAAGATTTTTATAAGTACTTCATTCCGGCTGATTTCTGTATAGACGGTGAACCTTTCATCATATAAATCAGCTATTCGGGTGAAATTCTGTGCAGCAAAATAGGCTTCCAGCAATTCTTGATCACTCTCGCCGCTCTGTGACAGCAGATATTCTTCAGTTGAATCTGTAAACTGTTTTAAAAGTCCAATCAACTCTCTCGGCACATCGGTAAATCGATTAGCTTTTTCGGATTCACACCGCTTTTTCAAATCAATAAAATACTGATTCAGCTTTTTGGAAAGTGTAAATATTTCATTATCTCTGTCTTTGTAGGTTCTTTTCAGTTGCAGGTAGACTGATTTTACCAGCTCTGCTGAAAACATGCTCCTTGCCCGCTCCACTAGATTGTGTGCTTCATCTACAAGCAAGACGGTCCTTCTCTTTTGTTCCTCCATAAGACGTTTCAAAGAAACCCTTGGATCGAAAACATAATTATAGTCGCAAATGATTGCATCACTGATAGAAGCAAGATCTAAAGAATATTCAAACGGGCATAGCCTGTGTTTTCTGGCATACCGTTCGATCGTCTCTCTATCGATAATATTTTCATTGCTCAGCACATCCAGGACTGCCCCGTTCACCCTGTCGTAATAGCCATCGGAGTATTCACATTGCTCTTTTGCGCATATCGTGTTTTCCTGAAAGCATATTTTCTCTTTAGCTGTAATCGTTACCGTCTTTATCGCTATCCCGTTTTCAACCAATAAGGAAAAAGTATCTTCCGCTGCTTTTCTGGTGGTTGTTCGCGCCGTCAGATAAAATATTTTTGTGAGTAATCCTTCTGCCATTGCTTTAATCGCAGGATAGATCGTGGATACTGTCTTTCCTATTCCGGTAGGAGCGCTTGCAAATAAACCTTTTTCCTCCTGGATCTTTTAAGTACAGCACCGGCCAGTTTTCTTTGTCCCTTGCGGTAACCGTCGAATGGAAATGTGGCATTCCCAATACTCTCATTTCTCTTGGCAATATGCTGCAACTGCCATTTGGCAAATGGGTAATATCCCTCCACCATTTGATGGATGAATTGCCGCAACTCTTCTACGGTATATATTTGTTGAAATCTTTTGATTTGCTCTGCTTCCACTTGGACGTATGTCAGCTGGATATTGATTTCCGGCAATCCGTGACCAATAGCATACATATAGGCATAACACTTTGCTTGTGCCCAGTGTACCGGGTGGCTGTTTTCTGTGACGTGCACCAAATCTCCCGATGTCGATTTAATTTCATCGATAGTGACTGCGCTGTCAGAAAACAACAGACCGTCACATCTGCCTTCGATATCGAATTCGATTTCCCGGCAAGCTATTCTCGTATGTAGATAAATCTCTTTTTGATCATTTTTTGCATATTGTGCCTGGATTTTTTGATGGGCTTTTGTACCTTCTATCATCGATGTATTCGTCCGAAAACGCAAATCAATGCTGCCGCTCCGGTGCACATATTCAACTAAAGTCCTGACTGAAATCCCGTATTCACCAATCATGACATCACCTGTTCATTCGTATATACTTAAATCCGACAATTCAGGTATCAATCGTCAGAAAAGTATATATACTTTTTAAGATAGAAAAAGACTGGCCCACACTCTGAGCCAGCCTCTGCATTTTTTTTATTTCATTCTTGGATTATTAATGGCCTGGAGCATTTTCGTTGCTTCCTTCATTTCGCTTTTGCAAAGCGGGCAAGTTGGCCGGTCACTGAACGTAAAATTATCGCGAACCCACCCGTTACATGTATCGGAAGTACACTCCCATACTTTTGTCTCTTCAGGTGGAATTTCTTCAGTATTATTACGTCTATACAATGCATCTCACTCCTTTGATTTGTTTGAATATGATACTTCTAAACAATCCTTCTCTTTAATGAAGCAAGATAAAGAAAAAACAGCCTAATAATAATAATAATCGATCACCTCTCATTATATCACAAATTCGAAAAAAAAGATTAAACAGGCTATCTCCCTGCAAAAGGAGATAGCCTGTTAGAGCTTTAACAGGTATTCACGGAGGCCGATTTGCCTAATCGGCATGCCTTTACCCATTAAAGACTCAGAGAGTAATTTCAGTGCCAAACCTAAAACAATGAAAGCCCTTCCTCTCTCCCATCCGTACGGCTCCTAGACCGCGCCAGTGAGAATCAGGTTTCGGCTTGCACATGTTTATTAAAGGGAACTGTAAGTCAAAGCTGATTCGGAGCAGATCATTCCAAATAGTAGAAGTAGTTAAAGTAGAAGAATAACAAGCATGAGGTAAGAGCATGTCTATTTATGTGACTACCTTTATTCTAAATTACATTATGACGTTCATTCTTTTTTTAAAAAACCATCTGTTTTATGTTACTTTAATAAAAATGTACGTGTTAAATTACCCTCACTGTTCACCAGAACAACATCTAACTGGACAACAGAATCTTAAGTATAGCAGATCTGTCCCAATAAATCAATATCGCATTTTCTAAGAATAAACTTTCCGTTTAAAGAAAATGAAAAGCCACTATAGAAGTGGCACATTCACTAGTTAACGAAACGTATTATATTCGTGCTGGATTTTCGGCAATTCTCTGATTTCTTCGATTAAACTCCCGCCGCACATCGGACAAGAATCGTTATCCGCTGCAAACTCTTTTCTCATCCAGCCATTGCAGGTTTCTGCTTCACAAGCGTAGACAATCGTGTCTTCCACAATCACTACCGGTTCCTCTGAATTCTTTTTGCCAAAGTACATGAGTGACCTCCTTTTAGGGATATGTAAGAAAAGAATTTCTCAGGTTCGTCCCGCTATCTAACTACAGTGCCAGCCCCTCAGGTAAGCATTCCTTAATGCATACGGTTGTCGATTTCCACATGACATGGCCAGTTTTTTTGGCCGAGGTTGCTTATCATCCAGCTCTCAAGACCTCTAGATATCAGGGCGCTTCCACTTTTCTTAGTATACGCAAGTTCGTCGTGGAATATTTATGTAAATCTTATCGATAAGCTCAGTTTCGCCTAATCATTAACTAGTTAGCTGTTTCATTATAGGTTTTTTGCCCTTATACTAAGGATATAAATGGAAGTGAAACAAAAGGAGCCTTGATCATGACTTTTTTCTCAAATGGTGTTATGCGGTTCTATAAATTTTTCTTGATTGTCTGGTCTATCGCAGCAATTGGGCTAGGAGTATTTGCTATCCAGCTTCCTTCAATTCTGGGTGGTGACGGTTTTGAAGTGGATGGGGAATATAACAGAGTCGAAAAGGAATTGAACAAAACGTTTCATATTCCTGAATCAACCATACAGGTTACTTTTGAAAAGAGAACCGGTGAAAATAGCCAGTCGTTTAACAATAGGATTAACAACACACTTGCTGATATCGAGAGCTTGCATGTAACGGCCGGCATTCAGTCCCCTTTGAAAGATAAGTCTTTGCGTACTAATGATTTCGCTTATGCCGTACTGTCTTTTGACTCCGGGGTAGATAATATGGAAAGCGAAATGAAAGCAATCAGAAGGATTACTGATCGTGACCAGCAAGTGAAATTAACAGGCATACCGGTTGTTTCCCAGGATATTAACAAAGCCAGCCAGGATGATTTAAAACGAGCCGAGTTGATCGGGATTCCGGTGGCAATCGTCATTCTGCTTCTCGCATTTGGCAGCGTTGCCGCTTCTATAGTGCCAATTGCTGTAGGTGCGGTTACCGTCATTGCCTCTTTTGGTATTCTTTCACTAATTGGCGATCGTATGGACTTGTCCATTTTCCTGTTGAATATTGTCCCAATGATTGGGCTTGCCTTAAGCATTGATTTCTCACTTTTGTTTATTAACCGCTATCGTGAAGAGTTGAAAAGATCGGGACAAGCAGAAGCGATCCACACCACGATACTGACCGCTGGACGTTCGATTCTGTTCTCTGCCCTGTGTGTGTTCATCGGTCTTGCAGCGATGCTCGTGATCAAAGTTGAGATCTTTCAAACTGTCGCCATCGGCGGTATGGTTGTAGTCGGAATTGCGGTCTTTTCATCCCTTACCCTGCTGCCATCCTTACTAATGATCATGGGGAAAAATATTAATAGATGGAGGATAATTAAAACGAAAGACACGAACGGCAGCGGCTGGAGGGAATTTGCCTTTGCAGTAATGAAGCACCCTGTCTTGATTTCAAGTGTTTCTTTCGTTGTCCTGCTTCTGGCCATCATCCCTGTAAAAGATATGAACCTGGTAATCCCGAAAGCAGATTCCCTTCCTGACAGCTATGAATCAAGACAGGCCCATGAACAGATCCAGAAAACCTTCAACAACAAAAATGAAAGCATCGTCTATGTGATTGCCGAAAGACCGGGAAGTTGGCTGGATGAGGAAGGTTTGCGAGAAATGAATCATCTGACCGCCACGTTACAAAAAGATAAAATTGTTCAGTCCATTGAGACGATTTATAGCCTTGCGGGAATGGATTCGCCAGAAAAGTTGGCTGCAGCTTTGAAAAACCCAAAAACGAAAGAGACTTTACAGCCCGCCATCGAACGTTATATCCAGGGCGATAAACTGCTTCTTCCAGTTACCCTTTCAGCCAGGGATACATCTGACGTCAGTCAGTCCTGGATCAGAAAATGGACGGAAAAGGAGTGGGATTACAGGTTATCGTTTGGCGGCAGCACTAAATTCAATCAGGAAATTTTCGATGAAATTTACGATAAAATTCCACTTGTGCTGGCGATTATCCTTATATCGACCTTTATCATACTGACACTGGCGTTCAGATCACTCGTCATTCCCCTTAAAGCGATATTAATGAATATTGTCAGCTTGAGTGCTGCCTTTGGCGTTCTGGTCTGGATTTTTCAATACGGACACTTCGGTCTGGAGGAAACAGATATCACGTTAATTATTCCAGTACTTGTCTTTAGCCTTGTTTTCGGGTTAAGCATGGATTATGAGGTGTTCCTGATTTCACGCATCCAGGAAATATATCTAGAAAGCGGCAATAACGACCTGGCGACCGCTGAAGGACTTGCATCAACGAGTAAAATCATCACCTCTGCCGCATTGATCATGATTGTTATCACGGGGGCATTTGCGTTTACCGGGGTAATGCCTGTCAAGCAAATTGGAGTGGGAATTGCGATTGCTATCTTCATTGATGCAACGATCATTCGATTATTGCTTGTGCCATCTCTGATGAAACTTTTAGGTGATTGGAACTGGTGGCTGCCGTTCGCAGGCAAAAACAGAATGTCTTCCAGGTCTAGAAAAGTAAATAAGGGCTGACTACGCAGTCAGCCCCTTCATCCGAGATTATTTCAAAACTTTTACACTCACTTGTTTTGCTCCCCAATTAATCGCATCACTTTTATTTTGGAAGTAGAGGTCAATTTTGTTCCCTTTAATAGCGCCGCCTGTATCAGCAGCTGTGGCATAGCCATAGCCTTCCACATATACTTTAGAGCCCAAAGGAATCACATTTGGATCCACGGCAATTACTTTTGCATCCGGATTTGCTTTCAAATCGACTCCCGTAGCGGTCACCCCGCTGCAGCCTTCGCAATATGCTGTATAGCCGGTAGCTCTTGCAGTTAACTCTTTGGAAGCCTCTCCTTGTGTATCAGCGGAAGCATTGTTGCTTGAAACTGGTTCTGCCTTAGGTGCTGGCTTGGCTGGTTCGCTTTGTTGTGCCGGTTTGGCTGCTTCGCTTTTCGGGGCAGCCGGTGCTTTTGCCGTTTGAGGGGCAGCTGCTTTTTGGACAGGTGCAGATACTTTTTCGGCTTCGGCAGGAGCTGAAGTATTGTTTTGTCCTGTAAGTATAAAGAGCTGTCTGCCCGGATAGATGATGTCTGAATTTAGTTTATTCCATGTTTTAAGGTTATCCACTGTTACACCATATTTGTTGGCGATTTTCCAAAGAGTGTCGCCTGATTTGATCGTATGATATTCGTCTCTCGAAATCTTAAGTACATCGTCCGGATGAATCGTATGAGAAGCCAGGTTATTCCAGGACTTTAATTCTTCAACGGAAACTTCGTATTTTTTTGATAGTTCCCATAGCGTGTCCCCATCTTTTACTTTCACATCCTGAGCGGATGCTTGTACTCCGAATCCACTTGTGATTGCAGCCGCTGCTGCAAAAGTCAAAATTGATTTTTTGATCTTCATAAATAGTTACCTCCTAGTAGCTTAGTTCAAAAGCTAACGTGACCTATGATAGCACAGATATTTTTCAAACAAAGGTCAACGAGGTAATAGTCTGATGACAAAGATAACAGGTAGATAACAAGTTATTACAGAGTGTAAGAAAAGTAATTTTGTCATATTTTCTAAAAACTTTTTAATAGTAAATCTTATCTCCTAAACTTGAGATCTGCTAATTTTCGAATATGGTTGCTATTTTACGGGTTTGGTTGCTAAATTTTTGCTTGGCTGCCAGGAGTGGGAATCACGTCATATATTCCCGTTTTCTGAATACCTTTTAAGTGGCATTGATTATTGGGAAAGGAGGAAATGATTTGCATACTGAACATACACATCACTTTACACCAATAAAATCATATCGGCCGTTTCACAGCCCTTGTGATCCCTGCCCACCGATTGGAAGGAAGTATTATCGGACTCCGCCTAATTTATACATGAATTTTCAGCCGCCAAATCTAGAACAATTCTCGCCTCATGAGGCATTGATGAAGGGTACATTATGGAAAGCATTATACGATTATTACGAAAATCCATATGAAAGGAAGTCTTAACTTGGCTAAACATATTGATGATGAATATTATCAATCTCTGGAACAGATTCAGGCTGCGGATTTCGTTCTGGTCGAACTCACGCTTTACCTCGATACTCACCCGGATGATCAGAGCGCGCTGCAGCAATTCAACCAATATTCGGATTACTCAAGGCAGTTAAAAAAGGTTTTTGAAGAGAAATATGGCCCTTTATTGCAATTTGGAGTAAGCAATGATCCGGGGCCCCGCTGGGATTGGGGCCGCGCTCCATGGCCGTGGCAGGTATAAGGAGGGTATAGCAAATGTGGGTTTACGAGAAAAAATTACAATATCCTGTAAAAGTCAGTCAATGCAATCCTGCCCTGGCCAAGTTTTTGCTTGAACAGTACGGCGGGGCCGACGGTGAGTTGGCGGCAGCACTCCGGTACTTAAACCAGCGGTATACAATTCCGAATAAGGTTATCGGTTTATTGAACGATATTGGTACTGAAGAACTCGCTCATTTGGAAATGATTGCAACTATGGTATTTAAACTGACAAAGGATGCAACTCCGGAGCAGCTTAGGGATGCGGGTCTTGCAGACCATTATGCCAACCATGACCATGCCCTTTACTATGAAAATGCGGCCGGTGTGCCGTGGACCGCTACCTATATCCAAGCAAAAGGCGATCCGATCGCTGATTTATATGAGGATATAGCTGCTGAAGAAAAGGCGCGGGCTACTTACCAGTGGCTGATTGATATTTCCGACGATCCGGATATCAATGATTCACTCAGGTTTTTAAGGGAACGGGAAATTGTCCATTCCTTGAGGTTCCATGAAGCTGTTGAAATTTTAAAAGATGACCGAGGTAAGAAACAGTTTTTTTAAGTCTTACATGCAAGAAGCAGCAGAACGAGTTCTGCTGCTTCTTAGTGTCGTTATTTCCGGTCGGAAGAATAAGTCCAACCCTCTTCCTGATATACTTTTTCTTCCTTCATCAGTTTGCCGAGCGCTCTTTTAAAAGCACCTTTGCTCAATCCAAAGTGGAATTGGATATCCTCCGGCGTACTTTTATCGCTGTAAGGCATTACTCCGCCCCTGTTTACTAAATAATTGTAAATAACCTGGGAGTCGTCTGCCATTTTCTCCTGTTTAAATGGAAGCAGGGAAACATTCAGGCTTCCGTCCTCCTTGATGTCAATAACCCTTCCTTCGACGTACTCTCCAAGCCGCGGCTCCTCTTTGCGTTGCGTTTCATGGATAAAACAGCGATATCCTTCTGTGGACATCATAAATGAACCTACTTTTAAGAGACGATATACATGTCCCTCGACCGATTTATTTCTCCTTGCTTTTTCCGGAGCCTGTACAGCAATCTCCTGAATGATATCTTCCGTTGCAAGTTTGCCAAACAGACGGCCATAGCGGTCCGTTTTCAAAGAGATGTAAAGCTTGTCGCCAACTGCAGGCCAAAGGTGTTTCAGGCTTGGCAAGTCATCGACCGAAACAAGAATATCCTTGGAAATCCCAATATTCGCAAACACACCGAGGTCGCTTTTTACGTTGACTACCTCGGCCCAGCCATATATACCTGCTTGAATGTCCGGGATTGTCATTGTTGCCGAGATCCGGCCCTGTTTATCGTGGTATAAAAAGACATGGACCGTGTTGCCAATTTCAATTTCTTCTTCCAATTCGTTATTGTGAAGCAGGACGTCTTCACTTCCGTCCGTCAGGAAAAAACCAAAATCCGCCTCTCGTTCCACTTCTAATTCAACAACCGTACCGGCTTGTATTTTTGTCATAATTCTTTATATCCTCCTACCTGCGATCCGAGCTATTCAATATTTTATCCAATAAGAGAATTCCCAACAAATTAGAATTTATCATTTTTCCCTTTGGATGTATAGCAGGTAAAAATCAGATAGATTCAGTGAGCCATATGTTAAAAGTTCTGCATATAGGAGGCCTATCGTCATCTCAATACCGAAGGAGTTGCTCCGCTTCTTCGATAATCGACTGGATCAAACGGCCCGCAGAAGCGTCTTTTCTTAAAAGCCTAGTTGCCTGGCCTGCCCATAAAGACATAAATTCGGGATTGTTTTGTTTGGCCGCTTCCTTTCGGATATCGCTTGTCATTGAATTTTGTGTCGGAAAAGCGGCCGGCGAAACGCCTCTTTCGTCAAAATATTGCACAAATCGATTTTTGATTCCCCTGGCTGGGCGTCCCGAAAACACCTTGGTAACCACGGTACTTTCTTCGGTACTTTTCAAAAGTGCCTCTTTAAAAACTCGGTGTGCCCCTGACTCGATCGCCGGCAAAAAAGCCGTACCCATTTGTATGCCTGAAGCACCGAGGGCAAGCGCTGCGACGAGTCCGCGTCCGTCCATGATCCCACCTGCCGCAACGACAGGCAGCGAGACGGCATCAACCACTTGCGGCACAAGGGAAAACGTTCCAATGTTTGCTCCATTTTGATGAGTATCAAGGTGAAATGTGCCTCTGTGGCCGCCTGCATCACTGCCCTGTGCGATGATTATGTCTGCACCGCTTTTCTCAGCAAGCTTTGCTTCATCCACTGTCGTTACCATGGCCGTGATTTTCATATTATGCTGTTTTGCAACTTCCGTTTTATCGGGTGGCAGCACACCAAATGCCGTACTGATGACTGGAACCTTTTCCTCTATTAGAACTTGAAACTGCTGGTTAAAAAGGTCCTTTGTTTCGACACGTTTCCCGCTTCTTTCGATTCCTAATTCATTTCGGAGTTCGTCGAGGACCTGTTGCGATTCATCCGCACCTTCAAAAGAATCCTTCATATCTGTACAAAAAAGATTCACCGCGAAAGGTTTGGCTGTCCTTTCCTTTGTCTCTCTTATCGCTTGCCTGATTGCATCTGGCGTCATATAGGAGGCACCAAATGAGCCTAATCCTCCTGCCTCCGAAACGCTGACGACAAGGTCCACAGTTGTCGGCCCTCCCGCCATTCCCGCCTGGATGATTGGATGTGTGATCTGCAGCTTGTCACACAGATCTGTTTGTAGCTTCATAACTGTCCCCCCAGTTAAAATTAGCAAATATTTTCTGGAAACAAAGTATGTAACATTTTCTTCAATGTCCCCATTATACCCTTATTTTACCTTAAAGAAGAGCTGCAGCAATATTATTTATTTCACAGTTTTGAACATTATCCTAATAAAAAGTTTGGTTGAATTCCAGCATTTTTGCGATATGTAAATGATTCTGGTCCTATACCACCATAAAAAACCGGCCCCTCATGCAGGAGGCTGGTTCTGTTTTAAACTTATTCTTCCACTTTGACTTTTGCGATTCCAAAGCTTTCAAAATGCTGGTGGTATTGCTCTTCCAATTCCATAAGCCGTTCAAGATATTCCTCTTCACTATAGTGATAGCTTTGATTTTCTTTATCGATGTCTTTTCGGGCCATATAATAAACGAATTTATCCCAAAACACCATGTCTTCATACGAGTCAAGGACCTGGAAAATTTCATTTTGCAGCACGGGAGCGGGTTCCAATAAATTTTGCTCGCTGTTATGGATGATATGGCCGAATTGAAAATCTTCAGCATGGGCCAAGATTGCTTGTTCCAACTCCCGATAGTCGTTATTGGGAGAATCTGGGTTCTCTGAATCCACGACCCACATGCCATATTCCATCAACTTTACTAAGCGTTCATATTGCTGCTTCGAGATATCAATTTTCATGCAAATCTCCCTTATCCAAGATGATTTATATCACTATTACTTTACCTCATTTCATAATGGGATGGCAAAATAAAAACGGCTGGACTCTCCAGCCGTCTCTACTCTTATTCACCCAGCTCCGTGACACTGAAATAAGCCGCTTTTTCCGTATCCACTACATAATGCGCGTTTCCTTTGACCAGATTATAATAGCGGTGCTTTTGAATATTGCTGATCATTTGAGTGGTATCTTCTTCCCCTTCCACCTCATGTGATAATTCTTTTTCCCCGTTAAAATAAAATGCTACTTTCAATTTCATCTGTTTCTACATCCTTTCACCATAAACGAAGTATTTGAGCAATCGCTGCTCTATTCTCATAGCCTTTACTTGCCTGTCATAAACATACAGGAGAAAATTAATAGCTGCCAAATGTTTCTTTTGTACTCCAAGTAAAATCATGGTGAACAATTAATTGAAAGTAAGGTAAAATATAGTAGTGAGTAAAGGAGGTAAAAACGTGAACATACGAATCGCTTCTGCAGCAGATATACAGGGGATTGCCCATGTACATGTAGACAGCTGGAAATCTACATATAAAGGAATCATCTCTAATGAATATTTGGCAAGCCTGGACACAGAAAAAAGGGCCGAGAGTTGGGAAAAGATTCTCAACAACGGAAAAAGTATTACTTATGTAGCTGAGAGTGAAACAGGTGAAATTGTCGGTTTTGCCAGCGGCGGCCAGGAACAGACGGGTGACCCCATATATATGGGTGAAGTATACGCCATTTATATTTTAGAGAGCCATCAAAGAAAGGGGCTTGGCAAAAAGCTTATAAAGCCGGTAATCGCCGAGTTAATCAACAGAAAATTTCCGAACCTTGTTATTTGGGCCTTAGAAGAAAACGGGTGCCGCAGCTTCTATGAATCTTTAGGCGGAAAAATTGTCAATAAAAAGCCAATTTTAATTTCCGGTTCCTCTTTAATCGAGGTTGCATATGGTTGGGATAATATACAAGAGGCATTATAAATTGAATGGTTGAGCTACCGTGATACAAATGGAGCTAAAATAGGAATAGGCTGACCCTGGTTCAGGATCAGCCCTTTCTCGTTACGATTAAATAATGAGGAAATCTTCCTTTTTTCTGCCAAAGAAATAGAGCCTATGCAGCGGACGGGTCATTGTCACGTATAGCAACTTCACGTCCAGCTCCCTTTCCTGCTCATAGACTTCTTCAAGAGAGATGGCGAAAACGACATCAAACTCAAGGCCCTTCGCTAAATAAGAAGGAACGATTACGATCGAATCCTTTGGAATCGAGGCCTGTTCTTTCAACAGCGTGACCGAAAGTCCCGCTGTACGTAATTGCTCATCTGCTTTTTTACAGTCCGCCATTGTTTTCCCGATCACAGCAAACGTTTGAAAACCCTCATTTTCCAAACGTGCAGTGAGTGTTTTAATTTCCTTCGCCCATTTATTTTTTGAGGCTTCAATAAACTGGGGTTTTTCGCCATGCCGGACAACTGGTTCTACATGAGGGAGCGTAAAGGGAAGCAGCTTCAATAGTTTGTTCGCCTCATTCATGATTTCTACGGTTGTCCGGTAACTTTTTTGCAACTCGGAATAAGTGGCGCGTGGAAATACTTTTTGATGCACTTCTTCCCAGCTTTCCAGTCCCCGATATGAGTGGATTCCCTGAGCAAGGTCACCGACCAGGGTAAACATATCGGTATCCATCGCCGTCTTTAACGCTAGCAGCTGCATAAAGCTATAATCCTGTGCTTCGTCGATGACAATGTTTTTCGCTTTCTTTTCTTTGTCCACACCAAAAAGCAGCGCAAATAGATACAGGAGCGGGCCCATATCTTCGAGTTCGTATTTTTTGCTGTTAAACAGACGGTTTGAATAATCGCATATAAGTGCCGCTTCTTCTTCTGTTATCGCACCATTACCGTAATCCGCAAGCCTTTCGGTATCGTCAAAAAGCTCCTGATAATAGTCGAATGCATTTTTCCGTTCCAAGTTTTTTATATAATCCTTTGCTGCATTCCTAATCGCTTTTTTTACCTGATCGGTTCGTTCCGCTTTTTTATCAAGGCATTTCGTTACATACTCCTTGCGGATTGCTGGATCTATATCTTTATAGAGTGCTTTGTCAATTTTTGCATCATAATATTCCGCCACTTTGCCAAGCATATGTCTTTTATTGGCCTTCACATGGTTTTGAAGGACATTGCGGAGCTTCTCAACTCTGCTATATAACGGCAAATACCAGTATTCTTCCTGGAGGAGCATAATGAATTTCTTCTTCGAGTAGACACGGTATTTATCGACATAGAAATCCTCTTTCGGGTAAAACCGTTTGTAAATATCCTTTACATATTGGTCTAAAATGGTTTTGAATTTAGAAGATCCTTTAAAGCCGGAAACCCATATATCATCGCGGGTGGACTCATCCTGATTTTCCAGGATGCGGACAAGTTTATCATCATCTGAAAGCTTTATCGGTTTGCCAACAGCGTGTTGAACATATTCTGCAAAAGTGAACTGTTTTGCCTTTTCGACACCAAGTTCAGGCAGTGCTTCGGATATATAATCGATGAATAGCCGGCTTGGGGCGAGAATCATCAGGTCGCGCGGATCGAACAGTTCTTTGTATCGATAGATAAAATAAGAGATCCTGTGCAGCGCAATTGTTGTTTTTCCGCTTCCGGCAGCCCCCTGGACAATGATCGGCTTGCTCAAGTCGGCGCGGATGATTCGGTTTTGTTCTTCCTGGATCGTGGATACAATTTCCGCCAGCCGGTTGCTGGAGCTCTTGGAGAGGGATTCTTGAAGTAATTCATCTGTTGTCGTAAGGTCGATATCACGGACTTCCTTGAGAGAGCCGTTTTCAATCATAAGCTGCCGTTTTAAAGTGATGGTACCGCTGAACGATTCTCCTTCCGCCGCGTACTCTACTTCTCCCAGACGGCCTTCGTAGTATAGATTCGCAATCGGTGATCTCCAATCCACAATGATTTGCTCCTGGCTTTCTCTCTGGTATAGCGACGTTTTTCCAAAGTAAAGAATTTCGGGATCTTCGCCGTTTTTACGTTCAAAATCAACTCGTGCAAAATATGGTTTATGTCTGGCCTTGCGCAGACTTTCCAGTTCGGATCTGGACATTTCAAAAAAGCCGGCGTTCGTTAATAGCTCCGAATAGCCGCCCGATTCGAGCCAATCGGCATCCCCGAATGCTTCCTGGATATTTTTACGAAATTGGTCCTTGCTCGTTTCCGAAGTTTTGATTACGACATCCATGTACTTTTTCGTAAATTCCAAACGCTGAATTTCTTGTTCAAACTCAGGATGGTGCTCCGCTGTCATAGTACTCTCCTTTCCAATTCAAAAACTATGGAGAAAACAATCTTTGCTAGCGTAGCGATGAAATGGAAATTTATATTATCAGAAAAGTCCGCAGATTGCAATCAGATTAGAACGTATTTTCCATAGTGACGATGTACATTGTCCTTTTGAGCTTTCGTTTTAGTACCTTGTTGATAAATTGTTCACTCAACACGTAAATTCTTATGGTAGGATGATTTATTCTGGCGAGGTTATTCCTGAAATATAAAACCCCTTAAGGTTGCTGATTTCTGATAAAAATCCACAAAACTTGTATTTACCTATCAGCGATTTTTTTGCTTTTTTCCAGAATCAAAAGAAACCATTTTCCAGTCTGCCCGTTTCCATGATATACTTTTAAGGATATTGTCTAGGAGGAATGCTAGTAAATGATTACAGTTCATAATGTTGGCTTACGCTATGGTGACCGTAAGCTGTTTGATGATGTAAATATTAAATTCACGCCTGGAAATTGTTACGGATTGATAGGTGCGAACGGAGCCGGAAAATCAACGTTTCTGAAAATCCTTTCCGGTGAAATTGAGGCCCAGACAGGCGACGTGCATATGGGTTCCGGTGAGCGCCTTGCAATCCTGAAACAAAACCACTTTGAATACGAAGAGCATGAAGTATTGACAGTCGTGATCATGGGACATGAAAAATTATTCCAGGTCATGCAAGAAAAAGACGCCATCTACATGAAAGCTGATTTCACTGATGAAGACGGAATGAAAGCGGCCGAGCTTGAAGGAGAATTCGCGGAAATGAACGGATGGGAAGCCGAGTCAGAGGCTGCGATTTTATTAAAAGGGCTTGGCGTTGAAGAAGAGCTTCATCATAAAAAAATGTCCGAACTGAACGGCGGCGACAAAGTAAAGGTACTGCTTGCACAGGTATTGTTCGGGAAACCGGATGTCCTGCTTCTTGATGAGCCGACGAATCATCTTGACCTGAAAGCAATCCAGTGGCTTGAGGAGTTTTTGATCAACTTTGAAAATACCGTGATTGTCGTATCGCATGACCGTCATTTCCTGAATAAGGTATGCACCCATATCGCTGATTTGGATTTTGGCAAAATCAAAGTCTACGTGGGTAACTATGACTTCTGGTATGAATCCAGCCAATTAGCGACTAAATTAGCGCAGGATGCCAACAAAAAGAAGGAAGAAAAAATCAAGGATCTGCAAAGCTTCATTGCCCGGTTCAGTGCCAATGCTTCCAAGTCAAAGCAGGCAACTTCCCGGAAGAAGCTGCTTGATAAGATTTCATTGGATGATATCCAGCCTTCTTCCCGCCGTTATCCATATGTTCATTTTACCCCTGAGCGCGAAATCGGAAATGATTTGCTGCGTGTTGAGGGACTGTCTAAAACAATCGACGGGGAAAAAGTGCTTGATAATGTCAGCTTCATCATGAATAAAGATGACAAGATCGCACTTGTAGGCCGGGACGAAATCGCCAAAACGACCTTATTCAAAATTTTAGCGGGTGAAATCGAGCCTGACGAAGGATCTTTTAAGTGGGGTGTAACAACTTCACAGGCATATTTCCCAAAGGATAACACCGAATTCTTTGATGGCCGCGATTTAACACTTGTCGACTGGCTACGGCAATATTCTCCTAATGACCAAAGTGAAAGCTTCTTACGCGGTTTTCTTGGTAGAATGCTTTTCTCTGGCGAAGAAGTACTAAAGAAAGCCAGTGTTTTATCCGGAGGGGAAAAAGTTCGCTGCATGCTTTCCAAAATGATGCTCAGCGGCTCCAATGTATTGATGCTTGACGAGCCTACGAACCACCTTGACCTGGAATCAATCACTGCCTTGAACAATGGGCTGATCAGCTTCAAGGGTTCAATGATTTTCTCATCCCATGACCATCAGTTCATTCAAACAATCGCTACCCGGGTAGTTGAGATCACGCCAAACGGGACAGTCGATAAATCCGTGACATACGATGAGTATTTGGAAAATGGTGAACTCCAAAAGCAAGTAGCTGCTATGTATAACTAAGAACTGAAGCGTATTAGTGGTACTGATTGTCCAACAGATTGAAAGCAATCTTATTTCTCCCCAAGTTATGGGAAGAAAACTGGACGTTCGCCCACTGACCATCATCCTGTTATTGATGGTAGCCGGAAGCCTGGCCGGAGTCGTCGGTCTGCTTTTGGCAGTGCCGACGTATGCAGTTTCCAAGGCAATCGTCCTTAATACGTATCGTTTTATCAAGCTTAGAAAATACGACACCTTTTCCGCATAATGAATCCCGCCAGGAGACTGTCCCCTTCTGGCGGGATTTTTCACCTTATTCTTTTCTTTTCATATAGTAGTAGTAGTATTTTTTAAACTCAAGTTGACATAATATAATTATTTATAACTTATACGTTTTATAATATGTCATTCGTTGGAATACTACATGGAAAAGGAGGAGGAATGAATGTGGATTCTAAAGTCATAAAAGACATTTTTGAGACAAGCGGTTATGAGTTTTTATATGAAAAATTTAAATATCAATTTTATGTATCCGGTTTGTTCGATACCGTTAAAAACGGCACGGTTATCGAGTGTTTTTTGGACAAGTATAACTTTGAAAAAGAAAATCGAATCCTTTTTGATGATTTTGTCTTCCATTTTAAAATTTTTCATAATCTTTATGTAAAAAACAAGCTTATTAGAAATAGCTTCTTTCATTAAATATTGTGTTTCAATACCCTGGTGGCTTGTCCGTGGCGCAGTCAGATTATTGGATTGGAATTGAACCTATGAAATAACCGGGCAGCAACCTGCCCGGTATAACAATTATATTTTACCAGTAATTTGGGTATCCTCCATAGCCATAACCAGGATAACCGCCATAGCCATAACCAGGATAACCACCATAGCCATAGCCAGGATAGCCGCCATAGCCATAGCCAGGATAGCCGCCATAGCCATAACCGCCAAGTGCAGGTCCTATTAATGCCCCGGCTGCAAGACCTCCTATTAATCCTCCTACAAAAGGTCCTCCAAATCCATAACCGAATGGTCTGCGGCGCCGGCCATATCCGAATGGGCGTCTCATATCATTAGGATTAATATTATGCGAATAAAATCCTTGATTCATATTACTCCTCCTCAATTTACCTATTTATTCTATCTCTTTATACAGATATGTTGAGCAGTGCAAATGTGCATAGGCAATAATCACAGTAAAAAGGAAATTACATGATCTCCCCGCATCTTTTTTTCCGCCAATGCATTAACTATTCGTTTGTTCAATGGGTGTTTGGGGAGTACATAAAATGGCTAAAAAAAACAAGGGAGCTGGTTACTCCCTTGTTTTGATCAACCCTTTCCGGCCTGAAACCCAGGATATTTGGTCATACCTCCATCAGCATAAAGCGTCAATCCCGTCACATAACTGGATTCAGAAGAGGCAAGCCAGGCGGCACAAGCTGCTATCTCTTCCGGCTTACCGATATAACCCATCGGAATCAAAGCCTCTACTTCTTTTTTCGCAATAGGATCCGCAAATTTTTCTGCATTAATTGGAGTATCGATGGCCCCGGGCGAAATGTTATTCACGCGAATCCCTTTCGGTGCAAATTCAAGGGCCAGGGTTTCAGTCAACATCTTAACACCGCCTTTACTGGCAGCATAGTGCGCAAAATGCGGCCATGGAATCCGGTCATGGACGGAAGACATATTAATGACACTGCCCTTACTGTTATTTTCAAGCATATAGGCAATTGCTTCCCTGCTTCCTAAGAAAATACCCGTTAGATTGACATCAATTACCTTATTCCAATCCTCTAGTGTCAGCCTTTCGCTCGGGACTTCATTTTCAATGCCGGCATTATTGACCATAATATCAAGCCTTCCGAATGTTTCGACAGCAAAGGAAATAAGTTTTTTTACATCTTCTTCCTTTGATACATCCCCCTGCATCGCCGCTGCATCCCCTCCTGCAGCTTTTATGTTATCGATGATTTCCTGATAGTCACTGTTATCGGAATGATAGTTGATCACGACTTTTGCTTTTTCGCGGCCAAACCTTTCCGCCATCGCTTTTCCTAAGCCTTTCGCTGCACCTGTTATCACTACTACCTTGTTTTCTAAATCCTGATACATATCTTAAGCCTCCTTAATTTTTCGTCATGCCCAGTAAAACGCCGCCTGTAATGACAAGCACGCAGCCGATAATAATAAAGATTAGTTGTTTTTTCGACTTCTTTTCCCCAAGCAGGAAAACCCCGCCAAGCGTTGATATGACAATACCCATTTGTGAAAAAGAAAAGCCGACAGCCACACCAACCTTTGGGTTTGCCAGAAGCAGACCGATATTTCCAATCGCCCACATAATCCCTGTCAGTATGTTCCGGATCGCATACTTGGAAAATGGGTTATGCCGCACCGACAGAATAAGTGCCCCACCAAGCATACCGATGGATTGAGGCAGTATGGCCGCCCACCCTTCTATCTCGAACCATCTGACAATCACGACATATCCGAGAAAACCAAGTGAAGAAATAACCAGTACTAGTAACCCTTTTTTAAGATTCTCATCTTTATTGCTTGCTTCCTTTTTACTAATACCCGTTAATATTACACCGGCAATAATACAAATAAGTGCCGTTACACCGAGAATGACAGTCGTTTTATTGGTCCATTCCTTAAAAACAACGACACCAAACAAAGTCGTACCCAAAAGCTGCATGCCTGTCGAAATGGGAACAGTTTTCGAAACACCCATATATTTTACACTATTTAATTGATAAAGCTGTCCAACCGCCCAGGAAACCCCTGAAATAATTCCGACTGTCCACACGACTGTGCTCATGTCAGGCATTTTGATAAAAAACATAAATACAGAAAAGATCAGTGCGCCAAGTGTAATGCCTAATGTCTGGCTATACGCATTTCCGCCAAGCTTGACACTGACCAATACGATGCTTCCCCACGCCACAGCCGGAAGCAGTGCATAAAAAATTCCTTCCATCATGTATCCTTCTTCCTAGATGCTTACTTATTGTGCAGCCAGCAGGAGCTGATTATGATGTAACAGTTAACAAGCCATCATGCTTTCTTCCTTTATTCCCTTCTTTTTATTAGTTAAAAACATAAATAAGTATTTCGAAGATTGGCATTTCACTACTGTCATTTTCAATTGACATTATGCTGCCCAAAATCGTAAAATGTATTTGTGTCAACCATACTATACCCAAAGTTGACAAGGGAGGGTCAAGATGCCATATAATCGCCAAAGGCTAAAAATGATGATCATTACCGCTTTATTTGCTGCGATAATCGGGATATTGGCACAGGTTACAATTCCGCTTCCGCTAGTCCCAATTACCGGACAAACACTGGCCATTGGTTTGGCAGCTACCATTTTGGGCTCCCGTTATGGGACATTCTCGGTGATATTATATCTGATTATCGGAGCTGCAGGGATTCCGGTATTCGCCGAAATGTCAGGCGGCATCTCAAAGATTTTCGGTCCGACCGGCGGATATTTAATCGGTTTCATTCCGACCGCTTACTTTACAGGCCTTATTCTCGAAAAGACAAGATTTAAAGTTCCTCATGCGATTATCGCCAATATCGTTGGAATGCTCATTGCACTCACATTCGGTACAATCTGGTTGAAATATTCAGCTTCTCTGACATGGACTGCCGCAATAGCAGGGGGAGCTGCTCCGTTCCTTTTGGTAGGCGTTATTAAAGCAGCGATTGCCGGCTGGGTAGGCATCCTGGTGCGCAACCGCCTTGAAGCATCCAAAATGCTTCCGCAGGAGAAGGTATCGGTTTGATAAGCTACAGAAAAAAACCGGAACTGACTTACAAGAGACAGTTCCGGTTTTTCTATGAATCGTTATTAAAAAATAATTTTCAAAGTCTCCGATTTTCTTTAAGCTCGCAACAGCAACTTGAAAGACTGATGCACCTTCATCTAGAATTTCCTTGCTGAAAACCACTTCCACTGCTTTTTCCATGAGTCATCTCCCGCCTTTGCTAGAATGCCATTACTGATATTGCCATAATATCATCTTCCAAAGGAAAAAATTACAAAAATTAAAAATTAAAAATCCTTCTCTCGGTGAGAAGAATTTTTAAGATGATTAATGAATCGGGAGGACGTACAACAACACGGCAAAAAAGTGCGCAGCCGAGCCGCCAAGCACGAACAAATGCCAAACGCCATGATGGAATGGAAAACCGCGCCAAACGTAAAATACCGCACCGAACGTATATAACAATCCGCCGACAATAAGCAGCTGCATACCTGCGGCCGGAAGTGTCGCAGCCAGCGGATTCCAGGCAATCACGATCAACCAGCCCATCGCAATATAGAGAATCGTCGAAAGATAGAGGAACTTTTTCACAAAAAATGCTTTGAAAACAACCCCTACAAGGGCCACTCCCCATACAATGCCCAAAAGCGTCCAGCCGAGGGCGCCATTAATTACAAGCAACATAAACGGCGTATATGTTCCTGCAATAAAAAAGTAAATCGCCGAATGATCAAAGATCTCAAAAATATCTTTTGCCTTTCCAGGCGGAAAGCTGTGGACGAGCGTGGATGCAGTATAAAGTACCAGCATGCTGATTCCATAAATCGTGGCTGCCGCAACATGCCATGACGAACCTTGCCGGGCGGAAATTAAGATCAGGAAAACGAGTGCAGCTATACTTAATAAAACACCGATGCCATGGGTGATGGCATTTACTAGTTCTTCCTTCTTCGTATAAACGTGAGTATCTGCCATAGTTTCATCTCCTGTACTGTAGTGTGCGTTCTCGTCCAGAAACTCTGTAACTTGTTTGAACTGAAGTTAAGTTGAATTAGTTTGTTTGGTTGAATTCCCCGGCTGTTTGGTTGAATTCATCTCGAAATTGGTTGAATTCATCTCCAGATTCGTTGAATTCACCCTTACGAATGGAGAGTAAAATCATTTTAGAAGTACAATTGTTGTGGAATAATTATTACATTGTACCATAGATGATTTGTTTAAAGTTTAATATCATTATACGCTCAAGTTCATTTAATTGCATTCCACTTGCCCCATTTTCCAAAATGATTTAGTGTATGGGTATGCTTAATTTTTTGATAGTGAGTCTATCAAAAAAACCGATCATTCGGATTGGTCTCTCCGGCGATCGGTTTTTTTCTATTCTAACGCGAAATGGTGCTTGCCTATGACTCTATTGATCTTCAGCTGTCTCATCCATTTGCTCTTTGAAATACTCGGATTATAGAAATATAGTTCTTTGTAGGTATAGCCCTCGATGGCAATCGCCTCGTTTACTGCCCGTATTGCATCTTCTCCGGCAGGCTTTTTAATGCTGCCATCCGCAACCGGAGAAAATTGATTTTCCTGATAGATTACCTTAGATACCGTATCAGGAAATTCTTCACTTTGGATCCGATTCAACACAACTGCTGCCACGGCCACTTTACCCCGGTATGGCTCCCCTTTTGCCTCTGCATGGACAAGCCTTGCAAGCAATTCTTTATCCGAATCACTCATCGCTTTTGGAATCACAAGCTTATCCCCTGGTTCCACCACATTGTTATCATTATGATTGGCTTTTTTTAACTCCTGAATAGGAACGCCATATAATTTCGCAATGTACCAAATGGATTCACCTTGCTTCACAACGTGCTTATTTCCGCTTGCTGAAGCCTTTACTTCATGATCATTATAATAAATTAATCCAAGTGTAATTATACAAAGAGCCAGTATGAACGAGAATATCACCTTAAAGTCCATGCATTAACCTCCTTTGTAAGCTCCTGACTAGGATAACAAACATCCTCCAAGATTTCAGTGCTTAATATTTCCCATGGAAGGTAAGGAAGTTATTGCAATGGATAGGATCTCCACCATTGGAAGTCTGAACTTAAATCGCTAATCAGTTCTGGAAGTTTTTTGACAATCTATTATGAGTCATTTGTCTTTTTTTCAGCTGAAAATAAACAAGCAGGAACAATGGGACGCCAAAAATCGCGGCTACACTAAGCATGCCAAATAAATAGAATGGCTGCCCTGTCCCAAAATGGCCGAGCAGGACACCGCCTAACCAGGGACCGGCCACACCGCCAAAGCCGCTAAAGCCCATCGCTCCAAAATAAGTCCCCTTCATTGCCGGATCGGCTAACTCGTCTATGAATACATCCGTCATCGAAAACATGAGCACCTCCCCGATTGTGAACAATAACATGATCAGAATCAAAGCAGGAACCGTTTTGGCAAATGCAAATCCCAAAAGCGCGAGGGAGACGACCAAATTTCCCGTTGCAATCGAAAGAACCGATGGAAATCTTTTGCTGAGTGTAACAATCGGATATTGCAAACACACCACCAATATAGCGTTCAACGCCAATAAATACGAAAAAACAGCCACTCCATTTTCAAAGGAATCTGATGACGAGAAAAATTGCGGCAGCGTTGAATTAAATTGAGAATAACCAACGATTGATAGGATCATCGCAAACAAAGCCAGTGTAAAGATTTTATCCTTTTTAATAACACCGACTGCATCCCTCCATTCAATCCGGTTTTCAGCCACACTTTCAACACGGTAACTTCTTAAGGAAATCACGAGGGAAAGTCCGTATGCTGCATAAATGATCCCTGCTATAAAGAAAGTAGTTGTCGAGTTGGCTGAACCCAATTTCAAACCAAGCAATGGCCCGAATGTTACCCCAACATTGATGGCCGTATAGCGTAAATTAAATATCAGCAGCCTGTTCCTTGGTTCGGTAATATCTGAGAGCAAAGCCCTGGAAGCAGGCTCGAAAAGGGCTCTGCATAAGCCGTTCAATGAGTTCATTACAAAGAAAGCAATAATCGTTTTTGAAAAGCCATATCCGGCAAATACAGCTGCCCACAAAAAAATCGACAAAATCAAAATTCTTTTCCTGCCAAAATGGTCGGATAAATAACCGCCAAGAAAACTTCCCAACACCCCGACAAGGGAGCTTACAGCAACGACCGCCCCTGTCATCGCAGGAGACACACCAAGCGACTTCGTTAAATAAATCGCCAAAAACGGCATGCTCATCGAAGTCGCCATCCTGCCAAACACCGTGCCGATAATAATATTCCACCCGATTGGACCGACATCCCTAATAATCTTTCCCATAGATCAAACCTTCTTTTCAACGAGGAGTATGTATTTTCGCAATATGTATTGTTTTCTGATTTTAGTCCTTTGTGTTACCTTCGTCAATAGAATCTTGATGACGGGTCTGATAGTAAACAACCTTTTTTGTACGGAACAAATACACCTACTGACTTCACTTGAAAAATTATAAATAAAGAAGTTAGGATACTAATAATAACCATTGTAAAGAAAATCATTTCTTGAGAAACTAATTAATCATTTATTTAAACCTTAGTTTCAAATAAATAAATAGTAGATTTTAAAGGATTAATGGTAGAAGTGGTTGCAACAGCTGGACAAATCCAAAGATATTAAACACCGTTCCAACTTCTTGAACGGTGTTTATATTATTAAGACACTAAAATGCCAGCATTCTGAATTTATGGCTAGTTTGCGTTCGTTAAAATCCGCTACACTATATATTTAGTTGTTTTGGTTCGTATAGCTCACGCCGCGTTGCAATTTTTTGCTTTTTTTCTTTTCTTCCCACTCTTCCCGGATCATTCCCATCCGAATCGAGTCATAGTAATATCCATTATAGTAGCGGCACTTTCGCATCCTCCCTTCCATCAACAATCCAACCTTTTTCCCAGCTGCGATCATCCGTTCATTACCCGACCAGGTCGTCAGTCCGACCCTTTCGATTTCAAGATTGGAAAACAGGTAATCGATATACAATTCAAGCGCTTCTGTACCATAGCCGCCATTCCAAAATTTTGGTTTATAAATCGCAATGCCGATTTCCAGCCAGCGTGTTGCTTCATCTTCCCAGTAAAAGACAATCGAACCGATTATTCTGGAATTGACTTCAATTAATAGCTGGGAATTAACGCCATGTGCATAATCATATGTGACTCTATTCTTTTCCATTTCTTTAAATCTATGAAAATCGAGACGTTCGTACGGAAAATAAGGAGCATCCCATTTTTTCCATTCGGGATTTTCTTCCCCGTACCGTAATTGCCATAGCGGTTTGAAATCCTTCTCTGTTACGTTTCGTAACGTGACCCTTTTCCCCTGTAATAATGTATCCAGCAACGTTTTCTTCCTCCTAATAATAGATCAGCCCCCAGATGGCTAAACACAATAACCCAAGCCCTCCGCTCCACAGTGAAATCTTCGTCCGTAAAAATCGATTTTCCTTCGTTTCGGAATAAAAATTTCCTCTTTGCTGGTCGCCACTGACCCATGCTCCCAAGAAGATTCCCGAAAAAGCAATTAACACAACCCCGGTAATTAAGATGATTTTCGACAACTGAATCCATCTCCCCACCCGTTAATAATTTTTCTTTATTCTAACATATTCGCGAGCATGGCAATAAAACCTTGCAAGGGAGAGATATTTCCTTAAAAAGTTTAGCGCATTGTTTTAACCGGGATTCCCTGCAAATATACCTTATCCTTCAATTAGCTTTACATAAAAGTGTCTTTCACGCGGGCCGTCAAATTCGCAAAAGTATATGCCCTGCCATGTTCCTAGCACCAGGCTACCTTTATGGATAATGACATGCTGTGAGGAACCGACCGTGCTGGCCTTCAGGTGAGCTGCCGTGTTGCCTTCACCATGCAAATCGAGTGTATGGTTCCATGGGTACAGTTCGTCAAATCGGCGAAGCATGTCCCGTTTAACATCAGGATCAGCGTTTTCATTGATGGTCATCCCGGCAGTGGTATGAGGGCAATATACGACAGCTATCCCGCTTTCCAGTCCTGCTTCGGCAATGCATCCTTGAACTTCAGTCGTGACATTCCGCATTTCATCACGCTTTGCGGTCTTTAAAGTAAATTTTTTTATCATGATCCCATCTCCTTACATCGATTCGTCTTAATTATGCAACAGTTACTCTGCTCCCTATATAAAATCAAAACCTGTACAAACCGCCCCATGGAACATGCAGCATTTGTTTGTTATTTCCACGAAAAACGAGTGTATTGATGGAAGCGGATTGTAAACCCCTGTCATCCAATTCTTCATGAATCGTTTTTACCTGATCACTTAAGTGATGTTCATTTAACCTACTATTATTTTTTTATAAATATCCATGAATATATCGTGTCTAATTCTTTTGAATTAATTCGTAAGTGCTGGACTATTTAAAATGTTTATTGGAGCAAGCAAACATACCCGGCATATAATATTGCAGGCAATTTGCCCAAATTCTTTTTCAGGGGGAGTTATTTTGAGACAAAATGAAATATGGCACCCTGTTGCCGACGAGATTTACTACAGCCTGTATGGTGAGCAAATGGTTTGTTCCATGAGCACGCAATTATTTCATATTCCCGAAACGAAAGATTTGAAAGGAAATGCGGATATGCATACGCATCTGATCCCAGCGTCCTATCATCGCGTTACAGCGAGCGGATCCGCTCAAAGATTGATGAATGGAGAGAGTTCGACATCCATACTTGAAACACTAGTTGACTGCATACGAAACGCAGAACAAAGAGACCGAAACGTGAGATCTGGTTTAGATGTCATGAGGAATGCTGCTCCCTCTTCTTACAAATCTTTTGTTGAAAACATCATACGCTGGCAGGATTATACTGAATTGCACTTACAAAATGCGAAACAAATCACGATGCGCATTACAAGCTCTTCCGCGTAACAGGTACAATACTCCATTGTAGCTAAAGCTGAAGGTGTAAATTTCTAAAGCCTCAGACCATTTGCCCTTTATGACAACCATAAACCTGAATAGCGAATAACAAGTGACAAAAATACGAGCAAAACCCTTATTTCAAAAATAGATGAAATAAGGGTTTTTCGCTGCATAAAACGCAAATCATTTTTTGTTCCATTCGTTGTAAGCTTCTTCATAGTCAAATTCAACTAACGCCACGATGAGACGATATATGTTTCCAATGATAACTTTAAAACCTAGAATCATGCCTGTTTGAATAACTCCTTTCATAATAAACGTTATATAACCACCTAAAGAAACGATCGGATAACAATAATGTACTCAAAAGGATTTTTTACTATTCTGCATAACATTTAATATTCTAATGAGAGTGAAAGTAGAGGAATCTTTACTAAGACATCGGAACTTGTGCGATAACCCGGCCCTCAATCCGTTCAAAAATATCATTTAAATCCCGACCTGTAATAGTAAGCCCGTGATTTTTGAGTCCGATAATGGTCCTTGAGGGATTGTCGGCATTCCTTACTAAATCTGCTACAGTTTCAGCTAATTGAAGTGTACCGCATGGATAGTTGGTTTCTGTAGCCTGCACTCCATCCATCCACGCATGTATATGTACAATTGCTCCAACCTTCGGATGTTCCTTATAAATCATCCAATGTTCAATAGCATCAACCGACGCTCTTTTAGGCGAAATACGTGGGGGGACACTTATTTCCATCGCGCTTTTCTGTGAATTAAATCCCTTTATATGCAAAATATCTTGTCCAATCACACGCATATTGGCTTTGTTAACCCCGCTCGCACTCATCCAAAAACTTTTAGCATCGTGTCGGCTGCTTAGATTCCCATAGCTTAAGCCACCTATCCCATATAATTTTTTTAACTGACGCATATCTCGATCTGTTAAATATTTTTCAAGTGGAAACGGCGCAGGCAGTAAATTCATATCATCTAATTTTTTGCCGGATAGGTACATTCTTTTTGTAATTTCGTTACCATTCCATAATTCTTGATCCAAATCATCCATGAAATCATTGTCAATCACTAATTGAGCTGATGCAATCGGTTCCAGTCTTTCATAAATCTTTTGAAAAAAATCCTTCTCCTGTTCATGTTGGTATGTTAATTTGTAGAATCCTTGTTCAGGAGTAATAAAAGAAACAACCGATTTATCTTTGGTATGCGTAATGAAAATTAAATGGTTCGCTATAGACCTTATTATATAAGGATAAGCTGATTCAAAAGTGTTTTCCGTTTCTTGATGGTCTTCTAATATCGATATAACAAAAGTCGCCTGTGCCTTTCTCCGAAATGGACGAGGATTTTCTTTGTCGATCACATTAAATACAAGCCTTATATCATCAACTGGTTCTTTGCAATATTCGTATCCTTCAGTTGAAAATTTTTCCTTTATTCCTTCCGTAAACCATGTAAGAAAAGGACTTTGTTCGGCACCATTTATTATAAAGTTCATTATGTATTCCTCCCTCTATAAATATTGATTTATCAACGGTTTGACCCGTCTTAGGGGTGTCAAAAAAATATTTTTCGACACGCTCACTAACATAATTTTAAAAATAAGTGATTCTCTTACAGTTGGTGGGTACGCTACGCGGTCACTACTGGTTAAATATGGTTGTAGTGATGGAGTAGTATACGATGCACTGTGGATCTCTGCGTCGCTTATGATGACGTACCCTCCCATGTCTCTTGGCATCTGTGTGCCTACATTCCTTTGTTCGGTCTAGTCATAAGGCAGAGACTGGCTAAGCTCCTTTAGGGACTCAAGGTCGAATGGGAAAAATTATGCCGGCTTCTCCGTGTCATCCTGTTGTCTAGTGGATCAAGTGAATGTACGCGTCAGGCAGCCTTTTCGAGCTTGAGAATATCCCGGATCATTCGCTTTGCGTCAAACGCCACATGCTTCGTACTGATTGCGTGCAGTACCTTCAGTAATTTCCCGCATAACACCACGATGGATTGCTTCTTGCGTAATGGATTGTCTGATCGGTTCGTGTAATACTCGTGCAACTGTCGAAACGCTTCATTATGACGGATCATGGGCATCATAACTCGAAAGAGGAGGGCGCGTAATCGCCTTCTTCCACGTTTGGAAATCCGTTTTTGCCCTTTATGCTGGCCGGAGGAATTTTCCCGTAAGGTCAGTCCCGCAAGTTTCAGTAATTGGCGCGGATCCTGATAGTGGGAAAAGCTTCCGATCTCCGATAATAACTCGTCAATCGTTGCATCGCCTAGGCCGGGCACGGTTTTAAGCCATTGGTATTCTATAGATTCCTTGACAAGTTCGGTCAACTGCCGGGTGAGTGACTCCATTTCTTCCTCAAGTTGGCGGTAACGGCGGACAAGTGTGACTATTTCAATACGGGCCATCTGCCGTCCTTCCGTGACGCCAATCGAGGTGCCTGCGAGTTCAATCAGCCTGGCTGCTTTTGGCCTTTGCGGAGCTTTGAGCCCCTCGCTTTTCCGATAAAGCGTCAATACCTCATCGGGCTCTTTCCCTGTGAGATCGCTTGGAAAAGGGGTATGTTCCAAAGCAGCGAGTGCCATTTTTCCGAATGACGGAAATACCTGCACAAACTCTGGGAAATACCGGTCCGTCCAACGGATCAGCTTGTTGCTTACGGAACCTAATTCCTCTACCAGTTTCGACCTCAGGCTGGCACCTACGCGCAGCTTCTACCCCTTTGAGGATCCGTGGATAGCTAAACCTTCCATCCTTCACAAGGCGCGCGATAACCAAGGCATCTTTGGCATCATGCTTTGGCAGATTGTAATCCAGCTCTTTGGATCGCTTGACATGCATAGGATTGGTCATGGCAAGGGGAATGCCCCTGTCGTCCAGGAAATAGGCCAGGTTCAGCCAATAATGCCCTGTCGGCTCGATACCGACGATGACCTCCGTCTTACCGGATTCCTTCATCGCTGTCATGATACGTTGATAAAACCTTTCAAATCCTTCTTTCGATTGTGAAACATTAAAAGCTTTTTGGAGCACCCGCCCTCGTTCATCGACAAAACAGGGGCATAATGCGTGCGTTTTGCAATATCCATTCCAATGACGATTGTTTGATCGGTGACTTGATTTATTTTCTGATTTTGAGTAAAATCCACGATGGAGTCCTCCTTGGTTCTAAGTTAGGGGTCAATTCGCACAGATTTGACACCGCGCATCATACCAAGAGGGCTCTTTTTGTTCAAGTCCCCGAAAAACCTCCTAACAGGAATGCTCCTTACTTGTTTCATTAAGCTCTTGATGTTACGGTTCAAAAACGACTTTTATTGCTGACCGGCTTTGCTTATTTGAAGCAGTGCCAAGAGCATTCCGGTATTCTTCTAGTGGAAATCGGTGAGTAACCAATTGCGACAGATCTACTTTTCCATCACGCATTAATTCAATCGCAATGTCAAACGTCCTTACTCTTTTGCCTTGATACTCCTCCGAGCTATACGCAAAGCTTCCTTTTACATCTAACTCATTGAGCCAGACTGTCGTCCAATCAATGCCATCCATTATTCCTGCCAGTCCTAACAGAACAACTTTTCCACCGTTCTTGGAAAACCGAAGGGCATCATTGATGCTCTGTTTTTTTCCAACACATTCAAAAACAATATCCGCCCCACCCTGTATGACCTCAGGTCCAAAAAGCGGTTTTAATACCTCACCCTTAATAGCTTTTGTTAACTGCTGGACATATGTTTGTTTTCGAAGGAGTATAATATCGTCTGCCCCATAACTGGATGCCAACTCAGCTTGAAAATGGTGTTTCACCAATGCTACAATTCTGCATGGGATTTCCAGTGCTCGTATAGCGGCAATTACAGATAACCCAATCACACCTCCTCCTATGACAAGTACAGTGTCGTTTTCTCTTGGAGGATTTCTTAGCACACTATGTAAAGCGCAGCTAAAAGGCTCTACCATCACACCGTTTAAATCATTCACTTCTTCGGGGAGTTTAAAAACTTGGCTTTTGTGCGCTACCAAACAGGAACTCCAGCCTCCTCCTGTGTCACGACATGTCCCTATTAATAAACCTGGTGACAAGGATCCTTCCGTTTTATGTAAACACAAACTGAAATTGCCTTTAAGGCATTCGGAACAATGATGGTCCAAGCCCCTCGTAACACATGAAAGAATCGGGTCTATTACAACTCGATCTCCAATATTTAAATCAGCAATACCTGATCCTACTTCCCCGATTTCCCCTACAATTTCATGGCCGATTGTGAATGGAAACGAAACAAATGGTGAAGTAGATGGACTATCATTAAGAAAAATAAGATTTAGGTCACTGCCGCAAATGCCCCCATATTTCACCTTTATTTTTACCCAATCTTCATTTGGAAGCTTCGGTTCCGATTGTTCGTAAAATTGCAAACAGGAAAGCCGTGAATGCCAATAAGCAGATGGAATAAACCTTCCAGCCATTTTACTGAAAACATAGCGAGGTATTTTATAATCGAATTGCAAAGCTTTCAATACATATCACCTTGTTTCTTTAATAGTTACAAATTAAGTGCCATCCCCTACATTTTTATTGTGCCATATACATTTCTATTCATGATTTTGTTAAATATGGGAAAAATAAAATCATTTTTCTTGATGATTCCTGAAACTATTGCTCTAAATCTTGATGGTAAAAAACTCAATTAACAACCTCTATAAACAAAATCCCCGACTCCTAAGAAAAGGAGCGGGGATTAGTTTTAAATATGGCAAGGAAATCAACTATATTAAAAACGAATATTATTTTGTGTTCAATCCATAATCAATCCTTATTCTATCACATGCCATTATCTAAATAGCGGATATCGGCATATCCTTTTTTTCGGCGGTACCAGATTATCATCATCGCCACAAAGATTAATACGACGGAAATGACTTGCGCCATCCGCAAATTATCCGTCAGCATTAAGCTATCCGTTCTCATTCCTTCGATAAAAAATCGACCGAACGAGTAGTAGATGATGTATGTCAAAAACAACTCACCGCGCCTTAAATTTGCCCGCCGGAGGGACATCAACAAGATAAATCCGCCAAAATTCCAAAGAGACTCGTACAAAAACGTGGGTTGATAATACGTTCCTTCTATGTACATCTGATTAATGATGAAATCGGGCAAATACAGATTTTCTAGAAATTCTCTTGATACGGGTCCCCCATGAGCTTCCTGATTGATAAAATTCCCCCAACGTCCGATTGCCTGGCCCAGAATTAGGCTTGGTGCCAAAATATCGGTAAGTTTCCAGAAAGAAATGTCTCGTACCTTCGCAAACACTAATATTGTCAATACCGCTCCGGTCAGTACACCATGCATGGCTAGTCCGCCTTCCCAAATAGCAATGATTTTTATGGGATTTTCGGCATAATACTCCCATTGAAAAATCACATAATAAAGACGTGCAGCTATGATTGAAATCGGAAGAGCAAAAAAGACGAGATCAACAAAAGTTTCTTTTGGCAAATCACGACGCTCGCTCTCACTCATGGCTAGCCATAGGCCGATAAGTACGCCGGAAATGATAATAACAGCGTACCAGTAAATTTGTATCGGCCCGATTTGTATCGCAACCCTATCGATCGGTTCTATCGTAGTTTCCATAAAACTCATTCCCGCCTTTTTTGATAATATTGAAATAATACCTCAATCAGCTAATCTTTTATTAATACATTTGAATTTGATCAAACTGAACATCACACATATTATTATTTTCATGACTGTTACCTGCTTCGGTTGCATCATTAACTGCGCTGCTCAATAATAAAGGAAAAATCGATAATTCCAATGTAAGTAAAATTACCTTGATCATTCTGATCACTCCAAAAGCAATATTTATTATTTTTAGAATGACCAGAATTTATACGGTTTATGTATTAATAATTAGAAAAAACTAATTGTATTTGGAAGCAGGAAATAAATAAAAATAGTATTAAATCCAAAAAGGGGTTTTCAGTATGAGTACAATGGACAAACAGGCATTGATGATTTATAACTCGTTTTCAGGAAAAAAGAGTGCCCATAAAGCTTTTCCGATTTTATTAAAAAAACTTGAAGAAATTGGTTACCAACTTACGATCCATCAAACAAAGGAGTTAACAAGTATCGGCAATCCCATTAAAAAAGCATGTCAAGACAGATGGGATGCAATTTTTATTGCAGGTGGTGACGGCACGATAAACCAAACACTACAGTTTCTGGCAGAGGAACCCTTTAGACCAACCGTGGGAGTATTCCCTTTTGGTACAAGTAATGAATTCGCACAATATTTAGGTATGTCGGGCAATGTGTTTCAAGCTCTTTCAGTCATTGAAAATGGCTTTACAAAACCAATTGACATCGGAAAATTTGGAAACCATTACTTTGCCAACATAGCAGCAGCAGGTTGGTTGTCGGATATTACCTATAAAACTTCTCGTTCCCTTAAATCTTCTTTAGGTGAATGGGCCTATGTCCTTTATTTTCTTAAAACATTTTTGTTAACGAAACAATCGGATACAATTTCAATTGATGTGTCTCCCAATAAGGTGATTTCTAACCTTTCTTTATTTTTAATCATGAACGGGAATTCCGTGGGTCCTTTTGAAAGTCTAATCAAGAATTCGACACATAATGATGGGTATTTCCATCTTCTCACCTGTAAAAAAACTAATCGATTACAGTTGCTTTTTTCATTACTTGCAAAAAAGTTCAACCTTACTAAAAATTCTTCAATAATAAATCATACTAAAATAAAATCAGGTTGCTTTATTCTACCAGAAACCATAGCTCTTAATCTCGATGGTGAAAAAGCTCAAGTAAAAAGCCTACAATTTGAAGTTTTGCCTCAGCACCTTCAGGTATTTAGCTTAGGATAAATACCTTTATAATGAACTTAGGAATTAGTACAGCCTTTCAAATGGCACTTATGATGAAGCTGTACTCACTAAGTTGTACATATAAATTTTTAGTTATATAGGTTAAATAAACACCTTATTTAAGCTTGTATATTCACAAGGCTAGAAGGAAATAATTTGTTTTAAAAAGTATGAGTAGGTGAGATTTTGTATTGTTTTATTGTAAATAAAGTATCTGGCAACGGAAGAGCGCTAAAAATTTGGTCTCTTATTGAAAAAATCTTGCAAGAAAAAAACATTCGATATTGTGTTCATTTTACACAGAAATCCAATCACGCTACACAAATCGTTCAGGAATATATAAATAATAAAGAAACGGCTGTAATTATTGCAGTAGGTGGGGATGGGACGGTTCACGAAGCAATTAATGGATTATCCGGTTCGAATATTCCATTAGGAATTATTCCCGCTGGTTCAGGAAATGATTTTTGTAGAGCATTAGGTATTCCACTTAGATTCGATAAAGCTTTAGAACGTATATTAAAAGATGAACGAAAAGTTATCGATATCGGACGTATAAACGATAAATATTATGCCACAGTAGTAGGAATCGGGTTCGACGGACAAGTGGCTCATACAACAAATATCTCAAAGTATAAAAAATTATTAAATTTATTTCGTTTGGGCGGAATCTCATATATTGTCGGTGTATTTAAAGTGTTGTTCTATTATAAACCTACAAATGTTGATTTAAAAGTTGATAAAAAACAACAGAAGATTGCCAATGTATGGCTAATTGCAGTCGCAAATTCACCGTCATATGCCGGAGGTATGTTGATATGCCCTAATGCAATAAATACTGATGGTTTATTCGATATTTGTATTGTTCAAGGAATTTCCAGATGGGAGCTATTACGTATACTTCCAACAGTTTTTAAAGGAAAACATACCTCCCATCCCTCTGTTACTATATTAAAAGCAAGAGAAGTAGAAATTCTTTCAGATTCCCCCATGATTGCTCATGGGGACGGGGAAATCATTGGTCAAACTCCTGTAAAAATTAGTGTAAAGCCAAGATCTCTATATGTACTCTAAAAAGAATAAAAACATCTACTGTATTAACCCATTTTCTTTTTGATTCAAGTGACGCTAACGCACCTCTATTTTGCACCAGTAAGGTAAACCATAAAGTATCGGAAGCCTCTTTAATACGTTTTTAAAAGTGAACGGATATTTAACAAATAACAAATTAGATGGTACAACATGTACTTGAAGTTTTACCGGAGGTGTCTTATGGAAATTATTTTATATTTGAGCGCTGCAGTGGCTGCCATTGCCTTTTTAGTCCTGGTGATTTTCTTATCAAGAACATTAAAATCACTTCAGGTCACTCTAGACAGTGTAGCTCACACTTTAAACGGACTAGAAAAACAAATGCAAGGGGTAACTGTTGAAACGGCCTCACTCCTGCATAAAACGAACGTACTTGCTGAGGATCTGCAAAAGAAATCCGAAAACCTGAATTCAGTGGTCACTGCTGTAAAGGGTGTTGGGTCTTCCATCGAAAGCTTCAATTCTTCCATTCAAAAAGTATCTAATAAAGTGCAAGCAGGGATCGACAATAATCAGGAAAAAATATCCCAAATCGTTCAATGGAGCAATGTGGCTATGGAAATCCGCGACAAATGGAAAGCGCGCAAAAATCAAAGCCTCCCGGCTGTCCAACCGCTAGGGGTAACAACAATTGAGGATGAAACAACAGATAATTTGCCAAAAAAAATTTTTTAAGATCGAGATAATACAAAAAGTTCAAACAATTGTAAGTACCAGTAAGAAAAAATTGCGCGACTTCTGCTTCCATTACGGATCCTGGCAAAAATGCAGCCCAGTTAAAACTGGATAAAACAGAAAAGGCATTTGAAGAAACGGAAAACCGTTACAATTAATAACTAACTTTCCTCTTAATCAGAAGGAAAGGTAAGGTATTTTGCGAAAATGCGCATATCCGTGTACATGATAATTTGGATTCCAATTTGGCCTGGTATAAGGTGCTGAAAGAAAGTAATGAACTTTTTTGGCTCTATTGACCCTAGAGTCCCACAGGTAAGTGATTGAATGCCTAGAAATACAGAGTAATACCACACGTTCTGATATCTTAGTCTGTTATATCATAAAAGGAATTAGAGCATAAAATGTTAAACATAACTCCTGCGTTTAATCGAGTAGGGGGTGACTCCCTCGCCTCACACCACCGTATGTACCGTTCAGTATACGGCGCGGCAGTCCGAATAAGTATCACGGAGAAAGGTGTATCTGCTAATGCAAAAATATCCGCATCAACCTACAAAATATGCTCTTAAACGTTAGAAAATCTCTCTCAAATCTGCGTTCAATCTTATGCTAACGATTTGCTACTCATTGTATAGGCTCTTTATGGAAAGTAAACATGATTACAATATTATGCGAAACATAAAAGGAAACATATCCTGAAGTTAAAGGGTGAATAGGAAGAAATCAGAAGTAGACCGTCCTTGCAGTAGTGTGTTACGTATCGAACGAATTTATGCCCTCTATGTCCTAATTCCTTAACCAGCTGATGGAGAATAATTCTAGAAATATGGGGCTCAGCGGACCCCCTTGAGGAGTTCCCTAGATGCAATTGAGTTACGACCCCCTCTTCATGGCTCATAGCTTGAAGGTATTTTTGGATTAATCCTAGGTTTTGTTTTGACTTGCAACGTCTTTAGCTATTCAACCCTTATATGATGTTCGTATTTTTTTACACCGGAGGTTTACCGCTCGATTTTTCAGATTCCACGTGCCGTGCGTGGATACCCTTGCCCGAAGCCAACTGTTAGTTCTGCCTTCACAACTCGGGACTGACTGAACCCATTGCTGAGCGCACAAGTTAAAACCCTTAAATCAGACGATGAAATAAGGGTTTTTTCTTTTAGCAAAAAAAGTGGCGTTTACGTTTTATATGGGAGTATAAGTTTTTAATTTTTTTTCCCATTACTGTATTTTTTATAAGACAAATTTTTCAACTGCGAATCATGCAGTTTTGAAAAAATGAGGAGCGCAAGTATCGTTCCAACTAAGGCAAGCGACATATCCCATTGTGTATCCCAAATACTGCCTTGTGTTCCTAAAAAGTCTTTAGCCGCTTTACCGCCCTTTGTAATTTTCGAAACTAACCATTCGATAATTTCGTACAAGGCGGCAATTGACAACGAAATGCTTGTCACTATGCCAAATAACCATGAACCTTGGGATAATGGAGTTTTCCTTAATAATATTTCTCTGATGACTATCGCAAACAGACCTTTTATCAAATGTCCGAATCGGTCATAGTGATTCCGATTGAAATTAAAAACATCTTTTACCCAATCAAAGAGAGGAACCCGCGAATATGTGTAATGACCACCGACGAACATAATAATCGCAAGAATAGCAATAATAATATACGAAAGAGTAGTAAGCCGGAACTTATTGTAGATCGCGATCACGATAGTCAATCCCACAACGGCGGGAGCAACCTCCATTGCCCATGTCAAGTATCCGGCTGGCTTAATGACAGACCATATAAAAACTGCTAAAACAACTAATAATATAAAAAAGTGAACTTTTGTATTCTTATCATTAACCATTTTTTTCACCTCTGCAAATTTACATTTAGTATATGAAAATAAGGAAGTTCCATACATTTACTTTAGAACAAATGGTCCTTGCTTTTGGAAAAGGAGAAATTTGATGTTAGTTTAACGGGTGATACATGTATGCCGGAACGGACCAAACAGTAAAGTCTGTTCAAAGGTATATCAATATATAGAAGACACTGAATACGTAAAGGGAGTACAGAAGGAAAACACACATACCTAGCTTATTAACTTTCGACAATTTATTTTATGGCTTTTTATCAATCAACTTTATCATTACTGGCGATGTCAAAAATACCACGTACTTAATCATCATTGCACTAATCCTAGATGCCCTGGATGGACGAGTGGAAATGGTGAAAGTAGTGGTAACAGGAGCAGCAGGTAAAATCGGCCTATGGACCGTAAGGACAATCTTAGAGGCCGGTCATTTGCAAAATAAGTATATGCCGATAAAAACGCTTCGTATCTTGAATTGGATTTCCTTTAGACAGCTGATATTCTTTCAACAGAATCGTGCCATTCGTATCGACTAATACAGCCTTCGATGAGGTAGAACCTCCATCCAGACCAACGACAGCACTAATCGTCTGACCCCGGTTCAAACGCAGCCGGTATAAATTTCGGAATACTGTATTGACGGCGAAATTGCTCCAATTCTTCTATACTTTTCACAAGAGGAGCGCCTGCTTTTTCCCCAAGCTTTGCTTTGCGCCCATGGGTAATAAATGTTTTCAAGTCTTCCAGCCCCTTGTAAACGCCTACTCCCTGGGGTTCATGCAAGCCATACATAACGGCGCCATACGCCGCATAATACTGGGCATTTTCAGGGATAAAAATCAATTCTTCAAGCGGGATGTCTTTCGGGTAATCGTATCCTCGCTGTTCCCATGATTCCGGAATTCGTTTTCACCAACATTGTTGCAGAAAAGGCAAATATGTATTAGGTCCACCTAATAACAGCACCTTATGTCGCAATGTATTCCCGCGGGTCAATACCGAAAGATTCTGCATGACAATGGCATACGCCAGTGAACACATAATTTCAGATGACGGAATACTGCTTTTCACCAGATTTACAATGTCTGTTTCAGCAAATACGCCGCATTTGGCTGCAACATGATGAAGCTTTGAATCATCAAATTCCAGCTTTGCTACTTCCTCTTCCGGCAGTCCAACTTTAATCATGCACTTATCAATCGTGGCACCCGTACCAGAGGCGCATTTGTCATTCATCGACGTAATCGCTTGCTTGTTTCCGGTTTCTTCGTTTTCTTTAAAAATAATGATCTTGGCGTCTTGTCCTCCTAGTTCAATCACACTGCCAACATCCGGGTGAAGTTGTTCTACTGACATCGTAACCGCATTCACTTCTTGAACGAACTTGGCTCCAATATGCTCGGCAATGGGTCCACCCCCAGACCCGGTAATAAACACGCGTATATCTTCCTTCTTCACATCCGGATTAAAAATTCCTGAACCTTTTCAGCCTGTTTCGTATGGTGCCGTTGATAATCTGACCAAAGAATTTCTTTATTTTTGGGGTTACCACTGTAGCCTTGACGGTCGTTGAGCCGACGTCAATCCCTATAAATAAGGAATTTAGGCTTTGAATTCCGTCCTTCACAAAATCACTTCCTCACCATGAAATTACAATTTTTATTATTGCAATTAAGTAAACAATATATTCATAGTGAAAACCCTGCTTCTTTTACTATGATCATTAGTAAAAAAATTGGATCAGAAAATAATGGATTTATTATTAATATTTACAAATGTGGTTATTATCCCCTATCTTGTAAAGGAAACGGAATGCTGTCCCTGAGCTTTACATTTTCATTCATATTTTTGATAAATATGGTATATAAGACATTTTACATATGAAGTATACCAATAACTCCCTTTATTAACGATAATAAAAAAACAAATAATGAACAAAATGTAAAAGTCAATTTGACTCAATTCACTTGCAAACGGAGGATCAAATGGATGGATAAACGAGTTTATTATATTGCCCTGGGAGATTCTCTCACTACAGGAGTAGGAGCTTCTACACATGACCATTCATTTACGGCCAATTTTTTTCAAGTAATAAAACAGACAAAAGAATGCCAGTACATGAATTTTGGTAAATCTGGTCTAAGCAGCGGGGAATTGCTTCAATTTCTTATCGATTCCAAAACCCCCGATTTATTAAAAAGAGCAACTCATATTACGATTACAACAGGAGGAAATGATTTTATCCGAGCTTATCAGAAAAATGTTAAACCCTCAGAATACGTGAGTACGGTGCAGACGTTAAAACAAAATTTGAGGCATATATTACGCAATCTAACTGAAACTAATCTAAACACTCAAATATTCTTGATGGGTCTTTATAATCCAGGGCCTCTGGACCATAAATTATTTAAGTTAGCCAATAAATTGATTCAAAGGATCAACCATTTTTATGAAAAGACCTCAAAACAATTTAGTGTTCATTTTATTAACCCTATGGATACTTTTTTAAACAAACCCAACCTTTTGGCAGATGAAGTTCATCCAAATGATTTAGGCTATATGGTTCTGACCGACTTGTTTCTAAATAAGCAAAGGATTGCATCATTACCTTTAAAATAAACAAAATCCCCGACTCCTGAAAAGGAACGGGGATTAGTTTTAAATATGGAAAGGAGATCTAAATAGCTGGATAAACGAAATTATTTTTTGTTCAATTCTTTATCAATCCCTTATTCTATCACATGCCATTATCTAACCCATCTTCCGCTAATCACCATTTGTCGAAAACCCGTATTGGTAATTGACAATTCGCGACTTATTTTTCTGTGAAATAGCGAAATAATCATAAAAATACACAAGTGCAAATAGAAGTGGCTTTCATCACTATATCTTTCGACAAAGGGTTTCGACAAAAACGATTATCCAG